>NZ_BPQD01000001.1 GCF_022179065.1 Methylobacterium adhaesivum
TCGCCCCCTCACCCTCGCCCTTCGGGCTCACGTCGAACCCGGCGAGGGGTTCGACGTCCTCTCCCCGCACGCGGGGAGAGGGTGGGAGGGCCGCGAGGATCGTCGCGACGACGGCATCGGTCTGGGTCATGACGTCCGTGTTCCAGAAGCGAAGGACGCGATAGCCGCGTTGGTGCAGCCATGCGTCCCGGCGCGCGTCGTGATCGTTCTCGGCATGCTGGCTGCCATCGGCCTCTATGACCAACCGCGCCTCACGACACACGAAATCCGCGATGTACGGACCGATCTGCTCCTGACGGACGAACTTGAAGCCGGCGAGGCGTCGGTCTCTCAAGCGCGACCAAAGCCGGTGCTCGGCGTCGGTTTCTCCACGGCGCAGGGACCGACGAAAGCGTGTGCGAGCCGGCGTCGGTCCGCGCATCGCCTCACCCCTTCACTCCCTCCAGAGCCGCCAGCTCGCCCGGCAGGGCATAGGCCCATTGGGTGATGTTGCCGGCGCCGAGGCACACCACGTAGTCGCCCGGCTTGGCGCGGCCGGCGACGATGCCGGCGAGTTCTTCCGAGCGGTCGAGGGCGATGGCGTCGCGGTGGCCGCGGGATTTCAGGCCCGCCACGAGGCCGTCGCGGTCCATGCCCTCGATGGGCGCCTCGCCCGCCGCGTAGACGGGGGCGACGATGACCGTGTCGGCGTCGTTGAAGCAGGTGCAGAAATCGTCGAACAGGGAGGCGAGGCGCGTGTAGCGGTGGGGCTGCACGATGGCCACGACGTTCCCCTCCGTCGAGGCGCGGGCGGCCTTCAGCACCGCCTTGATCTCCACGGGGTGGTGTCCGTAATCGTCGAAGATGAGGGCGCCGTTCCACTCGCCGGTCTTGGTGAAGCGGCGCTTGACCCCGCCGAAACCCGCGAGCGCCTTGCGGATCGCCTCCGGCTCGACGCCGAGCTCGTGCGCGACGGCGAGGGCCGCCGTGGCGTTCAGGGCGTTGTGCTTGCCCGGCATCGGCAGGATCAGGTCCTCCATCTCGAGGCGGAAGCCCGGACGCCGGTCGCGGATCATCACCCGGAAGCGGCTCTGGCCGCCGCGCAGGTCGATATCGATGAGGCGGACATCCGCCTGCGGGTTCTCGCCGTAGGTGATGATGCGCCGGTCCTCGATGTGCCCGACGAGGTCCTGCACCACGGGGTGGTCGATGCACATCACGGCAAAGCCGTAGAACGGGATGTTGTCGATGAAGCGCCGGAAGGCGTCCTTCACGGCGTCGAACGAGCCGAAATGGTCGAGGTGCTCCGGATCGATGTTCGTCACGATGGCGACGTCGGCCGGCAATTTCAGGAAGGTGCCGTCGGATTCGTCGGCCTCCACCACCATCCACTCGCCCTCGCCCATGCGGGCGTTGGTGCCGTAGGCGTTGATGATGCCGCCGTTGATGACGGTGGGGTCCATGTTGCCGGCATCGAGCAGGGTCGCGACCAGGGAAGTCGTGGTGGTCTTGCCGTGGGTGCCCGCGATGGCGACGCAGGACTTGAAGCGCATGAGCTCGGCCAGCATCTCGGCCCGGCGCACCACGGGCAGGCGCCGCTCGCGGGCGGCGACGAGTTCGGGGTTGTCGCGCTGGATGGCGGTGGAGACCACCACGAGGGCGGCGTCCTCGACGTTCTGGGCGGCGTGGCCCACGAAGGTGCGGATGCCCTTCTCGGCGAGGCGCCGCACGTTGGCGTTGTCGGAGGCGTCCGATCCCTGGACGGTGTAGCCGAGGTTCATCATCACCTCGGCGATGCCGGACATGCCGATGCCGCCGATGCCGATGAAGTGGATGGGACCGAGCTTGTCGGGCAGCTTCATGGGATTGACCAGTCCAAGGCGGGAGCCGTCCGAGGCGGCGCCCGTGAAACAGAGGAATCAGGTGCGGGCGGCCGTGGCGACGACGAGGTCGGCGAGGCGCTCGGCGGCGTCGTGGATGCCGGCGCTTTTGGCCGCTGCCGCCGCCGCGGTCAATTTTTCAGGCGCCGTGAAGCGGTCCACGAGTTCGGCGGCCAAGCGATCGGGCGTGAACGCGCTCTGGGGAATCGCCAGGGCGGCGCCGATGGCGGCCAGCGTCGCGGCGTTGGCGGCCTGGTCCTGATCGAGGGCACCGGGCAGCGGCACGAGGATCGACGGCCGGCCGATGGCGGCGAGCTCAGACACCGTGGAGGCGCCCGACCGGCCGATGACGAGGTGGGCGGCCGCCATCCGGGCCGGCAGGTCCTTGAAGAACGGCGCCGCCTCGAGACCGCCGAGCCCCAGGCCGAGATAGAGGTTCTGCACGGCGGTGAGGTCTTCCGCCCGCACCTGCTGCACGAGGTGGAGGCGCGCACGCAGATCCGCCGGCAGGCTCGCGATGGCTTTGGGCACCACCTCGCCCATCACCCGCGCGCCCTGACTGCCGCCGAAGACGAGGAGATGCAGGGGGGCGTCCGCCGCCACGGAGGGATAGGGGGTGGAGGCCGCCTGGATCACCGCCGGGCGTAAGGGATTGCCGGTGTGGGTGCGCGGCGCCAACGCCTTCACGGGCACCCCGCGCACCTCTTTGAAGCCGGTGGCGATGGCCCGCGCCCCGCGCGCCAGGAACGCGTTGGCCCGGCCCATGACGGCGTTCTGCTCGTGCAGGATCGTCGGCACCCGCAGGATCTGCCCGGCGAGCATCGGCGGCACGGTGGGATACCCGCCAAAACCCACGATGGCGGCGGGGTCGATGCGCTTGATCTGCCGGGCCGCGACCCCGAAGCCGCGCCCGAGGGTGAGAAGCGCCAGACCGCGCTGGATCGGGGAACGCCCCGAGGGCGTCGCCGACGCGATGGTGACGATCTCGGAGGCCGGAAACCCCGTGGCGATGGAATCGACCCGCGCGTCGGTGGCGAGCACCACCCGCACGCCGCGGGCGCGCAGGATGTGGGCGAGGCTCTCGGCCGGGAACAGATGCCCGCCGGTGCCGCCGGCACACAGGAGGACGGTAGCGGTGGCGACGGTCAACGCATCACTCCGGCGACGGTCGCCGGGGCGGTGCCCGGCGGCTTCTGGCTCAAGGTGGTGGTGCGCGGGCGCTTGCGGGTCAAGGCCACGAGGAAGCCCATGCCAAGCGCCAGCGACAGCATCGACGAGCCGCCGTAGGAGACGAACGGCAGGGTCATGCCCTTGGCCGGCATGAGCTGCACGTTCACCGCCATGTTGATGCTGGCCTGCATCCCGAACAGGGTGACGAGGCCGGTGATGGCGAGGCGGGAGAAGGTGTCGTCCGTGCGCCGCGCGAGCTTGAGGCCGCGCATGACGAGGTAGGCGAACAGGGTGACGAGGCCGAGGCAGACCAGAACGCCGAATTCCTCGCCGACGACGGAGAACAGGAAGTCCGTGTGCGCGTCGGGCAGGTGGCGCTTGGCGAGGCCCTCGCCGGGACCGACGCCGAACCAGCCACCGGCATTGAACGATTCGTGCGCCCAGAAGCCCTGGAAGTTGTCGCCCGAATCCGTGTTCATGAACCGGTCGATGCGCTCGCGCACGTGATAGAGGAACTTGTAGGCGACGCCGACGCCGAGCAGGCCCGCGACCCCGAGGCCCGCGACCCAGAACCAGTGCAGGCCGGCCACGAAGAACAGCGCGCACCACACGATGGTGATGAGCATGGTCTGGCCGAAATCCGGCTGGAGCACGAGGGGCACGATGGTGACGGGCAGCAGCAGGATCGCCAGGAAGCCGCCCGGCATGTCGCGGCGCTGGGCGCCTTCCGAGAACGCCCAGGCGGCCACCACCACGAAGGCCGGCTTCACGAATTCCGAGGGCTGCAGGCCGAAGGGGCCGAACTGGATCCAGCGGTGCGCGCCCTTGATCTCGGGGCCGAACTTGCCGGCGAGGATGCACAGAGCGACGCCGAGGAGCCACGTGCCCAGGGCCACGCGCCGGATGTGGCGCAGGGACAGGAACGACACGGCGACGATGATGAGCAGGGTCGGCGCGAGGTAGAGCGCCTGCCGGTTGAGGAAGTGGAAGGTCGGCAGACCGATCTTCTCCGCCACCGGCGGACCGCCGCCCATGAGAAAGACGAGGCCGGCCACCATCAGGGCACAGAGGCCCGCCAGCAGACCGCGATCGACGGTCCACCACCAGTCGGTGAGAGGCGTGCGTTCCGCGCGGGACATCATGGACCGGGCTCTCCGTAAGGCCGGGCGCTCGAGCGAGCCGCCGCGGGCCGCCGGCCGCATCGGGGCCGGCTCGGCGCGATCCTGTGCCGGAATGGTAAACCAATCCTTGCCGATCAGGGTCCGTCGTCGGCCGATTGCATCATCCGCGTCGCGACCCAGCCCACCGCGACGGCGACGCTGACGCCCCAGCCGACCTCGAGGAGGCGCGAGCCGAACATCTGCTGCGCCGTGCCGTGATGGGGCACGAGCAGGATGATCGTGGCGGTGATGCCGGCGAGCCGCCCGGCGCTCGCCACGTTGAGGAGCCAGCAGGCGGTCAGCGACAGGATGACGGCCACCGCGTAGGCGACGAGATCCTGGCCGACGCTCCCCAGCACGGCGAGGCCGATGAGCCCGCCGGTGGCGGCGCCCAGGAACTGGTCGCGGGCCATGGTGCGGGTGGCGCGGAACTCCGTCTGCACCACGGCAATGGCCGTGATGGCGCTCCAGAACCCTTCGCGCAGGTTGAGGGCTTGCGTCGGGATGTAGGCGATGAGGGCGGCGGCGGCCGACATCAGCCCATGCGCGGCGCCGCCGACGAGGCGACGCCGCAGGGGCAGGCGCTTGCGCAGGCGGGTGAGCTGCCGGCGCAGCCAGCCGATGCGCGCCTCGTCCCGCGTGGCCTCACCGGGCAGGATGGGCGTGTCCCGGATCTCGGGGGCCATCGGGATCAGGCGGCGCGCGCCGCCGCCGCGAGGCCGGCGGTCACACCCTCCGCCACCTGGGCGGCGATCTGCCCGGAGGCGAGGTTCTTGCTCTTGGCCTCGATCTCGAAATCCGCCCAGGCGAGGTGGCGGCCGACGAGAGCGTTCACGGCGCGGTTCCACATCATGTCGGAATGGGCGGCGAGGTCGCGCCGGGAATGCCCCGCCGCCGAGAGGGCAACGAAATCCGGCGCCGCGTCGGGGTCGCTTCCCTCGAGGAGGGCTTCGCGCGAGACGCTGATATGGGCGATGGGGCGCACGCCGCGCCACGAGTCCTTCACCCGCGCGATACGCGGGTCGTCGGGCTCGATGTAGGCGCCCCCGCTCTCGACCCAGTGATGGTGCAGATCGAGCACCACCGGCACGGCGTCGGCGAGCTGCAGCACCGTATCGAGGCCGAAGCAGTTCTCGTCGTTCTCGACCGTGATGAGGTCGCGCGCGGTCTGCGAGAGCAGGGGCAGGCTCGCCCGGAATCCCTCCACGCCGGGGTCGCGGGCGCCGACATGGATATTGATGTGGGCGCCGTGCGGATGCCAGTCCGCGCCGTAGCCCATGAGGGCCATCACCTCGGCATGGTACTCGAACTCGGCGATGCCGTTGGCCTGCGCCGCCGGATTGCGCGAGGCGATGACGCAGAACTGGCCCGGATGAAAGCTCAGTCGCACGCCGCCGGCCCGGGCGAGATCGCCGATGCGGGCGAGCTCGGGCTCGATGAGGGCGCGAAAGCCCGGCTCGGCGTAGAGGTCGCTGGCGACCGGGTGGGTGTAGCCGGGCAGGACGTTGCTCGCCATGCGCAGCAGCCGCTCGATGGGCGGGCGGCCCGCGACCCAGGCGATCTGCCGCTCCAGGGCGGCGAGGTTGTGCCGCGCCAGATCCTCGAGCCGCGCCCGTCGGGCGGCGGGTTCGAGGCGGGCGAGGTTGGCCATGGTGACGTGGGTGAGGTTCATCTCCAGGGCCGCCGCGCGGGCGGCCTTCAGGGTCTTGAAGCTCTCCGGCGGGGCTTCGAGGATGAACTTGCAACAGAAGCCGAGGCGCGGGGCACCGTCGGTCGCAGGGCTCGAAAGGCTGGGGTTCTGAGTCATCCTGGCCCCAACGCCGCAGGGGCGATTTGGTCCCGCGCTCTGCGCCGCCGCCCGGCCACACTCCATCGGAAAAATGTCGCGCCCGCGCCCCGCGACGCCGAGGCGCCATTGACGGGCCGGCGGGCGTCGCCTCTATCGGATGCCATGCACGGATGCCGGCCTTGGGGAGCGCGTCACCGCGCGATCATCGCCGTGATCGCGCTCTATGCCCTGTGCCTTCAGGCGATCCTCGGCACGGCCGCCATGCCGTCGCCCATCGGGCAGGACAGCGGCCTGTGCCTGCACGAGGCCGGTGAAACCGGCTCCGACGCGCCCGCCCCCGTCCACGTCCACCTCGCCTGCTGCACGGCGGCCCAGGCTCTGCCCGGCCTCGACCTGCCGCCGGCCGTGTCGACGGACCTCGCGCGCCCCAACCGGCGCACGGCCCGCGTGGCGTGGCGCCCGCACGCGATGGCGCAGCCCCGGGCGCCGCCCCGGACACCAGCGCACGCCCGGGCACCGCCCGTCGCCTGAGGGCGCCCGCCGTCCCGCCCCTCCGGCGGCGCGGACGCCCCGATCCCCGAACGCCCGTCCCGACAGGGGACGGCGATGGATCGGCCGTGCCCCCTGAGGCGCGGCTCAGAGCGCTCGCGCCCCGCAGGACCATCATGCCCCGTTCCCTCACCGGCGATGCCCCGCCCTTCGATGCCCCCGCCTCGGCCAGCCCCGTCCGCGTCTCGCGCGAGGCGGTCTACCGCGCCGTCTGGCGCTGGCACTTCTATGCCGGGCTGATCTGCCTGCCGTTCCTCATCCTGCTCTCGACCACGGGGGCGCTTTACCTTTTCAAGGACGAGATCAACGCCGCCCTGTTCCCTCGGCGCTTCGTCGTCCCGGCCTCGGACCGCCCCTCCCTCGGGCCGGACCGCCTCGTCTACGTGGCGAGCCAGGCGGTGCCGGACGCCGCGCCCCTCACCTATCTCGACCCGGCCGGACCGACCGACCCGGCGGTGGTCACCATGGCCAAGGACGGCGAGAAGACCCTGGTCAGCCTCGACCCGCGCAGCGGCGACGTCGTCGGCCGCGTCACGCCCGATGGCGACGTGATGATGGTGATCCGGCGCCTGCACAGCCTGTCGTATTTCGGTCCGGTGGCCAACGGGATCGTCGAGGTGGTGGCGGGCTTTCTCATCGTCCTCGTCCTCACCGGCACCTACCTGTGGTGGCCGCGCGGGCAGGTCGGCGGCGTCGTCACCGTGCGGGGCGATCCGCGTCGGCGGGTGTGGTGGCGCGATCTCCACGCGGTGACGGGCTTCGTCGCCGGGGGCGGTTTGCTGTTCCTGGCGCTCACGGGCCTGCCCTGGTCCATCGTCTGGGGCCAGCAAGTGCGCGCCCTCTCGAACGCCGCCGGCCTCGGCCAGCCGAGCGCCCTGTGGGCGAGGGTACCGGTCTCGACCGTGCCCATGGGCGAGGCCCTCACCCAGGCCGGCTGGGCCCTGGAGGACGCGCCCGTGCCCCTGTCACGGCCGGCCCCCGCCGCGCCCATCGGCCTCGACCGGGCGGCGGCGATCCTGCGCGCGCGCGGCATGCCGGCGGGCTACGAACTCGCCCTGCCGGTGGGGCCGACCGGGGTCTATGCCGCCGCCGTCTACCCCCGCGACGTCGCCCGCCAACGCATGATCTCGCTGGACCAGTATACCGGCCGCCCCCTCGTCGACGTGCGGTTCTCGCAGATCGGGATCGTCGGCCGGGCGATCCAAGTCGGCATCGGCCTGCACAAGGGCGAGGTCTTCGGGCGCCTCAACCAGTTCCTGATGCTGGCCTTCTGCCTCGCCGGCATCGCCCTCAGCGTCACCGCCGGGGTGATGTGGTGGAAGCGTCGGCCCTCGGGCAGCCTCGGCATCCCGCCCTGGCCGCGCGCACCCGGAATCGTCGCCGGGGTCACCCTCCTCGTCGTCGGGCTGGGCGCCCTGTTTCCCCTCACGGGGGCGGCGATCCTCGCCATGATCCTCGCCGATTGCGGCCTGCGCGCCCTGACGGGGCGGCGCCCGGCCTGAGGCCGCTCCGCTGCCACCGGGTGCGTGCCCCGTGACTCCCCCTCCCCTCCGGCGCTCCCTCGGCGCCCTCCTCCTCGTGCTGGCCGTGTGGCTGCAGGCCCTGGCGCCGGGCGTCGCCCTCGGCCTGTCCGCACGCGATCCCCTCGCCGGGGCGATCCTCTGCGGCCACGATGGACCGCGCGCCGTTGCATCGCAGGACGAGGCGCCGGGGCCGTGCCCCGCCTGTCCGTTCTGCGCCGGCATCGCCACCGCCCCCCTGGTGCCGACGGCCCCCGTTCTCGCCCGCGCCACCCACTGGCACGCTGTGGCCTGGGCGACGCCGCCCCCGAGCCCGTCCCTGCGCCGGCCCAAGCCCCCCGGCCAGCCCCGAGCACCGCCCGTCCCGTCCTGATCGCGCCGCCCCCCCCTTCGACCGATCGGACGTGTCATGCCGCTTCCCGTTTCCAAGACCTCGCGCCACGCCAAGCCCCCGCGCCGTGCCAAGACCCTGCGCCTCGGCGCGCTCCTCGCCCTTCCCGCCTTGGGCGCACATGCGCAGGACGCGGCCACCGTCACCCTCGACGAGGTCTCCGTCGTCGGCGATGGCACCCGCTCACCCACCGGGCGCGGCGCATTCGGCGTCGCATCCCCGCCCGGCTCTGCCCCGAGCGTCATCGAAAATCCCGTGGGCCAGATCGTCACCGCCGTGGGTCGCGAAAACACCATCGCCAACCGGCCGGCGACGAGCATCGGCTCCGTGCTCCTCGACTCGCCCGGCGTCACCGTGCGCCAGGGCAACGGCGCGCGGGACGTCGTCATCTCGATCCGTGGCAACAATGCCCGCTCCACGGGCGTCACCAAGAACACCGTCGTCCTCGAGGACGGCTTCATCCTGACCCAGCCCGACGGCGCCGCGCGCTTCGACCTCGTCGATCCGCGCGCCTATTCCCGCATCGACGTGTTCCGGGGGCCGCAATCGGCCCTGTTCGGCAACTACGCCACCGGCGGAGCGCTGGCCTTCCGGACCCGCACGGGCCGCGAGATCTCAGACGGGAAGATCTTGGGCTACGAGATCGGCACCGATGCGGGCAGCTTCGGCTATCTCAGCAACTATTTCACCGTCGGCGGCGTCAGCGGCCCGGTGGAGATCAGCCTGTTCGCGAGCGACGTGCGCGCCAACGGCTATCAGGACCACTCGTCGTACAACACCCAGACGGTGAACCTGCTGGCGAGCTACACACCGACCCCCGACAATCGCTTCACCCTGAAGGTGATCAACAACGAGCTGCAGGCGAACATCCCGGCGCGGTCGTCCCTCAACCAGTACCGCATCAACCCCTACCAGCGCGGCTGCGCCTCGGCGGCGACGGCGGCACTTGGCTGCACGGTCTACAACCTGCCCAACAACGGCGCCTTCGGGGCGACCAGCCCCGTGACGGCGGGCGAGGTCGGTCTGTTCCGCAACGACCGGCGCAGCATCGTGGCCCTGCGCTGGGAGCACGACATCGACGCCCAGACGACGTGGCGCACGCAAGTCGGCTTCGACGAGCGCAACTACAACCAGCCGTTCTACACCAGCGCCGGACACGGCAGCCTGCCGTCCTACAACGTGCTCAGCGACATCACCCACCGCTCCGAGCTGTTCGGACTGCCGGCCACGACCTACGCCGCCGTGAGCTTCAGCGCCCTCGACGCCCGCGCCACCACCTTCAACCTCCGGCCCCTGGCGGGCCCGGCGCTCGGCGCCCTCATCGGCGAGCAGACCGCCCTGCAGACCAATCTCGGCGGCCGGGCGCGCACGGAACTCGCTCTGTCGCCGGACTGGACGGGGGTGATCGGGATCAGCGCCGAGAACACCACGATCAACGGCCAGAACCGCGCCTACAGCTACTCGGCCGCCGGGCGCACCACCACGCAGGCGCTCGCCGACCGCAGCTTCCTCAACGTCGCGCCCGAACTCGCCCTGGTCTACCGGCCGAGCATCGAATGGGCGTTCCGGGGCCGGGCCGCCACGGGCTACACCACCCCGGCCTTCGGCAACCTGTTCGTGACCCCGGCCGGCGTGCCGGGCAACAACACCGATCTCAAGACGCAAGAGAACCTCGGCTTCGACCTCGGAGCCGACTGGACCCCGTGGGAGAATCTGCGCCTGTCCGTCACGGGCTTCGCAGAGTTCTTCCGCAACGAACTCGTGTCCCAGAGCCCCGGCGCCGGGCTCCTGGCCTACACCTTCAACGCCCCGGCTTCCGAGCATCGCGGCGTCGAGGTCGCGGCCGATTGGGGGTTCGGCCCGGGCTGGCGCGCCACCCTCGCCTACACCTTCGACGACCAGTTCTACACCCGCTACGTCGAGCAGCTGAGCGCCGGCAGCTTCACCGCGCGGTTCGACCGGGCCGGCAAGCTGATACCGGGCGTGCCCACCCACCAGCTCCTCGCCCGCCTCGGCTACGAGCAGGTCGGTGGCCCACTCTCCGGGGTCGGCGGCTTCGTCGAGGTGGTGGCGCAGGACGGCTTCTTCATCGACAATGCCAACAGCCTCAAGGCGCCGGGCTACGCCATCGTCAACGCCAACCTCCACTACGTCACCGACCTGCCCGGCGGCTACGCCAAGCGCCTGAACCTCTACGTCGAGGGACGCAACCTGTTCGACCGCACCTATGCGTCGTCGGTTCAGAACGTCGCCAACGGTCTCAGTACCACCACCGGCCTGCCGACGACGGCCGCGGCCCTCGCGAACGTCACGAGCTTGGTCTATGCAGGCGCCCCCCGCAGCATCGTGGCGGGGATGAAGCTGTCGTTCTAGGGCATCGGGTCAAGGGCGGCTTCCGGCTTTCCGGAAGTATCGATGCGAAAACAGAGACTTCGGAGCATCAGGCAAAAAGACCGAGCCTGGGATGATGCTCGGGAAGTCCGCACCCCCGCGCCGGCGTAGCGCGGGGCCTGGACCACGGCGGCGCCCTCTCGGTTAATGGAGTGTTTCACGGGAAACACCCCATCGCCACCAATTGGCCTTGCCCTTTCGATCGGTCGATCCCAGAGACTTCTTTCGTTGGTATCCGCTCCAGAGCGGTGACTTTGGCCATTCGATCTCGGCATCTCAGAGCAATTTTGAAGGATATCAAATCATCATCGCAACGCGAAGTAGTATCCTTCGAGCTAAACATTTGATGTGATGCGAACCGAAAGCTCCATCAGACACGATCCATTCGTCTGAAATCTTTGTCCTTCCCGACTCGACACAACCCATTCGAAAGCATTTGGGTCGACGTTGCAGCAGGCGGCGGAACGCACGCCCGCATCCAGTCACGCCCAGAGGCCCATCCCGCTCCATGGCATTCATGCCCCTGTACCGCCGCAACGGGCGCTCATCGGCGGCGCTCCTCACCCGCTTTCGCCGGGATCGCGGCGGCGCCACGGTGGTGGAATTCGCCCTGGTGATTGTCCCGTTCCTGGCGCTGATGATGGGCATCATCGACATGGCGACGCTGTTCTGGGCGAGCCAGACCCTCGACGACGCCCTGGCGGACGCGGCGCGGACGGTGCAGACCGGGCAATTCCAAAGCGCCAATACCGACGTTACCAACGCGGCGACGTTGTTGGAGAATCTGCGAAAGCAGCTTTGCACCGTGAACGGCGCCGAACGCTGGACCCTGTTCGCGTGTGCGGACGTGAAGCTGGACGTCCGGGTCTACACGACCATGGCGGCAGGCGCGATCGGAGCGCCCCTCGATGCGTCCAGCCGGGACTGGTCAGCGAATTTTGGCAAGAACTACACCAATCCCCAGGGCAGCAGCATCGTGGTGATTCAGGCGGCCGTGAAGTATCCGAGCTTCAACCTCATGTTTCCCATGACCCCGACCTTCGCAGACGGGTCGCGGCTGCTTCAGTCCGTACAGGTTTTCCGCACCGAGCCATTCTGAGTGTCCGTCTGCGAACCCACGCCGCGCGTCCGGGGGCCGCATGACCGCATGTTTTCGGAGGTTGTCCTGACCGTTCGTCCGTTCGCCCGTCCCCCGGTGCCGCGCTTCCTCGGCCGTTTCCAGCGTGACCGGAGCGGCGTCGCCGCCGTGGAGTTCGCCCTCATCGCCCCGATCCTCCTCCTGATCTACGTCGGGAGCTGCGAACTCGCGCGGGCCGCGATGGCGCAGCGGCGCACCACCCTGCTGACCCGGACCGTGGCCGACCTCACCGCCCTCGGTGACACCACCTCGCCCATGACGCGGGCGACCATGACGGACATCCTCGCGGCTTCGAAGCTCGTCTACGGGCCGTTCGAGGCGACGCAGGCCACCATTCGGGTCGCCGCCATCGGGATCTATATGCAGGGTGCGAACCGCACGGTCCGGATCTGCTCCAGCGACGGGTCGCCCAGCAGCGCGAAATGGTCCGTCGGCCCGGCGCCTGCGGGCCTGACGATTCCGGCTGCCTACAACCGCGACGGCATGCGCCTCGTCGTCGCCGAGGTCACGATGCCCTACGCGCCGGTCCTCGGCGCCTCCTACGCGACTCTGATGGGCTCGGCGGTGCTCCCCCTGTCCGACACGGTGATCTGGCCGACCCGTCAGGGAAAAAACGTTACCTCGGGCGCCGACGACGAAGTCATCCTGCCCTCCGGAACTGCCTGCCCGGCGACGTTGAACTGAGACAGACCCATCGGGATTAGGCGATCGCCATCGAATTGAGCCTGCCCGACGTCGTCTGCCGCTTCATCCCTCCGGCGCTACGCAGCCGGCTTCCGGGACAAGCAAGGGGGGGCGGAAGCCGACGCCGTCGGCGACACCGCCCTCCGCAGGAGCGGAACCGGGCGGCCCTTCCCCCGCGCCCCAAGTGACTCAGCGCACGATCCGCAATTTACCGATGCTCTTGGCGATGTCGTCGAAGGCCGCCATGAGGGCCGTGGACGAGTTGGCGACGTAGGCCTGCCCCGGCGCCGTCGCGCAATCGCGCAGGAGGTCGATGCCGGCTTGGTCGATGGGATCGCTCGGCACGCTGAAGCCGATGGTGAAGACCGCGATGTTGCGGGCCTTGGCGTTGGTGCAGGCCTCGCGCGTCAGGGCGTCGAGGGCGGCGCGCGCCTGGGCGAGGCTCGTCGGCGTGCCCGTCCCGGTGACGAGGCGGCTCGGCAGGCCCGGACTGCCCGACACCCGGGTCCCGTTGCCGTTGATCATGTAGCTCAAGGGGCTGAAGATCGAATCGTGGATGTTGGAGAGCCCGAACGCGGTGTTCGGGTACCAGGAATTCTCGCCGTCGGTCATAAGGACGATCACCTTCCGGACGGTGGTGTCGTTATAGGCGCTGGTCTGGCCGAAGAGGCCGGCCGGGGAGATCGTCCGCCACGCCCACATGAAGCCTTCGAAGATGTTCGTGCTGCCGATGGCGACGAGGCTGTCGATGAGGGATTTCAGCTTGGCCGTGTCGGTGGTTAGGGTCTGGAGCGGCTTGCTGGTGCAGGCGTTGTTGGGCCCGTTGGGGAGTTGGAGGGCGTTCTTCGACGTCGCGGCGTAGGACGTCGGCTTGTAGTACTTGCACGCGCGCATCTCCGCCTCGGGGGCGGTCATCGTCTTGGCTTCGCAGCCCGGCTCGTTGGTGTTGTCGTCGAGATAACTGTTGATGTACCTCTGGGTCGAGGGCGACAGGGCCGTATAGTCGTTGTGGGTGCCGGGAACCTTCAGACTGCCGGACAAAGTCACCGTATTTGGCGTGTCGCCACCGGGCTCGTCGGGGGCGAACATCGGCACGAAGTAGCTGTTGGGATTGTCCGGCGTCGGCGCCGTATCCTGCACGTTCAGGGGATAGGGCCGTGTCTCGAGGCAGCCGGCCCAGCCCCAGCCCGAATCGAGCTTTCTGAGCTGATCGAACAGGTCGAACCGGCTCTTGAGCGCCGTCTTGACGGTGGCGTTCGCGGCGGAAAAATCGACGTTGGTCCAATGGTAGGCGGATTTCGCAGCGCCATCGATCCAGGGAGTGGCGGCGCCGTAGGTCTTGGGGTCCACCGCCACGCCCCCGGCGAAGGGCACGATGGAGATCCGGGTCTGCGGGCTGAAGGCCGGCTTGGAGTAGACGTAATCCACGAACTTCTTGGCCGCATCCCGGGCGGCGGCCATCTTCGTGCCCGAGCCGCCCGCGGAATCCATCGATCCCGTGGTGTCGAGGGCGATGGCGATCTCGAAGGTCTGGGCCATGGGCGTCGCGCATTGCGAGGAGGCCCCGACCGGAATGGTGTTGACCCGTAGCAGGCTGGCGAAGGCGGTCCGGTAGGTGGCGCCGGCCTTCACCGTGATGATGCGCGGGTTGGCGCTGATGGCCAGGGGGGCCGTCAGGGCCGCGCCCTCGGGCATGTAGGCGGCGATGAGCTTGGCGGCTTGATCCTCCAGGGCGGCGGGGGTCGTCGCAAGGCTCGTCTGGCACAGGGCGAGGGCTGTGCCATCGACGGCGTTCTGCAATCGCGCACGCAAGGCCGAGGCCCGCCCGTAATCGACCGCCGCACCAGCGAGGAACATGACCGGAACGAAGCTCAACCCAAACAGGATCGCGATATTCCCGCGCCCGTCCCCCAGAAATCGATGCCCTGAATCCATTCACTTGACCTTGATCGACCGCTGAAGACCTCCATCAGAGTTCCGTTAACGTTTTGTGAGCGCGAGTAATGGCGATGGATACGCTCGTGCAAGCGACGCAGACAGAACGCCTTTCCACGGAGCGTCGGGGACCCGTTCGCGATTCCGGTGCCACGGGCCAAGTCCCCCGAGGGGATCATCACGGTCTCGTTGCCGGCGGCCGGGACCACAGACAGACGCCGCCTCATGGTCTAGATCTGGTGCGCCCCACAGGGGGCCGCCGCCCGAGGGTCCATGACGATGCTCCGCCGCCCGCTCCTCCTCGCCGCCCTCGCCTTGGCCCTCTCACCCCTTGCCGGAAGCGCGCCGGCCCGCGCCGGGGAAGTGGTGCCGTTCGAGGCCGAGGCGTTCGCGGCGGCGCAGAAGGCGGGCCGGCCGATCCTCGTCGAGGTCAGCGCGCCGTGGTGCCCGATCTGCAAGAGCCAGAAGCCGATCCTGGCCAAGCTCGCGGCGGACCCGCGCTTCAAGGACCTCGTGATCTTCGACGTCGATTTCGACAGCCGCAAGGACGTCCTGCGCCGGTTCGACGCCCGCATGCAGAGCACGCTCATCGCCTTCAAGGGCGCGGTGGAGACGGGCCGCTCGGTCGGCGAGACCCAGCCGGAATGGATCGAGGGGCTCGTGGAGAAGACGCTCTAACCCACCATGAGCGCCTCCCTCGGCCTCGCCTTCCTCGCCGGCCTCCTGTCGGTGCTCTCGCCCTGCGTGCTGCCGCTGCTGCCCCTCGTCCTCGGAGCGGCGGCCTCGGAGCATCGCCTCGGACCGGTGGCCCTGGCCGGGGGCCTCGCCCTCGCCTTCGTCGCCATCGGGCTGTTCGTCGCCACCATCGGCTTCGGGATCGGCCTCGACACGGACGTGTTCCGCCGCGTCGCCGCCCTCCTCCTCGTCGCCATCGGTGTCGTCCTCCTCGTGCCGGCCGCCCAGACGCGCCTCGCCGTCGCCGCCGGCCCTTTGAGCGACCGGGCGCAGGCCCGGTTCGGCGGCCGCTCCACCGCCGGGCTCGGCGGTCAGTTCGGCGTCGGCCTGCTCCTCGGCGCCGTGTGGAGCCCCTGCGTCGGGCCAACCCTCGGGGCGGCCTCGCTGCTGGCCGCGCAGGGGCGCGATCTCCCCACCGTGGCGCTCACCATGCTGATGTTCGGCCTCGGGGCCGGCCTGCCCCTGGCGCTCCTCGGCGCCCTGTCGCGGGCGACTCTCCTGCACTGGCGCGACCGGATGATGCGCCTCGGGCGTGGCCTCAAGGCGGCTCTCGGCCTCATCCTGGTGGTGACGGGCCTCGCCATCCTGACGAGCCTCGACAAGGCCCTGGAGACCGCCTTGGTCGACGCTTCGCCCGCGTGGCTCACCGCCCTGACGACGCGGTTCTGAAACCCGGTCGCCACGCCCATTGCCGGGGGGAGCGTGCTCCGTCACCCTGCGGCATCCGCCCCTTCGGCGGCCGGGAGAAACCGATGCGCAAGACATCGTGCGAAACGACAGTGCAGAAGGCGACAGCGACGAAACGCGGGTTCCTCGGTGGCCTCGCCCTCCTCGGGGCGACCGCCGCCACGTCCGCTGCACGCGCCGCGACACGCGAGGGCGATGCCCCAGGGAACAAGGCTCCGGCGGCGAAGCCCCTGGTGACGGAAGTCTTCCGCGTTCCGACGGCCGATCCGGACGTCTCGCTCTACGTCCGCAACAAGCGCCCGGCCGACATGACGGCGTTTCCGGCCGACCGGATCCTGCTCTACGTCCACGGCGCGACCTACCCGGCCTCGACGTCGTTCGATCTGCCCCTCGACGGCGTGTCGATGATGGATGCCCTCGCCGGCCGCGGCTTCGACGTCTACCTCGTGGATCTGCCCGGCTACGGTTTTTCCGACCGGCCGCGCCAGATGAGCGCGCCCGCCGGGGACAACCCGCCGTTCCTGCGCACCGTCGATTCCGCCCACGCCGTGGGCCTGGCCATCGAGGCCATCCTGGCACGCCGGGGGGTGGACAGGCTCAACCTCATGGGCTGGTCGTGGGGCACCTCGACCATGGGGCTCTACACCTCCCAGAACAACGCGAAGGTGAATCGCCTCGTCCTCTACGCTCCGCAATGGCTCGCCACGGCCCCGCTGAACCTCGGCACCGCCGGCCCCCTCGGCGCCTACCGGGCGGTGTCGCGGGAGACGGCGCGGGATCGCTGGCTCAAGGGCGTCCCCGAAGACAAGAAGGCTGGCCTCATCCCGCCGGGCTGGTTCGAGCAATGGGCCGACGCCACCTTCGCGACGGACACGGTGGGGGCCGCCCAGACCCCACCAGTCCTGCGCGCGCCCAACGGCATCCTCGCTGATTCGCAGGATTACTGGCAGGCCGGCAAGCCGCTCTACGACCCCGGCCTGATCCGGGTGCCGACCCTGGTGATCCACGCGGAATGGGATGCCGACCTGCCGAGCTATCAGGCACAGGGCTATTTCGCGAAACTCACCGCCACGCCCTACAAACGCTTCATCGAACTTGGCGAGGGCACCCATACGGTGATGATGGAGAAGAACCGGCCGCAGTTCTTCCGCGCCGTCGCCGCCTTCCTCGAAGAGACGGCCCCCTCCACCCTGGACTGAGCCCGGCTCCGTTAGGCCGGGCTCCCGGGGGATCCCGGCCTACTTCGCGTGGCTGATCCGATAGATGACGCCGTTCTGGTCGTCGCCGAGGTACAGGCTGCCGTCCCGCGCGACGGCGAGGCCGAAGGGACGGGCGAAGCGCTGCCAGCCGCTCGGGCCACCCTCGGTGAGGAAGCCGGAGACGAAGGGGGTGACGGATTTCGGCGCACCGTTCTCGAAGTGCACGCGCAGGACCTCGTAACCGCTCGGGGGATTGCGGTTCCACGAGCCGTGCATGGTCACGAACCCGTCGCCCTTGTAGTCGGCGGGAAACTGGCCGCCATCGTAGAACACGAACTGCATGGCGGAGGCGTGCGCCGTCCAGGTGAGGAGCGGCCGGGCACTGTCCTTGTCCCATTGCTCGAGGGAGCTTTTGGGAACCTCGCGGTAGAGGTTCTTGATCCCGGCGCCGAAGATGTAGGGCCAGCCGTACTTCTTGCCCGGCTCGATCCGGTTGAACTCTTCCGGCGTCGCGTCGTCGCCGAGCCAGTCGACGCCGTCGTCCCAGCCGTAGAGGGCCTTGGTGCCGGGCTGCCAATCGAACCCGATGGTGTTGCGCAGGCCCGAGGCGACGATCTCGCGGCCAGTGCCGTCGGGCTTCATCCGCACCACGGTGGCGTTCTCAGGGTTGCGCTCCTCGCACTCGTTGCAGGTGGAGCCGAGGCTGGCATAGAGCCAGCCGTCCGGCCCGAACCCGATGGTGCGGTTGGGGTGCTGCCCGGCATCGGGCAGGTCCGCGACCAGCCGCTCCTCCGGGCCGAGGGAGCCATCGGGCCGCAGGGGCGCCGAGAAGATCTCCTTGACGGTCACGAAAAACAGCCGGCCGTCGTGGATCGCGAGACCGTGCACGTCCGGCTTCTTCAGCACCACCTGGCGCTTGGCGCCGTCCGTGGGGTCGAGACGGGTGACCGTGCCGGCATCGCGGTCGCTCACATAGAGGGCGCCGTCGGGCGCCACGGCGATGACGCGGGGCGCGCCGAGGCCCGTGGCGAAGGCCGCGATGCGAAAGCCCGGCGGCAGCGTCAGGCCGGCGATGCGCTCCGGCGTGGCGTCGAGGGGGGCGGCCTTGACCACATGCGCCTCGATGGTCGCGGTGCCGGGGTTGCGCAGCGCCTGCGCCGAGGCCGGCAACGGGGCGACGAGGGCGAAGCTCAAGGCGAGGCGGCGTGCCAGATGCATGCGGGCGGGGTCCGGATTGTGCGTGAGGAACTCGGGGAACGCGCCCCCGGAATCGCTGGTTCCGCCACGCGACATCCCGCCCCTGCAGGCGACCGCCCATGAAAAACCCTCCGGCGCAGGGCACCGGAGGGTCGCAGGGCGTCCTGCGGACGGGACTACTCGGCGGCGTGAAGCACCGGCATCTCGGAGGCCAGCGGCATCGGGTTGCCGCCGAGTGCCGCGGCAAGCTTGTCCTCGTCGACCTCGCCTTCCCAGCGGGCGACGACGATGCAGGCCACGGCATTGCCGATGAAGTTCGTCAGCGCACGGCACTCGGACATGAAGCGATCGACACCGAGAATGAGGGCCATGCCGACCACCGGCACCGAGGGGACCACCGCGAGGGTCGCGGCGAGCGTGATGAAGCCGGAGCCCGTGACGCCGGCGGCACCCTTCGAGGACAGCATCGCCACGAGGAGCAGCAGGGCCTGCTCGCCGTAGGTGAGCGGCGTGTCCGTGGCCTGCGCGATGAAGAGGGCCGCCATGGTCATGTAGATGTTGGTGCCGTCGAGGTTGAACGAATACCCGGTGGGGACCACGAGGCCGACCACGGGCTTCGAGCAGCCGGCGCGCTCCATCTTCTCGAGCAGCGATGGCAGGGCCGACTCGGACGACGAAGTGCCGAGCACGAGGAGCAGCTCCTCCTTGATGTAGCGGATGAGCTTGAGGATCGAGAAGCCGTTGTAGCGGGCCACCAGCCCGAGGACGCCGAGCACGAAGATCGCGGAGGTGAGGTAGAACGCGCCGACCAGGTAGGCGAGGTTGGCGAGCGAGGCGATGCCGTACTTGCCGATGGTGAAGGCCATGGCGCCGAAGGCGCCGATGGGGGCCACCTTCATGATGATGTTGACGACGCCGAAGATGGCTTCCGACAGCACCTTGATGATGTCGAGCACGGGCTTGCCGCGGTCGCCGAGGAAGGCGAGGCCGAAGCCGAACAGCACCGAGAAGAACAGTACCTGCAGGATCTCGCCGCCCGCGAACGCGCCCACGGCCGTCGACGGGATGATGTTCATGAGGAAGTCGGTGATGGTCTGCGTCTTCGCCTTCTCGGCGTAGAGGGCGATGGCCTTGGGATCCAAGGACTTCGGATCGATGTGCATGCCCGCGCCCGGCTGGACGAGGTTCGCCACGATCAGGCCGACGATGAGCGCCAGCGTCGAGAAGGTGAGGAAGTAGAGCAGCGCCTTGCCGCCGACGCGGCCGACCTTCTCGAGATTCGTCATGCCGGCGATACCGGAGACCACCGTGAGGAAGATCACCGGCGCGATGATCATCTTCACGAGCTTGATGAAGGCGTCGCCGAGGGGCTTCATGTCCGCGCCGAGCTGCGGGTAGAAGTGGCCGAGCGCGATGCCGATGGCCACGGCGACGAGAACCTGGAAGTACAGGGTCCGGTAGACGGGCTTGGGCTTGGCGGGCGGATGCGGGGCGGTGAGGGGTGACGGTACGGCAGCCATGGGGCGTTCTCCCGGTTGAGCGATGAGGACCATCGGTTGGGAGCGGCGCGTGAGGCCGTCTCCGTCCGACTTTTGGTGTTGTCCGATGGGCTCGCACCCGCCGGCCGCTCGCCCCGCACGAAATGCAGGGCTGCGTTTCGACCAGGGAATGGCAACCGGCATGCCAGACGGGGAACCGATGCAAGGTTTCGTTAACGTGTTGATCCAAGGCTGATTTTTTCGATGCCGCCTGTGCCCGCCTCGCCGGCCGATCCGAGAATCCGCACGGGGGCGGGCGCAGCCGTGCGGGAATCCGCACTTCGGCCCGTCCCGTGAGGGCGGCCCTGCCCGATCCCGCCGGGCTCACCGCGCGGCGGCGGCGCGGCCTCGCCTGGGCTCTGAGCCTCGTCACCATGCTGGTCGCGGCCTGGATCGCCGGGCGCGCGGCCGAGCGCTGGGCGCTCGCCGACCTGCACCGCACGGCCCGCACCACCCTGGAGCTCCACGTCCTGGCCCTGCACGCCGAGATGCAGAAGCAGGCCTCCCTGCCGCTCGCCCTGGCGGCGGACCCGGAGATCGCGGCCGTCGCCGGGCAATCCTTGTCGCAGGACCTCGTGGCGCGGGTGAACCGGCGCCTCGCCGAGGTGGCCTCCGCCACGGGGGCGGCGGTGATCTACGTGATCCGTCCCGACGGCATCACCGTGGCGGCGAGCAACGCCGGGGCGGAGCGCAGCTTCGTCGGTCGCGACTACGCCTTCCGCCCCTACTTCCGGCAGGCCGTGGCCACGGGCGCGGGCTCGCAGTTCGCGCTCGGCACCGTCAGCGGCCGGGCGGGGCTCTACCTCGCGCGCCGGATCGGCGGCACCGGCGGCGTCGTGGTGGTCAAGATCGAGTTCGACGGGATCGAGGCCGCGTGGCGGGCGGGCGGCGACGGCGTGTTCGTCGCCGATGCCCGCGGCATCGTCCTCGTGGCGAGCGATCCCGCCTGGCATTTCACCACCCTGCGCCGGATCGACGAGGACGAGCGGCGACGCATCCGCGAGGCCCTGGAATTCGGGGCGGCCCCGCTCACGGAATTGCCGCTCCACGCCGTGCCGGGCGCAGCCGGCCTGGTGCGGATCGGACAGGGGGCGACGCCCGCCCGCACGGCCCTCGCCCTCGACGCACCGATTCCCGGCACGGAGTGGCGCCTCCACACCCTCACCCCCACGGGCGGCGCCCTCGACCGCGAGCGGGCGCAGGCCTGGATCATCGCCGCCCTGGTCACGGGCTCGGCCTGCCTCGGCGTCGCGACCCTGGCCGACCGGCGCCGGCAGGGGCACCGGCGCCTCGCCGAAGCCTCGGCTCGCCGGGAGGAACTCGAAGGCCGCGTGGCGGAGCGGACCCTCGCCCTCACGGACGCCAACCGGATGCTGCGCCTCGAGATCGAGGAGCGCCGACGGGTCGAGGCCGAACGCCAGCGGGCGGAGGCCGAGCGCGAACGCCTGGGGCGCGAACTCGCCCAGGCCGGGCGCCTCGCGGCCCTGGGCCAGTTCGCCGCCAGCATGGCCCACGAGATCAATCAGCCGCTCGCCGCCATCCGCTCCTACGCCGACAACGCCGCGATCCTGATGCAGCGCGGCCGCACCGAGGAAGCCGCCGAGAACACCGTGGCCATCGGCCGCCTCACGGATCGCATCGGCGCCCTCACCCGCCAGCTCAAGGGGTTCGCCCGGCGCGCCTCGCCCCGGCGCGAGCCCGTCGCCCTCGACGCGATCCTGCGCAACGGCCTCGAACTGGTGGAGGCGCGCGCGCGCACCGCCGGCATTCCCCTCGTGACGGAGGCGGGCCAGGCCGGGCTTCACGTGCTGGGCGACGGGCCGCGCCTCGAACAGGTCCTCGTCAACCTGCTGCAGAACGCCCTCGACGCCGTGGCCGGGCGGCCCGATCCACGGGTGACGCTCCGGGTGACCACGAGCGGGGACCGGGTGGCGATCACCGTGCACGACACCGGCCCCGGCCTGCCGGAGGACGTCCGGGGCCAGGTGTTCGATGCCTTCTTCACCACGAAGACCGACGGCCTCGGCCTCGGCCTCGCCATCGCGCGCGGCATCGTCGAGGATTGCGGAGGAAGCCTGACGGCGGCGGACGATCCGGCGGGCGGGGCCGTGTTCCGCCTCGATCTCGCGCGGGCCCCGTCGCATGGCACATCCAGGGATAAAGCCCCGGCGGCGGCCGGGCACGAGGAGGCGGCAACGTGAGCGGGACAGCGGACGGACAACCATCCTCGGAGCGGGTCGTGTTCATCGACGACGAGGCGGAGGTCTGCCGCGCCAACCGCCAGAGCCTCGAACTCGACGGGTTCACCGTCGAGACCTTCGGGGCCGCAGGACCGGCGCTGGCCGCCATCATGGCCGATCCGCCCGGCCTCGTGGTCACCGACGTGCGCCTGCCCGACCTCGACGGCGTCGCCTTGTTCGCGCGCCTGCGCAGCCTCGATCCGGACCTGCCCGTCATCCTCATCACCGGCCACGGCGACATCCGCATGGCGGTGAGCGCCATGCGCGACGGGGCCTACGATTTCCTCGCCAAGCCCTATCCGGCGGAAAGCCTCCTGGCCTCGGCGCGGCGCGCCCTGGAGCGCCGCCGCCTCGTCCTCGAGAACCGTGTCCTGCGGGCGACCCTGGATGCGGCGGTGGAGGAGGACCCCGCCTTCCTCGGCGTTTCGCCCGAGATGGTGCGCCTGCGCGGCCTCGTGCGCGAGGTGGCGCAGGCGGATGTCGACGTCCTCGTGTTCGGCGAGACGGGCTCGGGCAAGGAGGTGGTGGCGAGCGCCCTGCACCGCTGGAGCCGGCGGGCACGGCGCAACTTCGTCGCCATGAATTGCGGGGCGTTGCCCGACAGCGTCGTCGAGAGCGAGCTGTTCGGCCACGAGGCCGGGGCCTTCACCGGCGCCCTCAAGCGCCGGGTCGGGCGCATCGAGCACGCGCAGGGCGGCACCCTGTTCCTCGACGAGATCGAGAGCATGCCGCTCAACCTCCAGGTCAAATTCCTGCGCGTGCTGCAGGAGCGCTCGGTGGAGCCGCTCGGCACCAACGAGGTTCGCGCCATCGACATGCGGGTGGTGGCGGCGACCAAGGTCGATCTCGGCCAAGCGGCGGCACAGGGCACCTTCCGCGACGACCTCTATCACCGCCTCAACGTCGTCACGATCCCGATCCCGCCGCTCCGCGACCGGCGCGAGGACGTGATGCTGCTGTTCCAGGAATTCCTGACCCGGGCCGCCGCCCGGTTCGGCCGCGAGGCGCCCCCGGTCACGCCGGCCGTACGCGACCACCTGCGCCGGCACGACTGGCCCGGCAACGTGCGCGAACTCGGCCACTTCGCCGAGCGACACGCCCTCGGCCTCGGACGGACCGAGGCGGCGGCACCCGAGGCTGCCACCGCCGGTACGCTGGCCGAGCAGGTCGACCGGTTCGAGCGCGGCCTCATCCGCGAGGAGCTGTTCATGGCCGGCGGCGACGTGCGGCTCGCCGCCGAATCCCTCGGAACCCCGCGAAAAACCCTCTACGACAAGATCGCCCGCCACGGCCTGACCCCGACGGATTACCGGTAGCCCGGCGATGCCTTCAGGTGACGCCGGGCCCGCGATGACCCGGGGGCCGCCGGACGTGCCGCCCCTTCCCTCTCCCGAGCGGGGGCTGCGCGACCGGCCGGTCCGCGGTCTACGCGGCCTTGCGGGCTCCCTTGGCCTTGGCTCCGGACCGGCCCTTGGCGGGCGTCCCCTCCTCGGACTCGGTGTCCATCTCGCCGTCGGTCTCGTCCTCGCTCTCCTCATCGGCCTCGGCGTTGAGGGTCTCGGCGATCTTCGACAGCAGGGCGTCGGTCTTTTTCTCTTCCTGCAGGGTCTCGTCGAGGAGCGCGGCGGCGTCTTCGTGGCCGAGCTGACTGGCCCAGGTCTTCAGGGTGCCGTAGCGGGCGATCTCGTAATGCTCGACGGCCTGGGCGCAGGCGGCCAGGACCGCGTCGGCGGCCGGGCTGCCCTCGAACTCCTCCAGATCCTCCTCCATCTCGGAAACGATGCCCTGCATCGCCTCGCAGGTCTTGGCGCGGGCGGGCTTGCCGATGATCTCGAACACCTGGGTCAGGCGTTCCACCTGGCCCGCGCTCTCTTCGGCATGGGTCTCGAACGCCTGGCGCAGTTCGTCGTTCTCGGCGTTCTTGGCCGCCTTCTTGAGGGCCTTCACCGACTGTTTCTCGGCGTAATAGACGTCCTTCAGGGTCTCGTAGAAGGCGTCGTCGAGGGTCTTCGTCTTGGTCGCCATGGGGTCCTCGCGTCCTTTGGAAGCGGTCGCCGTCGCCCCGCACCGAAGGGCCGGAACGGGGTGGTCGTCGGCGGCGTCGGTCAGTGGGCAGGCAACGCGACCCCGGGGCATCGGCTCCCGGCGATATTTTCCGGCCGCGCCGGAACCGGGCCGCGAATCCGGCGCGGCACCGCCGCGTCGTGATGCCGGAACGCCCCCACGCCGGCCAAGCCTGTGCTATGAGGCCCCGATATCCACTTCGGCGGCGGCCCCGGCGGGACCGCGACCGGGGCGGCTGCGAGGCTGTGCGGCGTGGGGAGGGTGAGAATGGGCGCACGGAACTTCCTCCCACGACGGGACCGCGCGTCCGACCGGGATGTCCGCCCCCGGATGGCGCGATGCGGATGCGGACCGCGCGCGGACGCGGGATGACGGACACGCCTCCCCTCGCCACCGATCCGGATCGCCTCGCGGCCCTGGCGGCCCACGGCATCCTCGACACGCCGCCCGAGGCGGGCTTCGACGGCATCGTGCGCCTCGCGCGCCTCGTCTGCGCCGCCCCCGTGGCCCTCGTCAGCCTGGTCGCGGCCGACCGGCAATGGTTCAAGGCCCGCATCGGCTTCCCCCCGATGGAGACGGATCTCGGCTCGTCCGTCTGCGTCCACGCCCTCGGGCGCCGCGACCTCCTCGTCATTCCCGACCTCAGCCTCGACCCCCGCACCCGCGACAATCCCCTCGTCACCGGCGCGTCCGCGATCCGGTTCTATGCCGGCGCGCCCCTGAACACGCCCGACGGCGAGACCCTCGGCACCCTGTGCGTCATCGACGAAATCGCCCGCCCGGAGGGACTGACGCCGGACCAGGCCGAGGGCCTCACCGCCCTGGCCGAGCAGGTGATGAGTCAGCTCGCCCTGCGCCGGGCCCTTGCCGAGCGCGACGCGGCCTTGACGGGTGAGCGGCGCGAGCAGGCCCGGGCGGTTGCCGATGCGGCGCGCCTGGAGACGATGATCGCCACCCAGCAGGTGGTGGCCTCCACCACGGCCGATCTGGACCCGGTGTTCCGTGCCGTGGTCGAGGCCGCCCTGTCGGCCATCGAGCATGCCGACTTCGCGGCCATCGCCCTGCGCGACGGCGACGACCTCGTCTGCCGCACGGGCGCCGGGCGCGCGGCGGATCGGGTCGGCCGGCGCACCCCCATCGCCGGTACGGCGTGGGGCGAGGCCCTGTCGAACGAGCGGCCCCTGGTCGGCGGCGATCCGGACGGAAAGGCCCGCGGGGATCGCACCGCGCGAATCACGATTCCGGTGCAGCGCCACGGCGTCGCCGTGGGCATCCTCGAGGTTCGCTCGCGGACGCGCGAGGCCTTCGATCCGCGCGATATCCTGATGGCACAGATGCTGGCCGGCCTCGCCGGCGCGGGCTTCGGCGACGTGGCCGAAGCCGTGACCCGGCAGGCCCTGCGCGACGCCGAGAACCGCTACAAGGCGATCTTCGACAGCGCCGTGGATTTCGCCATCGTGGCGACCGATCCCGAAGGCCGGATCACCGACTGGAACACCGGCGCCGAGGCGATCCTGGGCTGGCCGGCCGATATTGTGCGGGGCCGGTCCCTCGACATCTTCTTTACGCCGGAGGACCGGCGCGACGGCGTGCCCGAGCGCGAGGCGCGTGTCGCCCTCGCGTCCGGCTCCTCCTCCGACGTACGCTGGCACCAGCGCCGCGACGGCCACCGGTTCTGGGCCGTCGGCCGCATGATGACCCTGCGCCACGAGGACGGCAGCGTCCGGGGCTTCCTCAAGATCCTGCAGGATCGCACGGCGGAGTGGCGGCGCGAACGGTGCCTCGACCTCCTCAGCCGGGCCTCGGCTGCCCTCATGACCGCCACGGACCCGACGGCGGACCTGCTGCCGATCCTCGATCGGGGCGCCGACGCCCTCGGGTTCTGCGAGTGCCACGTCTGGACCCTGGCGCCGAACCAGCGGGACTTTCACCTGACGCAAGCCCTCGGCGTGGCGCCGGAGGCGCGGGCCGCCCTGGGCCCGGCGCTCCTCGACGCCCCCTTCCTCGGTTCCGCCGCCGGGACGGGGGAGCCCCTTGTCCTCTCGGGCCTGCAGGCGGACCGGACGGCGCGCCACCAGAGCGCCCGCGAGGCCGGCCTCGACGCCTTCGCGGCCTTTCCCGTCACCGGGCGCGCGGGGCTGGCGGGCGTGATCTCGTTCGCGCGCCGCGACGCGCCCGCCTTCGACCGGGAGGCCCTGCAGGTCTTCGCCACCCTCGCCCGCTTCATCTCCGTCACCCGCGAGCGCCTCGACGACGAGGCAGCCCTGCGCGGGAGCGATGCCCGGTCGCGGCGCGCCCAGAAGGCCGGCGGCATCGGCACGTTCGAGGCCGATGTCGGATCGGCCTTCATCACGGTCTCCCCCGAGTTCTGCCGCGTGTTCGGCCTGCCCGACGCGGGCAGCTATCCCGTGACGGTGATCGAGGCCCTGATCTTCCCCGAGGACGCCCACCTGCGCTCGGACGCCGCCCGCCGCGCCAACGGCACCGCCGTGCCCGAGATCGAGTACCGCATCCGCCGCGCCGATGACGGGCGGGTCCGCTGGATCGAGCGCCGGGGCGAGTTCGCCCGCGACGCCGACGGCCGGATCACGAGCCTGTACGGCACCGTGTCGGACGTCACCGGCCAGCGCGCGGCCCGCGCGCATATCGAGGCGCTCCTCGACCTCGGCGACCGCCTTGCGGAGGTCGCGAGCGCCGCCGAAGCCCGCGCCATCGCGGCCGAGGTCCTCGGCCGCACCCTCGGGGCCGGGCGCGCCGCCTACGCCGCCGTCGACGCCGCCCGAGAGACGCTCACGATCATGGAGGACTGGACCGCGCCGGGCGTGGCCAGCGCCGTCGGCACCGTTCCGTTCGCGGCCCTGCCGGGCACGATGGAGCGTCTGCGCACCGGCCGAGCCCTCGTCTGCGCCGATGCCCTGGCGGAGGTGCGTCTCTCCGACGACGCCTCGACCTATCGCGGCCTCGGCGTGCGCGGGCAGATCAAGGTGCCGCTCCTTCGGGCCGGCGCCCTCATCGGCCTGTTCCTCGTGCAGGAGGAAGCGGCCCGGGTCTGGAGCGTGGAGGAGGTGACCTTCACCCGGGGCGTGGCCGACCGGATCGACGCGGCGCTCGCCCGCCTCAGGGCCGAGGAGCAGCAGGATCTCCTCAACCACGAACTCTCGCACCGCATGAAGAACCTGCTGGCGATGGTGCAGTCCATCGCCACGCAGACCCTGCGCAACGCCACCCGCGTCGACGAGGCGCGGGACGTCCTCGCCGGCCGCCTCGTCGCCCTCGGCCGCGCCCACGACCTCCTCATGGGGGCCGCCCTCACCAGCACCCGGATCGAACCCGTGGTCCGGGGCGCCCTGCAGGTCCACGAGGACGGGCACGCCCGCTTCCGGGTCGCGGGCCCCAGCATCGAGATCGGCGCGGACCGGGCCGTGTCCCTCGCCCTGATGCTGCACGAACTCGCCACCAACGCAGCCAAATACGGCGCCCTCTCGAACGAGACCGGGCGGGTGGACATCACGTGGGAGATCCGGGACGAACCGGGCGAGCCGCACCTGCGCTTCGCCTGGATCGAGGCCGGCGGTCCGCCGGTGGCGCCACCGACCCGCAAAGGCTTCGGCTCGCGTTTCATCGAGCGGGGACTCGCCTCGCAGGTCGGGGGCAGCCTGGCCCTCGACTACCGGCGCGAGGGCGTCGCCTGCGTCATCGTCGCGCCCCTCGCGGCGTTTCGCGGCGACGGCCACGCGCCGGGCTAAAGCCTCGTCCCGAAAGGTGGCCTCCGGCTTTCGCAGAGCCCGAGGGCCGCGCACTGCGCGGCTTGGCGCCGATACTGCATCCCATCCTCCACCGAAGCCTCAGGCCCGCCACCGCCCATGACCGATCCTCACCCGGCCCGCCCGGACGCCCGCCTCCGGCCTCCTCGAAGCGCAGCGTCCGCCCGGATGGCCGCGCCGGGGGCCAAGCGTTGAGCGAGCTCGACGACTGGGCCGAGCGCCGGCGCCTCGCCGAGCAGGCGCGCGGCGAGCGGCCGTGGTCCCTGTGGGGGCCGTACCTCGCCGAGCGGCAATGGGGCACCGTGCGCGAGGATTACAGCCGCGACGGCGATGCGTGGCGCTCCCTGCCCCACGACGAGGCGCGCTCGCGCGCCTACCGCTGGGGCGAGGACGGCTTGGCCGGCCTCTGCGACGAGCGTGGACATCTCTGCCTGTCGCTGGCCCTGTGGAACGGCCGCGACCACATCCTCAAGGAGCGATTGTTCGGCCTCACCAACGAAGAGGGCAACCACGGCGAGGACGTGAAGGAGGTCTATCACTACCTCGACGCGGTCCCGAGCCACGCCTACCTCAAGATGCTCTACCGCTATCCGCAGGACGCTTATCCCTACGCGGACCTCGTGGCGGAGGGGCGCCGCCGGGGCCGCGACGAACCCGAATACGAGATCGAGGACACGGGCATCTTCGACGGGATGCGGTTCTTCGACGTCACGGTCGAGTACGCCAAGGAGGATGCCGACGACATCCACGCGGTGATCACGGCGGTGAACCGGGGCCCCGAGGCCGCCGATCTCCACCTCGTGCCGCAGCTGTGGTTCCGCAACACCTGGTCGTGGAACGGGGCGGCCGCGCGTCCGCGCCTGGAGATCGGGGCGGACGGCGCCGTCGCCTGCGCCCATCCGCGTCTCGGCCCCTACCGCCTCAGCTTCGACGGCGCGCCGGAGGTGCTGTTCTGCGAGAACGACACGAACCTGCGCCTGCACGGCTGGCAACCCGACGCCGCCGGTCCGTTCAAGGACGGTCTCCACGCGGCCATCGTGGGCGGCGACGAATCCGCCGTTCGGCGCGACGGCGGCACCAAGCTCGGCCTGCACTACGCCTTCCGCCTCGCGCCGGGCGAGACCCGGCGCGTCTCCTTACGGCTCGCGGCCGGGCGGCGCGCCCGCCCCGTCGATCGCGAGGGCGCCATCCTGCATCGCCGCATCGCCGAGGCGAACGCGTTCTACGGCGGCCTACAGGACGGCATCGCGGATGCGGAGTCGCAGGCGATCTTCCGGCAGGCCGCCGCCGGCCTGATCTGGTCGAAGCAGCTCTACACCTACGACGTGCGCCTGTGGCTGAAGGGCGACCCGCTGCAGCCGACGCCCCCGCGCGAGCGCGACGGCGGCCGCAACACCCAGTGGCGCCACTTCGCGGCGGCCGACGTGCTCTCCATGCCCGACACCTGGGAATATCCCTGGTTCGCCGCCTGGGATCTCGCCTTCCAGTGCCTGCCGCTGGCCCTCCTCGACCCGGATTTCGCCAAGCGGCAGCTCCTGCTCCTCACCCGCGAATGGTACATGCACCCCAACGGCCAGCTCCCCGCCTACGAGTGGGAGTTCGGCGACGCCAATCCGCCGGTCCATGCCTGGGCGGCCTACCGGGTGTTCGAGATCGACCGCGACCGGCGCGGGGGCCGGGGCGACCTCGCCTTCCTCGAGGGCGTGTTCCACAAGCTCCTCATCAACTTCACCTGGTGGGTGAACCGCAAGGACGCCGACGGCCGCAACGTGTTCCAGGGCGGCTTCCTCGGCCTCGACAACGTCGGGGTGTTCGACCGCTCGCGCCCGCCCCCCGGCTTCGGCCGCATCCACCAGGCCGACGGCACCGCCTGGATGGCGATGTACGCCCTGAACATGATGCGCATCGCCCTCGAACTGGCCCTGCACAACGACGTCTACGAGAGCACCGCCTCGAAGTTCTTCGAGCACTTCCTCCTCATCGCCGAGGCCATGACCGACATGGGCGGCGAGGGCGGCGGCGAGGGCTTCGGCCTGTGGGACGAGGAGGACGGGTTCTACTACGACGAGGTCGACATCCCCGGCGGCGGCATGCTGCCCTTGCGGGTGCGCTCCGTGGTGGGCCTCGTGCCGCTCTTCGCCGTCGAGGTGATCGAGCCTTCCGTGCTTCAGCGCCTGCCGGATTTCTCGCGCCGCATGAACTGGGTGCTGGAGAACCGCCCGCATCTGGCCTGCCTCGTCTCCCGCTGGACCGAGGGCGGCGTCGGCGACCGCAAGCTGCTGTCGCTGCTCCGCGGCCACCGCATGAAGGCGCTCCTGCGGCGGATGCTCGACGAGGCCGAGTTCCTCTCCGACCACGGCATCCGCTCCCTGTCGCAGGCGCACCGCGAGACGCCCTACGCTCTCAACGAGTTCGGCGCCCGGTTCACGGTCCGCTACGACCCGGCGGATTCGACCTCGAACATGTTCGGCGGCAACTCCAACTGGCGCGGCCCCGTGTGGATGCCGATGAACTACCTCATCGTCGAGGCGCTGCGCCGCTTCCACACCTATTACGGCGACGATTTCCTCGTCGAATACCCCACGGGCTCGGGAGTCTCCCTGACGCTGGCGGCCATCGCCGACGCCCTGGAGGACCGGCTCATCGGTCTGTTCGCAAAAGGGCCGGACGGGCGCCGCCCGATCTTCGGGGACCGCGAACCGATCCCCGCGGCGCCGGGCGAGGACGACGCCCTGCTGTTCCACGAGTTCTTCGACGGCGACACCGGCCGGGGCCTCGGCGCCTCCCACCAGACCGGCTGGACCGCCCTCGTCCTCAACCTGCTGCATCACCGGGCGCGACGGCCGGGCGCGGGGGAGGAGACCCTGCCGTGAGGGGCGGGCTTGGGCCGGGCACGGGCATCCGAGCGGTGGCGCCTCCCCTTCAACCGGCCTTTGGAGTCGTAATCCCGATCCGAGGCTTGGTTTTTTGGGGGGAGGGCTGCAGAGGGTGGGGAGCGGAACCTGACACTTTGCCCTAGAGCGGACGTTCCGCACCCAACCCAACCGCGTCATAGCCGGCATTCAATCGCATTCTCCAAAGCGGACGCTCTTCGTACCGCCGATCAAACACGCGAAATGTAAGCGCGACCGTACGGAGGAACGCTTTACCCTCGTCCAGCCCATAATGCTTCATTGGAAAGGTATCCGATGGCTTAAATAGAAAGTTCTGACGGTCGTTACTCTTCGGTTGTACCGCCCTCGACCATTCCGGACCACCGCACTGAAGCATCCCGATCGAACTCTGGAGACGTCGCAGCAAAGCTCGTCGTAGGTTCGCGCGCCGAAAACATCATGGATGCTCCGATGGCGACGAGACCTGCCATCGCTCGGAGATCGTCCCGCTGGCGAGGATCATTCGAGACCGCTTCCGCTTCCCGCTGAAGCCGGAGATTGGACGGCGAACGTCGCCGCCACGATCCGTTTCCAAGACGGTATGGCAATCGCGCGGACGGAGTCTGTCATGGATCACCCGTGGTTCGATGGGACGGCGGCCGTGGCCGCCCTGTAGATGTCGGAAGCTTCCATGACCGCACGGCCCTGGCCGCGGCGCGCGACGGCGAGCATGGCGCGGCCGATCACCTCGGTTGTCAGGAGTTGCGAGGGGGCGATGCGGCGCAGCAGATGCAGCACCGGGCCGGCCAACCGGTAGAGAAGACGGTAGGACGTGGTCTTCGAACGTTCGCCGTGCATCGGCAGGATCACGGCCGGCCGGAACATGAAGGCCCCCGCGAACGGCAACGCCTGCAGCGCATTCTCGGTGCGTCCCTTGACACGCGCCCACATGCTGCGCCCGCGTCCGCCACCATCAGTGCCGGCCCCGGACACGTAGACGAAGGTCATGTCGGGATCGAGCAGGGCCATCCTCTCCGCCACGGCCAGCGTCAGGTCGTGGGTCAGCCGGACGTACTCGGCCTCGGTCAGGCCGGAGGACGTCACCCCGAGGCAGAAGAAGCAGGCGTCGTATCCCATCATCTCCCGCCATGCCGTCGGTCCGGGATCGAATAGGTCCTGGACGATGGTCTCGTGCAGCTTGGGATGCGCGCGTCCGGTCGGGGTGCGTCCGACCGCCCTGACCTCGGTCACGTCGGAGGCGAGCAGGCATTCGCGCAGGACGCCCGCACCGACCATGCCGGTGGCGCCGAACAGCAGGATTCTCATGGGGCCGATCCTAGTGCAGGGAGCGCCAGCGCGCCGGCGTCGTGCCCTCCAGGCTCCGGAAGGCGCGGTAGAACGAGTTCGTGTCGTCGTAGCCGAGCAGGTAGGCGACCTCGTTCATGTCGAGGGCGGGATCGGCGAGGTATTGGCGCACCAGCTCCCGGCGAACGTCGGCGAGGATTTGTCGGAAGCTGCCGCCCTCCTCGGTGATGCGCCTCTGAAGAGTTCGGGCGGTCAATCCCAGTTCCTGCGCCACCGCGCCGACGTCGGGCGCCTGACCGGCCAGGAGCCGCTTCAGCACCCACTTCACCTGCTCAGTGATCGAGACTTTGGACAGGTGCTCCTGCCTCTGACGCGCGAGATGAGGGTCGAGCACGTCAAGCATCTCGGGATTGTTCGAGACCATCGCCACATCGAGGTCCGACCGGTTCAGGACGAGCACGCTCCGGTCCGCGCCCTGCACCACAGGACAGCCGAGGTATTCCGCATGCCGAGCCACGTCCCGGCCGGTCCCCGACAGTTCGAGGCGACGGGGCCGGATATCCCGGCCCGTCCCACGTCGCCCGAGCTCGACGAACGCGGCGAAGGCCGCGTCGACGAGCACCGGGGGCGCCTCCTCGCTGGCGAGCGGCCAGGCGAGACTGATGCTGAACGTGTCGCCGTCCTCTTCCAGGATCATCTCCTCGGGCGAGCACAGTGCCTTGAAGCGGGCGACCCGCGTGAGTGCATCGCGGAGGTCGCGGGCGTAGTACGCGGCGAGGAAGGCCGGCGGTAGGGTGCCAGGCTCCATGCCGGTCACCAACCTCAACCCGACGCCGGAGTCCGACGACAGCGCCTGCAAGGATCGCCACAGCGAGAAGTATTGCGCTGTGGTGACCTGCGCGCGGGCATCGGCGGCGAGGGTCGCCGGAAGCCGTGCATGTCGTAGTACCGCGGTCGGGGTGAGCCCGACGGCGTCGAGCCCTTGCCAGAAGGCCGGGGCGACCTTGAATCGGTCGGGAGGACACGACGCCATCTCAGGTTTCCCTACTTGGCTTGGAAGCCGCCATCGATGTTCAAGACGTGCCCGGTGACGAAGGACGCCTCGTCGGAGAGCAGCCAGACGATACCGTTGGCGATCTCCTCGGGACGGCCCATCCGGCCCATCGGGTGCATGCCGGAGATCATCGTCTCGTCGTACTGCCCGAGCTCGATCTGCTTCTCGATCAAGTCGGTCTTGATGGCTCCGGGCGCGACGGCGTTGATGCGGATGTTCTTGGTTGCGTAGTCGAGGGCGCCGGACTTCGTCAGTCCGACCACCGCATGCTTGGTCGCGGCGTAGGTGCCGGCCCAGGGAATGCCGTTCAGGCCGGCGATGGACGCCAGGTTCACGATAGCGCCACCGCCCTGTCGCTCCATCTGATGGATCTCGTGCTTCATGCAGAAGTACAGGCCCAGGACGTTGGTCTGCAGCATGCCGTTGAAGGCCTCGGTGTCCGAAGCGCCGATGGTCTTGTTCTCGTTCGAAATACCCGCGTTGTTCACCGCGAGGTCGAGCCTGCCGTAGCGGGAGACGATGTCCGCGATGGTCCGGCCGACGGCCTCCTCGCTGTCCACGTCGCAGTTGACGAAGGAGGCCTCGCCACCGGCGGCCTCGATCTCCTGGACGGCCTGGCGTCCGCGGTCATCGCGACGGCCGGTGAGCACGACTTTGACGCCGCGACGCGCGAGGATCAGCGCCGTCGCCTTGCCGATGCCGGTCGCTCCACCGGTGATGAGCGCGATCTTGTCGGTCATGAATGGGTCCGTTCGTGTCTGAGCCAAGGATGCCGCCTCCGAAGTGCCCGGGGCGATCAACCAAGACATCGACGGTTTGCATCGTCTTCGAACTAGCGCGTCATGCCAATCGACTTGCAATAATTGCCATTCGGTATGCGCGATCCGTGGGAGGTCGACGTGGCGCAGGCTGGCTTTCGGGGAAGGCGAGCATCAAAGGCCATTCGGCCGTTCGAAATGGGTCAGATCCCCTTTTGAGCAAATCGCCTCTCGCCGAATGTCTGCTTATCCGTATCGTGATCCGAAAGCAGATCGTCGCAAAACCACCCGACCCGGTCGTAGAGCGGGCGGTGAGGACCCGACTCAACCCAGCCGTCTAAGACGCAGTCTGAGCATTCCGAAAGCGGCCGTTCGTCAGCCCTGCGGCAACTTCGGCTCGGGATGGGAAGCGGACATCCTAACATTGTATGCCTGTCCGCATTAACCCCCGTCTGTCAGAACTGTTTAAGTTCACGACGAGGGGGGGGGATGAGATGCATCGGGGTCTGAGCGGTCGAGCGATAGTTGAAGTTCTCGCCGTGGTTCTGCTGACGCCATTGGTTTGCGGAACCGTACATGGGCAAACTCTTCCCGGCGCTGCGATAGCTGGCGCAGGTTCAAATCATAGGTCACTACCGCCGGAAAGCCAGCGTGTGGACCCGTTGATTGATGGCTCCCGTTTCAGTTCTGCCCCAGCGTGGGATAATAACTTCTGCCTTATCTGGACCGATAGTTGTTCTACCTGTTCGCGCAATGAAGTGCAGGGGCAAATAATATGTCAGAAGCATAATTATGGCGAGTGCAGCCCTAAAAATGTCCAATGCAAAAAGATGGACATGACTGTTATGCACCTATCATGCGCTCGTTATTATGATGGCGTAAATTATTGCACTCCGAGGTTCGTGGATGGGAATTTGCGCGGAGGGCTATGCACGGTTATGGGTATCCCCGTAGGCTCGCCGTCTCGTACAAATTTCCAGTGCCTCGAAGACTGGAGCTTTCAGGAGAAGTGGTATTGCTCGCGTGACACTCCAAAAGCGGAACGACATGCATGCGACGCTGATCAGATCGCGAAGGCAGCAGCAGAGCGCGCGGCACGTCCAGAGATCAGCTTCCCCGGCTTGAGACGCTGAATGTCCGCTATGGGTCGGGACCTGTGAGTCCGCTCTACGACCAGGTCGGGTGGTTTGCAGACTTCCAACTATACGCCGCAGCAGGCATACCCTCGCCATGAACAGCCCTTGTTGTGAACGGATGTCCGCCGACCTTCAACACAGGTGCGACGTGCATCCGGATCGATCTGAATGCCCCGACGCTTTCATCGCAAAGGTGCAGGGCGGGTATGGCCTTATGGTGCACGACGGTGGGAGCAGCGTTGTAGAGATTGCCTTCTGTCCGTGGTGTGGATCGAAGCTCCCGCCAATTGCACGGTTGATCCTCGAAGATGAGGAAGACGACTAAGTCCGCTAGAGGTCGCAAGCGGTCCCCGTCGCTATGTCCGTCTTGGTGCATCCGTCGCCCGTAAGCGGACAGGCTGAAAACCACCCAATCCAGTCGTACGCCCTGGTCCACCGCGCTGCCTCAGAGTGGCCGTTCCGACCTTCCGTAACGGGTCGCAAGCAGAAACCATCGGACGTGGAGAATGCCCCACCCGTCGAACGGATCGTCCCTCCCCCGCCAGAGCCGACAATCGGATCACCCACCCGCGCCACCGGAGGGAGGCGCGGTGCCCCCTTACCCCCGCGCCCACCGCCCCGCCGCCCGGTTCACGGCGCGGCGCAGGGATCGGGAGAGGTCCTCGACCGAATAGGGCTTCCGCAGGAACGGGAACCCGTGGGTGCCCTGTTCGGCGAGCACGTGGCTGTAGCCGGAGGCCAGCACCACCGGCAGGCCGAAATGGCGGTGACGGATCTCCCGCGCCATGTCGATGCCGTTCATGCCCGGCATCACCACGTCGGAGAACACCACGTCGAACCCCGGCGGTTTCGCCAGGATCGCCAGGGCCTCCTCGGCGTTCAGGGCCCAGGCGGTGTCGTAGCCGAGTTCGCGCAGGGCCTGGGTGGCGAAGGCCCCGACCTCCTCGTTGTCCTCCACCACGAGGACACGGGTGCCGTGGCCGTCGGCGAGGGGTTCGGGCTCCTCCTCCGCATCCTCCGCGACCGTCCGCCCAACCTCGCGGGGCAGGTACAGGGTGAAGATGGTGCCCTGGCCGGGCTCGCTCTCGACCACCACCTCGCCGCCCGATTGCTTGGCGAAGCCGAACACCTGGGACAGGCCGAGGCCCGTGCCCTGCCCGACCCCCTTGGTGGTGAAGAACGGCTCGAAGATCCGGTCGAGATCCTCCTCGGCGATGCCCGTTCCGGTGTCGCGCACGGAGACGGCGACGAAGTCGCCGGGGATGCGCGGATGCGCCCGCACGGACGGGATGGCGGAGGCGCCACGCACCCCGATGTCGAGGCGGCCCTCGCCCCCCATGGCGTCGCGGGCATTGATCGCCATGTTCACCAGGGCGGTGTCGAACTGGCTCGGATCGGCGTTGATGAGGTAGGGGATGTCCCGCCCCTCGCGGTTCCGGCTCGGCGAGACCTCGGTCACGACCCGGATGCGCGCGCCCGTCAGCGTCCCGACCATGTCGGCCACGGAGGCGACGCTCTGGCCGACGTCGAACACCTCCGGGGTCAGGGCCTGGCGCCGGGCGAAGGCGAGGAGCTGGCCGGTGAGCTTGGCGGCGCGCGTCACCGTATCCGAGATGGCGCCGATGTAGCGCTGGCGGCGCTCCTCCGGCAGGTCGGGGCGCTTGAGGAGGTCGGTGGAGGAGCGGATCACGGTCAGCAGGTTGTTGAAGTCGTGCGCGACGCCGCCCGTGAGCTGGCCCACGGCCTCGAGCTTCTGGGACTGGCGCAGCTGCTCCTCGAGGGTCCGCCGCTCGGTGACGTCGCGGCCCGCCGCGTAGAAGTGGTCGTCCTGCGGAATCGCGTTCCACGAGATCCAGCGATAGCCGCCGCCCGCCATCTTCATCCGCACGTCGAGGTTGTCGAGGACCACGCCCGTCCGCAGCCCCTCGAAGGCCGCCGCCGCCGCCGGCCTGTCGTCGGGATGGACGTGCTGGCTGAAGTCCGTGCCGACCAGGCTCGATTCGGGCCAGCCGAGCATCTCGGTCCAGGCCGGGTTCACAGCGCGATAAACCCCGTCGAAGCCGCAGATCACGAGGAGGTCGCGGCTCGCCCGCCAGACGAGGTCGCGTTCCGTCGTGCGCTCCCGGGCCGTATCGCGCAGGATGCCCTCGGCCCGGCGCCGGTCGGTGACGTCGTTGAACAGCAGGGCGACCCGATGCTGGACGGGCTCGCCGATCCGCAGGGCCTGGACCTCGAACCAGCGCCCCAGGGCGACGGCGCCGTTCTCGAAACGAACGGCCTCGCCCGACATGGCGACGGCGCCGTAGGTGTCGAGCCAGACCTGCTCCAGGTCGGGCACGAGCTCGCTCACCCAGCGGCCGACCACGTCGTTGAGGCCGGTCTGGCGCGCGAAGGCCGGATTGGCCTCGATGAAGCGGTAGTCGATGGCGCGGCCGTCGGCGTCGAAGCGCAGCTCGATCACGCAGAAGCCGGCATCGAGGGCGTTGAACAGGGTGCGGTAGCGCGCCTCGCTCTCGGCGAGCATGCCCTCCTCGGTGCGGAACCGGGTCACGTCGAGCTGGCTCGCAAAGAAGTAGCGCAGGGTGCCCTCGGAGGTGAACACCGGGCTGACGTAGAGCTCGTTGCGGAACGTGGTCCCGTCGCGGCGATAGTTCAGGATTTCGACCACCACGTCGCGCCGCGCCGCGATGGCGTCGCGGATCCGGGCGACGTCGGCCGGGTCCGTGTCCGGCCCCTGGAGGAAGCGGCAGTTGCGCCCGATCAGCTCCTCGGCCGTGTAGCCGCACAGGTCCTGGAACGCCCGGTTGGCGAACACGATGGGGTTGTCGGGCAGGTTGGGGTCGGTGACGATCTGCGGCATCCGGGTCTTTTCCGCCGCCGTGAACAGGAGATCGGCATCGGCCGCGGAGGTGCGCTGCCCGCGCTCCGGCTGGCGGAGGTGCGAGGTGTTCTTCTCGCGCAACCAGGAGAGTTCGGCCTCGAGTGCGCGATTCTCCCGCCGAAGCCGCTCGATCTCGGTGTCCATACCGCTCGCTTCCATGGGACGCAGCGACCCGTCCGCCCCTGCCCAAACGATCCAGGGCGCGGTTGGGTCCCGCGCGCGCCGCGTTCATGCCACCGATGCGAATCCCGCGTCCATCTTCGGTGTCGGGCCGGCCGGGCTCGTCCGTGGTGTGGGGGACCCGCGATCGGACGCCATGTCACATCCGCGCGGTGATCGAAGCCAGCACCGTCAACGGCGCCCCCGGCTGGTTGTTGAACTGGTTGAACGGCTGCTCGATGTAACGCGCATCCGTGAGGTTCCGGGCGTTGATGGCGAAGCGGTAGCGCTCGTAATCGTAGAACACCGCCGCATCGAGGCGGGTATAGGCCCCGACCTTGTAGCTGTTGTTGAGATCGCCGAACCGGGCGCCGACATAGGTCGCGCCGAAACCGACACCGAAGCCGCGCCATTCGCCGGTCTGGACCTGATAGGTCGACCACACGCTGCCGCTGAACTCGGGCACGCCGATGAGGCGGTTGCCCACCGCGAAGGTGGTGTCCTTGGTGATCTTGGCATCGAGATAGCCGAGACCGCCGATGATCTTCCAGCCCGGCAGGATTTCGCCGGCGATGTCGACCTCGACGCCCTCGGAGCGCTGCGCCCCGGTGATCACCGAGAAGCCGGTGTTGACCGGATCGGTGGCCGAAACGTTCTGGCGGGTGATGCTGAAGGCCGCCGCGCTCACGGTCAGGCGGTCCGGCACGAGGTCGTAGCGGGCGCCGACCTCGTACTGCACGCCCGTCTCGGGCGGCGGATTCGTCGCCCCGAACACGTTGTCGGTCTGCGGTTTGAACGAGTTGGTGTAGCTCGCGTAGAGCGTCAGCGGCTCGATGGGGCGGTAGACGAGGCCGACACGCGGCGAGAAGCCGAACAGCTCCTGCTCGGGCGGGATCGTGCGCGAGGCGGCCGTCCTGCTGAAATAGAACTGGCTGCCGAAGTCCATGCGCGTGCCCAGCAGCAGCTGCAGCCCGGCGCCGAGATCGATCTGGTCCTGCAGGTAGACCCCGTAGAGGTCGTTCCTCTGCTGGAGATCGTTGAGGAACGTGAACGTGCCGAAGTTGATGCGTGGCACGGGGTTGAGGAAGCTCGTGGTCGTCGTGGCGGTGGTCTGCTGGGAGATCGGCCGGCGGTAGCCGTTGGTGTATTCGAAACCGGCGAGGAAGGTGTTGCGGAATCCGAAGGCGTCGAACTTCGCCACCACTTCGGACTGGGTGTCGATGGAGGCAAAGTCCGAGTTCACGATGGAGCCCCGGCGCGTGACCAGGGTTCCGGCGGCGTTCACCGCCGTGGCGCGGGCGGCGAACACGTCGAAGGAGCCCGACTGGACATTGACGATCTGGCGTAGGGTCACGTCCGGGGTGAGGTCGTGCTCGATGCGCAGGGTCGCGAAGTTCGAGGCCCCCGCGTAGCGCGAGTTCGAGGTGCCGTAGAAGCGGGAAATGTTGTCGAGGGGCACCCGGCCCCGGTAGGCGATCAGACCCTCGTCGTACTGGGAATCCTGCCGGGTGATCTCGGCGAGGAACTCGACGCGGGTGTCGGCGGTGGGCGTCCAGGTGAAGGCCGGGGCGACGAAGAAACGGGAATTGGCGCGGCCGTCACCGTAATTGCGGAAGGTGGGGTCGTCCTGCGCGGCGAAGCTCACCCGGCCGGCGAAGCCCTCGGTGCCCGGCAGCGCCCCCGAGACCGAGCCCTGGAGCCGGGCGAAGCCGTAGCTGCCGCCTTGGAGTGTGAGGTCGCCGGACGGCGTCAGGGTGGGGCGTCGGGTGACGATGTTGACGAGGCCGCCGGGGTCGCCGCGTCCGTAGAGCACGGAAGCCGGGCCTTTGAGCACCTCGATGCGCTCGACGTCGGCGAGATCGCGCTGGGTCGAGAGGAAGTTGTTGGCCTGATTCAGGAGAACGCCGTCGATGGCGTAGGTCTGGGTGCGAAAGCCTCGGATCAGGAAGGTGTCCGAGCGGCCCTGGAGGGTGCCGCCGGGCTGGACGTTGCTGACGTTCTGCAGGGCGTCGGAGAGCCGGACGTCCTGGCGATCCTCAATGACCTCGCGCGGCACGACCTGCACGGATTGGGGCGTGTCCCGCAAGGGCGTGTCGGTCCGCGTCGCCGTCGCTGAGCGCGTCGCCCGGTAGCCGACCACGGGGCTCGTCGCGCTCTCGGCCAAGCCGATGCCCGTGCCGGCGACGGACAGTTCCGACAGGGCGACCTCCTGGGGAACGCCGGCGGGCTGAGCGGCGGCGGCAAGGGGCGCCAATCCGCCGAGCACGGCCGCGAGCCGCAGCACGCCGTTCCCGTCCACCTTCGCCATCGCCACCGTTCCCGAATCCGAGCGGGCGCCCCGGCGCTCCGTCAACGCTGCCGTTGAGCGCGCATCACAGAGGCGTGACAAGCACCGGACCGACAGAAAATCGCGCTGTGCGGTCGAGACCAAACAAGCGTGGCACTAAATCAACATCAATGGAATGGAATAATTAAAAAGTACTATTCCTCCCCAGCACAGACCAAGACGTTTGACAAGCTTGCCCGGCCGGCGGTCGCGCCCGGCCTCGCAGGGTCGGCCGTCCGGCGGATCGTGCGCCCGTGGACGGAAGGTGAACGCATCGGTAACCGTTCGGGCTTAATCCGAGACGATCCCTCACACGAAGGCCCGAGATCCCATCGATGACGAGAGACCAGCTCGCCGCCGAACTGACACGTATCGCCAAGCTCCAGCTCAGCGACATCACCCGGGCGGTGAAGAACGGCGAGAAATCCATCGCCCTCAACGAGGTGACGGATCTGGCCCGCCGCCTCAACCTCCTGTCCGACGCCATCGCGGGCCGCCCGGCCCCCGTCGCCGCCCCTGCATCGCCTGCCCCCACCCCCATCGCCCCCACCCCCGTCGCCCATCCGTGAGCGGCGACGGCGAGATCCGCGACACCGTCCCGGCGGGCTCGTCCTGGCGCGACACCCGCAACGCCCGGTCGCGGGCGCGACTCGAGCGCGCCCTGCCGGCGATCTTTCCCGCCCCGGTCCTGCGGCACGCCCTGTCGCGGCCCCTGCTCCCGCCGACCCCGCGTTTGGCCGTGGAGAGCTACTGGCGCGCCCATATCCTGCGGGCTGACCGCCTCGCCCGTGCGCTCGCCGCCCGCTCGGGCGCGCCCGAGGGCTGGACGTGGCGCCTCGGCACGGAGCCGGGCCTCGCCGCGAGCTTCCGCCTGCCGCCCTCGCCCTACCGGGAGCCCGCCCATGCGCGCGGCCGGGGCCATTGCTGCATCTGCGGCCAGCCGGTGTTCCGCTTCGGCTGGCACCGGGACCTGTGGGGGGCCGGCGCGCCCAACAAGAACGCGGCCTGGCATTCGGCCTGCGTCACCGCCTGGAAGTTCTGGTGCGCGCCCGCCGAACAGGTGACCGTGCTCAAGCGCCATCAGGGCCATCGCTGCACGGAATCCGGCAAGCGCCTGTTCAAGACCGCCGAGGTCGATCACCGGGTGCCGCTCTACCGGGTCTGGCGCGAGCACCGGGACGCGCCCTGGCCCGTGCTCCTCGGCTACTGGGGAGCGCCCAACCTCCAGGTGGTCAACCGCGTGGTCCACGTGGCGAAGTGCGGCGCCGAGGCCGGCGAACGGGCCGCCCGCCGCCGGGCCGAGGCCGCCCTCCCCGACGATCCGTTCGCCCTCACGCGCGCCCCAGAAGCGTGAGCCACAGCACGGTGGTGATCGGCGCGAGCAGGGTCGAGACGAGGACGGAGGCCGCGACCAGCCCGGTCTCGGCCCGGTAGCGCACGGCGAGCAGATAGGCGTTGATCCCCACCGGCATGGCGGCGAACAGGGTGGCGACGCCGGCATAGGCCGGCGGCATGGTGAACAGCTTGGTGGCGAGCAGCCACACGACGAGGGGATGCACCACGAGCTTGAGCCCCGAAATGACGAGGGCGCCTGGCAGATCGAACAGCACCTTGTAGCGGGTGAGGCCGGCGCCCAGCGCCACGAGGGCGCAGGTGGAGGCCGTGGACCCGAACCCGTCGATGAGCGAGCGGGCGACGCCCGTCGGCACCACGCCCCCGAGGCGAAGGGCCATGCCGAGCCCCAAGGCCACGAAGATCGGGTTCTTCGCCAGCACGCGGCCGAGCCCGGCCAGACGCTGCCCGAGGCTCCGGCCGCCCTCGGCCTCGATGAGGAAGGTGGCGCAGCCCATCATCAGGGGGAGATGCACGGCGAGCAGCAGGAACAGGGGAAACGCGCCCGCGTCGCCGTAGGCCTGCAGGATCGTCGGGACGCCGACGAAGATGGTGTTCGACTGGCTCGCGGCGAACCCGTGCAGGACGGCGCCCGGGCGGCCGATGCCCGCGCGCCGGGTGGCGATGAGGGAGCCGGCGAGCCACGACACGCCGGCCCCGCCGAAATAGGCGATCCAGTACGACCACGTGACCTCGCCCGTGAGGCCCGGCCGCGTCAGGGTGCCGATGATGAGGGCCGGCACCGCGATGGCGAAGACGTATTCCGACAGGCCGTCGCTGACCCGTTCGGACAGGAGCCCGGTGAGGGCCGCCGCCCAGCCGATCACGATGATCCCGAAGACCGGGGCGATGATGCTGACGGCAGTCATGGAGGCTCGGGGGCTCGACGGGGGGCTGTGGGGAGCGGGCGAAGGGCGCGATTCGGGTTCGGCGGAGGCCGTCACACCGATGCGGGCGCAAGAGCTAACGCAATCTTAAGGACTTATCATCTGCGCCCGTCAGCTGTTTCTTTAATGCCACAGGCCGGTCGCAACTCCCCCTAAACCTCGTTGATTGCCTTAAAAATAGGCAGCTGCTCAAAGGATGACTTTGGCGTACGCCGCTTTCTTTGAGAGTCTTCAATCTACGGAACAAGCCAACACGAAGAGACTTGAATATGGCCCGCCGCAACACCCTCCTCGGACTGACGATCCTTCTCCTGTCATCGACGTATCTTCAGGCTGCGGATCTGCCGAGCAAGGTCGCGGCGCCGGTCGTTCCGGCTTCGTGCAAGGCCGAGATCACGTTCCCGTCCTACGGCGGCATCATCAAGCAGAACCCCAACCCGGCCTGCCTCACCCTCGGGGGCTTCGGCGACATCTACGTCGGCGGCGCGGTGTCGGGCTACTTCTACACCCAGTCCAATCAGTTCCCCACGTCCTTCGCGCCCCCCGGCATCAACGCCGACCGCGCCGCCCGCGCCGACTTCTCGAACCTGATGGGCTTCATCCAGAAGGCGGACGGTCCGTTCCAGTTCTATGCCGCGTTCGGCGCCTACACGATCCCGGGCCTCGGCGCGCCGATCTACAGCGCCATCGAGCAGAACGACCTGCTCTACTCCCCGGTGCCGATCGTGTTCGGCAAGTACGTCTTCAACGACACCTGGTCGATCCAGGGCGGCCGCATGCCGACCCTCATCGGGTCCGAGCTGCCCTTCACCTTCCAGAACCTGAACATCTCCCGCGGCCTCCTGTTCAACCAGGAGAACGTGATCAACCAGGGCGTGCAGGTGAACTACAACGAAGGACCGTGGTCGGCCTCGTTCGCCGCCACGGACGGCTTCTACTCGGGTGAGATCAACTGGGTCACGGGCGCCATCGTCTACAAGATCGACGCCGCCAACACGATCGGCATCAACGGCGGCACGCATTTCAGCAGCTACACCAACTTCGATTCGACCACCCGGCGCGGCCTGCGCTACCAGTTCGCCACGCCCGCGACCCTGCAGAACAGCTCCATCATTAGCGCCAACTACACCTATGCCGACGGCCCGGTGATCGTGACGCCGTACATCCAGTACACCAACGTCGAGCGCAACGACTTCCTCGGCCTCGCCGGCGCCGAGACCTTCGGCGGCGCGGTCCTGGCCAGCTACGCCTTCACCGACAACTTCGCCCTGGCCGGCCGCGTCGAGTACATCACCCAGAGCGGCAACCGCGCCAACTTCCCGGCACAGTCGTCGGTCCTGTACGGCCCCGGCAGCTCGGCGCTGTCCTTCACCGTCACGCCGACCTTCACCTTCGATCGCTACTTCCTGCGCGGCGAGTTCTCGACGGTGCAGCTCTACGACATCACCCGTGGCGAGGTCGCCTTCGGCACCCTCGGCACCGGCTTCGGTCGCACGGGCAACCGGACCTCGCAGGAGCGCTACATGATCGAGACCGGCATCACGTTCTGATCGCCGCCTCCGCGCCGCCCCAAGAAGCCCCCTCCCCCGGAGGGGGCTTCTTTCGTAGGGCGCGCCCCAGCCGGTCGCCCGGGATGCCGAGACGATCCGTCGCCGCCGCGCAAAGGACCGCCAGGGCCTTCGAAAACCGTCCTCCGGGGAAATCCGGATCTGGCGGGAAAGGGCGTTGGGGGAGCCTCCAGCCTCCTGCGCGGGGCTCCATCACGGCACCGCGCCCCCCGCCCCGATCCCCCACGCTCAGCCGACGAAAAACTCTCGCAAAACCGGCTGGACAGGCCGCCGAACGCCCTCTATACCCCCGCTCCACAGGCGGTGCCGCTCACGCGAACCGCCCGTTGCCCAGGTAGCTCAGTTGGTAGAGCATGCGACTGAAAATCGCAGTGTCGGCGGTTCGATCCCGTCTCTGGGCACCATTTTCTTCCTGATCGTCCTGCCGAACCATCAAGCCTTAGGGCCTTGATTTCGGGTCAGGTGTCCCGCTTCCCTCAACGCTTCCTCGACCGCATCGTAGACGCGCTGCATGCCGTCGTCGTTCTGTGCGGGCGGCGGATGCAGCGGCACCATCGGCTCGAAGGACATCGCCTCGGGGTCGAGCGCGGCGGGCTGGCGCTCCTCGGGCGCCTTGCCGGTCACGCCGCCGACGACGGCTCCCAACAGTTTCGCCAGCATCCGCGTCTCCTCCGCCCGGCCACCGTTGAACTAGTCGGGCCGAACCGGTTTCGTTCCACGCCGCGGGGTACTCAGGGCATTGCTCCTTCGGCGACGGCCGGATCGCCGGGCCGGACTTCAGCGCAGGCCGCGCATCGCCATCTCCTCCGGCGCCCGTTCGGCCGCCGCCTGGCGCGCCAGGAGCGTGGCGAGGTCGACGGGGCGGTAATCCCACGCGTCCGCCCCGACATCGCAGGCCCGGCTGGTGTCGGGCAGGCAGGCATGGGTGTGGCCGTAGAGGTGGCGGGTCTCGCGCCAGAACCCCGGCCAGGAGCGGTGCGGATAATGCGATAGGAACAGGCGCCAGGGTGCCCCGTCGGCGGCGTGCACCGTGATCCGGGCGTTCTCCACCGGCGGCTCGGCCCAGGGCAGGTCGAGGACACGGTTGGTGTCGTGGTTGCCGCGCACGAGGCGCTTGATGCCGTTGAGGCGGGCGAACACCGCGGCGCATTGCGCGCGGCTGGCCCCGGCGGCGAAGTCGCCGAGGTGCCACACGGCGTCGTCGGGGCCGACGACGGCGTTCCAGCGGGCGATCAGGGCCGCGTCGTGGGCTTCGACGGAGCCGAAGGCGGTGCGCCGACGCTGCACGAGGGGCGCGTCTCCGAAATGCGTATCGGACGTGAAGAAGGTTGCCATGTCCCGGGCGAGATGGCGCGGCCGGCCCCGCCCGCAAGCGGGCGCGATGTCGCCTCGAAGGCTCCCCTGGGCTTTTGGCGGGCCGCACTCTAGCTCTGGAGGCACAGCCTCGAAGGAACAGCCCTTGCCGACCACACGCAGCCGATTCATTCCCCTCGCCGCCGCCCTGGCCCTGTGCCTGCCCGCCGTCTCCGGCGCCCTCGGCCAGACAGCCGCTACCGCCGCCAAGCCGGCGGCTCCGGCCGCCGCGCAGGATCCGGCGACCCTGAAGATCGCGCGCGAGGTGGTGGGTCAGATGCAGGGCGATCGGGCCACCACCCTGAACGCCATGGCCAGCCCCATGGCCGGCATGATGCAGCAGATGGGTATCCGCGAGCCGGATCGGGCGCAGGTCATCGTCCGGGACGTGGTCCTGCCGCTGCTCACCGCCCATTACGATGATCTCCTCGACATCCAGGCCCGCAGCTTCGCGAGTGTCCTGACCAAGGAGGACCTTCAGGCCATCGGGACGTTCTACGCGTCCCCGGCCGGCCGCCGCCTCGCCGCCGCCCAGCCGCAGCTCGCCCAGGCGCAGCTGACGGGCACGACGCAGTGGATGCAGGCCCTGATGCCGGAGATGCAGGCGAAGATCGTGCAGCTCATCAAGGCGAACGGCTGGGCCCAGGACAAGGCCAAGTGAGCTGTTTCCGGACGTGAGCTGTTTCCGGCCGCTCTCCGGTCGGTGACACCGGGAAGCGCGGGCGCCCGCGCGTTCCGGGCCGGGCGATTGCCGAGAGCGTTCGGGACGGTCGGACGTCCCGCCAGGCTTCGTCGTCCCGGGGCCGCGCAGCGGAACCCGGGACCCCGCAGCACCGGGCCCACAAGGTCCAGCGCCGTCGGCGGCCTCCCTAGGCCGGGCCGCCCCCAACCTCGGCAGCCGCGCTCTTCATCACGCCGGCCACGAGCCCGTAGGTCTCGACCCAGGCCTCGCGCACCGCCGGGGTGAAATCCGGGCCGAGGCCCTGTTCCAGGGTCCAGAGCAGGGCCGCGCCGACGGGCTCGTAATGGGCGGCCTGGGTGCCGAAGGCGACGTGCTGACGGCCGAGGGTCTGCAGGGCCGGGACCACGGTGTCGGGCTTGTGGAGGTTCGTCACGGCGAGGCTCAGCATGGCCATGAGCTTCTTCTTCTGCTCGCGCATGTCCTCCGGGAACATCGGCCGGACCGCGGGGGCGATCTCGAACAGGCGCCCGTAGAAGAGATCGGCCGCGGTGTCGGCGATGGGCCGGACCTTCGCGAAACTGTCCTGGACCAGGGTCACTTGTTCGGGGGTCATCGCACTCTCGCCGTTGGAGCCCGCAGGGGGAGTCGTCGAAGCCTCAGGCGACGCGCCTTCGCTGCTCCTCACGAATCCGTTATCGACGATAGCGTAATCTCGTGCCCTGAAACCGGTCCATCTGCCGAAATCGCCGCGACGACGCCGATTTCCATGGCGGCGGCCAGCAACCCGGCCCGTCTCCTCGGCCGAATTGCATCGCGACCCGAAGCCTGTTCGAGGGGAATCCTTGTCGCCGCGCAACGCTCTGCTCGCGGAACAGGCACAGCACCTTTCGCGACATCGCATCGAGGGACTTCGCCGAACGTCCGATGCTGGACGGATCCTGCTTCGAGCCCCGGCGGCGCGGGACAGCTTCGGAGATCCCTAATCGGCGAGGCTGGACGGCGCCTGCCACACCACTCCGGCATGCTCGCGGATGTCACCGTTCCGGCTGCCCGTATCGGCGTCGCTGGTCCAGGCGCCGGGCTCGGCCACCGCCACGATGGTGTCGTCGGGATAGGCCGCCGACAGGAACAGCCGGGCCTCGCCCTCGGCGGCGGCGCGGACGGTGACGAGGGGCTTCGGCCCTTCGGCGGATCGGATGTCGGCGATGAAGAGCTTCGTCATGGTCGCGGTCCTCGGGGCGGTTGCAGCGGTGTCGACGGGGCAACGCGCGGCGACGGAACAGGTCTCATCCGCGATGCAAGCGCGAAGGACACCCGCGTGATTGCCCGGGAGTGTGACAGCGCGTACGCGAAACCGTTCGCGCGGCCGGGATTTGTTATCGCGATCACGGCCGAATACCGGCCGCCCCTTAAGTTGAACGAAGGTTTTTCCATGAAGACGCTTCTCCTCGTCGGCGCCGCCTTGTTCGCCGCCGCGCCGGCCGTCGCCCAGGTGGGGGCACCGTCCCAGCCCGGCTCGACCGGCACCGTCGTCCAGCAGGAGTCGAACACCACCGGCAACGACGCCAACGTCTCCGTCTCGCGCGGTCCCACGGGCGCCGACACTGCGACGACCGACTCGGCAGCTGGAGGCAACGCCTCGCGGCCGGAGCAGGCGGTCCCCAACGGTAGCGCCAACGGCGGCGGCCGCTGAGCCTCATCGGCCCGGCGACGCCGCGCCCGTGCGGCGTCCCGACCCGCGAGAGGCGGACATCGGCGGGAACCGGCGGGCTTTCGCCGGCTTGATGGGGAGTATGTGCGATGCACGCGGCCTCGGCTTCGGGCCCTGCATCGCTTGGCGGGGGAATGGCTTTTCCGTCCGCTCAACGTGAAGGATCGATTATGGCAACGACGAATTCCACCTCGGGTCAGCGTCTGCACGAGACCCAGAACGGCACCAAGTCCAACGCCAAGAAGGTGTCCACCGACGCCCTCAACGCCCGTCTGGCGGATGGCATCGATCTGGCGCTGGCGGTGAAGCAGGCGCACTGGAACCTGAAGGGGCCGCAGTTCATCGGCATCCACGAGATGCTCGACGGTTTCCGCACGGAACTCGACGACTACAACGACAAGGTCGCGGAGCGCATCACCCAGCTCGGCGGCACGGCGCGCGGCACCGCGGCGGCCGTGGCGGGCGCCTCGCAGCTCGCGCCCTATCCGCTCGACGCCTACGCCATCGCCGACCACGTCTCGGCCCTCATCGACCGGTACGCCGTCTACGCCAACGCCGTGCGCCAGAACATCGACGACACCGACGAGGCGGGAGACGCCGGCACGGCGGACCTGTTCACGGAGGTCTCGCGCGGCGTCGACAAGCAGCTGTGGTTCCTCGAGGCCCACGTGCAGGAGCCGACCGGCCAGATGCGCGACGGCGACCACGCCGGCAAGCGCTGAGGCGCCTTCGCCAGGGACCGAAATGACGAAGGGCGCCGGTCTCCGGCGCCCTTTCTTCGTTCTGGCTTCCTCTTCGTCACGCCCCTACAGGAACGGCGCCGGATCCCGTTCGCGCTTCGGGGGGCGCACGTCGTTGCGGTTCCACCAGCCGCCGCCGAGCGCCTGGAACAGGGCCGCCGTGTCGGCGTACTGGTTGGCCCGCGCCGCCGCCGAAGTGACGATGGCCGAGAGGTACGATTGCTGGGCGATGAGCACCTGCGTGCTGTTGATGGCGCCTGCGGTGTACTGCTTGCGGATGAGGTCGAGGCTCTGGCTCGTCGCCTTCTCGGCGGCGGCCGCCGCCGCCACGGCCTGGGCGTCCGATTGCAGGGCGCGCAGGGCGTCGGCGACGTTCTGGAAGGCGCCGATGACCACGGCGCGGTACTGGGCCTGGGCCTGGTCGAGGGTTTCCTCCGCCGCGCGCTGGCGGCGGAACAGGGTGCCGGCGTCGAAGATCGGCTGCGCCACGGTGCCGACGATGCCGTAGAACGTCGCCGCCGAACTCGCGAGCTGGGCGATCTTCACGGCGCTCGACCCGCCATTGGCGGTGATGTTGAACTGCGGCAGGCGGTTGGCGACGGCGACGCCGACGAGGGCGCTCGCCTGCATCACGTTGGCCTCGGCCGCCTTCACGTCGGGGCGCTGCTGCACGAGGTTGGAGGGTAGGCTCACGGGCAGCCGCGTCGGCAGGCGCAGGGATGCGAGGGTGAAGGTCTGCGAGATCTCCTCGCTCGGGAAGCGCCCGACGAGGGCGGTGAGCAGGTTGCGCTGAATCGCGAGCTGCTTCTCCAGGGGCGGCAGCAGCTGCATCGACACCGAGAGGGCCGCCTGCTGCACCACCACGTCGGCCCCGGCGATCTGCCCGAGGGAGAGCTGCTTGTTGTAGAGGGTCAGCACCTCGGTCTGGGCCTGGATCACCCGCTTCGTCGCGTCGATCTGGGCGCGCAGGGACGCTTCCTGGATCGCCGCCAGGACCACGTTGGCGGTGAGCGAGAGGTAGGCGGCCTCGAGCTGGAAGCGCTGATTCTCGGCCTGGGCCTCCAGGGACTCGATCTGGCGCTGGTTGCCGCCGAACACGTCGGGGGTGAACGAGACCGTCACCTGCGGGGTGTAGAGGCTGTAGAACAGCTGGCGCTGGTCGTTGAGGGGGCTCTGAAGGGCGCCGCCCGGCACCTTCTGGCGCGAGCCGAGGCCGTTGGCCGTCACCACCGGGAACAGGGTGCCGCGCTGGGCCTCGACGTTCTGTTGCGCGATGCGCAGGGCGGCCTGGGCCGCGTCGAGGTTCGGGTTGTTGGCGAGCGCCTCTTCCACGAGGCGGTTGAGGGGGGCCGAGTGGAACAGGGTCCACCACTGGCCCGGCACATCGGCCCCGGCGATGAAGTTCTGGTCGGCCGAGCCGCCCTGGCGCGTCGTCACCGTGTCCGTCGCCGTCGGATTGGCCAGCGGCTCGCGGGTGTAGCGGGTCACCGGCGGATCGGTGGGGGGCACGAAGTCGGGGCCGACCATGCAGCCGCCGAGAAGACCCGGGAGGGCCGCGAGCACGGCGGCGACGCCGGCCGTGCGCAGGGCCGCGACGCCGGCCGTGCGCAGGGCGGCCCCGGAGGCTTTCGTGGTGCGTCGCATGGTGAGGCCGATTCCGCCGGGGCTCCGTCGCTCGTAGAGGCGATGGTGCGCCGCGGGAGTCAACGCGACCGCGTGCGCGTCGGCCACGCTTTCACCCGCCTGTGTCGCCCGCATCACGCGAATTCCGCCCGGGCCGCCGCGTGCGCGGCCTCCGGCGGGTGCATGCCCGGCGCCGGCTTGCGGCGCGAGAACAGGCCGATGAGGATCGGCACCACCACGAGGATGAGGTTGGGGGCGAGCATGATGCCGCCCACCACCACGAGGGCCAGGGGCTTCTGCACCTGCGAGCCGATGCCCGTGGAGACCGCCGCCGGCAGGAGGCCGACGCAGGCGGCCACACAGGTCATCATCACCGGGCGCATGCGCACGTTGGCCGCCTGCCACACGGCGGCGGCCCGCTCCCAGCCCTCGTCGAGGAGCTGGTTGTAGTACGAGAGCAGAATCACGCCCTCCATGGTCGAGATGCCGAACAGGGCGATGAAGCCGATGGCCGCCGAGATCGAGAACGGCGTGAGCGTCAGCGCCAGGGCGAAGATGCCGCCGATCATCGCCATCGGGATCACGCTGAGCGTCAGCAGCATGTCGGTGAGCGAGGCGAAGTTGACGTAGAGCAGCAGGGCGATGAGCGCGATGGTGATCGGCACCACGACGCTCAGGCGCGCCACGGCGTCCTGCAGGTTGGTGAACTGGCCGACCCATTCGAGGTGGAAGCCGGACGGCAGGGTCACCTCCTGGGCGATCCGGCTCTGGGCTTCGAGGACCGCGCCGCCCAGATCGCGCCCGCGCACCGAGAACTTCACCGGGATGTAGCGCTCCTGGTTCTCGCGGTAGATGAAGGCCGCCCCCGAGGTCAGTTCCACGGTGGCGATCTCGGAGAGCGGAACGGGGATGATGCCGCCGGCGGGGTTGGTCGCCCCCACCGTGATGTTGCGGATGGTCTCCAGGCTGCTGCGGTATTCGGAGGCGAGGCGCACCCGCATGGGGAAGTGCCGGTCCGAGCCGTACTCGTAGAGGTCGCCCGCCGTCTGGCCGCCGATGGCCGCCTGGACGGTGGTGTTGACGTCGCCGGGGGCGAGGCCGAACCGCGCGGCCTTGCGCCGGTCGATGTCGATGCGGACCGTGGGCTGGCCCAGCGACGCGAAGACCGAGAGGTCGGCGATGCCGGGGATCCTGGCCAGCGACGCCTTCACGGCTTCCGCCGTCCGGGTGAGTTCGACGAGGTCGTTGCCGTAGATCTTGACGGAATTCTCGCCCTTCACGCCGGACGCCGCCTCCTGGACGTTGTCCTCGATGTACTGGGAGAAGTTGAACTCGATGCCGGGAAACGCCTCGTCGAGCTGCTTCGACAGGGTGCGCACGAGCCCCTCCTTGTCGAGGCCCGGCCGCCACTGGTCGATGGGTTTGAGGGGCGCCAGGATCTCGACGTTGAAGAAGCCCGTGGCGTCGGTGCCGTCGTCGGGGCGGCCCTGGTGGGACAGGACGGTCACCACCTCGGGCACGTCGGCGATGATCTTGCGCAGGCGCTCGACATAGGCGTTGCCGGCCTCGAGCGAGATCGAGGCCGGCATGGTGCCGCGGATGTAGAGGTTGCCCTCCTCGAGCTTCGGCAGGAATTCGAGGCCCAGCGTCCGGGCGGCGATGGCCGAGGCGCCGAGCATCGCCGCCACCACGAGGAGCGACAGCAGCTTGTGGCGCAGGCCGAAGCGCAGGATGATCACGTGGCCGAAGCGCAGCAGGCGCACCACCAGGGTGTCGCGCTCCTCGACATGGTTCGGCAGGATCAGGGCCGAGAGGGCGGGCGAGACCGTGAAGGTGGCGAGCAACCCGCCGACGAGGGCGTAGGCGTAGGTCTTGGCCATGGGGCCGAAGATGTGGCCCTCCACACCCGTGAGCGTGAACAGCGGCAGGAAGCCGACGATGATGATCGTCGCCGAGAAGAAGATCGCCCGGTTCACCTCCGCCCCCGCGATCGCGATGGTGCCGAGCCGCCCCATGAGGCCGCCGGGCGCCCTCTGGCCCTCGCTGTGCTCCGGCTCGGCCACGTGGCGAAAGACGTTCTCGACCATGATCACCGTGGCATCGACGATGAGGCCGAAATCGATGGCGCCGAGCGACAGGAGGTTGGCCGAATCCCCGCGTATCACGAGGATCAGGATCGCGAACCCGAGGGCGAACGGAATCGTCGCCGCCACGATGATGGCGCTGCGCAAGCTCCCTAGGAACATCCACTGCACCACGAAGACGAGCACCACGCCGAAGACGAGGTTGTGCATCACCGTATGGGTGGTGGTGTGGATGAGGCCGCTGCGGTCGTAGATCCGCTCCACCTTCACGTCGGGGGGCAGGATGCCGCTGGCGTTGATCTTGTCGATCTCGGCCTCCACGAGGCGCAGGGTCGGCAGGCTCTGGCCGCCCCGGCTCATGAGCACGATGCCCTCGACGATGTCGCTCTGGCCGTCATGGCCGACGATGCCGAGGCGCGGCGCGTTGGAGACGCGGACATCGGCGACGTCGCGCACGAGGACCGGCACGCCGCCGACCTGGGTCAGCATCGTGTCGCGGATGTCGTCCATGTCGCGGATGAGGCCGACGCCGCGCACCACCGCCGACTGCTCGCCGACGTTGAGGGTCTGGCCGCCGACGTTGATGCTCGAATTGTTGAGCGCGGTCACGAGCTGGACCAGGGTCAGGCCCTGGGCCTGGAGCCGGGCGAGATCGACGGCGATCTCGTATTCCTTGGTCTTGCCGCCGAAGGCCGTGACGTCGACGACGCCGGGAATCGCCTTGAAGCGGCGCTGCAGCACCCAGTCCTGCAGGGTCTTCAGCTCCGTCGAGGAGTAGCCGGCCGGGCCCGTCACCTTGTAGCGCATGATCTCGCCGACGGGGGAGGTCGGCGAGATCTGCGGCTGGGCGCCGCCCGGCAGGGGCGGCAGCTGCGACAGGCGGTTGAGCACCCGCTGCAGGGCCTCCTGGTAGGTGAAGTTGTAGTTGAACTGCACCTTCACGTCGGAGAGGCCGAACAGCGAGATGGTGCGCACCACCGTGGCGTTGGGGATGCCGGCGAGCTGCACCTCCAGGGGAATCGTGATGTAGCGCTCGATCTCGTCGGCCGATTGCCCGGGATTCTGCGTGATGACGTCGACGAGCGGCGGCACCGGGTCGGGATAGGCCTCGATGTTGAGCTGCGTGTAGCTGGCATAGCCCAGCGCCATCATGGCCACGAACATGAGGAACACCAGCACGCGCTGGCGCAGGGCGAAGACGATCAGGTTGTTCATCGCGCGCGGGTCATGGTCGGCCGATCAGGGCTGGGAACGAGAGTGGTCTTGCAGAGAGGGGCTTGGACGAAGGAGCGTCTTGGGCGACGCGGAGGCCGGCCCACGGCAGATGTCCAGATGTCGGCATGAAGCGCGACGGCGCTCCCTCTCCGGAAAGGAGAGGGAGCGCCGTCACACGACACGAGGGAGGCAGGTACGCTCCGAACCATCCGTCCGGCCCGGCTCAGGACGCCTTGTCGCCGCTGACCGCGCGATCCATGAACACGGCGCCGCGGGTGACGATCGCCTCGCCCGCGCTCAGGCCCTCGACGACCTGGACCATGTCCTTGTTGGCGAGCCCCAGGGTGACTGTGCGGGCCTCGATGGCGCCGTCGGGCCGCGCGATCCAGACCTGGGCGCGGCGGCCCTCGTAGACGACGGCCGCCGTCGGCACCGCCGGCGCGGCCTGACCCGCCCCGGTGAAGATCGTGAACGAGGCGAACATCTCGGGCTTGAGCACCCGGTCGGGATTCTCCACCTCGCTGCGCACGGAGAGCCGCCGGGTCGCGGGATCGAGGCTGGCGGCCATGTAGTCGACCTTCGCTTTGAAGATGCGGCTGCCGAAGCCCGCCACCCGCGCCTCGACCTCCTGGCCGAGGCGGATCTTCGGGATCTCGCTCTCGCGCACGTTGGCCACGAGCCAGACCGTGGAGAGGTCGCCGATGACGAAGACGGGGTCGGACGAGGCGCTGAGATACTGCCCGATGCCGACCTTGCGCTGGACGATGGTGCCGGCGATGGGCGCCCGGATCTGCGTCTCGGGGCTCATGGTGCCGCTCTTCTCGTAGGCGGCGATCTCCGCATCCGACTTGCCGAGGAGGCGCAGGCGGTTCTTCACCGCCTGGAGGCTCGCCTCGGCGGTCTTCAGGTCGCTCTGGGCGCCGATCACGTCGTTCTGGGCCGACTGGTAGTCCTTCAGGGCCACGGCTTTGGCCTGGAACAGCTCCTGCTGGCGGGCCGCGATGGTCATGTCGAGCTTGAGCAGGGCGGTGGTCTTGGCGATGGTGTTGAGCGCCGCCTGATAGTCGCTCTGGGCCTGGACCATGTCGGTGGCCTCCAGGGTGAGGAGCACGTCGCCGGCCTTCACCTCGTCGCCCGCCCGCACCAGCACCTTCGTCACGCGGCCCGAATAGGGCGTGATGACGGGCACGTTGTCGTCGTCGTTGAGCGCGATGCGCCCCTCGGCCATGCCCTCGGGCCGGAAAGTCCGGGTCTCGACGGCGGCGATCTGCAGGGCCGCGCGCTGGGCCGGGGTCGGGCGGAACGTCCGCGCGACGGGCCCGGCGCGTTCGGCCGCCTCCTCGGAGGCGGTCTCCTCGGAGCCCGACGTGATCCGGGCCAGGCGCTCGCGCACGGTGGCGAGCGCCCAGCCGGCGAAGGCCGAATCGCGCTCCGACCAGGCGATGGCACCGAGGCCGACGCAGACCGCCAGCCCGAGCCCGAGCATGAGTTTGGAGATGCCCTTCCGGGGACCTGTCGACATGGTGAGCTTTCCGGACGGCCGGGACGCGGTGGAGGGAACGGGGATTTTACGAAACTTGGAAGGTCCGAACCGTCACGCCCCCCGGTCGCGACGCCTCGGACTTGCGCCGCGAAGCAGGGATAGGAGGCGTGTTTCAGGCCGAAAGATGACGTCCGATTTCATCGTGCCGCCGCCGCCGGACCCCACTCAGAGGGCGGCTTCGATGACGGGAGAATGACGTCCGCCGGCCCGGCCGCGCACATGTGCGTGACGAACCGGACCAGGCCCTCCCGGGACCGCCTCCCTCAGAAATCCGCATGGAGGCGGGTGCCGAAGAAATGGGCCGGGCCGCGGTCGCGGTTGTAGGCGGGGTTCGCGACGAACTGGTAATCGGCCGTGAGCACCAGGGCCTTGCCGAGGCTGAGGGCGTAATAGGCTTCCACGGCGCGCTCGGGCGCGTAGCTCAGGCGCCCGTCGCCGATGAGGAGGCCCAGCCCGCCATTGGCGAAGAAGGCACGGTGGGAGGGCGAGAGCCCGTTCATCGAGGTGCCGAGACCGACGGTGTCGGCGGTCCGGCCCCAGGCCGTGCCCTTCAGGGAGACGCCACCGGAAAAGCTCCGGTCGATGTCCGTGAACGACATGCTTTCGTTGCGCCCGTCGGCGGCGCTGGCGCGGGCGAACACGCCGAGATCGGCCGTCACCGCCTGTTCGAGGTTGACGTAGACGCCGCTCTTGCGCCGGGGCCGCCGGCTCGCCGCCACGGCGTCGTTGATGTCGTCGAACACCCCCGCCTGGGTCAGACCCACCACGTCGCGGTAATTGGCGCTGTTGCCGACGTTGGAGAAGGCGCCCACGCGCAGCTTGCCCGGCTGGTCGAGGACGGGCAGGACGTGGCGCTCCTCGAACTCCACCGTGAAGCCGCCGCGCTCGAACACCCTGGGATCGAGGACGTCGCTGGAGGGCTCCTTCGGCACCTGGGTGTAGGCGGCGCGCACCGCGAATTCTGGCCGGTTGTACTCGACGACGATGCCTTGGGTGTAGCCCGGCAGGTTGGCGGGGAAGTCCCAGGCGGCCGACGCCCACAGGCCCCAGTTCGCGAAATCCACCCGCGGGTCGTGGGCGTACTTATTGCCGTCGAAGAAGTCGCCCATGGCGAACTTGCCGGCGATGACGGTGATGCGTTCGACATCGTAGGTCGTGGCGACCTGGTTCGGCCCATCGGGCAGGGTCTCGGTCTCGCCGCCGAGACCGAAGGTCTGCTTCACGAAGTAGCGGGCCGAGCGCAGCTTCGGGAACGGGGCGCCGGCCTTCTGCGCCTCACCGTTGACGAAGCCCGCGACCCCGAGGGTGCGGCTGAGGCCGAATCCTTGAGAGAATTCCGGGTTGTAGTAGAGTTCGGTGCTGTCGGTGAGCTTCAGCCCGAGGAACAGGGTCGCGGTCGTCGTCGCCTGCGCCTGATGCGGTACGAGGCTGTTCGCGCCGCTATAGGGCGCGCGGAAGCCCGCCACCGCCTGATTGAAGAACGTGGTCTGGCCGTGGAGCGAGAACCGCTCCGCGAGCGCCCCGTCGGGCGCAGCGTCGTCGGCGTCGGCGGGCAGCCGCAGGCCGCCGGGATGCCAGATCAGGCGCGCCATCACCTCGTTGGCGATGAAGCTCGCCCGCGTCGAGACGGGTCCGCCCGCCGCCCCCGGCACCGTGCCGAGATCGAACCGGCCGCTGTCACCCAGATCGTTGTAGCGGTAGTCGATCCCGAGGCTGATCTGTTCGTTGACGGCGAACTGCACGCCCGCCCCGAGGGTGAAGCCGAGATAGGTCCGGCTGCGGCGCGCCGTATCGACGGCGCCCGTGGCGGCATCGGGATAGGCGGCGAGGAACCGGGCCTCGGCCCCGGCGAGGCCGAAGGTGGCGTAGACGAGGGTGCGCTCGAAGGCGACGCCGAGGCGCCCCCGCACCGCCCCGAACGCGTCGGCCTTGACCCGGACGAGGCTGAAGGCCGGATCGACGGTCTCCGTGCCGAAGCCCGGCACCGTAGAGGCCACGGGCCGCTTCAGGTTGCTCCCGAAGACGTCGGCCTCCACGCCCGCGAGCCACGGCCCGGTCTGCCAGTTGTAGCCGGCGAAGGCGCCGCCGACTGCGGTGGTGGCCTCGCGGCCCCGGTCCGAGCGGCCCGTCGCGTCGCCCGTCCGAAACGCCGGCACCGAACGGCCGCCGACGGTGGTGGGGCCGAAGCCGAAGGTGCCGAACGAGGCGCCGGCGCTGCCCTCGAGGCCGAGATAACCGCCGCTCCAGTCGATGACGGTGGGGGCCGGGACGATCCGCGCGGCGGGATCGGCGGCGCGGGCCCCCGGGGCGTGAACGACGCCGAGCCCGAGCCCGGCGAACAGCGCGGCGGTCTCCGGGAGCCTGCGGTACGAACGGAGGAACAGGGACATCGAACGTGTCTCGGGCAGACTGGATCGCGTGGTGGAGCGCCTCATGGGAGCATCGACGTCTCCCGAAAGCCGGAGGCCCCCTTTCGGGAGGATGCTCTAGCCCCGGTCGATGACCCGCGCATGTCGGCCGAGCCCGGTCGGATACCACCGTGAGGCGATTCGCTCCCCTCTATCGGCGGGAACCCCGGAGCGACAAAGACTTTAATCCCGCCCCGCGCCCGACCGGATGCGGACGCCGCCGGGCTGTTGCCCGGGGGCCACGCCCATGGCGGGAAGTCCGCCCACGCCGGGGCGCCGTACCCTGCGCCTGTTCATCCGGGGCGTTGTCGCGCATGGGAGCGTGTCGGTGACGGATGGGGCACGCAAATGAGACGGATCACGGGCTTTGGTGCCACCGCGCTGAGCGCCCTGGCCCTGCTGGGGGTCGGCCTCACCACCCCGCAGGCCGGCTCCTCGGCGCAGCCGGGCCAGACCGTGGGCCTGCCGGCCGGCGTGCCGTTCGCGGTGGGCCTCTACTTCGTCGACACGTCGAGCTTCGGAGTCCGCAGCACCGAGCCGCGCGGCACGGAGCTCAACATCAACTTGCCGAGCTTCATCTGGGCGACGCCCTGGACCGTGGCCGGGGGCCGCCTGCAGTTCGTCGTGCTCCAGCCCATCGCGGCCTCGAGCACGCGGGGCGCCGCCTACCAGAGCGGCTTCGGCCAGACCCTGCTCGCCGGCCAGGTCGCCTGGACGCTGAGCGAGCACATCCACGCGAGCTACCTGCTCGGCGCCTACCTGCCGAGCGACACCCGGATCGTGATCCAGAACGCCGTGCTGCATCAGCGCTTCGCCGTGACCTACAACGGCGACGGCCTCAACCTCACGGCGCACGCCCTCTACGGCACCGTGCTGGAGACGGTCTCGCCCCTCGGCACCGCCTATTATCCCGACTTCCTCAACCTCGATCTCACGGCGACGAAGAAGTTCGGCAAATGGGAGATCGGCCCCGTGGCCTTCGGCTCCACCGACCTGCCGACGCGCAATCCCGCCTACCGCCGCCAGGGCCAGATCGCGGTCGGGGGCCTCGTCGGCTACGATTTCGGGCCGGTGAACCTTCAAGCCTACGTCACCCGTGACGTCGCCGAGCGCAACTACGACGGCCGCGACACCCGCGGCTGGCTGCGCGCCATCGTGCCGATCTACAAGGATGCCGAGGCGCCCGCCCTGCGGCCGGTCTTTGGCCGCTGACGCAGGCGCCCCGCTGCGCGTCGCACATCCCGTCGATCCCTTCGGATCGACGGATGCGGACGTCGCTCAGGCGCCCTTATCGACGGCCGGAACGGCGAGGGGCGGCGTCTGCTGGTGCTGCACCACGCGCCATTCCTCGTGCGAGAGCCGCCGGTAGGTCGAGGTGCAATGCGCCTCGTAGGTCTCGTCGTCACGGCGGGCCTTAACCCCGTACGCGATGACGATGAGGCCCTCCTGCGGCCGGGCGATCCGCCCGTCCGAGATCGTCACGTCGGTCCACCGGGGCGTGTTCGCCACGGCCGCGATGGCCTCGGCGCCACCCAGCACGAAGGGCGGATGCGGCAGCACCATGAGGCACTCGTCGTCCACCAGCTCACGGTAATGCTCGGCGTCGCCGACCCACAGGCTCTTCTCGAACCCCCAGACGCGCTCGTCGTCCACGGCCATGTCCTCCCGGCTGAATCTCAGACGGGAGAAGCCGGTGGGACAACGGTTCGTTCCGCCCGCGACGTTGCCGCAGGCGCTTCGAAAGACGGCATTGCTGGATATACGTGAGCGACCGGTCCGCCGCGTGGCGCGGCTTCGTCCCAGGTCGTATCAGCCTTGGTGAAACACCGGCAAAGTGTTGGCGCGCCCGAAAGGATTCGAACCTCTGACCCTCAGATTCGTAGTCTGATGCTCTATCCAGCTGAGCTACGGGCGCCGGTCCATCGCCGTGTGCGGCGTGGACTTAAAGAAGATTTCCACCGCAGCGAACAGCGACCGAGGTGGTTTGAAATGGCGCGCCCGAAAGGATTCGAACCTCTGACCCTCAGATTCGTAGTCTGATGCTCTATCCAGCTGAGCTACGGGCGCGTGCCGGGCCGGCATGTCCCGTGGGGGACGTGCCGGCCGCGAGCCGGTGTCTAAAAGGTCCGTTTCCGACTGGCAACCCCTCCGCCCCAAGTTTTGCGGGCAAAGTGGTGCGGGCCGGACGGCGGCCGTCAGGGGAAGGCCAGGGCCGGGGCGGGCTGGACACAGGCGCGGCCGGCGAGGACCGGGCGGGGCGCGAGGACGATCTCCTGGCGCTCGCGGGCGATGAAGCTCTTGGGCATCGCGGCCTGCATCTCGGCCTCGATCCGGCGCAGGGTGTCGTCGGTGTGGCAGGGATGCAGGTGGGTGATCGCCAGGGTGCCGACGCCGGCGGCCTGGGCGAGCTCCATGCCCTTCTGCCAGGTCGAGTGGCCCCAGCCCCGACAGACCGGATACTCACCCTCGGTGAACATGCCGTCGTAGACCATGAGATCGGCGCCGCGGACGAACTCGAGGAGTGCCGGATCGGGCCAGGGGTCGGAATGCTCGATGTCGCTGATCACGCACAGGCGCCGGCCGGCATGGTCGAAACGGTAGCCCACGGACCCCTGCGGGTGGTTGAGCAGGATGGTGTCGACCTTTACCCCGTCGGCGAACGTGAGGGTCTCGCCGGCCCGGAAGCCGTGGTGGACGAGGCTGCAGGGCAGCACGTCGAGGCTGACGGGAAACAGCGGCGGCGAGAACAGGCGGTCGAGGGCGGCCTCGGCGCTCTGGCCGTCGAGGTTGCCGCACCAGGTGTTGATGGTGCGCTTGGGGTCGAGCACCACGGGTTTGAAGAACGGCAGGCCCGACGTGTGGTCGAGGTGGAGGTGGCTGAACAGGAGGTCGATGTCCTGCGGCAGATGATCCTGGGACCGGCAATCCTGTGCCTGCCTGTCCCGGTGGTGCCGGCCGCAGGCGTTGAGGCCCGAGCCCGCATCGAGGAGGAACAATCGCGGGCCGCAGCGGATTTCCATGCACGGCGTGCTGCCGCCGAACTCGACGTAATCCGATCCGCAGACCGGAGTGGAGCCACGCACGCCCCAGAAGCGGAGGGTGAGGGCATCTGGCGACCGGATCGGCAGTGTCATCGTTCGCTCAACCAATCGCCCCGGCTCCCTCGGAGCCCGGCGCCTCTCGCCGCGCGCGTCCGTTATCGCGCACGCCGGCGATCAAGAGTGTGGCAGGATTTTTCTTGAACGAGTCTGAGGTAGTCAGCCCCTCCGGCCACTGATGTGCGGCCCCGCACATGGTCTGAGCGTGGGGGTCTCGGCTCAACGGCGGGCGAGGCGGCCGGATTCGGGTGCCGGAATAGGTCCCTCGAGGGGGAATTCGAAGGGCGCGGTGCCGTCGAGGCCGGCGCGCACGAGGCGCGGCAGGCTGTCGGCATACGTGGTGAGCAGGGGTGGAAAACGCGTCTCGGCGGGCCGCATCAGCCCGGCCGAACGGGCGAAGGCCAGGCGCAGTTCGGGGCCGAGCCAGCGCGACCACACCGCCTCGGCGACGACGACGGGCCGGGGCCGCGCCGGGATCACCACCACTTCCTGGCCGGCATAGGCCAGGGCCTCGGGCCGGCTGACCTCGCCGAGCGATCCGCCCTTGGCGGCGAAGGCCGCCCAGAACGCGTGCTGGCCGCCATCGGAATAGGTGGTGCGCACGGCGGCACTCCCCTGTTCGACGGCTTGCGCCACCTTGGCCTCCTCCTCGGCGAGATGCGCGGCGATGCGGGCCTCGCGGGCGGGATCCTTGTCGGGGGCGAAGGTGTAGCGGCCGGCGACGACGCTCACCACGGGCTCCTCGCCCAGCGCCTCGAACCGGTCGGACCCCGCCTTGAGCTGGCGCCAGAAGTCGATGTTGGGGTCGGCGCGGTGGCGGGCCATGTTTTGGGCCGTCATCCGGAACGGGTAGGACTGGAACTGGAACGCCGCCTGCCCCCCCGCGAAGGCCTCGCGGGCGATGGCGTAGATCTCCCCCACCACGGCGTCCGTCATGGCGAAGCACCCCATGGACGAGCACACGCCGTGGACCATCACGGCCGAACCGGTGGAGCCGTGGGCGCGGTCGTAGGCGTTGGGGTAGCCGACGTCGAAGGAGAGGTAGTAGCTCGAATTCGGGTTCATCTGCCGCTTCGGCACCGTGTAGAACCCCTCCGGGGTCTGGCGGTCGCCGGTCTTGCGCTTCGGCCCGAGCTGGCCCGACCAGCGGCAGATCGGAAACGTCTTCACATGGACGAAGCGGCCGGACGCGGCCCGCTTCCACACCTCGATCTCGCTCTCCTTCTTGTAGGCGCGAAACAGTACGGGCGCGGCGGCCGTGGTGCCCTTGGCCTGCATCAGCGCGAGGGTGGCGGAAGGAATGGGTGCGAGTGCCTTGCCGACCTCGGCGCGGCCGGGCACGCAAAGGCCGCCCGCGAGAAGCGTGGCCAGGAGGATGGGGCGAAGGGACGAGACCATGCACGGCCTGGGCTGGGCACCCCGCCCGGCGCGGATGCCGTGCGATGCGAATCCCATGGGTATCGCATCCCATTGGGGCCGCAATAGGGGCCGCGCTCAGCCCCGCGCTTTTCCCAGGGGTGCCGGTTGTCCCGGCCAGGTCGGCGGGCGGCAACCGACCGCGTCGCATCGCCCCGAAGCCCGGCACACCCTACCCCGCCACCACCGAATTCCGCTCCACCCGCAGAACCGCATCGAACGGCGCGGCGTCGTCGAAAGCCCCGGCATCCGGCAGGCACACGATCAGGCCGCGCCCGGCCCGCGCCGCGCGCAGGGCCGCCAGACGCGGGCGGATCTCCTCGGGTTTGCGGTCCTCCAGGGCGATGGCCACCACGGCGATGTCGGGCCCGCGCACGAGGCAGCGGGCCAGATCGATGGCGATGCGCTCGCGCGGGCCGATGGCGTTCTCGCCGAGGCTGGCGCCGCCGCCGCCGAGGCCGGGCTCGACGCGGCTGTCGAGGCCGAGGCGGGTGACGGCCGGCTCCAGGCCCTCGTCGGCGAGCACCCGGCGCACGAGGGCGCGCACCCGCGCCTCGGCGCCGGCCTCCTCGCCGTTGATGCGGCCGAACAGGAGGTTCTCCTCCAGGCTCGCGGCGGCCGTGAGGGTGGCCGGATCGTAGAACTCGACGCTGTCGCGCAGGGACGGCGGCAGCATGCGGGCGAAGGCATGGCGGGCGGCAACGAGGCGGTCCTCGAAGGCCGCGTCGACGAGGCCGAGGCGGTGGCGGGTCTCGCTGTAGCGCAAAGCCAGGCCGATGAGGCGCTTGCGGTCGCGCTGCCCCGCCGGCCCACGCCGCCAGGCCTTGGCCTCCGGCATACGCGCCACGAGGTCCTCGAAGTAGCCGCGCTCGGAGGCCGGGAACAGCGAGAAGGCGTCGAACAGGGGGTGGTCGTCGGGCAGATCCGAAAAGATCTCGCCGAGGCTACGGGCCACCTGCAGGCCGATTTCGGCGAGCGGCCGGGTCAGGCCCTCGGCCTCGAGGACGGCGCGCAGATACGGATGGGCGGCGATGTGCTCCGGGGCGAAGGCCGGCCCCACCGCCTCGCCGAACAGGATGTTCTCGCCCACCGTCGCCTGATGGTTGTAGCGGGCGGGATCGAACGGCTCGACGAGGCGCCCGGCCTTGTCTGTGGCGAGCGCCGCGCGCACGGCGTGGCGGGCGGCCACCACGGCGCGGGCGAGATCCGGCTCGGCGCGGGGGTCGACGGTGCCCTCGAGGCCGCGGGCGTACACGATGGCGTCGAGGCCGGTGACGGCGAGGATCGGCAGGAGGCTGTCGGGCTCGCCCGCCCCGTCCTGCGGGAGGGTCGCGCCGTAGAGGATGTTCTGGCGCAGCGACCCCTCGATCAGGATGGCCTCGGCACCCGCGAACGCGATGCGGCAGGCCCGCTCCTCGGGCTCGAACGCCCGCAGGTCGGTGCCGCCGTAGGTGACGGCCCCGGCGGTGGGTTCGAGCTGGCCGGCGAGCACCGCCGCGAGCGCCCGCGCGCCGCCGCGCTCGGCCAGGATCGCCACGTGGCCGGGCATCGCCAGGGTGAGGTCGACGGCGGCGAGGCGCTCGCCCGTCACCGGGTCGTAGGCGCCGACGCCGTGGGCGCTGAGCGCCCCGGCCTCCGGGAAGGCGGCGGCCCTCGAGGGGCGCGCCGGCCCGCGCCCCTCGAGGGCCGGCAGGGCCCGGGCGAGGCCGTGGAAGACCGGCAGCAGGTCGCGGTGGACGCTGCGCAGGTGCAGGGCGACGGCCAGCGCCACCACCGCCAGGGCGAAGCCGCCGCCGGCGGCCACGAGGGCGCCGGGGGCCACGGGCGCCCCGCCGTCGCCGCGCCAGAGGGCGACGGCGACGACGATGGCCGGCAGGAGGATGCCCAAAGCCACGGACGGCGCGCGGGCAGAGGCCAGGGCGGCCTCCGCCCGCGCCAGGGCGGTGCGGGTCGCCTCGCCCCGGGCGGCGAGGCGGGTGCGCTCGAAGGTGGCCGCCCCGTGCGCCCGCACGGCCGGCATCCGGCGCACGAGGTCGGCGAGCGCCCGCTCGAAGGTGGCGCCCGCGCGCTGGCGCAGGGCCGCGCGGGCCTGCATCCGCCGCTGGATCAGGGTGCGGGCGAGGCCGGCGGCGAGGATTCCCAGCCCCACGGTGGGCACGAGGCGCGGGGCGGCGAGCCAGGCGAGGCCCAGGGCCAGGAGCGTGGTGCCGAACGCCAGGGCGGGCACGAGGAGGCCGAGGCCGAACAGGGTGTCGATGCGGGCGAGGAGGTCGCCCACCGCCTGCGCCAGGGCGCGGGCATCGTCGCGGGCGGCGGGGGGCGCCCGCAGGATCGCCTCGGTGACGCGGGCGTTGAGGCGCCCCACCGTGCGGCTCTGAGCGAGGAAGCACAGGCGGGCGATGCCCCAGCCGAGGGCCGCCGCCGCGAGCGCCGCGCCGGAGAGGAGCGTGAAGGCGAGGCGCACCCGCTCGGCCGCGGGCAGGGGCCAGCCCTCGAGGAGCACGAACGGCTCCGCCCCGGCCGGGTGCCACGGCAGGGTCGCGGCGACTCGCAGGAAGGCGTCGGCGTGGTCGGGGGCGGCGGCCAGCACACCCACGAGGTCGCGCAGGCACAGGAGGGCGAGGAGGGCGAGGGGGCCGCCGAGCCCGAGGGTCAGGACGAGGGCGAGGCCGTGCTCGGTCGGCGCGGATCGCCAGGTGAAGACGATCGGCTCGCGGTCCATCGGCATCCTTCGGTCCCGCCCCGCGCGCCGGGGCTCCGGTCGGGCTTAGTGGATCGGGCCGGGCGGTGAAAGCGCGGGCGCGCACCCGGCGGTCACGGCGCGGGCGGCGCCATCGCGGCGGGGTAGCCCGTGGGCAGGCTGTCGAGGAACCGGTCGGCCCGCGCGACGATGGCCTCCTTGCGGTCCCGGTCCCAGGCCGCGAGGGTGCGGTAGGGCATGGCGAGGCGCGGGTTGCGCGCCAGGGTCGGCCCGTTGCGGATGAGGAAGGCCCAGTACAGGTCGTTGAACGGGCAGGCGCGCGGCCCCTGCTTCACCTTGGGGCTGTAGGCGCAACCCCGGCAGTAATCCGACATCCGGTCGATATAGGCGCCGCCGGCCGCGTAGGGCTTCGAGGCCATCAGCCCGCCATCGGCGAACAGGGCCATGCCGTGGACGTTGGGCAGCTCCACCCACTCGTAGGCGTCGGCATAGACCACGAGGTACCATTCCTCGATCTCCGCCGGGCGGATGCCGGCGAGCAGCGCGAAGTTGCCGGTGATCATGAGCCGGTTGATGTGGTGGGCGTAGGCGTGGCGCTTCGTGTCCGCGATGGCCTGGCGCAGGCAGTTCATCGCGGTCTCGCCGGTCCAGTAGAAGGCCGGCAGCGCCCGCGTCGCGTTCAGCGCGTTGGTGTCGGCGTAACCGGGCATCCGCCGCCAGTAGACCCCGCGGACGAACTCGCGCCAGCCGAGGATCTGGCGCACGAAGCCCTCGATGGCGTTGAGGGGCACGGTGCCGGCCTCGTAGGCGGCCATCGCCCGGTCGACCACTTCGCGGGCGGTGAGGAGTCCGGCGTTGAGGTAGGGCGACAGGGTGGCGTGGTAGAGGAACGGCGCCCCCGCCCGCATGGCGTCCTGGTAGTCGCCGAAGGACGGGAGGCAGTGGACCGCGAAATCCTCCAGGGCCGCGCGGGCGTCGGCGCGGGTAACACCCCAGCCGAAATCGTCGAGGTCGCCGAAATGCGCGGGGAAACGCGCGGCGACGAGGTCGATCACCGCCCGGGTGACGGCGTCGGGGGAGAACCGCAGGCGCTGCGGCGGCGCCCGGTCCGCCGGCCAGGGCTTGCGGTTCTCTGCGTCGAAGTTCCAGCGGCCGCCGGCGGGTTCGCCCCCTTCCATCAGCAGGCCGGTGCGGGCGCGCAGGGTGCGGTAGAACGCCTCCATGCGGTAGTGCGTCCTGGTCCCGGCCCAGGCGGCGAAGTCTTTTCGCGAGCAGTAGAAGCGGGTGTCGGGCCGGATCTCGATGGGAACGTTGAGGGTCGTTCGCCAGCCTTCCATGGCGCCGAGCACCCGCCACTCGCCGGGCTCCGTCACCACGACGGCGTCGGGCAGGTGCCGCCGGGCGGCCCGCTCCAGCTCGCCCGTGAACGAGCCGGTGTTCTCGGGATCGTCGAGGCGCACGTAGTCGACGCGGATCCCCTCCGCCCGCAGGTCTTGCGCGAAGTGGCGCATGGCGGCGAGCACCAGCACGATCTTCTGCTTGTGGTGGGGAACGTAGGTCGCCTCCTCCATCACCTCGACGAGGAGAACCGTATCCTCGGCGGGATCGAGGCCGTCGAGGGTCGGGATCGTGCGGGTCAGCTGGTCCCCGAGGATGAAGCGAAGGGTGGACATGGCGGGTCTCGCGCGGGCGGCCTCCCCTCATAGCGTTCCCGTTCCGTTCGGCACCGCACCGCAAGGTCGCACCCCGGCGCGGCTCCTCACCCATCCAGGGCCTTACCCCGGCATGGTGAGGACGAGGGGGCCGGCGCGGGTGGCCACGACGGTGTGCTCGTACTGGACCGTGGGGGCGCGGGGCCGGCTGTAGAGGGTCCAGGGGTCGTCGCCGTCCTCCGCGAAATCGGCGCCGAGCGACAGGAACGGCTCGACGGTGAACACCAGCCCCTCGGCCATGATCCGGCGCTCGGAGGCGTCGGGCCAGGTGGCGATCTCCTTCGGCTCCTCGTGCAGGGACAGGCCGACGCCGTGGCTCGCGAGGTTGCGCACGAGGGTGTAGCCGTTCTTCTTCGCGAAGGCCCCCACCGCCCGGCCGATGCCGGCGAGCGGCCTGTCGGTGCCGACCTCGCGCAGGCCCGCCCAAAGGGCCCGGCGCCCGTCGCGGCACAGGCGCGCCACGGCCCGCGTCACCGGCGGCACGGCAAACGACGCGCCCGTATCGGCGAAGTAGCCATCCTTCTCGGCCGAGACGTCGATGTTGACGAGATCTCCGGGGCGGATCCGGCGGTCGCCCGGAATCCCGTGGGCGACCTCCTCGTTGACGCTGATGCAGGTGGCGCCGGGGAAATTGTAGGCCAGTTCCGGCGCCGGGCGGGCGCCGGCGGCATCGAGGACGGCACGGCCGACGGCATCGAGGTCACGGGTGGTCATGCCGGGCTCGATGGCCCGGCCCATCGTCTCCAGGGCATCGGCGACGATGCGCCCGATCCGCTTCAAGGCTGCCAGCTCGTCGTCGTTCGACACGGTCATCCGTCCTGCCCCCTGGCGTGGTTCCGTTCGCGAAGCCGGAGACCTCGGATCGGAGCGTTCTGCCATCGGCGAGGCCCCGGGCAAAGCGGGGCGGGCCGCGCCCCGGAAACGGTCGCGGGCCGCGCACCCGTCGAAATGGGCTGGACCGGGCAACCGGTTCGGGCCACGACGGGTTCTTCGCCCACCCCGTCCTGACGAAATCCCAAAAGATCCATGTGCGAATTGCTCGGCATGAGCGCGAACGTGCCCACCGACATCCGGTTTTCCTTCGCGGCCCTGGCGCGGCGCGGCGGCGAGACCGGCCCGCACGCCGATGGCTGGGGCATCGCGTTCTACGAGGGCCGGGGGGCGCGGGCCTTCCACGAGCCGGAGCCCAGCGCCCAGTCGGAGCTGGCGCGCCTCCTGCGCCGCACGCCGATCAAGAGCCGCATCGTCATCGCCCACGTGCGCAAGGCCAATCGCGGCCGGGTCAACCTCGAGAACACCCACCCGTTCAGCCGGGAATTGTGGGGCCGGCGCTGGACCTTCGCGCACAACGGCCAGCTCAAGGGCGTGAAGAAGTGGCCGCTCACCTGGTTCAAGCCCGTGGGCTCCACGGACAGCGAGCACGCCTTCTGCTGGATGCTCGACCAGCTGCAGGGGCGCTGGCCCGACCTGCCGAGCCCGGCCCGCCTCGACCGGGCGGTGGCGGACCTCTGCGCCGAACTCAACACCCTCGGGGTGTTCAACATGCTGCTCTCGGACAGCCGCACCCTCTACGCCCATTGCGGCAAGCGCCTGTGCTACCTCACCCGCCGCGCGCCCTTCGGCACCGCCACCCTCGTGGACGAGGATTGGCGGGTGGACTTCGCCCAGGAGACGGGGGCGGACGACGTGGTGACGGTGATCGCCACCAAGGCGCTCACCCGCGACGAGTGCTGGACCGACGTGGAGCGCGGCCACGCCCTGGCCCTGCGCGACGGCCGGGTGCACGTCCTCAAGCCCGACAGTCGCAAGCCGGCCGGCCCGAAGCCGGCCGCCCCCTGCGGCGGCTGACCCCTCGGCTCCTGTGCCCGGACACCGGGATTCCGAAGGGATCATCCCTTCGGCGGGTGTCGGGCAGCGCCCGACATCGTCCCAGGGCCGGTCTCTGCGAACGCTTGCCTGAACCCGCGAAGGGCCGGTTTCTTCGAGACCCGAACGTGTTCGCGAGCCGAATTTCTTGGGATCATCCACCGGATCCACGTCGACAGCTGGACGAGGGCCGGGGCCGGGATGCGTGGCCGGTCGGGATAGGATACAACGCACGGACATGATGGGCGTTGCGCGCGCTTCCCGCCGCGCGCCGGACGCCCCTCCCCCGCGATCGACCAGCCCCCGAGAGCCATGACCCGCGACGCGACCGAGACTGCCCCCGACCTCGACGCCCCGGCGGATGCGAGGCCCAACCTGTCGTCCAACATCCGGACGCATCTGGGCGAACACCTGCGCACGGTCTACGACCGCCTGCCGGCGGACGACCAGCCGAGCCGGTTCGCCGAACTCATCGAGAAGCTTGAGGCGGCCTTGAAGGCGCGCGGCGAGGCCATCGAGCCCGAGTTCCGCAACGGGCTGCTCGCCGCCGTGCCGTCGTTGCGCGCCTTCGCCCTGTCGCTGACGAGCAACCCGGCCCGCTCCGACGACCTCGTGCAGGACACGCTGCTCAAGGGCTGGCAGCACCGCGCCCGGTTCCAGCCCGGCACCAACCTCAACGCGTGGCTGTTCACGATCCTGCGCAACATCTTCTACTCGGACCACCGCAAGCGCGTGCGCGAGGTCGAGGACCAGGACGGCTCGTACGCCGCGCGGCTGGCCACCGCCCCGCACCAGGGCGACCGCCTCGACGTCGAGGACCTGCAGACGGCCTTGGCGAAGCTGCCGCCGGACCAGCGCGAGGCCCTGGTGCTGGTGGGCGCCGAGGGCGTCTCCTACGAGGAGGCCGCCGCCATCATGGGCTGCAAGGTCGGCACCGTGAAGAGCCGCGTCAGCCGCGCCCGCGGGCGCCTCGCCGAACTCCTGGGGTATGACGAGGAGGATCTGTCCTCCGACCGGCTGATCCAGTCGGCGATGCCGAAGGACGTATAGTTTCGCCCGGCTCCAAGTGGTGTGGGGGGCCTTGCCCTCCACATGATGCCCGGGAGGCTGGCGCACGCCTCACCCGCATGCGTCGTTCGGGGCCACCGGCGCCCTCCGGACGACGCCGTCCATCAATGGACTTCTGCTATCACGTCAGGGCGATCACATCATATCTTATGGGCCGCCGGACGATCCTTGGCGCTCCGACATCCCGGCGCCGCGAAGCGGAACTCGGGATCCAGAAACACAGGTCCTGAAAGACTTTGCACTCTCGGCGGGCCTCGGTTCGGGCTCGCCTGCGGCGACCATCGAGGAGACCGTGTCGCGACGGCGTCTAGAATACCCGGTGGGGTGGGTCACGGACCTCTGTGCCGTGGAGAAACTAGAGATTTAATTTTACGTACTCGCAGGTATCGCAGCTCATGTTTCCAACGAGAGGCGCCTGGTAGGTATAGGTAACAATTCCGCTCTCGCAGACTGGACACGGAGCGCTCGCCGTAAACGGCTGCCGGTTGCGCTCACTCTCGAACGCCTTCAGAAGCCCGTATACGGGCTCCATGGCAGCATCCCATCGAACCAAGAATTCCGGGCCCGGCGGATTGGACCGGTTTTCGGCCTCAGCCTTCAGGCCATCCCAAATTTCTTTCCGTCTGCTTGTCATCCAAACACGCCCTGGCTCTCCGTACTCTATGCTCCAATAGAGTACGGAGACAAAGATTTGGTGCCAGGAAAAGGTTTGGACGCGGTGCGAGGAGAAGGCTTGCTCTCGCCGGTGGCACCGAAGGCGTGACCGGCGATCAGGTCTGGTGGTTCTTGATCCCAACTCACGAGGCTCCGGGCCTCTCTCCGTGGTCGGCACGCAATCTGTCGCAGGATCGCATACCGAGGCGTGCGTGCCTCCCCCCCCTCGCCCAGCGCGTCCGACGACCCGCGGGGCGAGGGCAGTGGCGATCGCCCGTCAGTTCCGCGCGCCCTGCGAGGCGCCGATGCCGCCGAGCCCCACCCCGGTGTTGGCGCTGCGGCCGGTGCCGCCGCCCATGTTGCCCATGCCGCCGTGGAGACTGCTGATGCCCTGGCTGCGGAAGGCGCCGTTGGGGTCGCGCCGCGCCGGCCCGCGGGGGATCTCGATGATCTGCTCCGGCGCCCGGAAGCTCGGGGCGGGACTGAGCGCGTTCCAGGCGCGGCTCTGCGCGACGGCGGTGCCCCCGAGGGCGAGGAGCTGGGCGGCGGCGGCGAGAATGACGACGGTCTTCATGATGCTCTTCCGTGCGAGTGGTCCATATCTTCATCAACGGACCACTCAATTTGCCTAATCCTTAGGCCGCATCGCACAAAACAGCGCCAACGTGCCTCCTCGCACATCACTGAATCCAGTTTGGGATGACGGCGCGGCGATGGAGAAACCCGTGCCGGGCAGGCCGTCGGCCACACGAAACCGCCGGGCGACGATTTTTCCGCATCCCTTTCGCGGGTGGCACGTTGTGGCCCGGAGACCCGGCCGCGTGTCACCTCGACGCGGGCCGACAGTTCAGGAGACCCGATTCATGTCGCTCAAGTCCACGACTCTCACGTCGCTTCTGGCCGCGTCCGTCCTCGCGCTGAGCCTGCCCATGGCGGCCCAGGCCCAGGGCCTCGTGCGCGGCGCCGAGCGCGGCGCGCAGGACGGCGCCGATGCGGCCGGCCCCCTCGGTGCCATCGTGGGCGGCGCCGTCGGTGCGGCCACCGGCACGGTCGGCGGTATTCTCGGCATCGACGACCGCCCGCGCTTCCGCCAGTACGTCACCCGCGAGCGTCGCCCGTCCTACGCCTATGACGGCGATGTCCGCGTCGGCTCCGTGCTGCCGGGCACGGGCGTGACCTATTACGACGTGCCGGATGAGTACAATGCCCGCGGCGCCCGCTACACTATCGTCAACGAGCGCCCGGTCCTCGTCGATCGCAGCCACCGGATCGTCGAAGTCATCGACTGATCCCGCCCCACGGCGAGACTGGAAAAGCCCCCGGCGACGGGGGCTTTTTCTTGCGCGGCGCAACGGTTGCGCGGTCCGGATCGTTGATCAAACCTGCGCGATCAGGAGAGACGAGCCGTGAGCGACCATCCCCATCCCGATGCGGCCCTGCCCGAGCCGGTGCGCGACCATCTCGGCCAGCAGCTCCGCTCGGTCTTCACCACGCAGGAGGCCGTGCCGGAATATCTCGGCGACCCCGTGGTGCCGGAGGAATTCGGGCCGCAGCTCAAGCGCCTGGAGACCCGCCTCAAGACCCATGAGGAGGGCACCGGCGCCGTCGAGCAGGCCCTGGACGGGCTCCTCGACGACCTGACCCGCAAGACGCCGTAGATCAGCGGGCGGGCTTCGTCGCCAGCAGATCGCGGATCTCGGTGAGGATCTTGACGTCGGCCGGCACCTCGGGGGCGGGCTTGGCCTCCTCGCGGCTGACGAGGCGGTTCATGGCCCGGATCACGAGGAACAGCACGAAGGCGACGATCATGAAGTTCAGCGCGACGGTGATGAACTGGCCGTAGCCGATCACCGCGCCCTGCTTCTTCGCGTCGGCATAGGCCGCGCCCTTCTGCACGCTCGACGACAGGCTGATGTAGTAGTTCGAGAAATCGAGGCCGCCCGTGATGGCGCCGATGATCGGCATGAACACGTCCTGCACCGCCGAAGTGACGATAGCGCCGAACGCCGCGCCGATGATCACGCCCACCGCGAGATCGACGACGTTGCCGCGCAGGGCGAATTTCTTGAATTCTTCGAGCATCGAGACCCTCCACGCCGCATTCCGGCGCGAAGGGTACGGGAGACGCCCCGTCGGCGACAGGCCGGGCGGTCAGCTGTCCACGGCGCGATCGCGCTCGGAGCCGCCGGGGTCGCGGTCGTCGAGGGCCGGCGGGCGCGCGGCCGCCAGGGCTTCGCCCTTCGCCTCGCTCTTGGCCCGGCGGCGATACTGCGCCGCGCCGATGGGCAGGGTGACGAGGTAGCCCAGGGCCAGGGCCACCATCGCCTCGAACGGGTAGGCGATGAGCAGGCCGAAGGCGACGACGCCCAGCAGGAAGATCGGCAGCACGGCCTCGCGCGGCACCCGCTTGCCCACCGTCTTGCCCGAGAAGGTCGGCACCGTGGAGACGACGAGGAGCGCGATGCAGAGCATGTAGCCGAGCACCACGGGGGCGGCCCAGCGTTCCAGCGGCAGGCCGAGGAAGTGCAGGTAGAGCGGCAGCAGCACGGTGAGCGCCCCGGCCGGCGCCGGCATGCCGACGAAAAAGTCCTTCTTCCAGGCCGGGCGGTTGGGGTCGTCCAGCATGGCGTTGAAGCGGGCGAGCCGGAGCGCCATGGCGATGGCGAAGACGAGGGCGACGATCCAGCCCACCGATTTCAGCTCCTTCAGGGCGAACCCGTAGAGGATCAGCGCCGGGGCGCAGCCGAAATTGACGAAGTCGGCCAGCGAATCGAGTTCGGCGCCGAAGCGCGAGGTGCCCTTGAGCATCCGCGCCACGCGCCCGTCGATGCCGTCGAGGAAGGCGGCGGCCACGATGGCGATGACGGCGGGCTCGAACTTGCCCTCGAAGGCGAGGCGGATGGCGGTGAGCCCGAGGCAGAGCGCCATCAGGGTGATCATGTTCGGCGCGATCATCCGGAACGGCACCGGCTTGAACCGGCGCGGCCGGGGCTCGTTGGCATCGGGCGCGAAGGGCGGGAAGAGGTCGTCCATGGCGGGTCCCCTCAGATGCGGCGGAACGTGCGCTCGGGTCCGCCGGCGAGATCCGCCAGCACGGTCTCGCCCGCCACCGCCTTCTGGCCGAGGCCGACGAGGACGCGGGTGCCCACGGGCAGGTAGACGTCGACACGCGAGCCGAAGCGGATGAGGCCGAAGCGCTCGCCGACGTTCAGGGTGTCGTTGGCGTGGACCCAGCCGACGATGCGGCGCGCCACGAGGCCGGCGATCTGCACCACGCCGATACGCAGGGGCCGGCCCCCGTGGGTGGTCTCCATCACGAGGCCGTTGCGCTCGTTGTCGTCGCTGGCCTTGTCGAGTTCGGCGTTGAGGAACAGGCCCGGCGTGTAGTGGATCTGCCCGATGCGGCCCGTCACCGGCACGCGGTTCACGTGGCAATCGAACACGTTCATGAACACCGAGATGCGCAGCATCGGCTCCTGGGGCAGGTCGAGCTCAGGGGGCGGCAGCACGGTGGAGATGAGGTTCACCCGGCCATCGGCCGGCGACACGATGAGCCCGTCGCCCACGGGCGTGACGCGCTCCGGATCGCGAAAAAAGTAGCACACCCACAGGGTGAGGATGAGGAAGATCCAGCCGAAGAACTGGGCGAAGTACCCGCCGATCACCGTCAGCACGATGCCGATGAGGATGAACGGATAGCCCTCCTTGTGGATCGGCACGAGGGTTCGGCGAATCGTCTCGAGGAGGTCGGACATGCGGTCTTTCGGAGCGAGGCCCGAAACGGGCGCGGGCGGGAATCCGGACTCCGCGCGATGGCAGGCGGGCGCGCGCGCGTCAACCTCAGGCGTGATAAGTGTGGCTTTACACTTATCACGCCATTCGGCATAGTGCGGCCTCATGAAGATCAGGAACGTCCGGCATAAGGGGCTGCGTCGGTTTCTGGAGGCGGACGACAGTTCCGGCCTTCCCGCTGCCGTCGTTCCCAAAATCCGCATCATCCTGGCCTTCCTGTTGGCCATGATGGACGAGGAGGAATTGCGGACACTCCCGGTCTGGAAGCCGCATCAACTGACCGGCAACCGCGCAGGCACCTGGACCCTGCACGTGACGAAGAACTGGCGCATCACGTTCGCCGTCGACCATGACGAGATCGAGATCATCGATCTGGACTACGAGGACTATCACTGAGGGCTGCGCGCGACCCCAAGGAGGGAGACACAGTGACCGATCACGGTATCAGAATGAAAAACCCGGCCCATCCGGGTGGGTTCGTTCGCGAAATTACGGAAGAACTCGGGCTATCGGTTACAGACGCGGCCGTCGCTCTTGGTGTGACCCGCCCGGCCCTGTCCAATCTGGTCAACGAGCGGGCCGCTCTGTCGCCCGAGATGGCCCTACGCATCGAGAAAGCCTTCGGCGTGTCGATGGAGACGTTGATGCGGATGCAGACTAATTTCGATATCGCCCAGGCCCGCAGTCGGGGAAATGAAATTCTAGTCGAACGGTATGCCCCGAAAGACTCTATAAATCCAGACATGACTCAATAAGCTAAAGTACCGTGAATTTTTTGATCTTAACTTTGAATAGAACAATGAGCCATTTTCCACGCTGCCTAAGCGGTCAAGATTTCTTGAATGCCGAACCCTTCTATAGCTTTTACTGCTCCCACTAATGGACTTATATTCATATCTTCACTAAAAAACATAATTTCCGATCCAGCCCCATGCGAACGGGCGCTGTATCCAATAGCATAAATACCAAACCGATGATTCCTATATAAATTCTTTATTTCTGGGACATTGTCATAAGAAACAATCCAATTTCTCTTCTTTAAGTGCTCGTCTACGAATTTCGCAACCACAGAGTGGCTTTCGTGCTTGTAGAAATCATAATACAAATCCCTACCTTTTTTATAATAGGGCGGATCGAGATAAATCAGTGACTTGTCAGACAAGCTCGGATTTATCTCCGTCATAAAATCAATAGCATCTAAGTTAAATAGATTTATCCTATGCCTTATCTTCGCTATCGACATAATACGAAATATGAGTTCGTCTTTGTTGAGTCTTGCATCAATTCCCCAAGAACCGGCTTGGGCACGTCCTCCGATAATACCGGCATTTAGAATACCTGATCGGTTCGTGCGGTTGAGAAAGAACGTAGCAAATCCCAAATCAAATTTGCTGTGCTCATTCGGTCTGGCGAATATAGCTTTCTGCTTATCCCAAACAGAAACATTAATAGGAGTTTCTGCAATCGTTTTACAGAAATTTTCTGGATGATTTAAGACGCTATCCCAAAAAGCATGAATATGCTGACTAATATCATTTATGAATACCTCTGAAACGTACTCATGAAAAAGCAACTCAAGAGCAATTGCAGCCCCCCCTGCGTAGGGCTCTGCATACTGACCGTCTAATAGATTATTGTCTTTCAACAACCTCTTTACATAGGCAGCAAGCTTTCCCTTACCGCCAGGATACCTTAGCGGTGTAAAATTGATCAAATTACGCACGCGCGGCGCATTCAAAACAGGCTCTTTCACTTCCAAATCGCCTTGAAGAAAGCCTGTGCATTGTTCCACGCGACTTCGAGCTCTCTCTTAGTAGGCGTGTGAAAAGAGCTATGCACGTAGTCGTGAAGCGTATTGATGTAAAGTGGGCTACGATTGTTGTCGATACCTTTTTTTACAGGCTCAACGGTATTTTTTGGTGTGCCGGACGATATGAGATGCTTTACAACCTCTTCTACCTTGGTCCTCAGATTTTTATCCCGCTGATGACCGCCTTTATCAATCTCAACAAGAGGCACTGAAATTTGAGTCAAATAATGATCGACTGAAAGCTCAATAAAAACTCTAAATAGCACCGAAATCGAATGAGGATATTCCTCAAGGTTGAGCTTACGTAACTCTTTTGCAATTTCCGCTATTTTTGGGTTTGAGACAGTTAGATAGCAGTCGCGCGGAATAAGGGCCGTTCGTTTAATTTCACGCGTTTTCTTGGAAGGCTGTGCCTTAGGTTGGGCAGGCGGCTCAACTGGCAGCTCTTTTTCTTCAAGATTTTCGACTGACGTGATGCTGGAAGTCCGTTTCGTTAAATCCGGAAGATCATTTCCCAGTTTATTAATATAATTGACCTGCTGCTCTTTGCTTTTTAGATTTGTTACATTGATTTTCGATTTTGCCAAATCTAGAATAATCCTGCGAAGTGGCTTGACGACTTCAGACAAAGGGAGATCTGTTTTCAGTTTTAAGTCCGAAACCTCTACGCCTATAGCTTTGCGCACATCAGGCGTCGACAGTAATCGATCAAGTGTTGTAATTGGAAATCGATCTGCCAGCTCTTCCTTTTCTTCGTCAGTTAAGTCTCCATGCTCTCTAACAAACTCGAATGCCTGAAGAGCTGGATCACTCCCCCTAAATCTGGATGTTTGAACGCCTTCCCAACGTACAATCCCGCGCCCCTTATTTTCTCCAGTATGCCGCTGGTTAATCCAGCTCGCCCCCTCTGAACGCTCCTGAACCTCAAAACAATCAATCGGTTCTATGTTTTTTAGATCGAAATCTTGTGACAACCTTTGAAAGTGCTTTTTTACGGGAAGACGGATCTCTAAATCATTTAAAACTGCAGGATTATTTAGGATCTGAAGCGCGGAAAATCGCCGATTCCCTTCTAAGATCGTGTATTTTTTAGGCTTGTCAGATGCTTTGAGCACAAGCCAACGGTCCATTGGATTAAGGCCGTCCTCAATAATACTCTCTGCTAATACTACCAGCTTCAAGTCCTGATCATCAATGATCTTTTGAAGAGCCTCTCGGAGACTATCAGAACGACTGATCCGAGGATTCTGCAAATCAAGCTGCAGGTCTTTAAGTCTTAACCGTATTCCGGCCATGGCATTTCCTCCCAGCCGGATTAAACGCGACTAGGCGGCGTTTTGAAATACAAAATCTCGCTCACGTTGCATTCCGGCTTGGATCGCTAAAATTCACCGATATCGTTGCAATACGGCAACATCTCCCGAGTGGGATAGCTAGAACTTATCCTACCGGCTCCACAGCCCGCACCATCCCCACACGCCCCTCATCCACCCCCTGCAAAACCGCCAAAGCCGCATCGGCCTCCCGCTGACGGCTCCACAACGCCGAATAGACCCCGCCGGCATCGAGCAGGTTCTGGTGCGTCCCGCGCTCGACGATCACACCCTTGTCCAACACCAAAATCTCGTCGGCGTTGACCACCGTCGAGAGGCGGTGGGCGATGACGAGGGTGGTGCGGCCCCGAGACACCTTGTCGAGGGCGTCCTGGATCTCGCGTTCGGTGAAGCTGTCGAGGGCCGAGGTGGCCTCGTCGAGGACGAGGATCGGCGGGCCTTTGAGGATCGTGCGCGCGATGGCGACGCGCTGCTTCTCACCGCCCGAGAGTTTCAGGCCGCGCTCGCCCACGGGGGTGTCGTAGCCCTCCGGCAGGGCGGAGACGAAGCGGTCGATCTGGGCCAGGGATGCGGCCTCGCGCACGGCTGCGTCGGTGGCGTCCCAGCAGCCGTAGCGGATGTTGTACCCGATGGTGTCGTTGAACAGCACCGTGTCCTGCGGCACCATGCCGATGGCGGCGCGGAGCGACGTCTGCGTCACGGCGGCGATGTCCTGGCCGTCGATGAGGATCTGCCCGCCCTGCGGCTCGTAGAACCGGAACAGCAGGCGCGACAGGGTCGATTTGCCGGCGCCCGACGGCCCGACGATGGCCACCGTCTGGCCCGCTGGCACCGTGAACGAGACGCCGCGCAGGATCGGCCGGGCGGGATCGTAGGCGAAGCGCACGTCCCGGAATTCCACCCGGCCGCCCTGGGCCTTCAGCGCCGTCGCGCCCGGCCGGTCGGCGATCTCGGGGTTGCGGTGGAGGATGAGGAACATGTCGTCGATGTCGATGAGCGCCTGTTTGATCTCGCGGTAGATCATGCCCATGAAGTTGAGCGGCATCGCGAGCTGGATCAGCAGGGTGTTGACGAGGACGAAGCCGCCGAGCGTCGTGCGCCCGGCGAGGATGTCGCGGGCCGCCAACCACATCACCACCGTCATGCCGAGGGTGAAGATCACCGCCTGGCCGGCGTTGAGGATGGCGAGCGACACGTAGGTCTGGGTCGAGGCCTTTTCGTACTTGGCCATGGAGGCGTCGTAGCGCGCGGCCTCGCGGCCTTCGGCGCCGAAGTACTTCACCGTCTCGAAGTTGAGCAGGGAATCCACCGCCTTGGTGTTGGCGTCGGTGTCGGAGGCGTTCATGCGGCGGCGGATCGTGATGCGCCACTGCGTCGCCTTCCAGGTGAAGGCGAGGTAGGCCGCCACGGTGACGAACACCACGGCCGAGTAGACCCAATCGAACTGGTAGGCGAGCACGCCGAGGACGAGGACGAACTCGACGATGGTGGGCACCAGGGTCAGCACCATGAGGCGCGACAGTTCCTCGATGCCGCCCCGGCCGCGCTCGAGCACCCGGGTCAGCCCGCCGGTCTTGCGCTCGAGGTGGAACCGCAGGGACAGGCGGTGCATGTGCTCGAAGGTCTGCAGCGCCAGGCGCCGCACAGCGTGCATCGCCACCTTGGCGAACAGCCCATCGCGCACCTGCGTCAGCCCGGCCATGACGATCCGCGACAGACCGTAGAGCCCGATCAGCAGCATCGGGGCGGCGAGGAGACCCGTCGGCACCGGGGCGCCGGGTTTCGGGTCGGTCATCGCCACCAGGGCGTCGGTGGCCCACTTGAAGGTGAACGGCGTCACCATGGTGACGAACTTCGCGACGATCAGCAGGCCGAACGCGAGAAAAACCCGCCGCTGCAGGTCGGGCCGGCCATACGGCCAGAGGTAGGGCCACAGGCGGCGATAGGTCGCGACGAGGCCGGGGCGGGCGGGCGGCGTCGAGCCGCCGTCCGTCGCTTGCGCGGGGTCGGGTGTCATGGGGGTTCGCGTCTCGGGTGAGGCCGGATTTGGAACCGATATAAGCCGTGGCCCGCCCGATGACAGCCGCGCGCCGGCGCGGGGCGGCCCTGCAGCGGCACGCGGGGCCGGCGCGCCGTCTCGAATCGGCGATGTTCCGTCCCGCGCCGCCGCGCGCGGGACGGGCTCAGCCGCGCTTCTCGGCCCCCGTCACCGCCGCCGTGCCGTCGTTCGGCAGCACGAAGATCTGGCCGGGGAAAATCCGGTCGGGGTTGCGGATCTGCGGCTGGTTGGCGTCGTAGATCACCGTGTAGCGGGTGCCCCGCCCGTAGGTCCGCCGGCTGATCTGCCACAGGCTGTCGCCCCGCACGATCCGCGCCGTGCCGATCTCGGGCACGAACACCGCCGGGGAGCCCTCGGATTTGGCCTCGGCCGGGACGCCGGCCGAAGCGGCCTTGGGCTCGGGTGCGGCCTTGGGTTCGGGCTTCGATTCCGGCTTGGGCTCGCTCACGGCAATCGCCTGGGCGGGCGTGGCGGGCGCCGCCGCCGGGGGTACGGGCGGGGTGGCAAGTACCTGCGCGGGCTGAGAAATCTTCGCCGGAGGCGCCGGCTCGGCGGCGGGTTCGACGGGGCGCGGCGCGGCGGCCGCGACCTTCGGGGCAGGCTTCGCCGCCACTGGTTTCACCGGGACCGGCCTCGGCGCCGGCATGGTGAAGGGCACCTCCGCGCGGGTCTTCACCTTGCCCGAGACGGGATCGACCTGATCGACCCGGATCGTGTAGGCGCCGGGCCGGACGCCCCGCCCGATGGTGAAGGCGAAGCGCCCGTCGGCACCGACGCTGCCCGGCGCCACGGCGGTGTCGTTGAGGTAGAGCCGCACCGTCGCCCCGGGCTGGGCCGCGCCGGTGACGTAGAGCCGCCCACCCTCCTCCGCCTCGACGCTGACGATCTTGACCGGGACCGTGCCGGCGCTCGCCGGGGCCGGGGCCGCCTCGGCCGGCTTTGCGGGTGTAGCCTGCGCCTCCCGGGGGGCGGCGTCGGATCTCGGGTTTTCCTCAATTTTCGCAACGGGTTGCGGGGGCGGATCCTGGGAGGCCGGCTGCGACAGCACCACCGTGGGCTTGTCGGGCGAAGTCAGGGCCACGAGGGGCTTGGCATCGCGCCCGGGCGCCACCACCACCGCCACGCTCTCCCGCGACGGGAGGGTCCGCCCGTCGGCTCCCGTGGCGCGCAGGGTGATCTCGCTGCTGCCGGACGGCAGGGCCGGCGGCACGACGGCGTACTGGCCCGAGGGATCGACGAGGGCACGGGCCACGGCCTCGCCGTCGCGCAGCAGCTCGACGGTGGTGTTGGGCGCGGCCCGCCCGGCGATCACGGCCTCGCCCGACGGCTCGACGCGGATGATGTCGAAGGTCGGCGCGGAGGCCTGGACGCTGCTCTTGGGGGGGGCTGCGGCGGGTCCGTTCTCCAGTCCCGAAGGGACCGCAGGGTTCGATGACGGCCGCTCCGAGAGCGGCGGTCCGGACGCTTCGCCCCCGGAGGCGGCCTCCGGCACGGCGGCGAGGCGGGCGGTCCGGTCCTCGGCCGCGCCGAATCCGTGCTTGAACAACGCGCTCGCGCCGTAGAGGGTGACGACGAGGGCAAAGCCGCCCAGAAGCCCCACGCAGGCGAGGAAGATGCTCCGTCGCAACTCCGCCGTCATGACGCGCCACTCCCTCATCCGCCGCCCAAGCGGCGGAGCCGCACCCAAATCTCGACCGGCCCCGATGATGAATCGGCACGCGATAGCGACATATTAACGAACATGTCTGGAACACCAAATCCCGGCGGCCGTCCTGCGGCCGGATCTTCCGTAAAATCAGCACTTTGGCCCGTGGATGTCGCGCGCGCGCCCCGCGGTCCGATCCGGATGGGAGGCGGCCCATGGCAGCGGTGAGAACGGTCTGCGTCTATTGCGGCTCCGGGTTCGGGAGCGACCCCGCCTTCACGGCGGCGGCCGAGAAACTCGGCAAGGCCCTGGCGGACGCCGGCCTCGGCCTTGTCTACGGCGGCGGCAATGTCGGGCTCATGGGCACCGTCGCCCGCGCTGTCCTCGATCATGGCGGCCACGTCACCGGCATCATCCCGACCTTCCTGAAGTCGCGCGAGCGCATGCTCGACGAGATCCAGGAAACCATCGTGGTGGAGGACATGCATACCCGCAAGCGGCTGATGTTCGAACGCTCCGACGCGTTCGTGGCCCTTCCGGGCGGCATCGGCACCCTGGAGGAACTGGTGGAGCAGCTCACCTGGGCGCAGCTCGGCCAGCACAGGAAGCCGATCCTGCTGCTCTCCGTGGCCGACTTCTGGACGCCGCTCCTGACGCTCCTCGACCACATGCGCCATCAAGGCTTCATCCGAGAGGGGCTCGACCTTAACTACCTCGTGACGAGCGAGGTGCAGGATGTGGTCGGCATCCTGCGGGACGCGGCGGCGGCCAGCCCGACGGCCCCGCAAGCCGAGGCTTTCGTGGTCGAGCGCCTCTGAGGTTCGGCCGGCCTCCCCCGACAGCGGGGGAGGCGACGCGTTTCACGGGGCCACGCTCCACGTCGTGCCGTCCTTGCCGTCTTTCACGGTGACGCCCATGGCCGCGAGTTCGTCGCGGACCCGGTCGGACGCGGCCCAGTCCTTGGCGGCGCGCGCCACCCGGCGCGCCTCGATCAGAACCTCGACCCGAGAGACGTCCACGCCCGAGGCGCGAATGCTCCCCTGATCGCGCTCCGATCGGGTCTGCAAGAGAAGGCCCAGGAGGTTGGCGCCGGCCTTGAGGCCCGCCGCATCGTCGAGGCGGTGGAGTTCGGCCAGGGCGGAGGGGGTGTTGAGATCGTCGGTCAGCGGCTCGAGCAGCCCGGCCGGAAGCACGGTCGCGGCGGCGGTCTCGCCGACGATCCCGTACCAGCGGTCGAGGGTTCGGCTCGCTTCCTCCAGCCCCCGGACCGTCCAGTCGATGGGCTGGCGGTAGTGGGTCTTGAGCATGGCGAGGCGGGCCACCTCGCCGGGCCAGTCCTTGAGCACCTCGCGGATGGTGATGAAGTTGCCGAGCGACTTCGACATCTTCTCCCCCTCGACCTGAAGGAAGCCGTTGTGGAGCCAGACATTGGCCATCACGTCGGTGCCGAAGCAGCAGCGCGACTGGGCGACCTCGTTCTCGTGATGGGGAAAGATGAGGTCGATGCCGCCGGCATGAATGTCGAATGTCTTGCCGAGGTGCTTCCACGACATGGCGGAGCACTCGATGTGCCAGCCGGGGCGGCCAGGCTCGGGGAGGCCGCAGGGCGACGGCCAGGACGGCTCGCCGGGCTTCGAGGGCTTCCACAGGACGAAGTCCAGAGGCGAGCGCTTGTAGGGGGCGACCTCCACGCGGGCGCCCGCTTCCATCTCGTCCAGGGGACGCTTCGACAGGCTGCCGTATTCGGGCATGGCCGGGACGTCGAACAGCACGTGCCCCGCCGCCACGTAGGCATGCCCGGCGGCCACCAGCCCCTCGATGATGGCGATCATCTCGGCGATATGATCGGTGGCGCGCGGCTCGACGAAGCGCGGCCGTTCACCGGCCACGTTCACGTCCTCGGGCATCAGCACGCCGAGGGCGCGAATGTCGTCGTGGAAGGCGGCGAGCGTCCCGTCAGTGAGGTCGCGGATGGTGATGCCCCGCTCCGCGGCGCGGGCGTTGATCTTGTCGTCCACGTCGGTGACGTTGCGGGCGTAGGTGACATGCTCTGGGCCGTAGAGATGGCGCAGGAGCCGGAACAGCAGGTCGAAGACGATGATCGGACGGGCGTTGCCGATATGGGCGGCGTCGTAGACCGTCGGACCGCAGGCATACATACGCACGTGCGACGGATCGATCGGCACGAACGCAGCCTTGCGCCGGGTCAGCGTGTTGTAGAGCCGCAACATCGGGGCCATGAAACCGTCCCTCGTCCCTCGGGCTGATGGCGAACGTCGCGCACCGCGGCACGCCCCTTAGCGTGTTGGTTTTCCGCCGCTTCCCGGCGTCGGTACCCCGCGCGGGCCAACGCATGCAATGGCCGGGTTCCACGCTGCGGCGCAGGCGTGTTGCGCGAAGGCGACGGCTCGGCCGGCCGTCCTGCGCTACCTCGAAACGATGAGCAATTCGAGACCGTCACCACTCCTTCGCCCGTCGAAAGCGATCCGGATCGGAAAGGTTTTGTTTACCCGGAGACTCGAAGTTCCATCGCAATCGAATCCCGCCATCGAGGTTCTGCCCATGCGCCGCCCGGCCGCCGAAATCGGCGCTCTCCTCGCCCTCGCCCTGATCTCCTCCACGGCTCTGGCGGGAGGCGATGGCGAAACGCCCGCTCGCTCCACGCCGCAGGTTGAGAAAACCTTCCTGATTCCGGCCGGCGAAGGCTACGGCGTCGGCGATTGCCTGAGCGACGCCGATAGCGGCTGCGGCCAAGTGGTGGCCAACGCCTGGTGCGAAGCGCAGGGGTTCGCCTCCGCCGGCTCCTTCGGCATCGCCGCCCAGGATGAGTACACCGGCGCGGTTCCGGCGGCCCCCGTGATCAAGCAGGCCGAACGCCCGATCCGCATCACCTGCCAGGATTGAGCGTCAGGACCGAGTCCGCACCGGAAAGCGGTCACCGGACCATCGGTCCGGGACCGGGATGCGTATCCGACGCGCCTACTTCTTCAAGGCGTCGGTGCATTTCGGCGGCAGCTCCGTTCCCCATGGCATCAGGGGGACGGTCGAGGTCGAGTTCTTGGGCGAGCCCTGCACGACCTTGTCCGAATAGACCATATAAATCAAAGTGTTGCGCCTCGCGTCGCAACCGCGCACGATCTGCATCGATTTGAAGATCAGCGAGCGGCGCTCACTGAACACCACCTCACCCTGGCTAAACTTGTCCTTGAACTGGACGGGACCGATCTGGCGGCAGGCCAGGGAAATGTCCGACACATCCTCGGCCAGTCCGAGAGTACCCTTGATGCCGCCCTTCTCGGGCTGGGTATACCAGCATGCCACCCCGGACACGGCGGGATCGTCGATCCCGTAGACGACGAGCTTGTCGTTGGGCGTCAGGGGACGCCAAACCGTCGACTTGTCGAAGATCCGGTCGGCGTCCTCCGCCTTGGCCGGCACGCCCCCCGCGAACGATCCCGCGAGGAGTGCTGCCAACGTCACGCCTGTGAGACCCCGAAGCCACATCATCCTGCATTCCCCCTGGAACTCGACCGGGGTGCATGTGGGAAGGCTGTCGCCCCCGCGCGAGGGCAGGTACAAAACTTCGCTACGCCGCGAGACCGAATCCCGGCCGGGGCCGAAATCCTTCTCCCGTTCCTGTCAGGTCATGCCGCTGATCCTTCCCCAGATCCGCACGCTCGTCCGGGCGTTCCTCGTTCCCCTCGTCGCCCTTGGGACGATAGGCATCGCGCAGGCGCAAGTCACCGACGCCTGCCTGCGCTACCGCTCGGAGCTGGCCAGCCTGAGCGACGGCGCGAGCACGGCGCGCGCCCTCCAGAACGAGATCGGCCGGCTCAATGCGTATTACCGTACCCTGAACTGCGAGGGCGGCCGGTTCCTGTTCTTCGATTCCCGCCCGCCGCAATGCGGAGCCGTCGAGCAGCGGATTCGCGCCCTCAACGCGGGTTACGGCGCGGAGAACGGCGAGGTCACGGCTGCACGCCGCCGGCAGCTCACCGCCGCCGTGGCGTCCGCCTGCACCGATGTGGCGAGCAAGGTGGCGCTGCGCGCGCTCGACGGGGTACCGTCGGAGCAGCGGGCCCGAGGGGGCGCTCAAGTGATCTGCGTCCGCACCTGCGACGGCGCCTATTTTCCCATGTCAAACCTGCCCGACGGGCGCGAGGGCGCCGACGAACTGTGCCAGGCCCTGTGTCCCGGCACGGAAGCCGCCGCCTACTCGATGCCGCATGGCGACGACGCCCTCAAGCATGCCGCGACGCTGAAAGGGTCGAAGGCCTACGTCTCCCTTGCCAACGCGTTCAAGTTCCGCACGACCTTCACCCCGAACTGCTCGTGCAAGCGCGAAGGCCAGAGCTGGGCGCAGTCCCTGGTTAAGGCGGAGAGCATGCTCGTGCGCCACAAGGGCGATATCTTCGTCACCCCGATGCAGGCCGAGGCCATGTCGCGTCCGAAGGTGCGGCTGACCCTGGTCGGCCGGGCGGACAAGACAGCGGCGGAACTCGCCGCCGATACCGCGACCCGGACGGGACTCGTAACCAACGAGACCGGCGGCGCGGCCGAGACTTCAGTCCCGCCCGCCCCCACGGGCGAGGAGCGTCAACCGGTTCGGGTCATCGCGCCGAATCTGTTCTCGGTGCAGGTCCAGCCGCGCACGACGCCCCCTTGAGCACCGCGCTTCGCCTTTCACAGACGCCGGATTGGTCCAAGACGGGAACCATCCGCCCGTAATCCTGTTCCGAAGGCCTCATCAACAATCGTGAGTGCCTTCCATGCGGCCCCTCCGCCTGCTCCTCCTCACCGGCACGATGCTGCCGGGACTGATGCTGTCCGATCCCTCATGGGCGGGCCGGGATGCGGCGGCGGGCAAGGTCATTCTGTTGGCGCAAGGCGGTCCGGGCGGCGAGGGACCGCGCGGCGGCCCCGGTGGTGAAGGGCCTCGCGGCGAGGGCCCTCGCGGTGGACCACCACCCGCCCGTGAGCGGCCCGAGGCGAGGCCCGACCGACCCGAGCCGAGACAGGAGCGGCCGGCCGCCCCGCGCCAGGAAAGGCCGGAACCAAGGGAGGAACGACCGGGGCCGAGGCAAGATCGCGAGCGGCCGTCTTCTCGCGAGCAGCGCCCCGAGACCCGGGAGGATCGTGACCCGGCGGAGCGTCCCGCTTCGCGTCAGGAACGTCCAGACCGTCAAGAGCGTCCGGATCGGCAGGAGCGCCCAGACCGGCAGGAGCGCCCAGACCGGCAGGAGCGTCCGGATCGGCGTCAGGACCCGCAGCGGGAGCCGGCCGAGCGGCCGGCCCAGCCCGCGGCGCGGGACCGCGCGGCCGAGCCCCCTCAGGGGCGGCCGGGCGAGCCGGGTCGTCGTACGCCCGACTCTGATCGCCAGGCCCCGCCGGAATCGGGCCGACGCGGTTCGGATGCGGCCCCGGCCGAACGGCAGTCCCCCCCTAGTCCAGCTCGAACGGCCCCGCCCGCACCGGCTGCAGCGCAACCACCCACGGCGGCTCCGCCCCCGGCGGCCCCGCCTGCGGCGGGAGAACCGCGTGCGCCCAACCCGAGCCGGCCCGCTGCGCCCGCCCAGTCGGTCGACCCTCAAGCCCCCGCGTCGACCGGGCCTGCAACGCCGCCGCCTCAAGGCGCGCCTCCGCCCGCCCCCAACGCCCGCCCCGGCGTACCCGGTCGACCGTTCGTTCCGCCGGGCGCTCCCGGCGTGAACAATCGCGACGAACCGCAGGACGGACGTGGCGACCGGCGCGGGCCACAGAACGCGGTCGACCCACGCGGGGATCGCGACACAGGCCCGCGCGACGGCAGACGACGCGACGGCGATGTCCAGGTCGACGACCGGCGCGAGGATCGCGAACGACGTGACACGTTCGAGCGCGGTGGTCCACGCGAGGGCTTCAACGCACCGGGGCGGCCGGGCTACATTCCTGGCGGCTTCCGTGACGACGACGAGCCACGCGACTTCGACCGTGTCCGCCGCGACCGACGCGAATTCCAGGAGGATGGCCGGACCTATATCCGTGAGCCCGGCCGCATCATCGTGCGCGACCGCGATACCTACTTCATCCGCCACGATGAGAACGAGCGGTTCCGCGACCTCGGACGCGGCGGCTATCGCAGCGAGCGCCGGGGCGGCGACACGATTACCTACCTGGATCGGCCGGGCGGCGAACAGATCGTCACCATCGTCGACGATGACGGTCGCCTGGTGCGGCGCTCGCGGCGTTTCCGCGATGGCCGCGAGGTCGTGATCATCGACAACAGCTTCGGCGGCCCGCGCCGACCGATCTACGACGACGTGGTCGACCTGCCGCCGCCCGACATCCGCATCCCGCGGGATCGCTACGTCGTGGATTACGAGGGCGCCGACGAGCGGGCCGTCTACGAAGCCCTCTCGGCGCCACCGGTGGTGGCGGTCGATCGGCGCTACACCCTCGATCAGGTTCGCTACAGCCCGCAGCTGCGCGCGCGGATGCGCAGCGTCGACATCAACACTATCACGTTCGAGACGGGCTCATTCACAGTGACGCCGGATCAGGCGGCGCGCCTCGCCACCATCGCCGCCGCCATGAACCAGGCGATCCGGGCCAACCCACAGGAGGTCTTCCTCGTGGAAGGCTACACCGACGCGGTCGGCTCGGATGTCGACAACCTCTCCCTCTCGGATCGCCGGGCCCAGTCCGTGGCCACGGTCCTCACCCAGTCCTTTCAGGTTCCCCCCGAGAACCTGACGACGCAGGGCTACGGCGAGCAGTACCTGAAGGTGAACACGCAAGGCCCCTCGCGCGAGAACCGGCGGGTCACGGTGCGCCGCATCACCCCCCTGATCCAGCAGCAGGGACAGCCCGCCCAGCCGCCGCGATAACATCGGTCGGGCGGCTCGCACCGGGCCGCCCGCGTTTCATTCCATTGAGGATTGGCCGGTACGCTGGCCCTCCTGCGCCTCACCGCTTCGCTTTCTCCTCCACCTGCGCGATCCCCGAGGCATGATCGCCTGAGACCATGCCTCCGCGCAGAGCGGGCGGCGTCACCCCTGAAGGAACCCGGCATGGACACGGCATCGCCCCGGTTGATCGAAGCCGGGACGCCGGCCTTCCGTCGTACCACCCTGGCCCTCGCCGCGGCAGGCTTCTCGACCTTCGCGGTGCTCTACGGCGTACAGCCCCTGCTTCCGGTGTTCGCCGACGAGTTCCACGTCTCTCCGGCGGAGAGCAGCCTCGCCCTTTCCCTTCCCTGTGCGATGCTGGCCATCGCCCTTCTGGTGGTGAGCCCGCTCTCCGAAGTCTGGGGGCGCAAACCGGTTATGGTCGCCTCGCTGTTCGCCTCGGCGGCGCTCACCATCGTGGCGGTCCTCGTGCCGAGTTGGCACGGCTTTCTGGTGCTTCGCGCCCTCACGGGGTTCGCCGCGAGCGGCCTGCCGGCCGTGGCCATGGCCTATCTCAGCGAGGAGATGCACGGGCGCGCCATCGGCCTGTCCATGGGCCTTCTCATCGGCGGCAACGCGCTCGGCGGCATGATTGGACGACTGGTCGCCGGCATCATCGCCGATCATGCCTCCTGGCGTTGGGGCCTCGGCACGATCGGGGTCCTGGCCCTGCTCGCGGCGGTCGCGTTCCTCCTGAGCTTGCCGGACTCGCAACGCTTCACCGCCAACCGCATGCGCTGGCGCGAGGTGCCCGGCACCTTCGGTCAGCACTTTCGCGATCCCGGCCTACCCTGGCTGTTCGCCGAGGCGTTCCTGCTCATGGGCGGGTTCGTCAGCGTCTACAACTACATCGGCTTTCGCCTGCTCGACCCGCCGTTCGACTTGAGCCAGACCGCCATCGGGGCGATCTTCGTGGTCTACCTGTTCGGGACCTTCTCCTCAGCCCTCACGGGCGAGATCGCCAGCCGCCTCGGGCGCCGGCGGGTGCTCTGGCTCGCGATCCTGCTCGGGCTCGCCGGCATCGCCATGACGCTGTCCGACCGCCTCTGGCTCATCATCCTCGGCATCGTCGTGGTGACGGTGAGCTTCTTCGGCGCCCACTCCGTGGCCAGCAGCTGGATCGGTCGACGGGCCCTGCGCGACCGCGCCCAGGCCTCGTCGGTGTATCTGTGCCTCTACTATCTCGGCTCTTCGATACTCGGCACGGCCGGGGGATGGTTCTTCGCCCATTCGGGCTGGGCCGGCGTGGTCGTGTTCTTCGCCAGCCTGTACGGTTTGGCACTCCTGATCGCGATTCGCCTGTCGCGCCTGCCGCCCCTGGTGCCAACGACCCCTTGATGGCCGGGCTCGCATACGACGAGCCCGGATCCGTCAGATGTGAATAGCGCGCTTGGCGACGGCCAAGGCGGCTTCCTTGACCGCCTCCGTCAGGGTCGGGTGGGCATGGCAGGTGCGGGCTACGTCCTCGGCGGAGGCCCCGAACTCCATCGCCACGGCCACCTCGGCGATGAGGTTGCCCGCATCCGCACCGACGATATGCACGCCGAGCACCCGGTCGGTGGTCGCATCCGCCAGGATCTTCACGAAGCCGTCCGTCGTATGGTTGACCTTGGCGCGCCCATTGGCAGTGAAGGGGAACTTGCCGCTGTTGTAGGCGACGCCGTCCTTCTTCAGCTCCTCCTCGGTCTTTCCAACAGAGGCGACCTCCGGGTAGGTGTAGACCACGTTCGGGATCACGCCGTAATTCACGTGGCCCGACTGCCCGGCCAGGAGTTCGGCCACGGCGACGCCTTCGTCCTCGGCCTTGTGGGCCAGCATCGGCCCGGCGATGACGTCGCCGATGGCGTAGATGCCGGTGACGTTGGTGGCGTAGTGATTGTCCGTCTGGATGCGGCCCTTGTTGTCGAGGCCGACCCCCACCGTCTCAAGGCCGAGGCCCTCGGTGTAGGGCACGCGGCCGATGGCGACCAGGACCACGTCGGCCTGCAGCTTTTCGGCCTCGCCTCCTGCGGAGGGCTCCACCGTGACGGTGGCGGCGCCATCCGCCACCTCGACGCCGGTGACCTTGGACGACAGTTTGAACTGCACTCCTTGCTTGCCGAGGATACGCTGAAACTGCTTGCCGACCTCGCCGTCCATGCCGGGCAGGATCCGATCGAGATATTCGACGACGGTGACCTGCGCGCCGAGGCGGCGCCAGACCGAGCCGAGTTCGAGGCCGATGACCCCGGCCCCGATGATGAGGAGCGTCTTCGGCACGGCCTGCAATTCGAGGGCGCCCGTGGAGGAGACCACGACCTTTTCGTCGATCGTGACGCCGGGGAGCTTGGTGACGTCCGACCCCGTGGCGATGACGACGTTCTTCGTTTCAAGGAGCTGGTTGCCGCCATCCTCCGACAGTACCTCGACCCGCCCGGCACCCGCGAGGCGCGCAGTACCCCGGTAGGCGTCGATGCCGTTCTTCTTGAGCAGGAACTCAACGCCCTTGGTGTTGCCGTCGACGCCGTCCTGCTTGAACGTCATCATCTTCTTCAGGTCGAGTTCGGGCGCGTTCACGATCACGCCCATGTCGGCGAAATGCTTGCCGGCCTCCTCGAACGCCTCGGACGCATGAAGCAGCGCCTTCGAGGGGATGCAGCCGACATTGAGGCAGGTGCCGCCATGGGTCGCCCGCTTCTCCACCACGGCGGTCTTGAGGCCGAGCTGGGCGGCCCGGATGGCGCAGACATAGCCGCCGGGGCCGGTGCCGATGACGACGAGATCGTAGGACATATCTGTGGGACTCGCTGAATTAGGCGGCGGGTCATGCCCCACCATCGGAGACGAAGCGCGCGGAAGCGTCCGGCCGCAGTCGATGCGGCCGGCGGACGGCAGCTGCCGGGCCTAGAGGTCGAGCACGAGGCGTGCCGGGTCCTCCAGGGCTTCCTTGACCCGCACGAGGAAGGTCACGGCTTCCTTCCCGTCGACGATGCGGTGATCGTAGGACAGGGCTAGGTACATCATCGGCCGCGCCTCGATCTTGCCGTTGCGGACCACCGGGCGCTCCTCGATGCGGTGCATGCCGAGGATGCCGGATTGCGGTGCGTTGAGGATCGGGGTCGACATCAGCGAACCGTAGATGCCGCCATTGGTGATGGTGAAGGTGCCGCCCTGCATCTCCTCGATGGAGAGCTTGCCATCCCGAGCCTTCTTGCCGAAGCCGGCGATCTTCTTCTCGATGCCGGCGATCGAGAGGTCGTCGGCGTCGCGCACCACAGGCACCACGAGCCCCTTATCGGTCCCGACCGCGATGCCGATGTGGTAGTAGTTCTTGTAGACGAGATCCTGGCCGTCGATCTCGGCATTGACCGCCGGCACGTCCTTGAGGGCGCCGATCACCGCCTTGGTGAAGAAGCCCATGAAGCCGAGCTTGGTGCCGTGCTTCTTCTCGAAGATGTCCTTGTACTGGCTGCGCATCGCCATGACGGCGGACATGTCGACGTCGTTGAACGTCGTCAGCATCGCGGCGGTGTCCTGCGCGTCCTTGAGACGGCGGGCGATGGTCTGGCGCAGCTTCGTCATGCGCACGCGCTCCTCGCGCGCCGCGTCGTCGGGCTTCGATGGCGCGCGCGGCGCGGTGGGCTTGGCCTCCCGCGCGGGAGCCGGAGCCGGGGCAGCCGGTCCCTTGGCCTTGGCCTCAAGCATGTCCCCCTTGGTGACACGGCCGTCCTTGCCCGAGCCATTCAGGCCAGCCGGATCGATCCCCGTTTCGCGGGCCATCTTGGCGACGGCCGGTCCGTTGTCGCCGGCATCGCGGGGGGCGACGGCAGCGCCTTCGCCATGATTGCCGTAGGCCGCCGACGACGCCTCCTCGGCCCCCGTGCTCTTGCTTTCGGCCGGGGCCTGCGAGGTGGTCTCGGCCGGCTTCGGGGCGGTCGTCTTCGGGGCCGCCGCCTTGGCGCCCCCGCTCGCCTCGACGATGGAGCCCAGCAGCGCGCCCGGCTCCACGGTCTCTCCGTCCTTGACCAGGATCTCGCCGAGCTCGCCCGCGGCCGGCGCGTTCACCTCGAGAGTGACCTTGTCGGTCTCGAGTTCCACCAAGGGCTCGTCGGCCTCCACCGTGTCGCCCGGCTTCTTGAACCACCGGCCGATGGTGGCCTCGCTCACGGATTCGCCGAGCGTCGGGACGAGGATGTCGGTTGCCATGGTGAGATGTCCGTCCGGGTGGTTTCGCGGCGCCGGTTCGGGCGCCCTCAGAGCGGGAAGGTCAGAAGGCGCGGGTGTCAGACCGCCAGCGCCTCGTTGAGGAAGGCCTGAAGCTGGGCCTGGTGCTTGGAGAGCAGGCCGACCGCCGTGGAGGCCGAGGCCGGCCGGCCGACGTAGCGGGCCCGCTTGACCGAGGACTGGGCCTGGCCGAGCACCCATTCGAGATAGGGCTCGACGAAGGCCCAGGGACCCATGTTCTTGGGCTCCTCCTGGCACCACACCACCTCGGCGTTGCGGAAGCGCGTCATCTCGCCGGCCAGAGCCTTGAGGGGGAACGGATAGAGCTGCTCGACGCGCAGGAGGTACACGTCGTTGATCCCGCGCTTCTCGCGCTCGTCGTAGAGATCATAATAGACCTTGCCGGAGCACAGCACGACGCGACGGACCTTGTCGTCCTTGACGAGCTTCGTGGCGTCGTCCTCGCGCTCGGCATCGTCCCACAGCACGCGGTGGAAGCTCGATCCCTCGGCGATCATGTCGAGGGACGACACCGCCCGCTTGTGACGCAGGAGCGATTTCGGCGTCATCAGGATCAGCGGCTTGCGGAACTCGCGGTGGAGCTGGCGGCGCAGGATGTGGAAGTAGTTCGACGGCGTGGTGCAGTTGGCCACCTGCATGTTGTCCTCGGCACACATCTGCAGGAAGCGTTCCAGGCGCGCCGAGGAATGCTCCGGCCCCTGTCCCTCGTAGCCGTGGGGCAAGAGCAGGGTGAGGCCGGACATGCGCAGCCACTTGCGCTCGCCCGAGGAGATGAACTGGTCGATGACCACCTGGGCGCCGTTGGCGAAGTCGCCGAACTGGGCCTCCCACAGCACCAGGGCGTTCGGCTCGGCCGCCGAGTAGCCGTACTCGAAGCCGAGCACCGCCTCCTCGGAGAGCATCGAGTTGATGACCTCCAGGCTCGCCTGTCCCTCGCGGATGGAGTTCAGCGAGGTGTAGCGCTGCTCGTTCTCCTGATCGATCACCACGGCGTGGCGCTGCGAGAAGGTGCCGCGCTCGACGTCCTGACCCGAGAGGCGGACCCGGTGGCCCTCCAGCAGCAGGGAGCCGAAGGCCAGGGCCTCGGCCGTCGCCCAGTCGATGCCCTGGCCACTTTCGACCGCCTTGGCACGGTTGTCGAAGAAGCGCTGGATCGTACGATGCAGGTGGAAGCCGGGCGGCGGTGTGGTGATACGCTGGGCGATCTCGCGTAGGGTGTCGGCGGCGACGCCGGTCTTGCCGCGACGCGGATCGTCGACGTCCTCGCGCACGGCCTTGAAACCGGCCCAGCGCCCATCGAGCCAGTCGGCCTTGTTGGCCTTGTAGTTGTTGGCAACCTCGAGTTCGGCATCGAGGATCGCGCGGAACTCGGCCTTGCGCGTGTCGAGTTGCTCCTGGGACAGGACGCCCTCCGCCACGAGCTTCTTGCCGTAGGTTTCCAGCGCCGTCGGATGCTTGCGGATGCGCTGGTACATCTTCGGCTGGGTGAAGGCCGGCTCGTCGCCCTCGTTGTGCCCGAAGCGGCGGTAGCACAGCATGTCGATGACGACGGGCTTGCCGAACTTCTGCCGGTACTCGATGGCGATCTTGGCCGCGAAGGTCACGGCCTCGGGGTCGTCGCCGTTGCAGTGGAAGATCGGCGCCTCCACCATCTTGGCGACGTCCGACGGATAGGGCGAGGATCGCGAGAAACGCGGATCGGTGGTGAAGCCGATCTGGTTGTTGATGATGAAGTGGATCGAGCCGCCCGTGCGGTGGCCCTTCAGGCCCGACAGGCCAAGGCATTCGGCGACCACGCCCTGGCCCGCGAAGGCGGCGTCGCCGTGGATGAGGAGCGGCACAACGCTGTTGCGGTGAACGTGCGGGTTGGCGCGTTGGTCCTGCTTAGCGCGCACTTTGCCCAGCACCACCGGATCGACGATCTCGAGGTGCGACGGGTTCGCGGTGAGCGACAAGTGGACGTTGTTGCCATCGAAGGCGCGGTCGGACGACGCGCCGAGATGGTACTTCACATCGCCCGAGCCCTCGACTTCGGCCGGGTTGGCCGAGCCGCCCTTGAACTCGTTGAAGATCGCCCGGAAGGGCTTGGCCATGACGTTGGAGAGCACGTTGAGGCGGCCGCGATGGGCCATGCCCAGCACGATCTCCTGGGCGCCGAGCGCCCCGCCGCGCTTGATGATCTGCTCCAGCGCCGGGATCATCGACTCGGAGCCGTCGAGGCCGAAGCGCTTGGTGCCGGTGTATTTGAGGTCGAGGAACTTCTCGAAGCCTTCCGCCTCGATGAGCTTATTGAGGATCGCGCGCTTGCCCTCGGGGGTGAACTGGATCTCCTTGCCCTTGCCCTCGATGCGCTCCTGGATCCACGCCTTCTCCTCGGGATTGGAGATGTGCATGAATTCGACGCCGAGCGTCTGGCAGTAGGTGCGCTCCAGGATCTCGACAATCTCGCGGATGGTCGAGAATTCGAGGCCCAGCACGTTGTCGAGGAAGATCGGGCGGTCCCAGTCCTTCTCCTCAAAGCCGTAATGCTGCGGGTGCAGTTCCTCGTGGTCGCCACGCGGGGCGAGGCCGAGGGGATCGAGCTTGGCATGCAAGTGGCCGCGCATGCGGTAGGCGCGGATCAGCATGATCGCGCGCACGGAATCCTTGGTCGCCTGCTCGACCGAGATGCCGGGAGCGGAGGCGACGACGACGCCCTTGGCCGGGGCCGCGGCGGTGTCCGACTTGGCGCGGATCTTGTCGCCCATGGCCTTTTCGACGGTGGCCCAGTTGCCGTCCAGCGCCGAAACGATCTCGCCGTTGGCGTGGATCGGCCAGTTCGGGCGCTGCCAGGACGCGCCGGCAGCGTTCTTCTCGGCCGCGCCCTTGTCCTCGTTCAGGGAGCGGAAGAAGTCCTGCCACTCGGGATCGACCGAATTCGGGTCCCGGGCATGGGCCGCCTGCAGTTCTTCGATGTAGGCGGCGTTGCCGCCGTAGAGGAACGAGGTTTCGAGCGCGTCCTGGCGTGCCATCGTCCGGATCATCCTACCGCTTGGCTCAAGGCTGCCCCGTGCGGGGCGGTCGTCATCCGATCCGGCGCCGGGCGCCGGAAAACGGATTCGGAGTGTCGAACGCGGGGAGCCCGCGTCCGAGGGGGTTCATAGGGGCGCCCGGGGCCGTCTGCGGCGCAACGCAGCCCCGGGCATCCAGCCCGTCAGCCCTTCAGGACTTCGACGAGGGTGCTGCCGAGGCGCGCCGGCGAGGGCGAGACCCGGATGCCGGCCGCTTCCATGGCGGCGATCTTGTCCTCGGCGCCGCCCTTGCCGCCCGAGATGATGGCGCCGGCATGGCCCATGCGGCGGCCCGGAGGCGCCGTGCGACCGGCGATGAAGCCGACCATGGGCTTCTTGCGGCCGCGCTTGGCCTCGTCGGCGATGAACTGCGCTGCCTCTTCCTCGGCGGAGCCGCCGATCTCGCCGATCATCACGATGGATTCGGTCTTGTCGTCGGCGAGGAACAGCTCGAGCATGGAGATGAACTCTGTGCCCTTCACCGGATCGCCGCCGATGCCCACCGCCGTGGTCTGGCCCAGGCCCGCATTAGTTGTCTGGAACACGGCCTCGTAGGTGAGCGTGCCGGAGCGCGAGACGATGCCGACGGAACCCGGCTTGAAGATGTTGGCCGGCATGATGCCGATCTTGCATTCGCCGGCCGTGACGACGCCGGGGCAGTTCGGCCCGATGAGGCGGGACTTCGAGCCTTCGAGGGAGCGCTTGACCCGCACCATGTCGAGCACGGGAATGCCTTCCGTGATGCAGACGATGAGGGGGATCTCAGCCGCGATCGCCTCGCAGATGGCGTCGGCCGCGCCCGGCGGCGGCACGTAGACCACGGAGGCGTCGGCGCCCGTGGCATGCCGAGCCTCCGCCACCGTGTCGAAGACCGGCAGGCCGAGGTGCTTCGAGCCACCTTTGCCCGGCGAGGTGCCGCCGACCATCTTGGTTCCGTAGGCGATAGCCTGCTCGGAGTGGAAGGTCCCGTTCTTGCCGGTGAAGCCCTGGCAGATAACCTTGGTGTTCGCGTCGATCAGGATGGACATCGGTTCTCTCAGCCCTTCTTCACGGCGGCGACGATTTTTTGCGCGGCGTCGTCGAGATCGTCCGCCGGGATCACGTTCAGGCCGGAATTCCGGATGATCTCCTTGCCCTTCTCGACGTTGGTCCCTTCAAGGCGCACCACGAGGGGGACTTCCAGGCCCACCGCCTTCACCGCCGCGATCACGCCGTTGGCGATCACGTCGCACTTCATGATCCCGCCGAAGATGTTGACGAGGATGCCCTTCACCTGCGGATCGGCGGTGATGATCTTGAACGCCGCCGTGACCTTCTCCTCCGAGGCGCCACCGCCGACATCGAGAAAGTTTGCCGGCTCCTCGCCGTAGAGCTTGATGATGTCGAGGGTCGCCATGGCGAGGCCGGCGCCGTTGACCATGCAGCCGATGGTGCCGTCCAGGGCGATGTAGGCGAGGTCGTACTTGGAGGCCTCGATCTCCTTGGCGTCCTCTTCCGTCTCGTCGCGCAGGGCTACGATGTCGGGATGCCGGTAGAGGGCGTTCGAATCGAACGAGATCTTGGCGTCGAGGCACTTCAGGTGGCCGTCGCCGGTGAGCACCAGGGGGTTGATCTCCAGCATGCTCATGTCCTTGGCGGTGAACGCCGCGTAGAGCTTGGTGGTGAGGTCGCCGGCTTCCTTGGCCTGCGCGCCGGTGAGGCCCAGCGCCTTGGCGACGGCGCGGCCGTGATGGGGCATGATGCCGGTGGCCGGATCGACTGAGAAGGTGACGATCTTCTCCGGGGTGTCGTGGGCCACCGTCTCGATGTCCATGCCGCCTTCCGTCGAGACGACGAAGGCGACCTGTCCGGTCTCGCGGTCCACCAGCATGGAGAGGTAGAACTCGGCCTCGATCTGGGCGCCTTCCTCGATGTAGAGGCGGTTCACCTGCTTGCCGGCTTCACCCGTCTGGATCGTCACGAGGGTCTGGCCGAGCATCTCGCCGGCGAATTGCTTCACCTCGTCGAGGGACTTGGTGACGCGCACGCCGCCCTTGGCGCCCGCCGGCGCCCCCTTGAAGGTGCCCTTGCCGCGTCCGCCGGCATGAATCTGCGACTTCACCACCCAGACCGGGCCGCCGAGTTCGCGCGCCGCGGCCTCGGCCTCCTCGGCCTTGAAGATGGCCACGCCGCGCGAGACGGGCAGACCGAACTCCTTGAGAACCGCCTTGGCCTGATATTCGTGGATGTTCATGCCAAACTCCTCCCTCGTCCCGGCCGGGCCGGGCCTCCCGTTTCCTGGCGCTCCGCTTCAACCGGCCGCCTGGGCGGCCGGCGGCAGAGTTCTGCTTTTAGGCGAGTGCCGGATTGATGGCCTTGCAGGCCTCGATGAGGCCCTTCACCGCCCCCACCGACTTCTCGAACATTGCCTTCTCGTCGTCGCTGAACGTAACCTCGAGGATGCGCTCGACGCCGTTCGCTCCGATGACGATGGGCACGCCGACATACATGCCGTCGACACCGTACTGGCCGTCGAGGTAGGCGGCGCAGGGCAGAACGCGGCGCTTGTCGCGCAGGTAGCTCTCGGCCATGGCGATGGCGGAGGCGGCGGGCGCGTAGAAGGCCGAGCCGGTCTTGAGCAGGTTGACGATCTCGCCGCCGCCCTTGCGGGTGCGCTCGACCATGGCGTCGAGCTTCTCCTGGGTGGTCCAGCCGAGCTTGACCAGATCGGTCAGCGGAACGCCGGCCACGGTGGAGTAGCGCACCAGGGGAACCATGTCGTCGCCGTGTCCGCCGAGGACGAAGGCGGTGACGTCCTCGACCGAGACCTTGAATTCGTCGGCCAGGAAGTGGCGGAAGCGGGCGGAATCAAGCACACCGGCCATGCCGACGACCTTGTTGGTGGGCAGACCGGAAAACTTCTGCAGCGCCCAGACCATGGCGTCGAGGGGGTTGGTGATGCAGATCACGAAGGCGTCGGGTGCATGCTGCTTGATACCGTTGCCGACGGCCTCCATCACCTTGAGATTGATGCCGATGAGGTCGTCGCGGCTCATGCCGGGCTTGCGCGGAACACCGGCCGTGACGATCACCACGTCGGCCCCGGCGATGCCGGCGTAATCGCTGGCGCCCGAATAGGCGGCATCGAAACCGTCCACGGGGGCAGATTCCGCAATGTCGAGGGCCTTACCCTGGGGCACGCCGTCGACGATGTCGAACAGGACGACGTCGCCGAGCTCCTTCAACCCGGCCAGATGCGCCAGGGTGCCACCGATCTGTCCGGCGCCGATGAGGGCGATCTTGCTGCGTGCCATGGGTAAAACGAGCCTCCGGTGATCGGGGTGGATGCGCGGCGTTGCACCCGATTGGCTGGCCTTGAGTTCCGCATCGGCCGGGCCGCACCGCCACGCCTTCGTTCGGGTTGTGTGCGTCGCGGCGGTGTGTGGCGGAAAAGGCCCAGAGCTTCAACCGATGATGACCCGGCCTTGCAGGGTCCGGGCCAGACCACCCGGCACTTGATTCTCTCGAAGAGTCCGTAAAAATGTATTTCTAGCAGCAACTTAGATCAAATTTTCGTCGCTGCAGGAGCTGAAATCACGGCGGTGACAGAGAAATCCTTCTGTCACCGAGGCTCAGAGCGTGCCGGTCCGCAGAACCCGCTGGATGGCGAGAATCACTGCGCCGAGGCGGGCCTCAATGAGATCCGCCGGCAGGTCTGAATCGTGCTGGATCGCCAGCGGATGGGTGAAGCGGTAGCTGGCGTCGAAGATATAGGCGATGGCGCGCTCCCGGTCGCGGGCCACGAAGGCCCCCGTGGCCATGCCCTCCTCGACCACCCGCTCGACGAGGCCGCGCAAACGCACCCGGTGGCGACGGGCGATGGGTCGGGCGCCCACGGCCGCATCGAGATGGACGGAGAACAGGTTCGGCTCGGTGGCGAGCGTGACGCGCTGCGCGGAGGCCAGGGCTGTCAGCAGCCGCTCGATCTTGTCGTCGGCCGGGTCGGGCGCGTCGGCGATCCGGGCGAGTTCCGCCTCGACATCCCGCAGCCAGCGGCCGGCCACGGCATCGAGGAGCGCGTCCTTCGAGGGGAAGTAGCGATAGACGTTGGCATGGGTCATGCCGGCCTCGGCCGCCACGGCCACCACCGTCACCCGTTTCGGGCCGAGACGGCGCAGGTGCTCCGTGGCCACGGCCAGGAGGCGGGCGTCGACGGCAAGGGGCGCGGCGCGCGAGGCAGCGCGGCTGGCCGACGCACGATCGGAGGATGGCTTGCGCGGGACGTCGTCGAGGATTTCGGACTCGGACGCGTGAACAGCGGCAAGGCCATTCCCGAAGACGAAGGGCGGGCCGGGTGGCTGCATCGTTCGGGGATACCCGCCGTGGTTCGAGGGGACTTAAGGTCCTCACAAAGTCGCCAGCGTCGATCACCACGACGTGTACGTCAGGGAGGTGCCATGTCTCGCAAATGCGAGACGCCGCCAGCCCTTTAACGGGTCAGAACTTATTCTTCCAGGCCCTCAGTGCAGTAAATACGCGACCGGCGTCTGTTCCAGGGGGAAGATCGACGGATCGCGCGAGGGCCGGCTCGCCCGCCCGCAGGAAAGGATTCGTCGCCCGCTCGTCACCCAGGGTTGTGGGGACGAGGAAACGGCCCTCGGTTTTGGCCCGCTCGGCCTCGGCCATGCGCGCTGCCAACCGCGCATTGTCGGGCTCGGCCGCCAGGGCGAAACGCGCGTTCGACAGGACGTAATCGTGTCCGCTGTAGACCAGGGTGTCGTCTGGCAGCTGGCCGAAACGGGTGAGCGAACGCCACAGGACCTCAGGCTCGGCCTCCATCACCCGGCCGCAGCCGAGGGTGAACAGGGTATCGCCGGCAAAGACCAGGCGCGGAGCCGCGAACCAGTAGGTCACGTGATCGGCGCAATGCCCCGGCGTCTCCCAGACCTCGGCCGACAGCCCCCCCACCCGAACCACGTCGCCCTCGGAGACGGCAACATCCACCTCCGGGATCGTCGCGCCGGCCTTCGCCGGGGCCGTGACCCTGGCGCCCGTGCGCCGCTTGACCTCGGCGATGCCGTCGATGTGGTCCGCGTGCCGATGGGTGACGAGGATATCGGTCAGGGTCCATCCCGCCTCGTCGAGGGCTGCCAGCACGGGGCCGGCCTCGGGCACGTCGATGGCCGCGCAGGCCCCCGTGGCCGGATCGCGCAGGAGCACGCCGATGTTGTCGCTGCGGCACAGGAAGGTCCGGATCTCCGGTCGCGCGACGGTCATAAGCAGATCCTTCGGGTTTTCGTGACGTGAGGGCGCCTGGCATTCGTGCCCGCTTGCCGGGCGAAGAACCAAATCCCGCCCGGTCAGGTTCCGGCCGGGGATCGGGTGGATCGGGGTTGCCGCGGGCGTTCCGCCTCCCCATTGATGGCGGAGCAACCCTCGTCGTCCCCCCGAACCAGCAGACCGGCCCGCCGGACCCCGCCATGCGCCTCGACGTGACCGACCTGCGCGCTTTCTACGCCAGCCCCCTGGGTGGGGTGACGCACCGCATTGTCGGCCGGGCGATCCATGGCTTTCTCGGCTCGGTCTCGGGCCTGCGGGTTCTCGGACTCGGCTACGCCACTCCCTATCTCGGCCCCGTCCACGTGATCGCGGAGCGGACGCTCGCCTTCATGCCGGCGACGCAGGGCGTCGTGAACTGGCCCGGAAGCGGACGCTCGTGCTCGGCCCTGGCCGATCCGACGATGATGCCCCTGCCGGAAGCCGCCGTGGACAGGGTGATCCTCGTCCACGCCCTCGAATCCGTCGAGAGCCCCACGGAGCTGCTGCAGGATGTCTGGCGAGTGCTGACGCCGGGGGGACGGATGATCCTCGTGGTGCCCAATCGCCGAGGCGTCTGGGCCCGGCGCGACGCCACGCCCTTCGGCCACGGCCAACCCTACAGCCGGTCCCAGCTCACCCGTCTCATGCGCACCACGCAGTTCTCGCCCGAAGGCTGGGCCGAAGCCCTGTACATGCCCCCGGTCCGGAGCCGCGTCTGGCTGCAGACGGCCGGGGCCTGGGAGCGTCTCGGCACCGGCCTGTCCCTTCCCTTCGCCGGCCTGCACGTGGTGGATGCGACCAAGCAGCTCTATCGGCCCGTCGCCGTCCAGCGGGTCCGGCGGGCGACCCGCCTCGCACCGGCCCGCGTTCTGGTGCCGGCGCCCTCCCCCGGCTGAACCATGCTGTCCGCCCTGTCCCCGGAGACCGCCCTGCAGAGCTTCGTCCTCGCCCTGTCGAGCCTGTTCTCCATCGTGAATCCCGTCGGGTCGGCGCTGATCTTCGCCCAGGTCACCGCGCACAACTCTCACGCGGAGCGCGTGGAACTGTCCAAGCGTATCGGTTTCTACGCGGCGCTGATCATGCTCTCGGCCCTGTGGGCGGGGGCGCCGATCCTGAACTTCTTCGGCGTGTCCCTGGCGGCCCTGCGCATCGCCGGCGGCCTCGTCGTGGCTGCCTCGGCCTGGACGCTGCTGACGGCGCCCGAGGCGCGCGAGGCGCGCAAGCACGCCGAAGCCCAGGGCAGCCGGCCCGACAACCTCGCCGAGATCGCGTTCTTTCCCCTCACCCTGCCCTTCACCACAGGCCCCGGCACCATCGCGGTGGCCATCGCGCTCGGCTCGAACCGTCCGGAGGCGAGCCCCGACCGCGTCGGCTTCTACGTCGGCATGTCGCTCGCGGCGCTCGCCATCGCCATCCTGGTGCGCTTCGCCTACGGCTCGGACGACCGGGTGGTGACGCTCATCGGCCCCGTGGGCGCGCGGGTGCTCGGGCGCCTCTTCGCCTTCCTGCTCCTCTGCGTCGGCACGCAGATCACCGTGAACGGCGTCACCGACGTGCTGACGCCGCTGCTGCCTGCGCGCTGACGCCCGGCCCATCCGGCTCGGCTTCGCCTTGGCAGGCCAACCACGAGGCTGTACCGCAGGGGGCAACTCGTTCGGGAAGGGCACGGGATGCGGCTCGTGGTGGTCGGCGCCGGTGGGCGCATGGGGCGGATGCTGATCCGCGCGGTGGCGGAGACCGAGGGCTGCATCCTGTCGGGGGCCATCGAGCGCGCGGGCGCTCCGGTACTCGGACAGGATGCCGGCGTGCTCGCCGGGCTCGCGCCCTTGGGGGTCGCCGTGACCGACGATCCCCTGCCGGTCTTCGCCGCCGCCGAAGGCGTCCTCGACTTCACGACGCCCGCCGCCACGACCTTCTTCGCGGAACTCGCCGCCCAGGCCCGCATCGTCCACGTGGTCGGCACGACGGGCATGGAAGAGGCGGACCTCGCCAAGCTCGCGGCGGCGGCCCACCACGCCCGCATCGTGCGCTCGGGCAACATGTCGCTGGGCGTCAACCTCCTCGCCGGTCTGGTCCGGAAGGTGTCCGCGGCGCTCGGGGAGGATTTCGATATCGAAATCGTCGAGATGCATCACCGCATGAAGGTCGATGCGCCGTCCGGCACCGCCCTCCTTCTCGGCGAGGCGGCGGCAGAAGGGCGCGGCGTCGCGCTTGCCGACACCCGGGTCTCGACCCGCGACGGCCATACGGGCGCCCGCCGGCCCGGCGACATCGGCTTTGCCACCCTGCGCGGCGGCACGGTGGTGGGCGACCACAGCGTCGTCTTCGCAGGGGCGGGCGAACGCCTGACGCTCAGCCATCATGCCGAGGATCGGGCGATCTTCGCCCGGGGCGCCCTGCGTGCGGCGCAATGGGCCTTCGACCGACCGCCGGGGCTCTACGGCATGGCCGACGTCCTCGGGCTCTGATAAGGGCCTGCGGTCATTGCGCGTTCAGCTGCGGACGCGCACATCCTTTGATGGCCCAGCCCATTGCTGCGCTGCATCAAAACAAGAGTCAGGAATCGATTCGCGATGGAGCGCCTGCTTGTCCTCGCTCGCCACGGCCAAAGCGAGTGGAACCTCAAGAAGCTGTTCACGGGCTGGCGCGATCCGGAACTCACGGACCTCGGAGTCGCCGAAGCCCGAACGGCCGGGCGCTGGCTCGGCGAGCAGGGCTACCGGTTCGATGTGGCCTTCACCTCGAACCTGCGCCGCGCCCAGCGCACCTGCGCCCTGATGCTCGAGGAGATGGGCCAGCCCGAGGTCGAGACGATCCGCGCCGAGGCCCTCAACGAGCGCGATTACGGCGACCTGTCGGGACTCAACAAGGACGATGCCCGCGAACGCTGGGGGGATGCCCAGGTCCATCAGTGGCGCCGCTCCTACGACATCCCGCCTCCCGGCGGCGAGAGTCTGAAGGACACCGCCGCCCGGGTGCTGCCCTACTACATCCAGACCATCCTCCCCCGCGTCATGGCCGGTGAGCGCGTCCTGGTCGCCGCCCACGGCAACTCCCTGCGCGCCCTCGTGATGGTTCTCGACGGCCTGACGACCAAGACCATCGCCAGCCTCGAGATCGCCACGGGCATCCCGCTCGTCTACCAGCTCAAGGCCGACACCACGGTCGAGAGCAAGTCGGTGCTGGAACGCGACATCGACCACGACGTCTAGCATGGCGGCTGCCGTCGAACTCGCGCCGGGGCTGATCCTCCAGCGCGGCTACCTCGACGGACCCGCGCGGTGGCGACTGGCGGCGGACCTCGCCGCGTGTCTCGCGGCGGCGCCGCCCTACCGCCCGCCGATGCCGCGGACGGGGCGGCCGTTCTCCGTGGCCATGACGAATTGCGGCGCCCTCGGCTGGGTCTCTGACATCACCGGGTACCGCTACCAGGCGCACCATCCCGAGACCGGCGCGCCCTGGCCGGCGATCCCACCCCTCGCCCTGGAGGCCTGGGACGCCCTCTCCGGCTATCCGGCGCCACCCGAGGCCTGCCTCGTCAATCTCTACGCCGCCGACGCGCGCATGGGCTTGCATCAGGACCGCGACGAGGCCGCCCTCGACGCGCCCGTCCTCTCCCTGTCGCTCGGCGCCTCGGCGGTGTTCCGTTACGGCGGCCTGACCCGAGGCGACCCGACGCGCTCGATCCAACTACACGCGGGCGACGCCCTGATCATGGGTGGGCCGGCGCGCCTCATCCATCACGGCATCGATCGCATCCTGACCCGCCCGCCCGACCTTCTGGGCGGGAGCGAGCCCGTGCCAGGCTTCCCAACGCCGGACGGGCGGTGCAATCTCACCTTGCGCCGCGTGACGCAGCCACGGGTCGCTCCCACGGCTTGACACGGGCTGGACTGCAGTCGACCCATCGCGGGAGCTGTCCGGTCTACGGACGATTGGCTCAATCCGGCGCGAGACCGGGTCTTCACGGAGAGAACAGCCCGATGCGTCTGCGTAGCCTCGCCCGTCCCGCCACAACCCTGGCGTTGCTCCTCGGCCTGACGCAGGGAAGCTTCGCGGCCGATCCGATCTACCCGGCCAGTTCCCGCTTCGGCTTCCAGCCGCCCGCCGACATGGTGTCCTCGAAGCGCTTTTCCGGCTTCGAGCGGATCGAGGGCGGCGCCACGGTCTCGGTGGTCGAACTCCCACCCAACGCCTTCGCCGAGCTCGAGCAGAACTTCACCGACGCGAACCTGAAGCAGCAGGGGTTCGTGGTCTCCAACCGGCAGGCCATCAAGGTGGCGGGCGACGTCGATGCGGTGCTGTTCACGGGCGAACAGCCCGCCGCCGACCCGAGCGCCGGGCCGTCCATCAAGAAGTGGATGCTGCTGGTCGGCGATCCCACGGTGACGGGCATCATCATCGCCCAGACCACCCCCGAGGCCGAGACCGACGAAACCATGGTGAACATGCTCACCAGCGTCCATATCCGCCCCGAACTCACCCTGGAGCAGCAGGTCGCCGCCCTGCCCTTCCGGATCGGCGATCCGGCGGGCTTCCGGCCCGTGCGGGTGCTCGCCGGCAACTCGGTGCTGTTGACGGAAGGCCCCAAGGACCAGATGACGGGTCTCGAGCAGCCGATCCTCGTCCTGGCCCAGGCGGTTCAGCCCCCGCCCCAGGCCGAGCAGCGTGAGGCCTTCGCCCGCACGGCCCTGGCTTCGAACCAGACCATGAAGGATTTCATCGTCGAGCGGTCGCAGAGCTACCGCCAGAACGGGGTCGACTGGCACGAAATCGTGGCGCGCGCCACGGATACGCCCTCCGGCACCCCCGTGGTGGTCGCTCAGACCATCCGCTTCGCGCCCGACGGCTATCTGCGCGCCGTCGGCGTGGTGCGCGCCGATCAGCGCGAGGGTGTCCTCGCGCGCTTCCGCGAGGTGGTGGACAGCGTGCAGCCGAAATAGCCGCCGGACATGCGCGGGGGCGGCGGCTCCCATCGGAACCGCCGCCCCCGCGCAAAGCACTGCAAGGCGAGACCGACGTGGTCAGGCCGCGTCGGCCGGGTTGGCGACGGGCTTCGGTCCGCCCTTGGCGACACCGACCAGAGCCGGACGCAGGGTCCGGTCGCCGATCACGTAGCCGGACTGCATCACCTGAACGACGGTGCCGGTCGGCACCTCGGCATCGGGCACCTCGAACATCGCTTGGTGGCGGTTCGGGTCGAAGCGCTGGCCCTTCGGGTCGATGATCTTGACGCCGTGACGCTCCAGGGTCTTGCCGAGGTCGCGCTCGGTCAGCTCGATTCCGTCGATGAGCGCCTTGAACGCACCGGCGGCGCCGGCTCGCTCGGCCTCCGGCACGCTCTCCAGGGCACGCCGGATGTTGTCGGCGGCATTGAGCATGTCGCGGGCGAAGTTGGTCACGGCGTAGGTGCGGGCATCGGCCACCTCGCGCTCCGTGCGCCGGCGCAGGTTCTCCATCTCGGCAAGGGTCCGCAGGATACGGTCCTTGAGTTCGTCACGCTCGGCCGCGACGGTGACCAGCGCCCCCGCATCCCCAGCCCCCTCGGGCTTTGCTTCGGTCTGGGTGGTATCGACCTTGGGGTCGTTCTCCATCTCGTTCGCCATCATCACTTTTCGTCGGATCGGGGTTGCCGGGGATCGGCGCTGATATCAGGCGCAGGCGTGACGAAATCAAGCGCGAGGGGAAATCCAGGCCGGGCCGCCCGCGTCCGACCGCTTGGATCGGGGCGCCTCAGGCCTCGCGCGGAGGGGGCGATTCGAGGAGCGCATCGAGCCCCTCGGCCCGCATGGCGGCGACATCGCTGGCGAACACCTCCATCACGGCGGCGCGGATCGCCACCTGCCGGTCGGGCTGGGTCACCCGCGTCCCCGTGAGGTCGGTGACGTAGAACACGTCCACGGCCCGCTCGCCGAAGGTCGCCACGTGGGCGGAGGTGATGTTCAGACTGAGGCGCCCGAGGGCCGAGGTCAGTTCGTAGAGCAGGCCCGGCCGGTCGAGGCCGGTGATCTCGATGACCGTCTCGCGACTCGACAGGGCGTTGTCGATGGACATGTCCGGGGGCACGAGGAAGGTCGGGGTGCGCTTGTCCGGCGGGTGCCGGTCGGCCACGAGGTCGGCGATGCGGATCTCGCCGCGCAGGGCCCGCTCGATCGCCGTGGTGATCCGCTTGGCCCGGCGCAGTTCGTCGTCGTCCCGCTCGAACGCCCGCGACAGCAGGATCGAATCGAGGGCGAAGCCGTCCGTGGTGGTGAAGATCTGCGCGTCGACGATGTTGCCGCCCAAAGCCGCGCAGGCGCCCGTGACGATGGCGAGCAGGCGCGGATGGTCGGGTGAATAGATCGTCAGTTCGGTGATGCCGCGCACGGGGTCGGTCTCGTCGGCCGTGGCGACGGTGCGCCCCTCCTCCGTGAGCGTCTTCAGGAACCCCGCATGCTTGAACTGGCGCGTCGCGTCGACCTTGAGCCAATAGGCCTGATTGTGGCGGGCCGCGTAGGCGTCGAAGGCGTCGGAATCCCAATCGGTGAGCTGTTCGCGCAGGCCCATCTGAATCATGCGGACGCGGTCCGTGCGGGCGATCTCGGAGTGGCCACCGGAGAGCACCACCTCGGTCTCGTCGTAGAGGGTGCGCAGCAAGGTGCCCTTCCACGCCGTCCAGACACCCGGCCCCACGGCGCGGATATCGGCCACGGTCAGGATCATCAGGAGCTTCAACCGCTCGAGGGTCTGCACGACCCCGGCGAACTTCTCGATGGTCTTGGGGTCGGACAGATCGCGGCTCTGGGCCGTCATCGACATGAGCAGATGGTGTTCCACCAGCCACGCCACCGTCTCGGTCTCGGCCGGCTTAAGGCCGAAGCGCGGCCCGAGCTTCTCGGCGATGGCGGCGCCGGCGATGGAGTGGTCCTCCGGCCGGCCCTTGGCGATGTCGTGCAGGAGAACGGCCACGAACAGGGCGCGCCGGTTGGAGATCGAGTCGATGAGGCGGGTGGCGAGGGGATGGTCCTCCTCCGTCCGACCGGATTCGATGGCCGTCAGCACGCCGATCGAGCGCAACAGGTGCTCGTCCACGGTGAAGTGGTGGTACATGTTGAACTGCATCATCGCGACGATGCGGCCGAAATCCGGGATGAACCGCCCCAACACCCCGGCCTCGTTCATGAGGCGCAGGATCGTCTCGGGCGAGTTCTTGGACGTCAGGATGTCGAGGAAGAGCCGGTTGGCCTCCTCGTCCGACCGCAGGGAATGGCCGATGAGACGCAAGGAGCGGTTGGCCAGGCGCGTCGCGTCGGGATGGATCGGCAGGTTGTGGCGGTCGGCGAGCCAGAACAGGCGGATCAGGTTCACGGGATCGTTCACGAACGCATCGCCGTTGCGCAAGTTGATGCGGCCGTTGTCGTCCACGAAATCCTCCGCCTCGATGGCGGTGGCGCGGAAACGATCGCGGAACCGGCCGATCCAGCGGTCGAGGACCGGGGTGCGCTTGGCGTGACGAGCCTCGAGGGCGGCACAGACGATGGCGGTGAGGTCGCCGACATCCTTGGCGATGAGGAAGTAGGCCTTCATGAAGCGCTCGACGCCCGACAGGCCGCCGCGCGGCTCGTAGCCGAAACGTTCGGCTACCTTCGGCTGCAGCCCGAACGACAGGCGCTCCTCCGAGCGGCCGGTGATGAAGTGCATGTGGCAGCGCACCCGCCACAGCAGTTCCTCGCAACGCTCGAACACCCGGTATTCCTCGGGGGTGAACAGGCCGGCGGGCACGAGCTCGCTCTGGTCGCGGACCCGGTAGGTGTATTTCGCGATCCAGAACAGGGTGTTGAGGTCGCGCAAGCCCCCCTTGCCGTCCTTGACGTTGGGCTCGACGAGGTAGCGCGAGGCCCCGGCCTTGGTGACGCGGGCGTCGCGCTCGCGCAGTTTCGCCTCGACGAATTCGGGGGCCGTCCACATCACGAGTTCGGTATCGAACCGGGTGACCAACTCCTCGTAGAGGGCCCGGGTGCCGAAGAGGTAGCGGGCCTCCAGAAGGGAGGTGCGGATGGTCATGTCGGAGCGGCCCTCGCGCAGGCACTCCTCCACGGAGCGCGTGGCGTGGCCGACCTTCAGCTTCAGATCCCACAGCACGTAGAGCATCGCCTCGACGACGCTCTCGGACCAGGCCGTCTGCTTGTAGGGGAGCAGGAACAGGAGATCGATGTCGGAGCCCGGCGCCATGGTGCCCCGGCCGTAACCGCCCGTCGCCACCACCGCGAGCTGCTCGCCCGTCGACGGGTTGTCGTTGGGATAGAGCCGCCAGACCACGGCGTCGTGGATGGCCCGGATCACGGCGTCCGTGAGGTCGCTCAGGCGCCGAGCGCAGGCGAGACCGTCGCGCTCCTCGAGGAGCCGGGCCTCGGCATCGGCGCGGCCGAGGTCCAGCACCCGCCGCAGTTCGGGGACGAGGACGGCCCGCAGGCGCGTCGCCTCCCGGGCGTCGCGGTCGAGCTTGTCCAGGACATCGGCGAGGGCGGCGGAAGCGTCGAACATGGTCAAACCCGTTAGCATGTTGGCGGATTGACGCCAGGGGCCTCGCGTGTCGCCGCGCCGTGCCGGAACGCGGGCGCCCCCCCGAACCGGTGCCGGAACCCCGCTCCGGGCGCGCCGCGCGACGGAACCGCCTCACCCATCTGGCCGCCATCGCGCGATGGCACTAGGTTCGCCACTCAAGCACCACAAAACACGAGGGAAACGCCCATGGACTCATCGGCCCTGCGCTCGCTCCAGGCTCCCCTGAAGGATCAGTACCGCTCCACGCCCGATTCCGCGTTGGTGACTCTCCGCGCCAGAGGCAGCCTTGACGACACCGCCATCGCCTGCAAGGTCGAGACCGGACGGGCCCTGGCGGTGGCCGGGCTGCATCCGGCCACCGGCGGCTCGGGTGCCGAACTCTGCTCGGGCGACATGCTTCTGGAGGCCCTCGTCGCCTGCGCCGGCGTCACCCTGAAGGCGGTGGCCACGGCCCTGGAGATCGAGCTGCGCGCCGGCACCGTGAGCGCGGAGGGCGACCTCGACTTCCGGGGGACGCTGGGCGTGGACAAGGAGGCGCCCGTGGGCTTCCGGGCGATCCGCCTCAGCTTCGCCCTCGACACCGACGCCCCCCAGGACAAGCTCGACCAGCTCCTGAAGCTGACGGAGCGTTACTGCGTGGTGTTCCAGACCCTGAATCACAAGCCGGACCTCTCGGTTTCGACCACGCGGGGCTGACAGGCGGGGACGGGCCTGCGTTTCGGAGACGCCGGCCCTATCTCCCCTGGACATGATGATTTTCGAGTGGATCGTCGGCGTCCTGTTCGGCGCCGTCCTGTTGGCTGCCCTCGCCCGGCGGCTGGGCGCGCCCTATCCGGTGTTCCTGGCGCTCGGCGGCATCGCCCTGGCCTTCGTCCCGGCCGTGCCCAACCTCGTCCTCGACCCGGAACTGGCACTCGCCCTGTTCCTCGCCCCCGTGCTGCTGGACGCCGGCTACGCCACCTCGCTCCGGGACCTGCGGACCCATTGGCGCCCAATCGCCGGCCTGGCGCTCGGGGCCGTGGTCGCCTCCACCCTCGCGGTGGCCGTGGTGGCCAAACTCCTCGTGCCCGACATGCCGATCGCGGCGGCCGTCGTGCTCGGCGCCATCGTCGCCCCGCCCGATGCCGTGGCGGCGCTCTCGGTGCTGCGTCACGTCGATCTGCCCCATCGCCTCACCACGATCCTGCGCGGTGAGAGTCTTCTCAACGATGCGGGCTCCCTGCTGATCTACCGCCTCGGCGTCATGGCGGCCATGACGGGCACGTTCTCCCCCGCCGAGATCGGCCCGGCCTTCCTCATCGGCATCCTCGGGAGCCTCGTCGTCGGACCCGTGCTGGCCTTCGCGTACACGCGGGCCATGCGGCCGGTCGCGGATGCGCCGAGCGTCATCGTCCTACAATTCGTGGCGGCCTTCGGGATCTGGATCGGGGCCGAGCACGTGCACCTGTCGGGGGTGCTCACCGTGGTCACCTTCGCCATCACGGCGGCCCGGCTGACGGCCGGACGCACGCCCCCGCGCACCCGGATCGTGTCCTACGCCGTGTGGGACACGGCCGTGTTCGTGCTCAACGTGCTGGCCTTCGTGCTCATCGGCCTGCAGATCGGCCCGATCCTCGAACGCCTGACCCGCGACCAGCAGGTCGCCTACGCCCTGGTGGGAGCGGCGGTGTTCGCCACCGTGGTGGTGGTGCGCATCGTCTGGGTGCTGTCGGCCAACCACTTTTCGCGGTTGGGCGCGCGCGGGGAAACCCGCGACGACAGCGGACCCGGCGCCGCCACGGCCGTGGCCTGGGCCGGCATGCGCGGCATCGTCACCATCGCCACGGCGCTGGCCCTGCCGGAGGGCGATCCGGGATTTCCCTACCGCGATCTCATCGTGCTGACGGCCTTCTGCGTCATCATCGGCACGCTCACGGTCCAGGGCCTGACCCTGCGCCCCCTGCTCGGACACCTCGGGCTGAAGGACGACGATCCCGTGGGCCGCGAGATCGGATACGGCCGAACGCAGGCCTACGGCGCCGCCCTTCACAGCCTTGATGGCGGATCCGGCGCGCCCGTGGAGGCCCTGCGCGAGGAATTCCGCATGGCCCTCGAGAGCGCCGAGGCGCAGGAGGACGGCTTCGCTTCCGAGACCCTGCCGTCCGACGCCGCCCGGCGCGGCGCCATCGAGGCCGCGCGCGACCGAGTGCTGGCCTTGCGGCGATCGGGGGAGATCGGCGACGATGCCTACTACGTGCTGGAAGAGGAATTCGACTGGGCCGAGCTCAACGCGACACCGCGGGCCGAGAGCTGACTTAAGCGTCGGGCCGCGCGCCAGCCCGCGCCTCGATGGCGTCCCACACGGAGACCGCGAGGTCCGGGCCGCCGAGACGCTTGATCGCGCGGATGCCGGTGGGTGACGTCACGTTGATCTCTGTGAGATGGCCGTCGATCACGTCGATGCCCACGAGGATAAGCCCACGCCGCCGCAGCTCCGGGCCGATGGTGGCGCAGATCTCGCGTTCGCGGGGGGTCAGGTCGGACGCCGCCGCCGCGCCGCCCCGCACCATGTTCGAGCGGATGTCGTTGAGGGCCGGCACCCGGTTGATGGCACCGAGGGGCTCGCCGTCCACGAGGATGATGCGCTTGTCGCCCTCGGTGATCCGGGGAAGAAAGCGCTGCACCACCCACTGCTCGCGGAACGTCACCGAGAACAGGTCGAACATCGAGCCGAAATTCGCGTCCTCCGGCAGGACCCGAAATACCGCGGCCCCCCCGTGCCCGTGCAGGGGCTTCATCACGATGGCGCCGTGCTCGGCCCGGAACGCTTCGATCTCCGCCTTGTCGCGGGTGATCAGGGTCGGCGGCATCAGAGTGGGAAAGTCGAGGACGAACAGCTTCTCGGGCGCGTTGCGCACCTCCGCCGGGTTGTTCACCACCAGGGTCGAGGAGGGCAACCGCTCCAGCATGTGGGTGGCGGTGATGTAGGCCATATCGAACGGCGGATCCTGGCGCATGAGCACCACGTCCGCCTCCGACAGCTCCATCCGCTCGGGCTCGCCCAAGGTCGCATGCGCGCCCTCGACGTCCTGCACGGTCAGGGCTTCCACCCGCGCCGTCACGCGGCCGTTCTGCAGCGACAGCCGATCGGGGGTGTAGTGCAGGAGCCGGTGCCCCCGCGCCTGCGCTTCGAGCAGCAGGGCGAAGGTGGTGTCCCCGGCGATCCGGATTGCCCGGATCGAGTCCATCTGGACCGCGACGGTCAGGGCCATGGCTCTCAAGCCTCCAAGTTCGAAAAAACGGGTCGAGAGCCGCCCGGGATTTTACTTCTGCGACTTGCCGCCGGTGCGCCGGTCGTAGTCACCGATGGCGGCCTTGCATTCGGGCGAGAGGCGGGCGCGGTTGCGCTCCATGCAGCGGTCGGCGTCCTGGCTGTTGGGATCGACACCGGCGCAGAGGCGGAAATAGTCGTTGGCGCAGCCGAGCTGCAGGCCCTGGTCCTCGCGCTGAGCCTGAGCGGGCGCGGCCGCCAGCATCACCAGGGCGAGCGGCGCGATCTTCAAGGCCGTCGAGAGGCTCAAGGGTCGTGACGTCATCACGCGCATCCTGCGGTGTCCTTCGTTCGGTGGAGGATTGAAAGGGGCATATCGGGCGGCCCCGGCGCTTAGCAAGCGCGCGAAAGCCCACGCTTGTTCCCGCACGTCACGAATGGGACGGGTCGTTCACGACCCGGCGGACGAGGCGATTCGCTCGACCGGACGCAGGACGCGGAGGGCGCGAGAGGGATTGTCTGCCCCCGGCGGCCCCCTCTGGACGATCGGATCCAACGGACGTTTGGAAGCAGGTGTTGCAGGACCGCTACACCGATGGCGACGGGTTGCCTTCGCCGTCCGTTCGGTTCCCGTCCTACCCCGCCGGTCACACTAAACCACCACCGGGAGGGGCATTCCATCCGGCACCCGCAACAATCCATTAACCATCTCATGATGATCTTGGCCCACGCCACGGCCAACGGACACCTCCGCAAGGACCTCCCTCCGGTCGAGGGGGGATGCTGGGCGAGGCCCCGGCATGCGACAGCTAGAGGACGGGAACGCAGCCGATGAACTTCGACAGGTCACCCGACACGGGAGGTCCCGAGCGTCCGACGGCCACCGTCGTGACCTTCCCGGAAGCCGGCCCGCGCCGCTTCCGCCGGACCGACAACGCGGCCGAGGCCCCGCGCGGGACGATCCTCCTCTTCACCGGCATCCGCTACGAGCGCATGCCGGAGACGACGGCGCCGGTCGGCCCCCAGACCCCGGCCCCCCGCCTGCGCCGGCGCTCCTGAGGCATGGCCCCTCGCCTTCCCCGGACGACGGACCTCACGATGCCGACCACTTCTCTTTTCCGCCGTTCCCGGCGCGTCTCCGCCCTGACGGCGACGCTCGCCACCCTCGTCGCCGGTTGCGCCCAACAGGGCGATTTCGGGCGGCCGAAGCCCGGGGCCTGGAACAGCTTCATCGACACTGCCGGCACCTTCGCCGCCCGCGAGCGCGGGGAACCAGCGGCGGCGCTTCCCTTCACGGATGACGAGGGCACCCTGCGCGACCGGGCGTGGCGCTTCCTGATGCCGGCGGCCGGGAACGAGGCCTTCACGGACATCCTCGCCAACCTGACCCGCAGCCGCATCCTGCCGGCATCCTGGCGGCCTGACAGCCCGGAGGCCTACTATGCGGGCCTCATGGACGGTGCGTTCCGCTCGCCCGTGTCGCGCTATCATCGCCTGTCGGAGGATATCGGCGCGGATGCGCGTCTGCTGCCGGTCTTCGTCGCCACGGCCGCGCGGGTGATCCAGGCCGACGCCCTGCGTCTGCGCAGCATGTCCTTCGCCCGCTCCCTCGACGACTGGGACGCGCGGCAGGCCAACATGCGGGTGGCCGAGAACCGCTGCCTCATCGCTTGGGTGCGCCTCGAGACGGACTTGCGCATCGCCCGCTACCGTTTCGCCCTCGAACATCTCCTCGTCGCCGTGCCCTCGCCGGAGGCCGCCCTCGTCCAGCGCACCCTGCGGGCCTTCGAGGCACGCCGTCCCATGCTCGATCCCCTGGTGCCCCCGGATGCCGAGGATCGCTGCGATCTCGCCGGGGCGCAGGTCGAGGCCGTGGTTGTCGTCCCGGCCCCGGCCCGGCCCATCGTCGCCAAATACTGACGTCATCAAGGACTGACGCCATCAGGTCCTGACGTCGCCGAGTCCGGCCGCGGCGGACCTCTGCCCGGGTACCCCGTCAGCCCCCCGCCTTGTCCTCGACGGGCAGGTCCACCGTGCAGGAGACGGCCTGGACCGCGGCGTTGGCGGCGGGGCGCTGGCTCGGAAGGGCGGCGATCACTCGGACCACGACATAGCCCTTGGCGTCGGGCGCCACGATCCGCACGTCGCGCGTGACGTCGTTCTCATCGGCGTTCGCCAGCGCCTCGTCGTACTGCGCGCGGGTAAGCACCACGAGGTCGAGCCCGCCCCGCACGGCCGCCTGATCGGTGACCGCGTAGAACGCGCCCCGTCGACCGTGCACCGCGAGCGACAGCATCAGGGGCCCGGTGCGGGCCGAGACCCGCATGGGCCCGTCGGCGAGATCGTAGGCGCAGATCCCCACCGCCACCGCCGGATCGGGAATCGGCAGCCAGGCTTCCGGCGGGGACGCGGTGTCGCCCGTGGCGAGGGTGTAGACCGGCATCGCGTGGTCCAGGGTCTCGCCGACCCGCGCCCGCGACAGGGAATCGGCCTCCGCCAGGCGGGGGATGAGGAGAACCACGCCGATATGGACGAGCCCCGCGAGGACGAGGCTCGTGGTGGTGGCGAGCAGGAAACGGCCCCGGGGCGTCATGCGGCGCATCCCGTGCGGGTGATCGCCGGCAGGGCCGCGCGGTCGAGCGTCCCCGCGCTCGCCGCCACGGGCGTGTCGTAGAGGCGCAGGGCAAGGCGCACCGGCCCGCTCGCGCGGGGCATCGGCAGCCAGTTGCCCGGCTGGACCTCGGGCGACAGGGTAATGACGAACCGCCCGTCGGGCTCGCGCAGGATCTCCGTCGAGGTGAAGCCTTCGCGCAGGCTGGGATGGGCCGGATCGCGCGGGCCGCGTCCGGCGATCGTGACCGTCCAGGCCCGGGCCGGGGGGGTGATGCCGGCGATCGCGTAGGTGCAGGCGGCGTCGAGGCCCTGGCCCGCATCGTCCTGGGCGGCGGTCAGCAGCATGCCCTCGCCGACGGCGAGGGGGATCTCGCTCCGGCGGGCATTCACTGCCCGCGCATAGGGGTCGGCCCCCACGGAACCGGTGCGGGGCCACGCCGTCCAGGCGCCGACGGTGACGCCGCCGAACGGATACCCGCCCCGCGTGGCGTAATCGGCGGTGGCGAGGCCGATCCCCGCCCCGAGGGCGAGGGTGTAGAGGATCAGGCTGACCGTGGAGGCCCGGCGGATCGCGCGGCGCACGGCGCCGACGACGCGCCCGGGGGTGCCATCCGCGCGCGCGCGCCGGTCCGGCGCGGCTCTGTCTGCGGCGTTCATGCGGCCAGGACCTTCGGCTTGGTGATGGCCTTGCTGTTGGTGGAGGCGTCCACGCTCACGGGGTGGCGACGCGACCGTTGGCAGGGCGGGCTCCCTCGGCGACGACGCCCGCCGGGCGGGAGGGTGTGCCGCTCGCCTCGACGGTGCGGAACAGGCCGTTGACGCCGCCGATCACCTCGAAGGAGCGCCGCGACAGCTTGCCGGCCGCACTGGCCGCCGGGTTGACGGGCGCGGCGGCCGGGGCCTGGGCCACGGCGCGCCCGACCTCCTTGAGACCCGGCATGGCTTTGAGTTCGATGCCCTGGTGCGCCGTTTCCATCACGTCGTGCCACGTCATGGCGGGAAGCGAGCCGCCAGTCATCTTGTTGGTGGAGGTGTGGTCGTCGTTGCCGAACCAGACCGCACCGACATAATTGCCCGTGTAGGCGACGAACCAGGCGTCGCGGTAGGCGTTCGTGGTGCCGGACTTGCCGGCGACCTTGATGCCCTCGAGCTGCGCGCGCTTGCCGGTGCCCTCCTCCACCACCTTGGTGAGCATGTAGTTCATGTCGGCGACCACCTGCGTCGAGAGCACCTGCTCGACCTTCTCGTCGGCATGGCGGTAGATCACCTCGCCCGACGAGTTCTTGACCTCCATGGCGGCATAGGGCTTGGCCTTGCGCCCGCCATTGGCGAACACCGCATAGGCGGCGGCCTGGTCGATGACGTTGACCTCGGCCGAGCCGATGGGCAGCGACGGCGTGTCGACGAGCGGCGTCGTGATACCCATGCGGTGCGCCATCTCGACGATCTTCGCGCGCCCGGCCTTGGCGGCGTTGGCCTCGTGGGAGATGCCCATGGCCTTGCCGAGCGCGATGGAGATCTGGATCGGGATCGTGTTGATGGATTTGGCCACCGCCACCGTGAGGGTCGTCGCGCCCGAGAACGAGCGGCCGTAATTCTGCGGGCACCAGTTGCCGATGCAGACGGGGCGGTCGACCACGCGGGTGTCGGGCCGATACAGGCCGGCCGCGAGGCCGGCGGCGTAGACGTAGGGCTTGAACGACGAGCCGGGCTGGCGCTGGGCATCGGTGGCGCGGTTGAACTGGCTCTCGCCGTAATCGGCACCGCCGACCATGGCGCGCAACGCCCCGTCGGGATCGAGGATCACCATGGCGGCCTCGTCGACGTCGTACTGGTCGCCGTAGCGGCGCAGGGTGTTCTGCACCACCTCGTCGGCGCGCCTCTGGATGGTGAGGTCGAGGGGCGTCTTGACCGTGAGCACCCGGTCGCTGCGGAAGCGGCCCGCGTCGGCCATGCCCTTGATCTCGCCGAATGCCCAATCGAGGTAGTAATCCGCCGTGATGTCGCGGGTGCGGGTCACCGGGGTGGCGGGGTTGCGCAGGGCCGTCTGGATCTGGCCTTCCGTGACGAAGCCGGCCTCGACCATGTTGTGCAGCACGTCGACGGCGCGGGCGCGGGCGGCGGGCAGGTTGACGTGGGGCGCGTATTTCGTCGGGGCCTTGAACAGGCCGGCGAGCATGGCGGCCTCGGCCAGCGAGATGTCCTTGAGGGGCTTTCCGAAATAATAGTCCGCCGCCGCCACGGCCCCGAACGTGCCGCCGCCCATGTAGGCCCGGTCGAGGTAGAGCTTCAGGATCTCGTTCTTGGTGAGGTGGCTCTCCAGCCACAGGGCCAGGAACGCCTCGTTGACCTTGCGTTCGAGGGAGCGCTCGTTCGTGAGGAACAGATTCTTGGCGAGCTGCTGCGTGATAGACGAGCCGCCCTGGGTGTTGCCGCCGCCGCGCGAGTTCGACACCAGGGCGCGGGCCGTGCCGATGGGGTCGATGCCCCAATGCTCATAGAAGCGCCGGTCCTCCGTCGAGACCAGGGCCTTGATCATGATGTCGGGAAAGTCATCGAGCTTGAGCGAATCGTCGTGCTTGATCCCGCGCCGCCCCACCTCGGTGCCGTAGCGGTCGAGGAATGTGACAGCGAGATCCTGGGTCTTGAGCCAGTTGTCGCTGGTCAGGTGGAAGGCCGATTGGGCCAGCGCCAGCATCAGAACGGCGCCGCCGGTGCCCAGTGTCACCGCCTCGCTCGTGGCATCGAGGGCGACCCGCTTCCAGCCGCGCACGGCGAAGACGTTCATGCGCTCCTGGAACCGCTCGTAGGTCTCGGCGGCGGACCGGCCACTGTCGTAGAGACCCGCGTTCATCCAGGCGTCGAACGCCAGGGCCGCGCGCTTGATCCGGGTCGTCAGGGAGGTGGCATTGGGCAGGCGCACGATCTGTTCTTCGTCCCTGGAGGGCGACCCGGCCCGCGCCGCGCCTTTCAGTCTATCAAGACCCGCGTCGGTCCGCGAGGCTCGCGATACCACGGGCAACGCACCGACGGCACGGCACGTCGCCGCGCGCGGCGGATCAAGATTCGATTAACCTTGACGCCGGAAATGGGGCACGCCGGTGGCGCTTGCCCGTCCGGGTCGCTTGCGTCTAAAGCATCGGTTCGAAAATCGGCCCTCGGCGCGAGCCGGGTCCGAAGCGGGCCCTGCGGCTCCGCCCTTCGATGTCCCTCATCGTCACCCCGGGGTTCCCGAATGCGGGATCGCACGGCCGCACGCCCCTTGGGGCCGCCGGCCTCCACCGAACCGTTCTGGCGCACCAAGACCCTGGAGGCGATGTCGCCCGCCGAGTGGGAGAGCCTGTGCGACGGCTGCGGCCGCTGCTGCCTCCTCAAGCTCGAGGACGAGGATACGGGCGAGGTCTACCACACGGATGTCGGCTGCACGCTTCTGGACGGGCACGGCTGCCATTGCCGCGACTATCCCCGCCGGCAGAAGCGGGTGCCCGACTGCGTGCGCCTGACGCCGGACGCCGTACGCACGATTCCGTGGCTACCCCCCACCTGCGGCTACCGCCTCGTGCGCGACGGCGAGGACCTGCCCGACTGGCATCCCCTGGTGAGCGGCCGGGCCGCCAGCGTCCATGAAGCCGGGATCTCCGTGCGCGGCCGGGTCTCGGGCAACGAGGAGGAGTTCACCGCCGACGAACTCCTCGAGCGCATCGTGACCTGGCCCGCCCGCACGCCCGAGACCGAAGACCCCGAAGAGTAAGAGCGGAGGCTGCCTCAGGGCGCGAGGCTGAAGCGGTCGACGTCGCGCAGGAGTTCGAGCACGGCGCGCGCGCCGTGATCGAGGGCCGCGTGCCCGGCTTCCGCCGTCCCGAGGCGCGCGTCGCCGATGGCGCCGGCCGGGTTGAGGTCGCCCGCCTTCCAGGCAAACGCCGCCGGGCGCCCGGCCCGCAAGTGCGTGAAGGTTCCCTCCATGGCTACGGTCCGGGGCGTGAAGTCGGTGATGCGGTCGCGCCGCACACGGTCGGGACACAGGGCCAGCATCAGAGCGGTCTCGATGCCGCCGCCATGGATGCCGTGACGGATCTCCGCCTCGGGGAACAGGCCCTCGGGATAACCGAAGCGATTCCAGGCGGTGGTGACCGCGACCATGCCGAGGCGCCCACGCAGGTCCGCCGCCACGAGGTCGATGAGGCCGCTGTTGCCGCCATGCGAGGTGACGAGAACGAGCTTGGTGCAACCGGCCCGGTGGATACCCGTGCCGATCTCGCCCCAGGCGGCGAGGGCCGTCCCGGTGGTGAGGCTCAGGGTGCCGGGGAAGCCGTCGTGTTCATCGGACTTGCCGATGCCCTGCACCGGCAAGACGAGAACATCGAGATCCTCGGCCGGCAGGGCCATGAGCCGGGCGAGGTAGCCCTCGGCGATGTCCACGTCGGTGGAGAGGGGCAGATGCGGCCCATGCTGTTCGATGGCCGCCACGGGCATCACGGCGATGGCGCGGCTCATGTCCCGGGACCGAATCTCGTCGGTGGTGAGATCGAACCATGGACGGATGGGCATAGGACGAGTCTCCCGGGGCCTATTTCCGAATCATGCCACCCGGCACGGGCCGGAGCGTCCGGGGATCACCGCCGACTCCGGGGCCTCTCGCCCGTCACCCCTTTTTTGGCAAGCCTCCCTCCACGGGGGAGGCCGGCCGACGCGGGTCGTGATCGGAAGGTCTAGCGTGTCCGGCGCATGAGCCAGCCGGTGGCGAACGCGGCGGCGGCCACCATCAGGAGCGTCGTGCCCCGGTTGTCGTCGGCCCGCGCGGCGATGGTCCGCCCGCGCCGGACGGCCTCGTCGCGGTAATCCCGTCCCCGCCGGCGCAGGTCCTCGGCCTGTTCGCGGACATCGCCGGCGATGGCGCGTCCCCGGCTGCGGGTCTCGTCGATGAACTGGGATCCGTCGCGATGCAGGCCATCCGCCGTCTCGCGGGCACGGCCGTACCCGTGCTGGAGGGCGCCTGCGACCTGATCCACGGCGCCGTCGATCTGCTGGCGCGGACGACCCGTCACGGCGCCGATGGCGGTGCGACCCCGGCCGCGCAGATGGCGCAGGCCGCCTTCGATCTGATCCCTGTTCATATTCAAACCTCGTTCGTTGCGTCTCCGGCGGCGGGCCCGATGCCCACCGCGCCGAACCCGATGGAGCCGCGAGCGGCCCCCCTCGACGATTACCTGTTCAGATCTTCTTGACGGCATCGGCCGCCGACTGAGCCGCGTTCTTGATGCCGTCCTTGGCGTCGCCGACGGTCTTCTGGGCTTCGCCCTTCAGCTCCTGGGCCTTGCCCTCGGCCTGAAGCTTCTCGTTTCCGGTGACGGAGCCGACGCCCTGCTTGATGTTGCCGACGGCCTCGTTGGCCAGACCCTTGATCTTGTCCGTCGTGCTGCTCATCGAACCCTCCTCGAATGGGGCCTCGATCGCGGGACGCGAACGTCCGCGACAGGCCAAGCGCAACGGTGGTGGAACGGCGAATGTTCCGCTCAGCGCCCGTCTGCGCAGTCCTGCCATGCGGGACATTGCTGCGCCGCACGCAACGCCCGCTGCAGCGCAAGACAATCGATAATCTCCGATTCCGAAGCCTCTCGTCTTAAAAAATTTTCTCGCATAGTCCCAAAATTTTTACAGATGAGCTCAGGCAAGAGCCGCAGCAAAGCTGCTTGAATTCAAAATAATTGCGGCTAGAACCAGCGAGCATTACCAAAAGTTGACTCGAGGACAACGCCATGACCGCGCGCACCGCTGCGCCTGTCCCCGGTGGGACCACCTACGCTGCATCGGCCACCGTCGGTGCGCCCCCGTTCGGCCGCTGGGGCCAGCTCGTCATCGGCGTCATCTGCATGGTGATGATCGCCAACCTTCAGTACGGCTGGACGTTCTTCGTCCCCGACATCCAGAAGAAGTTCGGCTTCGACCGGGCTGCCATCCAGTGGGCCTTCACCCTGTTCGTCCTGTTCGAGACCTGGCTCGTCCCCGTCGAGGGCTGGTTTGTCGACAAGTACGGCCCGCGCGTCGTGGTGCTGTTCGGCGGCGTGCTCTGCGCCATCGGTTGGGTCATCAACTCCTATGCCGACACCCTGAACATGTTCTATCTCGGGCAGGTCGTCGCCGGCATCGGCGCGGGCGCGGTCTACGGCACCTGCGTCGGCTCGGCCCTCAAGTGGTTCCCGGACAAGCGCGGTCTTGCCGCCGGCATCACCGCCGCCGGCTTCGGCGCCGGCTCGGCGCTCACCGTCGCGCCGATCCAGTGGATGATCGCCGATCACGGCTTTCAGGCCGCGTTCTTCAACTTCGGCATCGGCCAGGGCGTGATCGTCGTGGTGCTGTCGCTGTTCCTCGTGTCGCCGAAGAAGGACCAGCTCGTTCAAGCCACGAGCAACGCCAGCGTCGCACAGACCCGGCGCAACTACTCTCCCGGCGAAGTCGCCCGCCAGCCGATCTTCTGGCTGATGTACTTCATGTTCGTCATCGTGGGCGCTGGCGGCCTCATGATCACCGCCAACCTCAAGCCCATCGCCGCCGATATCGGCGTCGACAAGGTCCCCGTCACGATCATGGGCCTCACCATGGTGGCCATCACCTTCGCGGCCACCATCGACCGGGTGCTCAACGGTCTCACCCGTCCGTTCTTCGGCTGGGTCTCGGACAAGATCGGCCGCGAGAACACCATGTTCATCGCCTTCGCCATGGAAGGCTTCGGCATCTACATGCTCTACCTCTGGGGTCACGATCCCCTGTGGTTCGTCCTGCTCTCCGGGTTCGTGTTCTTCGCCTGGGGCGAGATCTACTCCCTGTTCCCCTCGACCTGCACCGACACCTTCGGTTCGAAGTTCGCCGCCACCAATGCCGGCCTGCTCTACACCGCCAAGGGAACGGCGGCCCTCCTGGTCCCCGCCGCCAACTACCTGCAGCAGAGTTCCTCGAGCTGGGACGGCGTGTTCCTCGTCGCGGCCGGCGCCAACATCCTCGCCTCGATCCTCGCCATCGCGGTGCTGAAGCCCTGGCGGGCCCGGGTCATCGCGCGGAATGCCTGAGACCATGGCTCGCTGGCTGCGCTACATCCATGACGGCCGGGGCGGCTTCGGCCGCCTCGACGGGGACCGGATCGCCGTCCACGCCGGCGATCTGTTTTCCGATCCAGCCCCCACGGGCGAGACCCTGGCCCTCGCCGAGGTGGTGCTCGACCTGCCCTGCCGGCCCTCCAAGCTCATCGCCCTGTGGAACAACTTCCACGCGGCAGCCGAGAAGCAGGGCCTGGATCGACCGGAGAACCCGCTGTTCTTCGTGAAGCCGCCCAACACCTACCGGGCGAGCGGCGACACCGTGGCGATCCCCGAAGGCGTCGGCCGCATCCTGTTCGAGGGCGAACTCGGCATCGTCATCGGGCGGCGGGGGCGCGACCTCACGCCGGAGGCGGCGGCCGGGCACATCTTCGGCTACACCTGCGTGAACGACGTCACGGCCCTCGAAGTGCTCAAGGCCGATCCGAGCTTCGTGCAATGGACACGTTCGAAGGGCTTCGACGGGTTCGGCCCCTTCGGCCCGGTCATCGCCACCGGTCTGGCCCCCGACGATCTCTCAGTCGCCGTCCGGGTCAACGGACGCGAGCGGCAGCGCTATCCCGTTGCCGACATGTTCTTCAAGCCGCACGAAATCGTCGCCCTGGTCTCGCGCGGCACCACCCTGGAACCCGGCGACCTCATCGCCTGTGGAACCTCCAACGGCGCTGGCCCGATTCCGAAGGGCGCCACCGTCGAGGTCGAGATCGACGGCATCGGAATCCTCTCGAACACCTTCACCTGACAGCCCGCATGGCGGACCGCGTGATGGCCCGCCCGACATACGATTGCCGAACACGGACCTCGAGGACACCCACATGAGCATCGCCATCGTCGGCGCCGGCGCCATCGGCGGATTCCTGGGCGTACGCCTCGCCAATGCGGGCGAGGACGTCACCTTCATCGCCCGCGGCGCCAACCTCGAGGCCATACAGGCCGGCGGCATGCGCCTGATCGAGGAGAACGGCTCCGAGATTCACGTCGAGAATCTGCGGGCCACGAAGTCCATGGCGGAGGCCGGCGTGCACGACATCGTGCTGCTGACCGTCAAGGCGCACCAAGTCGGGCCGATCGCGGCCGACCTGCATCACCTCATCGGGCCCGACACGGTGGTGGTGACCATGCAGAACGGCATCCCGTGGTGGTACTTCTCCGGCGGTCACGGCGGCGAGCTCGCCGGCACCCACATGGAGACCGCCGATCCGGGCGGCCTCATCGCGAAGCACCTCGACCCGAAGCACGTCATCGGCTCCGTGGTCTATCCGGCCGCCGTGCTGACGGAGCCCGGCGTGGTGCAGGTCATCGAGGGACACCGCTTCGGCCTCGGCGAACTCGACGGGTCCATGAGCCCGCGCGTCCAGTCCCTCGCCCAGCGCCTCATCAAGGCCGGGTTCCGGGCGCCCGTGACCTCCGACATCCGGGCCGAGATCTGGCTCAAGCTCTGGGGCAACCTGAGTTTCAATCCCATTTCGGCGCTGAGCCACGCCACCCTCGTGGACATCTGCCAGTTCCCCGAGACCCGGGCGCTCGCCGCCGACATGATGCGCGAAGCCGAGACGATCGCGGGCAAGCTCGGGGTCACGTTCAAGCTCGGCATCGAGAAGCGCATCGCCGGGGCCGAGAAAGTCGGCGCCCACAAGACCTCGATGCTGCAGGATGTCGAGGCCGGCCGCCCCATCGAGCTCGAGGCCCTCGTCGGCTCGATCATCGAACTCGGGCGCCTCACCGACACCCCGACCCCGCATATCGGCACCGTCTACGCCCTGATGCGTCTCCTCGCGCAGAGCCTGGAGCGGGCGCAGGGGCGCCTCGTCATCACGGCCGCCTGATTGTTTTCGAGATATTGAGGAAGTTTCCCATGGCCGAGAACGCCACCACCCTGCATGCGCTGATTCGAGCTGGTGCCGACGACGCCACCGCCCTGTCGAGCCCCGGCGGCGTGCCCCTGACCTTCGGCGCGCTGCGTGCCCTCACGGACCGCACCATCGCGGCCTTGAACGCGCAGGGCATCGGCCGGGGCGACCGCGTTGGCATCGTCCTCGACAACGGCCCCGAGATGGCCGCCGCCTTCATCGCCGTGGCGGCGGGCGCCACCTCGGCGCCGCTCAACCCGAGCTACAAGGCCGACGAGTTCAACTTCTACCTCTCCGATCTCAACGCCAAGCTGCTGGTGGTCGCGGAAGGCTCCGAGACGCCGGCCGTGGCGGTGGCGGAGAAGCTCGGCGTGCCGGTGGTCCGCCTGCGGCCGACACCCGAAGCAGGCGCGGGCTCCTTCACCCTGGCGTTCACCGGCGCGGCGGCCGCCCCCGCCGCCAAGGGTGGCCCGGCCGAGGCCGAGGACATCGCCCTGGTGCTCCACACCTCCGGCACCACCTCGCGCCCGAAGATCGTGCCCCTCAAGCAGTCGAACGTCTGCGCCTCGGCCGGCAACATCCGCCGGACGTTGGCGTTCACGGCCGATGATCGCGGCCTCAACATCATGCCGCTGTTCCACATCCACGGCCTCATCGCCGGCATCCTGGCGCCGCTCTCGGCCGGCGGTCAGGTGTCCTGCACGCCGGGCTTCAACGCCCTGAAGTTCTTCGGCTGGATGAGTGAGGTGCGCCCGACCTGGTACACGGCGGTGCCGACCATGCATCAGGCGATCCTCGCCCGCGCCGGCCGCAACAAGGAGACCATCGAGGCCAACCCCCTCCGGTTCATCCGCTCGTCCTCCTCCTCCATGCCGCCGCAGGTGATGAAGGAGATCGAGGACGTGTTCGGCGCGCCCCTCATCGAGGCCTACGGCATGACGGAGGCCGCCCACCAGATGGCCTCGAACCCCCTGCCGCCCCGGCCCCATTACGCCGGCTCGGTGGGCCTCGCCGCCGGCCCCGAGATCGCCATCGTCGACGACGAGGGCGAGCCCCTGCCCGCCGGCGAGATCGGCGAGATCGTCATCCGGGGCAACAACGTGATGGCGGGCTACGAGAACAACGACAAGGCCAACGCCGAGGCCTTCACGAAGCAGGGCTGGTTCCGCACGGGCGACCAGGGCTCCCTCACGCCGGAGGGCTACCTCTCGCTCACGGGCCGTCTCAAGGAGATCATCAACCGGGGCGGCGAGAAGATCTCGCCCCGCGAGGTGGACGAGGTGCTCATGGACCATCCGGCCGTGTCGCAATGCGTCACCTTCGCCATGCCGCACGACAAGCTCGGCGAGGATGTCGCGGCGGCCATCGTCCTGCGCGAGGGCCAGACCCTGGTCGAGAAGGAGCTGCGGGGCTTCGCCCTGGAGCGCCTGGCGGCCTTCAAGGTGCCGGCCAAGATCCTGATCCTCGACGAGATCCCCAAGGGCGCCACCGGCAAGCTCCAGCGCATCGGCCTCGCGCAGAAGCTCGGTCTCGTCTGAGTCAACTCCCGGGAGCGCCCCCGCCGCTCAGGCGGCGGGCGGCGCCTTCTCGGGTGCGGCCACCGGCCGGGCGCGGCCGAAATCGGCCTCCGCCGTCTCCTGGCCCATGGCGACGATGCCCTTGCGGATGGCGCGGGTGCGGGTGAACAGCTCGTGCAGGGCGTCGCCGTCGCCCCAGCGGATGGCGCGGGCAAGCGCCGCGAGATCCTCGTTGAAGCGTCCGAGCATCTCCAGCACCGCGTCCTTGTTGGTAAGGAACACATCGCGCCACATGGTCGGATCGGAGGCGGCGATGCGGGTGAAATCGCGAAAACCGCCGGCCGAGAACTTGATCACCTCCGACTGCGTCACCGCCTCGAGATCGGCGGCCGTGCCGACGATATTGTAGGCAATGAGGTGCGGCACGTGGCTCGTGATGGCGAGCACGAGGTCGTGATGCTCCGGCGTCATGGACTCGACGATGGCGCCGAGCCCTTCCCAGAACGCCTGGACCCGCGCGGTCGCCTCCGAATCCGCTCCCTCGGGTGGGGTGAGGATGCACCAGCGCCCGGAGAACAGGGTCGAGAACCCGGCATCGGGCCCGGAATACTCGGTGCCGGCCACGGGATGGGCCGGCACGAAGGCGACGCCTTCGGGAAGGTGCGGCGCCACGGCCGCCACCACGGACGCCTTCACCGAACCGACGTCGGAGACGATGGCGCCGGGCTTGAGGGCCGGCCCCATGGCCTCGGCCACGGCCCCGGCGGCGCCCACGGGCACGCACAAGATTACGAGGTCGGCCTCCGCCACGCCCGTCGCGATCTCGGCCGTCGCCGTCTCGGCGAGGCCGAGCGCCCGGACTCGCTCCAGCACGCCCGGATCACGGTCGATGGCCACGATTCTCCGGGCCAAACCGTACTGGCGCGCGCCCCGGGCGATGGACGAGCCGATGAGCCCGAGGCCGACGATAGCGAGGGTATCGATGAGTGGGGCGTCGGCGTCAGGCACGCGGCGTGCCCCCGAGGAAGTCCGTGAGCGCGGACAGGAAGGCGCGATTGGCCTCCTCGCTGCCCACGGTGACACGCAGGGCCTGGGGCAGGCCGTAGGACGAGACCCGCCGGGTGATGATGCCGCGCGCCGTGAGGAACGCGTCCGCCTCCGCCGCACCGCGCCCGGCCTCGTCCGGGAAATGCACGAGGAGGAAGTTGGCGACGCTCGGCGTCACGGTCAGCCCGAGAGCCTTCACCTCCTGCATCAGCCAGGCGAGCCATGTGTCGTTGTGCGCCACCGCCGCCGCCACGTGCGCCTCGTCGGCAATGGCAGCGGCCCCGGCGGCGATCCCCGGCCCCGAAAGATTGAACGGCCCCCGGATGCGATTGACCGCGTCCGCCACCTCGGCGGGCGCCACCATCCAGCCGATGCGCAGGGACGCCAGGCCGTGGATCTTCGAGAAGGTCCGGGTCATCACGACGTTCTGAGATTCGAGCACGAGGTCGAGGCCCGCGCTGTAATCGTTGGCGCGGACATACTCGGCATAGGCCCCGTCGAGGACGAGAAGCACGTGCGGCGGCAGGCCCGCGTGCAGGCGGCGAACCTCGTCGAAGGGTAGGTAGGTGCCCGTCGGATTGTTGGGATTGGCGAGGTAGACGATTTTCGTGCGCGGCGTGACGGCCGCCAGCATTGCATCGACGTCCGCCGTCAGGTCGCGCTCGGGCACCACCACGGGGGTACCACCGGCGGCGAGGATGGCGATCCGGTAGACGAGGAAGCCGTGGGCGCAGAAGATGCCCTCGTCCCCCGGACCCATATACGCGTAGGCGAGGAAGGACAGGAGTTCGTCCGAGCCAGCGCCGCAGACGATGCGGGCCGGGTCGAGGCCGTAGCGCCGGCCGATGGCCTCGCGCAGGTGCGTCGAGGTGCCGTCCGGATAGAGTTCGAGCTTGGCGGACGCCTCCCGCAGGGCGTCGAGGGCGCGCGGGCTCGCGCCGAGGGGCGTCTCGTTGGAGGAGAGCTTGTGGACCTTGTGCACGCCCGGCGTGCCGCTCTTGCCGGGCACGTAGGCCTCGATGGCCAGGACGCCCGGGCGGGGCACCGGACGGGCGGAGACGGGCATATCAGAGGACATCGAATGGGCCGGGGTGATCGCGAGGGCACCGTCTAACAAAGCTTTTCGGGCTTGACGAGCACGCGAACGCGCTCATCGCCCCTTGCGCAGGGGCCGCACGAAGCCGGGGCCGCCCGGGGTGAAGCCGGTCGCGCGGCAGAAGGCGTCGAGGTCGGCGAGGTCCTGGGCGGCCACGAGCTGGAGCGTATCGCACTCGGCCATGCGCGCGGCCTGGGAGGCGGCCTTCAGGAGAAGCCGCCCGACGCCGCGCCGGCGCTGCTCGCCTCCGACGAACAGGGTGGTGATCTGTGCGACCGGCCGGGCTTCGGTGAGGGTGCGGTACCAGTGGAGCACCACGAGGCCGCTCGGCGGTCCCCATTCCTGGGCGATGAGCGCAACGCCGGGGGCGGCCCGCATCGCCTCCAGGCGCTCCGCGAGGGCTTCGACCGGGATCGCGGGTCCGGCCTCGGCGAGAAGCACGGCAAGGCCGGGCGCATCGGTGGCGCCCGCGGCACGGATTTCGAGGCCGTAGCGGCTACCCAACACGCTCTCCGGAGGCTGCCCCGCCGGCCTGGGCCTCCGCCCAGGCGCGGGCCTCCGTCCAGGCCCGGTCGCGCTCGCCCTGAGCGGCACGGACAGCGGCGCTCTGGCGTTCCTGCTCGGCGTGAAGCGCCCGCAGGCGCCGAGCCTCGCGCTCGGCCATCTTGCGCCGGCGGGCGTCCGCCGCGCGCTTCTGGGCCTGCAATTCCTCCACGGTGATCGGCTCGGGGGGCGCCTTCGATTCGGGACGAGCCTGCGGTCCGGGACGAGCGTTGCGCGCCCGCCAGGCCTCGTCCGACGCGGGCCGTGGCCGCGCGGCCGTCTCTGTCCGGCGGGCGCCTTCCGAAGCCTCGGCCTGGACCAGGGTCAGCCCGGCAGCGGCGGCGATGCGGGTGGCGGCGGCCCGCCCGGCGGCGCGCTCGCCCGGCGTCGCGCCGCGCTCCATCAGGGCCCGGCACTTGGCGAACCGATCCCGGTCGAGGGGGGGCCACGGCGTCACGGAGGGCTCAGCGCTTCTTGTTGCCGCGCGGGCCGGTCGCGACCGGCGTGTTCACGCGGTTCTCGTCGAGGAGCTTGCGCCAGCGCGACAGGCGCTCGGAATCGAGACGGCCCTCGGCCACCGCCGCCTGAACGGCGCAGCCCGGCTCGTGCGCGTGGGTGCAATCGCGAAACCGGCAGAGGGGTGCCAGTTCGGTGATCTCGGCGAACAGGGTGTCGATACCCTCCGACGCGTCGCTGACATGGAGGGTCCGCATGCCCGGCGTGTCGATCACCCAGCCACCGCCCGCGATGGCGTGGAGCGAGCGCGCCGTGGTGGTGTGGCGGCCCTTGGCATCGTGCTCGCGGATGCCGCCGGTAAGCTGCGGTTCGCCAGCCCCCTCCCCCACGAGGGTATTGACGAGGGTCGACTTGCCGACACCGGAGGAGCCGACGAGGGCCACCGTCCGGCCTGGTCCGCACCAGGGCGCGAGGGCCGCGACGGACGCCGTTTCGCGGGGATTGAGGACCACCACCGGCAGGTCGCGCTGCAGGGCCTCGGCCTGAACACGATAGGTCTCGGCATCGGCGGCGGTATCGGCCTTCGTCAGCAGGATCACCGGCTCCGTTCCCGCCTGGTTCGCCAGGGCGAGGTAGCGCTCCAGACGACCGACGTTGAAGTCGGCGTTGCAAGACGTGACGATGAACAGGGTGTCGACGTTGGCGGCGGCGAGTTGCGGCGCCTTGGAGCCCTCGACCCGCCGGGCCAGCAGGGTCTGCCGCTCGAGGCGGCTCAGTAGAGTCCGGGCAGCAGAATCGACGAGCACCCAGTCGCCGACGGCGTAGTCGCCGGTGTTGGTGTGATGGGCCAGAACGAGCTTGAACGGACCGTGGGCGCCGATGGCGCTCATGCGCGAGCGATGGACCATGGCGATGCGGACGGGCTCGCCCGGCCTGTTCGCGATCTGCTCGGCGAAATACGCGGTCCAGCCGAGGGCGACGAGTGCCTCGGGCGTGGCTCCCTCGGGATCAACCAACGCGCACCCCCATCCGGTCGATCGGCACGCGACGGCACCAGATCCTACCCTTAGGAAAATTTCTGTTTCGCCGGCAAATCAAAAGCTGTTTCCTAGGTCAGCGGTCGCGTTCGAGGAAAAAGTCCCGCCCGGCGCCGCCTCATGAATCTTGTCTACACGGTTTTCAGGCGGGATACCGGCTGGATCGGCCGAGTGACCGGCCCACCCACGGTTTCGTTGACGCCAGAACGGGTGCACACTACCTCGTTGCTATCCCGACGCGACGGATCCGCTCGTCTCAGGCCGGATCAACGCCCGACTTCACCTCAGGGGCGCTGCGCCCATGGGATGTCTCGAGACCGTTTTTCGCCAGCCCCCTTTCCCATGACCCTGTCGCTCGATCCAGCCGCTCAGATCCTCGCGGAGGCCGCCCAGACGGATACGCCGCCCGTTGTCGAACCGGAGGCGCCCAACGGGCAGGGGCAGGTCGCGCAATTCGGCCCGGACGAGCCCCTGACCATGGATGCCGGGGTGGTCCTGGCACCGTTCCAGATCGCCTACCAGACGGCCGGAACCCTCAATGCCGACCGCTCCAACGCGGTTCTCATCTGCCACGCGCTCACAGGCGACCAGCACTTCGCCCACACCCATCCGGTGACGGGCAAGCGCGGCTGGTGGGAGACCCTGGTCGGGCCGGGCAAGCCCATCGACACGGATCGCTACTTCGTCGTCTGCTCCAACGTGGTCGGCTCCTGCATGGGCTCCACGGGGCCGGCCTCCGTCGATCCGGAGACTGGGCGCGCCTACGGCCTCGATTTTCCCCTGGTGACCATCCGCGATATGGTCCGGGCTCAGGCCATGCTGCTGGATCGCTTGGGGATTCGGGACCTGTTCCTGTGTATCGGCGGCTCCATGGGCGGCATGCAGGTGCTGCAATGGGCGGCGCTCTATCCGGAGCGTGTGTTCGCCGCCATGCCCATCGCCACGGGGGCGCGGCACTCGGCCCAGAACATCGCCTTCCACGAAGTCGGCCGCCAGGCGATCATGGCCGATCCGGCCTGGGCCGAAGGGCGCTACCTCGATATGGGCACACGCCCCGCCAAGGGCCTCGGCGTCGCCCGCATGGGCGCGCACATCACCTACCTGTCGGAGCCGGCCCTGCACCGCAAGTTCGGACGGCGGTTCCAGGGCGGTTCGGCCCCGACCTTTTCGTTCAATGCCGACTTCCAGATCGAGAGCTACCTGCGCCACCAGGGCCTCAGCTTCGTCGAGCGGTTCGACGCCAACGCGTACCTCTATCTCACGCGCGCCATGGATTATTTCGACCTCGCGGCCGACCATGGCGGCGTCCTCGCCAAGGCCTTCAAGGGCACGAAGACCCGTTTCTGCGTGATGTCCTTCACCTCCGACTGGCTGTTTCCCACGGCGGATTCCCGCGCCATCGTGCACGCCCTCAACGCGGCTTCGGCGGCGGTGGCCTTCGTCGAGGTCGAGAGTGACAAGGGGCACGATGCCTTCCTTCTCGACGAGCCGGTGATGTTCGCGGCGGCGCGCGGCTTCATCGATGCCGCCGCTCGGGCGCGCGGCCTGTGAAGCAGTTGCGCGACGTCGCCCCCTGGGATGCCGCCGCCTCGCTGCCACAGGGCGAGCGGGACGGGACGCGCATCGACCATCTCGTGGTGCTCGGCCTCGTGGCGCCGGGCGCGCGGGTCCTCGATATCGGCTGCGGCGACGGCACGCTCCTGGCGCTGCTGCGCGACCGGCGCGGCGTCGACGGACGCGGCATCGAACTCTCGCGCGAGGGCGTCAACGCGTGCCTCGCCCGCGGCCTGCCGGTGATCCAGGGCGATGCCGACACGGATCTGGCGAACTATCCCGACGACGCCTTCGACGTGGTGGTCCTTTCCCAGACCATCCAGGCGACGCGCAACCCACGCATCGTTCTCGAACACCTCCTGCGCATCGGCCGGCAGGTGGTGATCTCATTCCCGAATTTCGGGCATTGGCGCGTGCGCGCGGAACTCGGCTTTCGTGGCCGGATGCCGGTGACTGCCCTGATGCCGGAAGAATGGTACGAGACCCAGAACATCCACCACTGCACCATTCGCGACTTCGTCGGCCTGTGCCGGATGGTGGGGGCACGCATCGAGAAGGCCACGGCCCTCGATGCCCGGGGCCGGCCCATGCGCTTCTCGATGCCGTGGTGGGTCTGGAATCTCATCGGCGCGCAGGGCGTGTTCCTGTTGAGCCAGGAGGCCAGTGAAATCTCAAGCGGGCCGACAAGACCCTGACGGATCAGTCCCGTCGCACCAGGAGGGTCGCGACCTCGTAGGTCACGCGCGCACCATCCGCCTCGAAGCGGCGCAGGACACGCCGCAGCTCCCCCGGCGACAGGGACGCGCGGCCGTCCGGCGTGCCGGCGCCGATGGCCCGCAGGGCGTTGAGAAAGGCACGCCCATCCGCATGGGTCTCGACCAGGGATTCGCACGCGACCGCGAGGGTGCAGCCCGGCACGCGCAGGGCCGCGAGGTCCGCCGCCGCCGGATAGGCCGGCGTCGCCGCCGTGACGCCGAGATCGGCATGGGCCCCGCGCCATTCGGCGAAGGTCCCGGAGGCCAGGGTCGCCACGGCGAGATGGCCCCGGGGCGCGAGGAGGCCGGCGAGCCGCGCAAGTGAGCCGGGCAGATCCTCGAACCACTGCGCGGCCAAGCTCGAACAGACGAGGTCGAAGCCCGGGGCGAGGCTCGGCCGCTCGCCGTCCATCACCACGAAGCGCGGATGGGGGCGGGGGTGCAGGGCCATGCGGGCGCGGCAGCGCAGGGTCATGGCGGGGGCGAGGTCGGTGGCGAGGTACGCCCCGGGGACGATCCGCTCGTGCAGGGCCGCCGTCAGCAGTCCGGTGCCGCAGCCGATTTCGAGGACGGACGGCGCGGGCGCCAGGGGCAGGGACGCGACGCGGGCCGCCAAGCCCCTGGCCACCCGGGCCTGGATGATGGCGGCGGCGTCATAGCCCTCGGCCCCGTCGAAGGCCCGGGCCACAGCCTGCTTCCAGGAACGCATGGGAGAGGACGCTTCTCGTGGCGCGAAGGGTGGCGATAGCCGTCGGGCGGCGGGGGCTCAAGCCGCACGAAAGCATCGGGCCTGAGTCACGGGCCCGGCCCTCACCGCGCCAGGGCCGCCTCGATCGCCCGTGCCACGGCCAGCGCGCGCCCGTCGTCGCCGAAGCGGGCGACGATCTGCACGCCAAGCGGCAGGCCATCCCCCGGCACCGGAAGGTTGACGCAGGGCACACCCATGAGGGTCCAGAGGCGGTTGAAGCGGGCGTCACCGGTACTGGTCAGCCCGGCCGGAGCCCGGCCGGGGGCCGAGAAGGTGAGAAGCGCATCGACCTCGCCGAACAGATCCTTGAGGACGCGGCGAGCACGGTGGGCCGTGCGCCGTGCCGCGTCGTAGGACGCGGCATCGAGGGCCTGCGCCCCGTCGAGTTCGGCCCGCAGGTCCGGCCCGAGGGCCTCGCGGTGGTGGGCGTATTCCCAGGCCAGGGCCTGCCGGGCCTCGAAGTCCTGCACAGTCATATGGATGGCCCAGGCCTCGGCGAGCTGCGGAGGCAGGGCAAGGTCGGTCACCGTCGCTCCGGCGGCCTCGGCCGCGCGCGCCGCGCGCTGCAGGGCGGCGACGGCCTCGGGATCGGCGGAGTCGGCGAAATCCTGGAGCACGAGGCCGATCCGGGGGGCGGCGATCCCGCCGGCCGGAAGATCGAGGGCCGGGCGATCGGCCAGGAGGGCGAGGGCCTGGGCGACGTCGCGGATGCCCGCACCGAACAGGCCGATCGTGTCGAGGGCCCACGAGAAGGTCTTCACGCCGACGGTCGGCAGCAGCCGGAACGAGGGCTTGATCGCCGCGATGCCGCAGAAGGCGGCGGGGCGGATCACCGAGCCGGCCGTCTGGGTGCCGAGCGCCAGGGGCAGGAGGCCGGCAGCGACGGCCGCCGCCGAGCCCGCCGAGGAGCCCCCGGGCGTGTGGGCGGAATCGTGCGGGTTGACCGTCGCGGACGGGTCACGGCTCGCGAACGGACAGGTGGCGGTCTTGGCCAGCGGCACGGCACCCAGCGCCCGCAGGCGGGAGACGATGGCCGCGTCGGCCTTGGGCCGCCAGCCCGCATAGAGGGCCGAGCCCATCTGCGTCGGCATGTCGGCCGTATCGATGATGTCCTTGATGCCGACGGCGATGCCGGCGAGGGGCCCATCGCGCGGGATCACCGGATCGGATGCGACGTGGACAAGGGCCCCGAGGCTCGCCTCTCGCGCGGCGATGGCGTCGCGCGACAGGGCGACGGCGCCGACCGGATCGAGGGTCCCGGCGGAGATGCGGGTGCGAAGATCGACGAGGGACAGCATGGCAGGGAAGTCCGGCCTGAGAGGCCATCTGTCAACACGTATCCACAGGTCGGCCGCCGCGCCCCGCATCGTTGACGAAGCCTTTACGCAAAGCCCCGCATCGTCTTCGTCATGTGGCGTAGCGTTCTCGCGTTCTCCGCCCTTGCGCTGTTCGGCGCGGGGCTCACCGGCTGTGCGCTCAACAAGTTTGAGCAGCGCGAGCCCTGGCGCGACCAGGCCGAACAGGCCTGCAACGCCAAGCGCCTCGTCGAGACGAGCGAGTTCATCACCCCGGCCAAGGCCATCGAGGGGCCGGGCGTATGCGGCATGCTGCAGCCCTACCGGGTCACCCGCCTCGGCGGCGGCAGCGTCGCCCTGAAGCAGCGCGTGACCCTGGCCTGCCCGGCGCTCGCCGAGGCCGAGGCCTGGCTCGCCGACACGATCCAGCCGGCCGCCAACCTGTATTTCGGCCAGCCCGTGGCCGAGATCAACGCGGGCACCTACGCGTGCCGGGGCCGCAACAACCAGGCCGGCGCCAAGCTCTCGGAGCATTCCTTCGGCAATGCCGTCGACATCATGTCGTTCAAGCTCGCCGACGGCTACGTCATTACCGTCAAGGGCGGCTGGCGCGGCACGGAAGCCGAGCAGGGGTTCCTGCGCGAAGTGTTCCTCGGCGCGTGCGCACGCTTCTCAACGGTGCTGGCGCCGGGCTCCAACGTGTTCCACTACGATCACATCCACGTCGACCTCGCCCGCCACGATCCGCGCGGCCTGCGCCGGATCTGCCAGCCGCTGATCAAGTTCACGCCCCAGCTCGGCGCCGACGGCGTCGCGCGTCCGGTGTCGCGTCCGCGTCCCGTCGAGCGTCTGCCGGCGCCCCCCCAGGCCCCCGTGGACGTGGAGGAGGACGATCCCTACGGCGTGAGCCCGATGTCGCAGAAGGCGGCACCCCGGGCCGCCCCCTCGCAGCTCGCGCGGGTGCCGGTGCCCGCGGCTCGCGCCGCGCCTTCGGCCTACGTGGCGGCCCCGGTGTCCCGGCCCCGCCTCGCCACGGCCCATGGCTTCGACGAGCCGGCCCCGGGCTTCGAGCGCGAGCCCCTGTCCCTGTCGGCGCCCAGCCTATCGGACCCGATCTACTGACCGTCGCGATCACTGTGCCCCCCGCACCCCAGGGGCGGTGAAACCGACGACCGGCCCGGCGCGCAAGCTTGACTCCGACGCTGCAGCGGCCATCGTTCCGCGCAACTGTACGGACTCCAGCAAAAGATTGCCGGCATGCGCCCGAACCGCCTTTCCGCCGCCTTCGCCCTCGGCCTCGTCCTGGTCGGCGCCCTGCAGCCGGCCTTCGCCCGCTCGGGTCGCGAGGAGATCACCCCCGCCGAGGAGCGCGAGTTCAACTACGACGCCCACATCCCCGGCTGTCAGGCGTCCGAGGTGCTGGAGCGGCTCTCGACCCACTTCGCCGAGAAGGAGCGCAAGTTCTGGAACTCGACCCTCACCATCGTGAGCTATGAGCGCATCGAGCGCACAGCCTGGCGCCCCTGGGGCCTCGACTTCGTGCCCCGGCGCTATTGCAGCGCGGTCGCGACCACCTCCGACGGCGTCCGTCGCAAGGTCGACTACTCCGTGCGCGACGGCCTCGGGATCATCGGCGCCGATTGGGGCATCGAGTTCTGCGTCCACGGCCTCGACCGCAACCTCGCCTACGCCTACGCCACGGCCTGCCGCGAAGCCCGTCCGTGAGCCTGCATCGAGGGCTCGCCCTCGCCGCCGCTTTCCTCGTCGGGGCGTCCGGCGCCGCCTGCGCCCAGGGCTACGACCAGCGCGGCACGCCGGGCGAGTTCGACTTCTACGTCCTCGCCCTGTCGTGGTCGCCGACCTATTGCAACGGAGACGGGGCGCAGCGCGAAGCCAACGGCCAGTGCCGGCCCGGCCGGGGCCTCGGCTTCGTCGTTCACGGCCTGTGGCCGCAATACACGCGGGGCTACCCGTCGAACTGCTCCAGCGTCGAGCGCTCGCCGACCCGGCAGGCTATGGAGACGGCCGGCGAGGTCTATCCGAGCGAGGGGCTGGCCCGCCACGAATGGCGCCGGCACGGCACCTGCTCGGGCCTCGATCCGGCCGCCTATTTCCGCGCCGCCCGCACGGCCCGCGAGGCGGTGACGATTCCCGACGCGTTCCAGAAGCCCAGCGCCGACACCCGCGCGGCGCCCATCGAGATCGCCCGCCAGTTCGTCATGGCCAACAAGGGCCTGCGCCCGGACATGATGTCGGTCGCCTGCGTGCGTGGCCGGCTGCAGGAGGTGCGGATCTGCCTGTCCAAGGACCTGCGCGGCTTCACCCCCTGCCCGGAGGTGGCACGCCAGAATTGCCGCGCCGGCGAGGTCGCCATCGACGCCGCGCGCTGAAAGCCGCCCCGTGAACTATCGCCACGCCTTCCATGCCGGAAACTTCGCCGACGTTCTCAAGCACCTCGTCCTGACGCGGGTGCTGACGCATCTGCACGCCAAGGCGACGCCGTTCCGGGCCATCGACACCCATGCGGGCCTCGGCTTCTATGACCTCACCGGAGACGAGGCCGGGCGCACGGGCGAGGCGGCGGAGGGCTGGGGCCGCCTCGACACGCCGTTCCCGGAGGCGGTGGAGCACCTTCTCGCGCCCTACCGGGCGGCGGTGGCGGCCACCCAGGCGCGCCATGGCGCCACGACCTATCCGGGCTCGCCCGCCATCATCCGCGAGTTCCTGCGCTCCACCGACAAAGGTGTCTTCGTCGAGCTGCACCCCGCCGACGCCGAGACGCTGCGGGAGCGCTACAATCAGGATTCACGAACCAAGGTGATGCACCTCGACGGCTGGACGGCGCTCGGCGCCCTGATCCCGCCGCCCGAACGGCGCGGCCTCGTGCTCATCGACCCGCCCTACGAGGAACTCGGCGAAATCGATCGCCTCGGCGCGGCCCTCGCCAAGGCCGTGGCGAAGTGGCCGACGGGCATCTACCTCGGCTGGTACCCGATCAAGGACGTGTCCCACGTCGACCGCATGGTGACCGAACTCCATGGCGCCCTGAACCGCCCCGCCCTGCGCCTCGACCTCCTCGTCAGCGAACCCGATGCAACGCGGCTGAACGGCAACGGCCTCATCGTGATCAACCCGCCCTGGCGCCTGGCCGAGGAAGCGATGCTGTTCCTGCCGGCGCTGGCCGAGCGCTTGGCGCGCACCGACTACGGGGCCTTTCGCTGCGAGGCGTTCGGTGCACAAGCGTAGGGGCTTTGGCGGAGACACGTGCGTGACGCACTGGATCGACCTCGACAGCACGCCGATCCCCGGCGGGCGGGACACCCTGCACCTGCGCCGCTGGGGCGAGGCGTTCTCGATCCAGGTCGGTACGTCCGAACTCATGACCGATCAGGACCGCGGGTCCGAGCAGGCCCTGGCGACGATCCCCTGCGAACGGCTCGCGGGTCGAACCGCGCCCCGCATCCTCATCGGCGGCCTCGGCATGGGCTTTACCCTGCGCGCCGCCCTCGAGGTTCTCGGACCGCAAGCCGAGGTGGTGGTCGCCGAGCTCGTGCCGGGCGTCGTCGCCTGGGCACGCGGCCCCCTCGCGCACCTGCACGGTACGAGCCTGGACGACCCGCGCGTCAGCGTCGTCGAGGCGGACGTGAACCGCCTCATCCAATCGGGCCCGGCCCGCTACGACGCGATCCTCCTCGACGTCGACAACGGCCCGAAGGGTATGACGCGCCGGTCCAACGACCGGCTCTACGATGTCTGGGGCCTCAAGCGTGCCCATTACGCCCTGCGGCCGGGCGGCATCTTGGCGGTGTGGTCGGGCTCGCCCGACCGCCGGTTCAAGGCCCGGCTGAAGCGCTGCGGTTTCGCCATGGAGGAGATCCGCTTTCCCGCTCATCCGGGTGGGCGGCGCCACGTGCTATGGATCGGCGTACGGGTGGAGGCGGCGGCCGCGACGGCTTGAGCCCCCTCCCCCCGTGACCGATCGGGCCGGACGTCAGTAATTGTAGCCGCGCTGGCCGTAGGCCGGGCCACGCTGCTGCACGCGGGAGCCGTAGTCGATCTCCCGTTCGCGCCGGGCCTTGCGATTGGCGAGGTAGCGCCCGCCGAGGCACCCCGCCACGGCGCCGACGACGCCGCGCTCCGCGAGGTAGTGCCCGGCGAGGCCACCGATGATCGCCCCCTTGATGCAGCCCTTGGCCTCGGCGGCGCCGGCGGTGACGAGGGTCGCGAGGGCGACGGCCGACAGGGTTGAAACGATCCGCATGATGATCCTCCACGATTGCGGAGGATGAAACACCGGGATGCGCCGCGCCGTTCCGGTAAAGCCCCTTCCCCTCACGCCGCGACGCGACCCTCCAGGGGAAACACCTTGGCGGGGTTCATGAGCCAGCCGGGATCGAACACGTTCTTCACCCGCATCTGCTGCTCGAGGTCGACCTGCTCGTACTGGAAGCGCATGAGGTCGCGCTTCTCGATGCCGACGCCGTGTTCCCCCGTGAGGCAGCCGCCGACCTCGACGCAGAGCTTCAGGATCGCGTCCCCAGCGGCCTCGGCCTTCTGGAGTTCGCCCGGCTTGTTGATGTCGAACAGGATCAGCGGGTGCAGGTTGCCGTCGCCCGCATGGAACACGTTGGCGACCCGAAGGCCGTGGCCGGCGCAGATGGCACCGATACGCTCGAGCACCAGGGGAAGCTGGCCCGTGGGAATCGTGCCGTCCATGCAGATGTAGTCGGAGATGCGCCCCGTGGCGCCGAACGCCGATTTCCGGCCCTTCCAGATGGCGGCGCTCTCGGCCTCCGATTTCGACACCCGTAGGCTCGTCGGGCGGAAATCCTCCGCGATGGCGACGATTCGGGCGAGCATGGCCTCGCACTCGGCGTCCGAGCCCTCGACCTCGATGATGAGCATCGCCTCGGCGTCGCGCGGGTAGCCGGCTTGTGCGAAATCCTCGGTGATGAGGATCGCCTCGCGGTCCATGTACTCCATCGCCACCGGGATGATGCCGGCGGCGATGATGGCGGCGGTGCAGGCGCCCGCATCCTCAACGGAGGCGAAGCCCAGCAGTGCCGGACGCGCGCCCTCGGCGCCCCGCAGGATCCGCACGGTGGCCTCCGTGACGATGCCGAGTTGCCCCTCCGACCCGCAGACGAGGCCGAGAAGGTCGTAGCCGCCGGAATCGAGGTGGTCGCCGCCGATCTCGACCACGGTGCCGTCGTTCAGCACAAGGGTGACGCCGAGCAGGTTGTTCGTGGTCACCCCGTATTTGAGGCAATGCGCACCGCCGGAATTCATCGCGATGTTGCCCGCGATGGTGCAGGCGAGCTGGCTCGACGGATCGGGGGCGTAGAAAAAGCCCTCGTGACTGACCGCCCCCGAGATGGCGAGATTCGTGATGCCCGCCTCCACCCGCGCCGTGCGGTTCTCGTAGCTGATGTCGAGGATGCGATTCATCTTCGCCACGCCGATGATGATGGCGTCCTCCTGGGCGATGGCGCCGCCGGCGAGCGACGTGCCGGCCCCGCGCGGCACCACCCGCACCCCTTGGGCGTGGCAATAAGCCATCACGGCCGAGACCTCCGCCGTGGTGGAGGGCAGGACCACGGCGAGCGGCATCTTGCGGTAGGCCGTGAGTCCGTCGGTCTCGAAGGCACGGCGTTCGTCTTCCGTCGTCACCAGGGCTTCGGGCGCGACCAGGGACGCGAGACCGGCGACGATGGCGTCGCGGCGGGCGACGATGCCGGCATCCGGCACGGGAAAGGCGATCGACATGGGCGTTCCTCGGGGCGTTCCTCGGGACATTCCGCACCAGCGCGACCGTTTTCAGCCTGCGCTCAGCTTGGACGGCGTAGGACCGGTAACGTGGTCGAAACAGCCGAGGATGCAGGGTACAGCCAAATCCACGACCTTCCCAGCGGCTTCGGCCAGGGCACGGGATAGGACCGCGATCACGGCTCACCGAAGCTTCCTTTCGCCGCAGACGCCATCGAGCCGACCGGAACGTTTTCACCCTTGATCTGTTCTAAAGGCCCAAGCTCTGCCATAAGCCCGGGTGGTTCAAAGCCCCCTCCAGGAGGAAACCAGAATGCGTCACCTCATCCTCGGCGCCGCCCTCGCGCTGCTGCTGCCCCTCTCCGCCCATGCCGAGGGCGATGCCGCCGCCGGCGAGAAGGCGTTCGCCCCCTGCAAGGCCTGCCATAACTTCGAGAAGAACGGCGTCGGCCCGACCCTGAAGGGTGTCGTCGGCTCGAAGGCCGGTGAGGGTGCCGATGGCTACGCCTTCTCGGCGGCCCTGAAGGCCTCCGGCATCACCTGGGACGAGGCCAACCTGCACGAGTGGCTGACCGACCCGAAGAAGAAGGTCCCCGGCACCAAGATGGTGTTCCCCGGCATCAAGGACCCGAAGAAGGTCGACGACATCATCGCCTACCTCAAGACCAAGTCCTGAGATCGAGGCTCCGGCCCATCGCCGACGGGCCGGATTGCGTGAAAGCCCGTTAGGAAGCCGTCCCCGCGGGGGCGGCTTCTTTCGTTGTGCGGCGGTCAGTCGTCTCGCCCTCGCCCGCCCCCGTATGCAGGGCGCCGCGCAGCTTCACCAGGGTATCGAGGAGCGCCAGACGCCCATCGAGATCGAGACCGGTGAGGCCCCCGAGCTCCCGGGGCACACATTCCATCCGGCCCTGCAGGTCCCGGCCCTTCTCCGTCAGGAAAATGCTCACCTGGCGCTCGTCCGAGCGGTCGCGGGCGCGGCGAACGTGGCCTGAGGCTTCCAACCGCTTCAGAAGCGGCGTCAGGGTTCCGGAATCGAGGAACAGGCGCAAACCGATCTCCTTGACCGTCTGCCCTTCCTGCTCCCACAGGACGAGGAGCACGAGGTATTGTGGGTAGGTCAGGTCATGGGCCGCCAGCAGGGCCCGATAGGCCCGACCAAAGGCGTGCGCCGCCGCGTAGACGGCAAAGCACAACTGCCCATCCAGGCTCTGCGCCGTCGGCGGAAGGACGGGGCGATCCGAAAGGGTCGGGGTGTCGTCACGGCCCGACATGCGGTGATTGTTCCTCTCTCGAGCGTGGCGCGTGATCCGGCGACCCGCTCAGGGGTGTCGCATTGGATGAGACGGCTTATCTTAGACACAACTCACATTGCGCACAATCGACCTTCGCAGTGCGAAAAACCGGGTTGCGCGCAATCGATCCCTCTGCGATAAGCAAACAAGATTGCGCACAATCGATATACGGGCCGTGAGGTCCGATGCGTCCCGCCAATCCCAGTTCCCATTACAGGAGACCCGTCATGCAGGCACTCTACACCGCACACGCCCACGCCACCGGTGGCCGCGAGGGCTCCGCCGCGAGCGACAACAAGGCCGTCGACGTCAAGCTCACGACGCCGAAGGAACTCGGCGGCAACGGCGCTCCCGGCGCCAACCCCGAGCAGCTCTTCGCCGCCGGCTACGCCGCCTGCTTCCTCGGTGCCATCAAGTTCGTGGCGGCTCAAGACAAGGTGAAGATCGCCGAGGATTCGAAGGTCGAGTCCACTGTCGGCATCGGCAAGCGCGACGACGGCACGGGTTTCGGTCTGGTCGTCACCCTGAAGGCGACCCTGCCGGGCGTCGACCACGCCGTGGCCGAGGATCTCGTGAAGCGGGCCGACGTGGTGTGCCCGTACTCCCACGCCACCCGCGGCAACATTCAGGTCGATATCTCAGTCGGCTGACCCCTCTCCCAATGTGAAAGAAGCCCCGCGCGAGACGGTCTCGCGCGGGGCTTCTTTTTGGGGTCGATCGAAGTAACGGTCGCTCAGTAATGCCGTGCCAGCACCTCGCGCACCCGCGCGACCATCTCGGCTTCCGGCACCGAGAACTGGGCCGGCCGGGCGGCCTTCCACTCGGCGTTGCTGGCGATGCCCTCCGACGCCTTGGCGCCCTCGATGAGATCCTTGATCTGGACCTCGCCGGCCTCGCGCTCGTTCGAACCCTGGATGATGGCACAGGGCGATCCGCGCCGATCGGCGTACTTCATCTGCGCCTTCATGCCCGAGCCGCCGAGATAGAGCTCCGCCCGGATGTTTTCCGCACGCAGGGTCGCGACGAGGCGCTGGTAATCCGCGATGTTTTCGCGGTCGAGGACGAGGATCACCACCGGGCCGGGCTTGCTTGTGCCCTCCAAGAGCGGGCTCTTGATGAGTTGCAGCGCCGAGAACAGGCGCGAGACGCCGATGGAGAAGCCCGTCGCCGGCACCGGCTCGGACCGGAACCGTCCGACGAGGCCATCGTAGCGCCCGCCGCCCGCCACCGAGCCGAAGCGCACGGTCTGCCCCTCGTCGTTGACGACCGGGAAGGTCAGTTCCGCCTCGTAGACCGGGCCGGTGTAGTATTCGAGGCCGCGCACCACGGAGGGGTCGGCGCGGATGCGATCGAAGCCGTAGCCCGCCGCAGCGCAGAGCCGCATCATCGCGTGGAGTTCGGCGATGCCCTCGCGGCCGGTGACGGAATCGCCCACCACATCGCTCCAGGCGCCGAAGAACTGCTCCCAGAACGCCATCCGGTCGGCGCCCTCAATGGGTGCGGACTGGAACGAGACGTAGGCGAGGATGCGCTCCACCGCCGCCTCGTCGAGGCCGGCGCCCTTGGTGAAGTCGCCGCTCTCGTCCTTGCGGCCCGCGCCGAGGAGCTGGCGCACGCCGTCGGGCCCGAGGCGGTCGAGCTTGTCGATGGCGCGCAGGACGGTGAGGCGCTGGCCGGCCTTGTCGGCCCCGGCGAGGCCGATGGCCTCCATCACGCCGTCGAGAACCTTGCGGTTGTTGACCTTGACCACGAACTGCCCGGCGAGGCCGAGCTTCTCGAGGGTGTCGGCCATGAGCATGCAGATCTCGGCATCCGCCGCGACGGTGCCGGCCCCGACGATGTCGGCATCGAACTGCATGAACTGGCGGAAGCGCCCCGGACCCGGCTTCTCGTTGCGGAAGACGTAGCCGGCCCGGAAGCTGCGGTAGGGCTTGGGGATCGCATCGAAATGCTCGGCCACGTGGCGGGCAAGCGGCGCCGTCAGGTCGTAGCGGAGCGACAGCCAGGATTCGTCGTCGTCCTGGAACGAGAAGACGCCCTCGTTCGGCCGGTCGAGGTCGGGCAGGAACTTGCCGAGGGCCTCGGTGTACTCGACGAACGGGGTCTCCAGGGCCTCGAACCCGTAGAGCTCGAAGCTCTGCCGGATCGTCTCGAGCATCCGGTGCTGGGCCGCGATCTCGTCCTCGCGCCGATCGACGAAGCCGCGCGGCAGGCGGGCTTTCAGGGTGTCGGCCTTGTGGGAATCGGCCTTGGCCATGGTGGTTTCGCTTTGCGGACGGCTTGGGAAGGGTGCGGGGGCTCTATCGCGCGCGGACGGGAGCGGCAAGCGCGGGCGTCAGAGCTTCAGGGCCAGCAGCCCGACGAGCCCCAGGATGGCGAGCGGGATCTGCGCCGGGCGCAGGCGCGCGAAGAACAGCGGCGCCTCCCCACGCCGGGCCGCGATCGGATCGAGGATCGTGAGGGCCCCGAAGCCGAGGATGAGCAGGGCCAGGGCGGCCACGGTCTCGTCCAGGACGGTGAGCACCAGGGCGGCGAATCCGAGGCTGAACAGCCCGATCATCGTGGCGATCTGGGCCAGCGTCGCGCCCCCCTCGGTGCGGAAGCTGAGGCCGCGGCGGACCCCGGATAGAAACAGCAGGATGGCGCAGCCCCAGAGGGTCGTCACGGTCTCGGCGGCATCGCCGAGGAATTTGCCCTGCCAGGCCCAAGCGGCCACTGCGCCCATGAGGAAGGGCAGCATCGGCCCGTAGCCGAACACGACACTCAGCCAGGGCACGGCGCGCGGCTCGGTCACGCGTAAGGTCCGGCTATCGGGGCGGTCGTCCATCGTATCGGGTGTCCTGCGGTCGGTCCCCACCAACCGCGGCACGCTCGGCCCGTTCCGCGTTCTTGTGCCTCTCCCAAAACGCCCGCGGCATCGTCGGCGTCGCGGAGAGCAACGGAGGACGCGCGGGCGTTTCGTCAGGCCCTTTACGGCGCCGCCGCGAGCCAGTCGCCGAAGCCTTGCGCGTAGTCGTCGGCGGCGCGGTCGAAGAGATCGTCGGTTTCGCCGGCCGTGATCGCGGCATCGATCAGAATACCCGTGAGCCCTTGACCGACGGTCTTGACGCCGATCCCGCCTTTGTAGGTGGTGATCACTGCGTTGGTGCGCGCGTCCACGATGTCGATATCGGCGCTGACCGTCGGGTTGCCGCCGATGGTGATGCGGCGGATGGCGGAGGGAATATCGGCGCGGGTGACGGTGGCCACGAGGCGAACCGGCCGCGTGCCCGCAGGCCGCTTGGCGAGGACCCGCTCCAGCTTGGTCTTCAGGCGACGCGCCACCAGATCGCGGACGAAGGCGCGCCCTGCCGGCGTCGCCGCCACGGCGGGATCGTTCGGTGACAGGCCGTTGGCCCGGGCGTAATCCGCCTCGGCTGTGCCCCAGACGATGGGCGCCGTCTCGGGCACCCGAACATCCAGGCTGGTGAAGCGAAGTTCCGCAGTCTCGACGGAGGAAAGGCGATTCGGCGCCGGCGTAACGCAGCCGGATACGCCGAAGCCGAGACCTAGTCCGAGCAGGAGTGCCGCAGCGACACGCGGCCGCCTGGGCCGGTGTTCAGCCAAGGGCGGCGTCGGCGTCCTGCGGGAATGGAAGGAACGCATCTCGGGGCATCTCGCGGGTTGGGTTGCAATGACCAACCCGTTCTCCCGGTCCAGGCCGACCCGCGCCGGGAGGTTCCGCCGCGCCGTCCCAACTAGCACAACCGGCACAAGGGAGATGCAACCCGTGCGCAACAGGGCTCGAGACCCGACGCTGAAACCTTGCTCCTCCGCCGACCTCCTACTGGTCAGCGGAGGAGCGGCGTCCTCAGGAGGAGAGCGGGCCGCTCTCGACGCCCTGTCCCTGCGCTTCCATCGCCTTCTGGCGGTAGAGGCCGACGAAATCGATGGGATCGATGTAGAGCGGCGGGAAGCCGCCATTGCGCACGGCTTCAGCGACGATCTGGCGAGCGAAGGGGAACAGCAGGCGCGGACACTCGATCATCACGGCCGGATGGAGCTGATCCTGCGGGATGTTGCGCATGCGGAAGATGCCCGCATAGGTGAGCTCGAACGCGAACAGCACGTCGCCGCCGGTCTTGGCATCGCCTTCGAGGGTCAACTCGACCTCGAAATCCTCTTCCGCGATCTGCCGAGCGTTGACGTTGACCTGGATGTTGATCTGCGGCGCCGATTCCTGAGGCTGGAGCGAGCGCGGGGCGTTCGGATTCTCGAAGGAGAGATCCTTGGCGTATTGCCCGAGGGCGTTGATGGCGGGGAGCTGGTCCTCGGTCTGCGCCGTGGCGCCACCGTTCCCGTTCGGTGCCGATGTGTCGGCCATGGCGTTCTTGTCCTTCTCAAGTGCCCCAGGAGCATGCTTCGTCGGGAGCACGATCCTCGGGGGGCACGATCCTCGGGAGCATGCGCGGGCCGGCTGTCGTTCGTTCGGCGACGGTTGCGACCACCCGTCCGGTGCGAGAGCGCGCTATCATGCCGATGGAGTGCGAACAAGGCACGCCCGCCGCGCCTGGAACCGGGGCTGGGCGCGCACCATATCCCGTGTCTCAGGAGGGCCGCCGTAGCGGAGACGCTTTCGGGCGAGTCGGCTCGCTCCCGGCGCGGGGCTCGGCTAAAGCACGTCCGACAGGGTTTTCCGGAGCCCCTCGAATTGCAGTCGTCGTGCGACGGCCACGATCAGGATCGGTGATGCAGGATTCCTTCGATTTGACGACCTTGATCTTCCTCGCCCTGGCGGTGTTCGTGATCTGGCGCCTGCGTTCGGTGCTTGGCCAGAAGACCGGCGCGGAACGCTCCCCCTTCAAGCCGGTGGACCGCAGCCGCACGGAGCCGCCGGCCAACCGGCCGGAGGGCGACAACGTGGTGCGCCTGCCCGGTGCCGATCGGGCCTCCGCCGACCGAGCGCAGACGGCACCGCGCCCGGAAGCCCGCGACTGGCGCGGCATCGCCGAGCCCGGTTCGGCCATCGCCAACGGCCTCGAAGCCGTGGTGCAGGTGGAGCCCGGCTTCGATCCGCGCAGCTTCGTCGAGGGCGCGAAATCGGCCTACGAAGCCATCGTGATCGCGTTCGCGAAGGGCGATCGCAAGACGCTGCGCAGCCTGCTCTCGCGGGAGGTCTGCGAGGGTTTCGAGCGTGAAATCGACGCGCGCGAGGGCCGCAAGGAGGTGGTGGAGACCACCTTCGTGTCCCTCGACAAGGCCGAGATCGTCGCCGTCGACGTCAAGAACCGCGTGGCCCAGGTCACGGTGCGCTTCCTCTCCCACCTCATCACCGCGACCCGTAACGCCCAGGGTCAGGTGATCGACGGCAGCGCCGAGACCGTGGTCGAGGTGCCCGACGTCTGGACCTTCGCCCGGACACTGGGCACCCGCGATCCGAACTGGCAGCTCGTCGCCACCGAAGCCGGTGCCTAGGCGGCCCTCACCGGTCATGCCCGGTTCGGCGCTCCGGCGCTTCCTGCCTCCCGCGACGGCCCTGGCGGCCTGTCTCGGCTCCGTGTTTCCCGGCTCGGCTGCGCAGGCGGCCGAGCCGTTGCGTGTGGGCGGCGCGGTGTTGGAAGCCGTCGACGTCGCACAGCTCGCCGGCTTCCCCGGTCCCGATCCCGAACGGGCCCTCGACGCCTTCCGCCGGACCTGTGCGGCGGCGCCGGTGCCCCTGGCTCCAACCATCACCGGCGACGCGGCCGCGCTGTCCGCCGCCTGCGCGCGGGCCGCCGCCGTTGCCCCCGAAGGGGCCGCCAGCTTCTTCGCCACGGCGTTCGCCGCCTACCGGGTCGTCCGGCCCGCCGCCGAGGGGACGCCCGTGCGCCGCACGGGCTTCCTGACGGGCTATTTCGAACCGGAACTCTCCGGCTCGCCCGAGGCGGCGCCCGGCTACACCGCGCCGGTTCTCGCCCGCCCCGCCGACCTCGTGAGCCTGGAGCCGGGCGAGGCGCATCCCGGCCTCGACCCCACCCTGCGCGCCGCGCGCCGCACGGAGGCCGGCCTCGTTCCCTATCCCGACCGGGCCGCCATCGAGGACGACGGGCCGGGGCCGTCACGGATTCCGCTGCTCTGGCTCCACCCCGTCGATCTCTTCGTCCTCCAGGTCCAGGGGTCGGGGCGGGTGCGCCTCACGGATGGGCGGGTCGTGCGGGTGCTCTACGACGGGCGCAACGGCCGCCCCTACACCGCCATCGGGAAGCTGTTGGTGGCCGAAGGCCATCTGCCCCTCGAGGGCTTGACCCTGGCGCGCTGGACCGGCTGGCTACGCGACAATCCCGAGATCGCCCGCCGCCTGATGCGCCGCAACCAATCGTACATCTTCTTCAAGCTCGCGCCCGTCGAGGATGCCGCCCTCGGACCGCCCGGCGCCGCCGGGGTTCCTTTGAGCCCCGGCCACAGCCTCGCCGTGGATTCGACCCTCTGGCGCTACGGCCTGCCGTTCTGGATCGAGGCCTCGGACGATCCCGCGACCGGTCGCATCGTCATCGCGGCCGATACCGGCTCGGCCATCGTCGGTCCGGCGCGGGGCGACCTCTATCTTGGCACCGGCGAAGCGGCCGGCGTCGCCGCCGGCAACCTGCGGGCCCCGGCGGGCTTCGTCGTGCTGCTGCCGCGCGCCGCCGCGCCGGCCGGGCCATGAGGCCCCCCCGGCGGCCCCGCGGCCTCTCGGGCGAGGATGCCTACCTGTGGGGCGAGATCGCCCGCCTGATCACGCCCCTGCGCGGTCGCGCCCGGCCGGCGAAACCGAAGCCGAGCCCGGTGATCGCTGCACCGATCCTGCCGGCAAAGCCCATCATGAAGCCGGCTCATAAGTCGCCACCCTCACCGATGGCGAAGCAGCCCGCGCCGGCCGCGAAACCACCGGGTAAGCGACTCATCCTGAAGCCGAATCCCCCAGCGACGCTTCCGCCCCCCGTGGTCGCCCCCCCTCCCCTGGCGCAGGGTCTGGAGCGACGCGTGCGTCTCGCCTTCCGACGCGGCGCCCTGCAGGTCGATGCCCGGATCGATCTCCACGGAATGTATCAGGCGCAGGCGCACGGCGCCCTGATGGGCTTCCTCATGCGAGCGCGGGCGGCGGGTCACACTCATGTTCTCGTCGTCACCGGCAAGGGCGGGATGGATTACGACGACGCGTTTTCCGAGCGCGGCGTCCTGCGCCGCAGCGTGCCGCACTGGCTGCGGGCGCCCGAATTGCGCAGCATCGTCCTCGGCTTCGAGGAAGCGGCCCGTCACCACGGCGGAGCCGGCGCCCTCTACGTCCGCCTGCGCCGTCGTTGATTCCGGCTTGAGCAAGCGAAAGAATCACGATAACGTCGAAGTCCCTCCCAATACGCCGTGATGCATCCCGCGAGTCTTCCAGACTCCCCCAAGACGATGCGCGGAACCGTCCTTTTCAACGGTCCGACGACAGGTGCTGAGACAGTGCCCGGCGAATCCATCCCAGACGACCTCTGCCCCTCATCCGTTTTTGCCGCGGTTTAGAATTCCCATGACAGCCTCATACGACGCCCTTGAACCCGTGGATGCACCGGCCGAGGGTGGCCTCGCCGCCGCCGATCTCGACGGCAAGCGCGAGGTCAAGCTCCAGGATCTGAAGTCCAAGACGCCGACCGATCTCATCGCTTTCGCCGAAGAGGTCGAGGTCGAGAACGCCTCCACCATGCGCAAGCAGGAGTTGATGTTCGCGATCCTGAAGCAGCTCGCTGCCAAGGACGTCGAGATCATCGGGGCCGGCACAGTGGAAGTGCTGCAGGACGGTTTCGGCTTCCTGCGGTCGTCCGACTCGAACTACCTGCCCGGCCCCGACGACATCTACATCTCGCCGACCCAGATCCGCCGTTTCGGCCTGCGCACGGGCGACACGGTGGAGGGGCCGATCCGGGGTCCGAAGGATGGCGAGCGCTACTTCGCCCTGCTGAAGGTGAACACGATCAACTTCGAGAGCCCGGAGAAGATCAAGCACAAGGTTCACTTCGACAACCTAACGCCGCTGTTCCCGACCCAGCGCTTCAAGCTCGAACTCGACAATCCGCCGAAGAAGGACTTTTCGCCCCGGATCATCGATATCGTCGCCCCCATCGGCAAGGGCCAGCGCGCCCTCATCGTGGCGCCGCCGCGCACGGGCAAGACCGTGCTGATGCAGAACATCGCCCAGTCGATCACCATCAATCACCCGGAATGCTACCTCATCGTGCTGCTCATCGACGAGCGCCCCGAGGAAGTGACCGACATGATCCGCTCGGTGAAGGGCGAAGTCATCGCCTCCACCTTCGACGAGCCGGCGACCCGCCACGTCCAGGTTGCCGAAATGGTGATCGAGAAGGCCAAGCGCCTCGTCGAGCACGGCCGCGACGTTGTCATCCTGCTCGATTCGATCACGCGTCTGGGCCGCGCCTACAACACCGTGGTGCCGTCATCCGGCAAGGTGCTCACGGGCGGCGTCGATGCCAACGCCCTGCAGCGCCCCAAACGCTTCTTCGGCGCGGCGCGCAATATCGAGGAGGGCGGCTCGCTCTCGATCATCGCGACGGCGCTCATCGACACAGGCTCGCGCATGGACGAGGTGATCTTCGAGGAGTTCAAGGGCACGGGCAACTCGGAAATCATTCTCGACCGCAAGGTCTCCGACAAGCGCATCTTCCCGGCCATCGACATCACCCGTTCGGGCACCCGCAAGGAAGAACTGCTGGTCCCACCGGACTCCCTCAAGAAGACCTACGTGCTGCGCCGCATCCTCAACCCGATGGGCGTCACCGACGCCATCGAGTTCCTTATGGACAAGCTGCGCCAGACCAAGAGCAACAACGACTTCTTCGACTCCATGAACACCTGAAGCCCGGGTGCCGGGAGCCGTTTGGGCTCCCGGGCACAGGATTTTTCGTCACGCTCACGATGCGCCTCGTTCCCCTGATGGAACAGATCAGGGTGAACGGGGAAACTGCCTGAACGATCGCATCGCTCTGACCTGCGAAGCCCTTCCTGCGGACCGAAAACCAAGTTGCGCGAACCAGCATCGAAGGGTCGGGACGCGATATTTTCCGGAAAAAACTAAAAATCTTGCCGGCTCATGATTTGTGCCTTCGCTGGCAATTCGCTCATTTCGCACACGCCTGCCGATGGATCATCCAAGCACCATCTTCGCGCCCGCCAGCAGTTACGGCCGATCGGCCATTGCAGTCATCCGGATCAGCGGCTCCGCGTCGGGTGAGAGCCTGATCCGCCTCACGACAGGCCCCCTCCCGCCTCCCCGCCGACTCGTGCTGCGAAGCCTACGTGACCCATCGCAGGACGTGCTCGATCAAGCCCTCGTCGTGTGGATGCCCGGCCCCGGTACCTTCACGGGCGAGGATATGGTTGAACTCCACCTGCATGGTGGCCTCGCCGTCCGTGCCGCCGTTCTACGGGCGCTTGCTGCCTGTCCTGGATGCGAGCCGGCCAAGGTCGGCGAGTTCACGCGCCGCGCTTTTCTCAACGGTCGTCTCGACCTGACGGAAGCCGAAGGCATCGCCGATCTCATCGACGCGGAGACCGAGGCACAGCGGCGCCAGGCCCTACGCCAGCTCGACGGCGCCCTTGGGCGTCAGGTCTCTGAATGGCGCGACCGGATCATCGATCTTCTAGCCGGCGTCGAGGCCGCCCTCGATTTCTCCGACGAAGGCGATGTCGATGACGATGCCCTAGACAACGCTCTGTACGATAAGGCGCGGGCGCTGCGTGATGCCATCGCAAAGGTTCTGGACGATGGGCGCTGCGGTGAACGCCTGCGTGAGGGTTTCACCGTTGTGCTGGCCGGGCCTCCCAATGCGGGCAAATCGACCCTCTTGAATGCTTTGAGCCGGCGCGACGCCGCTATTGTGTCGCCGATCGCCGGCACCACCCGTGACATCATTGAAGTGCGATGCGATCTTGGTGGCCTGCCCGTTCTTCTTATCGATACGGCGGGCTTACGCGACACACAGGATCCCATTGAGATGGAAGGGATCCGGCGCACGCGGGCGCGTATCGCCCAGGCTGACCTCGTGCTGCTCCTCGATCAGGGCGATACGTCCGCCGTTGAGGAGACCCACCCGGCCCCCTCCCCCGCCACCCTGCATATTCGGACCAAGGCGGACTTGTCCCCGCCCTCCCCCTCGAGCGCAATCCTCGCGGTTTCGGCGATTACGGGCGCGGGTCTCGATACGCTGCTCGATGCCATTGCCCGTCGAGCGGCCGATGCAGTGGGGGGCGACAATGCCCTCATCACACGGGAGCGGCATCGGGAAGGACTGACGCGGTGCCGGGACCACCTCGATCGCCTGCTCGAAGGGACGGCACTGCCGGAATTGGCAGCGGAGGATCTTCGGCTGGCCGTTCGAGCCCTCGGCGAAGTCGCGGGGCATGTCGGCGTCGAGGATATCCTCGATCGGTTGTTCTCCGGCTTCTGTATCGGAAAATAAACAGGCTACCGGTTTCACGTGAAAATCCGCGAGAATTGTTGACGCTTCGGCGCCGGTCCGCGTACTCCCCATCCATGCAATCACACGCACAGTCCTATGATGTGATCGTCGTCGGCGGCGGTCACGCGGGCACTGAAGCGGCCGCTGCGGCGGCACGTTTCGGCGCCCGAACGGCCCTGGTGACGCATCAGGCGGCGACCATCGGCGCCATGTCCTGCAACCCTGCCATCGGAGGCCTTGGTAAGGGCCATCTCGTGCGCGAGATCGATGCCCTTGACGGCATCATGGGCCGTGCCGCCGATGCGGGCGGCATTCAGTTCCGCCTCCTTAATCGCCGCAAGGGACCGGCCGTACGCGGACCACGCACGCAAGCTGACCGCAAGCTCTACGCGCGAGCCGTGCAAGCGGCGGTGGCGGAAACCCAGAATCTGGATGTCCTCGAGGGCGAGGTCGCCGATCTCCTCACCGACCAAACCCGTGTCACCGGCGTCGTGCTCGCCGATGGGCGCACCCTACCCTGCGCCGCCGTCGTGCTCACCACGGGCACCTTCCTGCGCGGCCTGATCCATATCGGAGAAATCCAAACTCCGGCCGGCCGCGTCGGTGAGGCGCCTTCCGTCGGTCTCGCTGAGACCCTCGACCGCTATGGCTTTGGGCTCGGCCGCCTGAAAACCGGGACTCCAGCGCGCCTCGACGGCCGCACCATCGATTGGTCCGGCCTCGAAATGCAGTCGGCCGACGCGGACCCGGTGCCGTTCTCGACCCTGACGGATCGGATCACCACGCCCCAGATTCAATGTGGCATCACGCGGACCACGCAGGCTGTACACGATGTGATCCGTGCCAACCTCCATCGCTCGCCGATGTATTCCGGCGGCATCGCCAGTCGCGGGCCGCGCTATTGCCCCTCCATCGAGGACAAGGTGGTCCGGTTCGGTGACCGCGAGGGTCACCAGATCTTTCTCGAACCCGAGGGATTGGACGACCCCACAGTGTATCCCAACGGGATTTCCACGGCCCTGCCGGAGGCAGTCCAACGCGCGGTGATCGCCCTGATCCCGGGCCTGGAGCATGCCGCCATCGTGCGGCCGGGCTACGCGATTGAGTATGATTACGTCGACCCGCGCGAGCTCGACGCGACACTCCAGACCCGGCGCCTGCGAGGCCTGTTCCTGGCAGGCCAGATCAACGGCACCACCGGCTACGAAGAGGCGGCCGGCCAGGGCCTCGTCGCCGGTCTCAACGCAGCCCGGCTCGCCGGCAATACCGCCCTGGCGGTGTTCGACCGTGCCGAATCCTACCTCGGCGTGATGATCGACGATCTGGTCACCCACGGGGTGAGCGAGCCTTACCGCATGTTCACGTCGCGCTCCGAGTATCGGCTGTCCCTCCGGGTGGACAATGCCGACGAGCGTCTGACGCCGCGTGGCATCGCCCTGGGCTGCATCGGATCACAACGGACGGATCATTTCGCCGAGTCGCAAGCAAGCCTGAAGACCGCGCGGGCGCGCCTCGATTCTCTGAGCCTGACACCCGATGGGGCTGCCGCCCACGGCATCCCGCTGAACCGCGACGGCATTCGACGCTCGGCTTTTCAACTCCTGTCCTACCCGAACATCGACTGGTCCCACCTTGTCGCCGTCTGGCCGGACCTCGCCGAGATCCCGGACCGGGTTAGGGACCGTCTCGAAACGGATGCGACATACGCGGTTTACCTCGACCGGCAGCAGGCCGATATCGCGGCCTTCCGACGCGACGAGGCGGTCGCTCTCCCTGTCCGCCTCGATTACGGCGCGATCCCCGGCCTCTCGAATGAGATGCGGACGAAGCTGGAAATCGTGCGACCGTTGACACTCGGCCAAGCCGCCCGGATCGAAGGCGTGACGCCCGCCGCCTTGACCCTCCTGGCCGCCCATGCGCGGCGCGGTGATCGATCGGGGCTCGGCCATGCCAGCTGACGCTGGGCGCGCGAGCGTCCTCACCGCCAACTCTGTTTCACGTGAAACAGCTGAGCGGCTCGATATCTTCGTGGCGCAGCTGCGCCGCTGGCAAACAGTGAAGAACCTCGTGGGGCCGGCGACCTTGAACGAAGTCTGGACCCGGCACGTTGCCGACGCACTCCAGTTAATGGCGATGGCTCCCGAAGCCATCCGGTGGCTCGACCTTGGTTCGGGCGCTGGAATTCCCGGTCTCCTCCTCGCCATCGCCGGGCGTGAGCGTCCGGGATTTCAGGTCAATCTCGTCGAGAGTAACGCCCGCAAATGCGCGTTCCTCATCGAAACAGCCCGTTTAACGGAGGCGCCGGCTACCGTTCACAACGCTCGGATCGAGGATATTATCGCGACCCGAACCGGCACCGAGATCGTCTGCGCTCGGGCCCTCGCCCCCCTCACCCAGCTCCTCGCCTGGGTCGAGCCGCTGTTGAAAACCGGAACCGTCGCGCTTTTTCCCAAGGGGCGTGACGTGCAATCCGAATTGACCGAGGCGGCGCAACGGTGGAAATTCGTTTACGACCTTCTGCCGAGCCGTACCGATTCTGACGCGCGGATCGTCCGCGTCACGGCCCTTTCCCGCGTGGATTCATGACGAGCGCTCCTTCTGACGACTCTTCGGCCGGCGGCACGTCGGACCGCCCCCTGCGCATTCTCGCCCTCGCCAATCAGAAGGGTGGGGTCGGCAAGACCACCACGGCCATCAACCTCGGGACAGCCCTCGCGGCCATCGGCGAGTCGGTCCTGGTGATCGATCTCGATCCACAAGGCAATGCCTCGACGGGCCTCGGCATCGATCGCCGGCATCGCCGGGTGTCGACCTATCACGTGCTCGCGGGTGAGGCCGAACTCGGTGCCGCCTGTGTCGCCACCGCCGTACCCCGCCTCATGGTTGCACCGTCCACCATGGATCTGTTGGGCCTGGAGATGGAGATGGCGACCGCCCAGGATCGGGCGCACCGCCTGCGCAACGTCCTGAAGAGCGTCGGCCACGACGACGCCACGCGTGGCGTGACCTACGTTCTCATCGACTGTCCGCCCTCCCTCAACCTGCTGACGATCAACGCCCTCGCGGCAGCCGATGCGGTGCTGGTCCCCCTGCAATGCGAGTTCTTCGCCCTGGAAGGCCTGAGCCAGCTCCTGCGGACCGTCGAGCAAGTTCGGGGCGCCCTCAACACCCGCCTGACGATCCAGGGCATCGTGCTCACAATGTTCGATCCGCGCAACAACCTCTCGGCCCAGGTCGAGGCCGATGTGCGCAGCTTCATGGGCGACAAGGTCTACGAGACCATGATTCCGCGCAACGTGCGCGTGTCGGAGGCTCCCTCGCACGGCAAGCCGGTCCTGCTCTACGACTTGAAATGCGCCGGGAGCCAAGCGTATCTGCGCCTCGCCTCCGAGATCATCCAGCGCGAGGGGCGTTTGCCCGTCGCGGCCTAAGAAACGAATCAGACGCGTAGCGGAGTCGAGCGGGTGGCAATGGCGGATGATGTGGTGCGGCCCCGGCTGGGACGCGGTCTCGCGGCCCTGATCGGTGATTTCGGCGACGACGGCGGCGATGCGAACAAGGCTCAGGCGCCTCAGCGGAAGGTCGCGGTGGAATTCCTGAGGCCGAACCCGCGCAATCCGCGCCGGCGCTTCAGCGAGACCGATCTCGAGGAACTGGCCGCGTCCATCAAGGTGCGGGGCATCATCCAACCCATCGTGGTGCGGGCCCTGACGGGCGTTCCGGACACCTACGAGATCGTCGCCGGCGAGCGTCGCTGGCGGGCGGCCCAGCGCGCCGGATTGACGGAAGTCCCGGTGGTGACCGTCGAGATCGACGATCGCACCTCCCTCGAATTCGCGATCCTCGAGAACGTCCAACGGACGGACCTCAACGCCATTGAGGAGGCCGCCGGCTACGAGCGGCTGATGAGCGAGTTCCAGTACAACCAGAGCGAGTTGGCCGAGATCATCGGTAAGAGCCGCAGCCATCTCGCCAACACCCTGCGCCTGCTCCAGCTTTCCCCGTCGATCCAGGATCGGGTGGTCGCCGGTGAGATCACGGCGGGCCATGCCCGCGCGTTGTTGGCCGTGAAGGACCCCGAGGGTGTGGCGCGCCGCATCGTCGAGGAGGGGCTGTCCGTGCGCGAGGTCGAGGCCCTCGCCTCCGCCGAGGTGCCGGACGGTGACGCGCCGCGCCCCGGCCGTCCCCGGCGTGGAGCCGAGAAGGACGCGACCCTGCGGTCCCTCGAACAGGCAATGGGCCGCGCCCTCGGTGTTCCCGTCTCGCTGAAGACGAAGTCCGCCGGGACCGGCGAGATTCGGATCCGGTACGAGACGGCCGAGGAACTGGATGGACTCTGCCGCTTGCTGCAGGTCGCCCCGCAGACCTGATCGAGCCGGCCGCCCGGCAGAGGCGGCTGCTCCTCATCCCGTCTATACGGCGCCCGAAATGGGGGCGCCGTATAGAAGAGATCACCGGCGCCGGGCCGCCTCCGAAGCAATGCGCAGCAGCGTGCTCGACGCATTGGCGTGGCTGAGCTCGTGCGACGAGCGGCGGCAAGCCAGGATGGCCTCCTGAAGCAGCTGGATCGCGTGTCGAAGGGCAGGGGGCGACCAACGGGCGAGCTGTGTCTCAACCGTGGCCTTTCGGCGGAAATGCAGGCCTCGCCAATTGCCGACCATCATGCTGGCGCTCTGCCCCTCCCCGGCCAGGCGGGTGCTCAGGAGCGTCAGGGCATGGCGCAAGGCTGAGCCGAGCATCACCGAAGGATCCATGCCCTCGTGGCGGAAGCGTCGGTAATCGCGTTCGACGTCGGCACTGCGACCCGAGAAAGCCGCGTCGATGAGGGTGTTAAGCACGCTGGCGGCGACATCGCTCGTCACGGCCTCGACATCGTCGAGACTGACCGTGTCCTGTCCGCGCGCGTAAAGGGCGAGCTTCTCGATCTCCGACAGGCTGGCGCCGCGATCTCCCCCAAGGCTCGCGGCCAACACGTCGCGGGCTTCGCGGGCGATGCCGAGGCCGTTCTCCTTGAGCGTGCGCTCGATGAGGTCGGCGAGGGTGCGTTCATCGTCCGGATAGCACGGGATCGCCAGGGCCTTGGGCGACTTCTCGCACAGGGTGCGCAGGGGCGCGGATTTGGCCAGATCCCCGGCCTCCACGACGATGCGGGCCTGGGTGATCTCCGCCTTCAGGGCGGCGTCCACGGCGGGCGCGTAGTTGCGGCTGCCCGCCCGGACCCAGATCGTGCGGTTGCCCCCGAACAGCCCGACGGTGCCGGCCTCGTCGGCGAGGCGGCCGGCATCCTGGGCCAGGGTGTCCCCATCGATCTTCACCATGGCGAAGGGGTCGCTCGGATCGGACACGAAGGCTTCGGCGAGGCGCTTTGCGCGCTCGAATACGAGGCCGGTGTCCGGGCCGTAGAGAAGCAACACGGCGATGCGGGGATCGGGCCCACGCCGGATCAGCGCCTCGACGTCGCCTGGCTTGACGGCGGTCATGGGCGATGGCCCATCAGGGCTTCGTCACCAGAACGGAGGCGATGCGGGTCTTGATCTGCTCGGCCAGCACCTTGGCGAGGCGGATCTCAGCATCACGCGCGGCCCGCAGGGAGGCGAAACGCTGAACCGAACGATCGTAGGTCGCCGTCGAGGTGGCGACGCCCTCGCTGATGATCTTGGTGCCGTCGAGGTTCTCCAGGGAGTACTTCACGTTGGCGATGATGGTGCCCGCCTCGGCGCGTCCGGTCTGGGACGACACGATGGGGGTCTGCACCGTCTCACTGCCCTGCATCTTGAGGCGATAGCGTTTGGTCGAGGGCTGCCCCGAGCCGTCGAGATCGAAGATCAGTTCGCTGCGCAGGTAATGCCCGATGCGCTCCTGACCTTGAGCCATCCTGATATCGTCGACCTCCACCGAGGCCAGGAGAGCGGCCATGGGCTCGCCTGAGGCGGTGGGGCCGTAGAGGGGTCGGAAGCACGCCGACAGATCGAGGGCAAGGGCGCAGACGAGTGCCACGCGTACCGCCCGGCGTGCGAGGCCGTTGCGCTCCGTCCCGATTGCCAAACGCATCATTCCGCGGTTCCGAATGCTCGGTGCCCTTCTCCGAGACGCCCGTGATGCCATCGTTCCCGTGAGAAGAACGAGGCACCGAACGGGAGCGTCATTGGGCACGTTCAGGCCCGCTTTGTACGGCGAACCCGGGCCCGCCGTCACCTTAAATGCACCAGAGTTTACGTTTCGTCTCCGGCACGTTCTCCATTCTAGACGACGAGGTTCACGATCCGGCCCGGGACCACGATCACCTTCTTGGGCGCACGCCCTTCGAGGGCCTTCTGCACGGCCTCGTCCGCCAGGGTCAGGCGCTCGACCTCGACCTTGTCGGCCTCGCGCGGCACGGTCACGTCCGCCCGTTTCTTTCCGTTGAGCTGGACGGGGAGGGTGATGGAATCCTCGACGAGAAGGCTGCGGTCCGCCACCGGCCACGCGGCCTGCGCGGCGAGCCCTTCACGGCCCAGTGCCTGCCAGCATTCCTCGGCGAGATGCGGCATCATCGGCGCCACGAGCAGGGTGAGAATACCGGCGGCCTCCCGCGCCACGCCCGCCTCGACACCGCCGCGCAGGGCCTCGTCGAGGGCGTTGGCGAGGGTATAGATGTGCGCCACGCAGCGATTAAAGCGCAGGCGCTCCACATCCTCCTCGACGGAGGCCAGGGCCTTGTGCGCGGCCTTGCGCAGGCCGGCATCGTTGGCGCTCGCACCACCCGTGGTGGCGGCCGCGAGGGAGACGAGGCGCCAGACACGCTGCACGAAGCGGGCGGCACCCTGGACGCCGTCCTCGGTCCAGATCACGTCGCGCTCGGGCGGCGAGTCCGAGAGCATGAACCAGCGGGCCGTATCTGCGCCGTAGCTCGCGATGATGTCGTCTGGATCGACGACGTTCTTCTTTGATTTCGACATCTTCTCGATGGCACCGATGGTGATCGGCGCATCGGTTTTCACGTGGAACGCCTGTCGCTCTCCAGCCTCGGCCGTGATCCGGATGTCCGCCGGCTGAACCCAGGCGCCGGCCGCATCCTTATAGGTCTCGTGGACCACCATCCCCTGCGTGAACAGGCCGTCGAAAGGCTCGGAAACACCCGACCACCCAGTGACCTGCATCGCCCGCATGAAGAAGCGTGCGTAGAGCAGGTGCAGGATCGCGTGCTCGATGCCGCCGATATACTGGTCGACCGCGAGCCACTGATCCACGGCCTTCCGATCCGTGGGCGCATCCTGCAGCCACGGCGCGGTGAAGCGCGCGTAGTACCAGGACGAATCCACGAACGTGTCCATGGTGTCGGTCTCGCGCCGGGCGGGCGCACCGCAGGTGGGGCAGGGGACGTTGCGCCAGGCGTGGTCGCACTCCAGCGGATTGCCGGGCACGTCGAACGAAACCTCGTCCGGCAGCTTCACCGGCAGGTCGGCGACGGGCACGGCTACGGGGCCGCAGGCGTCGCAGTGAATGATCGGGATCGGGCAGCCCCAGTAGCGCTGGCGCGAGACGCCCCAGTCGCGCAGCCGGAACTGCACCTTTCGCGATGCCACCGGAGTCCCGGCGAGCACCTCGGCCTCGAGGCGATTCGCCACCGCGTCGAACGCCTCGGCCGGCGTCATGTCGTCGAGGAAGCGCGAATTGATCATCCGCCCGTCGCCGTCATAGGCCGTGTCGGTGATGACGAAAGTCGCCGCATCCTCTGTTTCGGGGCAGACCACGGGCGTATTTCCGAGACCGTACTTGTTGGCGAAATCGAGATCGCGCTGGTCGTGGGCAGGGCAGCCGAACACCGCACCCGTGCCGTAATCCATGAGCACGAAGTTCGCGACGTAGACGGGCAGCAGCCAGGACGGATCGAGGGGGTGACGAACCTTGAGGCCCGTGTCGAACCCGAGTTTTTCGGCCGTATCGATGGCGGCCTGCGCGGTGCCCGTGCGGCGGCACTCCTCGATGAAGCTCTGCAAACCGGGACGCGATGACGCGAGGCTCGCGGCAATCGGGTGATCGGCCGCGATGGCGAGGAACTTCGCCCCGAACAGGGTGTCGGGCCGGGTGGTGTAGACCTTCACATCGGGCGCGATGCCGGGGGGAGGGGCCTCCACGACGAAGCGGACCTCCAGCCCCTCGGAGCGGCCGATCCAGTTCTTCTGCATGACCCGCACCTTCTCGGGCCACCGCTCCAAGCCATCGAGGGCGTCGTAGAGGTCCTGGGCGAAGTCGGTGATCTTGAAGAACCATTGAGTCAGCTCGCGCTGCTCCACCAGGGCGCCGGAGCGCCAGCCGCGCCCATCGATCACCTGCTCGTTGGCCAGCACCGTGTGGTCCACGGGGTCCCAGTTCACCTTGGCGGTGCGGCGGGTGACGAGGCCCTTCTCGAGGAAATCGAGGAACATGCGCTGCTGGTGCTTGTAGTAGTCTGGATCGCAGGTCGCGATCTCGCGGCTCCAGTCCAGCGACAGCCCCATGGATTGGAGCTGGCCGCGCATGGTGGCGATGTTGGCATAGGTCCAGTCGCGCGGGTTGACCTTGCGTTCCATGGCGGCGTTCTCGGCCGGCAGACCGAAGGCGTCCCAGCCCATGGGATGCAGCACGTTGAAACCGCGTGCGCGCTTGTAGCGAGCCACGACATCGCCCATGGCATAGTTGCGCACGTGCCCCATGTGGATGCGTCCCGACGGGTAGGGGAACATCTCCAGCACGTAGTATTTCGGTCGGGTGTCGTCGTTCTTGGTGGCGTAGATCCCGGCCGCCTCCCAGGCCTGCTGCCAGCGTGGCTCGGTCTCCTTGGCGTTGTAGCGCTCGGGGGCGACGGGGCGGGCCGGGGCGGAGGTGTCAGGGGAGGTCATACCGGGGCGCTGTCCAAGTGAGGAGCGGGCGGCGGAGGGCACGCCCGGAAGGGGTTGGCCGCCGGACTACCACGCGGCGTTCCCCGGTCAACACGAACGCCCGCGTGGAAGCCGTGCCTTGCGGCGCGCGTTCGGAGTGGTAGTCGGGACGGACAGCCCTTTCCCCTTTGCGAGACCGACCCCCATGGCAGACGCTCATCTCGAGTATGCCCACCCGAACCCCGCCGACGTCGTCGCCGGCCTCACGGCCGTGCGGGACAGGATCCGCCAGGCGGCCGAGGATTCGGAGCGCGATCCGGCCGAGATCGCCCTCGTGGCCGTCTCGAAACGCATCGCCGCCGACGGCATCCTGCCGGCCCTGGAAGCAGGGCATCGGGTGTTCGGCGAGAACTACGTTCAGGAATCGAAGGCGAAGTGGCCGGCCCTGCGGGAACGCTTCCCGGACGTGGAATTGCACCTCGTTGGTCCGCTTCAATCGAACAAAGCCCGCGAGGCCGTGGAGCTGTTCGACGTGATCCACGGCCTGGACCGGCTATCTCTGGCCGCGGCCCTCGCCAAGGAGATCGACCGGACCGGGCGGACCCCGAAGCTCCTGATCCAGGTCAACACCGGCGACGAACCGCAGAAGGGAGGCGTCGTGCCGGCTCAGGTCGACACACTGCTCTCCGAGTGTCGCGACACCCATGGGCTCGCGATCAACGGCCTCATGTGCATTCCGCCAGCGGAGGATCCGCCCTCGGCGCATTTCGCGCTGCTCGCCGATATCGCGGCGCGCCACAACCTGCCGATCCTGTCCATGGGGATGAGCGCGGATTATCCGGCTGCGATCCAGATGGGTGCCACCCATGTCCGCGTCGGTACCGCCATCTTCGGCGCCAGACCGTCCCGGGCTCCGTAGGAGAACCGTCAGATTGTTTCTACGACCCGGGCCATGGCGGCGCGCAGGGCCAAGGCTTCGGCGGTTCCATAGCCGCGCTCGAACGCCGCCTGCGCCCCCTGCCACAGGGGCAACGCGACGGCGAAGCGTTCGGCGCCGGCCGGCGTGAGCGAGAGTTGCCGGGTGCGGGCATCCCGGCCGGCGGCCATCGCTACGAGCCCGTCCCGTTCGAGGGGCCGAAGCGCGCGCCCGAGGGTCGTGCGATCCACCACGAGACAAGCCGCGAGGGCGTTGATCGACATCGGTCCATCGCGATGGAGGCGGGCCAGGATTGGGTACTGGGTCGCCCGCAGACCCACCGGCGCAAGATGCCTGTCATAGAATTGCGTCAGTTGCCGCGCGCCTTGCCGAACGGCGAGGCAGGTACAAACGGTGGCGGGCATGGGCTTCGTGATCACGGCCCTCTCCGGATCATCGCGTGAGCGCAGCACATGACCCTTGAATAAAGCGCGCATACACCCCTATTCAAGAGCGACACGACGGACATCTCCTCCCGAAACTCGAGTGATCCATGGCCTCGCCGGCCTCTTCCCCCTCTTTGACGCCATATGCAATTAAAAGCTGTGCAACGACGCTACCCGATCCGCATCAGGGTCTGCGGCCCGAGCCGACGCAGGAGCCTGGCGAGATCCGCGCGCTTGAGCGCCACGCACCCCTCCGTCGGGGTGTAACCCGGGCGGGCGCAGTGGAAGAAGATCGCCGACCCGAGGCGAGGGCGGATCGGTCCACGGTTGTAGTCGAGGTCGATCACCAGATCGTAGAGGCCGTCATCGCGCCACATCCGCTCCGTGCTGACCGCACAGGGCAGTGTGACGGGCCGGTTGTAGCGCCGGTCACCCGACGCGTCGCACCAGCCGTCACTCGGCCGCGTCGGGCGCATGGGCAGGGCGGTGGGAGGCCGGACCGCGAAGACATCCGGACGATAGGCGCCTCCCCGCAGCCGGAAACTGCCCCGGGGCGACCCACCGTCGCCCTCGCACTTACGCTGAACCATCCCGGCGCGACCGAGAGCGCAGGGCATGACAGTGGAACCGGCCAGAACCTGTCCCCGGGTGCGGTCGGTCACGAGGGTCCGGACCCGCAGCCGCGAAAGCGTCGTTCGTTTCATGGGGCGCCTTATCGCCCGAGATGGAGCCGGATACCACTGGTCGGGTTCCCAGGGCGCCTCGTGTTCCACCGCACAGCAGAATTGAAATTTTAAGCAGGCGTCAGCCGTTTTCCAACATACTATGGATGGCATGCCCTCCTTTCTCAAAGAATTCGCTTTTCGAGGATCGACTTAACCCGATCCTCTCTGCCTGAGGTGTTCGTTATTTTGAATACCTCGATCCTCTTCTCCAACCGCGGAACACGCGAGAGGCGTGATCTCGGTTCCTGCGCGAAAGTCCTCTGGTCGATGCCCAATACCCATCGCCTGCTCATCTGCGACGATGATGCTTCGTTGCGAGAAACCTTGGCGGAGCAGCTCGATCTCTACGAAGAGTTCCGAGTGGTCGGCATCGGTGACGGCGGCGGCGCCATCGCTTGCGTGAACGAAGACCGGATCGACCTGGCGGTCATGGATGTCGGGCTGCCGGACATGGACGGTCGCGAAGCCGTGCGCACCATGCGTCGCAACGGGTATCGCGGACCGGTCATTATGCTGACGGGCCAGGACTCGGAGGACGACACCGTCGAGGGGCTGGAAGCCGGCGCCAACGACTACGTGACCAAGCCGTTCAAGTTCGCCGTCCTCCTCGCGCGCATCCGGGCGCACCTGCGCAGCCACGAGGCCAGCGAGGACGCGGTCTTCCAGATCGGGCCCTACACGTTCCGCCCCGGCGCGAAACTTCTCGTGGACGAACGCGGATCAAAACTGAAGCTCACGGAGAAGGAGACGGCGATCCTGCGCTTCCTCTACCGCGCCGGATGCGCCGTGGTGGGCCGGGACACGCTGCTCGCCGAAGTTTGGGGATACAACGCCCAGGTGACCACCCATACCCTCGAGACGCACATCTATCGCCTGCGCCAGAAGATCGAACCGAACCCCGCTCTCGCGACGATTCTCGTGACAGAGGGCGGCGGCTACAAGTTGCTGCCGTAGCGTATCGCGACAGCCGAGCTTGCGCTACGCTCGCACCGGGGACGCGAGAGGGCGGGACGGGTGAGGCTCGACGACGACATCGCGATCCTGCTTCGTACGCCTCTCTTCGGATTCCTCGGCCAGGATGTCCTGCGCCTCCTCTCCTTCGCGGCCGAGCGGCGCAGTCTGGCTCCGGGCGAGCAGTTGTTCGCGCGGGGGGACGCCTCGAATGGCGGCTTCGTCGTGCTGTCGGGCACCCTCGCCCTCGCGCCACGCGTGGCCGGTGGCGAGACGGTGACGGTCGGCCCCTCGACCGTCATCGGTCGCCTCGCCCTGATCCTGCCCGGCGAACGGCCGACGGACGCCCATGCGGTGACGGCGGCGGAGGTGCTGCGCATCCCGCCCCTCGTCCTGCGGCGGGTGCTGGCGGAATTTCCCAAGGCGGCCCAGGCGATCCACGACGAACTCGCGAACGACCTGACGGGCCTCGCGCGCGACCTCGACGGCGTGCGCACGCGCCTGGAGGCCGCGGCCCCCAGAACCCGGTCCGTGCCGGAAACGGAGTCGGTCGTTCAAGGTGACAGCGCAGGCGGGCTTTTGTAAGCACGGGTCCGTCGTCCCAGCCCGGAAAGCCGCCATGTCCCACGCCGACCTCGCCACCACCATCGAGACCGCCTGGGAGGAGCGCGCCGGCATCGACACCGGCACCAAGGGTGCCGTGCGCGACGCCGTCGAGCATGCCCTCGATCTCCTCGATTCCGGCAAGGCCCGTGTCGCCGAGAAAGTGGGGGACGATTGGCAGGTCAACCAGTGGCTCAAGAAGGCCGTTCTGCTGTCCTTCCGCCTCAACGACATGGAAATCATCCATGGCGGCCCCGAGGGGGCGACGTGGTGGGACAAGGTCCCGTCCAAGTTCGAGGGCTGGAAGAAGAAGCATTTTCGCGAGGCTGGCTTCCGGGCAGTGCCCGGCTGCGTCGTGCGGCGCGGCTCCTACATCGCGCCGGGCGCGGTGCTGATGCCCTCCTTCATCAACCTCGGCGCCCATGTGGGCGAGGGCACCATGGTGGACACCTGGGTCACCATCGGCTCCTGTGCGCAGGTGGGGAAGAACTGCCACATCTCCGGCGGAGCCGGCATCGCCGGCGTGCTGGAGCCCTTGCAGGCCAACCCGGTGATCATCGAAGACAACTGTTTCATCGGCGCCCGCGCCGAGGTCGCCGAGGGCGTCATCGTCGGCGAGGGCAGCGTGCTCTCCATGGGCGTCTATATCGGAGCCTCCACCAAGATCATCGACCGCTCGACGGGCGAGGTCATGTACGGTCGCGTGCCGCCCTATTCCGTCGTCGTCTCGGGCACCACGCCCGGCAAGGATCTGCCGGACGGCACGCCGGGGCCGGGCCTCTACTGCGCCGTCATCGTCAAGCGCGTCGATGCCGGCACCCGCTCGAAGACCGCCATCAACGAGCTGCTCCGCACCTGACGCCGCCCGTGTCACCGGTCGGGGCGGCGGAAAGATTCCCTGCCCCGACGATGGTCCCGTCGAGAATACGCGATGATCGAGCCGGCCTGTTCCGCCCGTAGCCTGCCCCTCATCGTCGCCGGGCGGCCGATGCCGACCCCCTGCGACGTGATCGGCAACGGCCCCGACGCCCTCCTGCTTCCGGCCCTGTCGTCGATCTCGGCCCGGGTCGAGATGCGGCCCCTGGCCCGGGATCTCGGCCACGATTTCCGCTGTCATGTGCCGGACTGGCCGGGCTTCGGAGACCGGAGCCGGCCTCGGATCCCCCTCAACCCCGACACGATGCACGCCTTCCTCGACGCCCTGCTGGCGGTGGAACGCGGCCCCTATGCCCTGGGCGTCGCCGCTGGGCACGCGGCGGCCTACCTCGTGGCCGCCGCCCGGCGCCATCCCAGCCTGTTCGGTCGCCTCGTCCTCGTGGCGCCGACCTGGCGCGGTCCCCTGCCGACGATGATGGGCCCGGAGCGGCGCGGTCTCATCGCGGGGATCCGCCGTGCCGTCGAAGCGCCGGTCCTGGGGGAAGCCCTGTACCGGCTCAACATCAGTCCGCCGGTGATCGGCCGCATGATGCGCGCCCATGTCTATGCCGATCCGGCCCACGTCACGCCGGGGGTCATCGCCGACAAGCATGCCATCACCCGTCATCCCGGAGGCCGGTTCGGCACCGCCGCCTTCGTCACCGGTGGCCTCGACCCCTGCGAGACCCGGAAGGACTTTCTCGAGCTCTTCACGGACGATGCCTTGCCGTCGATCCTCGTCCTGCGCCCGGAGCGCGCGCCCCGTCGTTCGGGCGCCGAGATGGACGCCCTCATCGCCACCGGCTACGTGGGCCGCGCCTCGATTCCCGGCGCCCTCAGTCCGCACGAGGAATATCCCGGTGAGGTGGCGGCGGCGATCCGGGCCGGCTGACGACCATCGAGAACCGGCAGTCGGACGCCGTTCAGGTGGGGATGTGGATAAAATTGCACCCGCCGCCATGGGACCGTTGCACGGGAACTCTATAGCGTCGGGCTTGCTTCTTCTTCGCCTCCCGTTGCGCACCGGATTGAGAGATGCCGATGGCCCGCTTGCCCCTCGCCTTCGCACTGCTCGCCGGGCTCACCCCGGCCTGGGCCGAGGAAGCCTTCCCGAAACCCGCGACGTCGGCCCCCTCCGTCGCGACCACCCCGGTGACCCCGGCGAAGGTGGCGCGTCAGCCCTACCTGTCGGAGGCAGTGGCGCCCGACACCGTGGCGATCCTGCCGCCGCCCCCGCGCGGACAATCGGCGGCGGAAACGGCCGACAAGGCGGCCTTCGCTGCGACCCGCTCCCTCAAGGGCAGCCCGCGCTGGGATCTGGCGACAACGGACGTCGCCGACGGCGCTTCGGCGATCCTCGACGATTTCGCCTGCGTCATCGGTCAGCGCATCGACCAGACCCGTGCGCCCGCCCTGATGACCCTGCTCGAGCGTTCCCGCCTCGATATCGCCCGCGCGACACGGGGCCCGAAGGAGCATTACCGGCGCATCCGCCCCTTCGTCGGCAACGACGCGGAGATCTGCGTCGTCCGTTCGGCCGAGATCGGCAACGCCTTCAGCTTCCCGTCGAGCCACGCCACGCAGGCCTGGACCTACGCCGCGATCATGGCCGCGATCATCCCGGAGAAGGCGACGGACTTCTTCGTGCGGGCGCGCTCGTACGGCGAGAGCCGCGTCGTGTGCGGCCTGCACTGGATGAGCGATATCCAGGCCGGCAGCATGACGGGCAGCATCGTCTTCGCCGCCCTTCAGGGAGACGGCGGCTTCCGCGCCGATCTGGAACGGGCACGGGTGGAGGTGACGAAGCTCGTCGCCGGCGGCGGCACGGCCCCGGATCAGGCGATCTGTGCCCGCGAGGCCGTGGGGCGCGCACCGATCCTGTAGGGCACCACCCCGATCGTCACGAAAAGGCCCGCCGGATCGCTCCGGCGGGCCTTTTTCGTGTTCATATGACGGACGGGATCCGCCTCACCTCCGGACGGGCGCCGTCCGCTTCGTCCGGCGACGCCGGGCCAGCATGTTCAGGCCCTCGACGCCGGCCGAGAACGCCATGGCGGTGTAGATGTAGCCCTTCGAGACATGCGCCCCGAACCCTTCCGCGATCAGCGTCATGCCGATCATGATGAGGAAGCCGAGGGCCAGCATCACCACCGTCGGGTTGGCGGCGATGAAACGCGAGAGCGGATCGGCGGCGAGCAGCATCACCGTGACGGCGACGACGACGGCCACGACCATGATCGGCACATGCTCGGTCATGCCGACGGCGGTGATGATGCTGTCGATGGAGAACACGAGATCGAGCACCAGGATCTGGCCGATGGCGGCGGCGAACCCGAGGGTGACGGCACCCGTCCCGCTCTCCTGCTCGTTCGGCTCCATGGTGTGGTGGATCTCCTTGGTGGCCTTCCACAGCAGGAACAAGCCGCCGCCGATGAGGATGAGATCGCGCCAGGAGAAGGCCTTGCCGAACACCTCGAACACCGGCTGCGTCAGGGCGACGATGTAGGCGACGGTGCCGAGGAGGCCCAGACGCAGGATCAGGGCGAGGCCGATGCCGATGCGCCGGGCCTTGGTCTGCTGCTCGGGTGGCAGCTTGTTGGTCAGGATCGAGATGAAGATCAGGTTGTCGATGCCGAGCACCACCTCCATGACGATGAGGGTGGCGAGCGCCGCCCAGGCGGTGGGATCGCTTAGGAGAGGAAGAATGCTGTCCACGGGGAGTCCGGTCTCGAAGCGTCTCAGAAGGGGAGGGTGAAGGTGGGGCGTGCAACACCGGGGCGTTGCGACGCTTCCGGGGCGAAGATGCGCACGGCCTTGGGACAGACCTTGAAGTGGGCCGGCGTGTAGGTGGAGAGCTCGCCGTCCGTGTTCACCGGTCGGGGCTTCTTCGTCTTCACCACGATCTCGGTGGTGTGGAAGGCACGCACGTCGGCGGCCTTGCCTTGCGTGCCCCGCCGCAGGGCCGGCAGCAGGGCCAGCAGCCGCCACCAGTGCTTCACCTCCAGGCTGTAGAAATCGAGCTTGCCGTCGTCGACGGTGGCGGTCTCCTCCACGGTCATGCCGCCGCCGTAGTGGCGGCCGTTGCCGACGGAGACCTGGATGGTGGTGATCGTCTCGGTCTGACCGTCGTGTTCGAGGTAGACCGTGAACGGCCGCACCCGGCGAAGGACCCGCATGGCGGCGATGCCGTAGCCGACGGTGCCCCATTTCTTCTTCGATTCGGCCGTGAGATCCCCGGCGAGTTCCGCCGAGAAGCCGATGCTGGCGACGTTGAAGTAGTAATGCCCGTTGACGCAGCCGAGATCGACGGGTCGCGCCTCTTCCGTGGCGATGAGACTGGCGGCGGCCACGGGGTCGGACGGCAGGCCGAGGGAGCGGGCGAGGTCGTTGGCGGTGCCGAGGGGCAGGATCCCCAGGGGCAGGCCGGTCTCCACGAGGGCGGGGGCCGCCGCGTTCAGGGTGCCGTCGCCCCCTCCAAGGATCACGAGGTCGCTTCCCTCGGCATGCCGTTTGATGACGGCCGTGCAATCGGGATCCCCCTTCGGCTCGAACGGTTCGATGCCGCCCTGGCGCAGGGTATCGCGCACGGCATCGAGGGAGAAGCCGCCGTTGCGGGCATTGGGATTGACGAGGAGAAGCGCCCGCCGGGCTTGGCGACCGGCGCTCATGCGGTGCGTTCCAGGACGGGGCGGACGTGCAATCGGATCGGCATGAGGTCTTGGACCCTCCGATGCGTTCGCGCCGCGTGAGCGCAAAGGCAGAGAAGGGGTCCGACATCACGGTCAACGCCTCGACCGCCAGAGGGGCCCGGACCCAGTCCGGTCAAGGTGGGTTGCCTGGCGGGGATGGCAAGGCCGGAAGCCTGATGAAACCGGGGACGCACCCGCAGTTGTGACCGTCAAGCCACGCGGCCCGACAACAGGACGCGGCACGGTCCCCCCTGTGGGAATGATGCGAAACCGAGCGTGCCCACGAAACGTTCATGCTTCGTCGACCGATCACTCCCAGAACCTTTCCGTATTGGTCGCGACCCCGGTGATGAATGCCATGCGCCACGGCTCCTGCTCCGTCTGCTCCGCCGCGCTGATCGGCGCCCTTTGGATGGCCGCACCGGCCATGGCGCAATCCGGCCCCGGCTGGGTCGATCCCCCGGCCAAATCGGAGCCCAAAGGCGCCGCGAAGGCCGAAACAGCCCCCGAATCCAAGGGTCAGCCCGAAAGCGCCATCGAGAGCCCGGCGGCTCGCACCGACACACCGCGCCGGTCGGCACGGCGGGCAGAGCGCCGCGCCTCGGCCGCCGCGCGGCGCGAGGCTCGTTCGATGGTCCGGCAGCGCCCCTCCGTCGAGGCCGAGCCCCGCAGCCTCGCGCGCGTTCCCGCCACGCCGGTGACGCCCATGGCCTCGGCCGACCGCTTTCCCGAATGGGCCGCCGCAGCAACGCGTCTCACCGACAACTACCTCGACAGCGTTTCCGCACCGGGGCTCGGCATCGTGACGGGAGCCCCGCGCTTCTACGGCGAGACGGTGCGGTTCCACGGCCGAACCCTGTCGTTGGCGGCGGTGATGGCGGAAAAGCGCCGCTTCGCCGATCGCTGGCCGGTGCGGCACTATGAGCCGCAGGGCGGCGCCACCCATACCGCCTGCAACGCCGCCACAGCGACCTGCGTCGTCCGCACCACCTTCGATTACCGCGCCGAGAACCCGGCGCGGGGCACACGGGCTCAGGGCGTGTCGGAACTCGTCCTCACCGTGGACCTGTCCGGTAGCCGGCCGGTCATCGTGTCGGAGACCAGCCGCGTGCTGCGCCGCTATGGTCCTGGGCCGCTCGGCGCTATAGCGGGACGCACGCGCGGGGCCTGAACGCCGCGTCGAGAGCCCTGGAGTGGTCAACGTCTTGGACGCGAGCGCCGTGAAACCCCACGATCCGGATGCTGGGAGCGCGGACACGCTGCTGGCGGCCCGTGCCGCCCTGCAGGCCCGGATCGCCGAGGAGATCGAGCGCCAGGGCGGGCACCCCGTGGCCCGACGGACCCTCGGGCTGCTCGTGGAAGCTGCCGCCGAGCTGCAGGACGCGCCGCCGGGCTACCTTCTCCGCGACCGGGCGGGCCAGCCGCGCCGCATCGCCGATTCCGCCGACGGCAAGACCGCCGGAGAGATGGCATCGGACAGGCCCATGACCCTGGCGGATTTCGTGGCGGAGTTGCGTACCCTGCATCCGGCCCTGTTCATGTCGACCGTGGCCGAGCCCGCCCCTGTCACGGCGGAGGCCGCCGCGCCGCCGCCCGCCGAAGTGGTCGTGGCGCCGGGCGCCTCCAGCCGCTTCGTCGCGGCGCAATCCGTCCGCGCTCGCACCGCCTTCACCCACGCGACCACCCGTGGCCGCGCCTTCACCGCCCGCACCATCGAGGGGTGGCAGGATCTGCGCCGACGCTTCGACGCCCGGCGTCCCGAGGCCCGGGGGATCGCTCCCGTGCCGGTACCGACGAGCCGAGGCAGCGCGTTCGTCCGGGAGGCGGCGGGCAACATGCGCGGCCGGGTCGCCGACGCGGGTTCACGCCTGCGCGAGGCAGGGCGTGAGGGAGGCGCCCTGCGCAATCGCCGCGTCCTGGCCGCCGGTGCGGGCCTTCTCGCCCTCCTCGCCGTGGCTTTCCTGATCCCGCGCTCCTCCGAAGAGACCAAGCCGACCCCGGCGACGACACCCCAGAGCGAGGCGGTCGCGACCGCCCCACCGACGCGGGTGGAGACGCCCCCGTCCGCCGAGGAGGCGGCCAAAGCGAGCACCGCCCTCAGCGGACCCGTCGAAGTCATCGACACCGCGACGCTGCGGGTCGCGGGCAAGCTCGTGCGCCTCTTCGGCGTCGAATGGGTGCGCGGCGGCCAGGCCGACGAGCTGACGCGCTATCTCGCCGGGCGGACGGTCACCTGCCAGCCCGTGGCGGGCAGCGAGGCGCGCCTGTGCGACGTCGATGGCCGCGACCTGTCGGAAGTGGTGCTGTTCAACGGCGGTGGCCGCGCCTCGGCCGAGGCGACCCCCGACCTCGTCGCCGCCGAGGATCGCGCCCGCACGGAGCGCCTGGGCGTCTGGGCGCGCTAGGCTTCGAGCCCGGTCGGAGTTCCGCGAGTCGCACAAGGCTTAAGCAAGTCCTGCCTAGACCATGCTCATAGGGCATGGGTGATCTACCGGCTTTCCCCTCGTGACCCAGCCATGGAAGTCCTATTTGTCTTTTGTGCGCTGCAAAATTTTGCGGCACGACGACAAAGCCGGAAAGCAAAGCCCGTGACCCTCTCTCTCCTCGCCAATCTCAAGTCCCACTGGAAGGACAACGAAACCGCCCGCCAGATCGCGCAGCTGACGGACCGCGAACTCGCGGATATCGGCGCCGAGCAGATCGGTGGCCGCATTCTGTCGAAGGCCCAGAACTACCGCGTCGCCGATGGCCTGCGCAGGACGCCGTCGCCCCTGCGCTACGTGTCGTTCCCCTCCGCCTGAGCGGTACCGCCCGGCCTCGCGTCGGGATCCGTCATCGTCCGCCTGAACACGCCGGCCCCCGTGGCCGGCGTTTCCATGTGTGGGACCGCACGTGGCCGTCCCCCTAGCCGAACGCGCCGACCTCGTGCTGGATCATGCCCGAGAGTTCGCGCACCCGGGCGAAGGAGCGGCGGATGGGTTCGAACAGGGTGTTGTGCTCGGCCTCGTAGGTGCCGACGTCGCGTGGCCCCGCCGGCTCGCCGAAATTGAGGCCGAGGGTCGGATCGGGCGTTACCGGGAAGATATCTTCGAGCAGGGTCAGGCAGCCGTCGATGTCGAGGCGCAGGAAGCGCTCGATCAGCGCCTCGCGGCTGATCCCCGATTGCGGCCGGAAGCCGGGGATATGGACGGCCAGGAACCAGATCCGATGGATCAGGGCGAGGCGGATGGCGTGCAGCAGCGTCAGGCGCGGCGACATCTTGCCGAGGTCGGGCGCCGCCGCCCGAAGGCTGAGCCAGTCGCAGGTGAGCTGGCCGAACAACCGGCGCAGGTCTGGCGCGAGGCGCAGGCGGTCGAGGGCGGTGGCGATGACCACGAGTTCCTCGCGCCGCGCATCACGCTGCGTGCGACGGGCGCGCTCCAGCCACACCGCCGGATCGAGGGTGTCGATATAGGCCCGCAGAACGTCGAGATCCCCGACGCTGGCCGCATGCTGCACGAGGCGGAAGGCCCGCGAGAACCGCGCGGAATCGCGACGCATGTCGCGGAACAGGTCCGGCGCGCGGCCGGCCGCCCGGCCGACGCCGTGCAGGGAATTGGCGAGGAAGCCGAGCTGCTGCAGGATGGCGTTGTTGGGGATCGCCCGCATCTGGCGCGGATGGGTGATCATGGCCGGGCCGCCGCCATCGGATTGCCGCGCCACGGGGCGTGACCCCGTCCGGTCGAGGAGGCTCGGACCGAAGGTGCCCAGCAGTGCGGCATAGCCTGGATCGTCTACCAGGGCCTCCATGTCCTGGCGCACCACCGTGAAGAACTCGGCAGAGAAATCGGCTTCGGCATAGATCGGGTCGTCGGCCTCGTCGGCACCGCTCGCCGCATCGGACAGAACGTAGTCGGCGAACGAATCGTCGTCGGCGACATCGAGGGCGAAGACGTGCTCGGCGATACGCTCAACCGCGGCGTCCGCGAGCGGCAGGGTGCCGAACATGAGGTAGCCGTCGGATCCCTGGAAGCTCGATTCGAGGCGCACGCGGATGCCCGCCGCCCGGTTGCGCCGGCGCGCATCCTCCGGCGCGAGATAAGCGAGGCGGTCGCGCAGGCTCGTCGGGTGCGCGCCCCGGCCGATGGACTCGCCATGCGTGTCGAAGATGGCGAGTTCGACGCCGGTCAGGTCGTTCTGGACCATGAGTTCGGTGATGCGCAGGCGTAGGCGCTCGATCCAGAAACTCGCCGCCAGCTGCCCCACGTAGCGGCCGGAATCCGAGTAGCCGAACTGCACCGTAAGACGGCCGATGCGCTTGAGGTACTGGCGCCAGTGGGGATTGCGCAGAGCGTCGTCGAGGACGCGGATACCCTGTTCCAGGGCGGAGGCCGTCTCGAACAGGGGCGTGATCTCGACCTTGTCGGCGATCCCGTAATGCCGGGCGAGCCAGAGGGCAGCGAGCAGGGTGTAGCCCGTCTCCGTCTCCGCGATGAGGAAGCGCACGGGGTGCGTGCCGTCCACGTGCTTCAGGATCTGCGTGATGGTCATCATCAGGCGGGCGGCCGAGGCCCGCTCGGCGGCGAGCGCCCCGAAATCGACGTCCACGGCCTGAACGTCGTTGAGGAGGGCGTGGATGGTGGCGAGGTGCGAGCGGCGCTGGGCGGCGTCCGTCGGCTCGCCCTCGAGGTCGGTGACCCGGCGCACGGCGTTGTGGATTTGGCTGGCGTTGAGCCGGAAGTGGGGCAGGGCGTTGGAGAGTCCGTGGGTGGCGATCCCTGAGCGCAGGATCGCGATGGCGCGCCGCTCCTCGTCCGTCGCGACCCCGCCCATGGCCCCGGCGAGGCCGGCGAGGAGGGCGGTGGCATCGGTCTGAGCCCGCTCACGCTCGATGATCAGGGCCAGTGCGAAGCGGTGCACCGATTCCAGGGACGGCTTGGTGCCCAGCCGCGGGGCCACGGCGAGTTGCCGATTGACGGCGGCCAACGCCCCGGCCGTGAGGTCGCGCACCACCTGGGTCGCCGGCACCTGCGGCAGGTGGCGCATCACCCGGTCGAGCTGCATCCGCTTCGATTCGAGGCGGTAGCGCAGGGTGTCCCACCAGCCGATATCCGTGCGCCCGTCGGTGTCGCAGCCGACCCAGCTCGCGATGGCGAAGGGCTTGGGCACGAGTTCCGTCCAGCGGTCGGGCCAGCGCTCGCGCGCCGCCTCCAGAAGGGCAGCGTTGAAGCCGTCCACGGCTGCGCGGCCGTGGTTGGCCGCCACACAGGCCTGATCGAACTCGTCGTCGAGGGAGATGGCCGGATCGGGGCGTGTCGAGAGAGCGGCAGCCTTCTCGGTCAGGGGCAGGCGGGCGGCCGCGTCCGGCGCAGTGGCGGCCTCGGCGATCAGGGCGGCCACGGCCCGGGGCATGCCGAAGGTCGGGTGGGCGGTGAACACCACGGCAAAGCCCGTGCGGCCCACGAGATCGCGAAACACCTCGAAATCGCCCTGGCGCCGGGGGATCGCCGCGACGAGGCGGGCCGGCATCCGGTTCTCGCGGGTGGACGCCGTGGTCCCGTCCAGGCCCACATAGGCCCGCAGGCGCTCGGCCCGGGCCGCGAGGGACTGCGCCCGAAGCCGCACGAACAGGCCGTCGAGATCCTGCTCGCCGATCTCGGCGCGATCGAACCGGCGGGTGATGGCGAGGGTCACCGCCAGGACGGGGTTGCGGAACGGGTCCTCCGCCGCCTGCTCGCGGGATTCTTCGATCAGGCCGAGAAGGTCCGCCTCGAGGGCCTCGGGGTTCGCAACCGCGTGATCCGGGCTGCGGTCATGCATACGCATCGATCGACCTTGGTGACGAGGTGGACGGCTACCGCCATAGGACAGCCGGGCGAAGGCGGAGCAAGGCCCGGCAGGGCATACCCCGGTGGACAGCACCATCCCGATGGTGCCCCCGCGACGACGCAAGGACCATTCCGGCCGGGGTCCGATTCCGCCGACGGATGCATCGCGGATCATCCTGGGGTAACGCTGGGGCGGCATGGAAACCACTCTGATCCTGGCGGCTCTCGCGGCCTTCACCCTCTCGTGCGTCGTGGTGATGGCGATGATGGCGCGCGCGCGGCGCCCCGAACTGCGCATGGAACGGGAGGAGGACCTGATGGAGGACGGGGAGGAAACTCTGATGCGCAGCGTGCAACCGCCTCGGGCGAGCCCCATCGACCGGTCCGCCACGATCCTGCCCATCGAGCCGGACCCGAACGCTCGGCCCCTTCCCCCCAGCGATGGATCCCGATGACCCTGCGCCCCCTCATGCGTTCGCCGGCCCTTGTCCTCGGCCTGCTTCTCGCCCTCGGCGGAGCGGCGGCCATGGCCCAGGACGCACCCGCGCCTGATTCCCCCGCCGATCCTGCTCCGGCGCCCCGCAAGGCTCTATCCCGCAAGCCGCCGCCGAAGCCGAAGACGCCTGACACCGCGGCGGCCAAACCGCCTGCCGTCCCGACGCCAGCGGCCCTGCCGCCCGTGCCCGCGGCATCGCGCCCCGACCTCACGGTGATCTGCGCGGACAAGGCCGCCCTCTACGAAGGGCCGAAGAACTTCTCCGTCTGGGTCACCCGAACGGGTCTCGTCGTCATTGAGAATCCCCTTCGGCCGCTCACGCCCGAAACCTCGCGGGTGCTTCAGGTCGTGATCGCCGGCAAGGTCGCCACCGCCTACGGTCCCGATCTGTTCGCCCTGCGGCGGGGCGGCGCACCGGCCGCCCTCGAGGGGGCGACGGGGGGCGTCATCCGCTGGGACGCGACGCCGACGCCGCTGCCCGATACCCTCAACATCGTCTCGGAGGCGGGCCAGCCCCTGGCGCAGCTCGCCTTCCAATCCTGCGGCGAGGCGCCGGCGATCAAGGCGCCCCCCGTCGCCAAGGCCAAGACCGCCCCGCGGCCGAAGGGCGCCAAGGTGGCCCCCGCCCCGGGCGGCGCACCGGGACTGCCGCTGCCGGCCTCGGCCCTGGACAACTGATATGGCCACATCGGAGGAGGGAACGCCCATGGGCGCAGGACCGAGCGCCGCCGAGATCATCGCCCGCCTGGGGCTAGTCCCGCATCCCGAGGGCGGCCATTACCGAGAGACGTTCCGCGATCCGCGCACCATCGACGGCCGCTCCGTGGGCAGCGCGATCTACTACCTGCTCGATACGGGCGAGGTCTCCGAATGGCACCGGGTCGATGCCGCCGAGATCTGGCACTGGCATGCCGGGGCGCCCCTGGTGATCACCACGAGCCCCAACGGCCACGATGCGATGGCGGCCCATCTCGGCCCCGATCTCGGGCGGGGGCAACAGCCGCAGATCGTGGTCCCGGCCGGCCATTGGCAGACGGCGACGAGCCTGGGCGCCTGGACCCTCGTTGGCTGCACGGTCTCGCCGGCCTTCACCTTCGACGGGTTCGAGATGGCGCCGCCGGATTGGCGGCCCACGCCGTGGGGCCGGATTTAATCCCAGCAACCATCAATAAATATGGCGACGCCTCTTGCCGCAGGGCGAAGCGCCATATTTTCGGGGCTCTCCTCAACGTTTCGGGAGTCTCGAACGTGCGTCGCTCCGTATCCGCCGTTGCCACCTTGATCGCGTCGGCCTTGTTGTTCTCCAGCGTCCCGCAGGCTTTCTTCGGCGTCCCGCAGGCGTGGGCCGATCCGACACCGGCTCCGGCTCCGTCGCTCAAGAGTGAGGGACCGACGCAGCCGGCCACGTTCGAGGACGGCAACTACAAGGACAAGGACGGGACGCCGACCTACCACGTCACTCAGACCGGCAAGATGGTGGATTGGCCCACCATGGCCGGCTACCTGCGCTACAATTCCAATTGTATCGTCTGCCACGGGCCGGACGGGGCCGGATCGATCTATGCGCCGTCCCTGGTCGAGGCGCTCAAGCACGACGATTACGCCACCTTCGTGGGCATCGTGGCGGGCGGCAAGAAGGACATCAGCTCATCGCAGGAACTGGTGATGCCGGCCTTCGGCGAGAACCGGAACGTGATGTGCTACATCGACGACATCTACGTCTATCTGCGGGCCCGGTCCGATGGTGTCGTCGGTCGTGGCCGCCCCGCCGAGCATGAACCGAAATCCGACGCCTACAAGAAGCGTGAGGACGCCTGCATGGGCTGACGAGCCCAGGGCGACGGCGGCCGCGCGGCCGCCGTCGCGGGACGATCAGGCGATGTACTGGCCGCCGTTGATGGTCAGGGTCGAGCCGGTGACGAAGCCCGAATCCTCGGCCGCGAGGTACTCGACGGCACGGGCGATCTCTTCGGCCTCGCCGAGGCGGCCGACGGGGATCGTCGCGATGATCTTGTTGCGGATGTCCTCGGGCACCGCCATCACCATCTCGGTGGCGACGTAGCCGGGGGCGATGACGTTGACGGTGATGCCCTTGCCGGCGCTCTCCTGGGCGAGCGCCTTGGCGAAGCCGATGACGCCGGCCTTGGCCGCCGAATAGTTGGTCTGGCCGGCCTGACCCTTCTGGCCGTTGATGGACGAAATCAGAATGATGCGGCCGAAGTTGCGGCTGCGCATGCCCTCGATGAGCGGCCGGGTGCAGGTGAACATCGAATCAAGGTTGGTCTTGATGACCGCCTGCCACTTCTCGAACGTCATCTTGTGGAACGCACCGTCACGGGTGATGCCGGCGTTGTTCACCAGGATGTCGATGGGGCCGACCTCCGATTCGATCTGCTTGATGCCGGCCTCGCAGGCGGCGTAATCGCCGACGTCGAACTTGAAGACCGGGATGCCGGTCTCCGCCTTGAAGGCGTTGGCGGCCTCGTCGTTGCCGCCGTAATTGGCGGCGACCTTGTAGCCCTTGGCCTTGAGGCCCTTCGAGATCGCAGCACCGATGCCGCGCGTTCCGCCGGTGACGAGGGCGACGCGTTCCTGAGCCATGATTTCCTCCGGTTTGTCGTTTCTTGGCAGGTTCGTGGATGGGTCGTACGCGGCTCTAGCTGGCGAGGCGGCCGTCGCGCGACCCATTTAAATTTGCCGCGCCGTCAAGATTTTTCCTGACGGCGCAGCGGATTGGCAGGCTCAGACGCGCTCGACGCACATGGCGACGCCCATGCCGCCGCCGATGCACAGGGTGGCGAGGCCCTTCTTGGCGTCGCGGCGCTTCAGCTCATGCAGCAGGGTGACGAGGACGCGAGCGCCGGAGGCGCCGATGGGGTGACCGATGGCGATGGCGCCGCCATTGACGTTCACCTTGTCCGTGTCCCAGCCCATGTCCTTGTTCACGGCCAGCGCCTGGGCGGCGAAGGCCTCGTTGGCCTCGACGAGATCGAGGTCGGACGGCTTCCAGCCGGCCTTCTCGAGGGCTTTTCGCGAAGCCGGGATCGGGCCGGTGCCCATGACCTTCGGGTCGACGCCGGCCGTGGCCCAGGAGACGATCTTGGCCAGGGGCTTGATCCCGCGACGCTCGGCCTCGCTCGCCGACATGAGCACGATGGCGGCCGCACCGTCGTTGAGGCCCGACGCGTTGGCCGCCGTCACGGTGCCGTCCTTCGAGAAGGCGGGCTTGAGCTTGGCCATGGCCTCGACGGTGGCGCCGTCACGGATGTACTCGTCGGTGTCGACGATCGTGTCGCCCTTGCGGCCCGCGACGGTGACGGGGACGATCTCGTCCTTGAAGCGGCCTTCCTTGCGGGCGGCCTCGGCCTTGTTCTGCGACTTCGTCGCGAAGGCGTCCTGCTCCTCGCGAGTGAGCTGGAAGGCCTGGGCCACGTTCTCGGCGGTGGTGCCCATGTGGTAGCCGTTGAAGGCGTCCCACAGGCCGTCCTTGATCATGGTGTCGACGAGCTTCACGTCGCCCATCTTCTGGCCGCCGCGCAGGTACTGCGCGTGGGGGCTGAGCGACATGGATTCCTGGCCGCCGGCCACGATGACGGTGGCGTCGCCGTTGGCGATCTGCTGCATGCCGAGGGCGACGGTGCGCAGGCCCGAGCCGCAGACTTGGTTGACGCCCCAGGCCGTGGCCTTCTCCGGGATGCCGGCCTTGATGGCGGCTTGGCGGGCGGGGTTCTGGCCGGCCCCGGCGGTGAGCACTTGGCCGAAGATCACCTCGTCCACGTCGTCGGGCGAAACGCCGGCGCGCTCCAGGGCGGCCTTGATCGCCACGGCGCCGAGTTCGTGGGCCGGAACGGTGTTGAAGGCGCCGCCGAACGAGCCGACCGGGGTCCGGGCCGCTCCGACGATGACGATGTCTTCTGCTGCCATGGTGATTGTCTCCTCATGCCGGCCGGCGCTGCGTTATCGCCTTCCATCGGCGTGCGCGCCTTAGGCCTTCGCCCCCGGATGAAAGCCGACGACCCTGCGAAGTCAAGGCGCTTTGCGGAGGACGCACGGCACTGTCATCCTCCGGCGGGCGGGATCGGCATTATTCCGCGTGGACGGCGGCGAGATAGGTGTTTTCGTCGGCGGGCGAACGCCTTAAGGTGTGAACCGGCGGGTCGGGACACAGTCTCGTCTCCGCATGCGTCGTCGGAAGTATCGAGCGGCTTGCATGATCGCGTCGGGAGAGGCCCCCAGAAATGGCGGACAACGGTAAGTCCAACCACACCGTCATCAAGAAATACGCCAATCGCCGCCTCTATCACACCGGGACCTCGACCTACGTCACCCTCGAGGACCTTGCGACGATGGTCCAGAACGGCGAGGATTTCCTCGTCTACGATGCGCGCTCGGGCGACGACATCACCCGCTCGGTGCTGACGCAGATCATCTTCGAGCAAGAGAACAAGGCCGGGGACGACAATCTCCTCCCCGTCGCGTTCCTGCGCCAGCTGATCCGCTTCTACGGCGACAGCATGCGCACCATGGTGCCGAGCTTCCTCGAATTCTCGATGGCGAACTTCGCCCGCGATCAGGACGGTCTTCGCGAGAAGATGGCTCAGAGCTTCGCGCCCACGGTGTTCCAGAACGCCATGGAGGAACAGGTTCGGGCCAACATGAGCTTCTTCGGCGATGCCATGAAGATGTTCACCACCTTCGGCACCGGGCCGCTCTCCGGCATGGTCGCGCACCCCTCCGCCGCGGCCCCGTCGCAGCCCCCCGCCGCGGCCCCCAGCGGAACGGATCTCGACGATCTGAAGCGCCAGATGGCCGAGATGCAGTCGCGCCTCGAGAATCTCTCGAAGAAGTAGGCGCCCGCGCGCCGCCCGCCGGCGAAAGATTGACGAACCGTTAACACCGACCCATTTCTTGCACATCTCAACCCGAGTCACGCGGGACCGGATGCGATGAAGCAAGCTGGGACAATCGACCGTTCACAAACGGGACAGGCGCCGGTCTACGATCTCGTGGTGATCCCGGGCGGGGAATCCTACGGCTTTCGCCGCCCCGTGCCGGCGCGTCCGAATTCGGGCTTCGTGACTCAGCTGCTGCTCGGCGCCGATCCGGTCCTGCGCCCGGCGCGACTGGAACGGACCCGCAGCGCGGTGGCCGCCTACGCCGCCACGGCCCAGCGCATCGCCTGAGCGAAGCCCGCACGAAAAAGGCCGCGCCCGCCTCGCGCGGATCACGGCCTCGTCATGATCGGTCCGGATCGCGATCGATCCGGAATGGCCGCCGGAGCGGCCCGTCCCGCCGGGCGGCGGAGCGCGAGGGCTCAGGCCTCGGCCGACTTCACCTTCAGCACCTGACGACCACGGTACATGCCGGTCTTCAGATCGATGTGGTGGGGACGGCGCAGCTCGCCCGAATCCTTGTCGGCGACGTAGGTCGGGGCCTTGAGGGCGTCGGCGGACCGGCGCATGCCGCGCCGCGAGGGGGAGGTCTTGCGCTTCGGAACGGCCATGGGATGATCCTGTCGATGGCAAAAGGGTGCCTCCCGACGATCTCCTCCGGGAGAATCGCCTCGGCACCGTGTTCAAACGGAGATTCGAGGCGGGCTTATAACCGCCCGGGGGCGCCATGGCTAGGGGTGTCGCGCGCCTTCCCGGAACGGGGCGGCGGACCCGTCCCCTCCGGCACCCGATAGACCTCTCAACACGGTGTCATACGGCTTTCGTTTGATCCGTTCGGTGATGTTGGCGACTCGCGGGTCCCCTCTCCTGGAAAGAGAGAGAGACCGTCGCGCCCGCTCGATCCGAAGTGATCAAACAGAGTTCGTATGACACCGTTAAGCGGCGGTTCAACCGCCTTTCCTTAGGACGACTTGTGTTGGCGCGGCATTGCGATCGCGTCATCGATCGGGAGATTCCCATGTCGTCAACTCTTCTGCGCAGCCTCGCCGTTCTGGCCTGCCTCGCCACGGCGCCCGCCCTGGCGCAATCGCCGAGCCCCGCCACCCCGACGACCAAGCCCGCCCCGGCCGTGCCGGCGCCCGCGAATCCCACGCCCCCCACCGTCGCGGCCCCCAAGGCTCCGGCCGCCGGCAAGTCCGAGGGCAAGCCCGAGACGAAGGCGGCCCTCATCGACCTCAACAGCGCTACCCCCGCCGAACTCGATGCCCTGCCGGGCATCGGCACCGCCCGCGCGGCGGCCATCGTCAAGGGTCGGCCCTATCACGGCAAGGACGAGCTCGTGTCGAAGAAGATCATTCCGCAGGGCGTCTACGACGGCATCAAGGACAAGGTCATCGCCAAGCAGAAATGACGGCAGGCGGGCCGGGACGCGGGCCGGGAGGCCGACGCCCCCCGGCTCGCCCTTGTCGAGCCGGGGGGCGGATGCTAGGCGCCGAGGTTCCGAACGGCAGCGAAGTCTTCCATGGCACCTCAGCCCCTCGTGCGCCTCCATCGCGGCGACCTTCCGGCCGACTACGTCGCCGGCCCCGCCCTCGCCATCGACACCGAGACCCTCGGGCTGAACCCGCACCGGGACCGCCTGTGCGTGGTGCAGATCTCGCGCGGCGACGGCAGCGCCGACGTGGTGCAGATCGTGCCCGGCGGCCCGGTGCCGGCGATGCTCAAGCGGGTGATGGGCGATCCCGAGACCCTGAAGATCTTCCATTTCGCCCGGTTCGACCTCGCCGTGCTGTTCCGCGCCCTCGGGGTGATGCCGGGCCCGGTCTACTGCACCAAGATCGCGTCCAAGCTCGCCCGGACCTACACCGACCGCCACGGCCTGAAGGACGTCGTGCGCGAACTCGTCGGCGTCGATCTGTCGAAGCAGCAGCAATCCTCCGATTGGGGCGCCGACACCCTGAGCCAAGCGCAGATCGACTACGCGGCCTCCGACGTTCTCTATCTCCACGCCGCCCGCGCGCGCCTCGACGCGATGCTCGCCCGCGAGGGCCGCACCGACATGGCCCAGGCCTGTTTCGACTTCCTGCCGACCCGGGCGCGCCTCGATCTCGCGGGCTGGCCCGAAACCGATCTGTTCGCCCACACCTAAGGGCGGAGCCGCGCGAAGCACTCGTGCGCCGACGCGTAAGACCGGTGCGCGGGCGCACATGGGTGCTCCGACGTCCTTGATGATTTGGCAAGGCGGTGGTCATAACTTCGCCATGGCCCGCGCGCATCCGGCGGCATGTTTGGGACGATCATGCAGGTGGACGAGTCCATCGAGACCGGGGCCGTGCCGCGAGGGCGCGTCGATGCGCGCCGGACCCGTGCCCATGCGCAGGCGCGCAGCCACAGCACGCGCGTGCGGACCCTGCGGCGGCTCATCCCCGCCGTGGCCGGAGGCGCGGTGCTGGCGCTTGCCGCCGTCCTGTTCAATCCCTTCGGCACCACCCTGCCGAGCGTCGGCATCGGCCCGGTGAGCCTGTCCGGCACCAAGGTGAAGATGGAGAGCCCGCGCTTGTCCGGATTCCGCCAGGGCGAGCGCGGCTACGAGGTCACCGCCACCGCCGCCTTCCAGGACGTGCGCAAGCCGACCCTCATCGAACTCCAGGCCATGAAGGGGCATCTGGTCACCGACGACAAGGGCGGTCTCGCCCATCTCGAAGCCGCCTCGGGGCTGTTCGACACGGCCCGCGAATCCTTGAGCCTGAACCAGGACATCCGTCTCTGGACCGACAAGGGCGAGGAGGTTCGCCTCTCGTCGGCGGCCGTCGATTTCAAGGCCGGCACGGTAAAGTCGAACGAGGCCGTCACGGTGACGATCCCGAGCGGGACCGTGGTGGCCGACACCCTCGACGTCGCCGACAGCGGTCACGTGATCTCTTTCGTCGGCAACGTCCACACGGTGCTGCACGAGACGGACAAGGCTGAACAGTCGGCCAAGCCGCCGCGCGTCCTCACGTCGTCCGCCGAACCGACCGACGGCGAGCCCCGCCCGTGACCATCACCCGTTCCCTGATCGCGGCGGCCTCGATCGCGGTGGGCCTCGCCGCCGGCTCGGCGTTGGCCGCGCCCGCCGATGCGCCGACGACGGCGCCCGCGAAGAAGGAGAAGCCGGCCGGACTCGGCAATCTCGGCGGCGGCGGCAAGGAACCGATCAAGATCGACGCCGACCGCCTCGACGTGTTCGACCGCGAGAACAAGGCGGTGTTCGCCGGCAACGTCGTGGCGGTACAGGGCGACAGCACCATCCGCTGCTCCAGCATGACCGTGCGGTACAAGCGGGGCAAAAAGGACGACAAGAAGGGTGACGCGGCCAAAGAGCCCGCCGCCGACACGGCCGCAGCGGCGGACAAGCCCGCCGGGGCCATGGGCGAGAACGGCATCCAGCGCGTCGAGTGCGCCGGCCCCGTCACCGTGGTGCAGAAGGATCAGGTCGCCACCGGCGACAGCGCCGTGTTCGATCAGGAGGCCAAGCGCATCGTGCTCACCGGCAACGTCGTGCTGAGCCAGTGCCAGAACGTGACGCGCGGCTCGCGCCTCGTCTACGACATGAACACCGGCCGGGCGAACATGGACCCCGTGGCTGGCGGCCGGGTCTCGGCCCTGTTCGTGCCGCAGAAGGACGACGGGGCGAAGGGGCCCAAGGGCTGCGCCCAGCCGCCCGCCGCCGCCAAGGCCGCGCCCAAACCTGCGGACACCAAGCCCGCCGAGGCCACCAAGCCCCGGGCGCAGACCAATTGAGCGCCGCGTCGCGGGTGTCCGCCGTGTCGGCCCAACCCTCCCTGTTCGGCCGGTTGTTCGGCCGGGGCCGCCGGGACGCGGCGGCCCGTGAGGCCGCTATCCTCGCCGAGGGCGGCGGTCCGGGCATCCTCAACGTGCGCGGGCTGCGCAAGAGCTACGGCGCCCGCACGGTGGTGCACGAGGCCGGCCTCACGGTCCGCAACGGCGAGGCGGTGGGGCTGCTCGGCCCCAACGGCGCGGGCAAGACCACGATCTTCTACATGATCACCGGCCTCGTCTCGGCCGATCGCGGATCGATCAGCCTCGACGGCCTGCCGATCACCCACCTACCCATGTATCAGCGCGCGCGCCTCGGCATCGGGTACCTGCCGCAGGAAGCCTCGATCTTTCGCGGCCTGACCGTGGAGGACAACATCCGCGCCGTGCTCGAAGTCGCCGAGCCCGACCGCAAGGAACGCGCGAAAAAACTCGAATCCCTGCTGGAGGAATTCGACATCGCGCGCTTGCGCAAATCCCCCTCCATTGCCCTGTCGGGCGGCGAGCGCCGCCGCTGCGAGATCGCCCGGGCGCTGGCCTCGTCCCCGAGCTTCATGCTGCTCGACGAGCCCTTCGCCGGCATCGATCCCATCGCGGTGGGCGACATCCAAGACCTCGTGAAGCACCTGAAGCAGCGTGGCATCGGCGTGCTCATCACCGACCACAACGTGCGCGAGACCCTCGGCCTCATCGACCGGGCCTACATCGCGCATTCGGGCCGGATCCTCACGGAGGGGACCCCCGACGAGATCGTGGCCAACGCCGATGCGCGCCGCCTCTATCTCGGCGAGGATTTCCGCCTGTAGGGCGGTGCCCCCGGACGGGGCTGATCCTGCGTTTCCACGATCCCCGATTCGCCCCGAAGGACGCCGCTGCCGGCCTCCCACCTGTGGTGCTGTGACCACGCCGTCCCCGCAACTGCCGGTGGTCGACGCATTTCGCGCAAACCCGCTCCACACGCTTTGACGCGGGGTTCGGTTGGCGCTAGACCTTGGAGTGTCGAGAAAGAAGCAAGATCGATGCCGAAACTCGGCGCGCGGTCACGCGCGCCATCGAGTTCAGGGGCGACTCGGGGATCGGAACCTTACCATGAGTCTGATGCAACGGCTCGAGATGCGCCAGGGCCAGGCCCTGGTGATGACGCCTCAGCTCCTGCAGGCGATCAAGCTTCTCCAACTCTCGCATCTCGACCTCGCGGCCTACGTGGACGCCGAACTCGAGCGCAATCCGCTCCTCGAACGCGTCGAGTCCGAGGGCGACGTCGAGCGCACGCCCGGCGAAACCCCGTCCGAATCCTCCGTCGACCGCCAGGGCGACGAGGGCGGGGACTTCGAGGGAAGCGATTTCGACGGCGGCGACGAGCCGTGGATCGCCACGACCCTGACGGCCAGCGGCGCCGACATGGAGAGCGCCCTCGACACCCGCCTCGACAACGTCTTCTCGGACGAGAACCCGAGCCATGCCCGCGAGGCGGCCTCGGGGGACATGCTGTCCCTCACGCCGGCGCCCTACGGCAACACCGGCGGCAGCTTCGACGGCGACGCCCCGGATTTCGAGGCGACGCTCACGGCCGAGACATCCCTGCGCGAGCATCTCGCCGCCCAGCTCGATCTCGCGACCCGCGATCCCGTCGACCGCCTCATCGGCGGCTTCCTCATCGATGCCGTGGACGATGCCGGCTATCTGCGTGAATCCATCGAGGCCGTCGCCGAGCGGTTGGGCACCTCCCTCGACACCGTCGCCCGCGTCCTGAAACTCGTGCAGGGCTTCGAGCCGGCCGGCATCGCCGCCCGCGATCTCGCCGAATGCCTCGCCCTGCAGTTGCGCGACCGCGACCGGTTCGATCCGGCCATGCAGGCCCTGGTCTCGCGCCTCGACCTCGTGGCCAAGCGCGACTTCCCGGCCCTGCGCCGCCTCTGCGGCGTCGACGACGAGGACCTCGTCGAGATGCTGTCCGAACTGCGTCGCCTCGACCCGAAGCCCGGCCGCGCCTTCGGGGCCCGGGCCGTCGAAGTGCTGATCCCCGACGTGTTCGTGCGTGCCGCCCCCGACGGGTCGTGGCTCGTCGAACTCAACGCCGAATCCCTGCCGCGCGTGCTGGTGAACCAGAGCTACTACACCCGCGTCGTGCGCGGGGCGGTGGCCGAGGGCGACAAAGCGTTCCTGTCCGAATGCCTGCAGACGGCGAACTGGCTCACCCGCAGCCTGGAGCAGCGCGCCCGCACGATCCTGAAGGTCGCGTCCGAGATCGTACGCCAGCAGGACGGGTTCTTCCTCCACGGCGTGGCGCACCTGCGCCCCCTCAACCTCAAGACCGTGGCCGAGGCCATCGGCATGCACGAATCCACCGTCTCGCGGGTGACCTCCAACAAGTCCATCGGCACGAGCCGGGGCACCCTGGAGATGAAGTACTTCTTCACCGCCGCGATTCCGGGCGCGGCAGGCACCGCCTCCCACTCGTCGGAAGCCGTACGCCACCGGATCAAGCAGCTCGTCGACGGCGAGACCGCGAAGGACGTGCTGTCCGACGACGCCCTGGTGCAGAAGCTGAAGGACGAAGGCGTCGACATCGCCCGCCGCACCGTGGCGAAGTACCGTGAATCCCTGCGGATTCCCTCCTCGATCGAGCGCCGCCGCGCGCATCTCACCTCGGCGCGCTGACAATCGGGGTACGAAGGGCTGAGCCCTTCGCGGGTCCAGGGCGGAGCCCTGGGGGGGAGGGGTCAGTACCCTTCCGCCAGGGTGCCGCGCTGGCGCGGGTCGGCGGCGCCGGCCTTCAGGTCGTCGAGGGCCATCACGGAATTGGCCGAGCCCGAGGCCGGCGCCACCGTCACCCGGTGGCCCCGGGCCTTGAGCAGGGCGATGGTGTCGGGCGAGACGCCCTCCTCGAGGGTGAGCACGTCGGGCCGCCACTGGTGGTGGATGCGCGGGGCGGCCACGGCCTGCAGCAGGTTCATGCGGAAATCGACGACGTTGACGATGGTCTGGAGCACCGTCGAGATGATGCGGCTGCCGCCGGGGCTGCCCGTCACGAGGAGCAGCTTGCCGTCCCGGAACACGAAGGCGGGGGTCATGGAGGAGAGGGGCCGGGCGCCGGGCGCCACGGCGTTGGCCTTGCCGCCGACGAGGCCGTAGGCGTTGAGCGCCCCGGTCTTGGCGGAGAAATCGTCCATCTCATTGTTCAGCAGCACCCCGGTGCCGGGGGCGACGAGGCCCATCCCGTAGGAGAAGTTGAGGGTGGTGGTGTTGGAGACCGCATTCCCCTCGCCGTCGATCACCGAGAAATGCGTGGTCTGGTCGGATTCGTAAGGCAAGGGATCGCCGGCCTTGACCTCGGAGGCCGGGCGGGCGCGCGCCGGGTCGATGGCCGACCGCAGGGTGTCGGCGTAGGATTTCGCCGTCAGCCCGTCGACGGGGATCTGCGAACGGGTCGGGTCGCCGAGCCAGGTGGCGCGGTCGGCATAGGCCGGCTTCATCGCCTCGGCCAGGATATGGATGGCGTCGGCGCTGCCCGCCCCCATGGCCGCGAGATCGAATCCTTCCAGGATGTTGAGAATCTCGATGAGGTGAATGCCGCCGGAACTCGGCGGCGGCATCGACACGATGGACAGGCCGCGATAGCTGCCGCGCACGGGCTGGCGAACCACCGGTCGGTAGGCGGCCAGATCCTCCGCCGTCATGATCCCGCCGGCCTGCCTGACGGCCCCGGCGATGCGTTCGGCGATGGTGCCGGTATGGAACGCGTCCGGACCTCCCTTGGCGATGGCCGCGAGGGTCCCGGCAAGGTCGGTCTGGACCAGACGCTCGCCGCGCCCGAGCGGTCTGTCGCCGGCAAAGAAGATGGCGCGGCTCGACGGCCAGCGTTCGAGGAGGCTGCGCGCCCGCGGCAGCGAATCGGCAAGGCCCGCTTCCACGGGGATGCCCTCGCGAGCGAGGCGCTCGGCCGGAGCGATGAGATCGGCCAGGGTGAAGCGGCCGGAGCCGTAGCGGCGATGCGCCTCGGCCAGGCCCCGCACGGTCCCGGGCACGCCCACCGCCTTGCCGGTGCGGGTGGAGGCGTCGTGGTCGGGCTCACCGCGTTCATCGAGGAACATGTCGGCGCGGGCGGCGGCCGGGGCGGTCTCGCGGTAGTCGATGGCCACCGTCTCGCCGGTCCGCGCCAGATGCACGAGCATGAAGCCGCCGCCGCCGAGGTTGCCCGCGCGGGGAAGCGTCACCGCGAGGGCGAACCCGACGGCGACCGCCGCATCGACGGCGTTGCCGCCTGCCTTCAGGATCGCGACCCCGACCCGTGTCGCCTGTGCTTCCTGGGAGGAGACCATGCCGTGGGCGGCCAGCACCGGCAGCATCCGCGCGCTGTCCGCCTGGATCGGCGAGGAATCCGCCTGCGCCCAAGCCGGCGGGACGGTGGCGAGGAGGAGGCAGAGGGCGAGGCCGGGGGAGCGGACAGAGCGGCGCATTCAGACGGCTCCGTCCCGTCGACCGAACCGGCCCGCCACCAGCCAGTAGACGAGGCCGGACGCTGCGCCCGTGAGGAACAGGATCGCGGTGATGCGGCCCTCCTGCGCGAAGGCCTGGGTGCCGCCCGCCCGCGCCGCGTTCCGGGCAAGCCAGGGCACCAGGGCCGTGAGGATCCCGGTGCCGGCGCCGTACCACGCGGCGGCGCGCCAGTTCAGGGTCTCGCCGACGACGGCCACCAGCACGGGCGGCACCACGAGGAGGAGGAACAGGGCGCGGGCGAAGGCGGCAAGCGCGAACAGGATCGTCTCCGGCCCGACACCGGAGGCGAGGTCGTCCAGCCCCTCGAATAGGCCCACGAGGCCGAGGCTCCCGAGCACCGCGCGCGAGACCGGATCGAGCATCGCCCCGAGGCCGAGGACGAGGGCGCCGCAGGGAATCGCGAGGACGAGGGCGACACTTCCGACGAAAACGCGGCCGAGGAACCGCATGATGACGCCCCTATGGGTTTGTTGAACGAGCGGTCATCCGCCGCTTTTGTCCCGTCGCAGGCATAGCAAACCTGCGCCGTCGGGAAAGGCGCGGGTCTCCTCTCGTTCCAGGCTACCGGATTCACACAACCGTGACGCCGGCGATTTCGACCGCTCGCCGGAGGACCCTGTGAGTCGTCGTGAAACGCGATCTGCCCCCTCTCCTTCCAGGAGAGGGGGCCCGCGCTGTCCGCGACATCAGTGTGCGCAAAAATTCAATCGTCGTCGCCGTCGTCGGCACCCGCATACACGCCCTCGGCGCCGATGCCGTCCTCGAGCATCATCCGGGCGCGGGCGCGCAGCTTCTCCGTCTCGCTCTTGAGCTGGCCGCAGGCGGCGAGGATGTCGCGGCCGCGCGGGGTGCGCACGGGGGAGGCGTAGCCGGCGTCGTAGACGATCTCGGAGAAGCGCTCGATGCGCTCCCAGTCCGAGCACTCGTAGGCGCTGCCGGGCCAGGGATTGAACGGGATGAGGTTGATCTTGGCTGGAATGCCCTTGAGCAAGCGCACGAGTTCGCGGGCATCCGCGTCGGTGTCGTTGACGCCCTTGAGCATCACGTACTCGAAGGTGATGCGCCGGGCGTTGTTGAGGCCCGGATAGTTGCGGCAGGCGGCGATGAGTTCGGCGAGCGGATATTTGCGGTTCAACGGCACCAGGGTGTCGCGCAGGTCGTCGCGCACGGCGTGGAGCGAGATCGCCAGCATGGCGTGCGCCTCCGTGCCGAGGCGCTGCATCTGCGGCACCACGCCGGAGGTCGAGACGGTGATGCGCCGGCGCGACAGGCCCAGGCCCTCCTGGTCGGCCATGACGCCGACGGAATCGATGACGTTGTCGATGTTGTAGAGGGGCTCGCCCATGCCCATGAACACGATGTTGGTGACCGCGCGGCGCACCTCATCGGCGCCGGGCGGCGTCGGGTTCTGGCCGGCCCAGTCGTTGAGGTGGTCGCGGGCCACCACCACCTGCGCGACGATCTCCGCCGCCGTCAGGTTGCGCACGAGGCGCTGCGTGCCCGTGTGGCAGAACGAGCAGGTGAGGGTGCAGCCGACCTGGCTGGAGACGCAGAGCGTGCCCCGGCCGCGCCCGGGAATGTAGACGCACTCGATCTCGGCGCCGCGGTTGTGGTCGTGCTGGCCCGTGGGGGCCATGCGCATGAGCCACTTGCGGGTGCCGTCGCGCGAGACCTGCTCGGTGATCACCTCCGGCCGGTCGAGGGTGTAGGCGCGGGCGAGATCCGCCTTCAGGCCCTTGCCGACATTGGTCATGTCGTCGAAGTGCCTGGCGCCGCGCACGTTGACCCAGTGCCAGATCTGGCCGGAGCGCATGCGCTGCTCGCGCTCGGACACCCCGATGGCGCCGAGGCGCGCCTTGAGGTCGTCCCGCGTCAGGCCGACGAGGGAGGAGCGGCCCAGGGGGCCTCCGAGGGGCGCCGCCGCCGGCTCGAACTCGGGCAGCTTTTCGATTGCGGGGGCGGCGCTCGCGTCGCGCCGGGCGGTGTCGAACGACGCCGTCGCCATGGTATCAAGACCTTAAGATTTGGAATCGGTCCGATATAGGCGATTTGACCGCCGAACGCGAATGGGGGCGCGCATGGTTGGGCTGCGCCGGGTGTGATACCGGGCAGGCCCGTTTCCCCGCGAGGTTCCGCCGTGACGCCCTGGGTCGTCCTCGACACCGCCCCCATCCCCGGCACGGCGGGGCACCTGCGCCTGCTGCAGCGGGGCCACGAATTCTCGATCCAGATCGGCCACAACGAACTCATGAACAGCCGCCTCAGCGGTTCCGAGGAGGCGCTCGCGACCCTGAGCGCCGCGCGGATCGGCGGACGGGCCGGCGCCCGGATCCTCGTCGGCGGCTACGGCATGGGCTTCACCCTCCGGGCGGCCCTCGATGCCCTTCAGGCCGATGCGACGCTGGTCGTGGCCGAACTCGTGCCGGCGGTCCTCGCCTGGGGGCGCGGCCCCCTCGCCCACATCGCGAAAGACGCCCTGTCCGACCCGAGGGTCGAGGCGCGGGAGGCCGATGTCGTCGCCCTGATTCGGTCGGCGAGCCGCGCCTACGACGCGATCCTCCTCGACGTCGACAACGGCCCGGAAGGTCTGACCCGAGCGGACAACGACCGGCTCTACGATGCCGGCGGCCTCGCGGCGGCACGCGGGGCCTTACGTCCCGGCGGCGTCCTCGCCGTGTGGTCGGCTCATTCCGATCCGGCCTTCACCCAGCGCCTCGCCCGCGCCGGGTTCGAGGTGGAGGCCGTGCCCGTGCGGGCCGGGCGGGGCCGGGGCGCCCGCCACACGGTGTGGCTCGCCGCGCGGCCGGAGGGGGGACGCTGATCGACGGATCAGCCCGCGGCGCGTAGCCCCTCGCGCCGCCGAGTGAGGCGGGTGGCGCCGTAGATCGCCGCGAGTTCCTGCCGGGCCGCCTTGACCGGCGGCGCCTCGCGCTCGGCACAGGCGGCGGCGATCACCCGCAGGGTGTCGGCCACGGACCGCTGCAGACGCAGGTCGCCGGAGTGCCGCGTGGTCGGGTCGGTCCTGTCCATGACGGGGTCCCTCTTGCGCCCCCCTCGACGGGGACGGGACCACCATCGGCATCGGCTTGGCCGCAACAAGGCAGCTTGGCCGTAGCCTCAGTCGCGGCTAGCCCCTTCGGTGAAGCGGTCGTGGCAGGTGTAGCCGACGAAGCAGCGCGGAACGTCGCGGGTCGTCTCGAAGGCGGGCCGCGTGGTTTCGGGAAGGGGACAGAAGCCGCCATCGTGCACGAAGCGGGCATAGGTGAAGGGGCCCGTCGTCATCACGATGGCGCCGACCCGTGCGACGAGCCCGGCCGCCTCGGCACACGATAGGTCCGGGGTGGCCAGGCGCGGCTGGGCCGAGGCCGTGCCGTGGAGCGCACAGAGGATGAAGGCGAACAGGGTTGGACGCATGACGGGGGCATCTCGAAGGCCTGCCCCTCTCATACGGCTCACGCGGCGGCGAGCGCCAGGGTGAAATCGAACGCCTCGGTCACACTCTCCCGCCACAGGGAGGCCGGCGTCGGGCGCGGCAGGTGGAGCGCGCCCTCGGCTTCGCCGCCCGTCATGCGCAGGTCGGCCCCGACGCGGGCGGCGAGCCCCTGCATCGGCCGGTTGCGGCTGAGACAGCGCACGCGCAGGTCCCGCACGCCGCGATGGCGCGCCGCCCCGGCGATGCGGTGGAACAGCGCCTGCCCGAGGCCGTTGCGCCGGTAATCGCGCTCCACCGCGAAGGCGGCCTCCGCCTCGGCCCCGAGGGCATAGGGCGAGGGCGGCGCGTGGGTCGGACGCAGCTCGCCCAGGGCCCGCAGGGTGCCGTCGACGAAGCCGCCGAAAACCACGCCGTCGACCTTGAGGGCCTGGCGGGCATAGGCGAGGGCCGCCGCATCGCTGAGGGTGCCCATGAAGCGGCTGGCGCGGGTCTCGGGGTCGAGGCGCAGGAAGTACGCTTCCACGGCCGCGGCATCGCTGGGCCACAGGCGGCGGATCACGGGATGGAAGGATCGGAATTCGGACATTCGAGGTTCGGGCATGGCGATGCCTCTCCGGTTCTGAGGCGCGTGAGCGCGTCGGGGCCGGGCGTTACCTCCCTCAAGGTCGGGTGGATTTGGCATCACGGGGTGATTTGTGCAATGCAGCAAAACGCAAGGCCACCTCTGTCTCCCGCGCGGTCCGCGCAGGGCTTGAAGCCGCCCCGGGCGCGCGGCAGATCGACGGGGCGAGGGTTCTCCGTCCGCCGCCCACGCGCCGAGGCCGTTTCGTCGTGAGTTCATCCCATTCCCCGGCGCCCTCCGAGCATGCCCGCTCGGGTGCGGTCCCCCACGGTCCAGTGCTGGAGCGCTACGAGGCCCTGGTGGCCTCGGGCACCATCGAGCGCGATCCGGCCCAGATTCGCCTCGTGCGGGCCCTCGACGGGTTGGCGCAGGAACTCGGCCGGCGTCGGCGCGCCCGCAAGGGCAGCGCCCTCGGCTGGCTGTTCTCCCGCAAGGAGGACCCGGCGGCCGTGCCGAAGGGCCTCTACATCTGGGGCTCCGTCGGGCGCGGCAAGACCATGCTGATGGACCTGTTCCACGAGGCGGCGCCGGCCCCGAAACGCCGGGTGCATTTCCACGGCTTCCTCGCCGACGCGCACGAGCGCATCCACGCCCACCGCCAGGCCCTCAAGGCTGGCACGGCGAAGGGCGACGACCCGATTCCCGTGGTGGCCGATGCCCTGGCCGACGAAGCGACGCTCCTGTGCTTCGACGAATTCACCGTGACCGACATCGCCGACGCGATGATCCTGGGGCGCCTGTTCGACGCCCTGTTCAAGCGCGGCGTCACCGTGGTGGCGACCTCGAACGTCGAGCCCGACCGGCTCTACGAGGGCGGCCTCAACCGCGCCCTGTTCCTGCCCTTCGTCGCCGAACTGACGAGTCGCGTCGCGGTGCTGCGCCTCGATTCGCGCACGGATTTTCGCCTGGAGAAGCTCGGTGGCGCGTCCGTCTACCACGTGCCCGCCGGACCGGAGGCCGACGCGGCGCTTGCCCGCGCCTTCAGGGGCCTCACCGGCAAGGCCAGGGGCAAGCCCGCCGCCGTGCGGGTGAAGGGTCGCGACGTCTCCGTGCCGGAAGAGGCGGCGGGGGTCGCGCGCTTCACCTTCGCGGACCTCTGCGCCCAGCCCCTCGGCGCCTCCGATTACATGGCGATCGCCCGCGCCTTCCACACGGTGATCCTCGCCGACATCCCGGTGATGAGCGCGGAGACCCGCAACGAGGCCAAGCGCTTCATCACCCTGGTGGACACCCTCTACGACGCCCACGTGAAGCTCGTGGCCTCCGCGGCGGCCGAGCCGCAGAACCTCTACACGGCCACCGAAGGCCGCGAGGCCTTCGAGTTCGACCGCACGGTGTCGCGCCTCATCGAGATGCAATCCTCGGATTATCTCGGCCTGCCCCACGGCGCGGGCGATTCGGAGGCCTCGGGCGCGAGCACCGGCCTCGTCGAGACGTGATCGCGGCGGCAGGCGGTCGCGGGACCCACCCCGTTCGCCGTGTGCCACCGCACATACACCCTGCCAAAAGCTCCCGAGCGCGGAGCCTGTTGAGACCAGCGGCGTTGCATAGCAGCACGCGCTTCATTTAATTGGTCTCATTCCGAGGAACGACGGCGCCCCACACGCGCCATTCTCATCGCCTTCCGGCGGTGACGGCCGTTCGCACGGAACACCGGGGCTCTCCGCGCGAGTGATCGATGCGGGACCGCGACACGGATCGCGTGCCCGGACGCCGAAAACGCGACTCGAAGACGGGCATCCCACGCTAGCGCGCGGGTCTTCCCCGATCCATGACAGGATAGACCGATGATCAAACTCACCGTGAACGGGGCTGAACGCAGCTTCGACGGCGATCCCGACATGCCGCTGCTGTGGTACCTGCGCGACGAGGTCGGCCTCACCGGAACCAAGTTCGGCTGCGGTGCGGCCCTGTGCGGCGCCTGCACCATCCATGTCGGCGGCACCGCCGTGCGCGGCTGCGTGACGCCGGTCTCGGCGGCCGAGGGACAGGCGGTCGTGACCATCGAGGGCCTCTCCCCCGACGGCAACCACCCCGTCCAGGCCGCGTGGCGCGACCTCAACGTGGCGCAGTGCGGTTACTGCCAGTGCGGGCAGATGATGCAGGCCGCCTCCCTCCTCAAGGACACGCCCAAGCCGACGGACGCGCAGATCGACGAGGCCATGAGCGGAAACCTGTGCCGCTGCGGCACCTATCCGCGCATCCGCGCCGCCATCCATCAGGCCGCCGGTCAGGCTGCCCCCGCCACCAAGGGAGAGCGCCTGTGATTCACGAATCCAAGACGATGTCCGCCGACCTGTCGGCCTCCGTCGAGACCACCCCCACGGCCCTCGCCAACGTGAGCCGCCGCGCCATGCTCGGCGGCATGGGCGCCCTGGTGCTCGCCCTGTCGTGGCGTGATTCGGCGAAAGCCGAGGACAAGAAAGAGGAGCCGAAGAAGTTCGGCGCCGATGCCATGCCGCATGGCTGGCAGGACGACCCGAAGGTGTTCGTCGCCATCGCCTCCGACGGCACCGTCACGGTGACCTGTCACCGCGCCGAGATGGGCCAGGGGGTTCGTACCTCCATCGCCTTCGTGATCGCCGACGAGCTGGAAGCCACCTGGGACAAGGTGAAGGTCACCCAGGCCTGGGGCGACGAAGCCCGCTTCGGCAACCAGGACACGGACGGCTCGCGGTCGCTGCGCCACTTCTTTCAGCACCTGCGCCACGCCGGAGCCGCTGCCCGCCTCATGCTGGTCCAGGCCGCCGCCAAGCAGTGGAACGTGCCCGTCTCCGAGGTGAAGGCCGAGAACCACGTCGTCACCCACGCGAAATCCAAGCGCACCCTGGGTTACGGCGAGATCGCCGCCGCCGCCGCCGAACTGCCGGTGCCGGCCCGCGAGAGCGTGACGCTGAAGGACGCGAAGGACTTCAAGTACATCGGCAAGGGCAAGATCGGCCTCGTTGACAACCGCGACATCACCACCGGCAAGGCGATGTATGGCCTCGACACCCACCTCGACGGGATGCTCTACGCCCTCGTCGCCCGCCCGCCGGTCTTCGGCGGCAAGGTGGTGAGCTTCGACGACACCGAGGCGAAGAAAATCCCCGGGGTCGTCAAGATCTTCAAGATCGACGCGCCCGAGGCGCCCGTCGAGTTCCAGCCGCTGGGCGGCGTCGCGGTGATCGCGAAAAACACCTGGGCGGCGATGAAGGCCCGCGACGCCCTGAAGGTGGCCTGGGACGACGGCCCGAACGCGTCCTACGACTCCGTCGCCTTCCGGGGCGAGCTGGAGAAGGCGGCGCGCGCGCCCGGCAAGGTCGTGCGCAACCAGGGCGACGTCGACGGCGCCATGGCGAAGGCCAAGACCCGCATCGAGGCCGAATACTTCGTGCCCCACCTCGTCCAGGCCCCGATGGAGCCCCCGGCCGCCGTGGTGCGGATCAAGGACGGGTTCTGCGAGGCCTGGGCCTGTACCCAGGCGCCGCAGGCCACCCATGACCGCCTCGCCAAGAAGCTGAACCTCGCGGCCGACAAGGTGCGGGTCAACCAGACGCTTCTGGGCGGCGGGTTCGGGCGCAAGTCGAAGCCCGATTACGTGCTGGAAGCGGCCCTGTGCTCGCAGGCCGTGGACGGCGCCCCGGTGAAGCTCGTCTGGACTCGTGAGGACGACCTGCACCACGGCTACTACCACACCATCTCGGTGGAGCGCCTGGAGGCCGGCCTCGACGACAAGGGCATGCCGGTCGCCTGGCTCCATCGCTCGGCGGCCCCCACCATCGGGTCGATCTTCGCGGCGGGTGCCAAGAACGAACTGCCGTTCGAGCTCGGCATGGGGCTTACCAACACGCCCTTCAACGTGCCCAATATCCGCCTGGAGAACCCGTCCGCCGACGCGCATGTGCGCATCGGCTGGTTCCGCTCGGTCTCGAACATCCCGCACGCCTTCGCGATCCAGTCGTTCGTGAACGAGTTGGCACACGCGGCGGGACGTGACCCGAAGGACTACCTGCTCGCCCTCATCGGGCCCGATCGCAAGATCGATCCGACGAGCATCGGCGACGTGTGGAACTACGGCGAGGATCCGTCGCGCTACCCCATCGACACCGGGCGCCTGCGCGGCGTCATCGAGGCGGCGGCCAAGGGCATCGGCTGGGGCCGCAAGATGGCGAAGAACACGGGGCTGGGCATCGCCGGCCACTACAGCTTCGTCACCCACACGGCGGTCGCCGCCGAGGTGGAGATCGGCGACAAGGGCGAAGTCCGGGTCAAGCGCGTCGATATCGCCATCGATTGCGGGCCGCAGGTCAACCCGGAGCGCATCCGCTCGCAGATGGAAGGCGCCGTGGTCATGGGCATGGGCCTCGCGCTCTCGTCCGAGATCACCTTCAAGGACGGGCGCGCCCAGCAGAACAACTTCGACGGCTACGAGATCACCCGCATCGACGCCGCTCCGAAGGAGATCCACGTCCACCTGCTGGCGAACCCGAACTATTCGGGGCCCCTCGGCGGCGTCGGCGAACCCGGTGTGCCACCGGTGGCCCCGGCCATCGCCAACGCGATCTTCGCGGCAACGGGCCGGCGCATCCGGCAATTGCCGATCCGCGACCAGCTGAGCGCCTGAGACGCAGCCCACTCGATCAAAGAGATCGGGCGGGTCGCGCCAGACGGCCTCACGGACATCGAGACGAAAAAGGGGTGCCGCGTCGTGCGGCACCCCTTTTTTGATGGCTTTGCGACCTTGGCGTTGGGGTCTCGCGGGGTACCTCCGTCTTCGTCCGACCACGAAAACGACGGGTTTCCGCGCCGGGGCCGGAGCCCCCGGCGTCCCGGCGGGTTGAGAGAGGGAAGGGGCCGCCGTGTCGGCGGCTCCGCGCTTCAGGACGGATCGACATGCGATCAAACACATGGCCCCGGGCATGGCTCGCCGCCGGCCTTCTCGGCGCGGCTCTGGCGGGTGCCGCCGGCCCGGCCCAGGCTTCGTCCTGCGGGGACGAGATCAAGACCCTCGACGCCAAGGTCAAGGATCAGGCCCGGGAATCGATCTCGGCCTCCACGAGCGGAAAGGCCGATGCGGGCGCCCGCGAGGGCGACGGCGGAGCAACCGGCGGCAAGCTCGACACGCCCGCGACGGCCCCCCCGGGCAAATCGGCCGAGGCGGGCAAGGGCAGCGAGACGGCGATCCAGGCCAAGGTCGCCCTCGATGAGGCTCGCACCGCCGATGGCAAGGGCGATGCGAAGGGATGTATGGCCGCCCTCGAGCGCGCTAAGCAGCAGCTCAACGCAGCGCCCTAACGGCAGACCGGACGCCGTCGCCCTTGTCAGGCGGCGGCGCTGAGAGCGCGCTTGTTGCCGCTCAGGCCGGCGCAGAGATCGTCCACGGCGACCAAGTCCAGAGCCTCGCCAGATTGGCCGGCGATGGCGTCGATCAAATGATCATGCTGCGGATTGAACGGGTTGCCCTGCAAACGGTAGAATTGGTAATACCGCAGTGCAGCAATCAGCGTATCCCGTTCTCGCTCGGTCACTGATATACTCTGTTTTCCGCTCAACGTGACCTCATATGACTGTGTTGAACCCCGAATACGGTAAGGCTCACGCCTTGGCGAAGGATGTAAACCAGCATTGAGGTGGACGTCTACCACTTGACAGGGCCTCTCAAACGGTCGGTGGCGGGGCCGGGCCCGAGGGACCGGGCGCAAGTCCCTGCCGCCGCGCCGTTTCCCCCGGATCGATCGGTTTCGGTTTTATTTCGGGCCGCGGGTCGACGGTGATTCGGGCCTCCGCGAGGGGGCTCAAAAACGCATCCTTAACTCTACTCTGCGAACCTCTGGTGGTTCGCTGCCACCGAATCTGGTGCCGTTGCGGCAGCGTGGCGAGAGGGGGCCCTTCGGATGCCCGAAACGCATGGCGAACCATTCCGGGACGGCCACGGCAGCCGGGCCTCGAATGCGCAAACGGGGGTCGCGAGGCCAGCCTGGCACGGACCACCGCTGAGTCCGAACACCCGCCGCCACCTCGGCATCGTTCTGAGGGCCGTCTACGACGCCGCTCCGGCCAAGCCTCCCGGCGAGCGGATCGAGGCCCTGTTGGATCGCCTCGGCAAGATTTACCCAGACGCCGCCACGACTGAGACGACCGGCGGCTGATCGAGGACGGGCGCTAGCCCTGAGCGGCATGCGGTCGGGGCCCATCGACCTCCGCGCGTGCGGGCCGGCACGAGCCGGGGCACGTCCCTCGTCTTCTCTTGAATGGGCCAATCGACGCGGCACGAAATCCGTGCTCGGTGCAGGCTTCCACCGTCCCGGCCTCGCGGCCGCTTCCCGGAGCCCGACACGGCATGAACCTCTCCAGCTTTTCGTCCACCTGGGCGCCCCGCCTGCTCAGCGTCCTGCGTATCATGACCGGCCTGCTGTTCCTCGCGCACGGGTCGCAGAAGCTCCTCGGGTTTCCCCCGCGAGCAGGTGGCGCGCCGGAACTGATCTCGCTGATCGGATTTGCCGGCGTGCTCGAACTCGTCGGCGGCGCGCTGATCGTGCTCGGCCTGTTCACCCGGCCGGTGGCGTTCCTCCTCTCGGGTCAGATGGCTGTCGCCTACTTCATGGCCCATGCGCCGAAGAGCCCGTTCCCCGCCCTCAACGGCGGCGACGCGGCGATCCTGTTCTGCTTCGTCTTCCTCTATCTCGCCGCCGCCGGGGCCGGCCCGTGGAGCCTCGACGCCGGGCGTCGCGGGCGGTTCTGACCACCTAGGGGCAAGCTGTGCCGTTCGTCACCGAATTCGGGGCGGCGGCACGGCATCATCCCCATCCGAAGGCCACGCGCGGCCCGACGGACGGAACCAGCAGACGATGAGCGCTACCCTTTCACTGGTGCCCTGGGACGGGACGCCCCATCCGTCCGAGCCCGCGACCGGCAGGCCGCGCCTGCCCCTGGCCTTGAAGCTCGCCTACACGGCCTTCATGGCCGTGCTGGTGCCGACCTACGGGTGGTACTACGGGCCGACGAACTTCCTCTACTTCTGCGACATCGCCCTGATCCTGACCCTCGTCGGGCTCTGGACCGAGAGCGCGCTTCTCGTCTCCATGTGTGCCGTCGGCATCCTGGCGCCGCAGGTGATCTGGGTGGCGGATTTCGTCGCCGGCCTGTTCGGCAGGCCGCTCACCGGCATGACCGACTACATGTTCAAGTCCGAGAATTCGGCGTTCCTGCGCGGCCTGTCGCTGTTCCACGGCTGGCTGCCGTTCCTCCTCGTCTATCTCGTCTGGCACCTCGGCTACGACCGCCGGGCCTGGGCCGCCTGGTCGGGGCTGGCCGTGATGGTGCTCGCGGTCTGCTTCTTCGCCATGCCGGCGCCTCGGCCCGATCCGGGCCTCACGCCGGTCAACATCAACTATGTCTGGGGCATGAGCGACACCGCCGCCCAGACCTGGATGCCGGCCCCCGCGTGGTTCGGGCTCCTCGTCGTCGGCATCCCCCTGCTGCTCTGCGGCCCGACACACCTCCTCCTGCGCGCCGTGATGCCGGCCGCCCTCAAGCCGTGAAGCGCCAGACGCTGCTGCGCTTGATCTCGGCATCCTCGAGGGATCGGCTCACGGGCACCTCGTAGGTGGCGAGTTGTTCCAGCCGGTCGCGCGGCAGGTACGAGCGGCCGGGATCGCCCACCAGCACGGTGGCACCGCCCGCGTGCAGGCCCGACAGCCATGCGGTGACCCGCCCGGCGAGATCGCTCTCGTAGAAAATGTCGGCGGCCAGCACCACGGCGCTGCCGGGATCGGAGCCGATGAGGTCGTCCCGCACCGCCGTGATGCGCCCGGCGACGCCGTTGGCCGCCGCGTTGAGGCCGATGGCGGACATCGCGAAGTCGTCGAGGTCGCTCGCCGTCACATGGACCGCCCCGGCCTTGGCCGCCGCGATGGCGACGAGGCCGGAGCCCGACGCGAAATCGAGGACCCGGCGCCCGGCCACGAGCTCGGGATGGTCGAGGACGTAGCGGGCGAGCGCCTGCCCGCCCGCCCAGGCGAAGGCCCAGAACGGCGGCGGCAGGCCGATGACCTCGAGTTCGTCCTCGGTCTTCTGCCACAGGGCCGTGGCCTCGTCGGCCACGTGCAGGACGATCTCGGGCGCATGGGGCACCGGCAGCAGCCGGGTATTTTCGCGGATGAAGACCAGAGGATTCAACGGGACACTTCGATCGGGCGAGGCGATCATTGGGTCAGCTCCCGATAGACAGCGCACACCGCGCGCGTCACGGCCTCTTCGGTGAAGCCGCCGGCTTCGATGCGCACCCGCGCCGCCGCGCCCATCCGCGCCACGAGGCCGGGATCGGCGGCGAGGCGTTCCAGCGCATTGGCGAGGGCGGCGGGATCGTCGGGCGGCACGACGAGGCCTTCGATCCCGTCCCGCACCAGGGCGCGGCAGCCCGGCACGTCGGTGGTGAGAAGCGCGCGGCCGCAGGCGGCGGCCTCCAGCAGGGTGCGGGGCAGGCCCTCGCCGCCGCGCGACGGCAGGCAGGCGACATGGTGCCGGGCGTAGGCGCCCGCGACGTCGGTGGTGGCGCCGTGCCACGTGACCCCGTCGCGCGACCAGTCCCGCAGGGTCGCCTCGGGAATCGCCCGGCGATTCGAGGGATCGGGCGCCCCGTAGAGGGAGAGTTCGACGGCCGCCCCGTCGGCGCGGGCGCGGCGCACCGCCTCCACCGCAGTATCGACCCCCTTCGACCACAGCATCCGGGCCACCAGTGCGACCCGCAGGGGCGGGGATGGCGGCAGGGGGAGAGGGGAAAAGGCACCCGGATCGACGCCGGCGCCGCCGACGATGGTCACCCCGGTCTCGGCCGGATCGAGGCCGAGCGCCCGGGCATCGTCGGGATTCTCGAACAGGAACCGGGTCCTGTTCGACGCGAGCGGCCCCCGGATGAGGCCCCGCAGGGCCACGCGCGCGAGGCGGCCCGTGGCGTCGGCCCGCGCGCCGAGCAACCCGAGACCGGTGAGCGCGTAGACCCGGGCGGGGATTCCCGCCATGGCGGCGGCGGTGCCGCCGATCAGGATGGCGCGCAGGGCGATGCAGTGGACGATGTCGGCGTTCAGCGCCTTCAGGATGCCGGCGAGTTGGCCCGCTGCGTAGCCCGCCGCCATGGGATTGAGGCTGGAGCGCTCGGCCTCCAAGGGAACCACCCGCGCCCCCGTGGCCTCGATGACGGCGCGGTGATCGCGCACCCGCGTCACCACCGCCACGGACAGACCCATGGCGACGGCGGCCCGCGCCATGGGCAGGAAGTGCGAGGCGAAGAACCAATCCTCCGTGACGACGAAGACCAGGGTTTTTCGCGGGGCGGCGGGGTTGGGCGCAGACGTGTCCATCAGCAAGCCTGTAGCATGCCGCGCCGCGCAGGGAGGCAAGCGATGGAGACGACCGATCTGACCATCCGGGCGTTCCGGCCCGACGACCGCGCGGCGGTCACGGCCCTGTGGCGGGCGAGCGGCCTCGTGCTGCCGCACAACGATCCCGATGCCGATCTCGCGCGGGCCGCCGATCAGGCGAATTCCGACATCCTCCTCGGCCTCCTGTCGGACGGGACCGTCGCCGCGAGCGTGATGGTCGGCCACGACGGCCATCGCGGCTGGCTCTACTACGTCGCCGTCGCCGCGAACGCGCGGGGCCGGGGACACGGCCGGGCCATCGTGGCGGCAGCCGAAGACTGGCTGCGGACGCGCGGCATCCCCAAGGCGCAGCTCATGATCCGCGACACCAACACGGGCGTGCGCGATTTCTACGCCGGCCTCGGCTGGAACGAGGCTCCGCGCATCGTCATGGAACGCTGGCTGTAGCCGGATGTCGCGCCGGGAACGCCGCCGCCCGACCACCGGTTGTCTGCCACAGCAACATCCGGAGGGGCGAACCATGGCGGCGGCGGACCGGGATCGGGACGAAGAGGGCACGGTCGCCGATCCGCGCGACGCGGCGGAGGAGGCGGGCCTCGCCTATGTCGACGATTCGACGCCCGGCCTCACCCGACGCAAGAGCGGGGCGGGCTTCTCCTACCGCGATCCGAAGGGCGCCCTCGTCCGGGACGCGAAGACCCTGGCCCGCATCCGGGCGTTGGCGATCCCGCCCGCCTACACCGACGTGTGGATCTGTACCCGCGCCAACGGCCACATCCAGGCGACGGGGCGCGACGCCAAGGGGCGAAAGCAGTACCGCTACCACGCCGATTTCCGCGCCGCCCGCGACCAGACCAAGTTCGCGCACATCATGACCTTCGCGGATGTGCTGCCGGCCCTGCGCGCCCGGGTCGACGCCGACATGGGCAAGACGGGCCTGCCGCGCGAAAAGGTGCTGGCGACGGTGGTACACCTCCTGGAGACGACCCTCATCCGGGTGGGCAACGACGATTACGCCCGCACCAACAAGAGCTTCGGCCTCACCACCCTGCGCGACCGGCACGCCACCATCGCGGGCAAGAGCCTCACCTTCCGGTTCAAAGGCAAGAGCGGCAAGACCTGGGACCTCGGCGTGGAGGACCGGCGGGTCGCCCGGATCGTCAAGGCCTGCCAGGACCTGCCGGGCCAGGAACTGTTCCAGTACCGCGACGGGGACGGCGCCGTCCGTGACGTCACCTCGGCCGACGTGAACGCGTATCTGCGCGAGGTCACCGGCCAGCCCATCACCGCCAAGGACTTCCGGACCTGGGCCGGCACGGTGCTGGCCGCCCTGGCGCTTCAGGAATTCGAGGCGTTCGACACCGAGGCCGCCGCCAAGAAGAACCTTCGCACCGCCATCGAGAGCGTGGCGAGCCGGCTCGGCAACACGCCGACCATCTGCCGCAAATGCTACATCCATCCCGAGGTGCTCGACGGTTACCTCGAGGGCGACCTGCTGCTGCAGGTGAAGGACGCCGTCGAGGACGAGCTGCGCCACGACCTCGGCCGCCTCAAGCCCGAGGAGGCGGCGGTGCTCGGCCTTCTGCAGGGGCGCCTCGCCAAGGCCACCGGGAGCCAGGCGGCCACCGGAACGAAGACGGCGCGCAAACCCGCCCGCAGGGCCGCCACGGCGAAAGCCCAGGGGAAGACCAAGGCGAAGGCGGCTGGGGGGGGCGCATCGCCGCGCGGGAGGACCCCACCCGCCGGGACGGCCGACCGGCCCGCGGCCTGAACACCCTCCCGCGGCGACAGCGCGGGCGTGTCGTTTGGGCACGTTCGCTCTATCGCAACCCGGGCCGGGAACGCCCGTTGGCGAGCGAGCGTCCGGCAGGTTCGCCGGACGGACATGGAACGGACAGCATGGCACGCATCGCAGTCGTCACGGGTGGAACCGCCGGCATCGGGCTGGCGACGGCGGAGCTGTTCGCCAAGCGCGGCTGGGCGGTGGCCGTCATCGCCCGCGATTCGGAACGTCTGGCGCAAACGCGGGACCGGTTGGTCGCCCATGGCCGGCCGGTGCTTGCCATTGCCGCCGACGTGGCGGACGCCGAGGCCGTCGCGGCGGCGGCCGAGCGGGTGGAGCGCGAACTCGGCCCCATCGACGCCTGGGTCAACAACGCCATGGCGACCATCGTCAACCCGGCCGATCAAGTGACGCCCGAGGAGTATCGGCGTGTCACCGAGACCACGTATCTCAGCCAGGTCTACGGCACGCTCGCGGCCCTGCGCTTCATGAAGCCGCGCAACCGAGGCGCCATCATTCAGGTCTCGTCGGGGCTCGCTATCCGGGCCGCCCCCCTCCAGGCGCCGTATTGTGCGGCGAAGTTCGCCGTCACCGGCTTCACCGACGCCTTGCGCTGCGAACTCATCCACGATCGGGTCGCGGTCTCGCTCAGCATCGTCTACCTGCCCGCCGTTAACACGCCCCAGTTCAACTGGGCCCGCAACCGCACGGGCCACGGCCAGTACGCGCCCGATCCGGTCTACGATCCGCGCCTGTGCGCCGAGGCCATCGTGTCGACGGCGGTGGCGCCCCAGCGGGACGTCTGGGTCGGCCGCAGCGTGTTGATGATGCATGCGGCACAGGTGTTCGCGCCGGGCTTGGCCGACCGGAAGGCCGCCGCGATGTGGGACGCCCAGCTCACCGACGCGCCGGCCCCGGACAAGGCCGGTAACCTGTTCGAGCCCGTGCCGGGACCGGCCCGCATCGACGGCCGCTTCACCGACCGCACGGAGACGACGCGGAGCGAATACTGGACCAGCCGCGAGCGCGACTGGGCGCTCGCCGGCCTCGGCGGCATCGCGGCGATCGGCTTTGTCGGCGCCCTCGCCCTGGCGCGGGGGCCACGCCGCCTGCCACCGCGACGCTGACGCTGAGGCCCGGGCGCGACGTTCGAGGCGGCGCCACGTGTCCGGGTTTGATGTAGGGTGAACCGATTCGGCCAAGTTCCCGGGGACGTTCTCCCGGGCAGGTCCACCCCGGGGCAAGTCCAGTCGGGGGGCCGCGGACCGGACGGGGGATGGTCCATGGACGTCGATGCACTGCTGCTGTCGCGCATCCAGTTCGGCTTCACCATGGCCTTCCACATCATCTTTCCGGCCTTCACCATCGGGCTCGCGAGTTTCCTCGCCCGCCTCGAAGGCCAGTGGTTGTGGACCGGCAACCCCCTCTACCGGAACCTCTACCGGTTCTGGGTGAAGGTGTTCGCGGTGTCGTTCGGCCTCGGCGTCGTGTCGGGCATCGTGATGAGCTATCAGCTCGGCACCAACTGGTCGCGCTACTCCGATTTCACCGGCAACGTCCTGGGGCCGCTGATCCAGTACGAGGTCATCACCGCCTTCTTCCTCGAGGCGGGCTTCCTCGGGATCATGCTGTTCGGTTGGGAGCGGGTGGGGGACCGCCTGCATTTCCTCTCCACCTGCATGGTGGCCTTGGGCACCCTGATCTCGGCCTTCTGGATCCTGTCGGCCAATTCCTGGATGCAGACGCCGGCGGGCTTCGTCGTCGAGAACGGCCGGGCCGTGGCCACGGATTGGTGGCAGGTGATCTTCAATCCGTCCTTCCCCATCCGCTACGCCCACATGGTGCTGGGCTGCTTCCTCACCACGGCGTTCGCGGTGGCGGGCATGTCGGCCTGGATGATCCTGCGCGGGCGGAAAGAGCCGCCAGCCAAGGTGGCGGGCGCGCGCACCTCCCTGTCCATGGCCCTATGGTTCGCGGTGATCTGCACGCCGCTGCAGATCATGATCGGCGATTCGCACGGGCTGGCGGTGCTCAAGCACCAGCCGACCAAGCTCGCGGCCATAGAGGCGAACTGGGACCGGCAGGCGAACATGCCCCTGCTGCTGTTCGCGATCCCGAACATGAAGGAGGAGCGCAACGACTTCGAGATCGGCATCCCGAAGCTCGGCTCCTTCATCCTCACCCACGACTTCTCCGGCGTGGTGCCCGGCCTCAAGGACGTGCCGCCCGACCAGCGTCCGCCGGTCTGGCCGGTGTTCTATGCGTTCCGCATCATGGTCGCCCTCGGTATGGCGATGCTGGGTCTGAGCGTCTGGAGCCTGTACCTGCGCTGGCGCGGCACACTCTATTCCAACCGGTGGTTCCTCACCGCCGCCATGCTGATGACGCCCTCAGGTTTCGGGGCCGTGCTGTTCGGCTGGTTCACCGCCGAGATCGGGCGCCAGCCCTACATCGTCTACGGACAGTTGCGCACGGCGGACGCGCATTCGCCCCTGACCGTCACCGCCGTCACGACGTCCCTCGTCGCGTTCCTGATCGCCTATGCGATCATCTTCGGATTCGGGTCCTACTACCTCGCCAAGCTCTTGCGTAAAGGTCCCGAGCCGCTGGAGGAGGCGATCCGGGGCGGCGACCTCGAGCGCAAGCCCAAGCGCCCGCTCTCGGCCGTGGCCGAAACGCTCGGCTCGGCCTGAACGTCAGGCGGACAGGGTCGCCGGGCCCGCGGACGTCACCGGATAGGGCCCGGCCGAGCGCCGAGCCGACGCGGCGCCCACCTCCGTCACCGGCGCGAGGCCGAGCTGGCGAGCGAGGGCGACGAGATCCTTGAGGCGGCCGGTCTGGGTCTTGCGCCGCAGGTTGAGCCGGTGGGTCTCGACGGTGCGGACGCTGAGGCCGAGGCGGCGTGCCACCTCCTTGTTGCTGAAGCCGGCGCTGAGAAACCGCAGGATCTCCGTCTCCCGGGGCGTCAGCCCGTCGCCGGGCTCGGAGGGTTTCGAGACCGCGGCCGCGTCGGCCACGGCGAGGATCGCGGCGCACACCACCCGGGCGGATGCCGTGCGGGCCACGAAGACATCCGCTCCCGCGGCCATCAGCCGACCCGCTGCCGCGATATCAAGAACCTCGAACGCGGCGGCGATCTTCAGGGTGGGATACCGGGCCCGCAGGCCCCCGATCCGGGCCACGCCCTCGGGCTCCTCGGCGCCGACCGTCACCAGGGCGACGACGGCCTCCGGCAGGGTCGTCTCATCGCGCGACAGATCGGCCTCGCTCAACGTGTGCAGCGTCGGTTCGTGTTCGAGAACCGCCCGCAGGGTCGGATCGAGCCCATACGGCTCGTCGACGATCAACACTCCTACGGCCCGCTGCATGCCGCACTCCCCTCTCATGTGCCATCGCGGGACGCCGCGATAGTACCGAGGAGAAGGATTACAAGTCTTATTCCAGACGTCCACAACCGACGTCTCGCACGGACTTCGGATCGTCCTGCGTGACCCGTACGCTCCCTATGAAAGGGGCGGACTTTCTTTGCTCTTGCGTCGTACAAGCTTGGTTAATCGAACGGCACATCCGGCGCGCGGACCCTGCCTCACGATGCGGCTCCGGTTGGAACCGTCTCACCACGGGACGGACGGCGGTCCCGCTGAGAGCAGCGTCTCATGCCGATCGATCCCTTCGGCATGGCGGATTCGGTCCTCGCTCCAGCGCCGCGCGGGCTTCGTGATCCGGCGACCGCTTTGAGCCAGCTGACGCGGGATCACCCGGCGCGGTTGAGCATGAGGTCGGACGTCGCGGTGACGATCCGATTGCGTCCCGTCGCCTTCGCCTCGTACAGGGCGATGTCGGCCCGCTTAATCAATCCCTCCACCGTATCGCCTTCGATCCAGTCGCTGACACCGAAGCTGCAGGTGACGCGGATGGGGGCCCGTCCCCCCCGGAGTCGCAGGGCCTCGATCCCTCGGCGCAGGCGGCCGGCGAGGATTTCCGCATCAGCACCCGGACGATGCGGCAGGACCACGCCGAATTCCTCGCCGCCGAGGCGCCCGACGATGCCTTCCGTGCCGAGCTCGCGCGCGACGGCCTGGATCGCGCTATCGCCGACATCGTGGCCGTACTCGTCGTTAATGTGCTTGAAATGATCGATGTCGATGAGGATCGCCGACATCTTGCCGTGATTCCCGACCCGATCGGCCGCTTCGTGAGAACGGCTGAGGAAGGCGCGGCGGTTGAGAAGGCCGGTCAGGGGATCGGTCTGGGCCAGACGGATCAACTCGCTCTGCATGTTGGTGAGCCGGTCGGCGGCGCGCAGGCGCGCGTGCAGTTCCTCTGGGCTCGGCGGCTTCTCGATGAAATCGTCGGCCCCGCTGTCGAGGGCTTCGGCGAGGTTGCGCTCACTGCGAGCGGACGACATCGTGATGACGTAGAGGGGGCGGTTCGACTCCGCCAGCAGACGCGCCGACCAGCACAATTCCAGGCCGCTCAAGGGCCGGACCTCGAGGCTGGTGATGAGCACGCGCACGGTCGGGGTTTGTTCGATGTAGTCGAGCGCTTCGGTGGAATTCGTGAAGGCCGACACCGTGTGCCCGTTGGGTTCGAGCAACGCGGCGATCATCTTGAGGACCACCCGGCTGGTATCGACGAGAACAATATGCATGGCGCGGCCGCCCCCCGTATTTCCACGGACGGTGACGCCAAGAGATTAAATTGTTGCCAAAGCCTCCTCCGTTGGTGTGACGCATTCCGCAGGGCCATTCCCCGCATCCGCCCATCCACCAAGCGACGCACTTCGTGTTGTCGTGGAGACGTGAACCTCGCACCGATCCGATCGCCGGTCCGGCGGACGATAACTAGCGCGCGGATGCCGGACGGGGCGGAACGCTCACGGATATGATCCGGGGACCGCCAGGCACGACGGCCTGCGCTTCAGTGAAAGTCCCTGCACGAGACCGCGAGACAACGCGCGAACGCGCCGCTTTCGCGTCCGCAGGGGCGGCGGCAGCATCGATCACGTAGATCGTCGGGGTGCCCACGGGAGCCGGAGGAATGCCGGAGACGGTGGGCACACCGTAGGTTCCGTAGCCCCACGCACTCGGAACGATCTGATCGGGGCGCGGGAAGCGGGTCAACGGCGCACCGACATAATCGCCGCGGATCGCCGATCCGGCGTAGCCATAGGCCGGCACAGCCCGGTTGTTATAGATGACCTGAGCCTGCGCCCCCCCGAGACCTGCACACAGGAGGAAGGTCCCCAGGAGGGCGGTCTTGAGTCCTCGGATCATCGATTGCGAACTCCCCGACGGGACATCATTCCGTGACGGTATCATGGAGGACAAACGAAACGCCCGCTCGGGCGTTCCCGCCGCCGGGGGCGGGGAAGAATACGCAGAGGATGCGGGGCGCATTAAAAAAACCCGCCTGAGGGCGGGTTGGGATCTCTCGGACTTACACGGATGGGCGGCCGAACGGTCTAGCGGCAGGTCGTAACCCGGCGAACGATCCAGCCTTCACCATCGACCCAAAGACGACGACGCGTACGACTGCAGTTGGTCAGATCGTCGTCCCCCTCGGTCATAGCCGCGACGGCACTGATGGCGGGGACAGGGAGCTTCGAGACCTCCGACGATCCCTGGCTCGCCGCTGGGGCTGCCTGCGCTCCGGAGCAGACGAGGAACAGGATGCCTGCCGCGAGGGACATACGCGTAGGGAAAGCCGACATTCCGAAATCCTGACCGGTGCCGCCTCGGCACATCCAACCACCGCCTGGAACGGCCCTGAGGCATCGTTCCGTTGACAAGGGGTTAAGTCGCGGCAAGCCGGAAGGGTTGCAGAGATTTTGGTCCAGGGATGGCGGAAATGTGATGGCTGACCGACGCGGGGCGGCGGCCGGATCAGCGATCCGCCGTCACGATGATCATCGGCAGGGTGACGGCGAACGGCACCTCGCTCGCAGGTGGTTTCGGCAAAGCCGGGAACAGGATAGCGCCGAGACCGAGGAGGAAACCGAGACCCAGCAGGGATGTCTCGATACCGCGATAGAACCCGTCCATGCCAAGTCTCCACACCTTCGGTGGAGACCATGATCCGCCTCATGTCTTGACGAAATCGTTAAGCGTTCCCCGTCACGCCGCCCGTGCGGTCCGGCATGGCGGGGCCGCCACCCAACGGTCAGGCGGAGCCGGCGGCCGGCATGCGGAAGAGGTCAGGCGCCGGCGGGTGGAGCAGGGCGGCGGCGAGGTTCGCTTCGAGGACGATGAGATCGCAATCGGGGTCCGGCTCCCAGCCGCAGCCGCAACCGCCGGGCCCCTCATGCGCCTGCGCCACCTGTCGGTAGAGGGCACCGAGGGTCCGGGCGGCCACTTCGAGGGCCTGCATCGCCGGCAGGGGCGCGCGGTTGAGGCTGTGCCAGAAGGCCCGGCGCAGGGCCTCGTTCAGGGCGTCCTCGGCCGAGGCCACCTCGGTGCAGGCATGGAGCGCGGGGCGGGCGTTCATACGGCCGCCCTCCGGCGGTGCCGAGACGGAACGGGCTCCGGAGCGGTGGCGACGAAGTCGAGAAAGTCCGTGAGGCGATGCAGCCGCAGGTCGACGCAGGAGCCATCCCACCACGTGAGCTGCGCGTAACCCCGGACCCAGTCCAGTGCGCGTTCCATCATCGTCGCCTCCTTGCGCGTCGCCGAATCGACGAAGACAGCAATGCGATGCAACAAAATGAATTTCAACCGTATTGGAAAAGATTGGAATGCGTATAAATTGATCCTTTATCCATCGAATCGACAGGCTGGATTTGGATCAGTTCCAAGTTCTTCGTGAAATCCGAACGCGCTCCTCAACTTGCGCGGACGTGAACCGCCCGCGCGTCGGCAGGATCGCGCCGCGGGGTGGATCGAAGAAAAAATCGGCGGCCGCAGAGCATCGTCCCGAAAGCCGAAGGCCACCTTTCGGGGCGATGCTTTCAGAGGAGGGTGCGCATCGCCATGAGACCGAGGAGGAGGCCGCCGAGACCGAGGCCGACGGAGCCGAGGATGTAGGCCAGGGCCGCTCCGGTCTCGCCGCGCTCCAGCAGGACGATCCCGTCGAGGGCGTAGGTCGAGAAGGTGGTGAAGCCGCCGAGCACGCCGGTGGCGAGGAACAGGCGCAGGGGCTGGCTGCCGCTGCGCATGGCGTACCAGCCCACCAGCACCCCCATGAGGGTCGAGCCCACGATGTTGATGGCCATCGTGCCGAACGGGAAGCCCGATCCGAGCCGAACGGCGGCGAGGCCGACGCCGTGACGGGCCATGCCCCCGAGCCCCGAGCCGACGAAGACGAGCAGAAAACCCAGGGCGACGGTCACGCGACAGGCCCCTTCACCCGCGCGTGCCCCAGCGGGTACCCATCCGGCTCGGCTGGCTGGCATCGGGGCCCAGAGCCGGGCCGCTCGGCTTCACCGGCGCATGGGGCACCGGGCTCAGGGTTTCGGGCACCTCGGACTCCGCCGCGACGCGGGGCTTGGCGAACTGGCCGGCCGTGCGGAAGCGCCAGAGATAACCTGGCACCACGGCTTCCATGGTGGTGGGCTGCAGGCCGATCCCCTCCAGGGTGCATCCCTCCGCCTTGGCGGCCTCGGAGACGACGTTGTCGGACTGGAGCAGCGTGACCTGGTCGCGGGTGAGCTTGAGGGCGTCCGGCAGGAGGCCGAGGGACAGGGTGTCGACGATCTCCAGGGCCCGGGCCTGGAGGCGTGCGAGGGGCAGGGGAAGATCGAGAACCTTGCGGCGGCGCATGATGACCGTGAGCATGTAGCGCACGATGGCCTCGAGGGTGGCGACCTCCGGTCCGCCGAGTTCGTAGATCCGGCCAGCCGGGACGCGGCCCTCGACCGCGCGGGTCACCGCCTCGGCGACGTCGCCGACATAGACCGGCTGGAACCGGCTCTGGGCGCCGGCGAGCGGCAGCACCGGCAGGGCGCGGGCCAGGGCGGCGAAGCGGTTGAAGAAGCTGTCGCCGGGGCCGAACACGAGGGAGGGACGCAGGATCACGTGATCCCCGCCGGCCTCGCGGACCCGGGCCTCGCCGAGGGCCTTGGTGCGGGCATAGACCGAGGGCGACCCCGCATCCGCCCCGATGGCCGAGACGTGGACGAGGGGCGCGCCGATGGCGGCGGCCGCGCGGGCGATCTCGCCGGCGCCCTCGGCCTGGATCCGGGAGAAGCTCTGGCGTCCGGTCTCCTGCAGGATGCCGACGAGGTTCACCACCACGTCGGAGCCCTGGACCGCCGCCGCGATGGACTCGGGGTAACGCAGGTTCGCCTGGACGGCGACGATCTGGCCGACCTTGCCGAGCGGCTGGAGGAACAGGGCGAGGTCGGGCCGGCGCACGGCGACCCGGACGCGGTAGCCGCGCTTGGCCAGCGCCCGGACCACGTGGCGGCCGAGGAAGCCGGAGCCGCCGAACACCGTGACGAGCTGGGCGTCGGGGCGGGTGAGGGGAAGGGTCTCGAAGCCGGTCATCGCTCTCAAACGTCTCGCGAACAGCATCCCCGGTGCGCCCGGCCGTCCCCCGAGGGGAGGTTGGGTTCGCGCCGGTGCTTGACGGGTGCCGAAACCGGCGGGCTTCGACGTAGGCGTATCTAGAACAGTTCCGGCCCGTGGGGGAGACGTGGGCGCATGAAAAGCGCTCCGCTGTCAGGCGACCGGTCCGATCAGCGCAGGCGCGCCGGGGCCTCGGGCGGGGCTACGAGCGTGCGCCGGCTCAGGCCCTTGTGGACGTGGACCATGAGGGCGATGCCGAAGAGCGGCGTGAGCAGGTTGAGCACCGGCACCACCATGAGGCCGGCCAACAGGGCGCCGGCCGATAGCGTGGTCAGGCCGAAATGGCGGCGCATGGCGCCCGCCTCGTCGAGGGGCCGGAAGCGCCCGGCGGCCAGTTCGAAATACTCGCGCGACAGCAGGTAGGCGTTGGCGCCGAAGAAGGCGACGAGGTTCACGCCCGGCACGAAGAACAGGATCAGGGCGACGAGGTTCACGAGGAGGGCGAGGCCGGCGAAGCGCACGGCGTAAAGCATCGCCCGGCCGAGCGGCAGGGCGGTGCCCGGGGGATCGTTCGGAAAATCCGTACGCTCGACGATGGCGGCGGCATCGTCGAGGAAGAAGCCCGCCACCAGGATCGAAATGGCCGGCATCACGTAGGCGAGGCCGACGAACAGGCCCGCGCCCGCGAAGAACACCGCCAGGGTGTCGAGGAAGGGATAGTCCACCGAGAGGTGATGCTGGGACAGGAACCAGTTGATCGCCCGGGTGAGCACGGCCCAGACCACCACGAGGAGGCCCACCGTGAGCCCGAGGGACTTCCACAGGATCGCCCGGAGGGGGGCTGAGAAGACCTGTCGGATAGCAGCGAAGGCGGCCTTGAACAGCATGACCGTTGCGAATCCCGTGGTCGGATCGGATGATCGCGCGCGCCCCCGCCGCCCGTTCGTCCGAGGTTTTGGCGGCAGGCGCGGGCGGACGCAAGGCCCTCCTGCACCCAAGGGTATTCCCGTGGCGGTCCGTTTCGCCGCGCGGCTCGGCGCAGCCTTTGGCCGCCCGGACCGTTGGCGACGGAACGTCCCACCGGAGCGAATGCCATGCGGTTTCGGATCCTCCTCCCGGCGATGGCTGCCCTGGCGGCGATCCCGTGCGGCGTCATCGTGTCTTCGGGGGCCGCCCACGACATCGGCGGCGCGGGACGCTGGACCAAGGCCGCGCCGGCCCCCGCACCGCGCTCGGAGGTAGCCGTCGCCGAGATGGCGGGCCGGGCCTACGTGATTGGCGATTACAACGGTGCCACCGGGCTCCTGATCCATGATCCGGCCACGGGCGCGTGGCGGACGGGGGCCGCCTTCCCCACGCCGATCCACCACGCCATGGCGGCGGGGTTCGGGAACACCCTCTACGTCTTCGGCGGCTACGGCCCCGGTTGGCAGGCGAGCGACCGGGTGTGGGCCTACGATCCGAAGGCCGATGCCTGGCAGCCACGGGCGCCGATGCCGACGGTGCGGGCGGCGGGCGGGGCGGCGGTGATCAGGGAGCGCATCCACGTGGTCGGCGGCAGCGTCTCGGGGGGCGCCAATACGTCCGGCCACGCCGTCTACGATCCGGCGCGGGACCGGTGGAGCACGGCCGCCCCCCTGCCGACCCGGCGCGACCATCTCGCGGTCCAAGCCGTGGACGGACAGCTCCTCGCCATCGGCGGCCGGGTCGACGGCGATCCGGGGCGCAACCTCGCGGTCACCGAACGCTACGATCCCGTCACCGACGCCTGGCGGACGGGTGCCCCGATGCCGACGGCCCGGAGCGGATCCGCCTCGGCGGTCCTCGGCGGCCGGGTGTTCGTCATGGGCGGCGAATCCGGCACCCGCACCTTCGGCGCCGTCGAGGCGTACGATCCCGCCCGGGATGCCTGGACCACACACGCGCCGCTGCCGACGCCACGCCACGGCTTCGGCGCCATCGTGTGGGACGGGCGCATCCACACCCTCGTGGGCAGCCCGACGCCGGGGGGCGACCGCTCCGGCCTCGTCGAGGTGTTCGATCCGGACAGGGCGGTCCGCTGAGAAACTTTCCCCCTTGCGGCCGCTCCGGTCTTTGTTAGGCCGACCCACCGCCCGAGCCCCGGATTCCAGCATGCGCACGACGCGACCCGAGCACGACCGCCTGCCGCCCAGCATCGCGCCGCGCCTCGGACCCCTGCCGGCCGAGCCGGAGGTGATCGTCATCGGGGCGGGGGCGGCCGGGATTGCGGCGGCGCGCGAACTGCATCAGGCCGGGATCGCCGTCGCCGTGCTGGAGGCACGGGGCCGCGTCGGAGGCCGGGTGGCGACGGCGACCTTGCGCGGCCACCCCGTCGATCTCGGCGCCCATTGGCTTCATGCCGGCCCGATCAATCCCCTGGTCCGCCTCGGCGAGGCCCGCGGCGAGCCCCTGCGGATCGCCGCGCAGGAAGGCCATGTCCGGGTCGGGCGTCGCCCCGGCCGGCCGGCCGAGGCCGCCGCCCTCGCCCGGGCCTTCACGGCGGCGGATCGGGCCATGAGCGATGGCGCCGCGCGGGGCGGCCCGGACCGGCCCGCCGCCAGCGCCGTTCCGCCGGGGCTCGGCCCCTTCGGCCGCCGGGTGGAACGGGTCCACGGCCTCGTCTCGGGCCGGCCCCTGGACGAGGTCTCCCTGCAGGACTTCCCGAGCATGGAGTACGGCGACAACCGCTTCATCGCCGGGGGCTACGGCGGCTACCTCGCCCGCCTCGCGCAGGGCCTGCCCATCGCCCTCAACGATCCGGTGACGGGGATCGACTGGACCGGCCAAAGCGTCCGTGTCGCCCGCGCTGCCGGCCCGGCCCTCACGGCGAAGGCCGTGATCGTGACGATCCCCACCATGGTCCTGCGGCGTGCCGCCCTGTTCACCCCGGTGCTTCCACCCGCCATCGCCGCCGCCATCGCGGGATTCACCACCGGTGTCTACGAACACGCGGTGCTCCACTGGCCCTCCTGCCCGTTCCGGGGAGCCGACCGCCTCGCCACCCTTGTCGGCGGGCAACACCCCGTCCCGGGGCTCCTCACCCGCATCGACGGCACGCCATTCCACTACTTTGAGCTCGACGCCCCGATGGCGATGGCCCTCGACGCGCGGCGGGCCGGCCCCGACGGGGTCCGGCGCCTCGTCCGGCGGGCACTGGTGCAGCATTTCGGGGGACGTGCCCTCCACGACCTTTCCATCCCGATCGTCAGCGAATGGCGTCACGATCCGTGGTCGCGCGGCTCGTGGGCCGTGGTCCCACCCGGCCATACCGGCGCCCGCCAGGCCCTGCAGGCCCCCGTGGGCGAGCGGATCTGGTTCGCCGGCGAGGCCCTGTCGCGCCTGCAATGGGGGACGGCCGGAGGCGCCTACGCCGAAGGTCTGCGCGCGGCCGGAGCGGTCGCCGCCCATCTGCGAGGTCGGGGGACCGGCGGGAGCTGAGTCGAGGGGTCCGGATGGATTGTGGGACGGTTCGCAAACGCCGTCGCCCCGCCCTTCACTCCCGGTCCTGCCCTCACTCCAGGTTCAGCACATCGCGTAAGGGGAACGTCGCGCACACAACGTCGTTCTCGTCCGTGATCTCGAAAATTTGACCATTCACCTTGCCGCCCGCCCGAAGTTTCGACGCGAGAATATCGCGTGCGGCGAGGGTGGCTTCGTGAAGGGCGGCCTCGATGTCCGGCAGGACGCTTCCCTCCTCGTCTTCGAGAAGGCATCACCATCACGAATGTTCATGAAGTAGCGCGGCATGCGCATCAACGCAGTCGAGCTGTTCCCGTTGCCGTACGGGAGCGTGCATGCCGAGCGAATAGTTTTGAGATTACAGGCGAAAAGCGTTCTTCTCACGCCCGAGCGATGACCTTCGCCGGCTCAATCGTAGGCAGGTCATCCGCCGGATCCCGCCATGGGCGGCCGCGACGGGAACGGCCCTCAGGCCGCCACGTCCGTCTCCTGATCGTCGCGGAAGACCTCCGCGAACCGGCTTGGTAGCGTCGCGACGAGACCCTTGACGGCGTGGTCCGGCCGACCGGGGCTGAATAGGAAGCCCTGAATGTCGTCACACCCGCGGGCCCGGAGCATGATCGCCTGCTCGACGGTCTCGACACCCTCGGCCGTGACGGTGATGGACAGCTTGGCCGCGAGCGTCAGGATCGCCTCGATGATCGCAAGGCATTCGTGCCGCGTGCCCATGTCCTTGATGAACGAACGGTCGATCTTGATCTTATCGACGGGGAACCGGATCAGGTAGCTCAGGGACGAATACCCCGTGCCGAAATCGTCGAGGGCGATGCGGACGCCGAGGGCGCGCAATTCCCTGAAATTCGAGATGGTCGTGGCGTTCATCTCGAGGAACACCGACTCTGTGATCTCGAGTTCAAGGCGGTCGGGCGCGAGGCCGCTGGCCTCCAGGGCCTGGAACACATCGAGGACGAGGTCGGCGTTTCGGAACTGGATCGGCGAGATGTTGACGGCGATGCGGATGGATTCCGGCCACAGCGCGGCCTCCCTGCAGGCCTGATGCAACACCCATCGTCCGATCGATCCGATCAGTCCCGATGCCTCGGCGACGGGAATGAAGTCGGCCGGCGAGACCGGACCGCCGGGATCGCGGCTCCAGCGCAGCAAGGCTTCGAAGCAACGCACCTCGCCCCGTTCGAGACCAACGAGGGGCTGGTAATGAAGGCTCAGCTCTCCCTGGGCGATGGCGCGCTTGAGATCGACCTCGAGGTCGCGGCGCTTGAGCACCGAAGTCTCGAGGTCAGGAGTGAATTCCGACACTTCGCCCCGGCCCGCGGCCTTTGCGCGATACAGGGCGAGGTCCGCCCGGCCCAGCAAGGCCTCGGGCGTGTTGGCATCGTTCGGCGCGAGGGCGATGCCGACGCTGACGCCGATCTCAACCTGCACGCCATCGATCACGTAGGGCACGCTCAGCCGCTCGATCGCCGCGCGGGCCAGGGCGAGGGCATCGTCGCCATCGATGCACGGCAGCAGAATAGCGAACTCGTCACCGCCGAGGCGCGCGACGAGGCCGTTCGGTTGCACCAGCCCACTCAGCCGGTCCGCCACACGGGTCAGCAGGGCGTCGCCCAAGGCGTGCCCGAAGGTGTCGTTGACGATCTTGAAGCCGTCGAGATCGAGGTAGAGCAGGGCGCAAGGCACGCCCGTCCGCTCCGCCCGCTCGCATTCCATGGAGGCCAAGTCCTGGAAGAGGGCCCGGTTCGCGAGGCCCGTCAGGAAATCGTAGTTTGCCAGATGGGCGATCTGCGCCTCAGATTCGCGCGCGGCGGTGATATCGACACCGACCCCGCGAAAGCCGAGGAAGCGACCCGAGCCGTCGTGGAGCGGCTTGCCGCTCAGGCGCCACCACTGCACCGCCCCCGCGACGCAGACTTCCACGACGCGTTCGCGGAAGGCCTTGCGCTCGGCCACGAGGGCGACGACTTCGACCGCCCCTTCGCTCAGGACGGCGTTCGCCTTGCCGCCCTCGGCTCCGAAGGCCCGCTCGTCCCGGAACAGACTTTCGAGGGAGGCCCCGAGAAGTCGCGCCGCCGGAATCCCGGAGATCTGGACGAGCCGTTGCGACACGTTCTGAAGCCTGCCGTCCCGATCGGTCTCCCACAGCCATTCGCTGGCATTCTCGGTGAAATCGTTGAGGAGGAGGCTGATGGTTTCGCTCTGCTCCGCGAGCTGAACCCGATCGGCGATGCGCAGCGTCGAAAACCGCCCGATGCGTCGGGTGTTGGACAGGATCGACCAGACGAAAAGAGCGAGCAGGAGAGCCAGGACCTCAGAAGGATCGTCGCCACGCGACGCCAAAGCCACGAAGCAACCCGCCGCCACGGGAACGATGAACCGGCTCGCCACATGGCGGATCGGACCCAGCGCATAGGGAGTCGTCAGCAGCCCGACGCAGAGGGCAATGATGTAGTTTCTCTCATCGGCATCGGCGTGGCCATACAGCACGACCGGAAACGTTCCCCAGGCGAGACCGAGTGTCAGGACCAGTCCGCTGATCACTCTCTGCTTCGTCATCACCTGCGCCAGGGATGCCCGCGCGCGGCGCTGGAATCGCATGCCCGCGATGGAGACGAGGGCCAGCGACAGGACGACGGTGAACAGGGACAACAGATAAGCGGTCGGAGCCCTGCCCCAGAACAGGATCAGGACCATGACGGCCACGATCACCTGGACTAGGACGATGTGCATCCCGAGGTGCAGCGTCTCGTCGAGTTGGCCCACAGCGATGGCGATGCGGTTGCGGTCGGAGGCCGCCGTTCCATGCGTGGCGTCGGCGGGTCCCTCGTCGGCTTGGTCGTCCCCGGTCGTTCCACGAACGAGATTGGCCGGGAAACCTTTTGGGGGACTCAGCATTCTGGGAGTGCCGCTCGCTTGATACGTCCAGGCTGCATCAGAACGCAGCACGCACGTTAGAACCTTATCATTTGAGGGTTCGTTAATGTGCGGTCCCGATCCAGTCCGTCCTGCCTAGATGCCGGCTTTCCCGCATCGGATATTCAAGATCGACGGTCCGCCTCGGTTTAAAAATGTTCTTCTTGAAGAACGAACCGATAGAGAAGAGATCCACTCTCGATCGAGCAAATGGGAAAACAGGTTTCTCTGTCCTGACCCCCTCTTCTCGAAAGGGCGGGAAATCGGATATCTCACGACCCTGGTCTTTCCCCATGCTGGCCACCTGTCGGTTGACAACGTTCGTTATATCGAACGAAAACCGCATCGCAGGCGCGCAGAGCCGTGATCGCGCCGACGATCCTGCGCCGCCCGTTCTCGAGAGGTGACCGATGCCGAGCCCGACCTATCCGACCCGACGGAGCCTGGCCCTGTCCGCTTGCCTGGCCGCCGTCCTCGTGCTGTCCGGACCGGCCCGGGCCGACAGCGAATTGCTCAACGTGTCCTATGATCCGACGCGCGAGCTCTACAAGGACATCAACGCCGCCTTCAGTGCGGATTGGAAGGCCAAGACCGGCGAGACCGTGACCGTGCGCGCCTCCCACGGCGGCTCGGGCTCGCAGGCCCGCACGGTGATCGACGGCATTCCGGCCGATGTCGTGACCCTCGGCATCCCGTCCGACATCGACGCCATCGCCAAGCTCTCCAAGAAGATCCCGGCCGACTGGCGCACCAAGCTCCCCAACGAGGGACTGCCCTACACCTCGACGGTGGTGTTCCTCGTGCGCAAAGGCAACCCGAAGGGCGTCAAGGACTGGGGCGACCTCGTCAAGCCGGACGTCAAGGTCATCACCCCGAACCCGAAGACCTCGGCGGGCGGCCGCTGGAACTTCCTCGCCGCCTGGGGCTACGCCTACGAGAAGGACGGCAAGGACGCCGACAAGGCCAACGCCTTCGTGGGCAGCCTCTACAAGAACGTGCCCGTCCTCGACACGGGCGCGCGCGGCTCCACGGTGACCTTCGCCCAGCGGGGCCTCGGCGACGTGCTGCCGACCTGGGAGAACGAAGCCTACCTCGTGTTCGACGAGTTCGGTCGCGACAAGTTCGACGTGGTGGTGCCGCCGACCTCCATCTATGCCGAGCCGCCCGTGGCCCTGGTGGAGGGGAATGTCGATAAGAAGGGAACCCGCAAACAGGCCGAGGCTTATCTGCAGTTCCTCTATTCGGACGCCGCCCAGGCGATCTTCGCCAAGCACCATTACCGGCCGCTCAACCGCGCGGCCGCCAAGCCCGAGGACCTCGCTCAGCTGCCCGAGGTGAAGCTGTTCAAGATCGAGGATCTCCAGGGCAGCTGGGACGATATCCAGAAGAAGAATTTCGACAATGGCGGCCTGTTCGACCAGCTGAGCAAAGCCGGACGCTAAAGCATCGTCCCGAAAGGCGGCCTCCGGCTTTCGGGAAAAAGACGATGCGAAAACAGGCACTTCAGAGCATCGTCCCGAATACGGTATTCGGGACGATGCTCTAGCGGCTCGGCCCTCCCCCACGACGGGGAGGGTTCGAGGATCCATCCAGGACGGACCCCATGGAACCACCCCTGCGCCCGAGACGGCGGTTTCGCCAGCCGAGCGTCCTTCCCGGCTTCGGCCTGACGCTCGGCTACACCCTGACCTGCCTCGGGCTCATCGTGCTCCTGCCGCTCGCCGCCCTCGTGGTGCGCGCGTCGGGGCTCGGGCTCTCAGGCATCTGGGAGGTCGCCACCGATCCGCGGGTGGCCTCGGCCCTGCGCGTGAGCTTCGGCGTCTCGGCGCTCGCGGCCCTCACCGCCTCGATCTTCGGCTTCCTCATCGCCTGGGTGCTCACCCGGTACGAGTTTCCCGGCCGCAGAATCGTCGACGCGGTGGTGGATCTGCCCTTCGCTCTGCCCACCGCCGTCGCCGGCATCGCGCTGGCCTCCCTCTACGCCCCCAACGGCCTCGTCGGGGCGCAGCTCGCCAAGCTCGGCATCGAGGCCGCCTACACGCCCGTCGGCATCTACATCGCCATGGTGTTCATCGGCCTGCCCTTCGCCGTGCGGACCGTGCAGCCCCTCATCGTGGAGATCGACCGGGAGATCGAGGAGGCCTCCGCCACCCTCGGGGCGGGGCGCCTGCACACCCTGACCCGGGTGGTGCTGCCGCCCCTGATTCCAGCCGTGCTCACGGGCTTCGCCCTCGCCTTCGCCCGCGGCGTCGGCGAGTACGGCTCCATCATCTTCATCGCCGGCAACCTGCCCTACGTCTCCGAGATCGCGCCGCTCCTCATCGTGATCAAGCTCTCCGAGTTCGACTACGGCGGCGCCTGCGCCATCGCGACGATCATGCTCGGCATCTCGTTCGTCACCCTGCTCGCCATCAATCTGATCCAGGCCTGGAGCCGTCGGAGATTCGGCTATGTCTGAGATCGCAACCGAACTGCCCCGGCAGCAGCCGGCCAGCGTCGTCACGGAGGGCGGCCTCGTGCGCGGCCTCCTCATCGCCGTGGCCATCGTCTTCCTCGCCTTGTTCCTCGTGCTGCCCCTGGCGACGGTGTTCGCTCAGGCCCTCGCCAAGGGTTGGGACGCGTACATCGCCGCCTTCCACGAGCCCGACGCCCAATCGGCCATCCGCCTCACCCTGATCACGGCGGCCATCGCCGTGCCGTTCAACCTCGTCTTCGGCATCATGGCGTCCTGGGCCATCGCCAAGTTCGAGTTCACGGGCAAGAACCTCCTCGTCACCCTCATCGACCTGCCGTTCTCGGTCTCGCCCGTGGTCTCGGGCCTGATCTACGTGCTCGTGTTCGGCTCCCAGGGGCTGCTGGGCCCGTGGCTGCTGGATCACGACATCCAGATCATCTTCGCGCTTCCCGGCATCGTGCTGGCGACGATCTTCGTCACCTTCCCGTTCGTCGCCCGGCAGCTCATTCCGCTGATGCAGGAGCAGGGCACCGCCGAGGAGGAAGCCGCGTTGACCCTCGGAGCGTCGGGCTGGCACGCCTTCCGGACGGTGACGCTGCCCAACATCCGCTGGGGGCTCCTCTACAGCGTGCTCCTCTGCAACGCCCGCGCGATGGGTGAATTCGGCGCGGTCTCGGTGGTCTCGGGCCACATCCGCGGCCTGACCAACACGCTGCCGCTCCACGTGGAGATCCTCTACAATGAGTACAACTTCGTTGCCTCTTTCGCCGTCGCCTCCCTCCTTGCCGGCCTCGCTCTCGTCACCCTCGGCCTCAAGTCGCTCCTCGAATGGCGCTACGCCGGCGACATCGCGGCGTCCGGGCGGCATTGAGCCCGTGACCGGCTCCACCGCCATCCGGGTCGAGAACCTGTCGAAGACCTTCGACACGGCCGCCGTCCTGCACGACCTGTCCCTCGACGTGCGGGCGGGCGAATTGTTGGCGCTGCTCGGCCCCTCGGGTTCGGGTAAGACCACGCTGCTGCGCATCATCGCCGGCCTCGATTTTCCGGATCGCGGCCGCATCGTGTTCGGCGCCGAGGACGCGACGCGGCTTCCCGTACAGCAGCGCGCCGTCGGCTTCGTGTTCCAGCACTACGCCCTGTTCAAGCACATGAGCGTCGCCGACAACATCGCGTACGGGCTGAATGCCCGGAAGCGGTCGGAGCGCCCCGCCAAGGCCGAGATCAAGCGCCGTGTCGGCGACCTCCTCGACCTCATCAAGCTCTCGGGCTTCGCCGACCGCTATCCGAGCCAGCTTTCCGGCGGCCAGCGCCAGCGCATCGCCCTCGCCCGGGCGCTCGCCGTGGAACCCCGCGTGCTCCTGTTGGACGAGCCGTTCGGCGCCCTCGACGCGCAAGTCCGAAAAGACCTGCGCCGCTGGCTGCGCGAGATCCACGACCGCACGGGCCAAACCACGATCTTCGTCACCCACGACCAGGACGAGGCCCTCGAACTCTCCGACCGCGTCGCCGTCCTGGCCAAGGGCCGCCTCGAGCAGATCGGCTCGCCCGACGAGGTGCAGGAGGCGCCAGTCTCGGCCACCGTCCTGAAGTTCTTGGGCGACACCATCGAGGTCGAGGCCATCGCGCAGGGCGGCGAGGTCCGGGTCGACGGGCGCCTCACCCCCGTGACGGCACCCGCCGGCCTCGTCGGGCCGGTGAAGCTCTATGCCCGGCCGTGGCAGCTGCAGTTCGCGGAAAGCCACGAGGCGCACCTGCACGGCACCGTGCGCTCGTCCTACCGCAGCCAGGGCCGCCAGCGCATCGAGGTCGACCGCCCCGAGGGCAAGACCGTGGTGGTGGAGGCCTCCGACACCGCCCGCCTGCCCGCCGGCCGGCCCGTCGGCCTGCGGATTCTCGCCGGTCACGTCTTCGCCGGGTAAGGCCCCCGCTACCGGATTTTCGTCCAGCGCCCCCTACCGCCACGACCGGCGGGAGGGGGCGTTTCGCGTTTGGGGCCCAGGTCAAGAAGGGCGAGTCCCTTCTCGGGTCGGGGGCAGAGCCCCTGAGGGTCCTCGTCGGGCTCTGCCCGACACCCGCCGAAGGGATGATCCCTTCGGAAACCCACTCTGCGCGGCGCAAGCGAAAGGGCGAGGGAATGTCCCTCGCCCTTGCCGTCGTCTAATTCCTTGAGGGATTCAGGTGCCCGGCTTCCACACCGCGTCCGAGACCACCAGGGGTTTCGGCAGCAGGCCGAGGCGGTGGAAGGTGTCGGCCACCGCCTGCTGGTCGGCCACGGTGGCGGGATCGAGGGGCGTGACGCCGTAGGTGAGGCGCTTGAGGGCGACGGTGAGGATCGGCGCCGGAATGCCCACGGACGGCGCGAGTTCGGCGGCAACCGTGTCGGTGTTGTCCTTGGCCCAGGCGTCGATGGCGCCGATGGCCGCGAGCGTGGTGTCGAGGACGGCGCGGTTGGCCGGCGCCTCGGCGAAGGGCCGGCGCGAGAGGTAGAATTGGCGGTTCGGCACCAGGCCCTCGCCGGTCACGAGGGTGCGTGCACCCGTCGCCCGCTCGCCCGAGGCGAGGTAGGGGTCCCAGATCGCCCAGGCATCGACGGAGCCTCGTGAGAAGGCGGCCGCCGCGTCCGCCGGGCCGAGGAAGGCGAGCTTCACCGCATCGTAGGGCACGCCCGCCGCTTCGAGGGCCCGCACGAGGAAGTAGTGGACGTTGGAGCCCTTGTTGAGGGCGATGGTCTTGCCGCGCAGGTCGGCCACGGTGCGGATCGGGCTGTCGGCGGCCACCAGAATGGCCTCGCCCAGCGGAGCGGCCGGCTCGTGGGCGACGTAGACGAGATCGCGGCTCGCGGCCTGGGCGAAGATCGGCGGGGCTTCACCGGCCGAGCCGAAATCGATGGCCCCGGCGTTCAGCGCCTCCATGAGGGGCGGCCCCGACGGGAATTCCGACCAGGCGACACGGTAGCCAAGGGGCTTCAGCCGCTCCTCCAGCAGCCCCTTACCCTTGAGGAGCACGAGGGTGCCGTACTTCTGGTAGCCGATGCGGATCACCTTCTCGTCGGCACGGGCCTGGACGGCGGTGAGGACGAGGAGCGCGAGGGCGGCGGCGAAAAACATCCAGCCGTTAAGCGGGGAAGTTCTTCCAGAGGTAAGGGTACGGGCGGTGGTGCGTGGCATGGACAATTGTCCCCGGTTCGAGATCGATTGGGCTCGATCACCCCGGTCCCGGCAGTCGCGACGCGCTCCCTCTCCTGGAAGGAGAGGGTTGGGGTGAGGTGTGCGAACTCTCCGAAAAGGTCACACACCTCACCCTGTCCCTCTCCTTCCAGGAGAGGGGACCCGTGTCAGGCCTACGTCGGGGTCCGTAACAACCGAGCGTTCAATGATGAAAGACGATCAGCCTCAGTGCGCCGACACCTGCCGGGTCGGCACGATATCGTTGGCCATGACCTCGCCGAAGGGGCCGTCGTTGCGGGCGTTGCTCGGCGCGACGCCGGTGGTGGCGCGCAAGGGGAGCTTCGGGAACACGAGTTCGGCGAAGCGGTAGGCTTCCTCGAGGTGCGGGTAGCCGGAGAGGATGAACCGGTCGATGCCGAGGTCGATGTACTCCTTCATCCGGTCGGCGACCTGATCGGCCGAGCCGACTAGGGCGGTCCCGGCCCCGCCGCGCACGAGGCCGACGCCGGCCCAGAGATTGGGCGAGACCTCGAGCTTCGTCCGGTCGCCGCCATGCAGGGCCATCATCCGGCTCTGACCGACGGAATCCTGGCGCTTCAGGGTCGCCTGCGCCCGCGCGATGGTGGCGTCGTCGACGCGCGAGATGAGGTCGTTCGCCGCCGCCCAGGCCTCGCCCTCGGTCTCGCGGACGATGACGTGCAGGCGGATGCCGTACGAGAAGGTCTTGCCCTTGCGGTCGGCGGCCTCCCTGGCCCTGGCGATCTTCTCAGCCACGCCGGCCGGGGGCTCGCCCCACGTCAGATAAACCTCGCAATGCTCGGCCGCGACCTCGATGCCGGCGGGCGACGAGCCGCCGAAATAGAGCGGCGGATAGGGCTTCTGCACGGGCGGGAAGATCACCCGGCCTTCCTCGACCTTGAGGTGCTTGCCCTCAAAACTCACGGTCTCGCCGGCCATCAGCCCGCGCCAGATGTGCAGGAACTCGTCGGTGACGACGTAGCGTTCGTCGTGGTCGAGGAACACGCCGTCGCCGCGCAGCTCCACCGGGTCGCCGCCCGTCACCACGTTGATGAGGAGGCGCCCGTCGGAGATCCGGTCGAGGGTCGCGGCCATGCGGGCGGCGACAGCCGGCTCCTGCAGGCCGGGGCGCACGGCCACGAGGAAGCGCAGGCGCTGGGTCAGGGGGGCGAGCGCCGAGGCCACCACCCAGGAATCCTCACAGGAGCGACCCGTGGGCAGGAGCACCCCGTAATAGCCGAGCTCGTCCGCCGCTTGAGCGATCTGGCGGAGATACGGCAGGGTCACGGCCCGCGCACCCTCCGAGGCGCCGAGGTAGCGGCCGTCGCCGTGGGTGGGCAGGAACCAGAGAACGTCGGTCTGACCGGTCATGGAGAACTTTCCGAAATGAAGGGGCGCGGCTCAGGCCGGCGCGTGGGTCTTGAGGAGATGATCGAGGATGCGGCCTTCGAGGGCCGCCAGGATGGGGTCGCCGCGCCGGCGGGGGCGGGGCACCTCCACCTTCACGTCGAGGGCGACGCGCCCGTCCTCGACGACGAGGATGCGGTCGGCCATGGCGACGGCCTCGGAGACGTCGTGGGTGACCAGGAGGGCGGTGAACCCCTGCGACCGCCAGATCTCCTCGATCATCGCCTGCATGCCGATGCGGGTGAGGGCGTCGAGGGCTCCCAGGGGCTCGTCGAGGGCCAGAAGGCCGGGGCGTGAGACGAGGGCGCGGGCCAGCGCCACGCGCTGGCGCTGGCCGCCCGACAGGGTGGCGGGCCAGACCCAGGCCTTGTCGGCGAGGCCGACTTCGGAGAGAGCGCTGAGGGCGCGGGCGCGGCGCTCGGCCTTGGTGCCGGTCTCGCCCAGGCCCACGGCGACGTTGTCCGCCACATTGGCCCAAGGCAGGAGGCGCGGCTCCTGGAACATGATGCGCTTCGGGGGCGCCCGCACCGCCTCGGATTCGAGGACGACGCGGCCGGAACTCGGCTGCTCCAGGCCGAGGATGAGCCGCAGCAGGGTGCTCTTGCCGCAGCCCGAGCGGCCGACCACGGCCACGAACTGCCCGGCCGGGATGTGGAGGTCGAGGTTCTCGATCACCGTGTGGCCGTCGAAGGCCTTCGACAGGTCGCGGACGGTGACGGCGAGGCCGCCCGTGGCGGCGCTCTCCGGCTGTCGGGCGCGGGGGGGCGGTTCCTTCGCCGGCCTGTCGGCCGGCTGCCAGAGGGGCAGGGTTTCGGGCGCGGCGTCGTGGGCGCGCAGGGCGGTGGCAATCATAGCCAGATCCGTTGAAAGTCTAGGCGGGAGCGAGGCTTTCAGCCTCAGACGGTCCGGTAGGCGGGATTCCAGGCCAGGCACGTGCGCTCGAGCCAGCGGGTCAGCACGTCGGCGAGCTTGCCCAACGCCGCGTAGATCACGATGGCGAGGACCACGACGTCGACGAGCATGAACTCGCGGGCCTGCATCGCCATGTAGCCGAGCCCCGAGGAGGCCGAGATCGTCTCCGCCACGATGAGGGTGAGCCACATGATGCCCAGCGCGTAACGCAGGCCGACGAAGATCGACGGCAAGGCCCCGGGCAGCACCACCCGGGTGAACAGGCTCCACGGCGACAGGCCGTAGACCCGGCCCATCTCCACGAGCTGCGGATCGACGGAGCGGATGCCGTGCAGGGTGTTGGCGTAGACGGGGAAGAACACGCCCAGCGCCACGAGGAAGAGCTTGGCCTCCTCGCCGATGCCGAACCACAGGATCACCAGGGGGATGAGGGAGAGATGGGGCACGTTGCGCACCATTTGCACCGTGGTGTCGGTGAGCCGGTCGGAGACCCGCGACAGGCCGTTGGCGAGGCCGAGGGCAAAGCCGATGCCGCCGCCGACGGCGAAGCCCGCCAGCGCCCGCAGGGTGCTGATCCAGAGATTGGCCCAGAGTTCGCCGGTGCGGCCGAGCTGCCAGCCCGCCGCGATCACGTCGAGGGGGGCCGGCATGAACCGGGTCGAGACGAGGCCGGCGGAACTCGCCGCCTGCCAGCCGAGGACGATGCCGAGCGGCAGCAGCCAGGGGGTGAGGCGCTGGGCTGCGCCGTCGAGGATGCGGGGACGTGCCATGGGATCAACCCTTCGCCTCCGCCCACACGGCGTCGGCGACGCGGATGGGCTTCGGGATGAGACCGGCCGCGTGGAAGCGGTCGGCGATGGCCTGTTGCTCGGCCACGAGTTCGGGCGTCATCGGGCCGATGACGTAGTCCGTGCGGGCGACGGCGCGCTCGGTGGCGGCGAGCGGCACCCCGGTGCCGCGCGACAGCAGGTCCGCGACGGCGGGCCGGTTGGCCTCGCACCACGTCGCCACGCCGGACAGGGTTTCGATCACGGCCTTCACGATCTCGGGCCGGGCCTGCGCCACGGTGCGGTTGGCGAGGAAGAAGTTGTTGGGCCGGGCGATGTCCGTCGCGAGCGCCAGGACGCGCACGCCGGGACGCCCCTGTGCGATGGCGAAGTAGGGGTCCCAGATCGTCCAGGCATCGACTTGCCCGCTGGCGAAGGCGGCCGCCGCATCCGCCGGCGCCAGGGTCACGGGGACGATGTCGGCGTAGGTCAGGCCGGCTTTCGCCAGGGCCGCCAGGGTGAGGTTATGGGAACTCGACGCCTTGGCGAAGGCGACGCGCTTGCCCTTGAGATCGGCCAGGGTGCGGATGGGGGAGCCCTCCGCCACGAGGATCGCCGCCCCCGACCCGGCCGCGCCCTGGGCCGCGGCGTAGACGAGGTTGCTCCCCGCCGCCTGCGCGAAGATCGGGGGGGCGTCGCCCGTCTGGCCGAAATCGATGCTCCCGAGGTTGAGCGCCTCGAGGAGCGGCGGACCAAACGAGAACTCCGTCCAGGCCACGGCGTATCCGAGGGATTTCAGACGCGCCTCAAGGACGCCCTGCTGCTTGGCGACGACGAGGATGCCGTTCTTCTGATAGCCGATGCGGAACACCGGGTCCGCCGCGCGGGCGGACAGGGGAGCGGCGGAACCGGCCGCCGCCGCGAGGGCCGCCGTGAGGAGGGTGCGCCGGTCGATCATCGGGCGGCTCCGGCCACGGCGCGGGCGGTCTGGCGCGCGGCCGAGGCGTGGATGAGTTGGCCGGCGAGCTGCCCGGCCGCATCGGCGACACGGGCGCGCACGCCGGGTTCGGTGAGGGCACCGTCGGTGAAGTCGGCGTCGGACGCGTAGACGGCGGTGGGCAGGGCGAGCGCCCCGAAGAACCCGAACAGGGGCCGGAAGGCGTGCTCGACCACAAGGGCGTGGCGGGCACCGCCGCCCGTGGCGACGATGGCGACGGGCTTGCCCGCGAGCGCCGTCGGATCGACGAGGTCGAACAGGTGCTTGAACAGGCCCGTATAGGCGCCCTTGTAGACCGGCGAGCCGACGATGAGGGCGTCGGCCCCCTCAATGGCCTCGACGATGCGCCGGGCCGGCAGGGACAGATCCTGGCGCGACCAGGCCGCCCCAAGGGCGGCACCGGCATCGACCATGTCGAACAGCTGGATCTCGGCCTGGACCTGGGTCTCGGTCTGCGCCGCGACAGCCTCGACGAGGCTGCGTGTCTTCGAGGGGCGCTGCAGGTTCGCGCTGAAACCCACGATGCGGGGACGGGTCATGACGGTTCCGATCGGACAGCTTTTCAAAGGATAAACAGCATCGCGAGAAGCAACGCTGTCTTCACGAAAAGATGTCCCACGGTCACCCGTCGGTCAATAAAACGTTCCCGCAAAGATCGGACCGGACAAAGATGAACTTAGTCTCGATCCCGACCGCGAACAGGATATTCTTTCGCGTCGCGCCCGCAGCCCTCGAAATCCCGGGTGCCCCGCACCATCGCGTCAGCCGGGGGTGTCATTCCGTCGCCGGGTCATCGCTCCGGGTCGAACGGGCGCAACCAGCCCCCTCTCCTGGAAGGAGAGGGAACCCGCGTTTCACCGCTTCGCCGAACTAATCCGGCGGGAATGGATGCGGGCTTCGCGATCCGGCGACCGCTTCGATCACGCGGAGGCCGGATCAGCCGGCGGTGTCGGGCGCGTTGGCGTCGAGCCAGGCGAGGGCACCCGTGAGGTCGAAGCCATGCCGGGTGCCGAAGGCCAGGACCTCGTCGCGCCGCATGCGGCCGTCGAGGACGGCGGCGAGGACGTGAAGGGTCAAGGAGCGCGTTCCGGAGCGGCAATGGGCAATCACGGGGCCGGGGGCGGCCTTCACCGCCGCGCGGAACGCGTCGATCTCGGCGCGGCCGAGGGTGGGACCCGTCACCGGCAGGTGGTGATAGGCGAGGCCGGCGCTGGCGGCGGCGACCGCTTCGGCCGCCGTGCCGGGCTGGCCGGGCTCCTCACCGTCGGGCCGGTTGTTGATGAGCGCGGTCACGCCCGCGTCCTTCAGGGCTTCGATCTCGGCGAGCGTCGGCTGGCTCGCCACCGAGAGGGTGTCGTCGATTCGGGTCAGTCTCATGGATCTCCTCCCGTGTGTTCTCTCGCTTGAGTCATACGGTTTCCGGTTGATCCATTCGGTCCGTCACAGGCGCGGGTCCCCTCTCCTGGAAGGAGAGGGACAGGGTGAGGTGTGTGACCTTTTCCGGAGAGGGCCCACACCTCACCCCAACCCTCTCCTTCCAGGAGAGGGGGCTCGTTGCGTCTTACGGATCAGAGGCGATCAACCGAAAACCGTCTCAGGCCGTGGCGTCCTCGCCGAGGTAGTCGCGCCACACGGAGGACGGTCCGAGGGTGGCGAGGAAAGCGGCATGGCGGGCGCTCTCCTCCGGGGTGAGGCGATGGCGCAGGCGGCGGGGCCCGAGGGGGATCCCGTCGTCGGCCAGCGCCGGGCCGGTCTCGGCCGTCACGGTCTCGACGGCAGCAAGTCCCAGGCTCGTCTGCTTGCCGCCGAGCAGCTCGACATAGACCTCCGCCAGGATCTGCGAATCGAGGAGCGCCCCGTGCTTCGTGCGCCGGGTGGTGTCGATGCCGTAGCGCACGCACAGGGCGTCGAGGGTGTTCGACGCGCCCGTGTGCTTGCGCCGGGCCATCTGCAGGGTGTCGACCACGTCGGCGAGATCGATGGGCGGGGGCGCCGCGGCGCCCAGCCGCGCATATTCCATGTTGAGGAAGCCGACGTCGAACGGTGCGTTGTGGATCACCAGGGGCGAATCCCGCAGGAAGTCGCGCAGGTCGTCGACGATGTCGGCAAACAGCGGCTTGTCGGCCAGGAACGCATCCGAGAGGCCGTGGACTCCGAACGCGCCCTGGGAGACCGGACGCGTCGGGTTGCAATAGCGGTGGAAGGTCACCCCAGTCTGGACGTGGTTGATGAGTTCGACGCAGCCGATCTCGATGAGGCGGTCGCCGTTCTTGGCGTCCGTGCCGGTGGTCTCGGTATCGAGGACGATCTCGCGCAGCATCGCTCGGGCCCATGGAGGATCGGAAAGAGGCCGACCATGCGCCCGAGACCCGGCGGGTTCAAGGCGGAGCGGGCGTTGCGCGCAGCCGCCTCAGGATCGCGTCGACCTCAGCCTCGGCATGGGCGAAGCCGAGGCTCGTATCGAGGACGAAATCCGCCCGCGCCCGCTTCTCGGCATCGGGCATCTGCTTGGCGAGGATCGCCGCGAAGGCGGTGGCCTCCATGCCGGGGCGGGCGAGCACCCGCGCACGCTGGACCTCGGCCGGAGCGGTGACGACCAGGACCGCGTCGCACCGGGTGTCCCCCCCCGTCTCGAACAGGAGGGGAATGTCGAGGACCGCCACGGGCGCGTCGGCGTGAGCGGCGAGGAAGTCGGACGCCGCCTGGCGGGCGAGGGGATGGACCAGGGCTTCCAGGGCGGCGAGGCGCTCTGGCTTGCCGATCACCGCGGCCCGCAGGCGGGCCCGGTCGACGGACCCATCCTCAGCCAGGGTGCCGGGAAACGCCGCCCCGATGGCGCGGGCGGCGGCACCGCCCGGCGCGTAGAGGGCATGGACCGCCGCATCGGCATCGTGGACGGGCACGCCGCGCGCGCGAAACATCGCGGCGGTGGCGGATTTGCCCATGCCGATGGAGCCGGTGAGGCCGAGGATGACGGGCCGGCTCATCGGCCCTGCAGATCCGCGACGAGGCGTTCGCGCAGGGCCGGCGTCACGGCGGGCCGCACGCCGAACCAGCGCTCGAAACCCGGCACGGCCTGGTGCAGCAGCATCCCGAGCCCATCGACGGCGGGCAGGCCCCACGCCCGGGCTGCGGCGAGCAGCGGGGTCTCCAGGGGCACATAGACGATGTCGGCGACGCAAGCCGTGGCCGGCAGCGGCGTCAGGTCGAGGTCGAGGGCGCCGTGGCCGACCATGCCGAGGGACGTGGTGTTGACGAGGAGACCGGTGCCGGGGAGCGCCGCCGGCAGGTCGGCCCAGTCGCAGGCGGCGACCCGCTCGGGGTCGAGGGCGACGAGCGCCTCGGCGCGGGCCCGCGTGCGGTTGGCGACGCGGATGCGGGTGAGCCCGCGTTCGAGAAGGCCGACCACGATGGCCCGCGCGGCGCCCCCGGCCCCGAGCACAAGGGCAGTCCCGCCGCTGCGCTCCACCCAATCGGCGCCGAGACTTCCGTCGAGATGGGCGATGAAGCCCGGCGCGTCGGTGTTGTCGCCGACGAGACGGCCCTGCGCATCGAACGACACGGTGTTGACGGCCCCGATCGCTTTCGCGCGCGGGGTCAAGACGTCGACCAGGGCGAACGCCGCCTCCTTGTGCGGGATGGTGACGTTGCCGCCCGTGAACCCGCACGCGCGCAGGGTCCGGAGGAATTCCGGGAACGCGTCGGGCGCCACGTCGACGCGCTCGTAGGAGCCTTCGATCCCATGCTCGGCGAGCCAGTGACCGTGGATCAGGGGCGAGCGCGAATGGGCGATGGGATGTCCGACAACGAAGGCCTTCGTCACACCACGTCCTCCGGGGCCAGGATACAGGCGGGGCCGTCCGCCCCTTCGATCTGCACGGTGGCGTGCCCGATGCCGAAGGTCTTTCGCAGATCCTCGGCGAGGCCGAGGAGAAACACGTTGCCCGGGTGGCCGCCCGGCATGACGAGGTGGGCGGTCAGCGCGATCTCCGTGGTGCTCATGGGCCAGATGTGGAGATCGTGGAGCATGGCGACGCCGGGCCGGGCCGCGAGGAAGCCGCGCACGGCCTCCGGGTCGATGTTCGGCGGCACCGCCGAAAGGGCCATGATCATGCTGTCGCGCAGCAAGCCCCAGGTCATCCAGACGATGAGTCCGGCGATGATCAGGCTCACCACGGGGTCGATCCACAGGGCGCCCGTGAGGACGATGGCGAGGCCGGCGAGCACGACGCCGAGGGAGACGGCGGCATCGGCCGCCATGTGAAGGTAGGCGCCGCGGATGTTGATGTCGCTGCCCTTGCCGGAGGCGAACAGCAGGGCGGTGGCGCCGTTGATCGCGATGCCGATGCCGGCCACCACCATCACGGTCACGCCCGCCACCGGTTCGGGGCTCATGAGACGCAGGATCGCCTCCCAGGCGATGGCTCCCGTGGCGACCAGCAGGAACACGGCGTTGAACAGGGCGGCGAGGATCGAGGAGCCGCGCAGACCGTAGGTGAAGCGGGGGCTCGGGGCGCGCTTGACCAGCACCGAGGCGATCCAGGCGACGGCGAGGCCGAGCACGTCGGAGAGGTTGTGGCCCGCATCCGCCACGAGGGCCATGGATTGCGAGGCGAAGCCGTAGCCCGCCTCGACGATCACGAACCCGGTGTTGAGGGCGATGCCGATGGCGAAGGCCCGCCCGAACGAGGCCGGGGCGTGGCTGTGGCCGCCATGCCCGCCGTGGCTGTGGCGATGGCCGTGATCATGGCCCACGTGATCATGGCCCACGTGATCGTGGTCGTGGTGATGTCCGGCCATGGAGTCTCCGTGGCGCCCGGCCGAAGGATGTTGCAGCCGTCGGGTGCCCTTAACGATGATGCCCGCCACGATCCAGCCGGGATGGCGACGCGGGTCCGATTCAGACGGCGATCCCCTGGAGGCTCAGCAGAACCAGGGGAATGGCGAGGCCGGCGAGCAGCGTCTGGGCCGCGATGATGCCGGCCATCAGGGGGGCGTCCCCGCCGAGCTGGCGCGCCATGATGAAGGAGGAGGAGGCCGTCGGCAGCACCTGGAAGATGAGGGCGGTGGCAGCCGCCGGTCCGTGCAGGCCGAGGGCGCGGCAGGCGAGCACCGTCACGACGGGCATCACCAGGAACTTGATCCCCGAGGCGACGAGGACCGGCCGCATCCAGGTCCGGGCCGCCGAGAGGTCGAGGGCGGCGCCGACGCAGAGGAGGCCAAGGGGCAGGGACGCTTGGCCCAGGGCCTTGAGCATCGGCTCGAGCCCCGGCGGTAGGCCGAGGCCCGTCGCCTGGAGCAGGATTCCGCCGCAGCAGGCGACCACCAGGGGATTGAGGCCGAGCTGGCGCAGGATGGCGGCCGGCCTCGGCCGCCCGCCGGTGCCGAAGCGGGCGAAGACGAGGACGCACAGGATGTTCACGGTCGGCACGATGGCGGCGTTCGCCACCGCCGCCAGGGCGACGCCTTGCGCTCCGAAGACCCCGATGGTCGCCGAGACGCCGACGTAATTGTTGAACCGGATCCCGCCCTGGAACACCGAGGTGAAGGCGGGCCCGCGAAAGCCGAGGCGTCGGTGCGCCGCCAGGAGGGCGACGGCGACGGTGCAGGTGGAGACGATGAGGACGACGGCGAAGGCGAAGACCGGCACGCCGTCGAGATGGGCCGTGGCCAGCCCATGCACGAACAGGGCGGGCAGCAGCACGTAATAGCTGAGGCGCTCGGCCTGCGGCCAGAACGTCTGCCCGAGAATGCCGGTCCGGCGCAGACCGGCGCCGAGGGCGATCAGCAGGCCGATGGGCACCAGGGCGAGGACGACCGAGGCGATCATCGCGGCCCCGCCGCGGCGAGGCCGAGTTCCCGATCGGACATCTAGAACGCCAGCAGGTCGCGGGCGCGCAGGCGGGCCAGGAGCGGAAGAAGCGGCAGGCCGAGGATCGTGGTGTGATCGCCGACGATCTCGGAGAACAGATGGATGCCGAGGCCCTCGAGTTGATAGGCGCCGACGCTCGCCGTGGCGCCCGGTCCGGCCAGGGCCACGTAGGCGGCGATGGCCTCGGGCGCGAGGGGCCGCAGGGTGAGGTGCGCCGTCTCGACGAAGGTCTCGGTCTCGCTGGCGCCGATCAGGGCCACGGCGGAGTGGAGACGGTGGGTGCGCCCGGCGAGGCGCCCGAGCTGCGCCCGGGCCGCGTCGGCATCGGCCGGCTTGTGGAACACCGCGCCGTCGCATTCGAGCACCTGATCGGCCCCGACGACGATCCGATCCGGGGCACAAGCGGCCACCGCCTCGGCCTTGGCGAGGGCGAGGCGCCGGGCGAGGTCGGCGGGAGCGAGGCCGAGGCACGCGGCCTCGACGGCGCGCTCGTCGACGCCGGGACTCCGGGTCTCGACGGCAAGGCCGGCGGCCGCGAGCAGCGCGCGCCGCGTCGGGCTGGTGGAGGCGAGGAGGAGCGGTTCGGCACCGCGCCACGGAGAAGAGGGGGAATCCATCGCCCCAGTGTCACGGATCGCCGCGACACGACAAGCCGCACGGGTGTGCCGCGCGGTCCCTCGTCCCCCGAACCGCTTCGTCGCGGCGCGAACTCAGTCAGCGACGCATGCTGCGGAAGCGGCAATAGCGGCCCTCGTCCTGGAAGCCGCCCGGACACCGGGCGACGCAGGCGCCGGCCGCGAATTTCAGCGGCGGGCGGCAGGAATATTTGTGGCTCTTGTTGCGGCTTTGATAGTCCTGCGCCCGGCCGGCCTCGGCGGGCGAGACGGCGGCGGCGACCGGCCATCCGACGATGAAGGACAGGAGGGCGGCGCGGGCGAGACGATGCGGCATCGGGCATTCCAGGCGGAGCGGATACCGCGTCAACCGGCCTGGCCCCCGGTTGGTTCGCGCGAGGCGTGCACCGGACGGGACGAGGCGGTCCCGCGTCGTCAGGCGTTCGGTCGGCCCCAGTCGATCCAGTCGAAGGCGAGGTCGAGATCGGCGGGATCGACGCCGAAGCCGCCCCCGTCCGGCGCCGCCGCGCCGAGGACGTAGCCGTTGCGGTGATCGAGGGCCTGATCGATGCCCGATTGCAGGAATCCGAGATCGGCCGTGTTGTCCCGCGCCGCCATCACGAGGGTGCCGGGCGGCGAGAACATCGAGGCGTGGAGCCCGGACCCGTACTCGCCGCAGAGGGTCCCGGCGGAGGCGAACAGCGCCACCTGCTCGCGGATGCCGAGCCGTTCGGGGGACACGATGGCGAACCCCCGCCGGCGCGCCGTCTCCTCGAACAGGGCGCGCTCGCGCAGGGCCCGGCTGCTGTGGGTGAGGGCATTCACCGAGCGCGCCACGAAGATTTTCTGCCTTGAAGGGCGGCGGAAAGGTCCGAGGCACCGGGGTGCCGCGGCCGCGCGGAGGGCGGCACAGGCCTGCACGAACAGGGGCGACACCCGGCTGCCGAACCGCAGCGCCGAGGGAACCACGAGGTCCCGGCACAGCACCACTTCGCGCGTGCGCTCGTAGAAGGCGCATTGGTGCGGCGCGATCCCGAGGAGCGCGAGCCAGTGCCGCGCGAAATCCGGCGTGTCCGACGGCATCAGGAACGTCAGCCGGCTGAGACGCTCACCGATCAGGCGCAGCAGATGGAGTTTGGGCAGAAAATCCACGAGCCAGTGGCCGTAGCCGAGATGGCCCGCTCCGGTGAGGAGCACGACGGGGTCGTGAATGTACCGGCGCGGCGCTTGGGCGAACCACGCCTGGGCCGGCGCGTAATGGGCCGCGATGTAGTCCGGGCCGACGTTGAGGTCATGACCGACGTTGAAGCGCCCCTCCGTCATCACGATCCCCTCGCCCAGCACAGTGGCGTCGCGCAGGCGGTAGACGGCGGCGCCGAGGACGACGCTCTGGGCGTGGTAGAGGCGCAGCCAATCGTCGGTGACGGCGCCGAGGAGCAGCGACGGCGCCGCAAGCTGCGCGCGATGGGCCCGGCCCACCGCGATCATCGATCCGCGCCCGCCCTCCACGGAGGCGCGCAGATCGACGGCGGCGTCCGCGATGGGCCGGCCCCCCGCGCTCACGCCACGAGGAACTTCAGCCGGTGCTCGCGATGCAGGTCGAGGATGGCGGCGGCCGTCTCCTCGATGGAGCGGCGCGTCACGTCGATGGTCGGCCAGCGGTGCTTCGTGCACAGGCGCCGGCACGCCGCGATCTCGTCGGCCACCGCCCCGCGATCGACATAGAGGGAGGAATCGTCGGCCTTGAGGCTGAGCAGGCGGTTCTGGCGGATCTGGACGATGCGCTCGGGGCTCGCCAGCAGGCCGACGAGGAGGGGCTTGCGTGCGTGCTCGAGGGAGGCCGGCAACGGCATTCCGGGCACGAGGGGGAAGTTCGCGGTCTTAAGCCCGCGATTGGCCAGATAGATGGCGGTGGGCGTCTTCGAGGTGCGGCTCACGCCCACCAGGATCACGTCGGCCTCGTCGACGTCGAGGGGCAGGTTGCCGTCGTCGTGCGCCAGGGTGAAGTTCATGGCGTCGATGCGCTTGAAGTACTCGGCGTTGAGCATGTGCTGGGCGCCGGGCCGGGCCGTCGAATCCGCGCCCAGATAGGATTGCAGCAGGGCGTGCACGGGCTGGAGCACGGAAAGGCAGGGCGAGCCTGTCTCGCGGCAGGCCGCCTCCAGGCGCTCGGTGAGATCATGGCCGACCAGGGTGTAGAGCACGAGACCGGGCGCGGCCTCGATCTCCGAGATCACCCGCTCGAGCTGCGGCCCGGACCGCACGAGGGGATAGACGTGCTCGATGGCCGAGACGCCCTCGTACTGGGCGGCCGCCGCGCGCCCGACATTGATCAGGGTCTCGCCGGTGGAATCCGACACGAGATGAAGGTGGAAGTAGCTGCGGCTCATCGCGAAAGCGGTCTCCTTGCGATCAGGAGACAAGGAGTGGTCCGGCCCTGTCCACCGCCTGCGCCTCAGGGGAGTCGATGAATGTGGATAAGCCGGCTCGCCACCGGGGTCCAGGCAAGAGCTGCCCCGACTTGTCGACTCTGGCGTACACACGCCGTCCGACGCACGTCGCCGCGACGCGGTTTTGGGAGAATCAGGGACCATGCGGCGCCGGGCGGCGCAGCGCAGTGCGCAAGGCACTGTTCGGCATCGTCTATCCGGGACATTGCTCCCAATCTGTTAAAGCCCTCTTAACGCCGTGGCGGCGGGGACGGCCTGTGGACGTTTTTCCGCTCCCGTCATCCGGCCCCCTAAAAGAAAAAACAGAGTCCTAGAATCTCTCTTTCCTTTTAGAAGGGCCGTGTGGGGATCGATCCGTGGCGATCTCGTCTCGAAGGACGGTCAGGACGGTTTTCGAGGGGAGACAGCCGGGTCATCGGTGCTACAACCCGGTCACGGAGCTTGAGTGTCGGAGATCGGATGAGCCAGGGTGATGGGGCGGACCGCGTGGTCCTGCGGGTGCTCTCCGGCGAGGCGCAGGCGCGGCCGCCCGCCTGGATGATGCGTCAGGCTGGCCGCTACCTGCCCGAGTACCGGGAGGTCCGCGCCAGGGCCGGCTCGTTCCTCGACCTCTGCTACAATCCGGATTTCGCCACCGAGGTCACCCTGCAGCCGATCCGCCGCTTCGGGTTCGAGGCGTCGATCCTGTTCTCCGACATCCTCGTGATCCCCGACGCCCTGGGTCAGAACGTGCGCTTCGTCGAAGGGGAGGGGCCGCGCCTCGATCCGATGGCGGGCCGGGCCGAGTTCGAGCGCCTGCGCCAGGCCGACGATCCGGCGATCTTCTCGCACCTGGCCCCCGTGTTCGAGACGGTGCGGCGCCTGCGGGCCGAGCTTCCCCGCGAGACCACGCTGCTCGGCTTCTGCGGCGCGCCCTGGACGGTGGCGAGCTACATGATCGGTGGGCGCGGGACGCCCGACCTCGCGCCGTCGCGGGCGCTCGCCCGCCACGACACCGCCCTCGTCGAGGCGCTCATCGACCGCCTCGTCACGGTGCAGACCGAGTACCTCGTGCGCCAGCTCGAGGCCGGGGCCGATGCCGTGCAGATCTTCGAATCCCATGCCGGGTCGCTCCCCGACGCGCGCGGCACTGCCGAGCCCGAGGAGGCCCCGGTCAACGAGGTCGCCGAGAGCGCCCTCCCGGAGGGGACCGAGCGCGATGCCCTCACCCGCTGGTCGCTCCAGCCCATCGCCCGGATGATCGCCGGTGTCCGCGCCCGCGTGCCCGGTGCGAGAATCATCGTGTTCGCCCGGGGCTCGGGCCTCGACGGTCACGCCCGCGTGGTGCCCGAGACGGCGGCCGATGCCGTGGGCGTTGACTGGTCGGTGGATCTGGCGGCGCTCAGGGGCCGTGTGCCGGCCTCGACGGTCACGCAGGGCAACGTCCATCCCGATACGCTCATCGAAGGTGGTGCGGCCCTGGACGCGGCGGTGGACGGCGTGCTCGCGGCCACGGACGGCCTGCCGCACATCTTCAACCTCGGCCACGGCATCACGCCGCAGACACCCATCGCCCATGTCGAGCAGATGCTGAAGCGGCTTCGCGGCTGATGGACAGCCTCTACCTCTGGATCAAGGCCCTCCACATCGTCGCCGTCATCTCCTGGATGGCGGCGATGCTCTATCTGCCGCGCCTGTTCGTCTATCACGCCTCCCTGGTGCCCGGGCCGCACGCGCAAGCGCAGTCGGAAACCTTCAAGATCATGGAGCGCCGGCTCCTCAAGGCGATCATGACGCCGGCCATGATCGCCACCTGGGTGTTTGGGCTCGCTCTCGCCTGGCAGAGCGGGTTCTACGCCGCCGGCTGGCTGCAGGCGAAGGCGGCCCTCGTGTTCGCCATGACCGGCATCCACGGCTGGCTCGCCCGCATGGTCAAGGACTTCGCCGCCGATCGGAACACCCGCGGCCACAAATTCTACCGGGTGCTCAACGAGGGGCCGACGCTCCTGATGGTCGCCATCGTGGTGCTGGTGGTGGTGAAGCCGGCGCTGTGGGGATGATGCCGGCGCCGTCCCGGCGCGGGGTCAGCGCGCGGCGGGATCGCCCGCGACGTCTAGCACCCAGGTGATGCCGAACCGGTCCGTCACCATGCCGTAGAGGGGCGACCAGACCGACGGGGCGAGGGGCTGCAGGACCGTCGCGCCCTCGACGAGCTTCTCCCAGTAGGCAGTGATCTCGCCGGCGGACTCGCCGCGCACCGAGACGAAGAACGCGGCCTCCCCGGGATGCCAGGGACGGCGCGACGGCACGTCGAAGGCCATCACCCGAAAGCCGGCGTCGGACACCACCTGACCCCAGATCACCCGATCGGCCTCGGCAGGCTCCTCGACGGCCCCGGCCTCCTTGTATGTAACGACCGTCTGCGTGCCGCCGAACACGGCCTGGTAGAAGGTGAGCGCGGCACGGGCCTCGCCACGGAAGTTCAGGTGGGTGACGGCGTTCACGGTCATGTCGGCCTCTTTGCGTCCGGGGTTGCCTTGGCTGGTCTGCCGAGGCCGTGATACGCCACCCCTCCTGACAGTTTCCGGCAGTTGAATGATGGCCCGCACCGACCGGCTCTTCCGGCTGCTCCAGGCGATGCGCGTCCTGCCCGCGCCCGTGACCGCCGCGCGGCTGGCGGAGGAGACCGGGGTCTCCCTGCGCTCGCTCTATCGCGACATCGACAGCCTGCGGGCGGCCGGGGCCCGGATCGAGGGCGAGCGGGGCTACGGCTACCGACTCACCGAGGATCACGCCCTACCACCGCAGACCTTCGACCGGATGGAGATCGAGGCCCTGGCCCTGGGGCTCGCCGAGGTCAGGCACATGGGCGATCCGGCCCTGGCGGAGGCCGCCGCCTCGGTGCTCGCCAAGGTCGCCGCGACCCTGCCGGACGCGAGCGAGCAGCACCTGTTCCACGCCGTTTCACACGTCTACCGTCCCGAGGCGCGCTATCCGTCCGGCCTCGACATGAGCACCCTCCGCAACGGCTGCTGGCGGGAGACGGCCGTCTCGCTCCGGTACGCCGACGGGGAGGGGACGGTCACCGAGCGGACGATCCTGCCGCTGGCCATCGTCTATGCCGACCGGCGGCTCGTCGTTCTGGCGTGGTGCTGCCTGCGCGAGGCGTTCCGCATGTTCCGGACCGACCGGATTCTGGAGGCGCGAGCCGAGGCGACGAGCTTCCGGCCGCGCCGCGCATCCCTGCTGCGCAGCTATCTCACGGAATTGCGGGCGCGTGCCTGAGGCGCCGGGAACCTGGGCCGTCATCGTGCGTGGTATCGGCATCCCCTGTCCGGCGCGGACGTCGCGGGATACGTGCCAGGAGAGAAATACCCATGTCGCCGATCCGCATGGCCGCCTTGGCCGCCGTTCTTTCCTGCGGACCGATCGGCACCGCCGAGGCGGCGAGCTTCCCCTGCGAGAAGGCGGAAGCGGCGGACGAGAAGGCCATCTGCGCCACCCTCACCCTCAACGACCGCGACGTCGAAATGGCGACGCGGTTCGAAATCCTGCGCGCCATGCTGCCCATGGGTGGCAACGCCAAGCTGCGCGAGGATCAGGAGACGTGGCTCGCCGAGCGCCGTGCCTGCGGCGCCGACATCGCCTGCCTCACCCAGGCCTATGACAGCCGGCTGAAGACCCTGCGCGCCGTATTTTCGGAGTTCACCAAGCAGGGACCGCTCTGAGTGTCTCTCACGGAACTCCGTTGCGCCGCCGTGCGCGGACCGCGAACCGACGGTGACCGGGAGTTTCGGGAGGCACGCTAACCCAGACGGGCGAGAAGCCGGTCCATCAGCGGGTTGTCCGGCGTGAAGGCGTAGTCGATCTTGCGCACGCTGACCGAGCCGGCCCCGGCCTTCACCAGGGCGTCGGCCAGATCGAACACCGCGTCGACGGGGCAGTGCAGCACCATCTCGCCCCGCCCTTCCGGGGCGCCGTAGGGCAGCTCGGCGTCGTGCAGGGCGGAGATGCCGGCGAGATCGATGTCGCCGTCGTCCGGCATGGCGGCCCGGACCTCGCGGGTGGTGCGGGCGCGCTCCTCGGCTTGGATGCGGCCGAGCACCGCCCGCAGGGCGTTGCGCGGGCTCGGGCCCCAGGCGGCGTTGAGGGAGGCGACGAGGTTCGCCTCCGAGCGCAGGATGATCCCGTCGTCGAGGATCTTCAGGGCGTTGGCGGCCAGCGTCGCCCCCGTGGTGGTGATGTCGACGATGATCTCGGCCGAGCCCGCCGCCGGCGCGCCCTCGGTGGCGCCCAGGCTCTCGACGATGCGGTAATCCGCGACCCCGTGCTCGGCGAAGAACCGGCGGGTGAGGTTCACGTATTTCGTGGCGATGCGCAGGCGCTTGCCGTGGCGCACCCGCATCTCGGCGGCGACCTCGTCGAGGTCGCTCATGGCTCGGACATCGATCCAGGCTTGCGGCACGGCGACCACCACCGTCGCCTGACCGAAGCCGAGCGGGGTCAGCAGTTCCACCTGTCCACGCGCCTCGGGGAGGGATTCGCGGATGAGGTCCTCGCCGGTGATGCCGAGATGGGCGGCGCCGGAGGCGAGCTGCGCGGCGATCTCGGAGGCCGAGAGGTAGCGCACCTCCACGCCGGGCACGCCGACAAGCTTGCCGCGATAGTCGCGGGCGCCCGTGTTCTGGGCGAGCTTGAGGCCGGCGCGGGCGAAGAAGGCGGCGGCGTTCTCCTGCAGGCGCCCCTTGGAGGGCACGGCGAGGACGAGGGGATCGGTCATCGGCGCCGGCTCAACCATGGGAGGTGTCGGAAGGGGCGACCCGCGAGAGCCACACGGCGCAGCCCACCGCCGGGACCGGGATCGGGCTGCCGAGATGCTGCAGCAACCCGTCGTAGCGCCCGCCGCCGACGAGGGGCAGGCCGGGGGCACCGGCCGCCGTCACCTCGAAGATGAAGCCGGTGTAGTAGTCGAGGTTGCGCGCGAAGCCCCCCGAGAAGGCGAAGCGTTCGACGGGCAGGCCCCGCGCGGCCATGAAGCCCGTGCGCTCCTCGAACAGAGCGAGCGCTGCTTCCAGGGGCGGATGGTCGAGGCCGGCGGAACGGATGAGATCCCGCATGGCCGTCGCGGCCGTATCGGGATCGCCCGCGATGGCCCGGTAGCGCTCGACCACGGCGCGGTTCTCGGCGTTGAGGCCGGCCCCCCCGCTCGCCTGGGCGGCGGCCTTCGACAGGAAGCGTTCGGCGATCTCGCCGGCGCTGCGCCCGCCGACCCGCGAGATGCCGGCGATGGACAGCACGTCCTCCACGAAGGCGCGCACGCCTCGGGGGTCCTGGCCCTGGATCGCCGCGAGCAGGCCCGCATGCGGGTCCTCCTGGCGCACGCCGTTGGTGACCTCGTCCAGCGACCGGCCGGCCGCGATGGCCCGCAGGGTCCGGCGCTTGGCGGCCGGGGGCACTGCCAGGGCGTCGAGGAGCGCGTCGAGGAGACCCATGTCGCCGAGCCGCACGGCGACGTCGCTCCGGCCCATGGCGGCGAGGCCCTCCAGGGCGAGGCCGAGCACCTCGGCATCCGCCGCCGGCGTGTCGGTGCGCCCGACGGATTCGATGCCGGCCTGGAGGAACTCGTCCGGCTCGTCCCGGCCGAGGCGAAACACCGGCCCGCAATAGCTGTAATCGGCCGTCGCGGCGGTGCCCTGCGCGAGGTGGTGCCGGCAGACGGGAATCGTGAATTCCGGCCGTAGGCAGAGTTCGGCCCCGCCCGCATCCTGGGTCACGAAGATGCGCCGGCGGATGTCCTCGCCCGACAGTTCGAGGAACGGCTCCACGGGCTGGAGCACGGGCGGGGTCACGCCCGCATAGCCGGCTTGCGCGAAATGGGCGAGCAGGCGCGCCGTACCGTGCGATTGTCCGCCAGCGATCGCGCCGCCGGTCTCCGGGTTCATCATAGGTCCGCCCGCCTCGTCATCGCGCCCTCGTAGCAACCGGAATCCGGCTTGGCGACCGCCCCGCTTATAGCCAGCCCTGCAATTCGCGCCGGACCACGGTCTCGATCACCTTGAGGCCCAGCGCCCCGTCGTTGAGGCAGGGAATGTAGGCGAAGTGCTCGCCGCCATTGTCTTCGAAATAGTGCCGGTTCTCGCCGTCGAGCTCTTCCAGGGTCTCGAGGCAGTCCGCCGAGAAGCCGGGTGCGACGATGGCCATGCGCTTGACGCCGCTCTTCGCCAGGGCCTGTACGGTCTCGTCCGTGTAGGGACGCAGCCATTCCTCGTTGCCGAACCGCGACTGGAAGGTGGTGCGCATCTTCTCCGCCGAGAAGCCGAGCGCCTCGCGCACGAGGCGGCCAGTCTTCACGCACTGGCAATGGTAGGGGTCGCCCTTGAGGAGATAGCTCTTGGGCACCCCGTGGAACGAGGTGAGGATCACCTCCGGCTCGAAATCGAGCTTGGCCAGGCCCTCGCGGATCGAGGTGGCGATGGCCTCGATGTAGACCGGATCGTCGTGATAGGGCGCCGAGACCCGCAGGGTCGGCTGCCAGCGCATCTTCATCAGGGCCTTGAACGCCTGATCACACGCGGTCGCCGAGGTGGCGGCGGCATATTGCGGATAGAGCGGCACGAGGAGGATGCGGTCGCAGCCCTGGTCGAGGAGCGCCTGGATGCGTTTGTCCATCTCGGGTTTGCCGTAGCGCATGGCCCAATCGACCACGACGCTGTCGCCCATGGCCGCCTGCAGGCCCTCGGCCTGGCCCCGGGTGATGGTCTTCAGCGGCCCCTCGTCGCGCTCGGTGTTCCACACGCTCGCGTAGTCGCGGCCCTTCGGCCCCGGGCGCTTCGTAAGGATGATGAGGTTGAGGAGCGGCCACCAGATCAGGCGCGGCACCTCGATGACCCGGCGGTCGGAGAGGAATTCCTTGAGATAGCGGCGCATCGGCCAGTAGCTCGTGCCCTCCGGCGTACCGAGGTTGGTGAGGAGCACGCCGATGCGGCCCCAGCGCACGGGCGGGTGCTCGGCCGGCAGGGGAGCGGTGTTGGTCTGGAGCGGCATGCTGTCCTGCAGGGACGTCGGGGCGACGTGTTCGGTCATCGGGTTTCCGGGCTCGCCGCGCGGGCGGCAAAGTTGTGTCGGGTCGGATATCTATCTAGAGCAGGCGGCCTGCCAGCATCACCCGATGGATTAGGGCGCGACATGCCGTCTCCCCGGTACTTCTTCAACCACTTCATGCCGTTCACGGGCTATCCCTATACGGGTGCGCCGACCGCCTGCAATCTCTGCGGCTCGACGCGCAGCGTGACGGTGGCCGAGACGGACCGCCGGCTGAAGACGCTGCGCTCCATCGCCTGCGAGCAATGCGGTCTCATTCGCACGGATCCGATGCCGACCCCGGCGGAGCTGGCGGACTATTACGCCACGGCCTACCGGGCCGATTACCAGCTCGCCTTCGCGGGCGGTCCGCCGCGCAATCACCTCAACCGGTCCGCCCGCGAGGCGGCGTTCCGCGCCGACCTCCTCGCGCCCAAGCTGAAAGCCGGCGCCCGCGTCCTCGATTTCGGCTCGGGGTCCGGCGAGTTCCTGGCGGCCGTGCGTGCCAAGGGCTGCGAGGCCATCGGCGTCGAGCCGGGGCGGGATTACGCCGCCTATGCCCGCACGCATCACGGCGTCGAGGTGCTCGACGACGCCGACGACGCCCGCTTCCCGGCCGGGCATTTCGACGTGATCACGACTCACCACGTCATGGAGCACCTGCGCGATCCGGCCGACGTCATGGCCCGCCTGTCGCGCTGGCTGAAGCCCGACGGCGTGCTCTACGCCGCGGTGCCGAACATGGCCGCCACGGGCAAGCCGCCGCACGAGCGCTTCCACTTCGCCCACGTCCACGGCTTCGTGCGCGAGACCTTCGACCTCACGGCGCGGCGCGCCGGCCTCGTGCCGCATCCTGATTACTGGCGCGAGGACACCACGGTGGTCTACGCCAAGACCGACGCCCCCGTGGGCCGCCTCGCCGTGCCGGGCCTCGCCGAGCGCCTCGCCGTGGACCTCAAGCCGATGCCGGCGGGCGCCTACCTCGCCTCCGGCGCCTGGATCTGGCCGATGCTGCGCCGGAACGCCAAGGCCGTGCGCGACACCTTCGTGGCGCGCTGAGACCCCGTCGCACTGGCGTCGCGGAGGAAGTTCAGGACGGGAGCCCCCGGCCCCCACGTCGAGACCCGCCCCATGCCGCAGCCCAATCGCCGCCAGACCTTCGGCCTCGGACTCGGGGCGGGCCTCGGCGTCGGTCTCGGCGCGCAGGCCGAGGCGGCGGGTCCCGCCGCGGCCGAACCGACCTTCACCCTGCTCCTCGTCAACGATCTCTACCGGATGTCGGAGACCGAGGGACGCGGCGGGTTCGCCCGCCTCAACGCCATCGTGAAGGCGGAACGGGCGCGGGGCGTGCCGCTCCTTTACGCGCATGCCGGCGACACCCTGTCGCCGTCCCTGATGTCGGGCTTCGACCAGGGCGCGCATATCGTCGAACTCCTCAACCTCGCGCCGCCCGACGTGTTCGTGCCGGGCAATCACGAGTTCGATTTCGGCCCGGCGATCTTCGCCCGGCGCATGGGCGAGGCGCGCTTTCCCGTGTTCGCCGCCAATCTTCGCGACGGCGCGGGGCGTGCCCTGCCCGGCATTCGGGACCGCGCCCTCGTCACCCTCGGGGGCATCCGGGTCGGTCTCGTCGGCATCGCGCTCGCCAGCACGCCGGACAAGTCGCAGACGGGCGATCTGCGCTTCGGCCCCGAACGCGAGACCCTGGCGCGGGAAGCGGCGAGCCTGCGCGACGCGGGGGCCGACCTCGTGGTCGGCATCTGCCACACCGGGCGGGCGACGGACGAGGCCATCGTCGCCGCCCGCCTCGTCGACATCCTCCTGTCGGGCCACGACCACGATCTGGCGCTGCGCTACGACGGCCAGACCGTGATGGTGGAATCGAGCTTCGACGCCCACTACGTCACCGCCGTCGACGTCACCGTGCAGGTCACGGGTTCGGGCAACGCCCGCACCGTGACGTGGCGCCCGAGCTTTCGCGTCCACGATTCGGCGGGTGTCGTCCCCGACCCCGAGACCCTGGCGGTGGTCCGCCGCCTCGAAGGCGACCTGTCGCGGGAACTCGACGTCCCCCTCGGCGAGACGCGCCTGCCACTGGACAGCCGCATCGCCTCCGTGCGGGTCCGCGAGGCGAGCTTCGGCAACCTCGTGGCCGATGCCCTGCGCGCCGGGACGGGGGCGGACCTCGCCATCGTCAACGGCGGCGGCATCCGCGGCGATACCCTGTATCCGGCCGGCCGCGTGCTCACCCGCCGCGACATCCTCCTCGAACTGCCCTTCGGCAACACCACGGTCCTGGTCGCCCTGAAAGGCGCGCAGATCCGTGGCCTCCTGGAGACGGGCCTTTCCGAGTTCGGGCGCCCCGCCGGCCGTTTCCCGCAGGTCTCAGGTCTCGTCGTCACCGTCGATCCCGCCGCACCGGTCGGGTCCCGGATCGTCGCGCTGACCCATGACGGCGTGCCCCTCGACCTGGAGAAGACCTACACGGTGGCCTCGAACAACTTCCTCTACGACGGCGGCAACGGCTACGGCGAACTGGCCAAGGGGCGCACCCTCATCGGCCGCACCGACGGCACCCTCGTCGCCAATGCGGTGATGGCCTACATCCGGGCGAACGCGCCCCTCGCGGTTCCCGCCGAAGGCCGCATCCTGACCCGTTGAGGAGTGCCGATGACCGGCCCCGTCGCCGACGCCCTGAAGCGCTTTCGCCGCTCGGACTCGCCTTGGCTCGCCCTGCCGTTCTTCGAAGGCGACGCGGCCGACACCGTGGCGGCTCGGGTCGATGCCCGGATCGCCGAAGGTATCGCCGTGCTGCCGGCGCCGGAGACCATCTTCAATGCGCTCACGCTGACGCCGCTCACAGAGGTCAAGGCCGTGATCCTCGGCCAAGACCCGTATCCGACGCCCGGCGACGCCCACGGCCTCGCGTTCTCGTATGTCGGGTCGCGGCGCCTGCCGGCCTCCCTCAAGGTGATCTTGGCCGAACTCCCCGACGCGAGCGCCGAACCGAGGACCGGCGACCTCACGCCCTGGGCCCGCCGGGGCGTGCTGCTCCTGAACACCGCCCTCACGGTGGAGAAGGGCAAGTCCGGCGTGCACCTGCGGTACGGTTGGGCGGCCCTCACCGACCAAGCCGTCGAAGCCGTCTCGAAGCGGGCGGAGCCGGCGGTGTTCCTGCTTTGGGGGGCTCAGGCCCGGGCGCGCGCGGCCCTCGTCGACACGACCCGCCACGGCGTCATCGAATCCGGCCATCCGTCGCCCTTGAACCGGCAGCGCGATTTCCCCGGCTCGCGGCCCTTCGCGGCGGCCAATGCCTGGCTGAAGGCGCACGGTGTGGCGCCCATCGACTGGCGCCTGGAATGAGGTGACGCGGCCCCTTGGAGGCGGGGGGAGGGCGGTCTATCTCCGTCGAGCCCTAAGCGGAGCCTAAGAATCCGCCGCACCCCGAGGAAACGTCACGATGCTTGCCCGTCCCCTTCTCGCGATCAGTCTCGCCCTCGCCCTGCCGGCGGCGGCCCAGGCCCAGATCCGCAACGCGCCCCAGCCGCGGGCGCTGGAATTCGCCGCCTACATCTTCGCCGCCGCCAATGTCTGCGGCTACCGCATCGGCGCCGATCAGTTCGACGCGCTTCTGGAAAAGCAGGGAACGCGCTCGGCCGATGTCGGCCCGCGCGGGCCGTTCGGCGGTCGAGTCCAGACGATCTTCGCCCTGATGTCGAACCAGATGCAGCTCAACCGCGAGAAGGCGTGCCTCGCGGTGGCCGGCGAATACGGCCCCGAGGGCAACATCGCCAAAAATGTGCTGCTGCCGCCGATGCCGGCCGGTGCCCCGAACGAGGCCGCCCCGGCCGAGCCTGCTCCGAAGCCTGCGCAATAAAAAGCGATGCCGGAGGCTCCGAAGGGCCTCCGGCATCGGCAGGAACGTCGAGGTGGCGTCGGGCTCCGCCCGGCACCCGCCAAAGGGATGATCCCTTTGGCAACCCAGATGCTTCGAAAGACGCCTAGAACAGGCCTTCGATCTGGCCGTTGGCGTCGAGGTGGATGCCCTCCGAGGCCGGGACTTTGGGCAGGCCCGGCATGGTCATGATCTCACCGCAGATCACCACGACGAAGCCGGCCCCCGCCGAGAGGCGCACGTCGCGCACCGCGATGGTGTGGCCCGAGGGGGCGCCCATGAGGTTCGGGTCGGTGGAGAACGAGTACTGGGTCTTGGCCATGCAGACGGGCAGGTTGCCGTAGCCGTCCTTCTCGAACTGGGCGAGCTTGGTGGCGGCCTTGGATTCCACCTGGATGTCGGCGGCGCCGTAGAGCTTCGTCGCGATGGTGCGGACCTTGTCGGTCAGCTTGGTCTCGGTCTCGTACGCGAAGGCGAGGGGCTTCTGCTCGCCTTCGGCCAGCTTCACCACGGCCTGCGCCAACGCCTCGGCACCGGCGCCGCCCTCAGCCCAATGCTTGCAGGTGATGGCCTCGACCTGAAGCTGGTCCCGGCACAGCTCCTTGAGCTTGGCGTGTTCCGCATCGGTGTCGGCGTAGAAGTGGTTGACGCCGATCACCACGGGCAGGCCGAAGCTGCGCACGTTGGCGACGTGGCGGGCGAGGTTGGCGAACCCCTTCTCCAGGGCGTCGATGTTCTCGGAGCCGAGTTCCTTCTTCGAGACGCCGCCATGCATCTTGAGGGCGCGCACGGTGGCGACGATCACCACCGCCGAGGGCTTCAGGCCGGCCTGTCGACACTTGATGTCGATGAATTTCTCCGCGCCGAGATCGGCGCCGAAGCCCGCTTCCGTCACCACGTAGTCGCCGAGCTTGAGGCCGGCGCGGGTGGCGATGACCGAGTTGCAGCCATGGGCGATGTTGGCGAAGGGGCCGCCATGGATGAGGGCGGGGTTGCCCTCAAGGGTCTGGACGAGGTTCGGCTGCAGGGCGTCCTTCAGGAGCACCGTCATGGCGCCGGTGGCCTTCACGTCGGCCAGCGTCACCGGCTTGCGGTCGCGGGTCTCGGCGATGACGATGCGGCCCAGGCGGGCTTCGAGGTCGTCGAGGTCGCGTGCGAGGCAGAATACCGCCATGACTTCCGACGCCACGGTGATGTCGAAGCCGTCCTCGCGCGGGAAGCCGTTGGCGACGCCGCCGAGGGACTGGGTGATGGCGCGCAGGGCCCGGTCGTTCATGTCGACCACGCGGCGCCAGTGGATGCGGCGCACGTCGATGTTGAGCTCGTTGGCCCAGTAGACGTGGTTGTCGATGAGGGCGGCGGCCAGGGAGTGCGCCGAGGTGATGGCGTGGAAGTCACCGGTGAAGTGCAGGTTGATCTGCTCCATCGGCACGACCTGGGCCTGGCCGCCGCCGGCCGCCCCGCCCTTCATGCCGAAGCAGGGACCCAGCGACGGCTCGCGCAGGCACATCACGGTCTTCTTGCCGATGCGGTTGAGCGCGTCGCCCAGGCCCACCGTCGTGGTGGTCTTGCCCTCGCCGGCCGGGGTCGGGCTGATGGCGGTGACCAGCACGAGCTTGCCCTCGGGCTTGCCCTCCAGACCCTTGATGAAGCCGTGGTCGATCTTGGCGATGTGCTTGCCGTAGTGGTGGAGCGCCTCGTCCGGGATGCCGATCCGGGCGGCGACCTCGGTGATCGGCTTCAGCGTCGCCGCGCGGGCGATCTCGATGTCTGACGGCATGCCTCGTCTCTCCCGATTTTTTTCCACGCCGAAGGGGGCGCGTTTTGGCGTCTGCGATCCCGGCGCCGTCAGGCGCACGCGGAACCGCCTTGTGTGTGATCACACCAGTTTGGTGGAACGGACAAGGAAAAGCGCGTCGGAAATTTTCAACGCGCGCACAAAATTTCATTCAGGATCGAGGATCCGTCACCCGGTCATGGCGGTCGCGGTATATCCGGCCTGCGTCAGGGCTTCGGCGACGGTCAGGGCCTGTTCGCGGCTGGTGACCGCGACGCGTCCGTGGTCGAGGTCAACCGCGACCTGCGCCTCCGGGTCGAGGCGCAGGATCGCCCGCCGCACCGCCTCGGCGCAGCCGTCGCAGGTCATGCCGTCCACCTGCATCAGCAGGTTCGAGCGGGTTGCATCCATGGGGCCGGATCTCTCGTCCTCAGCGCAGGTCCGGCCATGTTGATCGGGTGCGACAGCGATGCAAGCACGGTTGGTGAAGGCGGAAGTCACACATGCTGAAAATTGCGTGTGTTCCGTCGTAGATATCTTGTGGGGGTCAGGCGTCTCGGCGACAAAAGCGTTCAGGCCGGGCTCGCCTCGCGGCAACGGCCCGGAAACCCGTTTTCGCGTCCTGAGCCGTGCACCTTAAAATAGAAAGTCTCTCGATGGCCCGAATCGTCGGCCGGCGTCGCGGCCTATTGATTCTGAGTCTCCTCGGACTCGCCGGTCTGCTGGGGCTCGGTGCCATGGCGCCCGCCTCCCTCTATGCCCCCCTCGCCGGCGCCTTCGGACTGGCCCTCGCGAGCGGCCTCGGCGGTTTCTTCGTCTATCGCCGGACGGAAACCCTCACCGCCCGTCTCGACAAGCTCTCGGGCGAGGTCGACCTGATGTCCCAACGCCTCGGGCGCATGGAATCCGTCACGCGGCTCATCGCCGAGCAGCAGATGCGCGAGCATCTGCGCATCGACGAGGCCGGCCCCAGCGCGCCGGTCCACGAGGAGCTGGTCCACGAGGAATCGGACACGGACACGTCGGCCCTTGCCGCCAGCGTCGAAGAGGTCACCGCCGAAATCGGTCTTCTCAGCGGCATCGTGCGCGAGCTCGCCGCCGTGGTGGCGGCGCAGGACGGGGAGATCGCCATCTTGAAGGCGACGCCCCCCGCGCGGCTGGCGCCCCCCGCTCCCCCGGTCCCCGTACCGCCGCCGCCCGCCGAACCCGAGATCGCAGTGCTGCCCCAGGCCGCCACGGCGCAGGCGAAGCCGTGGACACCCCGGCTCCTCGATGCGGCCACCCCTGAGAACGCGGCCCGCGTGGCCGCGCACGAGAGCGCAGTCCTGGCGGCCTTCGATGGAGACGGCCTCGAGATTCATCTCCAACCCCTGGTTTCCCTGCCCCAGCGCAAGGTCGTCTCCTACGAGGCGGTGGCGCGCCTGCGCGTTGCGGGGGGCGACGAACTCGCGTCCGGTACCATCCTCACGCCCGACGCGTTTCTGTCCGTCCTCGAACGCCACGGTCGCACCACCGATCTCGACCGGCGGATGCTCCAGCGCGCAGCCACCGTGGCGCGGCATCTGGCCGGGCGCGGCAGCCGGGCGGCCGTCGCCTACGGCCTGTCGCCCCTGTCCCTGTTCGAGCCGGGATTCCTGCGTTCCCTCAACCGCCTCGTAGCCGACGAGCCGGACCTCGCCGGGCGCCTGATCGTTGCCCTGCCGCAGACGAGCTGGCGCAACCTGGACGCCGAGCAGTCCGCTCTTCTGGTGGGCCTGCGCGGCCTCATCGGCGTGATCCTCGACCGCCCCGTTGATCTCGATCTCGATCCCACGACCCTCGCCGATCACGGCGTCGCGCAGGTGAAAGTGCCCGCCGACATGCTCCTGCGGCCGAGTGCGCACGAGGCCATGACCAATATCGTCGTCGAGGATCTCGTCCCCACCCTCAACCGGGCGGGCATCCAACTCGTGGTTACCCGTGTCGAGCGCGAAGCCGATGTGCCGGATCTCCTCGACCTCGGCGTGCCCCTGGCACAGGGGACGGTGTTCGCTCCGGCCCGCGCCGTGCGCGCCGAGGTGCTGTCCGCCCCGGCGCCGGAACTCCTGGCGCCGCCCCCGCCGCCGGTGAACGACGATCCGGAGCCGCCGCCGCAGCGACGCCCGTTCCGGGATTTCCTGCGCCGCGCGGGTTAGCCGGCACGGCGTGAGGGGAGCGCGAGCCTCCGCGGCCGCCCGATCCGCCCACGTTGATTTCGAAGGCCCCTCAGCCTACGGCGTCGGAGATCCGACGCCGTAGGCTTCTCTTTTGCGCAAGGGCCCGCGTCGAATTTCCGCTCTCGTCCCGGAGCGGTGCCCCACCCAGCGATGAACCGCGCTTTCGACGCGACACAGGCTCCCGCATGACCGCCTCTCCCCCCGACTTCGCGCCCGTGCCCACGATTTCGGGCCTCGGTGCCATCGCCGACCGGTTCGACGTGATCCTGTGCGACGTCTGGGGTGTGCTGCATGACGGCGTGCGCGCGCATACCGGTGCGGGCGAGGCCCTGATCCGCTTCCGGGACCTCCCCGGCGGCACCCGGCCGCGCCGGGTTGTCCTCGTCTCCAACGCCCCACGTCCCTGGAAGGGCGTGCAGACGATCCTCGACGGATACGGCGTGCCGCGCGGGGCATACGACGCCATCCTGACGTCGGGCGACCTCACCCGCAGGCTCCTGACCGAGACGCCGGGGGCCAGCATCCATCATCTCGGTCCCGAGCGCGACGCGACGATCTTCGACGATCTCGATCTACGCCTCGTCGCTGCGGAGGCGGCGGAGGTCGTGGTCTGCACGGGATTGTTCGACGACACCCGCGAGACGGCGGACGATTATCGACCGACCCTCGAGCAATGGCGGGCGCGTGATGTCCCGATGATCTGTGCCAATCCCGACCTCGTGGTCGAGCGCGCCGGATTGTTGATTCCCTGCGCCGGTCTCATCGCAGAAGCTTATGAGGCCCTCGGCGGCCGGGTCACCTATGCGGGCAAGCCCTATCGGCCGGTCTACGCGGCGGCGCTCGAGATAGCCGGCGCCCTCGATGGGCTCGCGGATCCGGAGCCCACGCGGGTCCTCGCCGTGGGCGATGCCCTGCGGACCGACATTGCTGGCGCGTCTGGGTTCGGTCTGCCGAACCTCCTCGTGGCCCGGGGGATCCATGCCGAGGAACTCGGCGTGGCGACGGAGCAGGCGAGCCTCGGCGACGTGGCACTCTGGCTTGCCCGTCAATCTGTACAACCGGATGCCATCGTCGAACGACTGGTCTGGTAACGTGCCACGTCCCAATCCCGCCGATCCGATGGGAACGGGGAATTGGGACGTCACGGGCGCACCGCGCGGTATCGGCGATCCGGTGACGGATCAGTCGAACATCGCGTCGATCTCGTCCTGGGCCGTCGCCGGTCCCTTGACCTGAGGCCCGTTCAGGATGAGCAACTCGTTGCGGGCACGGCGCTTTGCCTCTTCCGCGTCGACGCCGCCCTCGTCGCGGGCTTTCACGGCCGCGGCAAAGCGCGACAGGCGACCCTCCAGGTTGCGCAGGGCTTCGACGACCTTGCCGATGCGTTGACCGGTAATGTCCTGGAAGGTGCAGGCCTCGAAGATATCGTTCATCCGCGCCTCGACGGTGGAGCGGTAGTTCGCGTCGTCTGGAAGGCAGAGGATTTCCTCGGCCACATTCATGATCGAGTTCGTCGCTCCGGCCGTCGCGTCGACGACGCAGCCGAGTTCTTCGTGCGCCATGGGCAGACGGTCGCGCGTCAGCTCGTTGGCCCGAAGCGCTGCGATCTCGGTTCGAAGGTGCGCGATGTAGTCCGCGATCTCCACGAGTTCGCCGATCAGGGATGATTTCTGCGGCGCGGCGTTCTGCTTACGCGCCCTGCTTGCGAGTGCCATCGCCTCCCGCCTCTCCTTGCCCGACGTCCGAATCTCTAACCTGTTCACGGGTGGGACGGGGCGAAACCCAGGCGATCCATCCGGATCGCGTGGTCCGCCTCCCGTCTATCACCGCGCGATCGAATCGATACGCCCCGACGGATCGATGCCCGTATCAGGCGCCGCAGACCGCTTCGATCTTGCTCTTCAGGGTCGCGGCATTGAACGGCTTGACGATGTAGTTGTTCACACCGGCCTTCTTGGCGGCGATGACGTTCTCGGTCTTCGACTCGGCGGTGACCATGATGAACGGCGTGGTGCGCAGGGCTTCGTCGGCGCGCACGTGGCGCAGCAGCTCGTAGCCCGTCATCGGCTCCATGTTCCAGTCGGAGATCACGAGGCCGTACTTACGGTTCTTCAGGCGGGCGAGGGCGGCGGTGCCGTCGGAGGCGTCGTCGACCTCCTCGAAACCGAGCTGCTTCAGGAGGTTGCGGATGATACGGACCATCGTCTGATAATCGTCGACGACAAGGATCGGCATGCCGAGATCGAGGGCCATGGTTGCGTGTGCTCCGTCAGGTCGAGACCGACGCGATCACGCCGCGCCGGCTCGGGATTGGGCCGGGGCAGATCGATGTTCGAGCCCCTTGATCCTGAAACTATGGCCCATCCGCTTGAGAAGCCGTTAATCGCGGGCGGCTTTCGGCATCCCGCGACGAGGCGGCGTGCCTCGCTTGACCCCTCCGGCAGATTTCGACAGGTTCCGCCGCGACACGCGACGTCTCCGGACCACGCCCGCTCCGCCACAGCCAAGCTAGGATCAGATGCCGTCCGGCGACAAGACAGCTTTGTCGGTTCAGGCTCCTGCGCTGGGCCGGCGTTTCACGGTTTGCCGCGAGGACGAACCGATGCCGTCGATCCTTTCCGGCGCCATCGCGGCCATCGGTAACTTCGACGGCGTTCATTTCGGTCACCGCGCCCTCATCGCCGCCGTGCGCGAGACCGCCGCTGCGGCCGGTCGTCCGGCCGTGGCCCTCACCTTCGAGCCGCATCCGCGGGCGTATTTCACACCGCATCTACCGATGTTCCGCCTGTCCGACGCGGCAGCCAAGGAGCGCGTGTTCGCCCGGCTCGGCCTCGACGGGCTCGTGGTGCGCCGCTTCGATGCCGGGCTCGCCGGCACCGGCGCACGGGCCTTCGTCGAGACCCTGCTGGTGCGCGACCTCGGGCTCTCCGGCGTCGTCGTGGGGCACGATTTCCATTTCGGGCGCGGGCGCGAGGGCACGCCGGCCGTCCTCGCCGACCTGTGCGCGGGCGCGGGACTGAGCTGCCGCATCATCCCGGCCGTTTCCCTTCCCCCCGTTGCCGTGGAGAATGCGATGGAGCCGGTTTCCTCAAGCGCGATCCGGACGGCTCTGGCCGCGGGCGACGTCGGCCGGGCCAATGCCCTGCTCGGTTATCGCTGGTTCGTGTCCGGAGTTGTGCAGCACGGGGACAAGCGCGGCCGCACCCTGGGCTATCCGACCGCCAATGTCGCACTGACCGATTGTGGTCTCGCCCACGGAATCTACGCCGTGCGGGTGGCCCTGGCCGATGGCAGCGTGCGGGACGGCGTGGCGAGTTACGGCCGTCGCCCCACCTTCGACGACGGTGCGCCGCTCCTCGAAGTCAACCTGTTCGATTTTTCCGGCGATCTTTACGGACAGACGATCACCGTCGAGGTCGTGGGGTACATCCGGGGCGAGGAACGCTTCGACTCGGCCGAAAGCCTCATTGCCCGGATGGATATCGACGCCGAGCAGGCCCGGGCGATCCTGGCCACCGACCGGGTCCCATCGATGCTGTAGACCTTCGCGGGCCAATCCCAACCCTACCGCGCGCGACCCCCGTTCGCTCCGCGGGGTCGTCGGACCCGCGAAGGATGCGGAAACGTTTCGTTAACCATCCCGGTACAAGGATTGGGGTACTCCGGGAGCGGCTTCGTTGCTCAACCGGGTTGGACCACGGGGCCGGGGCGGATGACGCCGGATGTACGCGCATCCGCTTCCTGGCCTCCGTGGCCGTTCCTCCGAAGAACTTCTCAGCTCGCGAAGACTCTCAGTTTCGCCGAATTTGAGGGATTATCTTGGGCGCGACGGTCGGGCTCCCTTCCGGAGCCACGATGTTCCGGTCAAGCAGCAGGTGCCCCGATGATCAAAACCTTGACGGTCGTCTTGACGGTTGCCCTCGTCCTCGCCCTCGCGGGTGTCGCGCGGCTGGTCCTTATGCCGTTCCGGGGCCTGTTGGCGCTCGGTCGCCGGCGCCTCGCCGCCGCCTGACCCGGCTCCGCTCGATCGAAGCGGACGGGGATCACGAAGCTCGCGCGGCGCTCGAACGAAGCTCAAATCCGGCGTTCCGAAGGGATCGACCGAAGTTGGTCAGACAGGCCGTGTGCCGCCCGGCGGGGCGGCACGAAACACCAAGGTGTATCGAGGACCACGCGACCTGTGGCTGGGACACAGACCGCAGCGGGGTCCCTACAGTTTCGCGCGCTTTGCGGCCAGACGCTGTGCGGCGGCCTGGATGCCGGCATGGTCTCGACCGCTCAAGGCGTAGGCCGTCCGCCCCTTGACCCAGTAAGCGGTCTCGCCGTCCCCCGGACTCGCGACTTCGCCCTCACCCGGACCGGCCTTGCCGCCTTGGGTCGCGAACAGGGAGAGCTCGCCCAGGGCGCCGCCATCGATCACCACCTCCACGCTGGTCCCATTCCGGGCGGGGACGATCTGCACGTCGCGCACGGTCCAGTCGCTCGGGAGATCGGGAAGGGTGATGCCCGTGGCACCGGCGATGCCGGCGCGGTCGTAGACCGTCGTGCGCTGCGCGGCCAAGCGCTCCCGAATTTGCGCCGCTTCGCGCGCGTTGCGGGCATCGGCCACCAGGGTCGGGTCCACGGGGGCCGCGAAGGTATCGGGCACGCCGAGTAGGAAACTGTCCGAATGTGCGAGCCATCCGGCGCCGACGAGGAGCGCGATGACGGCGGCGCGGCGCAGACGGTCTCCGGCGCGGCGCCAAGCCAGGGACCGATCAAGGCGACGGGCTGCCATGCGATTGCGCTCGGGCCCCGGGCCGGGCAACTGGGCGAACGCCTCGCGCAGGGCGTCGCGATCATGCATCTCGGCCATGACCCGGGCGGCGGTCTCGGGGTGATGCGCGAGATGAGCCTCCACGTCGAGCCGTCGCATGGCATCGAGCTGCCCGTCGACGAAGGCGGTGAGATCGGTATCGGTAATCGGATCGACCATCGCTGTCGTTTCCATTCGGTTCTGGCCTGCGTCGTGGGCCGATAGTCTTCCGCCCGGATCGTTGGGCCGCCGCCGGTTTCGGCGACGTCTCCGTCCGACCGTTCCCTGGTCTCGCGAGGCGGGGATTTGGATGATACCGACCAGCCATCGGTCTTCATCCTCGGCCTGCCGCAATCCGACTCCGTGCCGGTCCGTCCTGAGTGTCGGTCAACTCTTGCCGGCGGCGCGTCCGCCGAGCCCCGTCCCGGCCTTGTCTTGGCTGGGAACGAGACGCAGGCGTGGTCTCTCGGCGGGCTGGGGCTCGCGCTCGGGCAACGCGCGCTCACCCTCCTCGAAAGCCCGGAGGGCGGCACGGCCACGGCCCAGCCGCGACATCAGGGTCCCGATCGGAATGCCGAGAACGGCGGCGGCATCGGCGTAAGCCATGCCCTCCAGCGTCACGAGATGAAGGGCGGCCCGTTGCTCTTCCGGCAGGGTGAGGAAGGCGCGGCGAATCTGCGCCAGGCGGACCTGGGCTTCCTGGGCCGGCGGAGCGACCTCTTCGCTCATTTGCACCAGGGTCTCGGCATGACGCGACTCAACGCGTTTGCGGCGCTGCTCGTCGATGAAGACGTTGTGCAGCACCGTCATCATCCAGGTACGCAGGTTGGTGTTGGGACGGTGAATCTGGCCCGACTCGAGAGCCCGCACCAGAGCGTCATGTACGAGGTCGTCCGCGCGCAGGCTGTCGCGCGTCAAGGATCGCGCGTAGCGCCGCAGAGGCACCATCAAGTCGACGATGGAGCTGGCTGAGCCGGGCCGGATCGATTCGCTCGTCATATGATCATCAACGCGTGAGCGACGGGATTAATCCCGTCCGCTCGAAACGAGCGCGTCGTCTGTATCGAAGATTCCGGCGCGGGGGCTCTTAGGTGTAGGTGGCCTGGAGGTTCAGGCTGCAGGTCCGTCCGACCTGATCGTAGGTCTCCGCGAGCCAGGCCTGAGCCGCATTCCGGCCCTTGTCGCGCAGGCGCTCGAACACCCGCCAGCGCGCGTCGAGGCGGGTTGAGGCCTGATAATCGTCGAGAGCGCCGGTCCCGTCGATGCGGTGAACGTATTGCGACTTGTAGTCGCCCTGGACGAGCACGCCCTCGGCGATGAGGCCGTCGAGGAAATCGATGGCGCGCAGTTCGCGCATGAGGTTGGCGTTGAAGGTGATCTCGTTGAGACGGTCCTGGATCTCCTGCTGCGTGCGCGGGGTCTCCCGGCGCTCCACCGGGTTGATTTGCACGAGGAGGATGTCGCGGGTCTCCGCGCCCCGATACAGGGGATAGAGGGGCGGGTTGCCGAGATAGCCGCCGTCCCAGTAGGGCACGCCGTCGATCTCCACCGCCTGGAACACCGTCGGCAGACAGGCCGAGGCCATGAGGTGGTCGACCTTCAGGTCCGCGCGCTCGAACACCGCGAGCTTGCCCGTCCAGACGTTGGTCGCCGACACGAACAGCGCCGCCGTCTCCGCTTTGCGCAGGCGTTCGAAGTTCACCTGCGCCGCGAGGGCCTTGCGCAGGGGATTGTAGTTCAGCGGGTTCGACGCATAGGGACTGGTCTTCAGCACCCGGCCCCAGAACTCGACGACGGGATTGTCCTTCCACAGGGCGAACAGGCCGTTGAGGGCGCCGCGCTGGGCAGGCCAGAGGTCGCTGTCGAGGCTCACCTCGCGCCAGAACCGCTCCAGGGCCGCGCGGGCGCCGTCGGGGCCGCCTTCGAGCCAGCCGTCCACCATCACCACGGCGTTCATGGCCCCGGCGCTGGCCCCCGTGATCGCCTCGAAACCGAGACGTCCGTCCTCGATCAGCGCGTCGAGTACCCCCCACGTGAAGGCGCCGTGGGCACCGCCGCCCTGGAGCGCGAGCGCCACAGTCTTCTCCGTCCGGGGTCCGGCCATCACTCGCGTCGGCGCGGTGGCATGGTCCGGACAGGAGCCGCCCGGACCAATATCGGCCGGCGGATCGATGGCGTCGGGCTGGTTCGCGTCGAGCATGGGGGCCTCCGAGATATGGTGCACCGCAATATATGATGCGACACGGCAACAATCGGTCCGGGAGGCCACCGGTTCCCCGATCCCGCGCAGCCCAGCCCTACGCCGGGCGCCGTGAGCAACTCGACATCGCGCCCCGGATCGGACATGGGATAGGACCGACAGCAGACCGACGCCCTCGATCGCCGGGACGGCACTGGCTTGACGCCCGCCCACCGTCATCTCAGCTAAACGAGCGAGGGCTTAGAACAAGACGGCGTCGTGGACGCCACCGGCCGGGTTGCCCTGCCGGACCCGAGGGTGTCCTCGCAGATGGACCGATGTCGCCAAGGCCGGCGGAGGGTCCCCGGAGCGCACGGATCAACGATGGAAGCCATGGACGCGACCCCCGCCAACCCGATCAACGGCACCGCTCCCGAGATCGCCGGCCCGAATTCCCGCCACCGCACGGTCGGTGTCACCATCGGCTCGGGCGAAGGCGCCGTCACGGTCGGCGGCGGTGCCCCCATCGTCGTGCAATCGATGACCAACACCGACACGGCCGACATCGACGGGACCGTGGCGCAGGTGGCGCAACTGGCCCGGGCCGGCTCCGAACTCGTGCGCATCACCGTCGATCGCGACGAGGCGGCCGTGGCCGTGCCGCGGATCCGTGAGCGCCTCGACCGCATCGGCATCCACGTGCCCCTCATCGGCGACTTCCACTACATCGGCCACAAGCTGCTGGCCGATCATCCGGCCTGCGCCGAGGCACTCGCCAAGTATCGGATCAATCCGGGCAACGTCGGCTTCAAGGAGAAGAAGGACACCCAGTTCTCGACGATCATCGAGCAGGCGATCCGGTACGGCAAGACGGTCCGCATCGGCGCGAACTGGGGCTCCCTGGACGAAGCGCTCCTCACCCACCTCATGGACGAGAACGCAAAGCTGCCCCGGCCCATCGATGCCCGCGCGGTGATGCGCGAGGCGATGGTGCGCTCGGCCCTGTCCTCGGCCGAGCGGGCCGTGGAACTCGGCCTTCCCAAGGACCGGATCATCCTCTCGGCCAAGGTCTCGGCGGTGCAGGACCTCATCGCAGTCTACCGCGAGGTGGCGCGCCGCTCGGACTTCGCCATCCATCTCGGCCTGACCGAGGCCGGCATGGGCTCGAAGGGCCTCGTTGCGGCGTCCGCCGCCATCGGCGTGCTGCTGCAGGAAGGCATCGGCGACACCATCCGCTACTCGCTCACCCCGGAGCCCGGCGGCGACCGCACCGTGGAGGTGAAGGCCGCGCAGGAACTCCTGCAGACCATGGGATTCCGCACCTTCGTGCCCCTCGTGGCGGCCTGCCCGGGCTGCGGCCGCACCACGTCCACGACCTTCCAGGAACTCGCCCGTGACATCCAGAACTGGATCGTCCAGTCCATGCCGGAGTGGAAGAAGGCCTATCCGGGGGTCGAGGGCCTCAACGTCGCGGTGATGGGCTGCATCGTCAACGGTCCGGGCGAATCGAAGCATGCCGATATCGGCATCTCGCTCCCCGGCACTGGCGAGACCCCCACGGCTCCGGTCTTCATCGACGGCAAGAAGGCCATGACCCTGCGCGGGCCGACGCTGGCCAAGGATTTCGAGACCGTGGTGACCGACTACATCGAGCGCCGCTTCGGATCCGGCGCGCGCAGCGCAGCCGAGTAGGGCGCCCCGCAGTACCCGCCGTCTCCGGCGTCCCGTGCCCTGCCCTGTCGGCCGAACGGCAATCCCGCACGGGTTGCCGTTCTCCCATGCTGCGCCGCGTGATAGCGTGAACGCAGACCAACCTTGCCGCCCGACGCCGTCGGGTCCGGCCCCGCGTTTCTTCGCCCGCCTTCGAAGGCGCCCCGCGAAAAGCCCGGGTTCGCAACACGTCGCGATCGAGCCGCATGACGCAATCCGCCACTCCAAGCGTGCCCGGTCCGAAGTCCGAGGGCGGAGATCCGTCCGCGCTGGGCTCCGACGCGGAGACCGGGCGTGCCCACGGGCCCGCCGGCTTGTGGCCGCTGGTGCTGGGCTCCATCGGCGTCGTTTACGGCGATATCGGGACGAGCCCACTCTACGCCTTCCGTGAGGCGCTAGTTTCGGCCCGCGCCGACGGCATCCTGCTCCGCGAGGAGGTGCTGGGCGTCGCCTCCCTGATCCTGTGGGCCTTGCTGCTCATCGTCACCATCAAATACGTCGTCATCCTCATGCGGATGGACAACAATGGCGAGGGCGGCATCCTCTCGCTCATGGCCCTCGCGCGCTCGGCGCTCGGCGGCTCGCGCATCGTGTTCATGTTCGGCCTGCTCGGCGCCTCGCTGTTCTACGGCGACGCCATCATCACCCCCGCCATCTCGGTTCTCTCGGCAGTGGAGGGGCTCAAGCTCGTTACGCCGGCCTTCGACGCCTACGTCCTGCCCATCACCATCGCGATCATCGTACCCCTGTTCCTCATCCAGAACCGGGGAACGGGGAAGGTCGCGACCTTCTTCGGGCCGATCATGGCCACGTGGTTCGCCGCCATGGCGCTCGCCGCCCTGCCGCACATCGCCGCCACGCCGGACGTGTTCTGGGCGATCAACCCGTACTACGCGCTGCATTATCTGCTCGGCCACGGCACCGGCGCCCTCGTGGCGCTGGGAGCGGTGTTCCTCGCGGTGACGGGGGCCGAGGCCCTGTTCGCCGATCTCGGGCATTTCGGCCGCCGGCCGATCCAGATCGCGTGGCTCTACCTCGTGGCGCCCTGCCTCGTGCTCAACTATTTCGGCCAGGCCGCCCTGGTGCTGGCGAAGCCCGACACCACCGACCCGTTCTTCCAGCTCGTGCCGGAATGGGGCCTGCTGCCCATGGTGCTGCTCGCCACCGCCGCCACGGTCACGGCGAGCCAGGCGGTGATCACCGGCGCCTTCTCCCTATCGCGTCAGGCGATCCAGCTCGGTCTGCTGCCGCGCCTCGAGATCCGCCACACCTCGGAATCGCATTCGGGGCAGATCTACCTGCCGCAGATCAATGCCCTCCTGATGGTCGGCGTCGTCATCCTGGCGGTCCTGTTCCGCTCCTCCGCCGCCCTGGCCTCGGCTTACGGCATCGCTGTCACCGGCACGATGCTCATCACCGCGAGCCTCGCCTTCCTCGTACTGTGGAAGACCTGGAAGTGGTCGCCGCTGGCCGCCGGCCTCGCGATCCTGCCGTTCGCGGCCCTCGAATTCCTGTTCCTGCTCTCGAACCTGCTCAAGGTGTTCGAGGGTGGGTACGTGCCCCTGCTGTTCGCCGGCGCCCTCATCGTGGTGATGTGGACCTGGGTGCGCGGCGTCGCGATCCTCATCAACAAGACCCGCAAGACCGACGTGCCGCTCACCGAGCTCGTCGGCATGCTGGAGAAGAGCCCACCCCACCACGTGCGCGGCACGGCGGTGTTCCTCACGAGCGATCCCTACATCGCGCCGGCGGCCCTGCTGCACAATCTCAAGCACAACAAGGTGCTGCACGAGAAGAACGTCGTGCTTACCGTGGAGACCGTGGACACCCCCCGCGCCCGGGCGGCGGACCGGGTCCACATCGAGCCCATCGGCCCGCATTTCTCCAAGGTGGTGATGAAGTTCGGCTACATGGAGTCGCCCAACATCCCCCGGACCCTGACGCTCCTGAAGAAGCAGGGCTTCAAGTTCGACATCATGGCGACGTCGTTCTTCCTGTCGCGGCGTTCCATCCGCCCGGCCGCCCATTCGGGCATGCCGCTCTGGCAGGACCGGATCTTCATCACGCTGGCCAAGAACGCCAACGACGCGACGGACTTCTTCCAGATCCCCACCGGACGGGTGGTCGAAGTGGGAACCCAAGTGACGGTTTGAGAGGCATCGCTCGGCCGATTCTCCGACCGAAGAACCTCGCACATCCGGCGTCCGGGTCCGGGTTTGCAAGATTATGGGCCGCTGTCGCCCCTCACATCTCCCGGTCGTACCGGAACGCGTCGGGGACGCGGGGCATGGCGATGCGCTCGTAGAAGGTGATGGCGTCGGGTGCGGCCGTCAGCAGGAGCGAACCCTGTGGCCCCACGGCGGCACGCGTCGCGGCGATCAGGCCCTGGCCGATGCCGAGCCCCTGCGCCGCGCGACAAACGGCGAGATCCGACAGGTAGGCGCAGAAGGAAAAATCGGTGAGGGTGCGCGCCACCCCAACCAGAACTCCGTCGCGGCGGGCCGTGACGACGAGGTCGGCCGCCGCCAGCATCTTTTCCAACCGTGCAAGATCGTCCGCGGGCCGGCGGGGGGCCAGACCCGATTCGACGAGGACGCGGCGGAACTCCGCCACGTCGAGGTCCGGTTCGACGCCGTAGACGACGTCGCTCATGGCGTCAGGCGGCGAAGGTACCGTGGCAGTGCTTGAACTTCTTGCCTGAACCACAGGGGCAGGGCTCGTTGCGCGCGACCCGGCCCCAGGTGGTGGCGTCCGTGGGATCACGCTCGAGCACGGCCGTGTCCGTCGGCATCGCCTGCGCCGCGTAGCCATAGGCCGGACCGCCCCCACCGTCGCTGCCCGTGCCGCGACCCGAGAAATCCATTTCGTTCTCGCCGGTGACGGGATCGAGGTGCTGGGCGAACATCGGCGGCAGGGCGGGGGAACCGAACGGCGCCGCCTCGGACGCCGGATCCTCGTACATGATCTCGATGCGGGCGAGCTGCTGCGTCACCTGCTCGCGCAGGCTTCCGACGAGGCTGTTGAAGAGGTCGAAGGCTTCCGACTTGTACTCGTTCAGGGGGTCGCGCTGGGCCACGCCGCGCCAGCCCACCACCTGACGCAGGTGGTCGAGCGTCACGAGGTGTTCGCGCCAGAGGTGGTCGAGGGTCTGCAGCAGCACCTGCTTCTCGACATAGGTCATCACCTCGGGCGTGTTCTTCTCGGTCCGGGCGGCGTAGGCCTCGTCGGCCGCCTGGCGCAGGCGGTCGCGCATCTCCTCGTCGGCGATACCCTCTTCCTTGGCCCAATCCTCAACCGGAACGTCGAGGTTCAGCACGGTCTGGACCCGTTCGCGCAGGCCCTCGATATCCCACTGCTCGGCATAGGCGTTCTCGGGCACGTGGATGGCGACGAGATCGTCGACGACGCCGTGGCGCATCTCGTCGACCGTCTCGCGCACGCTCTCCTGGCCCATGAAGTCGCGACGCTGCTCGAACACCACCTTGCGCTGGTCGTTCATGACGTTGTCGTACTTGAGCACGTTCTTGCGCATGTCGAAGTTGCGCGCTTCGACCTTCTGCTGCGCCTTCTCGATGGCCTTGTTGATCCAGGGGTGGATGATGGCCTCGCCCTGCTCAAGGCCGAGCCGCGTCAGCATCCCGTCCATGCGGTCGGACCCGAAGATCCGCATGAGATCGTCCTGCAGCGACAGGTAGAACTTCGAGCGGCCGGGATCACCCTGGCGGCCGGAGCGGCCGCGCAGCTGGTTGTCGATGCGGCGCGATTCGTGGCGCTCGGTGCCGATGATGTAGAGGCCGCCGGGCAGGGCCTTCTTGCGGCCCGCCTCCGGATCGGCCGGCTCGCCCGACGCCAGCACCTTGTCGCGATACTCCGCGATCTCCGCCTTGATCGCCGCGATCCTGGCCTCGCGCTCGGCGCCCTCGGGAATGCCCGCGAGTTCCTTCTCGACGCGCATCTCGACGTTGCCGCCGAGTTTGATGTCGGTGCCGCGCCCGGCCATGTTCGTCGCGATGGTGATGGCTCCGGGCACGCCGGCTTCCGCCACGATGTAGGCTTCCTGCTCGTGGAAGCGGGCGTTGAGCACGGCGAAGCGCTTCGTCACCCGGCCCTCGCGGGCGGCGGCGTAGACGTCGGTCAGGGCGTTGAGGTCCGAGTAGTCGAGCGGCGTGAAGCCGGCCTTCACCAGAAGCTCGGCCAAGTGCTGCGACTTTTCGATGGAACCGGTGCCCACCAGAATCGGCTGGTGGCGCGCATGCGCCTTCTCGATTTCGGCGATGATCCCGTCGTACTTCTCGCCCACCGTCCGGTAGACCTCGTCGTCCTCGTCGACGCGCTCGACCTCCTTGTTGGTCGGGATGTCGACCACCTCGAGCTTGTAGATCTCGGCGAACTCGTCAGCCTCCGTCGAGGCCGTGCCGGTCATGCCGGCGAGCTTGGAATAGAGGCGGAAGTAGTTCTGGAAGGTGATCGAGGCCAGCGTCTGGTTCTCGGGCTGGATCGTGACCCGCTCCTTGGCCTCCAGGGCCTGGTGCAGCCCTTCCGAGTAGCGCCGGCCCTGCATCATGCGGCCGGTGAACTCGTCGATGATCACCACCTCGTCGTTCTTGACGATGTAGTCCTTGTCCAGGGTGAACAGGGTGTGGGCGCGCAGCGCCTGGTTCACGTGGTGGACGAGGGAGACGTTGTGGGCGTCGTAGAGGTCACCTTCCTTCAGGAGGTCGGCCCCGCGTAGCAAATCCTCGATGAATTCGTTGCCGCTCTCGGTGAGCGAGACCGTGCGCTGCTTCTCGTCGAGGTCGTAATGCTCCTTCTCGAGATGGGGCATCAGCGCGTCGACGGAGACGTAGAGCTCCGACCGGTCGTCCACGGGGCCGGAGATGATGAGCGGGGTGCGGGCCTCGTCGATGAGGATCGAGTCGACCTCGTCCACGATCGCGAAATTGTGGCCGCGCTGGGCGAGCTGCGACAGCTCGTACTTCATGTTGTCGCGCAGGTAGTCGAACCCGAACTCGTTGTTGGTGCCGTAGGTGATGTCGCAGGCATAGGCCTCTTTGCGCTGCTCGTCGTCGAGACCATGGACGATGGTACCGACGGTGAGGCCGAGGAAGCGGTAGACCCGGCCCATCCACTCGGCGTCGCGGGACGCGAGGTAATCGTTGACCGTCACGACGTGGACACCGAGGCCCGACAGGGCGTTGAGGTAGACCGGCAGGGTCGCCACCAGGGTCTTGCCCTCGCCCGTGCGCATCTCGGCGATGCCGCTCTCGTGGAGCACCATGCCGCCGATGAGCTGCACGTCGAAGTGGCGCTGGCCGAGCGCGCGCTTGGCCGCTTCCCGCACGGTGGCGAAGGCGGGCACGAGGATGTCGTCGAGGGTCTTGCCGGCGGCGAGTTCGCCCTTGAGCATCGCCGTGCGCGCCCGCAGGTCCGCATCGGACAGGGTGGCCAGCTGCGGTTCCAGGGCGTTGATCTCGGCCACGCGGGGACGGTAGCCCTTCACCCGCCGGTCGTTGGACGAGCCGAAAATCTTCTTGGCGAGGGCACCGAGCATCGTGAACCTACGGTCGATCGAAAAGCGTGAAGGCGAATGTTGGCCGGGCTTATAGAGGTAAATATTGCCCGGCGCATCCGAAAGAGCCGCGTCCGCCGATCGGCATGCTGCGCCGTCGGATCGGGGAGCGGCTCGGCCTCACTTCGGCTCACAGGACGAGGGCGGGCCGCCGGTTCTCGATGAGGCGGACCAGCGCCAGGGCCGTGACATCCGAGGATCTGGGGTTCGCGGGGAGCGGTCGGTTTGCGATGGTCATGTCGAGAGGGCCGAAATCCCCCGCGCCCGAAGGTGGTGTGGTTGCCCGTCGCGCTCGGGTCGGCACGCGTTCGATCCACGTCCCACCGAAGCCGATCTCTGCACCCCGCTGTTTTTCTTGTGATCCATCACCCCGAGCCCCCCGCGAGCGAGGGTCAGTTGATCTCGCAGAATCCCGCGCCGGAGCCGACGATGCGCCCGCTGTCGCACCGGGTCTGCGCCGTGCGGTCGCCCTTGATCGGGGCGGTGGCGGCCGGGGCACCCAGGGGCGGCATCGTCAGGCCCGCGGCGGGAGCCTCACGCAGCGGTGGCCCGGCCGGAGCGGACCCGATGCTGCCGGTGGCGTTGGGAACGACGACGATGCCGGGCGAGCGTCGCCCATAGGCCGCCGCGTCGGAGGCGGCGAGGACCAGAGTCGTGCCGAGCAGGATCGCACCGAGAGGGACCCGATTTGCACGCACGCGACACCTCCTCCGGACCAAGTCCGATGAAGGCTACGGTGCGACCCGTTAACGCCGCATCGCCGCGACCCTGCGGATGCGATGGATCACGCCCATCCGGCTTGCCGTGGACTCCCTTGCCATCGGCTCCGGCGCACGCCACCTGTGTCGGCGCGAATCACGCGGCCCTTCCGGCCGCCGCCCCCGCACCGCCCCCGAACGCTCGCAGGCCGGGACTGCGACGGGGCGCCACGCCCGAAGGACGCCGCGATGTCGATCACCCACGCCCTCCTGCGCACCAGCGCCCTCGCGCTGTTCCTGGCAGCACCCCTGACGGGGGCCCAAGCGCAGCAGCCCGCCGCCGCTGCACCGGCACCGGCGGTTCCGGCGGCGCCCGAGACGGTGGTGGCCAAGGTGAACGGCGCCCCGATCACTCAGGGCGATCTCGCCATCGCGGCGGATGATCCGGCCTTGTCCCTGCCGGGCGTCGACGACGCACAGAAGAAGAATCTGCTGGTCGACTACATGATCGACCTCAAGGTCGGTGCGCAGGCCGCCGATGCAGCCAAGGTCGCCGACGCGCCGGACTTCCAGCGCAAGCTCGCCTATTTCCGCGACAAGCTTCTCCTCGACGAATACCTCGAGCGCGAGGCCAAGAAGGCCGTGACGCCGGAGGCGGCACGCGCCCTCTACGAGCAGACCGTGAAGGCGATGAAGCCCGACGAGGAGGTCCATGCCCGCCACATCCTCGTGGACAACGAGGACGACGCGAAGAAGATCGCCGCGCGGATCAAGGGCGGCGAGGACTTCGCCAAGGTCGCGGCCGAGGCCTCGAAGGATCCGGGCTCCAAGGCCGAGGGCGGCGATCTCGGCTGGTTCACGAAGGAGCGCATGGTGGCGCCCTTCGCCGAGGCCGCGTTCAAGCTCAACGCCGGTCAGGTCTCTGACCCGGTCAAGACCCAGTTCGGCTGGCACGTCATCAAGGTCGAGGAGAAGCGCGTGAAGCCGGTGCCGACCTTCGACGAGATGAAGGATCAGGTCGATCAGTACATCACCCGCAAGACGCAGCAGGACCTCATCCTCAAGCTGCGCGAGGGCGCCAAGATCGAGCGCACGGCTGCCGCCCCCGCCGAGGGCAAGGGCGACGCCAAGAAGCCCTGAGACCGAGGACCTGAGACCATGAGGTGACGCCGCCGCCGCATTCCGGCGGCGGCGGCGGTTTTCCGGTTGCGCTTCGCCCCCGGATCGGCTGTGACTGCCGCCGTCGAAACGGGGAGGCAGCATGTCGGGTGGTCACGGGGGAGGCGGCGGATCCAACAAGCGCGTGGCGCTTCTGATCTCGGTGCTGGCACTGTTCCTGGCGCTCGCCGAGACGCTGGCCAAGGGTGCACAGACGGAGGCGCTCAGCGCCAACGTCGAATCATCGAACCAGTGGGCCTACTTCCAGGCTCGTACCATCCGCGGCACCATTCTCAAGACCGCCGACGAGACCCTGGCCCTGCTGCCGCCGGACGCCGCCAATTCCGAGGCGATCAAGGCCAAGCGCGCCGAGTGGGCGAAAACCATGGCCCGCTGGGAGAGCGAGCCCGCCACGGGCGAGGGGCGCAAGGAACTGAGCGAGAAGGCGCGCCACGCCCAGGAAGTGCGCGACAAGGCGCTGCACCGCTACCATCATTACGAATTCGGCTCGGCCGCCTTCCAGATCGGAATCGTGCTGGCCTCGGCCGAGGTCATCACCGGCATCTCGGCCCTCGTCTTCGGTGGTGCGCTCCTCGGTCTCGCCGGCTTGGCGATGCTTGGCTTCGGCCTCTACGCACCCGACGTTCTCCCGTTCTTTCACTGACACTCGACAAGGCTCCGCTTCGCCTGCCAGATTGCCCCCACGACCGGTGATTGAGTCCGGCGTCGGGGTGGATGCGCCATGGCGGACGACGCGGAAGAGAGCCGGCTCACGCGGATCTCGGGGTTCCTGTTCATGCACACGGAGCACGCGGTCTACGCCGTGCTTGGAATCCTGCTCGCCGCCACCGCGATCCTGGCGCTGGTCGATGCCACCGGGCTCCTCGTCGGGGCGATCCGTGAACTCGGCGGGTCGGCCAAGCTCCTGGAGATCGTCGACCGACTCCTGTTCCTGCTGATGCTGGTGGAGATCCTGCACACGGTGCGGGTGTCCATGCGCTCGGGCAAGCTCACCTGCGAGCCGTTCCTTATCGTCGGGCTCATCGCGTCGATCCGGCGCGTGCTGGTGATCACCCTGCAATCCTCCGAGGTGATGCACGGCGCCCTGACCCCGGAGCGCGAGGCGCTGTTTCGCATCTCGATGATCGAACTCGGGGTGCTCGGCGGCCTCATCCTCGTGATGGTGCTGTCGATCTTCCTCCTGCACCGCGCCCGCGACGACGCGCAGGTGGCGGGGCAGGAGTAGTTTTAGCTTTAGCGCCGCTGCTTCGATTCGGCGGCGCGCCGCAGGGCCTCGGCCATCGCGCCGCCGGGCTCCGCTTCGGCCTTGGGCGGCGGGGCCGCCTGCATCCGGGCAGGGGCCGGGCGCTCCTCGCGCCGGCCGGGACGGGGCGCCTGCCCGTCGTCCGAGCGCATGGAGAGGGCGATGCGCTTGCGGCCGGGATCGACCTCGACGACGCGCACCTGAACCACGTCGCCGGGTTTGACCACCTCGCGCGGGTCCTTCACGAAGCGGTCGGCGAGCACCGAGATGTGCACCAGCCCGTCCTGGTGCACGCCGATATCCACGAAGGCGCCGAAGGCGGCGACGTTCGTGACCACGCCTTCGAGGCGCATGCCGGGCTTGAGGTCCGAGATCTTCTCGACGCCGTCCTGAAAGGTCGCGGTCCGGAAGGCCGGGCGCGGATCGCGGCCGGGCTTCTCCAGCTCCGCCAGGATGTCGGTAACCGTAGGCAGGCCGAAGGTCGCGTCCGTGAATTTTTTCGGGTCCAGGCCGCGCAAGGTGCTCGCGTTGCCGATCACCGCCTGGATCGGCTGGCCCGTGGCGGCGAGGATCCGGCGCACCACCGGATAGGCTTCCGGGTGGACGCCCGAGGCGTCGAGGGGATCGGACCCGTCGCGGATGCGCAGGAAGCCGGCGGCGAGTTCGTAGGCCTTCGGCCCGAGGCCCGCGACCTTCTTGAGGGCGGCACGGCTGCGGAACGGGCCGTTGGCGTCGCGGTGCGCCACGATGTTGGCGGCGACCCGCTCGGTGAGGCCCGACACACGCGCCAAGAGGGGCGCGGACGCCGTGTTCACGTCGACGCCGACGCCGTTCACACAATCCTCCACCACCGCGTCGAGGGAGCGCGACAGCTTCCCTTCTGCCAGATCATGCTGGTACTGCCCGACGCCGATGGCCTTCGGCTCGATCTTCACGAGTTCGGCCAGCGGGTCCTGCAGGCGCCGGGCGATGGAGACGGCACCACGGATCGAGACGTCGAGGTCGGGCAGTTCGGCGCTGGCGTAAGCCGAGGCCGAGTAGACCGAGGCACCGGCCTCCGACACCATCACCTTGGTGAGCCTCAACTCCGGCTGCTTGGCAATGAGCTCGGCGGCGAGCCGGTCGGTCTCGCGCGAGGCCGTGCCGTTGCCGATGGCGACGAGTTCGACCCTGTGCGCGCGGCAGAGCTTGGCCAGCGTCATCAGGGCGCCGTTCCAGTCCCGGCGCGGCTCGTGCGGGTAGATCGTGTCGATGGCCACCACCTTGCCGGTGGCGTCCACCACAGCGACTTTCACGCCCGTGCGGAAACCCGGATCGAGACCGAGCGTCGGGCGGGCACCCGCCGGGGCCGCGAGGAGGAGATCACGCAGGTTGCCGGCGAACACCCCGACCGCGCCGGTCTCGGCCACCGCCCAGAGGCGGGCGCGCAGGTCCGTGTCGATGGCGGGCTTCAGCTTCGTCCGCCAGGTCTTGCGCACGGTGTCCAACAGGAAGGCGTCGCCCGGCCGGCCGGCATCACGCACGCCAAAGGTCTTGGCGATGCGCAACTCCTGCGAGGAGGGCTGACCTTTGGCCGGTTCGTCGCCGACGGCGTCCGCGAGGTCGAGGTCGAGCACCTCTTCCTTCTCGCCCCGGAACAGGGCGAGGATGCGATGCGAGGGCAGGCGCGTCAGGGGCTCCGAGAATTCGAAGTAATCCGAAAACTTCTCGCCGGCTGCCGCCTTGCCCTTCTTCACGGTGGAGACCATCCGGCCGCGTTGCCAGCCGGCCTCGCGGAGCGACCCCACGAGTTCCGGGTCCTCGCTGAAGCGCTCGATGAGGATCGCGCGTGCGCCCTCCAGGGCGGCCTCCGCGTCGGCCACGCCCTTGGCGGCATCGACATACCCCCTCGCCGCCGCCTCCGGCGCCTGGTCCGGCCGGGCCAGGAGGGCTTCGGCGAGGGGGCCGAGGCCGGCCTCGCGGGCGATCTGCGCCTTGGTCCGACGCTTGACCTTGAACGGCAGGTAGAGGTCTTCCAGCCGCGCCTTGGTGTCGGCGGCGAGGATCCGGGCGCGCAAGGGGGCGTCGAGCTTGCCCTGGGCCTCGATGCTCTCCAGCACCGCCGCGCGCCGCGCCTCGAGGTCGCGCAGATAGGCGAGGCGTTCCTCGAGGGTGCGCAGCTGCGCGTCGTCGAGGGTGCCGGTGGCCTCCTTACGGTAGCGCGCCACGAACGGCACCGTGGCGCCGCCGTCGAGGAGGTCGACGGCGGCCTTCACCTGCCACTCGGCCACGCCGAGTTCCGTGGCGAGGATTGCGTTGATGCTGGCCATGCGACGTCTCCCGGTGGGGCCGGGTGTCTACAGGGCACGGCGCCGAGCGGTCAAACGCGCCCGCGCCGCGATTCGCCGTGCGCTCAGGCCGCCGCGTCCCAGGTTTCCGTGATCGCCCGGCCCGAAAGCAGCAGGCGGGCGCGCAGCACCACGTCGCCGGCCGGGCGGGCTTCGGGCGGGCGCCACTCGACGTAGAGGCGCCAGCCCCCGGTCTGGGGCACGAACTCGATGAACGGATCCACCAGGGTGCCGGCGCTCGCCGAAAGGTCGGCGGTGACGGCGGCGGCCGGATCCCGAGGCAGGCCGGGGCCTTCGAAATCCACGGCGTAGAGGCGCCGGCCCGGGCTCGGCGGTGTCGTCGGGCGCAGGCGCTCGGCCGAGCCGACGCGGGTCGAGACCACGCGGGCGAGGTTGCCCGGAACGACCGCCACGGGCTCCGCCCCCACGGTGGTCAGGGTGTAGCGTGGGGAAAGGGCGCTGCCGGCCGCCACGGGGGCTTCGGCCACGAAGGCCGCCACGATGTTGTCCATGTACTCTTCCCGCGACGGGATCTCGAACAGCTGGACCGCACCCGCCCCGAACCCGGATTCCGGCGTCACCCAGAGGCCCGGACGGGATTCGTGCCGGGCCTGGGTGTCGAGGTAGGCCGAGAATGTCCGCTCGCGCTGGAGGAGCCCGAACCCGTCGAGGGAATCGACGGCGAAGGCCGAGATCTGCGGAGCGCGGCGCCCGTTCACCAGGGGCCGCCACAGCCGGTCGCCGCGTGTCGCGACGGCGAGCCCATCGGAATCGTGCACCTGGGGCCGGAAATCGTCGAAGGGTTCGGCGCCCGGCGCTCCCGGTCCGTTCTGCCCGTGTAGGAACATGCTGGTCAGCGGCGCGAGGCCGAGGCGCGCGATGGCGCTGCGCGGGTGGAGGGAGGTTTCGACCCGCATGACGGAGGGATCGCCAGGGGTGACGCGGAAGCGGTAGGCCCCCGTCAGACTCGGCGATTCGAGCAGCGCGAGGATCTCGACGGTACGGGTCCCGTCTTCCGGCGCGCCGATCCAGAAGGCGGTGAAATCCGGAAACTCCTCCGCGCCGGGACCCCCCGTGCCGATGGCCGCACCCCGCGCCGACAGGCCGTATTCTTGGCCCTTGCCGCGCAGGCGGAAATACGAGGCGCCGAGGAAGACGAGGAACTCCTCCTGGATGTCCGGTCGGGCCTCGTCGAAGGCATAGTGCAGGCGAAAGCCGGCAAACCCGAGATCGGATGGGAAGGTCTGGCCCCGGAGGGTCGGGCCGAGGTCGAACAGCTCCGAGCCGTAGGCGATGGGCACGGCCGGGCCGTCCGCCGGCTGCAGGAAAAGCTCGACCCGCTTGGCCTGCAGGAAGCCGCGGTGGAACAGCTGAGCCGAGAAATGCGGCCCGAGGCGCAGGCTCGCGCCGGGGTGAAAGGTGATCGCCCGGTAGGCGTCGTAGGTCAGGGCCTTGAGGGCGGGCGGCAGATCGTCGGGGCGCGGCCGGTACGGGGCGGCCGCGAGCGCCTTCGCGTGCCCGGCGAGGGACGTGAAGGTCATGGGCGCTCCCCGATCGGGTAGGGGGGCGGCCATCGTTCGGGCGACATTCAGTTCGGTGATACTAGGAAGAAGCGTGCCCACGGCTGCACCGAGTGTAGTCTTCAGGGCGCGTCGCCGCGAGACGGGCTCCGTCGGCCCGTTTCCGTCACGACCGTTGCCATCGTCCATCGTGTGCCTGTCCCCGTGATCGGGCATTGCTGGCTTCCCTCGCACGAGAATCCCGCACCCATGTCTCAGCGGTTGTCGCACGACGCCCCGGCGGTCGATATCCCGACCGGCAAAATCCCGGGCGGGCTCGAGGGCCCCGCGGAGCGGTCCTACCTCGGGCGCCGGCTGCTGCTGGCCCTGCCGACGCTCGCGACCGCCGGCCTCATCGCGGCCCTGGCGGTGATGGCCTACGGCCGCCCGGCCGGGTGGCTCGGCGCCTCCGTCCTTGTCCTGTTCTGCCTGGTGATGGCGTGGCAGGCGTTCGTCGCCTGGCAATACGTCTACGGACTTCTGGCCAGCGCGGTCGGCGACCGGGCGAAGTCGGACCTCGAACGCCGGTCCCTGACCGTGCCGGCCCGCGCCTCCGGCCGGAGCCGGACGGCGGCCGTCGTCGCCATCCACGCCGAGGACGCCGTGGCGGTCTTCGCGGCCCTGCGGGTCATGGCCCGCTCCCTCCAGCGCGAGGGCGGCGACGGGTCCGACATCGACCTCTTCGTCCTATCGGACACCCGCGACGGCGCCATCGCGGCCGTGGAAGAGCACGAATTCGCCCGGATCACCACCTGGGCGGCCGGGAACGGCCCCGGCCTGCCGCGCCTGCGCTATCGTCGGCGCCGCGACAATGCGGGGCGCAAGGCCGGCAACATCGCCGAGTTCTGCCGGACCTACGGGGCGGAGTACGATTTCATGATCGTGCTCGATGCCGACAGCCTCATGACCGGCGCGGCCATGCGCCGCCTCGCCCGCCTCATGGAGGAGAGCCCCCGCGTCGGCCTGATCCAGACCGTGAGCTACGCCACGGGGCGCGACACCCTGTTCGCCCGCATCCAGCAATTCGCCGTGCGCCTCTACGCGCCCCTCTCCATCCGCTGCCTCGAGACGTGGCAGGGGCCGGACGGCAGCTACTGGGGCCACAACGCGATCCTGCGGGTCGAGGCCTTCGCCGACAACGCCGAACTGCCGGTGCTGCCGGGGCGTGCCCCCCTCGGTGGCGAGATCCTCTGCCACGACATCGTCGAGGGCGCGCTGCTGCGCCGGGCCGGCTGGGAGGTGCGCCTCCTGCCCGAGATGGGCGGCACCTGGGAGGAGATGCCGACGAACCTCGTCGATCTTCTGGGCCGCGAGCGCCGCTGGTGCCAGGGCAACATGCAGCACCTGCGCGTGGTGCCGATGCCGGGCCTGCGCGCCGCCAGCCGCTGGCACCTTGCGGTGGGCATCCTCTCCTACATGGCCTGCCCGCTCTGGGTGGCGTTCCTGGCGCTTGGCACCGTCCAGGCCGCGACGACGGGGGATCTCGGCCTGCTCGGCTACGGCCTCACCGGCACGGGTGCGGCCGCTCATGCCCTGGCGCTCCTGGTGGTGACCGTGCTGGCCCTGCCGAAGCTCCTCAGCCTCGCCCATGTCCTCGCCTCGGCCGAGCGCCGGGCGGCGTTCGGCGGCACGGCCTCGCTCCTGAAGAGCGCCGCCCTCGAACAGGCGGTGTGGGTGCTGCTGTGGCCGGTGATGACGCTGTTCGCGGCGGGCGCCGTCGCCACCACCTTCGTCGGCCGGGTGGTGCGCTGGGACGCTCAGGTCCGCGACGACCGCCGGGTGCCGTGGGCGGAGGCCTGCCGGCTCCAAGTCGATACCCTCGTGGCCGGCGGCCTCCTCGTTGGGCTCCTCACCTATGCGGCCGACCCGTGGCTCGCCCTGTGGATGGCGCCCGTGGCCCTCGGCCTCCTGTCGAGCCCGGTCCAGAGCGTGCTGACCAGCCGGGCCGATCTTGGCCGCCGAGCGCAGGACCGGGGCCTGTTCCTCACCATCGACGACACTGCGCGCGCCGCCGATCTCACAGCCCTCGCCCAGGTCCGGGGCGGCGCCGAGGCCCGGCCCGATCGGCCCGCGGTCCCGGACGCGATAGCCCTGCGGCCGAGCGAGTCCCCGGTGGTTTGACGAACTCGTACCGGGCGACCGTGGACCGCTCCCGGTCCGCCCGGGTCACTGCGCCGGCTTGTCGAGCACCTTCTGGGGGTCCGTGCGCTGACTCGGATGCGGCTCCTTGGTGACGCTGTCGCCACCCTGCTTGCCGTCGGACTTCAGGCCCGTGCCGCTGGCGAGTTCGAGGCAGGTCACCATCTCGACGTAGGACGGAAATCCGCCGGCGTCGAATTGCTTCTCGCATTGGCGCTTGGCCGCCGGAGTGAACTCGCCCCAGCGTCGCTTCACCTCGTCCTTGGCGGAACGCTCCGAGCGCAGGCATCCGTCCTTGCTGGCATTGTCGTTGACGCCGGCCGAGGCCGCCGACTGGCAGGTTTTTTCGATGTCGAGGGTCGGCGGGCCGTCCGCCGCCCCGGCGGGCGCCACGGTCAGCACGAGGGCCGCGAGTCCGGCCAGGAGGGATTGGGGGTTCGTCATCGCGGGTCTCTCAGGGGGGCGGCTTTGACCGACAACGCGACGCCGCGCCGTTGGCCCCGTCGACGGACCAGAAAATCACGCCGCCCCGGGGGAATCGCCACCGCGAAGGGCCGTGTCGAGGTCGTCGAACAGGTCGTCGATGTCCTCGAGGCCCACGGACAGGCGCAGGAGATCGGGCGGGCAGGGCGAACCCGGTCCCTCGACGGAGGCTCGGTGTTCGATGAGGCTCTCGACGCCGCCAAGCGAGGTCGCCCGCTTCCACAGCCGCACCCGGGCGGCGGTGGCGATGGCCGCCGCTTCCCCGGCCGCCACGCGGATCGACAGCATGAAGCCGAAGCCCCCCTCCATCTGGCGTGCCGCGATCGCATGGCCCGGATCCTCGGGCAGGCCGGGATAGAGCACCGCGCTCACCGCTGGATGGGCCTGGAAGCGCCGGGCGAGTTCGGCCGCCGAGGCCGATTGGGCCGCGGCCCGCAGGGGCAGGGTGCGCAGGGACCGCATGAGCAGGTAGGCCTCGAACGGCCCGAGGATGGCGCCGCCCCCGGCGCGGAGGGTGACGAGGCGGCTCCAGAAATCGTCCGCCTCGGCCCCCGCGAGCACGCCCGCCACCACGTCCGAATGCCCGTTGAGGATCTTCGTCGCCGAATGCATCACGATGTCGGCGCCAAGCGTCAGGGGCCGCGTGTGGATCGGCGAGGCGGCGGTGGAATCGACGGCGAGCCGCGCTCCGGCCGTATGGGCGAGGCGCGCGGCCGCCGCGATGTCGGTGACGGTCCAGAGCGGATTGCCGGGAGTTTCGATCCAGACGAGCTTCGTCGTGCCCGGCCGCAGGGCGGCGCGCAGGGCGTCGAGATCGTCCATCGCGACGAAATCGACCGCAATCTGACGGCGGGGCAATTCCTCGCGCAGCCACCGCTTGAGGGCCCAATACATGACGGTGGGGGCCACCACGTGGTCGCCGGGTTCGAGGGCCGAGAACACCGCGGTTGCCGCCGCCATGCCGGAGCCGAACAGGAGCGCGCCGGCCGGGGCCTCCTCCAGCATGGCGATGACGCTTTCCGCCTCGCGCACGGTGGCGTTGTCGGGGCGCGCATACGAGAAGCCCGACGAATAGCCGTTGTCGGGGTCGCGCAGGAACGTCGTCGAGACGTGGAGGGGCGCCACCACGGCGCGCGTGACGGGCTCGATCCGCCCCATGGCCTGGGCGGCGAGGCTGCGGGCCCGGAAGGGGGGGAGCGGAGTGTCCGACATGGCGTCCGTTTCGCGGGATGCGGCGCTGCCCGAACCGGCCTCGTCGAAGGCGTCCGTCGCGCGGATCCATGAAACCATGGCGGCTCGCGTCGCGTTCCGCAACGGCGCCCGATACGCGATAAGGCCGCGCGAGAAACAGTTCTTCCGGTCGATCGACGGCCGGGAGCCAGGACCCGACCATGACCGCCACCCTGCACGTTCCCGACAAGCCGGCCCTGTCGCGCTATCCCCGTCTGGCGGTGGCGATCGTGCCCGTGCTGCTGACGAGCGTGTTGGGCGGGCTCTCCACGGGTCCGAACATCGAGGGCTGGTACGCGGGCCTGACCAAACCGTCGTTCAACCCGCCGAACTGGGCATTCCCGGTGGCGTGGACGCTTCTCTACACCCTCATTGCCTTCTCGGCGTGGCGGCTCCTCGGGGCCATGCCCCGCACCGGGCCTTCACGGGAGGGCTGGCGACTGGCGGTGATCGCCTTTGCCGTGCAGCTCGCCCTCAACGCCGCGTGGACCCCGACGTTTTTCGCCGCGCATGCCGTCGGCGCGGCCGTGGTGGTCGCCGCCGCGATGTTCGTGATGATCCTGTGGACCATCCGCCTGACCTGGCGCTTCGACCGCCTCGCGGCGGCGGTGCTCGTGCCCTACGCCGCCTGGGTCGGCTTCGCGACGGTTCTCAACGCGGCGATCTGGCGCCTGAACTAGGCGTCGGCCCGAACGAAAACCGGCCTGATTATTCCGCCGCCTCGACGAACACCGTGCCGGCGCGCGGCAGATCGAGGGTGTCCCAGGTCTCCATGAGCGCCGCCGTGAGCTTGGCGATCCGGGCGTCGTCGTGGAACGGCGAGGGCGTGATGCGCAGGCGCTCGGTGCCGCGCGGCACGGTGGGGTAGTTGATGGGCTGGATGTAGATGGCGTGGTGTTCGAGCAGGTGGTCGGCCGCCGCCTTGCACAGCTCGGCATCGCCCACCATCACGGGCACAATGTGGGTCTCTGTGTGCAGGACGGGCAGGCCGGCGGCCTCCAGGGCCGCCTTGGTGCGGTTGGCCTGGCGTTGGTGCGCCTCGCGCTCGGTGTTCGAGCGCTTGAGGTAGCGCACGGAGGCGCGGGCCGCCGCCGCGATGGCCGGGGGCAGGGCGGTGGTGAAGATGAAGCCCGGCGCGTGGCTGCGCACGGCGTCGCACAGGGCGGCGGAGCCGGTGATGTAGCCGCCCACACAGCCGTAGCCCTTGGCGAGCGTCCCTTCGATGACGTCGACCCGGTGCATCACGCCGTCGCGCTCGGAGATGCCACCGCCGCGCGGCCCGTAGAGGCCGACCGCGTGGACCTCATCGAGGTAGGTCATGGCGCCGTAGCGCTCGGCGAGATCGCAGATGGCTCCGATGTCGGAGACGTCCCCGTCCATTGAATAGACGCTCTCGAAGGCGATCAGCTTCGGCCGATTGCCGGCGGCGATCAGCAGTTCCTCGAGATGGGCGAGGTCGTTGTGGCGGAAGATGCGCTTCTCGCAACCGGAGTGGCGTACGCCCTCGATCATCGAGTTGTGGTTGAAGGCATCCGACAGGATGAGGCAGTTCGGGATCAGCTTGGCGATGGTGGAGATGCCGGCCTGGTTCGAGACGTAGCCCGAGGTGAAGACGAGGCCCGCTTCCTTGCCGTGCAGGTCGGCGAGTTCGCGCTCCAGGTCCACCAGGGGCGAATTGTTGCCCGCGATGTTGCGGGTGCCGCCGGCGCCCACGCCGCAGCGTGCCGCCGTTTGGGTCATGGCGCCGACCACGTCGGGGTGCTGACCCATGCCGAGGTAATCGTTCGAACACCAGACGGTGATCTCGGAGGTGCCGCCATCGGGCTTGCGCCAATGCGCCGTGGGGAAGCGGCCGGAGATGCGCTCGATATCGGCGAAGACGCGGTAGCGGCGCTCGTCGTGCAGGCGGTCGAGGGCGGTGCGGAAGTGGGCGTCGTAATCGGCCCGGCCTTTGCTTTGACGGGTCTCGGTAACCGTCAGGGTCTCGATGATCTCGCTCGTCGCGGGCATCCGGTTCACGGGCATCCGTCCTTCACGCTTGGGCTGTCGGCCGGTGGTGGGAGCGCGGCCTCCGGCGGGATCGTTGTTGCGAGGACCCTCCTGCCAGATGGAGGTTTCGCCTTTGGTTTCCTCGAAGGGCCGTGATCCCCGAACCGGAGACGGCGAACCCCGCGTCGCGACTGGCTCCTGCAGTGCGGTCGGCACGATACAGGCGAACTTGGAATTGGTTCAAGTCGACAACCGCAGCCCTGGTCTGAACCTTGGCCTTGTCCGAACCTTGGCCTTGCACGCGGGACGGTCTACCCGTCGCCGGGGCGACGATGCATCGCGTGACGCCGACCGGGAAGCCATGACCGAACAGACGGACAAGCGGGCCGAGCGCCTGAAGGCAGCCCTGCGGGAGAACCTCCGCCGCCGCAAGGCCCAGGTACGCGGCCGCTCCGAGGCGCCGGCCGAACCGCCCCGGCGGGAGGGGGACACGGACGATCCGCCGCAACGGGCCTCGGACGATCCGACGTGAGCGGCCGCACGATCCCTTTTCCGACATAACTCACGTATACGCCCCCTCGCGATACGAAAGGCGGGCCGTGGGCTCTCCACGAGACCGGCCCGGCCTCTGCCTGGGACGCGGGACGCAAAGCGTAAGGTTGAACAGCAATGGACCGCATCACCATCACCGGCGGCAGACCGCTCCACGGCGTGATCCCGATCTCGGGCGCCAAGAACGCGGCCCTGCCCCTGATGATCGCCAGCCTGATGACCGGCGAGACCCTGGAGCTCGGCAACGTGCCGCGGCTGGCCGACATCAACGCCCTGCTGCGCATCCTCGGCAATCACGGCGTCGACCACATGGTGGTGGGCAAGCGTCCGGGCCAGACCACGGAGACCGGCCAGACCATCCGGCTCACGGCCTCCAACGTCATCGACACCACGGCGCCCTACGAACTCGTCTCGACCATGCGCGCGAGCTTCTGGGTGATCGCCCCCCTGCTGGCGCGCTTCGGCGAGGCCCGGGTCTCGATGCCGGGCGGCTGCGCCATCGGTACCCGCCCCGTCGATCTCCTCCTGATGGCGCTGGAGAAGCTCGGAGCCACCGTCGAGGTCGATGGCGGCTACGTCATCGCCCGCGCCAAGAACGGCCTGCGCGGCGGCGAAATCCATTTTCCGAAGGTGACCGTTGGCGGCACCCACGTGGCGCTGATGGCGGCGGCCCTGGCCAACGGCTCGACGCTCATCGAGAACGCGGCCCGCGAGCCCGAAGTCGTCGATCTCGCCGCCTGCCTCACGAAGATGGGCGCGCGGATCGAGGGCGCCGGCACCCCGCGCATCACCGTCGAGGGCGTGTCCCGCCTGCACGGGGCGCGGCACGACGTGCTGCCCGACCGGATCGAGACCGGCACCTACGCCATGGCGGTGGCGATGACCGGGGGCGACGTGACCCTCGAGAACACCCGCGCCGACCTTCTGCACAGCGCCCTCGACATCCTCGCGACCACGGGCGCCGAGATCACGAGCGGCGTCGACACCATCCGCATCCGCCGCAACGGCGGCGGCATCGCGGCGGTCGACGTCACCACCGATCCGTTCCCGGGCTTCCCCACGGACCTGCAGGCGCAGTTCATGGCGCTGATGACCCTGGCCAAGGGCCAGTCGAACATCCGCGAGACGATCTTCGAGAACCGCTTCATGCACGTGCAGGAACTGGCGCGCCTCGGGGCGAAGATCCGCCTGGAGGGCGATCTCGCCATCGTCGAGGGCGTCGAGCGCCTCAGGGGGGCGCCCGTGATGGCCACCGACCTGCGCGCATCCGTCTCCCTCGTCATCGCCGGATTGGCCGCCGAGGGCGAGACCAGCATCAACCGGGTCTACCACCTCGACCGCGGCTTCGAGGCCTTGGAAGCCAAGCTCGCCCGCTGCGGCGCCGAGATCACCCGCGTCCGCTCGTGAACGCGGGGGAACGCCGGTCCCGACGGACCGGCGTTCCTTCAAAATCAGCCGCCGACGGCGCCGCGCTTGTAGCCGAAGCCGGGAATCTCGCAGCCGCAGGGCGCGTTGTAGGGCGCGGGCCGCGTGACGCAGTTGCCGCGTGCGGTGACGCAGAGGCTTCCGCCGCGCCCGCCACGGGGGCGTCCTTCGTAGCGGTCGTCGAAGTAGCGGTCCCGGCGGCGCTCATAGCGATCTTCGTCGTAGCGCCGCTCGTAGCGCCGGGGGCGATCGTCGTCGTAGCCGTAATATTGGGCCTTTGCCTCGAAGGCGCCGAGGCCGCTGCCGAAGGTCGCCGCCGTCGCGATCGCCAGGAGAATGCGCTTCACCGAACTGTCCTTTCCGTCATCCCCGGCCCGATGCCCGACGCCGTCGGATCGAGGTGGGTTCCGGGGCCGTGGTCCTGAGAGCTAGACCGATGCGGATGAACGGAGGCTGAGACCTCCCGTTCCCCGGAGCGAGGCGCGTCGCGCCGGAAAACGCCCATCGGAGCGTGGCGGTGCCCGGGCACATGGTTGCCGTGGGCCGGCGGTCTCGCTACCTACGGGTCCGACGGTTGCCATCTCCCGGTGCCGGCCCAACCCAGAGAGCGCGACACCCCCGCCATGGAGCTTCTCAAGCTCGCCGCCCTCGATGCCGACGACCTTGCCGTGCTCTCGGCCCACCTGCAGGATGCGATCGTGCGGACCGAGGATCTCGCCTACCTCGCCGACACCCACCGCTTCGTGCTCGTGGCGCGGCGGTTCGACTGGGCGGCGGAGGAGGGCGCGCCGCCGCGCCGCCGCCTGACGGGCATGCATTTCGAGCGCGTGCTCGGCGTGCGCAGCCGCGGCATCGTGCCGGGCGCGTCCTCCGAGACGCCCCTGGAACTCCTGGCCGTCACCTTCACGCCGGGCGAGGCGCCGTCCGGCACCGCCACGCTCGTCTTCGCCGGCAGCGCCGCGATCCAGCTCGATCTCGAATGCATCGAGGTGCGCCTGAAGGATCTCGGCCCCGTCTGGGAGGTCGACGGCCGCCCCGATCACGAGGCCGTCGCCGCCGGCCGCGCCGCCGTCGAGGGACGCCCATCATGATCCGCCTCGAATCCGCTGCCGCCGATTTCGCGGAGAGCTTCGCCCGTCTGCTCACGGTCAAGCGCGAGATTTCCGAGGATGTCGACGAGACCGTGCGCGGCATCATCAGTGGCGTCGTCGCGGGCGGCGATATCGCCCTCGTCGATTACACCCGCCGGTTCGACCGTGTCGGCGAGGAGTTCACCGCCGCGTCCCTGCGGGTGACGGAGGCGGAGATCCAGGCGGCCATCGCGGCCTGTCCGCCCGAGGCCCTGGAGGCCCTGCGCTTTGCAGCCCGCCGCATCCAGGCCTTCCACGAGGGGCAGGTCCCGAGCGATCACCGCGCGACGGACGCGCTCGGTGTCAGCAGCGGCTGGCGCTGGACCGGCCTCGAATCCGTCGGTCTCTACGTGCCGGGCGGAACGGCAAGCTATCCTTCGTCCGTGCTGATGAACGCCATTCCGGCCCGCGTCGCCGGGGTGCCGCGCGTCGTCATGGTGGTGCCGATGCCGGAAGGGACGATGAACCCCCTCGTCCTCGCCGCCGCCGATCTCTCGGGCGTGCACGAGGTCTACCGGGTCGGCGGCGCACAGGCCGTGGCGGCCCTGGCCTACGGGACGCAGACCATCGCGCCGGTGGCGAAGATCGTCGGGCCGGGCAACGCCTGGGTGGCGGCGGCAAAGCGCCGGGTGTTCGGGCAGGTGGGGATCGACATGATCGCCGGCCCGTCCGAGGTGCTGATCCTGGCCGACGCGCACGCCAACCCCGACTGGGTCGCGGCCGATCTCCTGGCCCAGGCCGAGCACGATGTCGCGGCGCAATCGATCCTCATCACCGATTCGGCCGACCTCGCCGACGCCGTCGAAGCGGCGGTGGAGCGGGCGCTGACGACCTTGCCCCGGCAGGAAATCGCGCGGGCGAGCTGGCGCGATTACGGTGCCATCGTGGTGGTGCGGACCTTCGACGAGGCCGTGCCCCTCGTCGACCGCCTCGCCCCCGAGCACCTCGAGATCGAGACGCAGGACGCCGAGGCGTTGGCCGCCAAGGTGCGCAACGCCGGGGCGATCTTCCTCGGCTCGCACACGCCGGAGGCCATCGGCGATTACGTCGGCGGACCCAATCACGTCCTGCCGACCGCCCGCTCGGCGCGGTTCTCCTCGGGGCTCGGCGTCCTCGATTTCATGAAGCGTACGACGATCCTGCGTTGTACGCCCGAGAGCCTGCGGGCTCTGGGACCCTCGGCCATCGCCCTCGGACGTTCGGAGGGCCTCGAAGGCCACGCCCGTTCGGTGGCCATCCGCCTGAACCTGTGAGGGGATGATGCCCGGCGCGGCCAGATCCACAGAGCCGAAATCCCCCAACCGTCTCGTGGCGGTGACCCTCGACGAGGAGTCCATCGGCCGGGGCAATCCCGACCAGGAGCACGAGCGCGCCATCGCGATCTTCGATATCCTCGAGGAGAACAGCTTCACGATTCCGGGGCGTGAGGGGCCGTTCGCCCTCATCCTGGGCCTCGTCGAAAGCAAGCTCGCTTTCGCGATCCGGACCGAGTCAGGCGACCCGGTGATGACGCACCTCCTGTCGCTGACCCCGTTCCGCCGGGTGATCCGCGATTACGAGATGATCTGCGAGAGCTATTACAACGCCATCAAGACCGCCTCGCCCACCCAGATCGAGGCCATCGACATGGGCCGGCGCGGCCTGCACAACGAGGCGTCCGACCTGCTGAAGCAACGCCTCGAAGGCAAGGTCGACCTCGACCACCAGACGGCCCGGCGCCTCTTCACCCTGGTCTTCGCCTTGCACTGGAAGGCCTGAGGTCCCCGGCGCGGCGGGGATCGCATCGTGCTGGCGTGAGTGCCCGGAGGCAGTGACCGGATGGCGGACGAGGCCGGCCCGAAGAAGAAGCGCGTCCAATCGGCCCTGTTCATGTGCAACTTCAACGCCGTGCGCTCCCTGGCGGCGGAAGCCATCGCGCGCCATTACTTCGGCAAGTCCATCTACGTTCAATCGGCCGGAGTGCGCTCGGGCGAGCCGGCCGATCCGTTCATGGTGGCGGCGCTGGACGAGATCGGCATCGATGCCGCGCGCCACAAGCCGCGCACCCTCGCCGAGCTCGAGGAGTGGGAGGGCCTGAACTTCGACCTCATCGTGACCCTGGCGCCGGAAGCCCACCACGCGGCCCTGGAACTCACCCGCACCAACGCCGTCGAGGTCGAATACTGGCCGACGCCCGACCCCACCAACTTCCACGACGGCACCCGCGACCAGCGCCTCGACGGCTACCGCGACGTGCGCGACGGGCTGATCTACCGGATCAAGTCGCGCCTGAAGGGCTGAGCCGCCGGATCGACGTCACCGGGCCGTAGCTGTTCTCCAGGATACGGGCGACGGCGACGGTGAGAGGCTCCACCGCCACCGCCATGTGGAAGCCGTTGGCGTGGATGAGGCGAGTGGCGTCGAGCATGAGGCCGACATGGCCGCGCCAGAACACGAGGTCGCCGCGTCGCAGACCGTCGAGGCCGGGCGGCAACGGGTCGCCGAGGCCCCGCTCCTGCTGGTCCGCGTCGCGGGGCGCCGCGATCCCCGCCGCCGCGAGGCAGAGCTGGACGAGGCCCGAGCAATCGAGGCCGAGGCTGGTGCGGCCGCCCCAGAGATAGGGGGTGCCGACGAGCCGCTCGGCGGTCCCGGCGAAATCGGGCTCCGTCGTGGCCAGCGCCGCACAGTGGGTGGCGAACACGTGCTCGCCGGTCGCGAGGCGCAGGTACTGTCCGGCTTGCGCCACCCCCGTGAGGCGGGCGCCGAGGGTGAGGTATCCGGCGGCGGGAAGCTTCAGGTCGGGGCCGGGATACAGGAAGGTGCGCAGGGCCGTGACCCGGTGCGTCGGTGCCGGGTCGGACGGCCCCAGGGCCGCCTCGGGCAGGTAGCCGACGTAGCCGTCCTCGGCGAGGCGCACCCAGGCGAAGCCTTCATCGACGTCGTAGACCGTCACCGCGTCGCCCATCACCGCTTCGGTGTCGAGGCCGGCATCGAACCGGGGCGAACGCCGCAGGGGCGCCGACGGCACCGCGACGCGGCGGGCCTCCCCGGCGACGTAGCGGTCCGCCGTGACCCGCCCCCGCAGGCGGATGTCGGCCAGATCGGCCCGGGCGGGCGTGAGGCGCGAGTCGGTGGTGTGGGGGAGATCGTCGAGCATGGCCCGATTATCCGGTCTGCCCACCGGGACCGCAACGGCGTGGCACTTCGACGCGGGTTTGGGAGGCGTTCGCGCTTGGCTCGCGGCTTGCTGCCGTTTCGGGCGTTCGCGCCGACAGGCTGATCCGGGGGAGCCGGCGCTTCCGTCGTTTCAGCAATGTGCCCGACGCAACGGCCCGAGGCGCTTTTGTGCACTGCACATAACGCGTGGGCGGCGTATGATTGTCAGATGCCGAGCGCGAGTCCCGTCGTGAAGAAGACCCCGAAATCCTTCCAGGATCTACCGCCGATCCGGGTTCGTCGGGAGCCGCCGACGATCCCCGAGGCCGTGGCCGCCGCCCAGGATCTCGCCGACGAACTCGAACATCAGGTCGAGATCGCCGCCGGCCTCATCGGCCTACCCGTCGATGAGATCCGCCCCCATGTCCTCGCCGCCGCGAAGGCGAAGCCGGAACGGGTGCCCGAGCGCATCCTGACGGCCGGAAGCCCGAACCGGGCGCCCCGCACGGTCATCGTCGAGCGGCGCACGCGTCCGCCCGTCATCGTCGAGCGGCGCGGCCGTCCGCCCCTGGGCCGATAGGCCTCGACCGCTCCGGTCACCCGGGCGGCCGGGCGCGGCTCTACCAGTCGAGCGTCTTGCCGGTGTAGTCGACATAGACGCAGCCGGCCTGGCCGAGATGGCTTTCGATCACATGGGTCATGCCCGTGACACTGGTGCCGACATCGATATCGGCGTCGGCTCCGCCCATTTCCGTCCGGACCCAGCCAGGATGCATCAGCATCACACCGAAGCCCGCGTCGCGGTGCCGGATCTCAAAGCTGCGCGCCAGCGTATTCAGGGCCGCCTTGCTCGCCCGGTAGTTTTCCCAGCCGCCCGACTCGTTGAGGCCGACGCTGCCGAGGATCGAGCTCATGAAGGCGACGAGGCCCGTCGGCGCGAGCCGATCAAGAAAGGTCTCGGCGAAGCGGATCGGGCTGATCGCGTTGGTGAGGTAGACCTGGGCGGCGACGTCGCGCGGCACGGCGTGGAGGGGATCGTGCGCCTGCGTCGCGACGCCGGCCACCACGAAGATCAGATCGTAGCGTTCGCCGGATAGTTTTTCGTGAAGGCTCGAGACCGCGCTGTCGTCGTCGATATCGGCGGTCTCGACACGCAGGGCGTCCGACGCCAGGGCGGCGAGGCCCGGCGAAGGCGAACGCTGGGTGGCGGTGACCCGCCAGCCGCGCTGCAGGAAGGTCTCGACGAGGCCGAGACCGAGGCCGCGCGAGGCCCCGACGATGAGCGCGTTCTTCTGGTCTGCCATGGTGTCCGAATCCTTGCAGGGACTGATGCGTGCACGGAGATCGGTCGCCGATCATCCCACGGCAATGCGGCGCGACCCGATGCGGGTGCGTCTCCGCACGCTCCCTTCAATCCGCCGTCTGCACCGACCACGTGGCATGGGTGACGAACGGCATGCGCTCCAGGGCGGCCGTCACCGCATCGAGCTCTCCGGAGGTCACCGCCGTGGCGACGAGGGTCGCCACCACCTCGACGGTGTCCTCGCCGCGCTCCACCACCTCGATGCCGCCGACCGGATACTGTGCCGCCTCCAGGCGCTCGACAAGGAGGTCGCGGGCGGGGCCGGCAGCGTCCGCGTGCACCGTCACCTGCACCTCGTAGGTCGCCTCCGTCTGGCTCTCGTCGATGGGCGCGCGGTTGATGGCGTTGACGAGGGGACGCAGGAGGGTGTTGCCGGCGAGCACCGCCGCCGTGACGAAGGCGGCCTCGAGGGGAAAGTCCGCCCCCGCGAAGGCCCCCACGGCGGCCGAGCACCACAGGGTCGCGGCCGTGTTGAGGCCGCGCACGTTCATGCCCTCCTTCATGATCACGCCGGCCCCGAGGAAGCCGACGCCGGAAATCACGTAGGCCACCGTGCGGGTGCCGCCGGCCGCCCCTTCGAGGCGCATGCCGAGATCGACGAACGCTGCCGCGCCCACTGCCACGAGGACGTTGGTGCGCAGGCCCGCCGTGCGCTGCCGATACTGGCGCTCCGCCCCGATCAGGGTGCCGAGGCCGAAAGCGACGACGAGGCTGATGGCTGAGTTGACGAATTCGGGAAGCGGCGACGACGGGAGCATGCCGCCCTATCGCGGTCCCGCGTGACGGAACCGTGACAGGTCCGGCTAGGCAACAAGAAAGGCGCGCAGGGCGTCGAGGGTGCCGGCGGGATTCTCCTCGGCGAGGAAGTGTCCCGAGGCGAGGTCGACGGCCGTCGCCTTCGGCGCGAAGGTGCGCTGCCAGGCGGTGAGCGGCGTCTCGGCGCTGCGGTCGAGATAGCCGTCACCGGCCAGGATCAGGGTCGGGCAGGTGATCGTGCGCCCGGCCGCGAGGTCGGTCAGATCCGCCTCGCGGTCGCGCGTCGCCCCGGCGCGGTAATCCTCGCACATGGCGTGGATGCGCTCGGGCACGGCCCAGCCCTGCCGGTACAGCGCCAGGGCGGCCGGCGCGAACGCGTCGAGCGACTTGGCGTTGCTCCAGTCGCGCAGGAGGCCCTCGAAATACCCGTCCGGATCCTGCCCGATCTCCCGCTCCGGCACGGGCGCCGGCCGGGCCAGGGACCGCCAATGCGAAGGCTTGTCCGACGCCTCGATGCGCTCCCACTGCACCAGGGTCGGCAGGATATCGAGCAGCGCGAGGCGGGCGACACGGCCGGGCTCGTCCAGGGCCAGGCGGTAGCCGAGCCGCGCCCCGCGATCGTGTCCTAAGAGCGCGAAATGCACGTGGCCGAGATGCTCCATCACGGCCACGATGTCCTGCCCGAGGGTGCGCTTGGCGTAGGTCTCGTGCGCCGCATCGCCCGCGGGCGCCGCCGACCAGCCGTACCCCTTGAGATCGAGGCAGATCACCCGGTGGGTCTCGGCCAGGGCGGGCGCGATCCGGTGCCAGCACGCGTGGGTTTGGGGAAAGCCGTGCAGGAGGAGGACGGGGGCCGCGTCCTCCGGGCCGCCGATGCGGGCGAAGAAGCGCCCGGCCGGGATGTCGATCCAAGAGGCGGAGAAACCGGGGAAGAGATCCGTGGTCATGGGCGGGCTCCATCGACGGAGACCGAAAACTAGGGCGCTCGTCGCGCACCGACCACGCGCAGCCGGGGTTTTTGCCCGAGGGCGGCCGTGCGGCTATCGGGCCGGACGCGCGGGATTGACGGTTGACCCTCGCACCGGCACACCCGCAGCATGTGGATCGCTTAAGAATCCGCACCCAAAAATCGTCGAGGAGACGCGCATGGTACGGATCGCCGTCCTTGCCCCGAAGGCAGTGCCCGCCCGCGTGGGGGCTTGCGCATGAGCGGTGCCGTGCTGGCCGAACGTCCGGCCGCGTCCTCCGTCGATCCCGCCCTGCACGCGCGCATCCTCGCCCTGCGCGACGGTCTGCTGCACGGGCTGATCGGCGCCGACGTGATGGTGGAGCGTCTGCTCATCGGCCTTCTCACGGGTGGCCACCTCCTCATCGAGGGCGCGCCGGGGCTCGCCAAGACCCGGGCCGTCAAGCGCCTGTCGGACGGGCTCGACGGCTCCTTCGCCAGGATCCAGTGCACGCCCGACCTCATGCCCGCCGACCTCACCGGCACCACCGTCTGGCGCCAGGATGCCGGCGATTTCGAGTTCCTGCCCGGGCCCCTGTTCCACTCCCTCGTCCTCGTCGACGAGGTGAACCGTGCCCCGCCCAAGGTCCAGTCGGCCCTGCTGGAGGCCATGGCCGAGGGGCAGATCACCGTTTCGGGCCACACCCACGGCCTGCCCGACCCGTTCATGGTGGTGGCGACCCAGAACCCCATCGAGCATGCCGGTACGTTCCCCCTGCCCGAGGCCCAGCTCGACCGTTTCCTCCTCCACGTGGTCGTGGAGATGCCCGACGAGGCCGCTGAGCGCCGCATCCTCGACCTCGTCGAGGGCGAGCTGAACCACCACGCCGAGGCGATGCCGGTGAAGCTCTCGGTCGCCGAGATCCGCGCCGCGCGGGAGGCGGCCCTCGGTGTCTACGTCGCGCCGGCCCTCAAGGACTACCTCGTTCGCCTCGTGGCCGGCACCCGCACGGATGCCGCCGCCCCGGACCTGCGCGCCGCCATCGAGCATCCGGCCTCGCCGCGCGGGACCTTGGCCCTCATGCTCGCCGGCAAGGCCCGCGCCTATCTGCACGGGCGTGATCACGTCATCCCCGAGGACGTGTCGAGTCTCGCCGCCGACGCGCTGGCCCACCGCATCGGTCTCACCTGGCGGGCCGCCGCCGAAGGCAAGACGGCGCGCGGCATCGTCCGCGACCTCGTCCAGCGGGTGCGGGCGCTCTGATCGCCGCCATGGCCTCCTCGTCCGTTCCCGATCCGACGCAGGCGCCCGGCATCCACCTCTCGGGCGAGGCTCTCATGGGCCTGCGCCACCTCGCCCGGCGCGGCACGTCACCGGCCACCCGCACCCTGGCGGGCCTGCCCGGTGGGATCGTGACCCGCCGGCGCGGGCGCGGTTCCGAGCCCGACGACGTGCGCCTGTGGTCGGAGGGCGATGACCGCCGGCACATCGACCGCAACGCCACCGCGCGCACGGGCATCCTGCATGTCCGCACCCACCACGACGAGCGCGACCGCGCCGTGGTGCTCCTCGTGGACCTGCGTCCGTCCATGCTGTTCGGCACCCGCCGGGCCCTACGCTCGGTGGCCGCCGCCGAGGCCCTGGTACTCCTCGGCTGGCGGGTGGCGGGCGATGGCGGTCGCGTCGGCCTCGTGGCGGTGGGGGCGGGCGAGCCCGTGGTGGTGCGCCCCGCCGGGGGCGAGCGCGCCATGACCGCCGTCACCGGGGCGCTCGCCATGGCGCATGCCCGGGCGCTAGCGGATGCCGCGACCCAGGACCCGCCCCTGTCGCGCGCCCTGACCCTGGCCCAGAGCCTGCTGCCCTCGGGCGGCCATCTCGTCCTCGGCACGGCCCTGGACAATCCGGGGGACGAGTTCGAGCACCTCCTCACGGTGATGGCTGAGCGCCTGTCGATCCGCCTCGTCCTCGTGAGCGACGCCTTCGAGCGGACCCGCCCGCCCGGCTTCTACCCCTTCGCCACCCCGGACGGACGGCGCGGCACGGTGCAGGCGAGCCGCACGGACACGGCGGCGTCGAGCGCCGACGCCCGCCTCGTCGACTATGCGCGGCGCGGCATCGAGGGCCTGCGCCTCGACGTCGAGGCCGGGCCGGAAGCCTACGCCCCGCTGATGGAACGGCTCGATGCGGTGCTTTAAGATCCAGGCTGACGGACGGTGCCCGTGACCCCCGGCGACGCCCCCGCCAGCCTCGACCAGTTGCGCGGTCTCCACCTGCCGGCCGATGCCGCGGGCGCGGCGCAGGGGCCGGTGGTGCTCGCCATCGCCCTGGGCTTCACGGCGGCCTTGCTCGTCGGCCTGGTGCGGTTCCTGCGCGTGCGCCGACGCGGCACCATGCGCCGGGTCGCCCTGCGCGAGCTCGCCGCCGCCAATGCCCTGCCGCCGGAATCGCGCCGGGTCGCCCAGGCACGCCTCCTGCGCCGGCTCGCCCGTACCCTGCGGGGCGACACGGCGGCCTCGGCTCAGGGCCCCGAATGGGCCGCCACCCTCGACGGCCTGTTCGCCACGGACTTCTTCACGAAGGGGGCCGGACGCACCTTCGCCGACGGGCTCTACCAGCGCGACCCGCCCGCGCCCGAAATCATCGACGCCGAACTCGTCCGGCTGATGCAGCGGATCGGGGCCTGACATGCCGAATTGGCTCACCGCCCTGGCCTCGGCGTTCGACTTCGCGAGTCCCTACGCCCTGCTACTCCTGCCCCTGCCGCTCCTCGCCGCCCGGCTGATGCCGTCCGAGCGGGTCGGTTCGAGCGGAGCCCTGCGGGTGCCGGCCTCCCTCGTCGCCGCGGCAGCCCGGGGTGACAGCGTCGCCGCCCGCGGCCGCGGCCGCGCCGTCCTGGTCTGGACCCTGTGGGCCGCCCTGGTGGCGGCGCTGGCCGGCCCCCGCCTTGTCCTACCCGCGACGGCGCTCCCGGCCTCGGGCCGCGAGATCATGTTGGTGATGGATCTCTCGGGCAGCATGGAGCGGCGCGACTTCTTCCTCGACGGTCAGACGGTGAACCGCCTCACGGCCGTCAAGCGCGTCGGGACCGACTTCATCCGCCGCCGGGCGGGCGACCGGATCGGCATCGTGATCTTCGCCAACGAATCCTATGTCGCCGCGAGCCCGAGCTTCGACACCGCCACCGTCGCCCGGGCGCTCGACGAGGCGACCATCGGCCTCGTCGGCCGCTCCACGGGGATTGGCGACGGCCTCGGCCTCGCCCTGAAGCGCCTCACCCCGCCGCCTTCGGCCGAGACCGGCGAGGCCGGGCCGCCCGTGACCGACAAGGTGGTGATCCTGATGACCGACGGGGCCAACAATGCCGGTCAGACCACGCCGCGCGACGTGGCTGGGCTGGCCAAGGAGCTCGGCGTCCGGGTCCACACCATCGCGCTCGGCCCCCGCGACCTCTCGAACGCCGACGGCGAGCAGGATGTCGTCGACACCGAGACCCTGCGGGAGGTGGCGGACCTCACCGGCGGCCGGATGTTCCGGGTGAAGACCACCGACGACCTCGTGGCCATGGCGGACGCCATCGACGAGATCGAGGGCGGGCGGGCCAAGGCGCCGCCCCTGCCCCTGCGCAAGGATCTGTGGCCATGGCCCGCCGCCCTCGGCTTCCTGTGCGCCGCCGGGCTCCTCGCGGCGAGGCGGATCGCGTGAACGTCCTCGATGCCTTCACCGTGCTGCGGCCCTGGTGGCTCGCGGCGATCCCCCTGGTCGCGGTCCTGGCCCTGCGCGCCGCCTGGCGCTCCGCTCCCCTCGGCGATTGGATCAAGGCCGTGGATCCCGGGCTCATGGCGCTCCTGGCGCAACGGGGTGGCGTGCTCGGCGGACGGCGGCAGGCGAACCTCGCCGCGGCCCTGGCGGCCGGCCTCGTCGCCGTGGCCCTGACGGGGCCGGCCGTGGAGCGGCCGGACGCCACGACGTTCCGCAACCTCGACGCCACCGTGGTGGTGGTCGACCTCTCGCGCTCCATCGCCGAGGGTGGACGCCTGAAGGATGTGCGCCAGATCGCCGAGAGCGTCGCCCAGGCGGCGGGCACCCGCAGCGTTGCCGTGGTGGTCTATGCCGGCGACGCCTACCTGGCCATTCCCCCGACCACCGACCGCGACGCCCTCGCCTCGACCCTGTTCGCCCTCGACGGCGACACCGTGCCCGACCGGGGCACCCACCCCGAGCGCGGCCTGGCGCTGGCCCGCCGAACCCTCTCGGAGGCCGGCGTCATCGCCGGGGACGTAGTGCTCGTCACCGATGGCGACGGCATCGGCGACGCGGCGTCCCGCGAGGCGGCGGCGATCCGTGCCAAGGGCTGGGCCCTGAGCGCCGTGTTCGTCCCGGCGGGGCCCGGCCTGCCGGCGGGCTCGCCCAAACCCGACCGGGTGGCCCTGGAACGCCTCGTCTCCACCGGGGGAGGGGGCTTCGCGAGCCTCGACGCACCGGGGCCCGTCCTCGACCGGGTCGGCGCCAGCACGGCGCAGCACCTCGCCGCCGGCGGGTACACCGTCCTGGCCTTCACCGATCTCGGGCGCTGGCTCATCCTGCTCGCCCTCGTGCCGGCCCTGATCCTGTTCCGCCGGAGCGCCTGATGAGACGCCTGTCGCTCCCCGCTCACCTCCCGGCCAAGTTCCAGGCTTTGCCACGCCATTGGACCGTGTGGGCACGGCGGGTCGGCCTCGGCCTCGCCGGAGCCGGCATCCTCGGGCTCGCCCTGGTGTCGCAGCCGCGCACCGGTCTCGGGCGCGGGCTGATGAGCCTCGGCCTGCCCGGAGCCGCCGCCGCCATCCTCGACGATCCGGCCTGGCGCGGCCCGGCCCTCTATCAGGCCGGGCGCTACGAAGAGGCCGCGGCCTTGTTCCGCGCGGCCGGCCGGCGCGGCGCCTACAACCTCGGCAACGCCCTGGCGCGGGCCGGCGATCTTCAGGGCGCCCTCGACGCCTACGACGAGGCCCTCACCTACAATCCGCGCGACGCCGACGCCCAGGCCAACCGCTCCCTCATCGCCCGCCTCGTCGACGAGGGAGCGGGGGACCCCGGCAAGGGCGGCGGCGTGGCCAACGCCACGGCGACCACGGGCGCGCGCTACAACAAGACCGCGAACCAGGACCCCAACGACGACACCCAGGCGACCTCCAGCGGCGAGGGCCTCGCCGGCAACAAGGAGGGCGGCACCACCTCCTCGACGCCGGGCAACAGCAAGGTGGCGCGACGCGGTAAGGCCGAGCAGGTCTCGGTGGAGTCCGGCAAGGGCGAGGCGCGGGGCTCGGCCAGCGACGCCGCCGGGCGCGGGCGCACGGGCGCGGGCTCCGCCATGGTCGCGGCCGCTCCCGAGAAGGAGGTGCGCCGGGTGACCAAAAGCTTCGAGGCCCACGAGATCCGGCCCGACCGTCTCTGGCTGCAGACCCTGCCGGACGATCCCGGCCGTTATCTCAAGCTGCGGCTCAAGGCCGAGCAGGCCGTGCGTGTGGAGGCCGGGACCGCCGTGCCGGGGGGGAGCAACCCATGGTGAGCTTCGGCTGCGAGCCCAAACCGTCGTCCCTGGCCAGTCCTGGCGGAAGAGCCACACCCGGCTCCCCCTCCTGGAAGGAGAGGGCTGGGGTGAGGTGTGGTCCCTCTCCGAAAAGGTCACACACCTCACCCTGTCCCTCTCCTTCCAGGAGAGGGGAGCCGCGCGCGTCTCGAACTTGGTCGGCGCGTGCGCGCATGGGCGGACTCACGGCCTTCGTCCTGCCAATCCTGCTTCTCTTCTCCCTCTCCGCCCGCGCCGAGATCGCCCCCGGCGACCTCACCCTCACGGTGACCCCGGAGCGCAACGGCAATGCCGATCCGTTCGCCCGCGAGATGGTGCTGCTGCGCATCCACGGCGTCTATCGCCAGCCGATCCTGCTGGAGGAGGTGATCCAGCCGTCGCTGGCGAACTTCAGCTGGACGCAGCTCGGCCGCGACCTCTGGACGAAGACCAAGATGCCCGATGGGCAGAACGCCATCGCGTTCGACCGGGTGGTGGCGATCTTCCCGCACCATCCGGGCGACTTCACCATCGAGCCGTTCCTGCATCGCCTCACCGTCAACGACGGCGGTACCCGCAAGGTGGTGGACGTGCCCTCGCCCCCGGTGCAGCTTGGCGTGGCGAACTGGACGAAGCCCGTGGGCGGGCCCGATGCCAAGGAGCCGTGGTGGCTGCCGGCCCGCGAGGTCACCATCACGGATTCGTGGAGCCCCGATCCGGAGACCGTGAAGATCGGCGAGAGCACCCGCCGCATCGTCACCCTGGAAGCCCACGGCATGGTCGCCGAGGGGTTGCCGCCCCGGCCGGTCATGCGCACGCGCGGCATCCTCACCTTCGCCGGCCCCGTGACCCGCGAGACCATCATCACCCCCACGGGCCCCATCGCCCGGGCGACCTACCAGTGGGACGTCCGGCCGGCCATCGCGGAGGTGATCCCCTTGGATGCCATCGCGATCCCGTGGTTCGACACCGTGTCGCGCACCCTGCGGGAAGCCGAGATCCCGGCCCGCCAGATCGGCGGCGGCCTGCCCGACCGGGACGAGGACGCCAAGCCCCCGGCGCCGGTCTCACCCTTCGCCGTGGCGGCGTCGGCCCTGGCGGCCTTCGGCCTCGGCTTGGCCCTCCTCGGGTTCGGAAGCCCGACGCGGGCCCGTCCACGCCTCGACCGGGCGACCCGCCGCGCCCTCGCCGCCGCTGCCTCGGCGGGCGATGCGGCGGCGTTCCGGTCCCGCCTCGCGCCCGCGCTTCGGGAGAAGCCGGACCTCGCGCAGGCCTGGCGCGCGAGCCCCGAGATCGCCGCGGGCCTCGATGCCCTCGACGCGACCCTCTACGGACGCGGCCCGGCGACCGGCCTCGACTTGGCCGACCTCGCCCGGCGTCTCGCCCGGCCCGTCCCCGGCGCCACCCGTCCGGCCACGGATCATGGCCGTCTGGCCAGCCTCGATGGGCGTACCTGACGGGTATGGTTAACCCTCGGTTTACGCCCCTCTGCCAACCCTGGCGGGCGGGGAGTTGATCGATGACGTTGAACTTGGCGACGACGAACGTGGTGACGAAGCGGCCCTGGTACCCGGCCTGTCTGATTGCTCTGGGCCTCCTGGCCGGCGGTCCGGCCGGGGCGGCGGATTACGGAATGGCGGAGCGTTCGTTCGGGGGCGGGGGCGAGGTCTACGGCGGCGAACTTCCGCCGCGCTACTTTCCCCGTGTGGACGAGGAGGCCCGGGCCGTGCCCAAGTTCGCGCCCCCGCGCCGCCGCCTGGCCGGCTGCATCCCACGTCGCGTTCCGATCCCCACCGACCGGTGGGATGATCCAAGCTATGTCGGCTCCGCCTACGGTCTCGGCAAACCGAGCTATTACGGCTTCACGCCCCCGCTCGGGGTCGACGATCCCTACGGCCGGCCGCTCTTGCCCTACTGCCCCTGACGGGCTGGCGCGGGCGCAGGCGGGCGATTAGGTCTGGGGCCGAACGTGCGATCCAGACAAGGCTTCTTCCGTGTCCGATACATCCCTCATCCGGTTCGAGGCCGTGGCGCCCCTGCGCGCGCAGGTGGCGGCGTGGCGTGCGGCCGGCGAGCGTGTCGTGCTTGTGCCAACCATGGGAGCGCTGCATGCCGGCCACCTCGCTCTGGTGGCGCGGGCGCGCGAACTCGGCCGGCGCACGGTCGCGAGCATCTTCGTCAATCCGACGCAGTTCGGCCCGACGGAGGATTTTTCTCGGTATCCGCGCGACACCGAGACCGACCTCGCCCTGTTGGCCGAGGCGGGGGCGGATGCGGCCTACCTGCCCGATGTCGCGACCATGTACCCGCCGGGCTTCTCCACCCGTGTCGAGGTCGATGAGGTATCGCAAGGCCTGTGCGGCGCGTTCCGGCCTGGGCATTTCTCGGGGGTCGCTACCGTGGTGACGAAGCTCCTCAATCAGGTTCAGCCCGACATCGCCCTGTTCGGCGAGAAGGATTACCAGCAGCTCCTGGTGATCCGCCGCGCCGTGCGCGACCTCGACCTGCCCGTGGAAATCCAGGGCGTACCCACCCTGCGCGAAGCGGACGGTCTCGCCCTGTCCTCGCGCAACCGCTACCTCAGTCCCGAGGAGCGCCGTGCCGCCCCGCGCCTGCACGCGGTTCTCGCCAGCATCGCGCGCGGTCTCGCGGCCGGTGCCGAAGCGGGTTTGCTTCTGGCTGAAGGCCGGGCCGAACTGGAGGCGGCGGGCTTCGGGCCGGTGCAGTATCTCGAGGTCCGCGACGCCGAAACCCTGGCTCCGGTGGAACGGGCCGACCGGCCCGTGCGGATCCTAGCAGCGGCTTACCTCGGCCGCACCCGCCTCATCGACAACCTCGCGGCCGTCACGCCTTGAGGGGATTGGCGAGGAAGAAGTTCAGCATGGCGCGCGATGCGTCGGGGCCGCGCGGATCGGTGTAGCTTCCCGCCAGGGTACCGCCCGACCAGGCGTGACCGAGGCCCCGGACCATCCAACCCTCGGCGCGGACATGACCGGTCGCGTCGGCGTAGCGAGTGCGGATGTAGGGGAGGCCCCCGGGGCTGACGTCTTCGATGACTTCGGGGGTCAGCCCGGAGATGCCTGCCTGGGCGAGGGCCTGCTCGCCGTTGAGGGGATTGACCGTGCCGTCGCTCTCGCCGTGGACGACGATGGTGGGCATCGGCGTGACCGGGGCCACGCAATCGGCTTCGGCCACGGGGCCGAGGCGCATTACCGTCAGCGCCGCCGACACGTCGCGGGCACACCCCGCCGCTAGGCCCGAATGGATGCCCACCGCCGCGAAGAGTTCGGGATAGGCATGGGCGATGTTCGCCGCCGCCGCCCCACCCGCCGAGAGGCCGGCGATGAAGACATGCCGGGGATTGATCCGGTGCGCCGCGACCACCGCCCGGGTCATGCCGGCGATGATGCCGGTCTCGCCGGTCTCCCGGTCCTGCTCGCCCGGTTGGAACCAGTTCCAGCAGCGCTGGCCGTTGGCCCGGCTCGTCTGGCCCGGATAGAGAACGTAGAAGCCGTGCGTCTCGGCCAGGGTGTTCATGCCCGTGCCGGCGGCGAAGTCGCTCGGCGACTGGCTGCAGCCGTGGAGCATCACCACCAGGGGGCGGGTGCCCGGATGCGTACCGGGCACGAACAGCTTGTACTCCCGCGTCCCGTGCGGGCCGGTGAAACGCCCATCGGCGAAGCTGCTCTCGTCCGTGGTGGGCGCCGGCGCCTCGGGGACTTCTGCCGCGCGGCCATGCGGCACGAGGCCGTGGACGCCGAGACCCTCGAGCACGGGAGCGACGCTGCGCTCGAAGCCATGGGCCACGGTCTTGACCACCTCGCGCAGGCGGTCGGTAAGGCCGGATTCGGCCGAATGGGATACGAAGCCGTGGGGCTCGTTCAAGCTCTCGGTCAGGCTGCGTTGCACCAGGGCCGAGGCATCCGTCAGGCGTCCGTGGGCGGTGAGTCGCGTCGCCTCCATGATGTCGGCCATGTGGCCTTGCATCCGGTTCTGTTGATCGCTCATCGAAGATTCGCTTTCAGGTTCGATGCGGCACCAGGGGACGCACGAACGGTCCGGGCGGAGCTCGAGGGATGGAAGGGGTCAGCGCGATCGTTCGGTGCGCGCTTCCGAGAGGGCAGGACCCGCGTACGGATCGCTCGGAGCGTCACCGGCGCCACCCGTGTCATACGAAGCGGACTTGGTGATCCGTCGACCGCGTCGAGCGAGCGGATGCCATGTCTGTGCGACCGGAAAGGCACGCTGGCTCGCCGAATCAGGTCGGCCGGCGGCATGACCGGGTACGAACGGATCGAAATGCAAGGAAGCGGTGCCGCATCGCGTGGCCGTCATCCCCACGCGCTGTGCCATCCGTGCCGCGGCTCGCGGCTCACCCACGATTTCCAGCACGCCGCATCCCACCGTTCCCAATCCACCCTGATAGTGGGGTAGGAATTGCTGCAGCGCAATATGAACGATCGCGCTGCAGTGCCATGGGACGCTGACATGTTCCGGGTGCAAATCTCAACGCCGCGTCGCTGTCGAATCCGGTGCGATTACCATGCGGCGTTTGTCAGCGGTAGAGCAGGGTTCAAGCTAGGATCTTGTCGATGGTGATCGGCAGATCGCGGATGCGCTTACCCGTCGCGTGGAACACGGCATTGGCTACCGCCGCAGCCGTGCCGACAATGCCGATTTCGCCCAAGCCCTTCACACCCATGGGGTTCGCCTTGTCCTCCTCGTCGACGAAGATCACATCGATGTCGTGGATGTCGGCATTCACGGGCACGTGATATTCGCCGAGGTTGTGGTTCATGAACCGGCCCAGCGTGTGGTCGAGCATCGACTCTTCTTCCAGCGCCGAGCCGATTCCCATGACCACGCCGCCGAGAATCTGACTGCGCGCAGTCTTGAGATTGATGATCTTGCCCGCCGCGATGGCGGAAACCACGCGGGTCACGCGCACGACGCCGAGATCCTCGTCGACCTTCACCTCCACGAACACGGCCGAGTGCGTGTAGGGCGAGAACGCTTTCTGATGAGCCGCATCCGGACCGGCCGATCCCGTCGCCTCGAGCGTATCGGTCCCCGTGGCCGCAAGCACGTCGGTGATGGCGATGCCACGCGATTCGTCACCGGTCACCGCGATGCGTCCATCCTTGAACACGGCCCGTTCGAAATCGACGTTCGCCAGCGGCGAATCGTCGAGGCCGCGTGCGAGGGTGAAGAGCTGCTTGGCCAGATCCTGGCACGCCCGCATCACCGCCGTGCCCGACGAGGCCGCCGTCCACGAGCCGCCGGCGAGGGGAGCCTCGGCGAGGTTGGTGTCGCCGAGCTTCGTCGTCACGTCCTCCATCCGCAGCCCGAGGGTGTCGGCGGCGATCTGGGTGAGGATGGTGTAGGTGCCGGTCCCGATGTCGCCGGTGGAATTGCCGACCACGAGCTTGCCGTCGGCCGTGAGAGTGGCCTGGGCGCCCGATTGCTGCATCATCGATTCCCAGATGCCCGTGGCCATGCCCCAGCCGACGAGCTCGCGCCCGTCGCGCATGGACCGGGGTTCCGGGTTGCGGGTGGACCAGCCGAAGCGTGCCGCACCCTCCTCGAAGCACGCCCGCAAGGACTTGGAGCTGAACGGCTTGCCCTCGGTCCGATCCGACTCGCTGTAGTTCTTGAGGCGCAGGGCGATGGGATCTTGCCCCGTCTCATGGGCGAGTTCGTCCATGGCGATCTCCAACGCCATGACGCCGGTGACTGCGCCGGGGGCGCGCATGTCGGAGGGGGTGTAGGTGTCGAGCTGGGCGAGCTTGTAGCTGAGCGCGACGTTGTCGCAATCGTAGAGCACCCCGGACCAATTGACGACGACCTCCTGGTAATCCTCGAAGTTCGAGGTGCCCGAGATGGCGTCGTGCCGGATCGACTGCAGTCCTCCCTCGGCGTCGGAGCCGAGCGACACGGTCTGGAGCACGTCGGGCCGATAGCCGAAGGAGAACATCTGGTCGCGGGTCAGGACGACGCGGACCGAGCGCTCCAGGGCGCGGGCGGCGAGGACTGCCAGGAACAGTTGGTATTGCGGGCGCAGGCCCGAGCCGAAGCCGCCGCCGAGATATGGATTGAGGACGCGCACGTCATCCTTCTTCATCCCGAAAACGCCGGCGATGTAGCCGTGGGTGTTCGCGACACCCTGGATCTTGTCGTAGACGGTGATCTTGCCGTCGCCTTCCCACACCACTGTGGAGGCATGAGGCTCCATCGGGTTGTGGTGCTCGACCGCCAAACGATAGTCCTGCGAGACCCGGATGGGCGCCGCATCGTAGGCACCCGCAGCGTCGCCCCAAGGGGCCGGCGGCGGCTTGATGCCCGAGCGCTTCTTGGGCGGATCATAGGCGAGGTCGCGCTGCGCGGTGAGATCCGTGGTCGGCGCCTCGGCCTCGTAGGCGACCTTGACCAGAGACGCGGCGTGACGCGCCGTATCGAAATCTTCCGCCACCACGAGGGCGACGGGCTGGCCGCTGTAATGAATCTTGTCGTCGTAGAGCGCCCGAAACGGCGAACCGGGCGGGGCGACGGCGTCCTGGTAATTGTAGTCGAGCCACGCCGTGCGCGGACGGTTCTCGTGGGTGAGCACCTTGAGGACGCCGGGCACCGCCTCGGCGGCGGACGCGTCGATGGCCGTGATGCGGCCGCGCGCGATGCCGCTCGATACCACGTAGCCGTGAGCGAGGTCGGGGGCCCCGAACTCGCCCGCATATTTCGCCTGACCGGTGACCTTGGCCGGACCATCGACGCGGCTGCGCGCCGTGCCGACATAGGTGTCCGTGCCGGAAGAGTTGATGGAATTGGCCATGTGCGAAAACCTCTAGGCGATGCGCTTGTCGGACTGGGACTGGGGCGTACCGGCGGCGGCCTGTGACAGGCCGCGGATGATGGCGCGCCGCGCGAGTTCGACCTTGAACGCGTTCTCGGATTGGGGCTGGGCGGCGGCCACCACGATGTTGGCGGCGGCCGCGAAGGTCTCGTGCGTCGCCGGCTTGCCAGCGAGATAGGCTTCAGCCTCGGCATCGCGCCACGGCTTGTGGGCGACGCCGCCGAGCGCGAAGCGGGCGGACCGGATGGTGTCGCCATCGAGCTTCATCACAGTGGCGACGGACACGAGGGCGAAGGCGTAGGAGAGCCGGTCGCGCAACTTCAGGTAGGTATGATGCGGCCCGAATTCCTCGTCGGGCAGATCGACGGAGAGGACGATCTCGCCGGGCTTCAGGGTGGTGTCCTGTTCGGGCGTATCGCCGGGCAGGCGATGGTATTCGCCGAACGGGATCACGCGCTCACCCTCGGGGCCCGCGACCCGTACGGTCGCGTCGAGGGCGGCCAATCCCACGCACATGTCGGAGGGATGGGTCGCGATGCAGTTTGGGCTGGTGCCGAAGATCGCGTGGATTCGGTTGACCCCGCCGATGGCCGGGCAGCCCGAGCCGGGCTGGCGTTTGTTGCAGGGCGTCGCCTCGTCGTAGAAATAATAGCACCGGGTGCGCTGGTTGAGGTTGCCGCCGGTGGTGGCGGCGTTGCGCAACTGCCCCGAGGCGCCGGCCAAGATCGCGCTGGCGAGGAGCGGATAACGCTCGTTCACCGCCGGGTCGTACGCCACCGTGGAATTCGTCACGAGGGCACCGATGCTGAGCCCCCCGTCGCGGGCTTCGATGGTCTTCAAGGGCAGGCGGGTGATGTCGATGAGGCGGCCGGGCTGCTCGACATTGTACTTCATCAGGTCGACGAGGTTGGTGCCGCCGGCGATGAAGCGCGCATTGCTGCCGCCTGCCATGGCCGTCACGGCATCGGCGACGGTCTCGGGCCGGACGTAATCGAAGCGGTTCATTTCGCGGCTCCCGACTGCATCACGTCTTCGATGGCGTCGACGATGTTGGTGTAGGCGCCGCAGCGGCAGATGTTGCCGCTCATGGCCTCGCGGATCTCCTCGCGCGAATGGGCGTGGCCTTCCGCCATCATGCCGACCGCCGAGCAGAGCTGGCCGGGCGTGCAGTAGCCGCATTGGAACGCATCGTGCTCGACGAAGGCCGCCTGGAGGGGATGCAATCCGGCGCCTTCGGCGAGCCCCTCGACGGTTGTGATGCTGGCCCCGTCCTTCATCACCGCGAAGGTGAGGCAGGAATTGATGCGCACGCCGTCGACGAGCACCGTGCAGGCGCCGCACTGGCCATGGTCGCAGCCCTTCTTGGTGCCGGTGAGGTCGAGGGTCTCGCGCAGGAGGTCGAGGAGGGTGGTCCAGGGGGCGACGTCGAGGGTGCGAGGCTGCCCGTTGATCGTCAGGTTGATGGCGATGGTGTTCGCCGCACCGGGCGACCCGCTTTCGATAAGCATGGCGTGTGTCCGTGACAGGAGCGGCGGCCGCATCGATGGGCGCCGGGCTTCGGGAATGGCGTCGCGACGGCCGGGCTGGGAAAAATCATCCACCCGCAGCCGGTTCACTCGATAACCGTTCCAGATTGTCCCTGTTCCCTGGTCCGCGGCCCCGCACGGGTTTGCGCCCTTCCGGCACCTCGGTTAACCCAGGTGCGAATCCAGTCGAAGGACGTCCGATGGCCGCGCTCGCTCCCGTTCTCAACGACATCGACCGCGATCTCGACAACGCCCTCGAGCGCCTGTTCGCGTTCCTGCGCATTCCCTCCGTTTCCACCGATCCCGCCTATGCCGCTCCCTGCCGCGAGGCGGCGCAGTGGCTGGAGGGCACCCTGACGGCTTTGGGCTTCGAGACCGCCATTCACGAGACCTCGCTGCACCCGGTGGTGCTGGCCCATGCGCCGAAGCCCGGCACACCGCATGTGCTGTTCTACGGGCATTACGACGTGCAGCCCGTGGACCCCCTGGCCCTGTGGGAGACGCCCCCCTTCGAGCCGCGCATGGCGAAGAACGCCAGGGGCGAGCAGGAGATCGTCGGGCGCGGCGCCTCGGACGACAAGGGCCAGGTGATGACCTTCATCGAGGCCTGCCGGGCCTGGAAGGCCATGGAGGGGGAGCTTCCCTGCGGCGTCACGATTCTCATCGAGGGCGCAGAAGAGAACGGCTCCCAGGGCCTGCCCGAATGGGTCGCGGCCAACCGCGAAAAACTCGGGGCCGACATCGTGCTCGTGTGCGACACGAGCATGTGGAACCCGACGACCCCGGCCATCACCACATCCTTGCGCGGTCTCGCCTATTTCGAGGTGAAGGTGACGTGCGCCGACCGCGACCTGCATTCGGGCTTCTTCGGGGGCGCGGCGCGCAACCCCATCCATGTTCTTTCGAAGATCATCGCCGACCTGCACGATGCCGACGGCAAGATCGCCCTGCCGGGCTTCTACGAGGGCGTGCGCGAGACCCCGCCGGAGATCCTCGAGCAGTGGAAGGGCCTCGACTTCACGGCGGAGAAATTCTTGGGTCCCATCGGCCTCCACGAGCCCGCCGGCGAGCGGGGCCGCATGCTCATCGAACTCATCCAGTCGCGCCCGGCCTGTGACGTGAACGGCATCATCGGCGGCTACACCGGCGAGGGCACCAAGACGGTGATCGCGGGGCAAGCCAGCGCCAAGGTCTCGTTCCGCCTCGTGGACGACCAGGATCCCGAAGTCCTGGCTCGGACCTTCGAGGCGTTCGTGCGTGAGCGCATCCCGGCCGACTGCTCCGTGGAGGTGATCTGCTACAAGGGCAGCCGCGCCATCAGCCTGCCGTTCGACATGCCGGAACTCGACCTCGCCCGCGCGGCGCTCGCCGAGGAATGGGGCGTGCCCGCCGTGACCATCGGGGCCGGCGGCTCGATCCCCATCGTGGGCGACTTCAAAAGATTGTTGGACCGCAACACCCTGCTCATCGGCTTCGGCCTCGACGACGACCGTATTCATTCACCCAACGAGAAGTACAGCCTCACGAGCTTCCACAAGGGCACCCGCTCCTGGGCTCGCATCCTGGCCGCCTTCGGCGCCGCCGGGCGGGCGGCCTAGGGGCGGCTCACGATCTTGCACCTCGTGAGAGACAGGATGGCTCGCGCATGAGCGGCCTCGCCCGGTGCGAGGGGCGGGCTCGCGTCCGGGGGAGGAGCCGGCCCGCATGACGGACCCGTCCGGCAAGACCGCCGCCGGGCAGCTGTTCGCGGCAGGCGAGGGGCTGTTCGTCGCCCGCTATCCCCTGTCGACCGCCCTGCCGATTCCCCTGGGGCTTGGCGAAGGCGACCTTCTGACCTGGGCGTTCTGCGGCCTGGGGCGGGCCATGGCCGAGCCCACGGCCCTCGTCGTGTTCGCGGCCGATGGGCCGCCCGGCCGTCTCACCGTCGCAACGCATTTCCACGACCTCACGGTAGCGTTGTCCGCCCCCCTGCCCGTCGCGACCCTCGACGCGGCGGCGTGGGCAGCCCTGTGTCCCGCGATCCTTGGGGGCCTGACGCCCGCGACCGTCGAGCGTCTGGCCGGATTGCTGCCGCACCTGGGGCCCGCCCTGTCGGCCCTCGCCGGGGCGTACGAGGGCCCGGCCGGTCCCGTGCTCGCCGTGACGGGCGAGACCGAGGTGAGCCTGACGGGGGCCGGCGTGCCGGATTACCTCGTGCTGCGGGCGGACTCCCTCTGGCGTTGCTGCCGCGTCGTACGGGCCAGCCTGACGTTCGGCCCCGAGCCCCGGACCCTCCTCGACCTCGCGCGCGTCGGAGGCGAACCCGGCCGGGGCCCGACCGATGCCGCCCTCCTCGTCCGGCCCGGTGGCGTCGACGTCGCGCGGGTCGCGCCATGACCCGACCGACTGTCCTCGTCATCGCCCCGATGCCGGCTTTTCCGACGAGCGCCGGCAACCGGCGCCGCCTCGTCACCACCTGCGAGTCCCTCGTGCGCGGCGGGTTTGCCGTCGATCTCGCCTATTTCGCCCACGAGGATCAGATCTACCGCCGCTTCGGACAGCACCCGCCCACGGACGCGGCGGCCATGGCGGAGACCTTCCAACGCACCTTCCGCATCGAGCCCGGCGCGGCGATCCCCCTGAAGACCCGGGCGCGGCATTTCGGCCTCGACGACTGGTGCCCCGACGAGGTGGTAGAGTTCGTGGCGTGGTACTGCGCGACCTACCCCGAGACCCGCATCGTCCTCGTGAACTACGTGTTCCTGTCGCGCTGCCTCGCGGCGGTGCCGGCCGGGATCCTCACCCTCATCGACACCCACGACCGCTTCGCCGATCGGCAGGCGCAGTATCGCCCGTTCCGGGCCGAGCCGAACTTCTTCTACACGGACGCGGCGGGCGAGGCGGAGGGGCTCGACCGGGCCGATATCGTGCTGGCGATCCAAGCGGAGGAGGCGGCCTATTTCGTGGGCCTCACCCGCGCCCGGGTCCATCTGCTGCCTCCGCATTTCCCGACGCGGCGGCCGTTCCGCGCGCCCGCGCACCTCGCCCGCATCGGCTTCATCGGCCATGGCAACGATCCGAACCTGTTCTCCATCGGCCGTTTCATCGATGCCTGGAGCACGGATTGGACGCCGGGCCGTCCGGTTCTGGTGATCGCGGGCGAGATCTGCACGGGTCTCGGCACTGCGCCCCGTCCGGGTGTCGAGTTAGCCGGCTATGTCGCGCGGCTAGAGGATTTCTACGATCGCGTCGACCTTGTGGTCGCGCCCATGCTCATGGGCAGCGGCCTGAAGATGAAGGTCGCCGAAGCCCTGTCCTTCGGCGTCCCGGTCATCGGTACCCGGATCGGTTTCGAGGGATTTTCACCCTCCGATCCAGCCCATCGCTGCGAGACCGTGGCGGAGGTCAAGGCTGCGGTGCTCGCCCTATCGGACGACGCGGCGGGCCTCGCCAGTCTGACCGAGGTCTGCGCCAGTCTATTTGCCGACTACAATGGCGTCACGCACTCTGCGGAAACGGCGCTCCTCGCGCTCCTGCGCCACCATGTCGGGGCCGATCCGGAGACGGAGGCGGAAGCTCCATCGGAGGTGCCGCGCGACGCGATCCGGACCACGGCCCTTCCCGTCGGCATCCTCACCTGCGTCACCGGCCTCGCTGGCTCCGAGTGGGACAGTGCCGAACACGGCCTCCTCGTCGCCACCGAACGGATGTCTCCGCCGGATGCCGGTCCTCATGCGCCGGAACGGCGACGCTGGTTCGCGCGTCCCGGCACCGGGCCGGAGATCGCGGACGCTGGCGGCTTGCCAGCGGTCGCGGTGGCTCTGGCACCCGAATGGGTGCGGACACGCAGGCTACCGCCGGCCCTGCGCGCCGCCTTGGCGGTGAAGATCGCGGGGGTCTTGCCCGACTGGGAGGCGCGGGCCCGCATCGTCGGGGCCGGGCAGGGTCGCATCGCCCTTGCCCTGGCCCTGCCAAGCCATCTCGTCACGGGCCAACACCCCGGCGCCGCCTTCCTCATCGCTTCCGAGGCCGCCGTGGAAGTGCAACTCGGCGCCGCGCGGCCCCTCGGCCTCGCCCAGGATCTTCCCTTCGTAAGCCAGACCCGCATGGACCTCTCCGCCGTGCCGGCGAGCCTCGTCTTGGAACAAGCCGATTTGCCGGCAAACGACAGCGTGCTCCTCGTCCTGCACGACGATCTCATCGGCCGCGTCGCGCTGCCCATCGGACCTCACGCATGACGTCCCCGTTCGACGCCCTCGATGCCGCCGCCGGCCGCAAGGCGGTTCTCGCGGAAGCCGCGCTCCTATGGAACGCCCTGTTCCTCAACGACGTCCGCATCGGCTTCGGCATCGAAACGGCGCCGCGCGTCTCCATCGTCCTCGTCGCGCGGGGCGCACGCCACATGCTGGCCTGGACCCTCTACCGCCTCGCCGCCGGGCAGCGGCTGGGAGGCGTCCCGTTCGAGGTCATCGTCGTCGACAACGCCTCCGATCCGGAGACCCGCGCCCTGTTCGAACGGATCGACGGCGCCACGGTGCTGCTGAACGACGAGAACACAGGCTTCGGCCCCGCCTGCAATGCCGGGGCGGCGCAGGCGCGGGGCGATTATCTCCTGTTTCTCAATCCCGATGTCGATCTCATGCCCGGTGCCCTGCGCGCCCTCCTCGACACCTTCGGCGAGTTCGACGATGTCGGCATCGCCGGGGCCCGCCTGGTGTTTCCCGGTGGCCTCCTGCAGGAGGCGGGGGCGAATTTTCGCGACGACGCCCAGACCACCCATCCGTACGGCCGGGGCGGGGCCGACCCGTTCGCGGCGGAAGCCTCCTTCGCCCGCGAGGTCGGCTACGTCTCGGGCGCGGTGCTGATGATCGAGGCCGGCCTGTTCCGGCAGCTCGGCGGCTTCGACGATCTGTTCGCACCGGCCTATTTCGAGGACACCGACCTGTGCGTGCGCTGCCATCAGGCCGGGCGCCGGGTGGTCTACCAGCCCCGCGCCATCGCGATCCACGTCGAGAACGTGACGAGCGCCCGGCGTGACGACGTCGAGCAACTGCTCGACCGCAACCGCGCGCGGTTCCGCGATCGCCACGCCGCCTGGCTGTTTGGCCAAGGCCCGCAGCGCACGGGGTTCGCCGCCCGCGACCACGACCCCTGGGCGCTGCGCATCCTCTACGTCGAGGACCGGGCGCCCCATCTCGACCTCGGCGCCGGCCTGCCGCGCGCCAACCATATCCTCAACGCCATGGCGGATCTGGGCTACGCGGTGACCCTCGCCTCGCTCCATGGCGAGCGCGAGGAGCCGGGCCGGCTCTACCGCGATCTCTCAACCCGCATCGAGATCGTCGAGCCCTGCGGCGAGGCGGGCCTGCGCCGCCTCGTGCAGGAACGGCCGGACTACTACGACGTGCTCTGGGTCAGCCGGCCGCCGAACATCGACCGGGTCTGCGGCGTGCTGCACGATCTCGGCCTCACCCCCCGCGATGTCGGGCGCACGCGCGTCGTGTTCGATTCAGAAGCGGTCTTCGCCCTGCGCGGCTTCGTCACCGAGGCCCTGTCGGGCGCCCCCGCCAACGGCCCCGCCCTGGCCCGTGCCTGCACCCGCGAAACCCGTCACTTCGCGGTCGCCGACCATGTGGTCTGCGTCTCGCAAGCCGAGGCGCGGGTGCTGCGCGCGCACGGCGTCCCCAACGCCACCGTGCTGGGCCACGCTCTGACCGCCCGCGACGCCGCGCCGGGTTTTGCCGCCCGCGACGGCTTCGTGTTTCTCGGGTCGCTCGCCCGCGAGGGCGAGCCCAATATCGATTCCCTCGACTGGTTCTTCGCCGAGGTCTGGTCGCACCTGCGGGCGCGGTTGCCACGGGCCCACGTCACCCTGGTCGGCGCCGTGGCGCCCTCGATCCGCGAGCGCCTAACGGGCGAGGGCGTGCGCATCCTCGGCCGGGTCGACGCGGTGGGTCCCGTCCTCGACGCCGCCCGCGTGGCCCTGGCCCCGACGCGCTTTGCCGCCGGCATCCCCCACAAGGTCCACGAGACCGTGGCGTGGGGCGTGCCGGGGGTCGTCACGCCGATCCTCGCCGAGCAGATCGGCTGGCCGGACGGCACCGGTTCCCTCGTCCGCGACTGGCGCGACCCGGCCGGGTTCGCCGAGGCCCTGGCGGACCTCCACACCGACGAAGCCCTCTGGAGCGCGGTTCAGGCGGCGGGCCTCGCCCGGATCAGGGACGAGTGCGATCCGACCGCCTATGCGCAGACCCTGCGGCACCTTTGCGAGGCCCCGACCTTCGCATGAGCATCCTTCCGTCCAGCTCCCGCCAACGCCTCGTCGCCCTGGCGAGCGGCCTCGTTCGCCGGCTCGTCATCGGTCGCGTGCCTCGGCTGTTCGACTCCGTCTTCTACCGGTCTACCTATCCGGACGTCGCCCGCTCGGGCCTCGACCCCTACCTTCATTACGTCTGGCGCGGTGCCGGGCGCGGCTACGATCCGAACGCAGATTTCGACACGGCGTTCTATCGCCGCCAAAGTGGACCGACCCGCCTCGATCCCGTCCGGCACTACCTGCGCGCGGGGTCCGCCGCCGGTCTCGATCCGAGCCCGGCCTTCAGCACGCTGATGTATCTCGCCCGCTATCCCGATGTCGGGCGGGCGGGCATCAACCCCCTGCTGCATTATCGTCAGGACGGCCGGCCCGAAGGCCGGATCGCCGCGCCCTCCGCCTCCGATCCGAACCAGTGGGTGGCGCTGGCCGGCGTGCGAGCGGCGCATCGCTGGGACTACCCCGCCGATGGCGCCACGCGCTTCGCCCTCACCTTCCGGCGCGACGTGGCCGTCGCGGCCTGTCCCGACCACGCCCCCCGGATCTGCCTCGTGTTGACCCTCGACGGCGCCGAGGTCGCCGCCCTCGTCGAGACCCTGGAGGAGTTTTCGGACGGCGTTCAGGAGGCCGTCACCCTGGAATTCGACACCACCCTGAGGCCCCATCCGCCACGCCCGACCGTGATCCTCGCCCTGGAGCAGGCCTTCCACGGCCGTGATGGGGATGGCGCGATCCTGCTGCGCTACGCCGAGGCCCGGCTCTGGGACCTCCTGCCCGAGCAGCCGCGCCTGTGCGCCCTCGGCGGGGGCGGCTGCCTCTCCATCCGGGGACCGACCCCCTGAAGCACCGGCGCTTGCACGCGCCCGGGCGGACTGACAGACTTGCCGGCGAAGGGACAAAGGGTGCCAAGCCCCACCTTCGTCGGGCGGGAGCGGACCGTGAGTGAGGGCACGCAGGTGCGCACGCATCTGTGCGGGATCAGGACGGCCTGGACGGAGGCGCCCGAGGCGGAGCTCGCCGTGGGCGAACTCGCGCGCGCCATCGGCCCGGCGGACCTGTCGCAGATCGTGGTGTTCTTCTCGTCCGATTACTGCGTCGAGGCCCTCAACCGGGCGTTGGCCGAAGGCTTTCCCGGTGTTCCGGTCGCGGGGTGCACCATGTCGGGCGGGATCAGCCCGGCGGGCGGGCTTGCGCGCGGCCTGGTGCTCATCGCGTTTCCGAGAGTGGGCTTTCGCATCGTCTCGACCGTGCTCGACGCCATCGACCACCGCGACGTCGCCCGCACGGCGGCCTCCGTGCGGGCGCTCCGCCGCGCCCTCGACGGCGAGGCTGCCGAGCCCGCGCCCGGTGGCCGCTTCGCCCTCTCGCTCATCGATGGTCTCGCCAATGCCGAGGAGACCGTGGTCTCGGCCATCGCCTGGGCGCTCGACGGCATTCCCATCGTGGGTGGCTCGGCCGGCGACGGCCTCGATTTTCGCGAGGCGACCCTCCTGCACGGCGGCGCGATCCACCGGCGGGCCGCCGTGCTGCTCCTCGTCGAGACGGCCTATCCGACGAAGATCTTCAAGAGCGACAACTTCGAGCCGACGACGACGAAGTTCGTGGTAACGGCCTCCGACAACGAGCGCCGCATCGTCTACGAACTCAACGCCGAGCCGGCGGCGCGCGAATACGCCATGGCGGTGGGCCTCGACCCCGAAGGGCTCTCGCCCATGAGCTTTGCCGCCTACCCGTTGGCGGTGCGGATCGGCGGCGAGTATTTCTGCCGCTCCATCCGCCGCCTCGACCCGGAGGACGGATCGCTCAGCTTCTTCTGCGCCATCGACGAGGGGGTGGTGCTCACCCTGGCCCGGCCGCGCGACATCGTCGCCGCCACACGCACCGAACTCGAACGCCTCGACGCCGAACTCGGCGGCCTCGACCTCGTCATCGGCTTCGACTGCATCCTGCGCCGCCTCGACGCCGAGCACGCCCAAGTCCGCCACGGCATCTGCGACCTCTACCGGCGCTACGACGTCGTCGGCTTCGAGACCTACGGCGAGCAGTACCGCGCCATGCACCTCAACCAGACCTTCACGGGGATCGCCATTGGGCGGCGGCCGCCTCCGAGCCCTGCCCCGTGAGCCTCGCCCTCGACACCGAGAGCGCGCGCCGCATCGCCAAGCTCGAGCGCATCAACGCCGCGCTCATGGCCCATGTCGAGCGCAGCATGGACCAGCAGGGCAGCGCCTACTCCCTGTTCCAGACCGCGATCATGCTGGAGGGACGCGTCCGTGCCCGCACGGAGGAACTGACGGGGCTGATGCACAGCCTGGAGCGCTCCAACACCGCCCTGGTGGCGGCCAAGGAGGAGGCCGAGACCGCCAACCGCTCCAAAACCCGGTTCCTCGCCGCCGCCAGCCACGACCTGCTTCAGCCCCTCAACGCCGCCCGGCTCTCGGCCTCGGCGCTCGCCGACATGCCCCTCACCCCCGAGGCCCTGGCGATCTCCGGGCAGATCGAGCGCGGGCTGCAGACCATCGAGGATCTGATCAAGACCCTCCTCGACATCTCGAAGCTCGATGCCGGTGTCGTGCGCCCGGCGATCCGACCGTTACGCCTGTCCGATCTCCTCGCCGGCATCGCGGCGAGCTTCCAGCGCACCGCCGAGGCCAAGGGCCTGCGCCTGCACGTGCGTGGCCGGGATTGCGTGGTGGCGAGCGATCCCGTGATGCTCGGCCGCATCGTGCAGAACCTCGTCTCCAACGCCCTGCGCTACACGGCATCCGGCGGCGTGCTCATCGCCGTGCGGCGGCGTGGAGGCGCCGTCCGCATCGAGGTGATCGATACGGGCTGCGGGATCAGTCCGGCCGAGCGCGCCCTGGTGTTCGAGGAGTTCTATCGCGGCGAAGCCGAGACCCTAGATTCCGAGCCCGGCCTCGGGCTGGGCCTGTCCATCGTCCAGCGCATGGCGGCCACCCTGGCCCACCCCCTGGCCCTCGCCTCCCGCTCCGGCCACGGCACCCGCGTGAGCCTCACCGTGCCGCTCAGCCCCGCCCCGCCAGAAGCCGAGGCCCGCGTCGGTCCCGTGGCCACCCGCCTGACGGGCGCGAAGATCCTTGTCGTCGAGAACGACCCCGCCACGGCCGACGCCCTCGCCCGGCTCTTACGCAACTGGGAGGCCGAGGTCGTCGTGTTTCGCGATCTTCCCGGGGTGAAGGCAGCGGGCGACCTCGCGCCGGATCTTCTCATCCTCGATTATCACCTCGACAACGGCGCCTGTGGCCTCGCCGTCGCCGAGCATTTTCGTAGCGCGGCCGGCGTGCTGCCGCCCGTCATCGTCACCACCGCCGACCACGGCGCCGAAATCGCCGCCGAGGTTGCGGCGCTCGGTTGGGAACTCGTCCACAAGCCGACGCGGCCGGCGCAGCTGCGTGCCCTTCTCACTGCCCTACTGGCCCGCACGGCGTTTTCCTCATCTCCGGCCGCCTGCTAGACGCTTTCCATGACCATCGATCACGCCGCTCCCCTGGTGCGCTTCGCGCCGTCGCCCACGGGCTATCTCCACCTCGGCAACGCCCGGCCGGCGCTGCTCAATTACCTGTTCGCGCGGGCGCGGGGCGGGCGCTTCCTCCTGCGTCTCGACGACACCGACCGGGAACGCTCGACGCAGGAATTCGCCGACGCCGTTGAGACCGATCTCGCCTGGCTCGGCATCGTGCCGGATCTGCGGGCCCGCCAGTCCGACCGGGCGGCGATCCACGATGCGGCGGCCGAACGCCTCAAGGCCGTCGGGCGGCTCTATCCCTGCTACGAGACCCAGGAAGAACTCGAGCGCCGCCGCCGGCGCCAGCTCGGGCGCGACCAGCCGCCCATCTACGACCGGGCATCGCTCAACCTCACCGAGGCGGAGCGCGCCGCCCTGGAAGCGGAGGGGCGCAAGCCCCATTGGCGGTTCAAGCTCGAACCGCGAACCGTCGCCTGGACGGATCTCGTGCGCGGCGAGGCCCATGTCGATTGCGCCTCCCTGTCCGACCCCGTGTTGATCCGGGCGGACGGCACCTACCTCTACACCCTGCCCTCGGTAGTGGACGACGCGGACTTGAGCATCACCCACGTGATCCGGGGCGAGGACCACGTCACCAACACCGGCGTGCAGGTTCAAATCTTCGAAGCTCTCGGCCATCCGGTGCCGGTCTTCGGCCACCACAACCTGCTGACCACGGCGGACGGGGAGGGGCTGTCGAAGCGCCTCGGCCACCTCTCGCTGCGGGGCTTGCGCGAGGCCGGCTACGAGCCGGCATCGGTGCGCTCGCTCGCGGTCCTCACGGGCTCGGCCGAGGCGGTGCGGGCGGTGGCGTCCCTCGACGAACTCGCCGGCCTCGTCGATCTCGCCCACATCTCGCGGGCGCCGGCGAAGTTCGATCCGCATGAACTCGACGGCCTCAACGCCCGGCTCATCCATGCCATGCCCGTCGAGGAGGTCCGCGACCGCCTGCACGCCCTCGGCCTGCCCGACAATATCATGGAGCCGTTCTGGCTTTCCGTCCGGGCGAACCTCGCCAAGGTCGCCGAGGCCGGCGATTGGTGGCGCGTGATCACCGGACCCGTCGCGCCGGTGATCGCCGATCCGGCCTTCACCGCGACGGCCGCCGAACTCCTGCCGCCCGAGCCGTGGGACGGGGAAACCTGGAAGACCTGGACCGGCGCCGTGAAGGCGCGGACCGGGGCCAAAGGCAAGGCCCTGTTCATGCCCCTGCGCCTCGCGCTCACCGGCCTCGAACACGGGCCGGATCTCGCCGGCCTGCTGCCGCTGATCGGGCGCGCACGAGTGCTGGAGCGGTTGGCGTAGGAGTGCCTCAGGAATTGTAGGTCACGAGACCAACCACCCAAGATCCATGCGCGTGCACGAGAGCATGGGCTTCGGTGTCGTTCGCAGTGGGGCGATCGGAGTCCGACCGTTCGATGCTGTAGACGTCGTAGCTCGCGGCACGGCTCGTGGGGCCGACGTGACCGAAACCCCGGGGCGCCCGTCCAAGCTGACGGTCGAACAGGCACACCGCATCGGCGGGGGACGCCACGTTGCCGGCTGGACCGAACCGGGCCGTATCGCCGTAGACCCGTCCGGTGATTTTCTCGATCGCAATGAAGCGTGCCATACCAATCCTTGGATGTACCGTCTCTCACCGAGTTGGTGCTCCCTGGCGGTGTGCGCAAGCGGCGTCGGTCGCGCCCGGTCCTTGTCTTCAGATCGGCGCCTTTCCCGAAAGCCGGTGTCGCCCTTCCGGGCCGGCGCTCCAAGTTGCCGTCAATCGGCTTGCATCGGATCGACGGGCGACGAGACCCGAGCGTCCGATCAGGCCGCGCTCGGTGCCCGCCGGCCCGCCCCCGCGCGCGGATGCGCGGCATCGAACGCATCCATGAGCCGGGTGGCGTCGACCTTGGTGTAGAGCTGGGTCGTCGAGAGGGAGGCGTGGCCGAGCAGCTCCTGGATCGCCCGCAATTCGCCCTGGCGGCCCAGCAGATGCGTGGCGAAGGAGTGGCGCAGGGCGTGCGGCGTCGCGCTCGGAGGCAAGCCCAGGGCCCCGCGCATGGCGGCGACGGCGTATTGGATGATCCGGGGTGAGAGCGGGCCGCCCTTGGCGCCGACGAACAGCGGCCCGTCCGGGTCTAGGGCATAGGGGCAGGCGGCGCGATAGGCGGCCATCGCCTGCTGCACGGCCGGGAGCACCGGCACCATCCGCATCTTGCCGCCCTTGCCGGCGACGGTGACCGAATCGATGCCCGGCCCGGGCGCATCCTTGGCGGGAAGGCCCAGCGCCTCCGAGATGCGAAGCCCCGAGCCGTAGAGCAGCGCGATCACCGCCGCGTCGCGGGCGATCACCCAGGGCTCGCGGTCCTCGCCGTCGCGCAGGGCCGTGCCGGTCATGGCTTTCGCGGCGGGGATCGGAATCGGCCGGGGCAGGCGGCGCTCCACCTTCGGCGAGCGCACGGCGCCGAGCGCCGCCACGGTGCCGTGGCCCTCACGGGCGAGATGGCGGGCGAAGGAGCGCAGGCCCGCGAGTTGGCGCATGAGCGAGCGCCCGCCGATGCCCTCGGCCCGGCGCGCGGCGAGGAAGCCGCGCAGGTCGCGGGGCTTGAGGGCGATGAGGGCTGGAATGGTCGGGCATCCGTGCCGGGCCTGCTGGTGGGCGAGGAACTGGCGCAGGTCGCGGGCATAGGCTTCCGCCGTGTTGCCCGCCATCCGGCGCTCGCGCAGCAACGCGTCCTGCCAGGTGTCGAAGGCGATCCGGAGGGCGGCGTCGCCCGGGAACGCCAGAGCGTCCGGAACTGCGTCCGCGACGGTGTCCGGCGGGGGCGGCGTAAGCTGGAGCATGGGGCGATCCGGCAGTTGACTGGCCGCCCACTCAACGCCCCCTCGGTTGACGCTCCGTTAGGGCGCGGTGCGACGCCGCCCTTTCCGCATCATGGCCTGCCGCCTATCTCGGCCGTAGCTCCTGCCCCTCCACGACGGATCCCCATGACCCCGACGCGCATCGTCTGCATCCGCCACGGCGAATCGACCTTCAACGCCGCCCACCGCCTCACGGGGCGCGACCCCGGCCACATCGATGCCCGCCTGACCGAGCGGGGACAGGCCCAGGTGGCGGCGGCCCGCGCCGATCTCCATGACATTCCCTTCGACCTCGTGGTGACCTCGCCCCTGACCCGGGCGATCCAGACCACGAAGGGCATCTTCACCGGCCACCCGGCGGAGCCGCGGATTCTCGTGGAGGTGCTGCACCGGGAGTGCCAGGAGAGCAGCTGCGACGTCGGGCGGGCGGCATCCGTGCTCGCCGCCGAGTTCCCCGACGTCGCCGTCGATCACCTGCCCGAGATCTGGTGGCATGCGGAGGGCGAGCCCGATGCCGACGGCATCCACATCGAGCCCCGCACCCTGTTCGACGATCGCGTCGCGGCGTTTCGCGATTGGCTGGCGGCGAGGCCCGAGCGGACCATCGCGGTGGTGGGCCACGGCACGTTCTTCTTCCACCTTACCGGCGTGTGGCTCGACAACTGCGAGACCGTCGAACTCGACCTCGGCCTCGACCGGATCACCCGGCGGGCCTGAGGCGTTCAGCCGCCCGACGCGAAGGCGAGGCCCGTGAGCATGGCAGCGCCGAGCACGAGCACGAAGGCGCCGGCGAGGAGTTCGAGGCCGGCCACCGCCCGGGTGCCGGCTTCCCCCCGCCCCCCGGCGAGACGCAGGGCAAGGGCCTTGGCGAAGACGGCGAGGCTCGCCAGGGCCCCCGTGGTGAGCGCCGTGCCGAGTGCCATGGCGAAGGTGGCGGCGATGCCGGCCCAGATCATGTTCTGGGATGCGGCGAACACGAGGATGAGGACCGCTCCGGCGCAGGGGCGCGAGCCGGCGGCGAGCACCACGCCGGCCCGCTCGCGCCAGGTGCCGAGGCGGGCGAGCGCTGCGCCGTCACTGAGGTGGACGTGGCCGCAGGCCGGGCCACAGGCGTTCGCCGGGACATCCCGCCCGAGGGCGGCGAGCCGCCCGGCCTTGCGCCAGGTGATCGCGAGACCGAGGCCCGCCACCAAGGCGAAGCTCACGGTCTCGATGACGGTGCCGGCGCGGGTCATCGAAGCGGCGGTGGTGCGGAGGAGAAGGCTGCCGATGCCGACGATGGCCACCGCCACTAGAGCCTGGAGCAGGGCGGCGGCGAAGCTCAGGGAAAAGCCGCGGGCCAGCGCCCGTTCCCCGGCAACGATGTAGCCGGCGATCACCGCCTTCCCGTGTCCGGGCCCGGCGGCATGGAAGATGCCGTAGCTGAAGCCGAGCAGCAGCATCGGCCCCCAGCCACCGCCGGCCTTGATGCCCTGGAGCGCCGCCTGAAGGCTCCGGGAAAAGCTCGATTGCAGGGCGAGGATCCAGCCGCCGAGGCCGCTGGCGGCGGGGGCGGCCTCGCGAAAGCCGATGCCGAAGGGCGAGCGCGGTGGCGGCGCCGCCACGTCCGGCCCAAGGGCGAGCATCAGGCCCGTGAGCAGCCCGGCGGCGAGCACCGTCGCGCCGACGGCCAAAACGAGGCGGCGGCCGAGGAGGGACGGCGGCCGCTCGGCGAGGGCGACGCCTACGGACACGCGACGATGATCCGGTTGGCGAATTGGCTGCCGTAATTGGCGGCGGCGGTGAGGGCCTCGAAGAAGGCTTCCGACATGCCGGGCTTCGCGTCGGCGGTCTTGGTCGCCACGGGCTTCGGCCGGGTCACCGTGGCGGCGCAGCCGGCGGGCGCGCCCGTGAGGCGGGCGGCATCGGCGTCCTCCGACAACGCGAAGGCGACGAAATAGGTGGGGTCGTAGATCTCGAGGGCCGCCACCCCACGCCCCGGCGCCACCGGGGTCTTGAGGGGGAGGAGGAAGGTCATGGTGAGCTTGCCGTCCACCATGCTCATGCGCGGCTCGGTCGGATCGGCGAAGAGCTGTTCCTTCCCGGCGATCTTGAGCTTGGTGAAGTAACCGAACTCAGCCAGGTTCGCGGTGTTCTCGCGGGCGAGATTCGCCAGTTCGTCGGGCGAGTAGGTGCCGTCGCCGTTGGTGTCGAGGCCCTGCACCACGAAGGCGGAATAGGACGGATCGAAGGTCCAGGCGTTGCGGATGCCGGTGACGCGCCCGCCCTCGCCATAGGCGATCTCCGCCTTGGAGGTCACGAAGACGTGAGGGTGCGCCTGGGCAATCCCGGTGAGCGCGAGGCTCGCCGCGAGGGCCAGACCCGGCTTCAGGACAGCGAGAAGGGGATGTCGCGTCGCGTTCGGCATGGGTCGGTACGCTCGCGATTCATGCTGAAGGAAGCGTAAACGCCGCGCCTTCGCATTCGGGGGGCGAGCCCATCCATCCCGGTCCAGTGGGGCGAAAGCGAGGCGCCACCCCGGTGCCCGGCCCGGCGGGGCCGGGCCGGACGAGAGATCACTCGGCGGAGGCGACGTCGACCCGGTCGCCCCGGCGCGAGAACGCGATGGTGGTCTCGCGGCCATCGGCGCCCAGCGCGCCCGGCACGGAGAGGTGCACGGTCTGGTCGGCGTTCAGCGTGGTGATCATGCGGATCACCTGCGGCTGCTCGGCTCCGGAATTGACCGACGCGAGGGTGGCGACGACGCGGTAACCGTCCTTGGTGGGGGTGTAATAGGCCGTGCCCCGGAAGGTGGCGAGGTCGATGGAGACCGGCTTGGCGATCTCGAGTTCGGTGGCCCGTGCGGCCGGAGCCGCGAGGGCGACGGCGAGGGTCGAGGCAGCGAGGGCGAGAGTGGTGAAGCGCATGGAGTTGACCTGTGCGGTTACTGTCCGCCGGGAGTGCCCGTACGGAGAGCCGGTTGCACCGGGAGGCCGCTTTATGCCGGGCGAATTGTGCGATGCACAGAGAGATTCTTCGCATCGCACAAATGCAGAATAAGCATGGCTATAAGAAAATTTACGTCGCGCATGAATAAAACGCAGAGGTGGGCGTTCGGTGCAAAGGAACCCTCGCTGGAGACGGCTGACCTTCCACACATGCGTGCGAACGGGACGATTACTCTCGCCGGGTCAGGGCGGCGATCTCGGCCTGCTCGGCGGCCGTGAGACCCTGCGGCGCGGCGTCGGCGCGGCGCTGGGACAGACGCCAAAGGCCGAATAGCCCGAGGCCGATGGCGGCCAGCGGCGTCAGCCAGAGCAGCAGCGTATGAAGGGCGAAGACGGGCCGCAGGAGCACGTACTCGCCGTAGCGACCAACGATATAGGACTGGACCTGATCGTTGCTGTCGCCGGCCTGGAGGCGCTCGCGGACGATGACGCGCAGATCCTTGGCCAGGGGCGCGTCGGAATCGTCGATGGACTGGTTCTGGCACACGAGGCAGCGCAGGCCCGCCGAGATGTCTCGGGCCCGCATCTCCATCGCAGGATCCTTCAGGACCTCATCGGGTTGCACCGCCCATGCCCCACCCGATGGGGCGAATGCCCCGAGGGCGATGAGGAGCCCGAGGACGAGGCGCGGCGCGGCGCTCATTCCGCCGCCGCCATGCCGGCCGGCAGGGCCTTCGCCCTAGCGCGGGCCGGGGCACCAACCCGCATGCGCCGATCGGTGAGCGAAACCGCGCCGCCAAGTGCCATCACCACGGCGCCGAGCCAGATGAGCAGCACCAGGGGCTTGTAGTAGAGGCGCAGGCCGATGCTGCCGCCCTCGGGCATCACCTCGCCGAGGCTGGCATAGACTTGGCTGACCCCGATGGTGAGAAGACCGGATTCCGTCACCGTCATCTTGCGGCTCGGGTAGAAGCGCTTGCCCGTCTCGACTGTGCCGATCATGTCGCCCGCCGTGTTGCGGATGGTGAGGAAGGCCGTGGTCTCGGAATAGTTCTCGCCCATGCGCGGGCCGACCCGGTCGAGGGTGGCGACGTAGGGGCCCGACGCTAGGGACTCCCCGGGCTTGAGGGTCTTCAGCCCTTCCGTCGCCCACCCTTGAGCGGCAATGCCGAGCACCACGATTCCGACTCCCGCATGGGCGAAGGCCGTGCCCCAGGCCGAGCGCGGCAGGCCGAGGGCCCGGCGCCAGACCACGCCGGCGCTGCGGGTCCGGCTGGCGCCGTAGCCGCGCGCCCGCGACACGATTTCCAGGGCGGAGCCGATGACGAGGTAGGCGCCGAGACCGATGCCCACGGGAGCCATCATCGGCCCGCCCCAGGTATAGGCCAGCACCGCGAGACCGACCACGAGGGCGACGGCGAGCGCCGCGAACAGGCGCTGGGTGGCGGCGTGCACGTCGCCTCGCTTCCACGCCAGGGTCTGGCCGAAGGGCACGATGAGGAGCAGCGGAATCGCCAGGGGGATGAAGGTGTAGTTGAAGAACGGCGGCCCGACGGAAATCTTCTCCGCGGTGAGCGATTCCAGCAGCAGTGGATAGAGCGTGCCGACGAACACGGTGGCGCAGGCGGCGGCGAGGAACAGGTTGTTCATCACCAGGGCGCCCTCGCGGGAGATCGGCGCGAACAGGCCGCCCTGGCGCAGCATGGGTGCGCGCCACGCGAACAGGGTCAGCGAGCCGCCGATGAACAGGATCAGGATGGCGAGGATGAAGATGCCGCGCGTGGGGTCGGTGGCGAAGGAGTGCACCGAGGTGAGCACGCCCGAGCGGACGATGAAGGTGCCCAGTAGCGAGAGAGAGAAGGTCAGGATGGCGAGGAGCACCGTCCACACCTTCAGGGCATCGCGCTTCTCCATCACAACGGTGGAGTGGAGGAGCGCGGTGCCGGCGAGCCACGGCATCAGGGAGGCGTTCTCCACCGGATCCCAGAACCACCAGCCGCCCCAGCCGAGCTCGTAATAGGCCCAGTACGACCCCATGGCGATGCCCAGCGTCAGGAAGCTCCAGGCGGTGAGGGTCCAGGGCCGTACGGCGCGGGCCCAGACGGCGTCGATGCGCCCGTCGATGAGGGCCGCGATGGCGAACGCGAAGGTGATCGAGAACCCGACATAGCCGACGTAGAGGAGCGGCGGGTGGATCGCGAGGCCGAAATCCTGCAGCAGCGGATTGAGATCGTTGCCTTCGACTGGGGCCGGGCTCACCCGGGCGAACGGGTTCGAGGTCGTGATGATGAACAGCACGAACACGAACGTGATGAGGCCCTGAACCGCGAGGGTGTTGGCCCGCAGGGTCGGCGGTACGGAGTTGCGCGCGACCGCCACGAGGGCGCCGAACAGGGCGAGGATGAGCACCCAGAGGAGCATCGAACCCTCGTGGTTCCCCCACACGCCGGACAGCTTGTAGAGGAAGGGCTTCATCGTGTGCGAGTTCTCGACCACGTTCTGGACCGAGAAGTCCGAGGTGGCGTGGGCGTAGGTGAGTGCGCCGAAGCTGAACAGGATGCAGGCGAACGTCCCCAGGGCCGCCGGCGTCGCCACGGCGCGCAGGGCCTGGTCGCCCGAGCGGGCGGCCCAGACCGGCATCACCGCCTGGACGAGGGACAGGGCGAGCGCCAGGGCGAGGGCGAAGTGGCCGACTTCGATCAGCACGGGGTGTCGTCCTTCTGGGGGAGCTTGCGGATCATCGCTCGCTGCGCTGACCGAGGGTCTTGTCGGTGATCGCCGTGCTGGCGTCGGCGGGCTTGGTGGCGGCAGGCTTCTCGACCATGCCCTTGCCCTCCTGCCAGCGCCCCTGCGCCTTGAGGGCGTCGGCGACCTCGCGGGGCATGTAGGATTCGTCGTGCTTGGCCAGCACCGTGTCGGCGCGGAAGATGCCGCCGGGCTCCAGGCGGCCTTCGGCCACGATGCCCTGGCCCTCGCGGAACAGGTCGGGCAGGAGGCCGCGATACTGCACCTGCACGGTGGCGTTGGTGTCGGTCACGGCGAAATCCACGGTCTGGTCCGGCCCGCGCTGGACCGACCCGTCCTTCACCAAGCCGCCGAGGCGGAACCGGGTGCCGGGGGCGACGCCCTGCGCCGCCACCTCGGTCGGCGAGCGGAAGAACACGATCGACCCGCTCATGGCCGACAGGATCAGGCCGAGCGCCAGGGCCAGCACGGCACCGCAAGCGGCGATGAGGATGAGGCGGCGGCTCTTGCGGGTCACGCGGGTTGTCCCGTCTGGGTTGTGGCGTCACGGAGCGCCGGCAGGCCTGAACGTGTCGGGGGCCGGCAGCACCGGATGAACCCAATCGTGTCCCGCCTCTGGCGTACAGGACGGTTTCGGACTCCGCGGCGCCCGGGTCAAGGTCGGGGACCGGGACCGATTGTCAGGGCCGGGGAGCCTCGAGACCGAGTTCGCGAGCGAGTTCGTCGAGGCGCTCCCGGGCCTGGGGCTCGGAACTCGGGGCCATGCGGGCCCGGTCGAGGGCCTGGAGCGCCTGGGTGCGCTCGCCGAGCACGGCATAGGAGCGCACGAGGCGTAGCCAGTCGTCGACGGTGCCGCCCTTGGCGGCCAGACGCCGGTCGAGGCTGGCGACCATGCCGCGGATGGCCGCGTCGCGCTCGGCGGCCGGCATGGCCTTCACGGCGGCCACGGCCGCTTCGGTGCCGGCCCTGGCGGCATCGGTCTTGGCGCCTTCGCCTCCGCTCGCCGCTTTCGGTGCCTCCTTCGGGGCGTCCGCTTTCGCGGCCTCGCCCCGATCCTCTGCTGTCTTGCTCGCCTCCGATCCCTCGGCCGCGTCCCGCGGGAGCTGGAATTCACCCGCCAGGGCGTCGAGGCCCCGCAGGGCGGTCGCGTCGGAGGAGAGGGCCGCACGAGCCCGTGCGAGGGCTGCGGCGGCCCGGTCGCGGTCTCCGAGTACGCTCAAGGACCGGACGAGGCGCAGCCACTCGTCGGCCGTGCCGCCTGTCTCGGTGAGGCGCCGGTCGAGGCCGTCGACCATGCCGCGGATGGCCGCGTTGCGTCCCTCCGGGGGCATCGCCTGAAGGGACGAGGCCGCACCGGCCTCGGGCGCCGGCCCGGCGCCGGGCTTGGCTGGGCCGGGTTTGGCTGGACCTGGTTTGGTCTGGCCGGCTTCAGGTGACGCCTCGCCCTTGAGGCGGGCGAGGCTGTCGCGGACGGCGGGCAGCCACGGCGCATCGGCGGGCGCGGTCTCGGCCAGATCCGTGAGGCGCTGGATCGCCAGGGGAATGTCGCCGTCGAGTTCGGCCGCGCGGGCGAGGTAGAAACGGGGCTTGGCCGCCGTACCGTCGAGGGCGACGGCGCGCTCGAACAGGGTCTTGGCCTGGGGCGGGATCACGCCGTTGTTGCCGGCGATGAGGGCTTCGCCCCAGTCGGAGAGGCGCGGCGCGGTCTCACCGAGGAGGCGGGTGGCGGCCTCGTAGGCATGGGCCGCGTCGTCGAACCGGCCCATGCGCATGTAGACGGGGGCGAGCACGGCCCAGCCGCGTCCGTCCTTCGGGTCGCTCGCGAGGCGCGCCTCGATCTGGCCGATGGCGTTGAGCAGCTCCTGCCCACCGTTCTGGATCGCCTGACGCTGGGCAGCGTTCTGCGCCGGCATGTGCGGAGACCCGTAGATCCCGTAGGCAATGAGGGCCACGAGGGGAATCGTCGAGAGGGCGAAGGCGGAGGCGGCCCGGCGCTGGCGCAGGGCCGGTTCGGCCATGCCGGGGGGGATGGGCACGCCGGCCCGGTTGGCGCGCAGCAGGCGCCGGCCGGCTTCCGTGCGCGCGGCCTCGGCCTCGGGCGCCGCGATGAGGCCGCGCGCGAGATCCCGCTCGATCTCGCGCAGCTGGTCCTCGTAGAACACGGTCTCGGTCGCCAAGCCGCCGGCCTCCGCCGGGGGATTGGCCCGGCGCGACATCGGCCAGAGCAGGGCGAGCACCGCCGCGCCGGTCATGAACGCCAGAATGAACCAGAGTGCCGTCATCACGCCTCGAAATCCCTCAGCCCCGCATGTAAGGCCACGCTCCGGCCCCTACGATGCGAACCTTCGGTGACACGGTGTCACGCGAAGGCCGGCGCGGTCCGACCTTAGCCGTGTGGACTGTCCCGGCAAACTGCCGCCGCGCGGAGGACGCCTCAAGCGTGGGGAGCTGCCCCCGTCGGGGCGTCCCCCGGCACTTCGATCACCGCGCGAAGCCCCCCGAGGCTCGCCGCCTCGAGGCGGAAGCGGCCGCGATAGAGGGCGGCGAGGTCGGCCACGATGGAGAGGCCCAGCCCCGAGCCCGGCTTGGTCTCGTCGAGGCGCCGGCCCCGCCCGAGGACGGCCTCCCGATCCTGCGGCGCGAGGCCCGGTCCGTCATCCTCGATGGAGACCATGAGGTGGGGATAATCGTCCTGCGCCACCGCCTCGGCCCGGATCGAGACCCGGCCGGCGGCCCATTTCGACGCGTTGTCGACGAGGTTGCCGATCATCTCCTCGAAATCCTGGCGCTCGCCGCGAAAGCGCAGGCCCGGCGGCACGTGGACCGCGTAGGCGATGTCCTTGTCGCGGTAGATCTTGCCGAAGGTGCGGACCAGCCCGGCCAAAGCCGGCTCGACCTCCGTGGAGGTGCCGAGCGTGCCGGCCAGCGCCGCCGCCCGCGCGCGGTCGAGGTGGTAGTTCACCTGATCGCGCATCACGGCGGCCTGCTCGCGGATCTTGGCCGAGAGGTCGCCGGGCGCGTCGGCTGCGCCGACCTCGTTGACGATGATCGAGAGCGGCGTCTTCAGGGCGTGGGCGAGGTTGCCGACCTGGGTGCGGGCGCGCTCCAGGATCTCGCGGTTGGTCTCGATGAGGAGGTTCACCTCGCCGGCCAGCGGCGCGATATCGCGGGGATACTCGCCGGTGATGCGGTCGGATTCGCCCCGGCGGATGGCGCCCAGCGCGTTGCGGAGCTTGGCCAACGGCGCGAGGCCGAAGCGGATCTGCAGGAGGGTGGTGAGGGCCAGCGACAGGCCGAGGAGCCCGAAGGTCACCATCAGGGAGAAGCGGAAGCGCCCGACATCGTTGGCGATCTCGTCCGCCGGACCGGCGACCCGCACGGTGTAGCGGCCCTCCTCGCCGAGATCGACGTCGCGCTCGATGATGCGCAGGGGGCGCTCGTCCTGCGCCTGGCCGTAGCCCTGGCGGATCTGACCGACCCCGGCCTTGGTGTCGGGGTCGCTGGCGGGCTTCAGGGGCACACCCACGAGGGAGCGCGAGGTGCGCAGGTCGCGGGGCTTCGCATCGGGCCGCCCGATCTGCCAATACCAGCCCGACAGGGGCAGGTCGAAGCGCGGATCGCTCAAGGTGAAGGACCGGCTTTCCGGATCGTTGGGCGAGACGAGATCGGTGGCGAGGTTGTTGGCGTAGACGAGGAGCCGACTGTCGAAGGCCCGCTCGGTGTTCTCCCGGTAGAGCGTGGTGAGAATGCCGGCGGCGATGAGCAGGATCGCCGAACTCGCCAGGAGCGCGGAGGTGGCGAGGCGCACGGCGATGGAGCGCCGACGCAGGGGAAGCCAGGCGGGAAACGGGCTCATTTGGGAAAGGGGCTCATGCCGGTCTCGTCGGGTCCGGACGCGCGGGGCCGTCGCGTAACGGTTGAAAGCTGACGGGTTGCGTCTGTACATCATCCGAACGGAGATTCGACGATGAGCCTCGACATCCACGATCCCGAGACCGAACGTCTGGTCCAGACCTTGGCGGCGCGGCGCGGCCTGTCTTCGGAGGAAGCGATCAAGCTCGCCGTCGGCAACGAGTTGCGGCGCGAGGCGCAGACGCCGAGCCTCTGGGAGCGGATCCGGCCGATCCGTGAAGGGATCGCTTCCTCTCCTTCCACCGGCCTGGCGGCTGACAAGGCCTTCTACGACCAAATCAGCGGCGACGCCTGATGTTCGTGGATACCTCCGCCCTCGTCGCCATTCTCACTGAGGAGGTCGAGGGAGAGGTTCTGTCCGCGCGCCTCGAGGCGGCCCGTCATCCGTTCACGTCGCCGATCGCCGTCTACGAGGCCGCGCTCGCGATCCGCCGGAAACGCCAGCGGCCCATGGCGACGATACGGGCGGATCTCGCCGCCTTTCTCAAGGCCGCTGGAATTCGCCTTGTCGCCGTACCACCGGCAGCGGCCGATCCGGCCCTCGACGCCTTCGCCCGCTACGGGAAGGGCACGGGACACCCGGCCCAGCTCAACATGGGCGATTGCTTCGCCTACGCCATGGCGGTGATCCACGATGCGCCGCTGCTCTTCAAAGGCGACGATTTCGCCCTGACGGACATCGCGGCGCGCGAATAGCCTCACACCCGCGGCGGCGGCTGGGTCGGGTCCACAAGATAGCCCAGTCCCCGCACGGTCTGGATCAGATCGACGGCGAGCTTCTTGCGCAGGCGACCGACGAACACCTCGATGGTGTTGGAATCGCGGTCGAAATCCTGATCGTAGAGGTGCTCGGTGAGTTCGGCGCGCGACACCACGCGGCCAGTGTGGTGCATGAGGTAGGAGAGCAGCCGGTATTCGTGGCTCGTGAGCTTGACCGGGTTGCCGTCCACGAACACCCGGCCCGAGCGGGTGTCGAGGACCACGGGCCCGCAGGCGATCTGGCTCGTGGCGTGGCCGGCCGCGCGCCGCAGGAGGGCGCGCACGCGGGCGAGGAGCTCCTCCATGTGGAACGGCTTCGTGACGTAGTCGTCGGCGCCGGCATCGAACCCGTCGACCTTGTCGGACCAGCGGTCGCGGGCCGTCAGGATGATGACCGGGGTCTTGATCCCGGCCCGGCGCCACTTCTGCAACACGCTGACCCCATCGGCCTTGGGCAGGCCCATGTCGAGGATGATGGCGTCGTAGGGCTCGCTCTCGCCGAGATAGCCGCCCTCCTCGCCGTCGAAGGCCTTGTCGGCGACGTAGCCGGCCTCCTCCAGGGCGCTGACCACCTGCCGGTTGATGTCCCGGTCATCCTCGACCACGAGCAGACGCACGGTCCCGTACTCCTCTGATGCGCTGAAGGTTCAGGGGCCGCTGATCTCGCCCGTGGTGGCATCGACCATCACGTGGACGAACTGCCCGTCCCGGCGCAAGGCCGTCAGCAGGTAGACCAGGGCCTCGTCGTGCCGGCACAGGCGGGCGCGCTGGATCTCAGCGCGGGGAATCACCTTGCGGGCAGCCCGGATGGCGGCCACGGGTTCGATCACCCGCTTGTCGGCCACGGCCTCGCGCAGGTCGGCGGCGCTGAGGCAGACATCGGGGTGGGGTGTGGCCTGGACCGGCGCGACGATGGCGGCCGCCGTGGTCTCCTCGGCCTGCGTGCCGATCGAGCCCGTCGCGAAACCCGCGACGGCCAGGCCGATCAGCAACAGGGCGAAGAAGATGCGCATGGATCTCGCATTAGGGCGGGGGCACTGAATGCGCCCTGAATGCCGGGGCAAGCGGAACCGGAGGGGTTCGGTTCCCCGCCCGGACAGCGCGAAGGTTCAGAGGCCCGAGCCCGGCGATCCGGCGAGGCGCGCGAGGGTTGCCCGCAGGGCGGCGCTCACGAGGATCTCGCCCTCGACGTGGTCCAGGGCGGCCTTGCGCAGGGCGATGGTCGAGAGGTCGAAGCGTCGGCGGGCGGCGCCGAGGCGAGCCTGCGCCGCCCGATGGGCGGACGGAGTCGTGCGGGCGAAGCGGAGCATGGGCGTTCTTTCGGTCGGGGTTGCGGTCAGGGGCGGATGAGCGGGCGTCCCTCGCCGAGGTGGCGCAGGATCGCGTCGAGCTTGTCCCGGATGCGGTCGTCGCCGCGCTCGACGCCCCGAGCCATCTCGCTCACGAGGCGCGAGAGGTCCTCGAGCACCCGCGTGCGGCTTTCCAGGGCGGCCGCTACGGCGGCGTTGGTCTGGGAGGCGCGCTCGAGGGCCGCGGCCGTGGCGCCGGTCTCCCCGAGGCGGGCATCCTGGGTCCGCACGGTCTCGCGGTAGAGGTGGAGGCAGGCGAGACCCGTCAGCACGGCGACGATCCAGCCGGCCCCGTCATGGGAGAACAGCAGGCGCGCACCCTCCAGGGCGAGCTTTTCCATGACGGGTCTCCGGTGACCTCGGGGCAGGTTGCCTCAGGGCAGGGGGCGCCCCGCCCGCGCGGCCTCCACGGCGGGGCGCAGGGTGTTGGCGAGGGTGGCCTCCTCCGCGACCGGCAGGCTGCGGAACACCTTCTCGGCCAGCCCCTCGCGTCCGCCGGCGGCGCGCACGAGCCAGGCCGGGGCCTCGTCGAGGCCGCGCTGCACCGCCCGGGCGATGACTTCGGAGCCCACGGGGACGCTGAGCGTCCGCCCGCGCACGGCGCCCGCGACGGCGTTGACGGCGTAATCGCCGACGTTGCGCACCAGCCGTTCCACCAGGGTGGCGGTGACGAGGGTGCGGAGCGGCCCGGCCAGACGCGCCAGGGCCGCCGTGGCGGCGGTGACGGCGAGGGGCAGGAGGAGGCCGGTGACGGCCTGCGCCGCCACCGCGACGGTGTCGCCCCACGGGACGGTCACGCTGGCGGGATCGAGGCCGGCGGCGGCGCAGGGCGTGGACGCGAGGGCGAGGACGAGGGCGGTGCGGATCGGCTGCATGGTTCGGGGATCTCCGGGGCGTGGACGCGAAGGGTTCAGGCGCGGGGGCGCCCGCCGAGGACGGCGCGGATCCGGGCGAGCCAGCCGGGCGCGGCCGGCGCCCCGCTCACGACGGGCGGAACCGTCCGTCGCGCCGGGGCGAGGGCGGGCAGGGTCTCGGCCGGGGCCGCGATGGGTGTCGCGTCGCCGCGCCGGGCGCGCGGCAGGGCGACAGCGTAGGGGGTGCGGAACTGGTCCTGCTCGGCGCCGCGACGCGGGATCAGGGCGGCGGGCCGGTCCCACATCATCATCGCCTGCGCCGCGCCCTCCGGGTCGCCGTCGTTCAGGCGGCGCACGAGGGTGGAGCGGCCGAACGCCGCCGGACCGATGTTGAAGCAGAGGGAGACGAGGGCGTCGAAGGCGTGCTGCGGCAGTGCCCGCGTCACCGCCGCCCGCACGGCCGCGACGAAGCGGACGACGTCGCGGTCGAACACCGCGTCGCACTCGGTCGGGGTGAGGACGAGGCCGGGGGTGACGAGGGGCGGCCCGGCCGCGCTGGTGTGCCCGATCCCGATGGTCCAGATGCCGGCGGAATCGCGGTAGGCATGGAGCCGCCGCCCCTCGCGGGCGATGAGCACGGCCTTGCCGATGGCGCTGAGGTCCATGGTGCACTCCGGGGTGTGGGAAGAGTTGGGGGTGTGGGAAGAGTCGGGGGTGTGGGGAAGGGAAGCCGGCGCGGAACGGAAGGGCGCGTCCGGGGGTTCGCTCGAGGAGCGGCCGGGGCCGGGCTCGGGAGGTGGATCATGGCGCGATCGCGCATCGTCGTAAGTCTTGCTGCCGGACTCCTGCTCGCGGGCGCGGGCGGTGCCTCGGCCCAGAACAGCGGCAGCGGCAGCGGGCTGACGCCCTTTGCCACGGAGAGCGGCAACGACCGTTCGGCCGGCGTGAACAACGGCAATTATCGTCCGCCACGCTACTACGGGCCGGGTGCCGTGGCGGCACCGCGCGGCTACGGGCGCCCGATCTCCGGTTACGAGCGCCGCCGGCCGGGGCCGTATTACGGCTCTCCGTACTGACGCGTCACGCGAGACCAAATCCGGAAAAGTCGCTGTCGGCGGCGGCGATGTAGCCGTCCGTGCCGGTGAACAGGGCGTGGACCGTGATGAGGTCGCCCGCCGCCAGGGACAGGGTGCAGCCGAGACTCACCGTGGAGACCCCGTCGATGGGGGCGGCGACGCCCCGGCGGCTGCCGTCGAGGGTGACGCCGTTGCGGTGGAACCGCGCCTGCAGGGAGGCCGGCGCGTTGGTGCCGTTGCGCTTGAAGGCGAGGGCCGCGGTGAAGGTGTAGACCCCCGCCTCCGGGACCACGAAGGCGTTGTCGGCGGCGCGGAACAGGCCCTGCGCGTTGAGGAGGCCGGTGTTGAAGCCGACCCGCGTCCACGCCCCCGCGCCGACGTAGTTGTCGTAGCTCGTCGCGGCGCGAAAGCACGGCGGGTTGCTGAGGCGCACCCATCCGGCGCCGGTATGGCCCCGGAAGGCGGCGAGGGTGCTGTCGAACACGATCTGCCCCGGCGCCGTGCCGGTCGCCGGCACGCCGGCCCGCGCCACGAGTTCGAGGGCGCCGTTGGCCCGCATCCGCACGACGGGACGCGGCGCGGTGCCGCCGAGATCCGTCGCCTCGATTACAAATCCGGCGCCCTGGGCCGTCGCGGAGAAATCCTCCTCGGCGATGCCCCGCAGGGTGACCCGTCCGTCCGTGCTTCCGCCGTCAAAGAACCCGCCGCCCGAGAGGCCGACGAGGCCATCCCCGGCGCGGATCGGGGCGGGAGCCTGCCGGCTGCCCCGGCCGCTGCGGGTCTGGATGACATTCTCGACGGGCCCGGCGCCGTAGGCGTCGAGGCACAGGCCCGGCCCCGCGCCTTCGCGGGCCACGTGCAGGGGCGCGCGGGCCATGGGCGCGCCGGGCAGGCCAAGGGCGCCGAGGCCGAGATGGCCCGTGGCCGGATCGGCCCGCCACGCGCCGCGCCACGTGGCGCCGTCGGCCGAGACCTTGAGGCCGAGGGCGTCCTCGCCGAGCAGCCCGAGTTCGGCCCGGCCCGAGTAGGCCGTCTGGAACAGGAGCGCCACGGCGTTGCCCGGCGCCGCCTTGTTGAGGACGACGGCGAGGCCGCCGCTGCCCCCGTCCGCGGGATCGCGCGCGGTCCACAGGGCGCGCTCCAACTTGGCCGCGAACGCCGTCCCGGCCTCCGCCTCGGTGCCGAGGCCGAGGGCATCGAGGTTGCGCAGGGCGCGTACGCCGTCGAACAGGCCGCCCCAGCGCGCGCCGTCGAAGCGGTAGAACGCATCCTCGTCGCCCACGTGGACGAGCCAGCCCGGCCGGGGGACGAGGCCGGTCCAGACGCCATCGCCGAACACGGCGATCTGCCCGGAGAGGCCGGCCCACGCCCCGGTGGGGGTCTGGGCCGCCACGAGGTAGCGGTCGCCCTCCGCCGGGTCGGCGGGGGGCGCGGCGAGGTCCTTGTCGCGGCAGGCGAGGTGGACGAGGGCGTCGAGGGCCAGGAGCGCCTCGTTGTGGGTCACGTGCTTGCCGGCCTGGGCCGCCGCGAGGAGCGGCAGAGCGAGGTGCGGGGTGGTCTGCGCCATGGACGGGCTCCGAGGGTATGCACGCGCTGCCGACGCATCGCGTCGGCAGCGCGGGTCCCCTCTCCTGGAAGGAGAGGGACAGGGTGAGGTGTGTGACGTGTCCGGAGAGGTCCCACACCTCACCCCAGCCCTCTCCTTCCAGGAGAGGGAGCACCGTCGCGGCTGCACCCGGCGTATCGCTCTTTTTGAAGGCGATCCGGCGGTGTGATCGGCGGGGGGATGTATGGCTCCGAACGGGCGGGTCTTCCGGATGGACGAGCCGCGTCGAGGCTCCGGGCAAGCCGGACGGGTTCACCCTCGACCGCGTCACCCCGCGCGGACCGGCACCCGCGCCCGCAGGGCCGGTCCCGGTCCGGTGAGGGTGCCCAGCGGCACGATGCTGGCCTCGATCCCCGTGGGCGGGCCGCCGAGATCCGCCGCCGCGTCGGCGTAGAGGACGGTGGTGTCGGCGGTCTCCAGGCTGCGCAGGACCGCCCCGCCCGGGTCGTGGATGTCGACGCGGTAGCCCTGCACCATCGGGTCGGGCGCCACGTCGACGGGGTCCCAGGCGTCACCCTCGCGCCGGACCCGGCGGGTCCAGGCAAGGCGAACCCCGTCGCCTTCGCGCCGCGCCCGGAGGTGGACGGGAGCGAGGGGCCGGAACGGAGCCAGGCCGGCGGTGGCCCGGCGCTCGACGAACAACGGGTCGGCCGGGTCGCGGATGGCCGGGCCGATGCGGTAGCGGAACGGCCGGCCGACCTCGTCGAGGCGGGTGACGAGGGGCACCAGGGCCTCGTCGAGGCGCACGACGAGGCTCCCCGCCGCCAGGGTGCGGGCGGCGGCACCCTCGCTGCCGGCGAGCCCCCGCAGGAGGCCGGTGAGGCGATAGGTGTCCGGCCCGACGAGGGTGATCCCCGCCGCCGCGACGATCTCGACCGCGCCGTCCCCATCCACGAGGGCGAAGCGGTTGGCGCCGGCAAGTGCCGCCGCCTCGGGCACGGAGGCGAGGCCCCCGGCCGCCCCGAGGCGCACGTCGAGGCGGGTCGCCCGGTCGAAACGCCAGAGTGGGCCGGGGGGCAGCGGCGTCAGGGTCTGCCCGAGGCAGGCCGGATGATCGACGAGGGTGTGGAGGGCGAGGGCCCCCCCATCCTCCGCCCGCCACACGGCGATCTCGCCCGGCCACGGCTCGGCCCGCACGGCCAGGACCTGCAGCGGCGTCGGGTCGCCGGTGTCCTGTGGCAGGTTGAGGATCGCCGCGAAGGGCGGCCCGGCCAGGGCCGGGGGCGACCGGCGCGGGGCCGGCTCCGGGGGCTCGCCCGTCCGGGCGGGCCGGCCGTGCCGGGGCACGGCGCGGGTCTCGATCCGGCGACCGGCCGGGCCGTCGGCGATGCGCACGATGCGGTGCGGGGCCGCCTCGCCCGGCAGGCTCAGGAGGTCGCCGGGTTCGAGGTCGATCCGGCGCGGGCTCAGGGCGAAGGCGGCGGTGTCGCGGGCGGCGAGGTCGGCATCGAGGATGGCTTCCGCCAGGGCCTCGGCGAGCGCCCGGCGCGTCACCACCGCCGCCTCCAGCCGGACCTCGCGGCGCCGTGCACCCGTGGGGCGCGAGGCCGCGGCGGTGATCCGGCGATAGGCCCCGCCCTCGGCGTCGGTCACGGTGAGCTCGAAGGAACGGGGCAGCTCGGATTCCTCGGCCCGCGTCAGGGCAAGGGGGGCATCGTCGTCGGGCGCCACGAGGTCGCCCGCCGGGATCGCCAGGGGCCGTTCCCCGCGCGGCCCCCGCACCGTCAGGGTGCCGGCGACTGCCGCGACGTCGAGGCCGTAGAGCCGGGCGAGAGGTTCGAGGGCGGCGCGGGCCGAGAGGGGCCGGTCGAGGACGTAGCCGTCGAGCTGCGCCGCGCCCGTGATCCGGGCCGGAACGTCGATCCCGCAATCGGCCAGGATCGCGGCCACCAGCCGGTCGAGTTCGAGGCCCTCGATCCGCCCGGTGATCCAGTGGCCCACCGACCAGTTGCCCGCATCCGCCCAGACCGTGTCGAAGTCCGGAAACGCCGGATAGGGGCGGGCATCCCAGCACCACACGAAGACGTGGTCCGGCGACACCATCGGGCCGCCATAGGTCGCCGAGACCGGGTTGTGGGCGGGCTCGAAGCCGGGTGCTCCGGGATCGAACCGTTCGAGGATGGCAGTGAGGCCGCGCGCCTGGATGAGGTCGTCGCGGCTCCCGTTCGAGAAGGGCGGCGACGCGCTCTCGGCGGATTTCGGATCGGGGAACACGTTCGGGCCGTTGGTGCCCTTGTCCACGGCCGGCTTGCCGATCTCGGTCAGCCAGATCGGCTTGCCCCCCGGCACCCAGGCGGTGGCGCGGGTCTCGCGGCCGCCGTCGCGCTCCCAATGCGGGTTGCTCCACCAGCCGACGAGGTCCTTCGGCCGGAACACCCAGGGCTTGCCCTGCGCCCCGTCGGTGATGGGGGTGCGCCGCTGCGCCGCCCGGTCGGCCTCGCTCGCGTAGTACCAGTCGAACGCTTCACCCGCCCCGAGGCGCGCCTTGAGGTAGGCCCGGTCGTAGATCGAATCGGCTTGCGCGAGGTCGGCATGGTCCGGCCCATCGCGCCAGTCGGTGAGGGGCGGATAGTAGTCGATCCCCACGGCGTGGATCGCGGAATCGGCGAACAGGCTGTCCAGGGGAAACCGCACGGTGGCGCCGTCGTCGCGGACATGGGCGCCGTATTCGGTCCAGTCGGCGGCGTAGACGAGGGGCACCGACGCGCCGAGGCGGTCGCGCACGGCATGGGCGAGCGTGCGAAATCCCTCCACGGCCGGGTAGGTGTCGCCCTCGCCACGCACGCGGGTGAGGCCGACGCATTCGGAGCCGACGACGAAGCCGGCAAGCGGCACGCCCCAGCCGGCGGCGAGGTCGGCGTAATGCAGCACGAGGCCGCGATACTGCGCGAAGAACGCCGCGACCTGGGCGGCGGCCGCCGCCGTGCCGTCCGGGCTCCCCGCCACGCCCGGCGCGGGATCGCAGGTGATGCGCCCGCGCCACGGGTAGGGCGGCTGGCCGGCGGCGGCGGGATCGCGGGGATCGGCCAAGGTGTTGCCCTGCGCCACGTCCATCATCAGGAACGGGTAGAGCACGACGGCGAGATCACGCCGGTGGAGTTCGGCCACGAGGCGGGTGAGGCCGGCATCCGACGGGGTGCCGCCATACGCCGGGTGGCCGTCAGGCGTCGTCGAGACTAGGCCGGCCTGCGCGCGGGTGAGGCCGGCGACGCGCCAGGAATCGCCCGTCGTCGCCTTCGCGGCGTTGTCGACCTTCGGCGCCACGGTGCAATGCCCGGCCCGCAGGTCGTCGCCGAACCAGCTCGCCACCACAGACACCGTCGTCAGGTTCGGGCACAGGGCCTGGAGGGCGTCGAGGGAGGCGATGACGTCGGTGACGCCCTGGAGCTGGAAGCGGTTGGCCGGCCGGCTCGCGCCGAGGCCGGCCTCCTCGGTGACGAGGGCGGGGTCGAGGCCGAATTCCGTCGAGCCCGGGATGAGGCAGACGGCGCGCACCCGGTCGGCGAGGCCCGCCACGGGGCGCACCACCTCGAAGGCGAATTGCGGCACGCGGTTGCCGAACTCGGCCAGGGCGAGGCGCTCGAACACGACGTAGGCGAGGCCGCGATAGGCCGGGGCCGTGCCCTCCTTGGCGACGATAAGCGGGTCCGGCTCCTGATCGGCCGTGCCCCGGTGCAGGCGCCAGGTCAGGGTGGTGAGGTCGAGTTCGCGCCCATCGGCCCAGATCCGCCGCACCTGAGCGACGGGTCCCTCGCACAGGCCGATGGCGAGGTCGACGGAATAGGCATAGGCCGTGCGCACCGTCTTCTGGCCGCCCCCGCCCTTGGCGGCGGACCCCGCCCGCTCCACGGTGGTGTTGGCGGTCTCCAGCGGCCGGGTCGCCCAGATCAGGGTGCCGCCGAGGCGCGCGCGGCCGTAGAGCCGGGGGATCGGGTCGCCCTCCGTCGAGGTCAGGCCCGCCACCTCCGTCAGGCGCGGCCCCTCGACGAAGCGGGGCCCCGAACCGCCGCCGAACAGGGCGCCGTCGATCCCCGAGCCCGTCGCCGCCCCGAGGGCCGAGCCGATGATGCCCCCGATGGGGCCGCCGAGCGCCGTACCGGCCGCCGCTCCGGCGGTTTGCAGGATCAGCGTGGCCATGGCGGGCTCCGGTAGGCTGTCGGGACCGGACCTCCGCGAGGCCGGAGAGGAAGGGGCCCTCAGCGCCGGATGAGGATCACCCCGCCGATGAGGAGGGCGACGCCGACGAGGCGCGGGCCGTCGAGGCTGCGCTGGGCGAGGCCGAGCCAGCCGAAATGGTCGAACGCCACGGAGGCCAGCATCTGGCCAGTGACGAGGAGGGCCATGAACGTGCCCGCCCCCAGAACCGGCACGAGGGCGATGCCGAGGGCGATGAACAGGGCGCCGAAGGCCCCGCCGCTCCAGGCCCACCACGGCAGGCGGGCCGCCACGCTCCAGGCGGGCAGGGGATCGCGCAGGGCGAGCGCCAGAAGGCCCATGCAGGCGAGCCCGACGAGGTAGCTCGTGAAACCCGCCCAGGCGGCGGAGTTCAGCGCCCCGCGCAGCTGCGTGTTCAACCCCTGCTGGATCACGATGGCGCCCCCCGCCATGGCGGCGAGGAGCAGGGCGAGGAGTGTCGGCATCGAAACCTCGGGGGGCATCCGCGCGCCCGGCGCGGTGCGCCTTGACAACCATCCGGCCGCCATGCCGTCAAATGCCGGTTTCCTCGCAATCCATGCGGATCGGGCATGTTGAATCCCGCCCACGTCGATCTGTTTCGCGCCGTGCTGCGCCATGGCGGCATGACGCGGGCGGCGGCGGTCTTGGGGGAACGGCCAGCCCCATGTCAGCCGCGCCATGGCGCAACTCGAAGCCACCCTCGGCTTCGCCTTGTTCGTACGCGGGCACGGCAGCGCCCGGCCGACGCCGGAGGGCGCGGCGTTCGCCCGCGAGGTCGAGCGCACCTATGCCGGGCTCGATCACCTCACCCGCGCGACGCGGGAGATCCGCGAACTCGGCACCGGGCTGCTTGATAGTCGTCGCTCGCCGCCGCCTCCTCGCCGAGCATTCCGGGGCGCGGGTGGTCCTGCACGTGCCTGCTTCCGATACAATCTGGGCTTGGGCAGCCTCAGCGTCGATGCTGTCTGCATCATGCCGCGCGGGCATGCCCTGGCCCGGTGGCGCGCAAACTGGATTGCTGATCTCGCGGACGATATGAAGATCGCGGTCGAGTTGCGGGGTTAAGAAGGCCCGTCACAGCGGTCACGATGATGGCGATGGCGGTGCGCATTCGGTGAAGGCGGAACCCGCGACAATTTCGTAGATTTACTTACCGCTATCTGAGCAAAACAAATAGAGCTGAGAATTTGAAAAGGGCTTGTAAAAGCTAGGTTTGCGGCTGTATTTGTGTTGTAAGTTTTTGTGGTTATTGGGGCTGCGGATTTGCGTCTGGGATAGCACGTATGCAATCACGCTCTATCTTCAAAAATACCTCGAAAATCTTTTTTGGCTGCGTAGAGACTCGTAATGTCATTCTAATAATCCCATGCGGAATATCAGATTCATTATAAGATTCTTCCCAATCAACACTGGAAACCCCGGAAAACGCCCCATCAAGCATGCCCCATATAAAGCTTCGGCGCATTTCTTCGCTTTTACTTACTTCGAAAAGATACAGTGCTTCCCTAGCGCCGTTGGCAATCGTTTTGCTGCTGCGGGCCGCCTGATTGACCCCCCAAGCCCCATCAAGAGTTTCGGCGGGCTTTCTCAGCCAATGCGCAGATAACCCATCCAAGTCTAATTTTGCATTAAATGATGCTTCATCGCCATTGTTAGTGATTGCTAGCACCCAATGGTTCTCGACCTTGCGAACGTCGTATGTAAAATCTTGTCCTCCTAACGCAGTTTCGTTCGGACGAAACAGAACTTCGTCAGTGGGTTCGATTGGCAACCCCATTCCACGAGCGCCTTTAGGGTGCAACAGTCCTAAAATGCCAAACAGTCGCATTTGATCTGCAATGACCGGATTGTTTGTTATAAAGCCATCGACGCGAGTTGCATCTATTTGACAGCTCTCAAGACTGTATGGACCGCCATCCCATGTCACAAAAACTTTTTCAAATGAGCAATTAATGAACCTAATGCCATCCAATTTGATTGGGCACGAAACGAACGATTGATTCGCAACCACAGAAAGGGCGACTTCATTCTGTTCTTTTCGTAGATCTTCGGCTCCTGGCGTAAGCCGGCGCCGCCATGCGAAGATCATTTCGACAACAAACATCAAGGCGAAAGCAGAAATCGCTCCGGCCCAATTGGGGCCAATCCATTCAAGTATGGCCGTGCTCCATGGGCCAACCTGTTTGGTCAGGTATGGAGCAATCGTGTCTTTCCAAAAGTCCTGAATGGTGACGTCGTAGATGGCCTTGAGCGCCGCCCCAACCAACTTGGTTATGATGACGCCGATGACGCCAGCGATCAGACTGACGATGAAGGGTGTGCGGGGAGCCAGCATCTGAGCACCATGCCCACCTGCCAGTTGAAATTGTACTTATTTTTCCCATTTCCAAAAATAGGCCTTGCTAAAACGCAACTCATGAAATGGCGTATGCCAGCATATTTGGTGCATTCGCCCTATAAGGCAGGTTATTTTGATGGAGGGGCGGGCTGCGAGGGTGAGTTGAGGGGCGTCGGTCATTCGGTCGTCCGGCTGAAACTCGGAAACCGGAACGCATGCGTCCGGTGCCGCACCCACCACCGCGTCAGCGCCACCTCGGTGACGGCCGCACCATCATGGGCGTGGATCATCGTGCCAGCCCCCGTGGCGATGGCGCAGTGGCGGGCCGGCAGGTGGGCGCGGAAGGCGAACAGCAGAACGTCCCCGGGCTGCGGGTCGCCGAGTGGCACCGGGACGAGGTGGCGGCCGGCGGCCTCGGCCAGGGGATCGGTGCCGGGGGCGGCCGATTCCGCCCAGGAGGCGCCGTAGGGCGGGGCGGCCTCGGGCTCGGGGCCGAGGCAGTCGCGCCAGACCCCGCGCACGAGGCCGAGGCAATCGCAGGCGACCCCCTTCACGGAGGCCTGATGCCGGTAGGGCGTGCCGATCCAGGCCCGCGCGGCGGCGACGATCCGGTCGGCCGGGCTCATCGGAACAGGCTGCCGCCGTCGAGGCCGGGTCCGGAGCCGGGGGCGTGCCGCACCACGAAATCGTTGCCCGGCATATGCGGAAACCCTTGGAAGTTGAGGGTGTTGGAGAACTTCGTCCCGCAGGTGGAGAAGCGCTTGTCGCAACCCGCCGTGAGCGTGAACGCGTCGCCGGCCTGGACCGGGCGGGCCGGGGCCTGCCAGAGGGCGAGGCGGATCCCCGCCGCATCCACCCCGTGGGCGCGGATGTCGGCGGCGTGCCCGGCTTGCGCGCCGCCGGTCCAGACGAGGCGCCCGGCCGTGAACCAGGCGTCCGGAAACGGCGCCGCCAGGGCGACCCGCAGGGTCTCGGGCTCGGGCACGGCCTCCACCCGGCCGGTGGTGCGGAAGGCGGCCGCGTCGCGGTCGACCCGGCAGCGCCCGTCGCCGAGTTCGGCCGCGCAGGTGGCGCGGTAGGTCCGGCCGCTCGGCACGTCGAGGCGGTCCATGAGGCCGCGCACCTCCGCCACGAAGGCGCCGCCCGCCCGGCGCACCTCGCCGAGCGTCCCGGCATCGAGGAGGAGGCGCGTCTCCGGGGCGGTCCAGTCCACCAGCCAGGTCTCGACGCCCGCCCCGTCGTAGAGGCCGCCGGCGATGTCGGCGTCGGTGAGTCCGAGGGCGCTCAAGGCGCCCGCGACCTCGCCGCCGCCCACGGCGAAGCCGAGTTCGGCGCTGGCCTCGGCCGCTTCGAGGCCGGAGCGGGCGGCGTAAACGACGCCCGCGAGCGTCAGGTCGCGGTCGTGGTCGGTGAAGCCGAGCACGGCGCCGTCGCGTCGGGTGAGCGCCCAGCAATGGCACAGGGTGGTGGCGCCGCCGAGACGGTCGGCGAGGTCCGCCGGAAGATCGCGCATGACAGGGCCTCCTATGGGACGATCTCGACGAGGGGCACCTTCGGGATCTCGCCGGCCGTGAAGGCGGACAGATCGACGGTGAGGCTGTCGGTGTCGAAGCGGACCGGCACGTCGAACAGGAAGCCCGCCGTCACCACGGCCCCGGCGGGCGGGGCCGCCGCGAGGGTGACGCGGCCGGTGGTGGCGTCGCAGGTGAAGGCGGCGGGCGGCAGGACGACGCCCGCCACCGCCACGGTGACGCTCTCGGCCACGGGCTTGGCGATAGCCCGGCGGTAGGGCAGGGGGCCGCTGCCGTAGGTCTTGGCGAGCCCGAATTCACGGGTCGCGCCGTCGCCGGTGCCGAGGGGCTGGTCGGTGGCCGAGACGGCGCGCGAGGGCGGGCCGGAGCGGGAATCGACCCGGTCACGGTAGCGAAAGCCGTAGAGGCGGCCGCGCCGTTCCTCGAAGAAGCTCAGCACGGCGTGGAGGGCGTCCAGCGTGCGGATGCCGAGGCCCGCATCGTAGCGCCGCCGCGAATCCGCCCAGCGCGCGTTGCGGTGCTCGCGCCCCGAGGCGAGCGTGACGATCTCGGTCATCCGCTCCGGCCCGCCGCTGCCGCGCAGGGCGACGTCGAGGGGAAAAAGGACCTCGTGGAAATCGGCGCCCATGGGCGGCTCCTCGCGTTAGGGGGGCGGCTACAATCCCCGCCGGCCCCGCGCCACGGCGCGGGCGAGGCCGGCGGCGACCTGGGCTTCCGAGCGGCGGAAGCCCGCGACATCCGGCGTGGTGATGTTGACGGTGACGGAGGCGCTTCGCGCCTCGGCGCCGGCCGCGACGCCGAGGCGGCCGTCGCTGCCGCGCTTCAACGGCAGGATCGCCTCCGGCCCGGCCTCGCCCATGAGGCCGAGGCCGCCCCGCATGGGAAAGTAGGTGGGCGCCGCCACGATGCCGCCGGCCGCGAACGGCTGCACCGCCCCGCGCGCGATCACCCCGCCCCGGGCGAAGGCCTCGCTCCCGCTCGATACGCTCGCCGAGAGGGCGCTCTTCACCAGGCCGGTGATGCCGGACTTCACCGGGGCCAGCGCCGCCTTGAGGGCGAGGCTCGAGAGCTTCGTCGTGAGGGTGCCGAGCACCCCGTCGAGCTGGCGCCCGGCGCCGAGGGTGCCGGTCAGGGCCTGGGACAGGCTCTTGCCGAAGCTTTTCGCGAGGCGATCGAGGGTTTCGAGCTGCTTTTCGCGGGTCGCCTGAGCCCGGTCGGTTTCGGTCTCGGCCATGCGGATCTCCTGGCGTCACGGAATGCTGGGAGTGTGGGGTCCTGGGATCACAGGATATCGGGATGGGCCTCGAGCAGGCGGTCGAGGTCGGCCCGGTTCGGCGCCGATGCGCGGGCGAGGAACCCGGCGGCGGCAAACAGTTCGCGTGGTGTCGCGCCCCAGAGGTCGCGCGGGCGCCAGCCGAGGCGGCCGAGCGCCAGGGCGAGGACATCGTCCCACGGGAAGGCGGAGACGGGCTCCGGCGCGGTCCCGCCCGTGGGGATCAAGGGTTCGGCGGCGCCTCGCGTGGCGTGGCCGCCGGCGCTTCTCCAAAGGCGGCCGTGAGGGCTTCGCCGAGGGCCTGCGCGATGGGCTCGAGGCCGCCGGCGAGCGGCAGCGCCGCCACGGCGGCCTCGTCGAGGGCGTGGCCGCCCCCGCGCAGGGCCGCGCCGAGGAGCGCGATGAGGTCGCGGGTGGCGAGGCTGCCCCCGGCGAAGCGTTCGGCGAGGCCCGCGAGGTCGCGGGCACCCAGGGCCGATTCGAGTTCGGCAAGCGCCCCGAGGGTGAAGCAGAGGGTGTAGCGGGTGCCCCCGAGGTCGAGGGGCACTTCCCCGCGCCGGCGGTTGGCCATGGTCAGGCCGCCGTGAAGGCGAGGGCGCCGGCGGAATCCAGCGCCATGTCGAAGGTCACCTCCCCGGCATGGTCGCCGCGATATTCGAGGCTCGTGATCTGGAACGGCCCCTCCAGGGTGCCGAAGGCCGGCACCACCACTTGAAAGGTCTCGATGGCGCCCTCGAAGAACAGCTGGCGCAGGCGCGCGTCGGAAGCCTCATCGCGAAACACCCCGGCCCCGGCGATGGAGGCCCGGCGCACCCCGGCCCCGGAGAGCAGTTCGCGCCAGCGCCCGGCGGATTCGGCGTGGGTCACGTCCACGGTCTCGGCGTTGAAGGCGATCTGCCGGGTGCGCAGGCCGGCGACGGCCGTGAAGCCGCCCCCGCTCGCCACGCGGATGAGAAGGTCCTTGCCGCGCTGTGCGCTCATGGTCGGTCTCCGGGTCGTTCGGGGGCGGTCAGGCCGGGCGGTGCTCGGTGATCGCCTGGAGGGTGAGGGTGGCGCGGGCCTCGCCGCTGGCGGGGTCGCGGGTGGCGACGAGGCGGGCGACCCGCAGGGTCACGAGGTGGTGGCCGGAGAGCGCCAGGGGCGCGTCGGCGAGGAGGTCGGCCATGCGCTCGGCCGCGTCGAGGCCGGAGCGGGCCGAGCCCGGCCGGGCGTAGAGGACGAGGCTCAGGGTGTGGGCGTGGCGGGCCGCGCCATCGACGGACTCGTCGCGGATCTCGGCATCGCCGAAGACGCCGTAGACGGGCACGGCCCCGCGCGGCGGCTCGTCGTGGAGGCGCAGGGACCCGCCCATGAGCCGGGCGAGGGTGGCATCGACGCCGAGATAGGCGAGGATGGCTCCGCGTAGGGCCAGGAGCGGGCTCGCCGAGACCGGATCAGAGGGTGGGGACGTCATGGCGCTTCCGCTCCGGCCAGGAGTTCCTCGACCCGGCAGACGAGTTCGCGCCCCCGCCCGTCGGGATCGGCCGCCGCCCGGATGGCGAAGCGGCGCGGGCCGGCGGCGAGCCGCATGGCCGGGGTGACGTCCGGGCGGTAGGCGAGGCGCACCCGGTGGGTCTCCACGGGATCGGCCCGTCCGCCCCGGACCTTCTCGGACGCGCCGAGGGCCTCGATGGCGCCCCACAGGAGGGGGCCGGGCACGAAGCGGCGGATCGTGCCGCCGAACCCGTCCGGTTCCTCCGTGGGACGTTCAAGGACGAAGCGGCGGCGGCGCGCGCCGATGGGCACGCGCGGGTTCGCGTCGGGCATGGCTGGGGGCTCCGGGGTCAGAGGCGCAGGCGCCGCAGGGGCTCGGCGAGGGCGGCGACGGCGGGTGGCGGGGCGCCGCTACTGTCGCCGCGATGCTCGAAGCCGTGGGCCACGAGCAGCCGGATCGCCTGGGCGAGGCCGGGGGGAACGGGCGGGCCATCGCCGCCATAGCCCGCGCTCACCTCGATGAGGGCGGCGCCGGCGCGCAGATCCGGGGCGTCCGCCGCGACGACGAGGCCGGGCGCCTCCTCCCGGTCCGGCCCGAGGCGGACCACGCCCTCGGGGAGGTCCGTCACCACGCCCTGTGCATCGACGAGGCCGGCCCGCTCCACGGCCACGATGGGGCTGAGCGGCAAGGGCAGGAACCCGTCCGGCGGCCAGGCCGTGAGGGTGATGCGATAGCGGCCGGGCGCCAGGATGCGCCGGGTCGTGGCCTCGAGGCCGGCCCGCGCCGCCGCCAGGAGGGCGGCGATCAGGGCGTCCTCGGCGCCGTCGTCGTCGGAGTCGAGGCGCAGATGGGCGCGCAGGTCCGCGAGGTTCACCGGCTCGACGGTGGGGCCCGCGACGCGTATCGGGGTCATGGTCGTCTCCAGGTCTGCGGGGTTTCGCCGATGGCGCGAAGGGTGTTCGGGTGTCTCGCCGCGCTGCTCGGCCTCGCCGGCCCGGCCGGCGCCGTGGTGGGCGGCGACCCGGCGCCGGAAGCGGCCACCGGGGCCGTGATGGTGCTGTCCTCGAACGGCGGCCTGTGCACCGGCGTGGTGGTGGCGCCGGGCGCCGTGCTCACGGCCGGCCACTGCCTCGCGCCGCGCCTCGTCCACCGGGTGCATTACAAGGATGCCGCTGGCAGCCCCGTCCTGGCCGAGCCCACCGCGCGCGCCGTCCATCCCGGCTACGATGCCGGGGCGGTGGCCGGGCGCCGCCGCTCCATCGATCTGGCCCTCGTGCGCCTCGCCGCCCCCCTGCCGGCGCCGTTCGCCGCCGCGACCTTGAGTTCGGCGATGCCGCAGGCGGGCGAGACCCTCGCGCTCGCGGGCTACGGCATCGCCAAACCGGGCGACCCGCGCAGCACCGGCACCTACCGGCGGGCACGGGTGCCCGTTGTCGCCCCGTACGGGCCGAGCCGCGTCCTCGTCTGGCTCAAGGGCTCCCAGGGAACGGGCGCCTGCCAGGGCGATTCCGGCGGGCCGGTGACGGATGGGACGGGCGTCGTCGCCGTGGCGGCCTGGATCGGCGGGGCCTGCGGCGGTCTCTCCCAGGGGGTTCTGCTCGGGCCGCAGCGGGCCTGGATCGACGCGACGCTCGCGGGCTGGGGCCTCGCCGCCCGCTGGGACGGGCCGTGACCGCGCATGTGCATCGGCCGGGAACCGGAGCTTGGCCGAACGATTCCCTTACGATAGGTTTCCGTCAGTGCAGACCGGGGTCCGTCGGGGCCGGGACGCGGGAGAGACACGATGTTGCCGACCGCGTTGCGCAAACTCGTCCTGGCGAGCCTGATCGGCCTCCTGCCCGCGCCGGCGCTGGCGGTGATCAACGGCACGGTCTCGCGGGACCCCAACGGCCTGCGCGCCTCCGTGGTGCGCATCGAGAGCACCCAGGGCGAGATCTGCTCGGGTACACTCATCGCGCCCGACCTCGTACTCACGGCGGCCCATTGCGTGATGCACCAAGCCGGCTACAGCGTGGTGGCGGTGGACCGCGCCTTCCGTTCGCGCCGCATCGGCGTCGCGGCCACGACGATGCACCCCGACTTCGTGCCCGGCACCACGCCGGAGGACCAGCCGGGCATCGACCTCGCCCTGATCAAGCTCGCCGAGCCCTTGGGCAGTGATTTCCAGCCCCTCGATCCGCGCGGCGGCGGGATCAACACCGGCGACGCCGTCGAGATCGCCGGCTTCGGCGTGGTGGCGGAGAACCGGCGCAACACCGCCCGCACCCTGCGCCAGGCGCAACTCGTCTCCATCGGCCCGCTGCAGGTTGCCAACCGCGTCACCGTGGTGACGGACCGGCGGCGCATGGCCGAGACGGCCGGTGCCGGCGCCTGCCTCGGGGATTCCGGCGGCCCGATCCTGCGCGGCGGCCCTCGCGGCTACCGGATCGTCGGCGTGGTGAGCTGGTCGAGCGGCGCCATGCACCAGGACAAGCGCGCCCGCACGGCCTGCGGCGGCTTCACCGCCGTCACCCCCACGGCCGAGCACACGGGCTGGATTTCTTCCCGCGCCGCCGAGATGAGCCGGATGCAGACGGGGGATGTCGGTGGCCGCACGGAGTGGATGGCGGAGCCGGGTGTCACCCGCCCCCGCCGAGCCCGTTGATCCGAAGGGCGTTGCCGCTTTACGCGAACTTCAGCAGCTTGATCGCGTCGAAGTCCTGCACCCCGCCGCCGACGCGCTTCGTGGTGTAGAACAGCACGTAGGGCTTGGCCGAGTAGGGGTCGCGCAGCACCCGGAGACCCGCGCGGTCGACGACGAGGTAGCCACGGCGGAAGTCGCCGAAGGCGAGCGACAGGCTGTTCGCGGCCGTATCCGGCATGGCCTCGGCCTCCGTCACGGGAAAGCCGAGCAGCGTCGCGGCCCGGTCGGTCCCTTGCGGCGGCTGCCACAGGTAGTTGCCGTCGGCGTCCTTCATCTTTCGGATGGTGCTCTGCAGGCGCCGGTTCATCACGAAGCCGGCGTTCTGGCGATAGCCGGCGCGCAGGCCATAGACGAGGTCGAACAGCACGTCGGCCGGGTTGGCGGCGGGGAAGGCCCCGGCGGCACCCGTGGCGACGAAGCCGAGCTTGCCCGGGACCCAGGCGGCGTTGGCCACCGTGTCGTAGGAGAGGAAGCCGCGCGGGCGGCTGACCCCGTTGCCGGTGACGAAGGCAGTGCCCTCCTGCTCGGCGAAGGTGGTCTCGACCTCGTCGGCGAGCCAGGCATCGAGATCGACGACGGTGTCGTCCAGCAGCGTCTGGGTCGCCGCCGGCATGGCGTAGAGTTCCATGGCGGGAAAGCTCAACTCCGACAGGGTCGGCGCGTCGGTCTGCGGCCGGGGCGCGGCCTCGGCGACCCAGCCCGCCGCCGCCTCGGTGACGGAGACGGCCCGCTTGTAGAGGCCGCTCGAGATGGTGCGGACCGTGGCGAGCCCCCGGATCGGCGAGAGGCGGGCGAGGCGGGTCAAGACCTCATGCTCGACGGTGGCGGGCACGAGGTAGCCGCCATCCGGCCCGGAGCCCGCCGACAGGGCCTTCTCCTCCAGGCGCTTGAGGCCGCCGCTTTCGCCGGCGCGGACGTAGAGGTCGAAGGCCGCCTTGTGCTCCGTGGCGGCGGCGTCCCGGGGCGGTGCGCCCGCGTCGAGGGGGGCGCGGCGCCCGTCGAGGGTGAGGCGGTCGAGGCGGGTGCGGGTGGTGTCCAAAGCCGCGTCGATGCGGGCGAGTTTTTCCTCCGTCACGACGTCGGCCGAGAGCCGGCCCTCGATCTCGGCGAGGCGGGTGTCGTTGGTCTCGCGGAACGCCGCGAAGGCGCGCTGGAGTTCGCCCATGGCCTCCGCCACGGCGGAGTCGGCGCCAGCGGCCTTGTTCTCCAGGGATTGGGCGGATTTCGTCTCGATGGGAGTGTGGACGGTCATGCGAACCTCTGGGCGCGGGGGAGGGGAGTGGCGACGGGCCGGGTGAAGGGTCGGGCGCGCGGCGGGGCGACGCGCCGGGCGAAGGCGTGGATGGCGTCGGCCAGGGGGCCGGGGGCGTGAGCCGCAGAACGAGCCGCCGGGAGTACGGCCTTCCGGGCGATGCGGGCACCGGGCTGGAGCGGGAAGGTGACCAGCGAGATCTCCCACAGGTCGAGGCTGTGGAGCCGGCGCAGGCCACCGCGCTCCGGCGTCGCCCGCTGGGTGCGGAATCCGATGGAGAGCCCGTCCAGCGCCCCCTCGCGCAGGAGCGCATCGAGTTCGCGCCCCCGTTGGACGGCGAGGTTCAACTGGCCGGCGACGCGCAGGCCGCGGGCATCCTCCGTCAGCGACAGCCAGCGCCCGACGGGCTCGGCCGGATCGTGCTGCCACAGCATGCGCACACCGGAGGCCCCCCGCGCGGCGAGACTCGCCGCGAAGGCGCCGGGCGCCACCACGTCGCGCCCGAGATCGGGCACGCCGAACAGGCTGGCATAGCCGGTGAAATGACCGTCCATGGTGGACTCCAAAAAATTTGAAGTTTAGACTTCTCTATGCGCCAATATTGATTGTATTGATAAGGTTTTATTATGATCAAACAAAACTAAAGCATAAAAATTCGCCCAATAGACGGCGAGGTATTAGTTGTATTGCAATACTCGCTGACCCCGACATAGGTCGGGAGCAGCGAGTTCGGCGCAGATGATTGTGTTATTATTTTAATATATACAAAAAAATTTCAAATATATTTCCATGGATATATAAAATCAACTATAAACAGATGAATAAACATTGAGTCGAATATTTCCCGGCGTGACTGTTGAATGACCTACGTTAAACAAGATGTTTGTCTGGTCGGCTGAAAGAGCCCGAGCCCAAAGACCAACGTGTGCTCCATCGATCTGTGTGAATCCTACCACAATAGTACTGAGGTCTGGAACTTCTGAAAGGCCGTGTGGAACATTCACGTATGAGTCATTACCTTGGGCATAAAACTGAGCAGACGATCCGCCACGGAATTTTCGACCAGTAATTTCGCCGAAGCGGAATTTCGACCGGTCATTCATGATGACAGTTGTGCCGCCGTTGACTCCGAGATGGAGATTGCTGAAACTGTAAGGGCCGGCGTCATTGCGCCCTTTATCGTCGACCCAGTAATTATAAGAAGCATCATTTCCGATAGATCCGGAAATATTCACTCGTCCGGAGCCATTGATATTGTAAGCGTGCCTTACGCCATTGAAGCTAGAGTTGGCGAAATCGATCGAGGAAGCGCCAGACTGAAGGTTGGTGCCATAGCCACAGAATGCGAACTGATCATCGAATGACGAATTATCAAAACCTCCATTGGGAGCTTGTGAGTTGTCGTGTTGAAGGCCAATGCCGTTCTGCAATTCGGCTGGTGTCGAAATCCAGTTTCCCTGTGACTTCATATTGGATACACCGCCGACCTTCGTTGCGCTGCCTGGTTTCTCAGAGAAAAGAACCGGTCGAATCCAGATGCAGTAAGGTCGAGCCTGATCCCATGTGTTTCCGGTATGGTTAAGCCAGAGGACGGCCTCGACTTTGAGGCCAATACCCTGACAAATCGACTTGTTACGGTTAATGTGGACCCCCTCCGGACGCGGGCAATCCTCGGATGCGTGGACGATGATGGCGCTGCCGGTACCACCGAGAAAATTGTCGTTGACGAACGATTCGATGTTGATTTCCGGGTTTGCGTAATCACCATTTCCGTTCAGGCTTTTGTCGTCTTGACGCCTGTCACAATCTACACAGAACGAACCATTGCCACGGAAATTATTTAGCGTATTGAAGTGGATACGGGTAAATGATCCGCGGAAGTACACGAGAGGTTGTGTGGATCCGTTGAGGCTGCCGCTAATAGTGCAGTTTTTTAACTCACATCCTAGGTTAAAACCAAAATTGATAACGATAGCGTCGCCATTATGTTCGATGGAAAGGCCATCAATTGTCACGCTATTAGCTAGGTTTCTGCCAACGACTTGAAACGTTGAGACGTTTGTATTGGTGACAATTTTGCACCCGTTACTGCGGCCTCCGGGAAAGTATACATTCATACCCGTGCCGAGGGCGAGGGTCTGATTGATCAGGTAATTAACTGGAGGCTTTGAGGGACAAACTACCTTACCAGTATTGAGCGCAGCCTGCCAAGCCGCCGAATCGTCAGTCACGCCATCGCCTTTGGCGCCAAAATCCATGGGATCGACTGAATCGAACAGATGAAGGGAAGACATTTTATGATCCTAAAAATATAAAAAATATCAATAAATAGCTTAAATTTCGATTAAATGGCACTCCATTTTTGTTTGTATTGCGGGAATATTTTATGAGACGGACAGTAAATATGTCCCGTTATACCCAGACCATCTTGAGTTTGGGTGCTTAGCGTCTCTCATAAAAATTTGATGCGACCCCGTGCCAAAGTTGCGAACCGCGGGTGAGCAGGAGTTTTGTGAAGCAAGTCTAAATTTCGCTCACTCCGCCCCATACCCCACCGCCGCCCGCTTCTCGGCGTCGCTCAAGAACGTCGCGTCGCCGACCCGGCGCCACAACGATTCACGCTCGGGCGCAAGGGCCTCGATGGCGTCGAGGTCGGGTTCCAGGCGGGCCGGGCCGAAGGCGGGCTCCAGCCAGTGGGCGAGGGATTCGGCGGTGCGCCGTACCAGCGGGATCACCGTCTGGCGGTAGAAGGCGCGGTTGGCCTCCGCGTAATTGGCGTGGGTGTTGTCGCCCGGCAGCCCCAGCAATAGGGGCGGCACGCCGAAGGCGAGGGCGATCTCGCGGGCGGCCCCGCTCTTCGCCTCCACGAAATCCATGTCCTTGGGCGAGAGGGCCAGCGGCTTCCAGTCGAGGCCGCCTTCGAGGAGCAGGGGGCGTCCGGCATTGCCGGCGCCCTGGTAGTTCGCTTCGAGTTCGGTCTTGAGGCGGATGAACTGCGTGTCGCTCAAGCTGCCGCCCGAAGCCGAGGCGAAGACGAGGGCGCCGGAGGGCCGGGCGGCGTTGTCGAGGAGCGCCTTGTTCCAGGCGCCGGCCGCGTTGTGGATGTCGAGGGCCGTCGCCGCCGCCTCCATGGGAGCGAGGCCGTAGTGATCGCATCCCGGATGGAACAGCGCGAGGTGGAGGATCGGCGCCACGCCCTCGCCGCCGAGATCGTACCGCAGGGTCCGCCCGCCCACCGTGTAGGTGTAGGCCACGGGCCAGCCGTCCGGCCCCGGTACCACCCGTATCCGGTCGGGGCGAAGACCGTGGAGTTCGCGTAACCGTCCGTCCAGGCTCACGGCCTCGAGGTAGGCATTGCCCGAGACCATGAGGTGTCCGTAGAGGGATTCCAGCAGCCGCGCCCCGCCCTCGCGGGGGTTCGGCCGGGCCAGCAGGCGCAGGAGCGGGTGGTCCGCCTCCGCTTCCGCCAGCACCAGGGGCAGGGACGCGGCGGCTTCGGCGACGAGGCGCACGCAGCGATGGACCACGGCGTTGCGCTGGAAGCCCTCGCGGGCGAGCGCCCCGCCCTCGCGCGACGTCCACACGGCCCGGCCCTCGCCGTAGAACTGCACCGCGAGCGGCGCCGCCTTGGCCTCGGGCACGGGAAAGGCCGCCCGCGCGAGGCGGGTGAGGAGATTGGGCATGACGACAGTCTCCGGGAGAGCCGCACGCTCCGTGTCGAGCGCGGGTTCCCTCTCCTGAAAGGAGAGGGACAGGGTTGAGGTGCGCGACACCTCCGACGCGGTCACACGCCTCACCCCAACCCTCTCGTTTCAGGAGAGGGGGCCTGTCGCGTCGATCCGATCCGAGGGGATCACCCGACGGGATGAGCCGATCCGGTTGCGACGCCTGCCGCGCGGGACGGGCGAGGGGCTACAGCCGGCGGATGCGCGGCTCGGCCGATCCGCGCAGCATCAGGTGGGTGAGCGCCCACACCAGGGCGTCGAGGCGGTCGGGCGAGGCGCCCGACGAGAGGCCGTCGGGGCCGAAATCGCAGAGTTCATCCTCCAAAGCCGGCAGGGCGCCGACATGGTGGACGCGGCCCTGCGCGTAGAGCACCGAGACCGGCTCGGCCCGCAGGTATTTTCCGCGGGTGGCGCGCACCGGGGTCACCGGCACGGACGCATCCACCTGGGCCAGCACGCTCGTCACCATCTCGCCGCCCTGGTTGACCTCGACCACGAGGCCGTCGGCGGCGAGGCGATGGTAGAGGGCGAGCGCCGCCCCGGCCCAGGTCTCGGGCGCGGCGCGGGCCAAGGTGGCGTCGGCGAGCACGTAGGCGTGGCCCGACGAGGCGAGGCCGGCGGCGACGATCCCGCAGGCATCGGCTCCGGCCTTCGAGGTGGCCGGCGGATCGACGGCGACGACGATGCGGCGGAGTTCGGGGGCCACGGCCACGCGGCCGCGTTCCAGGGCGTCGCGGGTCCATAGGGCGTCGGCGCGGTCCTCGATGAGTTCGCCGTCGAGTTCCTGGCGCCCGAGGCGGGTGCCGGCGTAGCGCCCGACCACGGCGTCGAGGAAGCTCGGCGCGAGGTTTCCGGCGTTGTCGGCCGTGCGCGAGCGGCTCACCACCGTGGCCGGATCGGCGAGGATGCGCCGCAGGAGGGGAATCGGGCGCGGCGTGGTGGTGACGAGGCCGCGCGGGGCGTGGCCCAGCCGCAGGCCGAACTGGATCATGTCCCAGGTGGCCTCCGCGTAGCGCCACTTGGCGATCTCGTCGGACCAAGCGGCGCCGAATTGCGGCCCGCGCAACGAATCCGGCTCCTCGGCCGAGAAGGCGAGGCCGACGGCGCCGTTGGCAAAATCGAGGCGTTTTCGGGATGGCGACCAGCGTGGGCGCGGGCCGGGGAGGTGGAGGAGGCCCGACGGTCCCTCGATCATCACGTCGCGGACATCCGCGAAGGTCTCGCCGATCAGCGCGATGCGGCCGACGGGCCGGGCGGTGAAGGCCGGGTCGCCGAGCGCGAGGGCGCGCACCCATTCGGCGCCCGTGCGGGTCTTGCCCGAGCCGCGCCCGCCCACCACCGCCCAGGTGGTCCAAGGGTCTTGCGGACACGGCGGCAGCTGGTCGGCCCGCGCCGTGTGGAGCCAGTCACGGGCCAGCGCCCGGACGAGATGGGGCGGCAGGCTCGCCAGGAAGGCCGGCATCCGGCCGCTCGCCCATGAACGCCGCATAGCGCTGCGCGATCTGCGCGCGCAGGGCGTGCAGGTCGGTGTCGTCGGGGCCGTCCGCCGCGCCGGGTTCTGCATCGGCCTCGCTCCTGCGGGATGGGGGATCGGCGTCGAGGTCGTCGAGGAGGCGCTTGAGGCCGCCGAGATCGCGCAGCACCCGCGCCGAATCGAGGCCGGGGGCGGCCTCCGTGAGGTCGGCGTCGAACCGGTCGATCTGCCGGGCGATGTGGGTGCGTAGCGCCAGCCGCAGGGCGGCGGGGCCGGGGGGCGGCTGGCTCGGGGCCTCCGGCAGGCCGCAGGCGGCGAAATGCATCGGCGCTCGGCGCCGGGACAGGCCCAGGACGGCCGCGAGATCGTCGCGGGTGACGCCATGGATCCGGTCGATCCGGGCCAGCGCCGCGCAGCGCGGGGCCGACCACCCCGCCGGAGCGGCCCTGACGCGGGGCGGGCGCCACGCGCCGCGAAGGCTCCATTTGCGCAAGGTGGCGGCGAGGAGTCCGGTTTCCGCCGCGATCTCCGCCACGGTCCTGTCGGTCTCGCGGAACAGCGTTTCAGCCGCCGCCTTCCGGGCGGGATCGATGCGGGTGAGGATCATCGCCGCCGCCCCTCTCCACTCACACTTCTTGAGCGTGGGTCATTGATAGCTCAGGAGCGTCCCGCTGTCAATCATAAATTCCTACTTGTAGGACTTTTGTCTCTTGGCGCTGGGGCAAGGCCGAAACAAGAAAGGGCCGTCCCCGATGGCATCGGAGCGCGGCCCTGAGTGGGTTGGGTCTCGGCCGGGCAGGGGCGACCCCGCCGCGGCAATGCTTCGACTCTAGAAGCCCATCATGGCGTGGGAGGCGCCGATGATGGTGAAGGCGAGGCCGCCCGCGAAGGCGAGGCTCATGGCGTAGGAGAAGCCTTTGAGGAGCATCGGGGTCTCGTTGTGCGAGGGGATCAGCAACGGTTGCCACCCGAGGTCTGGCCGTACTGCTGCACGGGGAAGTTCTGCTGATTGGCGTTGCCCTCGGCGGCCGAGCTCATGGGACAGTTGAAGGGCGAGCGCATCTGCGGAGCGGCGTAGACGGTGCCGGTGGACTCAACCTCGGGAGGCAGAAAACCGGTGTAGCGGCCCTTCTTCTCGTAGGCCATCGCCGGCGAGAGCGAAGCAACGCCCAGGACCAGGGCAGACGCGACGGCGGCAAAGCGAATGTTCTTCATGGTGGATGTTTCCCCTCTGTGGATCGATCGGATGTTTCGTTCGATCCGTTGCTGCACAACACTGATATAGCCGCCTGGTTTCATTCTGAAGGTGTCAAGGCGCACGCGGTGAAGTGGATTAAAATTTATATCAAGAATAGCCTCCAGATCCGTCGCGTAAAACTCCAGTGGCTTTGAGATTAATCCAGCACAGTTCCGCGAGCGTGCGATGAAACACTTCGTGTGCGAGACGGCACATCATGGCGGGATGAGAGCGCGTCGCTGAGGGAATAAAGTCGACCTCATGCAAAGCCGCGGCGCGACGCCACCGCTCACGCCGGCGCCGCCGGGCGGCCTCTCAGAATAATCCCGCGATAAACACAAAAATTTCTGTCATAGAGGCGTCATTTGACGCCTCTACTGCAAATTTTACCAAGACTTGTTCGGGAAATTCCCCAGGCTTTGGTGGCCTATACTGAGAAGTTTTCGATGCACGGCAAGGTGATCGACCCGCAAGGGGCGATCGACCTTCGTCGTGCGTGACAAAGTTGCTTCGCAGCGCCGGTGCACGCCCCGTTTGTCCGTTCCGCCCCGAGGGCGGCGGCGATGCGGCGGCGGGAAGGCGGGCGGCCCAACACGATCGAGGATGACACGATGAAACAACGCCTCCTCGCCGCAGCGCTCGGATGGAGCGCCGTGCTGATGCCGTGCGCGCAGGCCCAGACGGTCGCCGAGCTGCAGCGCCAGATCGACGAGCTCAAGGCGATGATCAAGGCGCAGGCGGAATCCGGACGCGGCACCCGCGCCACCGCCGTCCGCACGGCCGGGCGGACCGATGCGGGCACCCGCCCGGCCGCCGGCCGTCCCGTCACGTCGGCCGTCGGCGCACCGGCCGTGACGCGGGCGGCCCATGCGGACCGGCCCGCCTTCGTCATCGACCGCCCCGAGACCTGGATCGATGCCCTGCTGCCGCCGGCCCCCCAGCCCCTGGTGGATGGACCCGGCTCCGGCGGCCGGCCGAAAACCTGGTTCGAGCGGCTGTCCCTGCGTGGCTACACCCAGATGCGCGTGAACGAGACCTTCTCGGGGGACACCACGGCGCCTGCCGGCCGGTCGCGCCTGCGCTCCGTCCACGACGGCGGCGTTACCGACCGGGGCAACTTCACCTTCCGGCGGGTCCGCCTCGTCCTGCAGGGCGATATCCACGACCGAGTGTTCATCTACCTTCAGCCGGATTTCGCCGTGAACGTCGCCAATCAGGCCGGCACCGAGGGGCGCGGGAACTTCGCCCAGCTGCGCGACGCCTTCGCGGACGTGTTCCTCGACGACGAGCGCCGGACGAAATTGCGCTTCGGCCAGCAGAAGGTGCCCTACGGCTGGGAGAACCTGCAATCGTCGCAGAACCGCCTCACCCTCGACCGCTCGGACGCCATCAACAGCGCCCTGCCGGGCGAGCGCGACATCGGCATCACCGCCTATTACACGCCGTGGCATGTCCAGGGCATCTGGGATCGCCTCGCCAAGGATGGCCAGAAGCTGTTCGGCAATTACGGCGCCTTCGGCGTCGGAATCTACAACGGCCAGACCCTCAACCGGGCGGAGCGCAACGACGACCTGATGGTGGCCGGCATGGTGACCTGGCCGTTCGCCCTCGACGGATTGGGCGAGGTGTTCAAGGGCCAGGTTCTCGAGGTCGGCGCGTCGGCCTACCGCAACCGGTTCCAACCCGAGATCCGCACCGGCGGCGTGAGCCCCCGGGCCTTCGACGATTCCCGCGTCGGTCTCCACGCCATCCTGTATCCCCAGCCGTTCGGTCTCCAGGCCGAATGGAACTGGGGGCGCGGCCCGGAATACGACGTCGTCAGCCGGATGATCGCGGAAAAGCCCCTCAGCGGCGGCTACGTCCAGGCGATGTTCCGGGTCGACCATTCCGTGGTCGGGCCGTTCATGCCCTACGCGCGCTGGCAGACCTATGACGGCGGCTGGAAGGTGGCGACGAACGCGCCCCGCCTGGAGACCGACGAGGTCGAGGTCGGCATCGAGTTCCAGCCGATCAAGCCCATCGAGGTCACCCTGGCGTATGCCCGGATGAAGCGCCGGGAGGCCGACGAGCGCCGCTTCGGCCAGGCGGAGGGCCACCTGTTCCGGGGGCAGCTGCAAGTGAATTATTGAGGCTGAACTCTTGAGGCGCGGATTCTCGCGCAGGCCCGGGGCCGCCGCACCCGCGGGGGTGCCCGGGCACCGGGCCGCCCCTTGGGCCCCTCGTGAAAACCCGATACCGTCCGGCCGGATTCGAACCCCAGCCAGGACACGCGATCGCCATGAGCGAAGCCACCCCCCTCACCGACCATGGCGTCTTCGACGTCGCCGCGCACGCGGCGCAGCTGCCGGAGGCCGCCGGGACCATGGTGGCCGATCATCGCTTCACCGACGATCCGGCGGCGAGCGCCCGGGTGTTCCGGGTCTATCGCCCGACGCCACCCCACAGCCACGCGTCGTGCGACGAGTACCTCTACGCCCTGTCGGGCCGCTGCCTCATGAAGTTCGCCGACGAGCCGGCGGTCGAGGTCGGCCCCGGCACCCTCGTGTTCTTCAAGCGCGGGGTGGTGCATTCCGTGCCCGAGATCCTCGAGGAGCCGATGGTGTTCCTCTCCGTCGACACGCCCCGGCGCGAGCCCCGCGACATCCGTTTCGTCGAGGCCGGCACCGGCACGCCCGACACCTTCATGCGCCAGCGGGACTGATCCGAGCCCCGGTCGATTCGTTCGGCTGCCGTCGTTTTTCGCCGGCACGGGCGATGACGCGCGCGTTTCCGTTCCGGGAGGCAAGGCGATCGCGGTAAGCGGTTGCCCCGTCCGAAGGAAAAGGCCGCCTGCGCCCTGAAAAGGGGGGCGGTGAATGCTTCGGTCAATACTTGGCTTGGGGGCATCGCTGCGGTGCACGCGGCCGGACTTTTCGCCCTTCCACCAACGTGATTTCAATCGCGCCGCAGGCCACGATTGTATTGTAGTATTAAGCTGCCCGTCTTGAATGCATAGGACGGGCGATTTACCGAAAAAAAATCATTCTGTTCTTGAATAAGGACCGCTTCGAAGAGGTGGGAATTGGGACGGATTTGATTATGACGAAGACATTGCAGAATGCCAGTTTGCTGGTCAAGCTAGCGGTGCCACTGGTGATCGTTGCCCTCCTGGCTGGGGGAATCGTGACCTATGCCCGCACGACGGTGGGCGATCTCGCCCAGATCTCGAAGCAGCTCGTCGACGTTCAAGTGACCCGGTTGGAGCAGATCCTCAATCTGCGTCTTCAAGTGACGGAAGCGACGGTCCAGAACCGAAACATCATCGTGGAGGTCCGGCAGGAGGAAATGGCGGGCTACAAGGCGCGATACGATGCCGCCGTCAGGGGGGCCTACGCATCCGTCGACGCCCTCATCGCCATGTCGGACAGCGCGGGCCGTCGGGAAACCAATGAGCAGCTGCGGAAGGTCACCCAGGACTATTTCGCGATCACGGATCGCATCATCGACCTCGGCCTGAGGAACAACAACGAAGCGGCCGCGAAGCTCGCCGTCACCGATGGGTCCGCCGCGCGGGCACGCCTCCGCGACATGATCCAGCCCCGCGTGGATCGCCTCAGGGAAGAGTTCCTGGCGGTCAAGGACGCGGCGCAGGCGCAGGCCGACCGCGCCCTGACCAACCTCATCGTCGCATCCGTCCTGGGCCTGCTCCTGGCCTTCGGTCTGGCGGGTATCATCGTGATGATGGGCATCCTGAATCCCCTCAAGAGCCTCGTCGGCGTCCTCGAGCGGATGACGCGGGGCGAGATCGACGCCGAAATCCGGGAGGCTGCGCGCGGCGACGAGATCGGCGCCGTCGGCCGGGCCGTCGAGGGCATCAAGACCATGGTGTCCAAGAAGGCCGCCGAGGAAGCCGAGATGCGGCGCGTCGCCGACGCGGCGGCCGCGGCCGAGCGCAAGCGGACGATGGTGGAGCTGGCCGACGGCTTCGAGAGCACCGTGGGCGGCATCGTCGGGCAGGTCTCGGCGGCGGCCACCGAGCTGCAGGCAACGGCCCAGCAGATGACCGCCACGGCCAACGAGACCGCCGGCCGATCCACCCGCGTCGCCTCGGCGGCCGAAGAGGCCGCCGTCAACGTCAACACCGTCGCGGCGGCGGCGGAGGAGCTCGGCGCCTCGGTGCAGGAGATCGCCCGTCAGGTCGCCGGCTCGGCCAACCTCGCCCAGCAGGCCGTCCATGAAGCCGACCGCAGCGCGGGTTTCGTGCATACCCTGAGCCAGTCCGTCGGCAAGATCGGCGACGTGGTCCAGCTGATCTCGAGCATCGCGGCCCAGACGAACCTGCTGGCGCTCAACGCCACCATCGAGGCGGCGCGGGCCGGGGAGGCGGGGCGTGGGTTCGCCGTCGTCGCGGCCGAGGTGAAGGAACTCGCGAACCAGACGGCGCGGGCGACGGAGGAGATCGCCAACCAGATCGGGCAGGTCCAGGGGGCGACCGGTCAGGCCGTCGAGGTGATCGGCTCCATCGGCGGGCGGATCCGCGAGATCGACGCCGTGGCCTCTTCCATCGCGGCGGCCGTCGAGGAGCAGGGCGCCGCGACGCAGGAGATCGTGCGCAACGTGGGCGAAGCGTCGGCGGGCACCTCCGAGGTCACGAACAACATCGCGAGCGTGGCTCAGGCTTCCAGCGAAACCGGCGCGGCGGCGAGCCAGGTGCTCGGGTCGGCTTCGGAACTGTCACGGCAATCCGAGCACCTCAGGTCTGAGGTGATCCGCTTCCTCGCCACCGTCCGGGCGGCCTGATCCGTCCACGAGTGTCCCGCCGCGCTCGATGCGCGGCGGGCGCGTTCCTTAGGCCTTCATTCGCCGGGGAGGCCGGGAGGGCCTACGGCGCCTTGTTGGTCTCCGCCGGCTTGGCGTCGGTCTTCGCGTCCGCCTTCTTGCCGAGGTAGATGTATTCGGGCGCGGCGCGGAGCTGGTCCTTGTTGGTGTCGATGACCGCCTTCAGGGTCGTGTCGTTGACGCGGGTGATCTTCATGGCGCTCGGATCGATGGCGACGTACTTCGTGCCGATGCCGAGGAAGCCGCCGACGCCGACCACCCAGGACTTCACGGTGTTCTTGTCGTCGAGCACCACGTCGGCGATCTCGCCGATGGTTTCGTTGGCGTTGTTCTGAATCGTGAGGCCGACGAGCTTCGAGGTGACCATGTCGCTCGGGTTCTGCGCCACGAAGGTCGGCCGCAGGTCGTTGGCGAGGGTGGCGGGGGCCGACGGGACCGGGGCTCCGGCCGCGTCCTGCGCCCCGGCGGGGGCCCCTTGGGCGAAGGCTCCCACGCTGCTCGCGACGAGGAGGGCGGTGCCGAGGAACAGGCTGCGCATGGAGAGGACTTTCGGGTCGGGCGGTGGTGGCCGGGCGGGCCGTGTCGAACGCTCAAGCTCGGGACCGCCGGATGGTTCCGCCCGGGCCGCGCGATGGGGGCGCCTTCTGGCATCGGACCGGATGTTTCCCACGAGGCCGACGTCACGTCCCGGGACTCCACTTCCCGGGCCGCCGCGCTAGGTTCACGCTGAAGCCCTGCGTGCCGGCTTGCTGTGCGCACGCTTTCCAGCGCGAGGCCTTCGCGCCACAGCCTTCGGGAGCCCAGCCATGCCCTCATCCCCCTTCGGCACGCCGGGGCGCCGCGAGGCCCTGATGCTCCTCGGCGCGGCCCTGGCCCTCGGCCCCCGCGCCGCCCGGGCCGGCGACACCCCCACGAGCGAGATCCGGGCCGGGGCCTTCAGCTTCGAGAAGCCCGAGGGCGGCAGCCTCGCCCTGGCCGACCTCGCCGGCAAGCCGATCCTCGTGGTCAACACTGCCACCGCCTGTGGCTATGCCGGGCAGTTCGTCGGGCTCCAGGGCTTGTGGACCCGCTTCGGCGCCCGCGGCCTCACGGTGGTCGCCGTGCCGTCGCCCGATTTCGGCAACCAGGAGCCCCTCGACGGGCTCGCCATCGCGGAGGCTGCCCGGAAGAACCACGGCGTCACCTTCCCCATCATGGCGAAGGTGCACGTGAAGGGCCCGCAGGCCCATCCGTTCTACCGCTGGGCGGCGGCGGAGAAGCCCGGCGCCACCCCGGGCTGGAACTTTCACAAGTACCTCGTCGGCCGCGACGGCCGCCTGCTCGCCGCCTATCCCCACACCCTGGAGCCCACCGACCCGCGTCTCGTCACCGCCATCGCGGCCGAGTTGCCGGGGGCTTGATCCGGTCTCCGGGAGATCGGCTCGGTTTATATCGAGCGCCGGTCCCCTCTCCTGGAAGGAGAGGGACAGGGTGAGGTGTGCGAACTCTCCGAAGACGTCACACACCTCACCCCAACCCTCTCCTTCCAGGAGAGGGGGCCTGTCGCGCCAAGCAGATCCGAGGTGATCTCCCGGAGACGATATCGCGCGCCCGGTTACGAACGGGCTCGGGCGAAACGCTCAGCGCCCCGGAATGTCGCGCGGCGGCCGCAGATCCGCCCCCGCCGGCCGTGCCCGGCGCGACCGGGGCCGGGCGGCCTCGGGCGGACGCGAAGGATAGTTCGAGGCGAACGGATTGGGCGGCACGCCGTCCGTCCCCGGTATGCGGGGGCGGCCCTGAGCCATGACCGGCGCCGCGAGGAGCGCGAGGGCGAGACCGCACAGGGCAGTGTGGATGGGACGCATGGGCGGAGACCTTCGGGACAGAGCACCTTGGAGCCCATAGCCCGCCCGCCCATATGCGGCGAGGCTCGAATGGCGGGCCAGGGAGAGGCGGCATGGAGCCCTACACCTTCGTGCAGGACGACGTGACCTACGAGGTCCGTTTCACGCGCGGGCCCGAGGCCTGGATCGCGGCGATCCACCGGGCCGGCGAGGCCACGGCCCAGATCGTCGCCTTCCCGCATGGGCGCGGCTACGACCCCGACGACGTGCGCGGCTCCCTCATCGCCGGCTGCGAGGCCATGGTGCCGAACCTCCCCTGGGCCGGAATCACCCGGCACTGATCGGCCGCGACGCCGAGCGAACGCGGGCGGCAAAAAGGCGCATCGTCGTCCCTTTCCGTACGCTCGCGCCGGCCCATTTGCCGTCGAGCTTCCCGCAGTTTCCGCTGCGGCGCGGTATGATCGCTCCCGCTCGCCGGGATTCCGAGGCCTGTGCCGATCGGCCGGGATCCTCGCGCGCGATCCACCGCGCCGCACGAGGCGTGACGGGAGGGCGGCCGAGGCCCCGGTCCGGCCGCCCTGATCTTCGAGAATCCGAGGGGACATCCGTGAGCGAGACGATCGACAAGACCAACACCGAATCCTTCAAGATGGAGGGACGCTGCCCGTTCGGCGGCGACCGCATCGGCGGCGCCCATGGCAACCGCCCGACCCTGGACAACTGGTATCCCCACCGCCTGCGGGTCGAGGTGCTGCACCAGAACGGCCTGAGCGCCGATCCCCTCGGCGCCGATTTCGACTACGCCGCCGCCTTCAACGCCATCGACCTCGACGCGCTGAAGAGCGACATCAAGGGGTTCCTCACCACCTCGGTGGCGTGGTGGCCGTCCGATTACGGCAATTACGGCCCGCAGATGATCCGCATGGCCTGGCACTCGGCCGGGACCTACCGCATCGCCGACGGGCGCGGCGGCGCCGGTACCGGAATGCAGCGCTTCGCCCCGATCTCGAGCTGGTGGGACAACGGCAACACCGACAAGTCGCGCCGCCTGCTGCAGCCGATCAAGCACAAGTACGGCAACGGCCTGTCCTGGGCCGACCTCATGGTGCTGACGGGCAACTGCGCCCTCGAGATCATGGGCCTGCCGACCTACGGCTTCGCCGGCGGACGCCTCGATGCCTGGGAGGCGGACAACGCCACCTATTGGGGGCCTGAGGTGGTCGAGATGGGCACGCTGTCCGACTTCGAGAAGATGACGGGGCGCGACAAGCGCTGGCGGGGCAAGAACGGCGACGCCGACTACGACCTCGAGAACCCGCTGGCCGCCTCGCACCAGGCCCTGATCTACGTCAACCCGGAGGGCGCCTACGGAGACGGCGATCCCGTCGGCTCGGCCCGCGACATCCGCATCACCTTCACCCGCATGGCCATGAACGACGAGGAGACGGTGGCGCTCATCGCCGGCGGCCACGCCTTCGGCAAGAGCCACGGCATGACGCCGTCGAAGGAGATCGGGCCGCCGCCCGAGATGGCCCCCATGGAGGCCATGGGGCTGGGCTGGCACAACCCGCGCGGCACCGGTCACGGCAAGGACACGATGACCAACGGCATCGAGGGCAGCTGGACCCCCGATCCGACGCAATGGGACAACAGCTACCTCGAGAACCTGTTCAAGTTCGAATGGGTGCAGACGAAGAGCCCGGCCGGCTCGGTGCAGTGGACGCCCAAGGACCCGGACGCCCCGAAGACCCCCGACGCCCATGTCGAGGGGTTGATGCACCCCCTGATGATGATGACCACGGACATCGCCCTCAAGGTCGATCCCGAATACCGCAAGGTCTGCGAGAAGTTCTTGGGCGACTTCGACGCCTTCACCCAGGCGTTCTCCAAGGCGTGGTACAAGCTCACCCACCGCGACATGGGCCCGAAGCACCGCTACCTCGGCCCGGAGGTGACCCTGGAGGACGGCCTGCTGTGGCAGGACCCGATCCCCGACGCCGCTTACGCGCCCATCGGCGAGGCGGAAATCGCGGCCCTCAAGCAGGCGATTTCGGCGACGGGCCTGTCGGTCTCGGATCTCGCCTTCGCGGCGTTCTCGGCGGCGGCGACCTACCGCGACAGCGACAAGCGCGGCGGCGCCAATGGCGGGCGCCTCGCCCTGGCGCCGCAGAAGGACTGGGCCGTCAACCGCCGGGCCGCGCCCGTGGTCGAGGCCCTGCGCGGCGTGATGGCGGAGTTCAACGGTGCGCGTGGCGACGGCAAGGCCGTGTCGCTCGCCGACCTCATCGTGCTCGGCGGCTGCGTCGCCGTGGAGAAGGCGGCCAGCGCGGCCGGCACCGCCGTCACGGTGCCGTTCACGCCCGGCCGGGTCGACACCACCCAGGAGCTGACCGACATCGAGATGTTCACGTGGCTGAAACCCGTCGTCGACGGGTTCCGCAACTACGTCGACGACGGGTACGGCCAGATCGCGCCGAGCCTCTCGCCGGAGGAGCTGTTCCTCGACCGGGCCAACCTCATGACCCTCACCGCCCCCGAATGGGTGGTGCTCACGGGCGGCCTGCGGGCGCTCAACGCCAACCACGACGGCTCGGACACGGGCGTGTTCACCGACCGCGTCGGCGTGCTGACGACGGACTTCTTCCGGGCGCTGACCGACACGGACCTCGTCTGGGAGAAGGCCGACCCCGAGGCCATGCGGTTCGTCCTCAAGGACCGCGCCAGCGGCGCGGTGCGCTTCCACGCCTCGCGCAACGACCTCGTGTTCGGCGCCAACGCGCAGCTGCGCTCGCTTGCCGACGTCTATGCCGGCAGCGACGGGCAAGCGCGGTTCGTCACGGACTTCGTCCGGGTCTGGGACAAGGTGATGATGCTCGACCGCTACGACGTGAAGGGCCACCGGCGTTACGGGCCGATGGCAGCCTGATCGCCCCCGAGGCCGGGCATCGCAACACTCCGTTCGACCGTTTCGGGTCGAACGGGTGCGACGGGCTCCTCTCCCGTCAGGGGAGGGGCCCGCGTTCCGACGCGTCACCAAGCCGATCCAGAAGACCGCATCACCCATCCCCCGAAGGGGCCGGCCATACCGGGCGCGGCACAGGCGTGACGGCCGGGCTCGGCTACGACCGGAACCCGGTTCCCCTCACGCCGCCTGGATGTCGCGCAGGAAGGCGTCGACGTCCTGCTTGACGCGCAGGGACTGCGCCGCGAGTTCGCCTGCCGCCCCCAGCACCTGGGTCGCGGCACTGCCGGTCTCGCCCGCTGAGGACAGAACCCGCGCGACGTTGGCCGACACGTCCTGCGTGCCGCGCGCCGCCTCGCCGGCGTTGCGTGCGATCTCCCCCGTCGCGGCCGTCTGCTCGACCACGGTCGAGGCGATCATGTTGGCGATCTCGTTGATCGAAGCGATGGTCCGGCCGACCCCCTGGATCGCCTCCGTCGCCCGACCCGTCGCCCCCTGGATGGCGGCGATCTGGCCACCGATCTCCTCCGTCGCCCGAGCCGTCTGCCCGGCCAGTTCCTTGACCTCGGCGGCCACCACCGCGAAGCCACGGCCCGCATCCCCGGCGCGCGCCGCTTCGATGGTGGCATTCAGGGCGAGCAGGTTGGTCTGGGCGGCGATCGACGAGATCGTGGTGACCGCCGCCCCGATCTGATCGGCGGCCGACCCCAGGGCCGCCATGGCGGTGCCCGTCGCCGCCGCCTCGTTCGCCGCGATGACCGCGACCTCGTTGGAGCGGATCACCTGCCGTTCGATCTCTTGCAGCGAGGACACCATCTCCTCGGCCGCCGCCGCCACCGTCTGGACGTTGACCGATGTCTCCTCGGCGGCCGCGCTCGAGGCCAGGGCCTGACTGTTGGTGCTGTCGGCCACGCCGGTCATCGAACGGGCCGTGGTATCCAGCGCGGTGGCCGCCCCGGTGACGATCTCCAATGAACTGGCGACCTGCCGCTGGAACGATTTGATCAGGGCGTCGACACGATCGGCCCGGCGCTGACGCGCCGACTGCTCGGTGACCTGGGCGTTTTCCAGCTCGACCCGTGCGAGGGCGTTCTGGCGAAACACCTCGACGGCCTGAGCCATCTCGCCCATCTCGTCGCGCGCCGCCCGCGAGGGCACCTCCACGGCATTGTCGCCGGACGCCAGGCGCTTCATGGCCGCCGTCATGCCGGCGATGGGCGCGATGATGCCCCGGGCCAGGAGGACGGCCAGCCCACCACCGATGGCGAGCGCGAGGGCGACGAGGGTCATCTGAACGAGCCGAGCGTTCGCGACGGACGCGGTCGTGGCTTCGGTGATCTCGTCGACGGCCCGCTTGATCGTCTCACGCATCCGTGTCGCGGACCGCGCGATGGCATCGGTGTGCGGCTTGATGCCGGTCTCGATGGCCTTGTTCGACACCGCCAGCGCCGCGACCGTGGCGTGGAAATTCGTCGAGTAGGCAGCGAGCGCGGCATCGACGGCGTTGATCGACGCCAGGAACGGGGCGCTGCCGTCGGTGGTTCTCAGGGCCTTGGAGGCCGCCTCGGCCTTTGCGACGTTCGTCGCGAACGTGGCGGGCCCCTTCGGATCGAAGGTGGCCAGGAAGCGCCAATTGGCAACGCGGACCAGCAGCATGGCGCTTTCGACGCTCTGCGCCCGGCTGAGCGTCGATTCATCGGCCCGCGCCCGGACCTCGGCCACCAGAGCGGCCGTCGCGCGCGTGAGGTCGTCGCCGCCCGTGAACAGCTTGTCTTTCGATGTCTTCAAGCTTGCGCCGGCCTCTGCCAGGCGTTCGAGTTCCGGCTTCATGGCCCGCGCGCCGTCGCGAATCTCCGCGTAGAACCTGCGGCGCTCGTCCGAGAGGTCGTCCGCGATCAGGGTGTCGCCGATGTGCTCGATCTCGCGCCGGGTCTGCTCCATCGGGGCGATCTGCTCGGCCTTGGGCACGAGACGATACTGCTCGGCGTCGCCCGTCAGCTGAGCCGCCAGGGCATTTTCCATGTAGACCATGCGAGCGATGCTCTCGTACCGACCGCGCGTTTCGTATTGGGCGGCAACGTCGCTGAGCTGATGGTAGGAAATGCCACCGAGGGCAGCTGCCACGACCATGAGGCTGCCGAAGCCAGCGTAAAGGCGAGAGCGGATGCCGAACTGCACGATCAAAACTCCGAAGGCGATGGCTCGATAGCTCGCACAATTTCTTTAACTATCCGTCTCCGTTGCTGATTGCTGGCAGCACCTCATCGTCGTTGGACCAGACGATCACGGTGCGGAGACTCCTAATATTGCCAAATATCTTCCGCTGCGAAATCAATTAAGCTTGGATGCAGGACCAATGCTCGCGGATCGTCGGCCGCAACGAGGGCGTAAAACTGCGATCTGTACGATATCGAACTTCTGGGGCGTCTTCGTGCGATGAGTAAACGCCCATGCGCGTCTCGTTCGCCTCGCCGTCACGGGAAATCGTCGGCGTGGACAAGCAAGGTCCCGGTCATCATGGATCCGGAGCCGTCACCCGGCAGAACGGCGCGAATGCCGGTCATGCCGTGAAGGCCGCATCGGTACGGTTCTCGAAGTGTGTCGAGATCTCGACCAGGACGCGTGGGCGCGGGAAGACCGTCTCGGGGCGATTTGACCCACCCGTGGTTCCGCGGGGGCGCGAACGGACGGGACCAGGGCCCGGATCGGGAACCTCCCGCCCGTCGCGGCGGTTCGCCCCGCACAGTCAACCGAGGACGAAACGCATGTCGGACGTCACCTATCGCATCGTCGAGCACGACGGCGGCTACGCCTACAAGGTCGGCGACGTGTTCTCCGAAACCTTCCCCAGCCACGACGAGGCCCTCCAGGCGGCCCAGGCCGCGGCGGCCGAGCAGCAGGTGCCGGGCTCCACCGAAGGCATCCGCTACCAGGACGGCGCGGGCGCCTGGCACGACGAGACCGCGCAGGGCAACGACCGCCCCGTCGCGAAGGTCGTCGAGTAGGCGTTCTCTCCCGAACGGACGCGAGGCGCGAACGTCGGGACTTGCGACCAAAGGCCGAGGGGGCGGGATTTGCGTACCGCTCCCATCCGGTGCAAGGCGAAAACGGCACGTCCCGCACCCGGAGCCTCACCGTGAATCCGCGTCAGCCCGACCACGACATCGACCCCCTGTTCATCGAGCGCTGGTCCCCCCGCGCCTTCACCGGCGAGGCCGTGCCGGAATCGGAGCTGTTGCGGATGTTCGAGGCCGCGCGCTGGGCGCCGTCCTCCTACAATTCCCAGCCCTGGCGCTTCCTCTATGCCCTGCGCGACACGCCCCACTGGGCGCCGTTCCTCGATCTCCTCGTGCCGGGCAACCAGGCCTGGGCCAAGGATGCCGGGGCGCTGGTCATCCTGGTGTCGAACAAGAACATGAAGGTCGGCGACGTTCTCAAACCCACACCGAGCCATTCCCTCGATACCGGCGCGGCGTCCGCCAACTTCCAGCTCCAGGCCATCCGCCAGGGCTGGCACGTCCACGGCATGGGCGGGTTCGACAAGCCGCGCGCCGCGACCCTCCTCGCGGTGCCGGAAGGCAACCACGTCGAGGCCGCCTACGCCGTCGGCCGCGCCACCCCGCGCGACCAGCTGACGGAGGAGCAGCGCGCCAAGGAGGTGCCGAACGGCCGTCGCCCCATCACCGACTTCGTCCACGCGGGCGGCTTTCCCGGCCACAAGCTCTGAGCCTCCCGTGCTCGCGCCAGCCTCCGACTATGCCGGCCTCGTCGCCGGCTTCGCCTGGGACATCCCCGCCCGCTTCAACATGGGCGTGGCGGTCTGCGATGTCTGGGCGGCGCGCGAGCCCGACCGCGCGGCGATCCAGGAGGTCACGGCGGCGGGCGTGGCCACCACCACCTTCGGGGATCTGAAGGCCGCGTCCGACCGCCTCGCCGCGGCCCTGCGCCAGCGCGGTGTCGGGCCCGGCGACCGGGTGGCGGTGCTGCTGCCGCAATCGGCCGCCGTGGTGGTGGCCCACGCCGCCGCCTACAAGCTCGGGGCCATCGCGCTGCCCCTGGCGGGCCTGTTCGGCCCTGACGCCCTGACCTACCGCCTTGCGGATTCGGGCGCCCGCGCCCTCATCACCGATGCGGCGGGTCTCGCCAAGGTCGCGCCCCTGCGCGCCGGGCTCCCCGCCCTCACCCTGGTGGTGAGCCTCGACGGGGCGGGGGAGGGGGCGCTCGCCTATGCCGACCTCGTGGCGCAGGCCCCCCTCGGGTTCACCCCCGTGGAGACCGGCCCGGACGATCCGGCCCTGATGATCTACACCTCGGGCACCACGGGCCTCGCCAAGGGCGCGCTGCACGGCCACCGGGTGCTCCTCGGCCACATGCCGGGCTTCCTCATGATGCACGATTTCCCGCCCCGGCCCGGCGACCGCATGTGGACGCCCGCCGACTGGGCCTGGGCCGGCGGCCTCCTCAACGCCACCCTGCCGGCCTTGAGCCTCGGCGTGCCCGTGGTGGCGCAACCCTCGGTCCGGTTCGAGCCCGAGGCGGCCCTCAGGCTCATGGCCGAGCACGCCGTCACGGTCGCGTTCCTGCCGCCCACGGCGCTCCGGATGCTGCAGACGGTGCCCGATCCGCGCGGGCGCTTCGATCTCTCGCGCTTGCGCAACATCGCCTCGGCCGGAGAGGCGCTGGGCCCCGAGACCTTCCGGTGGGCGCGCGACAACCTCGGCCTCACCATCGGCGAGGCCTACGGCCAGACCGAGTGCAACCTCGTGCTCGCCGCCTGCCCCTCGGCCGGGGTGGCGCGGGCCGGCTCCACCGGACGGCCCGTGCCGGGCCACCGGGTGATGATCCAGCGCCCCGACGGCACCGAGACCGGGACGGACGAGCCCGGCGAGATCGCCGTCGCCCGCCCCGATCCGGTGATGTTCCTGCGCTACTGGAACCAGCCGGACGCCACGGCCAAAAAATTTCGCGGCGACTGGATGCTGACGGGCGACACGGCGCGGCGCGATGCCGACGGCTACGTTCATTTCGTCGGCCGCGACGACGACCTCATCACCTCGGCGGCCTACCGCATCGGCCCGACCGAGATCGAGGATTGCCTGTGCGGCCACCCCGCCGTGGCGATGGCGGCGGCGGTGGGCCAGCCCGATCCCCTCCGCACCGAGATCGTGAAGGCCTTCGTGGTGCTGCGCGACGGCTTCGCACCCACTGACGCCCTGGCGGCCGAGATCCAGGCCCATGTCCGCACCCGGCTCTCGGCCCACGAGTATCCGCGGGTCCTCGTGTTTCGCGCCTCCCTGCCGATGACCACGTCGGGCAAGATCATCCGGCGGCAGTTGCGCGACGAGGGCTGAACGCAAAAGCGGCCGGACATGGGCCCGGCCGCCAATGAAATCTTGTTCGGTTTGTCGGTTCTTCGCAAATCTTCGCCGATAAACAGGGGAAAGACTTAGTGAAATTTTCTCAGAACTTGAAGATCGTATCGACCGAACCGGCCAGGGTGAAGGCGAGCCCCAGGGCGAACACGCCAATCATCCCGTAGGAGAATGCCTTGAGCATCGGGGTGATCCCGCTCAGCAGGCCGAGCCGCCGGAGGTCTGGCCGTATTGCGGCACTGGGCGCGTCTGCTGGTTGGCATTGCCCTCGGCGGCCGAGTTCATCGGACAGCCGAACGGGTTCGGGCCCGTCTCGTCCATCAGGATGACGGGTGCCTCGGCGTCGCTGGGCATCAGGCCCATGTAACGGGCCTGACCTTCGATCCGGCCGTCGAAGGCCAGGGCCGGCGTCAGGGCGGCGGCACCCAGTGCAACGGCGGTGACGAGGGCGGACAAGCGCGTCTTCATTTGAATTGCAAGCTCCGGTTCAAGAACAGACCCGATGTCCGCCTCAATGATGCTTGCACAACCTATGGAACGAATATCGGTTCCCGGGGGAATGTGCTGGATCGCATGGAAGACGAACTTGCAGAGAATGTCGCACGTAAAGTGTATTCAAGTCACGGCGCCGTGAGCGCCGGGAAGGATTGGCCGGCGACAAGAAGAGGCGGTCTCAGAAATCCCGCTGCACCCGCGCCCGAATCTGAACGGCGTCGACGCTGGTCACGGTGGCGACCGGATTGGCCGGATCGTTCACGTAGGCGGCGGTCTGCGTCGGATATCGGCTGAGGTCGAGGACACGACCCTCCTGCATGCCGTAGCGGGTGTAGATGGCCTCGACGCCGATATCGAACTCCTTGACGGGCGACCAGATGAGGTTGGCACCGATGAGGAAGCGGTAGGAATCACGCAGCACCTGGCTCAGCTCGAAGAACCGGGTGCCGGGCGTGCCCGGCCCGGTGCCGGTGAGGCTGAAATGCAGTCCTTGCGCCACCCGCGCGCCGGGGGCGAAGGTCATGCGGCCGTAGGAGCCGAACACTGCCGAGCGGACGGAGGGCGTCCAGTAATGCAGCAGGGCCGCCGTGGCGGAGAAGCTCGTCGAGAGTTCGAGGCGATTGGTGAGGGGGTTCAGCACCGCGTCGTTGAGGAATTGCTGGAAGGCCGCGCCCTGGATCGCCGTCGCGGACTGGGCATAGGGGCCGACATAGGCCGGCAGCCCGGTATAGAGCGCCGTGCCCTCGCCGTAGGCGCCCTGGAGGTAGAACGTGTCCCCCGGTGCCAGGGCCGGCAGATTCACCTTCACGCCGCCCTGCACGGCCCAGCCATAGGCCGAGGGCGCGCGCCCCATGTCGCGGTTGTTGGCGAGGGTGGTCGGTTGCCCGAGATTCGTGCCGATGAACGCGTCGCTGCCGAGGGTGCCGGGGCTGATCTCGTGAAGGGCGGCCGACCCTTGCGCCGAGCCCCAGCTGCCGTCGTAGCGCAGCACCCCGACGAGGTCGGGCACACGGCTGCGCTGGGCGGCATCGACGAAGCCGATGCCCGTCGGCGTCCCGTCGGCGGCGTATCCGATGAACAGCGGCGCCACCGGCCGCAGGGCCGGTCCACCGTCGAGGTTCGGCGCCAGGGGCCGAACGGTCTGCGAAGAATAGACCGCCGTCTGCCGAAAATTCGGATCCTCCACCGAGACGGTGGCGGACAGCCCCTTGCCGAGGCTGGCGGTGTAGGCGGCCAGATTCGTCGAGGCGACGTCCGAGCCCATGGAGGCGACGATGAACTCGAAATCGTGGGCGTAGAAATCGAAGAACGACGAGGCCCGGCCGGCGGTGAGGCCGGCGAATTGCACGAAGGCCTTGTCCAGGGTCATCTGCTGCTGCACCCGGCCGGCGCTATCGATTCCGGTGGCCGGGAAGGTGTTGCCGATGCGGTTGAGCGCCCCGGCATGCATGGTCGCGAACCCCGTCCGGCTGCCCATGTCGATGCGGGTGAAGCCGCGCAACACGCCGTAATCCGTCTGGGTCCGGGCGTCGAAGTTCAGGCGGGCGCGGCTCTGGTAGCCGCTGATGTCGCCGGCGCCGGTGCGGCTGTAGGCGTTCTGATAGGCGTATTCGAACCGTGCCCGGCCCGACACCCGCAGGCAGGTGTCCGTCCCCGGGATCGTGAAGAAGCCCTTGCCGTAGGGGGTGCAGACCCGGACGTATCCGTCCGAGGCCTTCTTCCTGTGCTCCCCGGGCTCGTCCGCCGCCTCGACCGGAACCCCGAACAGCCCCACCATGCCCGCGATCAGGCCAGTCCGTCCCCGCATCATGCCCCATCCCGTGGCGTCCAACCCGAGAAGGGTCACTGTTTGGGCGCGCCCGCCACTGAGAAGAGCGTTGGCTTCGAGGGGCGCGCGTCTTGGTTATAGCCTTAGGGACGTTCTCCGGGCGGGGCAATCCAGATCGGGGAGGACCGAGTTTCGAAAAACGGATGACTTAGGGAAGATCATCCCTCTCATCATGAAACACTATCGTCGGGGATTAGGCTCGCTTCGTAAACGTGTGGCGCGGATGCGCCGGTCTCGATTGTGCCTAGCCTTGGGTCGATCGCTGCGGCCGCCCGAACGGACGGGGGCACCCGGAGGTCTGGTTCGAGGCGTGGGACCGGGTCCGAAGCCCGTAGGGGTCCACGACGCCCGCATGCGCCGTGGGGTAGGTCGCGGGTCGCATAAAGACATCTTTATGTCTTGATTGCCTCGCGTCCCGTCGCCTGCTATAGCCCCGGCCAACACGCAGCAGAGAGACACGGAGCTCCCATGGCCCAGGATTACATCGTCAAGGACATCGCGCTCGCCGAGTACGGCCGCAAGGAGATCTCCATCGCCGAGACGGAGATGCCCGGCCTGATGGCGACGCGCGAGGAGTACGGTCCGTCGCAGCCCCTCAAGGGCGCGAAGATCGCCGGCTCGCTGCACATGACGATCCAGACGGCCGTGCTCATCGAGACCCTCAAGGCGCTCGGCGCCGACATCCGCTGGGTGTCGTGCAACATCTACTCGACGCAGGACCACGCCGCCGCCGCCATCGCGGCCGCCGGCATCCCGGTCTTTGCCATCAAGGGCGAGACCCTGGAGGAGTACTGGGACTACACGTCGAAGCTGTTCGACTGGCATGACGGCGGCATGCCGAACATGATCCTCGACGACGGCGGCGACGCCACCATGTTCGTGCATTTGGGCCTGCGCGCCGAGAACGGCGACACCGCCTTCCTCGACAAGCCTGAGTCGGAGGAGGAGGAGATCTTCTTCGCTCTCCTGAAGAAGAAGCTCGCCGAGAAGCCGAAGGGCTGGTTCGCGGGTCTCGCCGAGTCGATCAAGGGCGTCTCGGAGGAGACCACCACGGGCGTGCACCGCCTCTACAACCTCGCCAAGGAGGGCAAGCTGCTCTTCCCGGCCATCAACGTGAACGACGCCGTCACCAAGTCGAAGTTCGACAACCTCTACGGCTGCCGTGAATCGCTCGTCGACGGCATCCGCCGCGGCACCGACGTGATGATGGCCGGCAAGGTCGCCATGGTCGCGGGCTTCGGCGATGTCGGCAAGGGCTCGGCCTCCAGCCTGCGCCATGCCGGCTGCCGCGTCCTCGTGTCGGAGGTCGATCCGATCTGCGCCCTCCAGGCCGCCATGGAAGGCTACGAGGTCGTCACCATGGAAGACGCCGCGCCCCGCGCCGACATCTTCGTGACGGCCACCGGCAACAAGGACATCATCACCCTCGATCACATGCGGGCGATGAAGGACCGGGCGATCGTCTGCAACATCGGCCACTTCGACAACGAGATCCAGGTCGCGGGCCTGAAGAACCTCCAGTGGTCCAACATCAAGCCGCAGGTGGATGAGATCACCTTCCCCGACGGCCACCGCATCATCCTCCTGTCGGAGGGGCGTCTCGTGAACCTCGGCAACGCCACGGGCCATCCGTCCTTCGTGATGTCGGCCTCGTTCACGAACCAGACGCTGGCCCAGATCGAACTCTGGACCAACCCGGGCAAGTACGAGCGTCAGGTCTACACCCTGCCCAAGGCCCTCGACGAGAAGGTGGCGCTGCTCCACCTCGAGAAGATCGGCGTGAAGCTCTCGAAGCTGCGCCCCGACCAGGCCGCCTATATCGGCGTCTCCGAGAACGGCCCGTTCAAGCCCGACCACTACCGCTACTGACACGATCCCATCGATCGCCCCGGATCGCATTCAGGCTACCGTCTTCATGCATTGCGCGGGCGGCGCGGCTCCCCTCTCCTTTCAGGAAGGGGGCTTGTCATGCCCGACGCAGGCACGTCGAGGCGCGCGAAAGCGACCTCGGGGGAAGATGAGGAACGCGGCCGCCGTCCGAGAGGGGGGCACTGGCCGGAGGCGAAGGTGCCCTCGCGCAATCGCCCCCCGAAACGAGAAAAAGGCCCGGCCAGAATCTGGCCGGGCCTTTTCGTTTGATCGGACCGGGATCGCGCGATCCCGGTGGTGGCTTCAGGCCGCCCGGACGGTGTTGAGGAAGCGGGTCATCTCGGCGCCGAGCCGCTCCGACTGGGCCGACAGTTCCGTAGCGAGCGACAGGACCTGCGTCGCGGCGGCCCCGGTTTCGCCGGTGGAGCTGGCGACGCCCGCGATGTTGGTGGTCACCCGCTCCGTGCCGGCCGCGGCCTCGGCCACATTGCGGCCGATCTCCTGGGTCGCCGCCCCCTGCTCTTCGACGGCCGCCGCGATGGAGGCGGCCCGGTTGTTCAACTCCGTGATCCGGCCGGTGATCGTGCCGATCGCCGTCACGGCCTGACCCGTCGAGCCCTGGATCTGGTTGATCTGCGTCACGATCTCGTCCGTGGCGCGGGCCGTCTGGTTGGCCAGTTCCTTCACCTCGGCGGCGACGACGGCGAAGCCCCGTCCGGCTTCGCCGGCCCGGGCGGCTTCGATCGTCGCATTCAGAGCCAGCAGGTTGGTCTGCCCCGCGATCGCCGAGATCATGCCGATGACGTCGCTGATGCGGGCGGCGGCGTCGCTCAGGTTCTGCACCTACGCGGCGGCCTGGGTGGCCTCCGCCACCGCCGTCTGCGCCAGGCTCGACGAGCTCGACACCTGCCGGGCGATTTCCTGGACGGACGATCCGAGTTGCTCGGTGGCCGAGGCCACCGAGGTGACGTTGCCGGAGGCTTCGTTGGCGGCGGCGGCCACACTGTTCGACCGGCGCGCCGTTTCACCGGCGACGGTGGTGAGGCTCTGGGCCGCGTTCTGCAGGTGCGAGGCCGCCGAAGAGACCGTGCTCAGCGCGGTGCCGATGGCGCGTTCGAAGTTGTCGGCCATCGCCCGCATCCCGGCCTTGCGTTGAGCCTCCGCGTCGAGACGGGCGGTCGCCGAGGACGCCTCGATCTCCCGCGACTGGATCAGGCTGTCCCGGAACATGCCCAGGGCACCCACGATCTCGCTGGTCTCGTCACGGCCGCGGGCGGGGGCGATCGGCGCGTCGAGGTTCCCCTGGGCCATGTCCCGCATCCGGGCCACGACGGGGCGTAGCTGGCGGATCGACACGATGTTCCAGGCGGCCAGACCCGCGCCGATGACGAGGGCGACGCCGCAGAACCCGAGCATGAGCGTCTGGAAGTTGGCCGTCACCTGCCGGGTTCCGGCCGTCAGGGCCTGATTCTTGGCTTCCTCCAGGTCGATGAACTGGTTGATTCGCGCCAGCCATTCCACGAAGGCCGGGCGCCCTTCCGCGAGGAGCTGCGCCTTGGCGCCGGCGAGGTCGCCGGCCTGGGACTTCTCGATGATCGCGGCCACCACCGGCATCGTGCGCGCCTCGATGCCCTTGATGCCGTCCAGGATGCGGGCTTCCTCCGTCGAGCCGCCGCCCGCCATCATGGCGTCGAGCTTGACCGCCGAGGCGGCATACTGATCGGCCAGACGCGTGATGGTGGCGAGGTTCTCCCGCAGGTTGTCGGGGCCGGACATGAGGACCACGTCGCGCAGGCTGATGGCCCGGTCATGGACGCTGCCGCGGAAGTTGATGGCATAGCGCTGCTTGACGCTGTTGACGTCGTTCGCCGTCGTCAGGCTCGATTCGATCGAGCGGACTTCGGTGATGGCGAAACCCGTCAGGGCGACCATGAGGGCAATGATGATCGAAAAGCCGGCGATGACGCGACCGCTCAGACCGAAGAAGTAGTTCATTGTAGAAAGCTCCGGCTAGTTTGCCGGTTCTCGAGATGCAATAAAACGTCTTAAGATTTGCCTTATGTTGGTAAATATCATCGGCTCCGTCGGACCGGTGCGCCATCCGCCCAGCTCCGTTCCGACATCGCGATCGGGGTTCGAGTCGCGGCCCGGCCGCGGGTTCGAGCGCCTCCCGGCGGGGACCGGCACTGTGGCTTTTTGGGATCATCCGGTGGCGGACGAGCCGAAAGTGCCGAAGTTAAGCTTAAGCCTCTTCCGGCACGATTCCGCCTCGCGCTAGTGTGGGGGCGATTCCTCAGGTGGGGTGAACCGCTCCGGCCTTTCGGGTTGGCGAGCGGGGAAGGCGCGTTCCGCGCCGCGTCAGGGATTCTTGGGGACGGACCGGAATGAGGGTCGATCGAACGGCGCGCGCCGTGGTGTGCGCCGGTGCTGTCGTCGTCGCAACAGCCGGCGGGCCGGCATCCGCCGCCGGACCGGAGACGTCCGTCTGGGCCATCGGCCTCGGGCCGCACACGCACAACGCCGCCGGCCTCGCGATTCTCATCGGGCTGACGGTGTTCTCGACCATCCTCGCCCTGCTCCACATGCGCGAACGCGCCCGTTGGGGCCACCGCGAGACCGAGCTCACGGCCGAACTCGCCGACCTGCGCGGCGCCCACGACCGCGCCGAGATGCTGCTGAATTCCGAGCGCCAAGTCATCGTCACCTGGACCGGGCGCGGCCCCGGCCTCGTCGAGGGCGATGCCGGCCTCGCCCTCGACGGACGCCGGCCCGCGGCCGACGATCCCGAGCGCCTGCTGCAGTTCGAGGCCTGGCTCCAGCCCTCCGACGCGCGCGACCTCGCCGCCGCCGTCGAGGGCCTGCGCGCCCGGGGTACGGGCTTCCGCCTCAGCCTGCGCACCCAGGATGGCCGCTTCGTCGAGGCGCACGGGCAGGCCCTGACCGGCCGTGCCCTGCTGCGCCTGCGCGAGACCACGGAAGAACGCCGCGAACTCATCGACCTGCGCCTCACCCTCGAGGAGGCGCGACGCGGCCTGTCGGCCCTCGGCGGTCTCCTCGATGCCATTCCCCAGCCCCTGTGGCGGCGCAACCGCGACGGCGCCCTGGCCTGGGTCAACACCGCCTACGTCGCCGCCGTCGAGGCCGAGGGCCGCGAGGCCGCCCTGGGGCTCGAACTCCTCGACCGGCAGGCCCGCGACCTCGTCGCCCGCGGCGACGAGGGGCGCGGCCCGTCCGGCGGGGCCGCCACCCTGCGCCTCTCCGCCGTCGTGGCCGGGGGCCTGCGCATCCTCGACGTGACCGAGAGCGCCGTCGAGACCGGCCGCGTCGGCATCGCCGTCGACGTGTCCGAGCTGGAGAGCGTCCGCGCCGACCTTCAACGCCAGATGGACGCCAACGTCCGCACCCTCGACCAGCTGCCGACGGCGGTGGCTATGTTCGACGCCCGCCAGCGCCTGATCTTTCACAACGCCGCCTATCGCCAGCTCTGGGACCTCGACCAGCCGTTCCTCGAGGGACGGCCCCTCGACGGCGAGATCCTCGACCGCCTGCGCGCTTCGCGAAAGCTGCCCGAGCAGGCCGACTTCAGGTCGTGGAAGGCGGATATCCTCGCCGCCTATCGCGCCGTGGAAGCCCGTGAGGCGTGGTGGTACCTGCCCGATGGGCGGTCGCTGCGCGTCGTCGCCGATCCGAACCCGCAGGGCGGACTGACCTACCTGTTCGACGACGTCTCCGAGAACATGAAGCTCGAATCCCGCTACAACGCCCTGATGCGGGTGCAGGCTGAGACCCTCGACACCCTCAAGGAACCCGTGGCGGTGTTCGGCGCCGATGGTCGCCTCACCTTCGCCAACCGCGCCTTCGCCACCCTGTGGCGCTTGGATGCCGGCACCCTGTCCGAGCGGCCCCGCGTGGACACCGTCATTGAAGCCTGCCGCCACCTGTCGCCGAACGAGGAGCCCTGGCTCGACATCCGCGGGGCCATCACCGGCCTGGAGAGCCGGGCCGGTCTGACCTGTCGCCTGGAGGTGGTCGACGGCACGGTCCTCGATTGCGCCGCCCAGCCGCTGCCGGAGGGCGCCACCCTCCTCACCCTCATCGACGTCACCGCGAGCGTGAACGTTGAGCGGGCGCTCACCGACAAGAACGACGCCCTGGAGCGCACCTCGCAGCTGCGCGACACCTTCGTGAACCATGTCTCCTACGAGCTGCGCTCGCCGCTGACCAACATCATCGGCTTCACCCAGCTGCTCGGCGACGAGACCGTCGGTGCCCTCAACGAGCGCCAGCGCGAGTATTCCGGTCACATCATGCGTTCGTCCGGCGCACTTCTGGTGATGATCAACGACATCCTGGATCTCGCCTCCATCGATGCCGGCTCTCTGGAGCTGTCGCGCGAGGTGGTGGATGTGCGCGCCACCGTCGAGGCGGCGGTGCGCGGCCTTGAGGACCGCCTTGCCGAGGCGGCCATCGCCCTCGACCTCGACCTGCCCGAGGACATCGGCAGCTTCGTCGCCGACGGCAAGCGCGTCCGTCAGATCCTGTTCAACCTGCTCTCCAACGCCGTGGGATTCTCCTCGCCCGGTCAGACCGTCCGGGTCGAGGTCCGACGCAGCGCCACCGAACTCACCCTCGCCGTGGTCGATCACGGCCCCGGCATGCCCGAGGATGTGGCCGCCCGGGTGTTCGACCGGTTCGAGAGCAACACCCTGGGCACCCGCCACCGCGGCGTCGGCCTCGGCCTGTCCATCGTGCGCTCCTTCGTCGAGTTGCATGGCGGGCGCGTCGAACTCGAATCCGCGCCGGGCACCGGCACTCGCGTCACCTGCACCTTTCCCATCACCACGACGAACGCGCGCCGGGCCGCGGCCGAATAGGGAGCCTTCGGCCGTCCCGGGATTTTGATTAAGGATGCACGTCTATGATGGTCGCCATCGTGCGGCCCCGCGACGTCTCGCGGCCACGGTAGGAGTTGGGCGTTGAACGAGGACGGTGCGGATACGCCCCAGCGTGAGGCGAAATCGGCCTGGGAGATCATGCTCCCCGACGAGGGCGCCACCGAGGATCTCGGCCGCTTCCTGGCCGAGCTTCTACAGCCGGGCGACATCGTTGCCCTGTCCGGTGGGCTCGGCGGCGGCAAGACGACGCTCGCCCGCGCCCTCATCCGTGAACTCACCGGCACGCCCGACCTCGACGTGCCGAGCCCGACCTTCACCCTGATCCAGCCCTACGAGGCGGCGAACGGACGCCAGATCGTCCATGCCGACCTCTATCGCCTGCGCAGCCCCGACGAACTCGTCGAACTCGGTTTCGACGAGATGACCGAGGCGGCCATCACCCTGGTGGAATGGCCCGAGCGCTTGGGCCCCCGTGATGGGCCGATCCTCTCCGTCGATCTCTCCCTACGCGCGGAATTCGGCGACGGGGCGCGGTTCGCCCGAATCGACGGCTCCGGCGGCATGGCGGGGCGGCTGAAACGAGCGCGCGCCCTGCGCGTCCTTCTCGTGCGCAGCGGTTGGGACGAGGCGGTGCGCACCCCGATGCAGGGCGACGCCTCCTCGCGCCTCTACGAGCGTCTCGTGAAGCCCGATGGCAGCCGCGCCGTGCTGATGGTCTCGCCCCCCCGCAGCGACGGCCCGGCCGTGCGCAACGGCAAGCCCTACAGCGCCATCGTCAAGCTCGCCGAGAGCGTCCACGCCTTCGTCGGGGTCGATCGCGGCCTGCGCGCCCTGGGGTTCTCGGCGCCACGCATCTACGGCGAGGATCTCGTCGAGGGCCTCCTCATCATCGAGGATCTCGGGTCCGAGCCCGTCGTCGATGCCAACGGACCGCGCCCCGAGCGCTACGCCGAGGCCGTGCGGCTGCTCGCCAAGCTCCACGCCACCGAACTGCCCGGCGTCCTGCCCGTGGCCGACGGGATCGACCACGTCCTCCCGGCCTACGACCTCGAAGCCCTGGTGTTCGAGACCGAGTTGCTGCCCGACTGGTATTGCCCGGCGATCCGGGGCGCGGACCTCGCCGGCCCGGTCCGCTCCGAATTCGTCGCCCTGTGGGCCGAGGTCCTGGGGAGCATCATCCCCGAGCGCCCGACCTGGACCCTGCGCGACTATCATTCCCCGAACCTGATCTGGCTGCCCCAGCGCGAGGGCCTGGAGCGCATCGGTCTCATTGACTTCCAGGATGCGGTGCTCGGCCATCCGGCCTACGACCTCGCCTCCCTGCTCCAGGACGCCCGGGTCGACGCGACCGCCGAGTTCGAACTGCGACTCCTTGGGCTCTATGTCCGCGAGCGCCGCAACCGCGAGCCCGATTTCGACATGCAGGGGTTCGCCCGCGCCTATGCGGTGCTGGCGGCGCAGCGCGCCACGAAGATCCTCGGCATCTTCGCCCGTCTCGACCGGCGGGACGGCAAGTCCGGCTACCTCGCGCATCTCCCGCGCATCGAGGGCTACCTGTCCCGCAACCTCGCCCATCCGGCCCTGACCCGCCTGCGCCTCTGGCACGCCGAGCACCTGCCGGACCTCGTGTCCAAGGCCACGCCCGAGGCGGCGCCCGAGGAAGCCTGACGTCCGTCCCTGCCTACCCTCACGTTCCGCCCAGACGCGTGCCACGAGACATCGCCGGAATGACCGACACGCCCCGCATCACCCACGCCTTCGTCCTTGCCGCGGGCCTCGGCAAGCGCATGCGCCCCATCACCGCGACGGTGCCGAAGCCCCTCGTGGAGGTGGCCGGCCGGGCTCTCCTCGACCACGCCCTCGACAGGGCGGCGGAGGGAGGAATCCGGAAGGCCGTGGTCAACGTCCACTACCTCGCCGACCTCATCGAGGGGCATGTCGGCAAGCGGCGGACGGCGCCCGAGATCGTGGTCTCGGACGAGCGCGGGGAACTGCTGGAGACCGGCGGCGGGGTGAAGAAGGCCCTGCCGCTCCTCGGCGACGATCCGTTCGTGGTCTTCAACGCGGATTCGTTCTGGCTGGAGGGGCCGGATTCGAATCTCGCCCGCCTCGTCACTGCATGGTCGCCCGAGACCATGGACATCCTCCTCCTCGTTGCTCCGACCGCCACGAGCCTCGGCTACGAGGGCGCGGGCGATTTCGTGATGGCGTCGGACGGCCGCCTCGAACGGCGCGGCGAGCGCGAGGTCGCGCCGTTCATCTATGCCGGCGTCGCCATCCTGAAACCGGGCCTGTTCGCCGATACGCCCGAGGGCGCGTTCTCTCTAAACCTGCTGTTCGACCGCGCCATCGCGGCGGACCGCCTGCACGGCCTGCGCCTTGACGGCCAGTGGCTCCACGTTGGGACGCCGGAGGCCATCGTGGCGGCCGAGGCACGGGTGAAGGCTAGCGCGCAGGTATCGTGATCCGGCGTCCGCTCAATCGTGGCGGTGGCTGGGTCGCGAAGTCCGCGCGGCGCTTGCGCGAAGCTGGACTCCGCTCTTGCGAAGGAAGCACACGGCGTTCGGATGAGCGGGGCTTCACGCTGCCGCGTTGCGCCGCCCGAGCGCGTGTCTAGAGTGCCCGGTTCCGAGCCCGCCGCATCCTGTCGCCACGGGCCTTCGCGATTCCTGATGAACCCCGACGGTGGTTGAGCTGACTCAAGCGCAAGACGACCCGGCGGCCCCCTCCCACGTCTTCACCATCCCCCCCGGCGCGCCGTTCCTGCCGACCCTGGCCGAGGCCCTGCTGTCCGGCCGGCTGGTGGGCGACCTCGGGGAGGATCCCTTCGCGCTGGCCGCCGTCACCCTCTACCTGCCGACACGCCGGTCCACGAAGGCGCTCTCGGCCTTGCTGGCGGAGCGCCTGGGCCACGCCGCCCTGCTGCCCCGCATGGTGCCCCTCGGCGAGGCCGACGAGGCCGAACTCGACCTCGCCAGCACGCCCCTCCTCGAGAACGGGCCGGACATCCTCGCCCCGGCGATGCCCGCCCTGGAGCGCCGGCTCATCCTCGCCCGCCTCGTCCAGCAATGGGCCGAGGCCGTGGACCGCACCCTCCTTCCCATGGACGACGACGTGCCGTTCCTCGTGCCGTCCTCGCCGGCCGATGCCGTGGCACTCGCCGCGGACCTCGAACGGCTCATGGATGCCCTGACCGTCGAGGGGGTGCCGTGGGATGAGATCGGCAGTGCCGTCGAGGTCGAGTACTCGCGCTATTTCGGCCTGACCCTGAACTTCGTGAAGATCGCCGCCGAGCATTGGCCGGGGATCCTGGCCGAGCGCCACATGAGCGATCCCGTCGCGCGCTCGCGCCGGCTCGTGGTCGCGGAGGCCGACCGCCTGCGCCGGGAGCGACCAGCCGACCCGGTCATCATCGCCGGCTCCACCGGTTCGGTGCCGGCGACGACCCGGCTCATCGCGGCCGTGAGGGGCCTGCCCCGGGGGGCCGTGGTGCTGCCGGGACTCGACACCGACCTCGACCCGGCGGGATGGGACGCCATCGAGACCGGCGAGGGCCTGTCGAAGACGATCGCGCAGGGGCATCCGCAGGCGATCCTGCACCGGCTCCTCGGGCCGACCGGCCTCGACCTCCCCCGGACCAGGGTTGCGATCCTCGGGGAACCCGGCGCCGTGCCGCGCGCCCGCGCGACCCTCCTGTCGCAGGCCCTGCGGCCCGCCGAGACCACGGAGGCCTGGGCCGATCTCGAAGCGGAGACCCGCGCCGCCCTCGGCGAGGCCGGCATGGCGGGCATCGCCGTGGTCGAGGCCACCGACGAGCGCGAGGAGGCCCTCGCCATCGCCATTGCGCTCCGCGAAACCCTGGAGACACCCGGCGCCACCGCCGCCCTCGTCACCCCGAACCGCACTCTCGCCGTCCGGGTCGCGGCCGAACTCGCCCGCTGGGGCATCGTCGCCGAGGATTCGGCCGGCGAGGCCCTGTCGTGCAGCCGGGCCGGGCGCCTCGCGCGCCTCGCGGCCGAATGCGCCGCCGACCTGTGTCCCCGGCGGATCATCACCCTCCTGGCCCATCCCTTCGTTCGCCTCGGCCTGCCCCGGCGCGACGTGGTGCGGGCCGCCGCCGCCCTGGAAATCGGCGCCCTGCGCGGTCCGGCCCCCGCACCGGGCTTCGCCGGTCTGCGCCAGGCGGTGGCGGACCAGCGCGGCGCCACCGGGCGCCGGCCCCGGGCCAAGCGCCGCCTCGTCGACCTGGATTGGGAACTCGCCGGCGACATCCTCACCCGCCTGGAGGCCGCCTTCGCGGGCTTCTTGGCGACGGACCACGACGGCGTCGGCAACCTCGTCGCCTACGCGGCCTGTCACCGTGGCACCGTCGAGGCGCTGCTGGCCCTGCCGGAGGACGGGGAGTCCGAGGGCGTCGACGACGCCTCCCTCGATGTCCTCGACACGCTGTTCGACGATCTCGGATTGGCCGAGCCCGGCCTCCTGCCTGGCCGTTTCTCCGATTATCCGGCCTTCTTCACCGCCCTCGCCAGCGAGCGCCCGGTCGCCTGCGGCCATGGGCGACCGCATCCGCGCCTGCGGATCCTCGGCCTCCTGGAGGCTCGCCTCATGACCGTCGACCGCATCGTGCTGGGCGGTCTCGACGAAGGCGTGTGGCCGATGAAGACCGTCACGGACGCCTTCCTCAACAGGCCGATGCGCGAGCGCGTCGGCCTCAACCCGCCGGAACGCCGCATCGGCCAGAGCGCGCATGACTTCGTCCAGGCTCTCGGGCACCACGACGCGGTCATCACCCGCGCGGCCAAGCGCGAGGGCGCGCCGACGGTGCCGTCGCGCTTCCTCCAGCGCCTGCGGGCCTTCGCCGGGGAGACCTGCTGGGAGCGGGCCGTCGACGGGGGGCGGCGTTTCCTCGCCTACGCTGCTCATCTCGACCGCGGCACCGGCCCGGTGCCGCGCTTAGGCCAGCCCAAGCCCCGGCCGGACCCGGCCCTGTTCCCCCGCACCCTGAGCGTCACCGAGATCGAGACCCTGGTGCGCGATCCCTACGTGATCTTCGCCCGGCACGTGCTCGGCCTCGATCCCCTGGAGCCGGTGGCGGCACAGCCGGGGGCGAGCGAGCGTGGCACCCTGATCCACGAGATCCTCGGACAATTCGCTCAGGCCCATCCGGAGGCGCTGCCCGAGCCGGGCGTCGCGCGCGATCAGCTCGCGGCCATCGCCGAGGCCGAGTTCGCTGGAATCGCGCGTACGTACCCGGCCCTCTATGCCGAGTGGTGGCCGCGCTACCAGCGGCTCTCCGCGCGATTCCTCGATTGGGAGACGGCGCGCCGGGACGGCCTTCGCCGGGTCCACGGCGAAGTCTCGGGCAAGTGGCTGATCCCGTTGGGCAACGAGACCTTCGCCCTGCGCGCCCGCGCGGACCGGATCGAACTCGGTCGCGACGGGACCGCCTGCATCGTCGACTACAAGACCGGCCAGCCGCCGAGCAACAAGGAGGTCTTCGCCGGCTTCTCGCCGCAGCTCACGCTGGAGGCGGCCATGCTCCTGCACGGCGCCTTCGACGGCCTGCCACGCATCACCGTGACGCCAGACCTCCTCTACGTCCACGCATCGGGCGGGCGCAAACCGTTCGAGCCCCTGCCGATCAAGCCTCCCCGGGGCGAGGACCGGGAGGTCGCCGCCATCGTCGCCGAGCACGAGGGCCGCCTGCGCGGCCTTCTCGCCCGCTTCCTCACCGGCGAGGCGGCCTACACCTCGCGTCCCTATCCGAAATTCGCCAAGTCCTACGGCGATTACGACCACCTCGCCCGGGTGCTCGAATGGTCGCTCGGCGGCGAGGGAGAGGCCTGATGGCGGCGCGCGTGCAGACGGCCTTCGTCGTCGATGAGATCACCCAGGCGTCCCAGCGCCGGGCCGCCGATCCCCGGGCCTCGGCCTGGGTCTCGGCCAATGCGGGGGCGGGCAAGACGAAGGTGCTCACCGATCGGGTGGTGCGCTTGCTCCTCGACGGCGCCCCCCCGGCCCGCATCCTGTGCCTGACCTTCACCAAGGCGGCCGCCGCCAACATGTCGATCCGGGTGTTCCGGGTGCTCGGCCGCTGGGTCACCCTCGACGAGCCCACCCTGACGCAGGAACTGACGGCGCTGACCGGCACGACGCCGGCCCGCAGCACCCTGCAGGTGGCGCGGCGCCTGTTCGCCCGCGCCGTGGAGACGCCGGGGGGCCTCAAGATCGAGACCCTGCACGCCTTGTGCGAGCGCCTGCTGCACATGTTCCCGTTCGAGGCCAACGTGCCGGCCCGCTTCGAGGTGCTGGACGACGACCACGCGGACGCGGCCTTCGAGGCGGCGGTGAGCGCGGTCTATGCCGAGGCGATCTCGGGTGCAGCGTCCGATCTCGCGACGGCCTGGGCCATCGTCAGTGCCGAGGCCTCGGGCGACATCCTGCGCCGGACGATCCGCGCGGCGATGCGGGCCCGGGGGGTGTTCGCCGATCGCGGCGGCCTCGGCAAGTCGTTCGCGGCCCTCGCCGCCGCCCTGGCGCTCAAGCCGGGTCAGACTGTGGCCAGCGTCGAGAGGGAGATCGTCGAAGGCGGCCTCGGCGACCTCACGGCGTTCGCCGCCCGCCTGCGCACGGGCAAATCCACCGACGAGGGGCTGGCCGACAAGCTCCTTGAGGCGGAGGCGGCGGAGGGGCCGGAGCGGATCGAGGCCTACCGCGCCGTGTTCTTCACCAAGGACGGGTCTCCGAAGGCCGACCGAAGTCTCGGCACCAAGGCGGTGCCGGAGGACGCGCGCCAGGCCCTCATGGACGAGCGAGACCGCATCGCCCCCCTGGACGATGCCTTGCGCGGCGTGCGCGCCCTGGAGCGCACCCGCGCCCTGTTCACCCTCGCGGCCGAGATCCATCGGCGGATCGAAGCCGAGAAGGCCCGCCTCGGCGCCCTCGATTTCGACGACTTGATCCACAAGACCCTCGACCTGCTGGCGCGGGTCGATTCCGCCTGGGTGCTGTACAAGCTCGACCGGGGCATCGATCACGTCCTCGTCGACGAGGCGCAGGACACCAACCCGCTGCAATGGGAGATCCTGCGCCGGATCACCGCCGAGTTCGCCGCCGGGGCCGGTGCCCGCGAGATCGTGCGCACGCGCTTTGCCGTGGGCGATCCCAAGCAGTCGATCTACAGCTTTCAGGGGGCCGAGCCGCGCGAGTTCGAGACCACCCGGCGGGAATGGATCGCGGCGGCCGCCGCCGCCGAACTGCCGTTCGAGGATGTCCACCTCACCCTGTCGTTCCGCTCGACGCGGGGCGTCCTCGGCGCCGTCGATGCCACCTTCAAGGTGCCGGAACATTTCGAGGGGCTGTCCTTCGAGGATACGGCGGTGGGCACCGTGCATTCCACGGCGCGGGCCGTCGCGCCCGGTGCCGTCGAACTCTGGCCCGTCGCCGAGCCGCAGCCCGAGGCCGAGCCCGACGCCTGGACCGCCCCCGTCGATGCGCCCGAGGCCAGCGCCCCGGCCATCGTCACAGCGCGGCGCGTCGCGCGGGCGGCCGCGACCTGGACCACCACGGGGGACGAGACCGGCCGGGTCTGGCGGCCGGGCGAGATCCTCATTCTCGTGCGCAAACGCTCGGCGGCCTTCGAGGAGGTGATCCGCGCCATGAAGGCGCTGGGCGTGCCCGTGGCCGGCCAGGACCGCCTCGACATCGCCGCCCACATCGCCGTCAACGACCTCGTGGCCGTGGGCCGCGCCGGTCTCCTGCCGGCAGACGACCTGACCCTGGCGGGCGCCCTGAAGACGCCCCTGGTCGGCCTCGACGACGACGACCTCGTGCGCATCGCCGCGCGCCGCGACGAATCCGAAACCCTGGAGGACGCGCTCGCCCGCCACGCCGCAGCCGGCGACCCCGCCGCGATCCGGGGGCGGGACGCCCTCAGCCTATGGATTCGGCTCGCCGGATGCGAAGGCCCGTTCAACTTCTACGCCAGCATCCTCGGCGCCCATGGTGGCCGCCGCGCCCTGGTCGCGCGCCTCGGCGGCGAGGCGGGGGATGCCATCGACGTCTTTCTGACCACCGCCGCACAGGCCGAGCAGGGCGGGGAAGCGGCCTCCCTCGGCGGGTTCCTCGCCCGCTACGCCACCGTGCCGGGGCAGGGAGAGGGCGGCCATACGGTCAAGCGCGATCTCGAATCCGGCCGCGACGAGGTCCGGGTGATGACCGTCCACGGCGCCAAGGGGCTGGAGGCCCCCCTGGTGGTGATCATCGACGGCAGCGAACCGCTCGGCCGCAACGATCCGCCGCTCCTCGCTCTCGGCGGGGGCCTGCCGCCGGTCTGGTCGAGCGCCAAGACCTACGACAGCGAACCCATCGGCGCGGCGAGGGCCGGCCTTCAGGCCCGGGCCCACGAGGAGCACCATCGCCTGCTCTACGTCGCCATGACCCGCGCGGCCGACCGCCTCGTTGTCGCTCCCTATCGCGGTCACGACGCCGGAACCGAGACCGCCTGGTGCGAGATGATCCGCCGCGGAATCGAGGAGAATATCGGGCCCGGCACCGTGATGGAGCGGCCCTACGGCCCCGTCACCCTCTGGCGCGAAGGCGGTGAGGCCGCCGGTCCGGCCGCCGCCACGATCCCGGCGTCCGCCGCCGAGGCCGTGCCGTCCTGGCTGGAGGTACCGCTGCCGGAGGAGGCCGAGGCCGCGCCGCCCCTCAGTCCGTCGGGTGCCCTGGGCGCGGCCGATCCGAGGCGCGAGCCCGGACGGCGCCTCGGCGACGCCCAGGCCCGGCGCCGGGGCGTGCTGATCCACGCGCTCATCGAGCACCTGCCGCGCCTCGACCCCCGCCACCGCAAGGCCGCCGCGACCCGCTTCGTGCGCGCCCGCGCGCCGACCCTCGACGCCGCGACGCAGAAGGCCATCGTCGCCGCCACGATCCGGCTGTTCGATCATCCGGATCTGGCCGCCCTCTTCGCCCCCGATGCGCGGGCGGAGGTCACCCTGTCGGGGCGCGTCGTGGTGGACGGAGCCGAGCGTCCGGTCTTCGGCCGCGTCGACCGGCTAGCCATCGGCCCCGAGACGGTGGTGGTCGCCGACTTCAAGACGGGCCGCCCGCCGGCCGAGGATGTGGCCCTGCCGGAGGCGGAGACCCGGCAGATCGCCCTCTATGCCGCCCTGCTCACCCGGATCTTTCCGGGCCGACGGATCGTACCGATGCTGGTCTGGACCTCGGGCCCCACCGTGCGCCGCCTGACGGAGGGCGAACGGGCCGCCGCGCTGGGTCCGATCGCGGCCTGAAGCATCGTCCCAAAAGGAGGTTTGCGGCTTTCGGGACGATGCTTGAAATGTTTCTCGCAATACTCCCGCCGGGCCATCGTGTCTGGAGAGAGAACCGACGATGGCCGGAAGTTTCGTAAAGCCAAGGACTTGGTTCGGGCCGGAGATCGTTTCCGGCTCACGCCCGGGCGTTCAAGGCTTCCCGTACGGTAAGGGCGACGGTGTCGGTGCGCTCGGCCTCGACGACGTAGAGATCGTCCATCTCGAATCCCGGGGGCTCGACCCGCACGCAAGGACCCTCGCTCGCGAAGACGATACGCAGATCGGGGCGTAGGGCGCGGGCCTCGAGGGCAAGCTCGACGCAGCTGAGTTCCCCCTTAAGGCCGAGGTCCGTGACAAGCACGTCCACCGGCAGGCCGAGGGCCAGGACGGTCATGGCATCCACGCCGCAATCGACCGTGGTGGTGGCGTAACCGACGCGGCGAATCTGAGCAGCGACGTCGTCCCGCCACTGTTTCTGGCGCCCGGCGATCAGAACCTGGACGCCGTAGGCGCCACCGGACGAAGCCGTCTGTTCCACGTTCGGAACCCCCCATGCGCGCCTGGCCATGCCGTGACCGTCACCTCGAATGAGTTGCACTGCAATACGTTAAGGCACGCCGGTCCGCCGACACAAGCCCGATGCGCAAATTCGCAGCACCCCTCGTGAGCAATCCAGCGTCCGCACGACTTGTTCCGGGAGCCGGAAGCCCTGTTGACGGCGCGGTGTGGGCCGGGGCAACACCACCCGGCCGCCGGATTCGAGGCCCGAGCACGCGCCCGGGACTGCCCTGCCCGAGGCGGCCGACAGCCGGAGACCGACACCGATGGCATCCGCCAAGACCGTTCCCGTTTCGCCGCTGGCCCCCACGCATCAGCCCGATCTGCCGGCGATCGCCGGCGTCGGGCTCGCCACGGCACAGGCCGGCATCCGCTATTCCGGGCGGACGGACGTGCTCTACGTCGCCCTCGCCGAGGGAACCCAGGCCGCCGGCGTGTTCACCCGTTCGCGCTGCCCCTCCGCGCCCGTGGACTGGTGCCGGCAGGCCCTGACGAGCCCGGGCGCGCGGGCCCTCGTGGTGAATTCCGGCAACGCCAACGCCTTCACGGGCGCGCGGGGCCGGGAGGCCGTCGCGCTCACCGCCGCCATCGCGGCCCGGGCGGCGGATTGCGCGCCGGAGGCGGTGTTCATCGCCTCGACGGGCGTCATCGGCGAGCCCCTCGACGCCACGAAGTTCGAGGGCGTGCTCGCCGACTGCGCCGGCCGCACGCAGGACGGCCCGGCCGCCTGGAGCGCCGCCGCCCAGGCGATCATGACCACCGACACGTTTCCGAAGCTCGCCACGCGCCGGGCCACCATCGACGGCACGACCGTGACCCTCAATGGCATCGCCAAGGGCGCCGGCATGATCGCCCCCGACATGGCGACGATGCTGAGCTTCGCCTTCACCGATGCCGCCCTGCCGCAGGCGGTGCTGCAGGACCTCCTAACGGCCGGAACGGGGAAGAGCTTCAACTGCGTCACGGTGGACGGCGACACCTCCACCTCCGACACCCTGATGCTGTTCGCGACCGGGGCGGCCGGCAACGCCGCCGTGACCGACGCCGCCGACCCGCGGCTTTCCGACTTCAAGGCCAAGCTCGACGATCTGCTGATCGAACTCGCCCAGCTCGTGGCCAAGGACGGCGAGGGCGCGCGCAAGTTCGTCACCGTGCGGGTGGGGGGCGCCACCAGCGACGCCTCGGCCCACCGCATCGCGATGTCCATCGCCAACTCGCCCCTGGTGAAGACGGCGGTGGCCGGCGAGGACGCCAATTGGGGCCGCGTGGTGATGGCGGTGGGCAAGGCCGGCGAGCCGGCCGACCGCGACCGCCTCGGCATCTGGTTCGGTGACGTGCGGGTGGCCCGCGAAGGGGCCCGCGACCCGGATTACAGCGAGGACGCGGCGAGCGCCGTCATGCGCGAATCCGATATTGAGATCCGCGTCGACCTCGGCCTCGGCGAGGGTGCCGCCCGCGTCTGGACCTGCGATCTGACGCACGGTTACATCGCCATCAACGGGGATTACCGCTCGTGATCCCCCGCGCCGGCCTCTTCGCCCTGGCCGTTCTCGCCACGGCCGGGCTTGCGCCCGCCTGCGCTGAGGAGGCCCCCACCCTCGCGGACGGCCGCATCCACGTGGTTGGCCGCGCGCGGGCCGAGACGGCGCCGGATTTCGCCGCGGTGGAGATCGGCATCGAGGCGAAGGGGGCGACGCCGGCCGCCGCCCTCGACGCGGCGAGTGCCTCCGCCAGGGGGCTCATCGCCCTCGCCGAGACGTTCAAGGTGCCGGAGGCGGATATCGGCACCACGGCGGTGACCCTGCAGCCCGTCACCCGCAGCGTGCGCCAGCCCGACGGCACGGTGACCGAGCGGGCCGACGGCTACCGCGCCGCCAACACCGTCCGCCTGCGGCTCGCCGACATGGCGCGTCTGGGCGATCTCATGCGGCGTGCCCTCGAGACCGGGGCCAACCGGATCGAGGGCGTGAGCTTCGGCCTGCGCGACCCCGACGCCGCCGAATCCGCCGTGCGGGTCGCCGCCATGAAGGACGCGACCGCTCAAGCCGCCCGTCTCGCCGAGGCCGCCGGCATCACCCTCGGCCGCGTCGTCGCCATCCGCTCGCCGGCCGCCGCCGGGTCGCCGGCCTATCCGCCGATGCCGGCGCCGATGGCCCGGCTCGCCAAGGCCACGGGCGCCCCCGTGCCCCTCGTCGCCGGCACCATCGAGACGGCGGCGGAGGTGTCGGCCACCTTCGCCATCGCCCCATGAGCGGTCCCTTGCGCATCCTCCTCGTCGTCGCCGTCGCCCTCGTGGACACGGACGGGCGGGTGCTGTTGGCCCAGCGCCCGCCGGGCAAGCAGCTCGCCGGCCTGTGGGAGTTTCCCGGCGGCAAGGTCGATCCGGGCGAGCGCCCGGAGGAGACCCTGATCCGCGAACTCGCCGAGGAACTCGGGATCGCCGTGAAGGAGGCGTGCCTCGCGCCCCTCACCTTCGCGAGCCACGCCTATCCCGATTTCCACCTCCTGATGCCGTTGTATGTCTGCCGGCGATGGGACGGCCTTCCGCGCTCCATGGAGGGGCAGGCCCTGAAATGGGTGCGCCCGCGCGACCTGAAGGACCAGCCGATGCCGCCGGCCGACGCGCCCCTGATCCCGTTCCTCATCGATCTCCTGGGGCCCTGAAGACTCCTCGGGCTTGATGGTCTGGGCTCCCGGCGACACCTTGCGGGTGTGAGCGGGAGGACGGTGCGGCATGGCGCGGAAGGCAACGAGGAAGCAGACCGAACCGGACGCCTTGTCCGAGCCGGCCTCGGAGCCCAAAGGGTCCGCCAAATCCAAGGCATCCGCGAAGCCCGTGGCCGCCGCCAAGCCCAAGCGTGCCTCGCGAAAGGCCACGCCGAGCCCCGAGACCCTGACCGAACTCGGTCTGGAGCGGCTGATCCGCCTCGTCCTCGACGAGACCGGGCGCAATCCGGCCTTCAAGAAGCTGGTCACGGCGGCGGTGGCGGGCCTCCAGGGTCCGGATGCGGTGGCGGCCCTCATCGACCGGCGCCTCACGGCCCTGGAGCGGGCCGCCGGCTACATCGACTGGCAGAAGCGCCGCGCCTTCACGGCCGATCTCGACGCGACCCTGACCACCATCGTGGCCGAACTCGGCGCCCTCGACGCGCGGGCGGGGCTCGACCGCCTAATGCGCTTCCTCGCCGCCGCCGCCGGGGTGCTGGAGCGGGTGGACGATTCGAGCGGGCAGGTCCACGGCGTCTTCGCCCGCGCCGCCGACGCGGCGGCCGGCCTCGGGGGCGGCCTTGCGGCCCCGGAGGCGGCCGCCTTCGCCCTGCGCCTCGTGCCGATGCTGGAAACGGACGCGTACGGGCTCGTCGAGGACGTGCTCTATGCCCTGATCCCCACCCTGCCCGAGGCCGCCCTCGCGCGCCTCGATACGGGCCTCTCCGACGCCCTGCCGCCGCCGCCGGCCAAGTCCGAGGGCACGCGGTCTTGGGATCGGCAGGTGGCCCGGAGCCGGATCCTGCGCCTGCGCCAGGGGCTGGCCGACCGACGCGGTGACGTCGATGCCTTCATCCGCCTGGAGCAGGAAGCCGCGCCCGACCGCCCGGAGCGGACGGAGATCGCCGAGCGCCTCCTCGCGGCCGGGCGCCTCGACGAAGCCCTCGATTGGGTGCGCCGGCCACAGAAGCGCGGCCTCGTCGTCGTCACGCGCGAGCAGATGATCACCGGGCAGTTCGACCCGGAAGCCCCCGACCGGGCACGGGTCGACCTCGAAATCCGCATCCTCGACGCCCTCGGACGCGGCGCGGAGGCGCAGAATCTACGCTGGGGCCAGTTCGAGCGCAGCTTGGACGCCGGGATGCTGAGGGTCTATCTCGCAAAACTACCGGATTTCGAGGATGAGGAAGCCCTGGAACGGGCCTTCGCGCACGCTGCCGGGCATGCGGATCCCTACCGCGCCCTGCACTTCTTTACCCATTGGCCGAAGCCCGACCGGGCCGCGCGCCTCGTCGCCGCGCACGCCTGGGATGGCGGGCGCTACGAGATCCTGGTGCCGGCGGCCGAGGCCCTGGAGGCCGGCGAGCCCCTGGCCGCCGCCCGGCTCTACCGCCTCCTCGTCGACGATATCCTGGAGCGCGGGCGCTCGGCCGCCTACGGGCACGGCGCACGCCACCTCGCGACCCTGGACGCCCTGGCGCCGCGCCTCGACCCCGGCGCCCTCGTGCCGGACCATGCCGCCTACCGCGCGGGCCTGCGCAAGGCCCATGGGCGCAAGGCCGCGTTCTGGTTGCAGGTGCGCGAGTGATTCGTCGACCTCACGGCAAAACCTCAATGGCATCGACCCGGTCGGGATAGAACGCGAGGTGGTCGCGGATCGCCGCCACCGCCGGATAAGGGGTCTCGTAGGTCCAAACGGCGTCGGGCCGCTCGGTGCCGTCGGCGGAGAGGCTGAAATAGCCAGCGTCGCCCTTGTACGGGCAATGGCTGCGGCGAGAACTCGGCACGAAGTGGTCCCACCGCGCGTCGGCGCGGGGGATGTAGAACACCGGCGGATAAGCGGCCTCGGTGAGGACCAGGGCGGCGTTGGTCTCGGCCACGGTCACGCCCCCGACCCGCACGCGGACGCGGCCCGTATGGGGCGTGATGGTAATCGGGTGGTCGGGTCCGGGCTGCTTCATGATGGACTCCGCATGGGATCGCGTTCCGTGGTGCCGAGGGCCTCGGCGAGGCGGGTGCGGGCGCTGCCCGGCTTGAGCGGCACCTGCTGGCTGGCATGGGGCGCCCAGCCGGAGAGCCACAGGATCTCGAAGGTGGCGCGCAGGCGCCCGTCCGGGTCGGCGAAGCGTTCGGCGTAAATCGCCGCCGCCCGCAACAGGGTCGCCCGCCGCAGGGGCGTGCGGCGGCGCTCGGTGAGCACGTTGGTCAGCCCCATGGCTCGCAGGTCGCGCATGAGGGCGAAGGGATCGGCATAGCGCACGGTCACCGTCTCGATATCGGTCACCGGCAGGGCGAAGCCCGCCCGCTGCAGGAGGCTTCCCATTTCACGGACCTCGGCGAACGGGGCGACGCGGGGGCTGACCCCGCCCTCGACCTCGCTCTCGGCCTGTCCGAAGGCTTGGCGCAATTCCGTGAGGCTGCGCCCGCCCAGCAGGCAGCCGATGAACAATCCGTCCGGCTTCAGGGTGCGGCGCAGCTGCGCCAGGGCGCCCGGCAGGTCGTTGACGTGCTGGAGGGCGAGGAGGGACACGGCGAGATCGAAGGCGGCGGGCGCCAGGGGCAGGGCCTCGGCGTCGCCCACGGCGAGACCCGATCCCGCCTCCGGCACGGGGGCGATGCGCAGCACCGCGTCGCATCGCCCGCTCGCTCTCAGGCGCAGGGCCGCCTCCGGCGTCGGCGTGCCGAGATCGACGGCTTGGTCGAACCGCCGCAGCACTGCGCCCAGGCGATCGTCGAGGTCGTCGGCGGCTCGGGCAAGGAGAAAGTCGGCGTATCCGGCCCGCCGCGCGCGGGCGAGGCGCATCCGGGCGAGGGTGGTGTCGAACAGGGGCGGCGGTCGCGTCATCGGGTCCGGAACGTCAGTGGAGCGATGAACATGGCGTGCCCCCGGCTTCGCGACCAGGGAAGGCGTTCGTCGCGGGACCATCATGGAACGCCGGGGCAGGCGTCGCGGTTCTGCTTCTCACGAATCCTATGAAAGGCATCCTCGCCATGAAATCCATTCTGTTCGGGACTGTCCTGACCGTCGCCGCCCTGGCCGCCACCACGGGCGCCGAGGCCAAGGGGTGCCTCAAGGGGGCTGCCGTCGGCGGTCTCGCGGGCCATGTCGCCGGTCACGGCGTGCTCGGTGCCGCGGCCGGGTGCGTCGTCGGGCGTCATCAGGCGAACAAGCGCGACCGCCAGCAGCAGGAGCAGCCCGCGCAGCCGACCGCGCGCTGATGCCACGGCGCGACCGCTCACGGGCGGTCGCGCCAGGGGATTATTCGCGGTAGCGTACACGGCATGGTTGCCGCCGTCCGCTTCCTCACGACCGGCCTTCGCGTCGCGTGGAGCGCGGCCCTCGGCCTCGTCTATCCGCCCACCTGCCCCGCTTGCGGTGGGGCGACGGCCGAGCCCCATGCCCTGTGTCCGGCCTGCTGGTCGGACCTGCGGTTCATCGAGCGGCCCTACTGCCAGCGTTACGGGACCCCGTTCTCTGTCGATCATGGCGTCGGGCCCCTGCTCTCGCCCCGCGCCCTGGCCGATCCGCCCGCGTTCGGCCGGGCGCGGGCAGTGGTGCTGTATGATGGCATCGCTCGCGACCTCGTCCACCGCCTCAAATACGGCGACCGCCTCGACCTTGCCCCAACGCTCGCCAGGATGATGACCGGGGCGGGAGGCGAACTCCTCCGCGAGGCCGATTGCCTCGTGCCGGTGCCCCTGCACCGCTGGCGCCTGTGGCGCCGCCGGTTCAATCAGGCGGCCCTGCTCGCGCAGGGGATTTCGGCGCTTACGGGCCTGCCCACCGAGCCCCAAACCCTCGCGCGGGTGAAGGCGACGCGCTCGCAGGTCGGCCTCACCCGTGCCGCACGGGCCCGCAACCTCCAGGGGGCGTTCCGCGTGCCTGAGGCGGCCCGTCCGAAGCTGCAGGGCCGGCGGGTCCTTCTCATCGACGACGTCGCCACCACGGGGGCGACGGCCAATGCCGCCGCCCGTGCCCTGCTGCGCGCCGGTGCCGCCCGGGTCGACGTGCTGACCTTCGCCCTCGTGGCGGGTGAGGCCCTCTCCCCCTGAACGAGAACGGGGACCCGAAGGTCCCCGCGTCGTCGCATGAGCGCTGGATCAGATCGTCACCGGATCGAGCGGCTTGGCATTGCTGGCACGGGCGGGCTCGGCCACCCCTGGCTCCAGCACCTTGCCGCGCGGGCCGACCCAGGTGCCCACCCACTTGCGCTGCCACAGGAGCAGGCAGCCGAGCACCACCGCCGCGAAGGCGGCGTAGCCGACGAAGCCGTAGGCGAACGAGCCGGTATACTGCTTCGACAGGCCCATGACGTTGGGCAGGATGGCGCCGCCGAGCGCCCCGACCTCGCCGATCATCGAGCCGGCCACCGCGGTGTTCGCCGGCCAGCGCAGGGGCACGAGCTGGAACAGGGCGCCGTTGCCGGCCCCAAGGGCGGCGAAGCACAGCATGAACAGGGCGGTGGTGAGGGCAAGGGACGGCGTCGCGGTGAGCAGCAGGAACGACGCGACGGCGGCGAGCAGCACCACGGAGAGGACGAGGATGCCGCCCATGCGGTCGGCGAAGTAGCCGCCCACCACCCGGATGCCCGAACCCATCAGGGCAGCCAGCATGGTCAGGCGTCCGGCCTCGATCTTCGTGACGGCGAACTGCTCGTAGAAGAACGTCGGCAGGAAGTTCGACAGGCCGATGAAGCCGCCGAAGGTGATGATGTAGATGAGGTTGAACGACCAGCCGTCCTTCTGGAACAGGCAGGAGACGTGCTCCTTGAACGACTGGTGCTCGGCATCCGGCGGCTCCTTCGCGAAGACGATCATCACGAGGAGCGGAATCGCCATGACGCAGCCGGCGAACCCGTAGACCGCCTGCCAGCCATAGGCCTGGGCGAGCGGCGGCGCGAACAGCACGGCGAGGACGGTGCCCGAATTGCCGGCGCCCGCGATGCCCATGGCGAGGCCCTTGTGCTCCTTCGGGAACCATCCCGATCCGAGCGACAGGGCCACGCCGAAGGACGCCCCGGCGATGCCGAGCAGGACGCCCATGGCGAGCACATCGTTGTAGGTGTGGACGAAGAAGAACCCGTAGGCCATCGCCGCGATGATGATCGACATCTCAGTGATGGCGGCGTTCTTGCGGCCGATATACTGGGCGAGAACGCCGAGCGGGAAGCGCATGATCGCGCCGGCTAGGATCGGCAGCGAGATCATGAACCCGGTCTGCGCCGGGGTGAGCCCGTAGGTCTCGGTGATGAACGGGCCCATGGCGCCGTTCAGGACCCAGATCGCGAAGCAGAAATCGAAGTACAGGAACGCGGCGAACAGAGTCGGAGGATGACCGGACTTCATCACGGTCTTGAAACTGGCCATGGAGTGCTCGTCTCGAGGTTCGCGGGGCCACGCGTCGCGTGGTCGCTCATGCCAAGGGATTCGGACTCGCGCCGTCCGTCCGCGGGGCGCCGTTGCCCCGCCTGTCGCCAACAAGGCGGCGCAGTGCACCTAGCATCGGCCGTGCCAAGGGCCGGCGGGAACGCTCCAGCCCTCACGCCCTACGGGACGACGCTGCCCGTCCCGGCGCCAGCGGAGGCACCTGCCACCCAGCGGTGCAATTGCCCCTCGGCGATGCAATCGCCGCCCAACGGTTGATCTGCCTAGAGGCTGGGCATTCCGCCATCGACGACCCGCACCACGCTGCGGCCGTTGCCACGCTTCTCCACCCGGACCTGCACGGCGATGCGCTCGATCATCGCCGCCACGTGGGTGATGACGCCGACCTTGCGGCCCCGGCCCTGCAGGGTCTCCAGGGCATCGACGGCGAGGTCGAGGGTTTCGGCATCGAGGGAGCCGAAGCCCTCGTCGATGAACAGGGTGTCGACGAAGGACTCGCGCCCCTCCAGTCCCGAGAGGGCGAGCGCCAGGGCGAGGGAGACGAGGAAACGCTCGCCGCCCGAGAGGCTGCGGGTGGCGCGCAGCTGGTCGCCCATGTCGCGGTCGAGGACGTGGAGGGCGAGGTCCGTGGTGGCGCCGCGCGCGAGGCGGTAGCGCGGACTCAGGGTGGCGAGTTGCGCGTTGGCGAGGTGGACGAGGTGCTCGAGGGTCACGCCTTGGGCGAAGCGCCGGAACTTGTCGCCGCTCGACGAGCCGATGGCCTCGTCGACGGCATCCCAGGTGTCGCACACGGCACGCGCGGCGGCGATCTCGGCGCCCAAACCGGCGGCCTGGGCGCGTGCCGCGTCGTCGCGGGCGAGGTCCGCCGCGATGGCGCCGAGGCGCTGCTGATGCGCCGCGATGGCCTCGGCGCCTGCCTCCGCCTCCGCCCGGATGGCCGCGACGTCGACCTCCGGCCCGGCTTCCAAGGCGTCACGGTCGGCCGTGCGGGTGGCGAGGGCGGTGGCGGCGTCCCGGATGTCCCGGTCACGCCGGTCGGCGGCCTGCCGCAGCCCGGCCCGGATCGCGGGGTCCTGCGCCAGGAGTGCGGCCACCGCTTCGGGCACCTGCGCGCCGCAGGCGGCCGCGAAGGCGTCGCGGGCGGTGGCGTAACGGGCTAGGGCGGTCTCCCGTTGAGCGGTGGCGTGCGCGCAGGTGCTGCGCGCGCCGGCAAGGGCGGCGAGGGCGGCCCCATGTTTCTCCGTGGCAGCCTTCAGCGTGTGCTGTGCCGCGAGGCGTCCGTCGTTGATCCGGGTGCGGTGAGCCGCCGTCTCCTCTCCGCCGAGGAGGGACGCGCGCCGAGCCCGGACATCCGCGAGGGCGGCCGACCGGGCGACCAGGGCAGCCTGCGTGGTGTCGCGAATGGCCTCGGCGCCCGCCAGGGCGGCCACGGCGCCGGCTCTGGCTTCGGCGAGGGTGCGGACCTCGCCCTCCAGGGCACGGCGGCGTTCGCCCAGGGCCCGGTACGCCTCAGCGGCCGCCGCGACCCCGCGCGCGGCCACGGGGCCGTCGCGGTCGAGGTCGCCCAGGGTCAGGCCGGCGGCGGCGAGGGCGGGCGTCAGTTCACGCCCGAGGGATTCGACGCGCTCCGCCAGGGCATCGGCCCGCGTCCGCGCGCCCTCGGCCGCGAGGGCGGCGGCCTGCAGGGCGGAACGCGCCTCGGTGACGGAAGCTTCCGCAACCTCCATCTGCGCACCCGACGCCTCGGCGGCCCGGCCGAGGGCTTCGATGTCGGCCCGCAGGGTCTCGGCGGCATCCAGGGTTTCCGCCAGCATGGCGCGGGTTTCGCGGGTCGCCGCCGCCAGGGCCGTCAGGGCGTCGGCGGCGTCCGGGCCGAGGTCGGCCGGAACCGCGAGGGTAAGGCCCGCTCCGGTGGCGACTTCCACCAGGGATTCCCGCAGGGCGGCGTAGGCCCGCTCTGTTTCGTCGCGGCTGCTTCGCGCGGCCTCCCCCGTCCGCACGGCCTCGGCCTGGCGGGCCGCCGCCGCTGCGCCCGCTCCGGCCGCACGGGTGCGGGCGGCGCCGGCCTCCGCCACGGTCGCGTCGAGTTCGGCACGCCGAGCGCGCATCGCCTCGGCGTGCCGGCTCAGGGAATCGTCCGCATGGGCGTGCGGGTGTTCGGTGCCGCCGCAGACCGGGCACGGCTCGCCCGCAACTAGGAGGCTGCGCAGGTGGGCCGCCCGCTCGGACACGCTGGCCTCGGCGCGCTCGGCCAGGGCGGCGACCTCGCGGCGCGCGCCCATGGCCTCGGCCTCGCGGATGCGGGCGGCCTCGGCCTCGGCCTCCGCCGCCCGTGCGGCCTCGGTGGCGGCATCACGCTCGGCATCGGCCGCGGTCCCGTTCCGCAGGGCTTCGGCGTGGCGGCGGGCGAGGGGGAGGGCCTCGCGCAAGAGTTCGGAGGCGCCGTCGAGGGCGACGGCGCGGGTGCGGGCCGCCGCCTCGTCCAGAGCGTCGAGGGCGGCCATGCGCTCCCGGCGCCGGGCCAGGGTCTGGCCGCGCGCGTCGCGGGCGTCGCGGATCTGCGCCTCCGCCTCGGCGATGACGCGGGTGCCGCGCTCCGCCTCGACCCGAGCCCGGTCCTGTTCCAGGCGGGTCGCGGTCAGCTGGGTCCGCAGGGTGGCACGCTTGGTGAACAGGCCGGCGACCTCGTCGGCTCGGCCCGCAAGATAGGCGCCCGCCGTATCGGCGTCGTGCCGGGCTGCGGTCTCCGCTCGGGCGGTGTCCGCTGCGTCGTGGCGCCGTTGCAGCTCGGAGAGGCTCGCTACGGCGGCATCGGCGCTCCGGGATGCCGCCGTGGCCTCGCCCCCGGCCCGCTCGGCCTCGCGGGCCGCCTGGAGGATATCGGCGTCGAGCTTGGCCGCCTCGCTCCAGATCGGGCCGAAGGTCTTGAACTGCGTTTCGGCCGCTTCGTCCGCTGCTGTCGCTCGACTCTGGATCTCCGCGGTCGCCGCCACCACGGTCTCGGCCTCAAGAACGCGGGCCTGCGCCGTCGCCAGGGCGAGGTCGGTGGCCTCGGCCTCGGACCGGGTGGTGCCGACGGCCTCGCAGGCGCCGCGCAGGGGCTCGACGGCGTCGAGTTCGACGAGACGCAGGCGATCGGCGGCAGCGGCCTCCTCGGCGGCACGGGCCTCGGCGAGGCGGGTTTCGGCGGCCGCGACCTGAAGCCGGGCCTCGGCGAGGCGGGCGGCCCCGTCGAGGGCGGCCTTGAGGGCGGCCTGGCGCTCCGACAGCGCCCCGACGGTCTCGGCGATGGCGCTCCGCTCGGCGCCGATCCGCTCCCGGGCCTCGGCGTCGAGGAGGCCGACGGCGTCGCGGCGCGTCTCCAGAACCTTGAGGGTGGCGCGCTCGGCCTCGGTGCCGGTGTGAACCCGCCGCGAGATCTCCGTGTAGATGCCGGTGCCGGTGATCTTCTCGAGGAGTTCGCCGCGCTCGTTCTCGGGGGCGAGCAGGAAGGTGTCGAACTCGCCCTGGGCCAGGAGCACCGTGCGCCGGAACTGCTCGAAGGTGAGATCGGTCAACGTCTCGACGGCCGCCGTCACGGCGGTCTTCTTGCCGCCCTCCACGGCGCTGCCGTCGTCGAGGCGATGCAGGGTGCGCCGGTCGGCCTGCAGGCGTCCGTCCGCCTTGCCGCGCGCCCGGACCGCCTCCCAGCGCACGCGGTAGGCGACGCCGTCCTGCCCGACGAAATCCACCTCCGCCCAACCCTGCGCCGCCCCGCGCCGCAGGATGGCGCGCCCGTCGCTCGAGCTCACGGCCTCTCCGCTGGGGTCCGGCGTGTCCTCCCGCCGTCCGGCGCTGACGCGGGGGTAGCGCCCGTAGAGGGCGAGGCAGAGGGCATCGAGGATGGTCGACTTGCCCGCCCCGGTCTCGCCCGTGATGGCGAAGATGCCCGTGGCGGCGATGGAGCCGGCCGCGAGATCGACGTCGAAGGGGGCCGCGAGGCTGGCGAGGTTCTCGCCCCGGATCGCCAGGATACGCAAACGCTGTCACCCGAAACGGAAGGAAAGCCCTTTCTAGGCCGCCGCGCCCGGCCTGTCCCGCCCGGTCGGTCCGTGGGGTGAGGATAACCGGATCCCGGTCACCCGTCCGCCTGGAACGCCGTCAGGGGGGCGACGATGCCGCAGGTGGCCCCGGCCGGCGGGTAGGCGAGGGTGATGGTGCCCCCGACCTGACCGGCGAGGCCCCGCTCGATGAAGCGCGACCCGAAGCCCTTGCGGGTCGGGGGCGTCACCACCGGTCCACCGAACTCCGTCCAGGAGAAGGTGAGATGCGGGGTCTCCTCCCGCTCCTCCACCGACCAGCGGATGGCGACGTGGCCGGTCTCGCACGACAGGGCGCCGTACTTGGCGGCGTTGGTGGCGAGCTCGTGCAGCATCAGGGCCAGGGACAGGGCGGGTTTGGCCCCGATCTCGAGTTCGGGGCCTTCGAGGCGGAAGCGCCCCGGCCGGTCCTCGTGCAGCTTCAGGGCGCCGCGCACCACGGGCTCCATGAGGGTCGAACCGATCGCCCCGCCCATGAGGAGGTCGTGCGCCTGCCCGAGGGCGATGAGGCGACCGGCCAGGACCTCCTTGGCGGTCTCGACGTCGGTGGCCGAGCGCATGGTCTGCGTCGCGATGGATTGCACCATCGCGAGCAGATTCTTCATCCGGTGGCTGAGTTCGCGGTTGAGGAGTTCCTGCTCCTCCTCCGCGCGCAGGCGCGCCAGGGCGACGCGGGTGCGGTCGACCACGTTGCGGGCGAAATCCACGAGGTCCGGGGTCCAGGCCCGGACGCGGTCGTCCTGTAGGCAGAACACCGCCACCATGCGCCCGCGCTCCATCAACGGGATGTTGATCATGCTGCGCACGCCGAGGTCGCGGAACACCTCCGGATGGCCCTTCGTACGGGGATCGTCGGCGACGTCGCGGATCACGACGTCGCGGCCGTCCCGCAGCTCGGGGAGATAGGTGCCGTAATCGGCGAAGCGGTATCGTCCCTCCCGTCCGACGACGTCCGGACGACTCCAGTCGCGGGCGATGTCGAGGTATTCCTCGGACGAATCCACGGCCCCGTAGGCGACACGGGTGACGCCGAGGGTCCGCCCGGCGATCTCGGCAGCCGTGAACGCGATGGCGACGGGGTCCTGCAGGTCGCGCAGGCGGTCGCCGAGTTCGACGAGGGCGGTCTGGCGCTCCTCCGCCCGCTTGCGGTCGGTGATGTCGATGGAGGCGCCGGGCAGGCGCAGGGGCGTGCCGTCCGCATCGCGCACGAGGCGGCCGCGTGCCAGCAGCCAGCGATGGGAGCCGTCCGCCTGCAGGACCCGATACTCGCAGGCGAAGTCGTCGCCCTCCGCGCCGGCGAGGACCCGGTCCAGTTCTGCCTGGAAGACCGGCAGGTCGTCGGGGTGGAAATTGCGCACGTAGTCCCGCAGCGGCGCGCCCGATGCGGCGCGCTCCGCATCGACGGCGTAGATGCGGGCGAAATTGGCGTCGGCGTAGACCGTATCGGTGGCGAGATCCCAGTCCCAGGTGCCGATCATGCCGGCGGCGTTCAGGGCGAGGGCGAGGCGCTCCTCGCTGCGGCGCAGGCGCGCACCCACCGCCTTGCGTTCCGTGATGTCGATGACCGTGACGACGGCGCCGCTGACGACGCCGTCCTCGATGATGGGGGCGTTGGAGGTGATCACGTCGATGGGCGTTCCGTCGCGGCGGAAGAACACCGTCTCGCGGTGGCGCAGGGCCACGCCGGCTTCGAGCGCCTTCACCACCGCGCAGTCCTCGCGGGGGAAGGGACGCCCGTCGGCGTGGTGATGATGGGCGGTGTCGTGCAGGTTGCGTCCGATCAGGCCGCCTTCCGACCAGCCGAGCATCGCCTCGGCGGCCGGATTGGCGAAGGTGATGGTGTCGTCCATGGAGAGGCGGAACACTGCTTCGCCGAGGTGGTCGGTCACGGTCTGGAGGAGGGCGGTCTGCTTCTGCATCGCCTCGTCGGCGCGGCGCTGGGCCGTGCGGTCGCACAGGATCTTGACGTAGCCCTCCTGAGCGCCGGTCTCGCCCTTGAGGGGCATCATCTCGCCCGTGGCCCAGAAACGCGAACCGTCCTGGCGCAGGTGCCAGCGCTCGTCGTTGGCCCGGCCCATGGTGCGGGCGGTCTCCATCTCGCGGGCCGGCGTGTCCACGGCCCTGTCCTCGGGGGTGAAGATGCGGTCGGCGACGTTGCCCAGCATCTCGGCCTCGCTCCAGCCGAAGATACGCTGCGCCCCGGTGTTCCAGCTCGTGACCCGCCCGGCGAGGTCCGTGGTGAGGATGCCGTAATCGATGGCGCTGTCGAGGATGGCGGCGTTGCGGCGCTCCCGCGTCCGGCGTTCCTTCAGGGCGCGGCGCAGATCGAGCTGGGCCATCACCTGACGCGACAGGGTGGTGAGGACGAAGGCTTGGTCCTCGGTGAGAACGCGCGGCTGCGTGTCGAGGACGCACAGGGTCCCGATGCCGACTCCCTCGGCGGTCACCAGCGGCATGCCGGCGTAGAACCGCAGGAACGGTGCCCCCACCACGAGTGGATTCTCCCGTGTGCGGGGGTCGCGGGTCGTGTCGGGAACGACGAGCAGCTCGCGCTGCCGCACGGTCAGGGCGCAGATGGCCGCGCTGAGGGGCGGCTCCGGCCCTTCGAAGCCGAGGGACGCCTTGAACCATTGCCGCTCCGCGTCGACGAGGACGACGAGGGAGACCGGCATGTCCAGCACCAGGGCGGCCACCTTCACGAGATCGTCGAGGACCACCTCGGCGGAGGTGTCGAGGATGTCATACTGGGCGAGGGCGGCGCGGCGGGCTTCGGCCTCCCGCCGGCTCGCGGCCGCGTCGTCGGTCGAAGTCATCATCTTTCCGTTCGCGAACGGTGGGCCGACCCCTCACAGGGCATCGCTCGAAGCGGGGTCCCGCGCGGAGCGCCCGGCACGCGCGAACAAACTGGCATCGGTCCTCCCCGGCGCAGGCGCGACGGCGCCCACGGGGGCATTCCTACGCGGGAACGGCTGGGTCAAGCTACCGCCAAGGGTCCGGCGGCAAGACCATTCCGATGGATTGTTGCCCCCGTGGCGATTCACATCGCGCGGGAGTCCGCAGGAGTTGCGGTCGTTCCCGACTTCAACCTCCGGGTGCCGTGCCTTCCGCTTCCGCCCTGGCGCGGTGGAAGATTGCGAGGTGTTCGGGGCCCGGAGGCTCGCCACGGGTACGGGTGAAGGCGAGGCGGAACAGGTCCTCGGGATCGCGCTCGGCCAGGCGGATGAGGTTCGGCCCCGCCGTGGCCTGGGTCTCCAGCCCCTCGGGCAAGGGCGCCACCCGCACGTCGACCACCCGGACGGGAAAGCCGTCGGCGATTCGGTCGATCTCGGCCCGGTAGCCGGGCCCAAGGCCGTCGCGGGCGAGGCGCACCTGCACGAAGGGGCGCTCGTCCAGGGGATGGTCGGCCGCGAGGCCGAGATCCCGAACCAGAGCCTTGAGATGGTCGCCAAGTTCGCCGAGCCGCATGTCGCCGGAGGCCGGCAGGCGCAGGAAGGGCAGGGGACGCGGGATCGGGATGAGTTCGATCTCCGCCGGTCCTTGGTCCAGGGTCACGAGGGTGACGGCATGGGCGTAGGGCTGCTCGGCCGCCGAGAGCGGAATCAGCGAGCCGGAATAACGGACGCTGTCGCGGCCCACGCGCTGCGCCTTGTGCAGATGCCCGAGGGCGACGTAGCGCGCCGCTTGCGGGAAGACGTCGGCCGGTACGGCATGTTCGCCGCCCACGAGGATGCGCCGCTCGGCGCCTTCCGATTCGAGCCCGCCGGCCACGTGAAGGTGCCCGGTGACCATGAGGGGGACGCCCGACAGGCGGGGCTCGGCCGCCGCGAACAGGTGCTCGTAGAGGGTCCGCACGGCGCCGACAATGGGAGAGCCGCCGCCCTCCGTCATCCGCTGGAGTGGGGGCAGGCAGGCCGCCGTGGGGTAGGACACCGCCAGCACCTGCGCGGCGATCTCGCCCCCGCGCCGCAGGGGAACGAGGTGATGGCTCAGATCGACGGCGCCGTCCCGGCGGCGCACGTTGCCGACGACATGGACGCCGATGGCTTCCAGCAGGGCGCGCGGTGCTTCCAGCCGCCCGGCGGCGTCGTGGTTGCCAGCCGTGATGACGATGGTCATGTCCGGCCGCGCCCGGTTCAGGCGCATCAGGACCTCGTAGAACAGGCGTTGGGATTCGCCGGACGGGTTCTGACTGTCGAAGACGTCACCGGCCACCACGAGGGCGTCGACCTCGCGCTCGATCACGATCCGTTCGAGGTGGGCGAAGGCGAGGGCGTGCTCACGCTGGCGGCCATAGCCGCGCAGGGTCTGCCCGATATGCCAATCGCCCGTATGCAGAACGCGGATCACACGCGAACTCCGGGGCAGGTCAGCCCGCCCGCTCGAGGATGGCGGGTCCTGCCCGCATGAGTGCCTTCTAGCGGGGCGGGCCCTCGGATTCGAGGGGGCGATCGGGCCTCGTCCCCACCTCGTCGCGCGATCGGCGAGCGATCCGGCGCAGGTTCACCGGCAGGTGGTCACGGTCCTCACCGTCCAGCCTTCGCCCGCCCGCCATAACTTACGCCGGGACTGGGCGCAGGCCCGGACCTCCGGCTCGGCCGATGTCCAGGCCGTGCTCGGCCCCTCCGGACGGGCGGGCGCCGTGGGGGCATCGCGCCGGAGGCCCGCCGCTCCGGCGGGCAGGGCGACGGCGAGGGGAATCAAGGCTGAGAAAACGATGAGCGGGAGACGCGCGAAGGCCGGCACGGGACGCGATCCATGATGGGATAAGGCTCGGAAGCAAGGTCCTGGCCCGCGTGAGGGTTCGGAGAAACCGCTCCGGAGCGTCGACCTTGCCCGTTCTATGTCGAACGGCCAAGGTTCTGGCAATTGGGTGATCCGGTCATTTGCTTCGATATGGTGAAGACTGCGATCATGACGGTATTCATGCGCCGGCTCGAAATGTGTCCGGCCGTCCGGCGCAGGGCTGATAAGTCATGGGTGTGACGTGACGCGGGCCTTCGCCCTTGCTAGGCCCACGCTCAAGCCTTGCCGCCGGCAAGCCCCGATCTTCTTGATCTCGAATCAGACGGCCCGAGCGACTCCGATGTCCCGCACACTCCCTCCGACCCGCCGCATCCTCCTCGCCGGTGGCGCGACGAGCCTTGCTCTTCTCGCCGGCTCCACCGGTGCCTTCGCGCAGGGGCGCGGCCGGTTCTTCGACGACGGCATCGACGGCGACGTGCCGTTCGACGACGAGCGCCTCTACCGGGACGAAGAGGGGCGCCTGTATCGCCGTCGGGGTGGACGCTACGAGCCTTATTCTGAGCGCGGGACCGATCCGCGCGCGCCGCGCCGCGAGGCCGTCGATCCGGCCTACGAGGACCCCAACCTCCGGCGTCCGGCGCCGACCCAACCTGCGCAGCCGGTGCAGGCCGCCCGACCGGTCGACGATGGCCCCATCGATTACGCCCGCGCCTATGCGGCGATCACCGACGAGCCGTTCCCGGTCAACGCCTTCAACTGGCGCAAAGCCAACCCGGCCTTCCTGCGCCAGGAGATCGCCTATACGGGCCGTGAGCCCGTCGGCACCATCGTGGTCGATCCGCGTGCGCATCAGCTCCTCCTGGTCCAGCCCAACGGCCGGGCCCGGCGCTACGGCGTCGGAGTCGGCAAGCAGGGTTTCTCGTGGTCGGGCGTCTCCACCGTGAATTCGAAGCAGATGTGGCCGGACTGGTATCCCCCCAAGGAGATGATCGCCCGCACCCCGAAGCTCGCCCGGCAGGTGACGCAGCTCCAGAGCGGCCTCGGCGTCCCCGGCGGCTCGCGCAATCCCCTCGGCGCGCGGGCGCACTACCTTTGGCAGGACAACAAGGACACGCTCTACCGCATCCACGGCACCCTCGAGCCGGAATCCATCGGCCGCAGCGTGTCGTCCGGCTGCATTCGGATGATCAACCAGGACGTGATCGACCTCTACGGCCGCGTCGAGATCGGCAGCCGTGTGGTGGTCCTGACCTGAGGCTCGACCGTTTCCCGAGACCCTGAAGTTTCAACGAGGCTCAATGGGCGTCGAGGAACTCCAGCACCGTCGCGTTGAACTGTGACGGGGCTTCGAGGTGGACGAGGTGCCCGACGCCCGGAACGACGTCAGCACGCCCGTCCGGCATCCGGGCCGCCAGGGCGCGCGCATGGGCGGCGTTGTCGCCCATGCCGGCCCGCAGGGGCTCCGGCGCGAAGGCCCGGCCCGGCGCGTTGCGGTCCCGTTCCCCCATCACGAACAGGGTCGGCGCCCGCACCAGGGGGATCTCGTGGACCACGGGCTGACCCCAGATCATCTGGTAGGAATTCACGAAGGACCGCAGCCAGCGCGGATACTCGCCCGAGCCCTTCACCCGCTCGCGCAGGGATACGAACGGCTCGATGGCCGATTCGGGGAGCGACAGGCTGTAGCTCGTCATCAATTGCCGGCGGTACACATCGGCCGTGATGTCGCCCTCGATGCGCAGGAGGCGCTCGGTGGAGACCGGCGGCACGACGAAGCGGTAATCCTCCAACCCGATGGGGGCTTCCAGCACGAGGCTGTTGACCCGCTCCGGCGCGTTGCGGGCCAGACGCACCGCGAGCATCCCGCCCATGGAATGGGCGACCACGTCGACCCTGGGCAGGCCGAGGGAATCGAGGAGCGCCACGGTCTCGGCCGCCAGGGTATCGAACGTGAACGGGCCGACGGGCTTCGACGATTTGCCGAACCCGAGCTGATCGGGCGCCACCACCCGGTAGCCCGCGCCCGTCAGGGCCTCGATGACGCCCTGCCAATAGCTCGACGGGAAATTGCGTCCGTGCAGCAGAAGGGCCGTCCGGCCGTTCGGGGTGCCGCCCGCCGGCACGTCCATGTAGGCGAGGCGCTGGGCCTCCCCGTCTCGGGTGAGGGGAAGGTAGGAGACCGGATAGGGATAGGCGAAGCCTTCGAGGGCGATCCCGACGGCCGGCTCGGCCGCCCGCGCCAGCGGGGCGCCCAGGCCGCCGCACAACGCCAAGCCGACGCACGAGGCCAGGCTGCCCGCACGGCAGGCGAGGAGGAATCGGGACGCGCGCATGGGTCGACCTCTGGTGAGCCCGGCGGGATGTCCTCCCGCCCGGGAACGATGCGACGTGACATAGAGCACTTGTCACGCCCGGGGGAACCGGCACGGGTGCGGCGATGACCGACCCGGCTCCGAATCCCGTGTCCCCGATCCAGGACGGCCTGCCCGTGCGCGAGCGGATGCTGGCGTTCCTCGCCATCGGGCTCGCCATGACCATGGCGGTGCTCGACGGCGCCATCGTCAACGTCGCCCTGCCGGTGATGGCCCGCGATCTCGCCGTCGACCCGTCGGCGGCGATCTTCGTGGTCAACGCCTTCCAGATCGCCGTGACGGCCGCCCTCCTGCCCCTGGCCTCCCTCGGCGACATCCTCGGCTATCGCCGGGTCTACCTCTCGGGGCTGGTGCTGTTCACCCTCGCTTCCGTGGCCTGCGCCGTTGCGCCGTCGCTCCCCCTCCTCGTGGCGGCGCGGGTCGCCCAGGGGCTCGGGGCGGCCGGGATCATGAGCGTCAACATCGCCCTCGTGCGGTTCATCTATCCGCACCGGCTCATCGGGCGTGGGGTCGGCAACGTCGCCCTCGTGGTGGCGATGGCCTCGGCCGCCGGGCCGACGGTGGGGGCCGCCATCCTGTCGGTGGCGAGCTGGCCGTGGCTGTTCCTCGTCAACCTGCCCGTGGGCCTCGTTGCCCTGGCGGTGGGGGCGCGCACCCTGCCGGTGACGCCGCGCAGCGGGGCCCGGTTCGATGGCCGCAGCGCCGTTCTCAACGCCCTGACCTTCGGGCTGCTCATCATCGGCGTGGACGGCCTCGGCGAACCTGGGGGACGCGCCCTCGCCCTGGCCGAGATCGGCGCAGCCCTGGTTATCGGTGTCGTTTTCGTCCGTCATCAGCTGCGCCTGCCGGCACCGCTCCTGCCCGTCGATCTCCTGCGGATCCCGGCCTTCGCCCTGTCGATGGCCACGTCGATCAGCGCGTTCGCGGCGCAGATGATGGCCTACATCGCCTTGCCGTTCTACTTTCAGGACGTGATGCATCTGTCCGAGACGACGACGGGCTTCCTCATGACGCCCTGGCCCATCGCCATCGCCATCGCGGCACCGCTCTCGGGCCGCCTGTCCGACCGCACGGCGCCCGGGCTCCTCGGCGGGCTCGGGCTGGCGATCCTGTGCGCGGGCCTCGTCGCCGTCGCCTGCCTGCCCGCCCATCCGAGCCACCTCGACATCGGGTGGCGCCTCACCCTCTGCGGCCTCGGGTTCGGCCTGTTCCAATCGCCCAACAATCGTATCATCATCACGAGCGCCCCGCGGGATCGCAGCGGCGGTGCCAGCGGCATGCAGTCGACGGCACGCCTCACCGGGCAATCCCTCGGCGCGGCCGCTGTCGCGGTGGTCTTCGGCATTTTTCACGCCGCCGCCGGGGCCGTCACCGCCGCTCTGTGGTGTGCCGCCGGGCTCGCGGCCTTCGGGGCCGTCGCCAGCATCCTGAGGCGCATGCCCGACGAGTGATGCCGACAGGGTGAACAAAGTGTTTCATGTGAAACAGTCCTGAACGCTCCCGCATGGCCGCCCTGAGGCGGTGAAGGGCGGCGAAGGGCGTCCTCGTGCGTTGATAGGTCGTAACCCCGACTTGAGGAGGCTCGACATGAACATGGATCTCACCGGCAAGCGGGCCCTCGTCAGTGGGTCGACAGGCGGCATCGGCTACGCCATCGCCAAGGCCCTGGCCGAACTCGGCGCCACCGTGGCGATCAACGGACGGGCGCAGGATCGCGTGGCGAGCGCCATCGAGCGTCTCAAGACGGAGACCGGCAAACAGGCCTTCATCGCGGCACCGGGCGACGTCTCAACGGCGGCCGGCGCCGACCGCCTCGTCTCGGGGCTCCCCGACGTGGACATCCTCGTCAACAACACCGGCATCTTCGAACCGAAACCCTTCTTCGAGATTCCGGACGAGGATTGGCAGCGCTTCTTCGAGACGAACGTTCTCAGCGGCGTGCGCCTGTCGCGGGCCTACACCCCGGGAATGGTGACGCGCGGCTGGGGCCGGGTGGTGTTCATCGCCTCGGAATCCGCCCTGAACATCCCCACCGAGATGGTCCATTACGGCATGACGAAGACGGCGCAGCTCGCGATCTCGCGGGGTCTGGCCGAGACGGTGTCGGGCACCGGTGTCACGGTGAACAGTGTCCTGCCCGGTCCGACCCTGTCGGAGGGCGTGGCCGACTTCATGAAGGCGATGGCGCCGGAATCCGGCGAGGCCGATCTCGATGCCATGGGACGCGCCTTCGTCAGGGAGCATCGCCCGACCTCGCTCATCGGCCGCCTCGCCACGGTGGACGAGGTCGCCAACATGGTCGCCTACGTGTGCAGCCCGGCGGCGAGCGCCACGAGCGGCGCGGCCCTGCGGGTCGATGGCGGCGTGCTGCGCTCCATCGCGTGAGGGATCAGATCGGCCAGGCCGCCTCGCGGTAGGCACCGTCCCAGAACAGCCATTCGAGGCGGGTGGCCTGGGCGTAGGCGTGGTGCATGCGGGCGACGACTGCCGGCGAGGCCCCGGCCGCGGCCTCGTCTGTGGCGGCGATCATTGCGGCCACGGCCTCGCCGAATTCCTCGCCCGCGTAGGTGTCGATCCAGGCGCGGTAGGGATTGTCGGCCCCGGCGCGGGAAAAGATGTCGCGGCCGACCTCGGCGTAGATCCAGAAGCACGGCAGCAGGGCGCCGAGCACCACCTCGTAGGGTTCGCCGTAGGCCGTGGCGAGGAGATACGACACGTAGTGGTCGCAGGGCGGCGAGAGGGGCGTCGCCGAGAAGGTCTCGGGGGCGATGCCGTAATCGCGGAAGAATCCGCCATGCAGGGCGCGCTCGACCACGATCGCCGTCTCGGCCGCGCGGGCGAACTGCACGATGCGGTCGGGATGCGGCGCCTTGGCGGCGGCAAGCGCGAGCGCCCGGCCGAAGCCGATGAGATAATGCGCGTCCTGGACGATATAATGGGTGAACCGGGGCCGGCTCAGGGTCCCGGCGGCGAGTTCCGCGTTGAACGGCATCGTGCGGATCGCCTCGTAGGCCGCCGCATTGGTGGCCCAGGCCTGCGTCGAGAAGGGGCTCATGCGGCGGCGGCCTCGCGCGACAGGGTGACGCCGTGGCGGGCACGGCCTTTCGGCGCCAGGAGGCGCTGCGAATCGCGCCGGTCGAGCTCGCCCGTATAGCCGGCCCAGTCGGCGTGGCCGGTCCAACATTCGAGGGACAGGAACGGCGCCGTCGGCCGGGTCCAGACGGCGAGGTGCGGGAAGTCCGAGACCTCCATGCGGATGGCGCTGCCATCGGGGGCGATGAAGCGCATCCATTCGCTCGCGGCATCGCGCAGGACCAGCGCCTCGGTGAACAGAGCCGGATCGAGGGGCAGGGTCGCGCCCTCTAGGGGAATCGCCCGCTCCGTGCGCAGGAGCAGGCCGCCCGCGCCGACCTCCGGCACCAGGGGGCGTTCGGGATTCTGGAAGCGCACGCGGTAGCCGCCCTCCGCGCTCCGCTCCCCGCCCGCGAAAGGCCAGGGGAAGGCCGGATGAAAACCCAGCGCGTAGGGCAGGGGGGTGGGACCGGTGTTCTCGATCCAGGCCTCACAATCGAGGCGGCCGGGGCCGACCCGTGCGGTGATGTCGAGGCGGAACGGGAACGGGTAGTGCGGCAGGGTCGCCTCACTGTCCTCCAGGCGAAGGGTCACGGTGTCGTCCGTGCGCTCCAGAACCGTGAAGGGGAGGTCGCGAGCAAAGCCGTGCTGGGCCATGGGGTAGGTTTGGCCGTCGACCCGGACGGTGCCGTCCGTCGAGGCGCCGACCACAGGAAACAGCCAGGGCGCGTGCCGGTCCCAATGCGCCGGATCGCCGGTCCAGAGATACTCCCGCCCCCCGACGCGCCAGGAGACGGGTTCGGCGCCGTCGGTGGCGATGACGGCCTGGGTGCCGTCCCCGGCCGTGATGGTGATGCGTTCGCCCATGGCGCCCCCCGTTCGTCCCGCTCGAGCGTCGTCTTGTCCCGAAAGCCGGAAACCCGCCTTTCGGGACGACGCTACATCCATCCTTGTGGGCTGCCGGCGCCCGCAACGCCAGCCGCCACGCCTCGAAGGCGAGGATCGGCCACGGGCCGATGGCGTGGTTGCGGATCCTGGCGAGCACTTCGCGCAAAGGCCGTTCGCGGACGCCGCCGCGCACGAGGTGGCGCGGTCGGCCTTCGCCGGCCTGTCGACGGGCAGGGAGGCGAGACGGCAGGGAGGAGGCGTGGACCGACGCGTCCGCAAGGCCGCCCCTGGGATACCGTCGGGGGAGGGCGCTCAGGCGCTAGGGACGCCGACGCCGATGTAGCGGAAGCCGTGGCGGGCGACGTCGTCCGGGCGGTAGACGTTGCGCAGATCGACCACGGTGCGGCCGGGCATGCGTTCGCGGAGCAGCGCCCAGTCGAGGGCGCGGAAAGCGTTCCATTCGGTCACAATCACGAGGGCGTCGGCGCCCGTGGCGCACTCGTAGGGGTCCTCCGCGTAGGCGATGTCGGGCATCAGGGCGCGGGCGCCCGCCATGCCTTCCGGATCGTAGGCCCGCACCCGGGCGCCGCCGTCCTGGAGGCCCGCCACGATGGCGAGCGACGGCGCGTCGCGCATGTCGTCGGTGTTCGGCTTGAAGGTGAGCCCGAGGACCGCGATGGTCTTGCCGCGCACCGATCCGCCACAGGCCGCCGTGACCTTGCGGGCCATGGCGCGCTTGCGCTGGTCGTTGACGGCCACGACGGCTTCGACGAGGCGCAAGGGGGTGCCGGAATCCTGCGCGGTCTTGACGAGCGCCAGGGTGTCCTTCGGGAAGCACGAGCCGCCATAGCCCGGTCCGGCATGGAGGAACTTACCGCCGATGCGGTTGTCCAGCCCAATGCCGCGCGCGACCTCCTGCACGTTGGCGCCTACCTGTTCGCAGAGGTCCGCGATCTCGTTGATGAAGGTGATCTTGGTGGCGAGGAACGCGTTGGCGGCGTACTTCGTCAGCTCGGCCGTACGCCGGCCGGTGACGAGGATCGGCGCCTGGTTGAGGTAGAGCGGCCGGTAGACCTCGCCCATCACGGAGGCGGCGCGCTCGTCCTCGGCGCCAATGACGATGCGGTCGGGCCGCTTGAAGTCCGAGATCGCCGCGCCTTCGCGCAGGAATTCGGGGTTCGAGACCACGGCGAAGGCCGCGTCCGGCCGGGCCTCGCGGATGATGCGCTCGACCTCGTCGCCGGTGCCCACCGGCACCGTCGATTTCGTCACCACCACGGTGTAGCCGGTGAGCGAGGCGGCGATGTCGCGGGCGGCGGCATGGACGTAGGAGAGGTCGGCGAAGCCGTCGCCGCGCCGGGACGGCGTGCCGACGGCGATGAACACCACCTCGGCCTGGGCGACGGCCTGGGCGACGTCGGTGGAGAAGGTGAGCCGGTGATGCCGGACGTTCTCGGCAACGAGGGCGTCGAGGCCGGGTTCGAAGATCGGAATGCGCCCGGCGTCGAGGGCGGCGATTTTGGCAGGGTCGGTGTCGACGCAACACACGGTGTGGCCGAAATCGGCAAAGCACGCCCCGGAGACGAGGCCGACATAGCCGGCGCCGATCATGGCGATCTTCATGCGGTGATGTCCTCAGGCCAGGGATATCGGGTCGGTCGAAGCCGACGCCGGTGCTGCGGGCGGTCGCCCGGCTTTATCGCCGATGGTGAGGGAATAATAGTCGCGCAACAGAGACGGGTAGTTGGCAAACTGAATTTCGCCGGATGCTTCGTTTGTCGAAGTCTTCGCGAGGTCGAGGGCGAGCAGCACGTCGTTGAGGCGGCCAGGATCGTTGGCGAGGGCCGGATCGAGGCGATGGCCGGTGCCCGCCGCCCGCAGGCGATCGGCCGGCGCCCCCAGATCGAACACCGCGACGGGCAACCCCGAAACCAGGGCGATGGAGAGGGTGTAGCAGTAGGTCTCCGGCCAGATCGACGGAATCAGGACGAGATCGATCTCGTGGCGGGCAAGAAGGGCCAGGGCTTCCTCACTGTCCGCATAGCGCCCCGTTTCCACGACGCCCATGGCCGCCATCTTCTCGGGAATGTCCGAGTAGCCGATGATGGTGAAGGCGAGGGCGAGGTCGCGCCGCTTGGCGTCGCGGGCCAGGGCATGGACCACGCCCGACCCCTTGTGCGCCCCGATGGCGCCGAGCACGCCGATCCGTCGGGTGGGCCCGGCGCGCAGGGGCCGGCGCGGGGCGGGATCGGGCAGGTCCTCCTCGTGGGGCGCGACGGTGATGGCGAGCGGCCCGAAGATCGCTTCGATGCGGGTCGCGGTATCCCGTGACGGGGCGATGAGCCGGTCGGCCGCCCGGTAGAAGGCGCCGTGGCGCGCGACCTGGTCGAGTCCCGGCTTGGCCTCGCCGCAGGCGCAATCGGCGCAGGGACGTCCGCCGGGTAGCCCACAATAGAGCCCCTCGCGGGTCACGAGGTGATTGCGCAGGCAGACGCTCGAATAGTCGTGCAGGGTGACGACGGTCCGGCCGGGGGCGGCCTCGATGAGGTCCATCAGGGCGGATGCCGCCGTCGTATCGAGGCCGTAAAAGGAATGGACGTGGACGAAGAGCGGATCGAGCCAGCTCAGGAACCGCGCGACGATGCGATAATCGTCCAGGACGGACAGGATCCGCAGGTTCGGCATGTAGGGGCCGTCTTCCCCGAACAGGCCGACCGCGATGCCTGCCCCGTCCGTCACCGTGAGGGTCACGACGCGGACCCCCTCCTCGGCGAGGCGCCCGGCGAGATGGTCCGCATGGACCGAGGCGCCTCCGCCCTTGGCGTGGACGACGAAGACCGCCGCGCGCGGCCCGGCCGCCCGCGCCAGGCGGTAGAGATCGAGGTTGAGCCGCACGTCGGCGGCCGGATCGGCGGCGACGAAGCGCTCGATGCGCAGGGTATAATCGGGGTGCTTGGCGAGGAGCGCGGCCTGGCCCTGCGTGTACTCGGAATCGTAGACCTCCGAGAACGAGATCTTGCCCGAATGATAGACGAACACGTCCGCCGCGAGGATGTTGCGCGCGCCCGCCTTGAGGACACGCATGCAGTAATCGTTCTCCTCGCCGTACCCCTTGCCGAACGCCTCCGCATCGAGGGGCCCGAGTTCGGCGATGAGCGACCCGCGCATGTAGAAGCAGAAGCCGACGCCCGTCGGCACCTCGACCCAGCGGCCGGGATTGGCCGCCGCCGCCGCCGCGTCGAGGGCACGGGGCGAGAGTTCGAGGGCCACCGTGTTGTTGCGATCGGAATCCGGGTAGCTGCAGATCGTGGCGTTGTTGGAGAACGGCGTGATCGTGCCGACGAGCGGATCCCGCGCCGCGTGGGCGAGCAGGCGGTCGATCCAGTCGCCGTACACGATGGTGTCGCTGTTGAGCAGGATCACGTCCCGCGCGCCCGTCAGGTCCAGGGCGCGGTTGATGGTGCCGACGAAGCCGAGGTTCTCCGGGTTCTCGTGATAGGTAAACAGGCCGCGTCGGGCCAATGCCCGCAGATCGTCGGTCAGGCGCGCATCGGGGCTGCGGTCGTTGAGAACGAGGAGCGAGAATCGCGCGGCCTGAGCTTCGGACAGGACCGCGTGAAGGGCGCGCAGAGTCTCGTCATAGCCCTTGTAGACGGGTACCACCACGACGACCCGCGCAGCCTCGATGGGAGCCGCAGCCGAGACCCCGTTCCAATCGGCCGCATCGGGGGCACGGGTCCGTGGCCACTTGGCGTTGCCCAAGGGATTGGGCTTGCGCCCCTCCGCCTTCCCGAAGCGCAGGTAATGGAAGAACGGGTTGGTGCCGCCGAGGGTCAGATCGGGGTTCGTTCGGACATAATAGGAGGTCCAGAAAAGCTCCGTCGGGTCGCGGCCCTCCTTCCAGCCGTGGCTGGCGTAATGGGCGACGGGGTCGATGCCCGAAGCGGCCACGTCGGCGTAGCTGGCCCGGTAATGCGCCACATCGAAATGCGGTCGAATGGCCGCGATGACCTCGGAGAGGGGCGTCCGGTCGCCATGGGCCTCGGCGAAGGCCGGCACCTGCGTTGTCGAGACGTAATGATAGAAGGGGCTGACGTTCAGCAGGCGCACATGCGGATGGGCCTGGAGATAGGCGGTGCCGTCGAAGTCCGGGCGTGGGTCGAGGCCCCGCCGCCAGCCGGACGCGAGATAGTCGAGCAGGGCCGTCTCGGGATCGGCGAGGCCCGTGAGCGACCCGTAGTGCCGCGCGTCGAAATAGGGACGGACCACGTCGGCCTGCACCGCGTGGAACGCTTCGGGCGTCGCAGCCCGTGTCGAACGGCCCGCTCGTGCCGCCCCGGCCTCGGCGTGGGCTTCGAGGGGGTTTCGCGTCAGCCCTGCCGTCTTGAGGTATCTATCCTTGTAGTACAGGGTCGAGAAGTTCGGCGCCGGATCACGCCCTTCGCGGAAGCCATGCCTGAGATAATGATCCAGGGGGCCGCCGCCGTAATCGCTCACATCAGGGTATTGCGTGGTATAATATTCGACATCGAAGAGCTTTCGGACGCGGCGCGAGCGTATCGAGAAAAAAGAATACGCTTTTTGCCTCATGGCGTACTGTGATCCTCCCCGGCAGGGTGTTCCGTACGCGTTCGCAGTCCGATCGGTCAACCCGCGCGACGGCGGGTCATCTCATGCCGCCGGCACCTGCGCCAGGGGGGCGACGACGGCGCCGCGGTAGGCGCGCAGGAGATCGACGTCGAGCTTCCCTCCCATATCCTGCATGATCTCGTGTGCCGCTTCGTGCGGCAGCGGATCACGATAGGCCCGCCGTTCCGTGAGGGCGGAATGGATGTCGCAGATGGTGACGAGGCGGACGAGGTCAGGAATCTCTCCCCCCGACAGGCCGTCCGGATAGCCGCTGCCGTCGAGCATCTCGTGGTGATGGCGCACCACGGCGAGAAGGCTCGAATCGAACTCGCCCTGGCCTTCGATGAGGTTGGCGCCCACGGAAGGATGGGTGCGCATCACCGTCATCTCGTCGGCGGTCAGCCGGCCGGGCTTGTTCAGGATCGTCAGGGGGATTCGTGACTTTCCGATGTCGTGCAGCAGGGCCGAACGCACCAGGCGCATCTGATCGTCCCGGCTGAGCGTCAGGCCCGCACCGAAGGCGGCGGCGTAGCCGGCCACGCTGAGGGAATGCTGATAGAGCTGCTGATCGTAGCGGCCGATGATCTCGAGCCAGGTGCGGATGCCGCATTCGGAGACGGCCTCGAGGATCGCCGCGCTTCCGGCTTCCACGGCGGCGAAGGAGACCGGCTCGCCGCGGCGAGCCGCGTCGAAGGCTTCGGCGACGGTGCGACTGGCCGTGTCGGCTCGAGCCACGATCGCGGGTCCGCGCCGGGCCACCCCCTCGCAGCCGCGTCCCCGCGCGGCCTGCAGGCCGTCCATGAGATCGAACACTGCCGCCAGGACGGTCATGCGCGGCGCATTGGCGGGAAGGAACCGGGTCGGCACCGGGCGTGTGGTGACGGGGCGCGGGGCGAGCTGGAGGCTCGGAACGCGAAGGCCCTCCAGAAGCGTCAACCAGCGCGCCGCCGCGGCTTCGTCCCGCGTGACGTCCACCACCGCCAGGAACGGGCGCTGCGCCGGCATCTCCGCCCCGGACACGATCTGCCGGCAGGTGACGACGGTGTTGATCGCCTGCACGAGGAAACCCGCCTGCTCTGGGCGGTCCGAGATGACGAGAACGGATGGTTCCTGAGTCACGAGTGCGTCCGTTCGCAATGGCGCACGGTCCAGTCCCGATGTGGGCGAACTGTCACCTTTATCGATACCATTATCGAACACTTTACTACAAAACATTTCACGCGCCGCGTTCGCGCGGCGAAACAAGCGAAGGCCGGGCCGAGGCGGCCAAGGCTGGAATTCGGCCGCCGTCTGCCGCACCCCCGGTCCTTGTCCCCTCCCGGCCGGCATGCCACACGCCCGGTGCGGGCGGAGGACGGGCGCCGATGGGGAAGCGGATCTTGGAGGGGGGCGCTTCCATGAACCGGCGCGAGCGGGTGGCCGCCGCCCTCCTTCGGCTCGCGCCGCGCCTGCCCGATTTCGAGGCGGGGGCGGTCCTCGACCGGGCCCTGGCGAGTCCCGGCTTACGTGCGGCGGCCCCCGAAACCGCCGCCTGGCTCGGCCTCGTGGCCTATGCCCGGCACGTCTTCACCGAGTACGACGCGCTCCTCGACGACGGGTACGACCGGGACAGTGCCCGCCATTTCGTGCGCGACGACCTCAATGCGGCGCTCGGGGCCTGGGGCGTGCGCCGGCAGATCTCAGAACAAGAGGCCGACGATCCTGGCGATTGCGGAGCCGACGACGCGTTCTGAAATCGGCCACGATGCTGTGGGACCGGGCCGAACGTAGGCCGACACGCGAGCGGAGTGGATCCCATGACGACGAGCGCCCATCGTATTCTTCCGCCCCCGGTCGTGGGCGCTTGAGGCGGATGCGGACCTTCGCCGCCGTCGCCGTCCTGTTGCTGGCATCGGGCGCGCAAGCCCAGGAACCGGCCCGTTCCGCCGAGACCGTCGATCCGGACGCCTGCACGGGGTTCGATTGGCCGCTCCTGCGCGAGCAGGCGTGGTTCGCCGCACCCGGCCTGCCACGGGTGGCCAGTGGCGGCGCCCTGCCGGCCGGAATGCCCGGCGCCTTCCTGGGCCTGAAGCCGCAGGCGGAGGTGGCGCCGCCTTTCCCGCCCTCTCGGGAGGCGAAGCCCGGAACCTATGGCGGCGTGCTGACGGTGCCGGCCCCGGTCACGCCCGGCGTGTATCAGGTCACCCTGTCGGCCGGCGCCTGGATCGATGTCAGTCAGGACGGCACGACCCCGCGTCCGCCCCTGGCGCACACCATGCGGCCGGGGTGCAGGGGGCTCGCCAAGAGCGTGCGGTTTCAGCTCGGGGCCGCGCCTATCACCATCGTGATCAGCGGCGCCAAGGCCGACACGATCCGCATCGCCGTCGCGCCGGCCGAGTAGGTCGCTCGCAAGCCCGCGATGGGCTAGCTTCCCCCCGGTTCTCGATCATCCCCCGCCTGGAGCAAACGCCCTGTCCCGCAGCCGGTCCCTCCGCCCGATCCCCCTCGCGACCCTCGCGATCCTCGCCCTCGGCACGGCCGCGCAGGCCCAGGACCGGGGCACCCTCGACCCCAAGCCCCTGCCGCCCCTCGCCGATCCGGATGCGCCCGGCACGCCCGCCAAGGCCCTGTTCGGCCGCGTGACGTCGCCCGCGCCCGGGCCGGCCCACGCCTTCGGGTCCTACGCCAAGGGCTGCTTCTCGGGTGGCGAGGCGCTGGCCGTCGACGGACCGACTTGGCAGGTGATGCGCCTGTCGCGCAATCGGATGTGGGGCACCCCGCCCCTGGTGGATTTCCTCGAGCGGCTCGCCGCCAAGGCGCCGCGCGTCGGCTGGTCCGGTCTCCTCGTCGGCGACATGTCGCAGCCGCGCGGCGGCCCGATGCTCACGGGCCACGCCTCGCACCAGCTCGGCCTCGACGCCGACATCTGGCTGACCCCGATGCCGGACCACCGCATGAGCCGGCGCGAGCGCGAGGAGACCTCCGCCACCAACGTGGTGCGGGCCGACCGCCTCGACATCGACCCGCAGGTCTGGATGCCCGAGCACTTGAAGCTCATCCGCCTCACGGCGCAGCAGCCCGAAGTGGCACGCCTCTTCGTCAACCCGGCGATCAAGAAGGCCCTGTGCCGCGAGGCGGGGGGCGACCGCGCCTGGCTCTCCAAGGTCCGGCCCATGTACGGGCACAACTATCACTACCATATCCGCCTCGCCTGCCCGGCGGGACAGGACCAGTGCGGCGACCAGGCCCCGCCGCCCAGTGGCGACGGCTGCGGCGAGGAGCTCGCCTACTGGTTCAGCGACGCGGTGCTGAACCCGCCGAAATCGACGAAGCCTTCGAAGCCCAAGCCGCCGATGACCATGGCGGCCCTGCCCGCCGCCTGTCGCGCGGTGCTCAAGGCGCGCTGACGTGCGGCAAGGCCGGTGACGCAAGGATCGCCGGTCTTTCCAAAGCCCCGCTTCGTTCCACTTAAGGCGCCATGCTGAACGATCGCCGTCTCGCGTTGCGTGCCCTGCGCCGCTCCGATCACCCGACCCCGGTGCTCGACCGGCCAGGCCAGCGAAAGATCCTGAGCTGGAACCTCCTGCGGCGCACGGGCGCCAACGTCGCCGCCCTCGTGGCCCTGGTCGAGCGCGAGAAGCCCGATCTCGTGCTGATGCAGGAGGCCACGAAGGAGATCGCCGGCCTTCGGGACCGACTGGGCGGGGATTACGCCTGGGCGCCCCTGCCGGGACGCATCCATGGCCCCGCCCTCTGGAGCCCGACGCCGTTCGTCGCCCCTCCGCTCGTCGTCGAGCTGCCGTCCGGGGCCATGTTCGACCGGGTCTGCCAGATCCTCGATCTCGGCGGGTTCGGGGTCGCCAACGTGCATCTTTCTCACGGGCAGATGCTGAACCGGCGCCAGTTGCGGCGGATCGCCGAGAGTCTGCCCGACTGCGCGGCGGTGATCGGCGACTACAACCTCGTCGGCCCGCCCCTGCTCGCCGGGTTTCGCGATGTCGGCCCGCGCCTGCCGACCCATGCCATGGGCCGCCTCGTGCCCCTGCGTCTCGACCGCTGCCTCGTGCGGGGGCTGACCTGCCACGCCTCCGCCGTGCTGCCGCGGGGGCCCTCGGATCACCGCCCCATCATCGTCCACCTCGCGCCGACCGCGGTGGCCGCCCGGCGGTCCGAGCCTGAGGCCGCCGGCACGTCGCTCGATCGCTTCGCGAAGCGGATCTCGGCCTCGCTCAAGCGCCGCGTCGGCTGAGCGCGTCCATCTCGGCCGCGATCGCGCGGAGGTGGGCTCACAGGTAGGGCAACGCGAGGCGCACGCCGGCATCGCGCAGCCGAACGGGCAGGGAGCGGGCCGCCAGATCCGCGTAGGTGAGGCGAAGCTCCATCTTCGCGCGCATGATGGCGTCGAGTTCCTCGGCGAGGGTGGAATCGTAGAACTCGACATTGACCTCGAAGTTGAGGCGGAAGCTGCGCATGTCCCAGTTCGCGGAACCGACGAAGCACCACGTCCCGTCGACGACGAGGAGCTTCGAATGGTCGAAAGGCGGCGCGTCGAGCCAGATCCGTACGCCGCTGCGCAGGAGCGGCTCGACATGGGCCCGCGTCGCCCAATCGACGAAGCGGTGGTCGCTGACCTTGGGGATGATGACGTCGACGCGGATGCCCCGGCTGGCGGCAAGGCACAGGGCGCCGGTGAGAACCTCGTTCGGGAGGAAGTAGGGCGTCGAGAGGCGGATGCTGCGTGTGGCGCAGGCCACGGCCTGGAGGATCACGAGCTCGATCTTGCGCAGGTCCGCGTCGGGTCCCGAGGTGACCACCCGCGCCGGAACGGTGCCGGCGGGGACGAGGCTCGGGAACCATGCCTCGCCGGCGAGATCCTCCCCCGACACGAAGATCCAGTCGCTGGCGAAGGCGGCGGTCAGTTGGTCGACCACCGGGCCGACGATGCGGAAATGGGTGTCGCGGATCGGATGGGGCGGGGCTTGCGACACTCGGTTGCCGTCGGCGATGTTGAGGCCGCCCGTGAAGGCGGTTCGGCCATCGACGATGAGCAGCTTCTTGTGGGAGCGCATGTTCAGGAACGGCATCCGCCACGGCAGGGCGGAGTGCATGAACCGGCCCACCGGAACACCGGCGCGCTGCAGGCGCCGGGTGACGCCGGGGCGGAAATAGCCGCCCCCGATGCCGTCGATGATGACACGAACGGCGACGCCGCGGGCCTGGGCCGCCGCCAGGGCGTCGCAGAAGGCCCGGCCCGTGGCGTCGTCGCGGAAGATGTAGCTCGACAGGGCCACCGAGGTTCGCGCCGCCGCGATCGCGGCGAGCATCACCGGATAGGCGGCGTCGCCGTTACGGAACGTGGTCACGGCATTGCCTGGCCGCAGGGGCAGATGCGTGATCCGCCGGCCGGCGTGATCGAGGGGACGAAAGGCTAGCGGCAGGGTCTCGGGCAGGGGCGGCGGCGTCTGGACGTCATCCGGCGAGAGGGTGGAGCCGGCGTTCTGCGTCGGGCGGATGCGCAGCTTGTGCGCCCGGCGCGTGACCCGGTTGACGCCGAACAGGGCGTAGAGCCCGGCGCCGAACAGGGGCGAGAGCCAGGCGAGCCCGATCCAGCCGATGGCGCCCCCGACCTCGCGCTTGCGCAGGAGCACGTGCATGGTCACGACGAGGGACAGGCCGAGTCCGAGGACGGCGAAGACTTCGGACCGGATCGACAGCATGGCGCCGATCCAGTTCAACAGGGCCTGTTCCAACGCCGCTCCTCGCTGTGCCGCGTGAACCCCCCGGTGCCGGACGATTCTCGCTTCGAGACCGGCGGGAGGGCGGGCGTTTCACGAGGGACACGCCACCTCGCCCGTGCCCGGCTTGATACGGGAAACGACACCCCGCACCAAGCGGGCCCTCAGGGGCGGGCGAGATCGGCGAGCAGGCTCGCCGCCACCGTCGCCTTGGAGACCGTGAGCCCCGTGCCGGCGATGGCCTCGACGGCGTGACGGATGCGGGCGAGGGCCGGCCCCCGCGCGGCGATCCAGGCCTCGACGGCCTCCGGGCCATCGCCGACATCGGCCACCACCTCCGCCGTCAGCCGGCGGTGGGCCGTGGAAATGCCCGAGACGGCCCGTTCCAGGGCGATGCGGTCGAAGATGTCGTCCACGGACACCTTTCGGGCGGCGGCCACGAGGTCGTCGAGGCGGAACTGGTGGGCGAGGGCGAAATGCGTCGCCGCGATGCCGGCCACCGGACGGCCGCCATCCTCGGCCACCCGAACGATGTCGGGACCGGCGGAGAGGGCCGCCAGGGAAGCGAGGCGCCGGGCGGCGTCGGGGGGCAAGCCGTATCCGATGAGCTCCGCCTGTCGGGCGTCCAGGGCCTGCATCGCCCGCCCGTCTAGAACGTCGGGAAGCGCGGCCATCACGGCGGCGATGCCGTCGCGGTAGCGCGCCACCAGGGGGGCGATGCCGCCCGAGAGGTCGAGGTTGCGGATGAACCAGACGATGCGGCCGGTGAGCAGATCCTGCACGTCGGCGTAGAGGTCGAGCTGGGCCTGTCCCGGTACGATCCCGGCCAGCCGGTCGATGGCGAGGTTCAACTCCATCAGGCCGAAGGCGTCGCGGGTCACGGCGTAGGCCTTGGCGATGGTGGCCGCATCCGCCCCGGTCTCGTCGATGAGGCGGGTGACGAGGGAGGGGCCGCCCCGGTTGACGATGATGTTGGACAGCGCCGTGGCGATGATCTCCCGGCGCAGGCGGTGGCCCTTCACCGCGTCGGGAAACTGACTGCGCAGGGCTTGCGGGAAGTAGCGCTGGAGTTCGCGGTCGAAATACGGGTCGTTCGGCACCGGGCTCGCCAGGATCGCGTCGTAGAGCGACAGCTTGGCGTAGGCGAGCAGCACGGCGTATTCCGGCCGGGTCAGGCCCTCGCCCCGGCGCACGCGTTCGGCGATGGCGGCATCGTCGGGCAGGAATTCCACGGCGCGGTCGAGGCGCCCCTCGGCCTCCAGGGCCTGGAGGGTCCGCACCGCGAAGGCGGTCTCGCCGGCGCCCCGGCGCAGGGCCAGGGACAGGGCCAGGGTCTGAAGTTCGTTGTTGCGCAGGACGAGGGCCGCGACCTCGTCGGTCATGCCGACCAGGAGGGCGTTGCGGGCGGCGGCGTTGAGGCGTCCGTCGCGCTCCGGCCCCATCAGGGCGATCTTGATGTTCACCTCGACGTCGGAGGTGTTCACGCCGGCGGAATTGTCGATGGCGTCGGTGTTGAGGCGGATGCCGGCGCGGGCCGCCTCGATGCGGCCGCGCTGGGTCATGCCGAGATTGGCGCCCTCGCCCACCACCTTCGCCCGCACGTCCGCGCCGGTGATGCGCACGGCGTCGTTGGCCCGGTCGCCGGCCTCCGCGTCGGTCTCGGTCGTGGCGCGGACATAGGTGCCGATGCCGCCGAACCACAGGAGATCGGCGGGCGCCTTCAGGATCGCCTGCATCACCTCGGCGGGCGTCGCCTCCGCCGCCTCGACGCCGAGAACCGCCGCGATCTCGGGCGAGAGGGGAATCGTCTTCAGGCTGCGGGAGAACACGCCGCCGCCCCGGGAGAGGAGGGCCGGATCGTAGTCGCGCCAGCTCGAGCGCGGGAGGTCGAACAGGCGCCGCCGCTCGCCAAAGCTCGCCGCCGGATCGGGGGCGGGATCGAGGAAGATGTCGCGGTGATCGAAGGCCGCGACGAGTTTGAGGCTTTCCGACAGCAGCATACCGTTGCCGAACACGTCGCCCGACATGTCGCCGACGCCCACGACGGTGACCGGATCGGACTGGACGTCCACGTCCATCTCGCGGAAATGGCGCTTGACCGCCTCCCACGCACCGCGCGCGGTGATGCCCATGCGCTTGTGGTCGTAGCCCTGGCTGCCGCCCGACGCGAAGGCGTCGCCGAGCCAGTGGCCGCGCTCCAGCGACAGGGCGTTGGCGATGTCCGAGAAGGTGGCGGTGCCCTTGTCGGCCGCCACCACGAGGTAGGCGTCGTCGGTGTCGTGGCGAACCGTGTCGGCGGGCGGCCGGATCGCGTCGTCGACGATGTTGTCGGTGAGCTCCAAGAGGGTTCGGATGAAGACCCGGTAGCTCTCGGTGCCTTCCGCGAGCCAGGCCTCGCGGTCGGAGGCCGGCGGCAGGCGCTTGGGAAAGAACCCGCCCTTGGCGCCCACGGGCACGATGACGGCGTTCTTGACCTGTTGCGCCTTGACCAAGCCCAGGATCTCGGTCCGAAAGTCCTCCGGCCGGTCGGACCAGCGAAGGCCGCCGCGCGCCACGTAGCCGTAGCGCAGGTGCACGCCCTCGAGGCGCGGCGCGTAGACGAAGATCTCGAAGAACGGGCGCGGCAGGGGCATGCCGCTCACCTTCGCGCAAGCGAACTTGAACGCGATGGTCTCGCGCGGCCCCCCGTCGGCCCCGGTCTGGAAGAAGTTCGTCCGCACGGCGGCTTCGACGAGGTTGACGAAGCGGCGCAGGATGCGGTCGTCGTCGAGGCTGGTGACGCTGGCCAGCGCCTCCTCGATCTCGGCGCGGATGGCGGCCTCCCGCGCGGCGCGGTCCTGATCTGCCAGGGAGTCCTTCCCCTTCTGGGCGTCCTGCCCCGCCGGATCGAAGCGGGCGTGGAACAGGGCGACGATCCGGGCGGCGATGGCGGGATGCCGCGCCAGGGTGGCGGCGAGGTAGCCCTGCCCGTAGCGGACCCGGAGCTGGCGCAGGTAGCGCCCGAGGCCGCGCAGGAGCGCGACGTCGCGCCAGCCAAGGTCGGCCTCGAGGACGAGGCGGTTGTAGCCGTCGGATTCGGCGTCCCCGGCCGCGATGGCGAGGAGCGCGGCCTCCAGAGGAGCTGCGAGGCGGTCCCGGTCGATGGGCGCCCCCGTGGCCCGCTCCAGCAGCATGTCGTGGAGCCAGACGGGCACCGCGTCCGGCCCCTCGCCGACCCGGATGCGGTAGGTTCGTTCGTTGACGACCCGGAACCCGAGGTTCTCCAGGGCCGGAACCCGGTCCGACAGGGACAGGGCGCCGCCCCGCGAAAACACCTTGAGGCGGATCTGATGCGCCTGATCGGCCTCGCGCCGGCCGATATCGACGGCGCGCGGGCGGCTCTCGCTCAAGGCGTCGAGGATGGCGATGTCGGCGATGGCGACCCGGGGCTCGAAGCTCTCGCGGTAGGCGGCCGAGAACGCATCGGCGTAGCGGGCAGCCAGGGCCCGTGCCTGCCGGCCGGGCATCGCCTCGGCAAGCGCCAGGCGCAGGTCGTCGCCCCAGGTCCGCACCAGGGCGCCGATCTCGGCCTCCAAGGTGGCTGGATCGGGCTCCGCCGCCCCCGCTTCCGACAGGCCGATGATGTAGTGGGTCCGGGCGAGGGAGCCTTCGGGAAAATCCGGATAGGCCGCCGAGAGCCGGCCGCCATAGGTTCGGGCGAGGTGGAGGCCGATGCGGGTGCGGACCTGCGAATCGTACCGGTCCTTGGGCACGTAGACGAGGACGGAGACGAACCGGCCGAAGCGGTCGGGCCGGGGCAGGACCCGGATCCGCGGATGCTCGGCGAGGCTGCCGATGGCGAGGGTGAAGCGGTAGAGCCGATCGGTCTCGATCTGGAACAGGTCGTCCCGGGGATAGGTCTCCAGCACGTCGAGGAGGCTGCGCCCGGCATGGCTCGTCGGGTCGAGGCCGGCGCTGGCGATGACCGTGTCGACCTTTTTGCGGAGATAGGGAATCTCGCGGGCGAGCGCCGTGTTGACCGTCGCCGTGAACAGGCCGACGAGGCGGACCTCACCCGCGAGGGTTCCCTCGTCGGAGAACAGCTTGATCCCGATATAGTCGAGATGCCCCGCCCGGCGGACCCGCGACCGGATGCTCGACTTGGTGACGAGGAGGGCCTGGGGCCCGTCGAGGAAGGCACGGATCTCGGGCGTGTCGTCGGCGACGGCCTGTCCGCCGCGCAGGACCTCCAAGCCGGGATCACGCAGCACGCCGAGGCTGACGCCCGGCAGGGCCGCCCGGCCGTTCTCGGCGAGGGCATACTCGCGCAGGCCGAGGAGGGTGAAGTGACCGTCGCGCAACCATTCGAGGAAGGCGTGGGCCTCCGCCACTTCCGCCGCCGGCAGGGATGGCCGCCCGGCGCCGTATTGTTCGATGAGGGCGGCGAGGCACGCATCCATGGCGTCGCGATCGTCGGTGGCGCGGGCGACGTCGCGGAACACCTGGGCCAGACCGGCCTCCAGGCGGTCGCGGGCCTCGCCTGCGTCGAGGCGGTCGAGGTGGAGGTGGATGAAGCTCTCGCGGGTGAAGGCGCCCTGAGCGTCCGCCGTGGTCTCGCCGACCACGCGCACGAGGGAGCCGTCGGGGCTGCGCTCGACACCGAGGATCGGGTGGGCGACGAGGTGCGGGGTGAGGCCCTGCTCGGTCAGTTCCGCGAGGGCGGAGGCGAGGAGGAACGGCCGATTGTCGTTGACCACCTCGACCACGGTCAGTTCGCGGGGCCGGCCGTCGCGATCCACGGTCAGGTCGGAGAGGCGCAGGTCGCAGGGCGTGCCGGGGATGCGGGGCGCGGCGAGGTGCCGGCGGGCCGCAAGGGCGAGGTCGGCGATGGCCTCGGGCGTGTAGGGGGCGAGATCCTCCGGAGAGGTACGCCCGAACAGGTCCCGGACGAACCCGCCCGGGCCGTCGCGGCCGTCGACGAGGGCGGCCGCCGCGGTGAGGAGACCGTCCCGGATCGACCGGGCCTCGGCGCTCGCCAGGACGGTTGCTGCTTCGCTGCCCATGGTCCGATCCTTCCGCGTCCGCACCGCCCTTGTCCGTCCGGGTGACGGACGATCCAGGAGGATGCCGCTGCGAACCCGGCCGGGGGTGGCGGATGATGCACAGGGTCGCAAACCCGTTTCAATCAGCCGAGGCATGCCCCGCCCTATGGCGGGTGACGCCAATGCCAAGCTGTCAGAGGCAGGCGCCGATTCCGCCGGAGCGTGCGGATCGGGGTTTCGCGCGGGCGCGTCGCCTCAGGAGCGGTGCGTGAGGTGTCGCCACTCGAAGAAGCCGAAGGCGAACAGGCTCGCCGCACCCATCATGATGAAGCTCCAGCCCCAATCGGCGGGAAGCTGGCCGTCGATGGGATGGCCGATGACGCCCGCCGCCAGGGCGATCCCGAAGACCGTCAGGGTGGCCGAACACAAAAGGCCCAGAATCATCACCTTGAACATGGGACAGGTGCTTTCCATGAAAGGGCGGGCGCCCGCCGATGATGTCGATCGGATGGCCCGCTTGCGCCGGGGATCGCGAGCGGCAGGCCGCCGGGGGACTGACGTTTTTCGCGACGTCTGCGGCGACTCCGACCCGAGCAGGGGCCGCTGCGGTTTCATCCGCGTTCAGTTCACGGACTTCTGCGGCTGCGCCGTTCCGGCGGCGTCGGACACCGTCTTCGCCGCCGAGGTGTTGGCCGTCGCCTTCTTCGGCAACGCGACGGTATCCACCATGGTGAAGCGCACGCCGTCCTCGGCCTTCTTCAGCACGGCGTTCGCCTCGTAGTACTTGCCCTGACCGATCAGGGTCGCGGCCTGATCGACATCGGCCGTGGTCTGCGCCAGGGGCACCACCGCCAGGGTGAAGTTCACGTCGACGCCGGCGAGCTTCAGCGTCTCGACGGCGGATTTCCTGTCGCCCTTCTCGAGGCTCTTGTTGGCGTCCGTCACGGCAGCCGTCTTGGCGGGGGTGGCGACGAAGTCCTCGCCCAGCGTCAGCTGCCCGTCGATGGGCAGCCAGGCCACCGGCTGGGTTCCGGGCTTCGCCTTGTCGGCCGTTTCGGCGGCTGCGGGATGCGCGGGCTTCACGGTCGACCCTTTCAGATCCGCTTCGGCTTTGACGAACACCGCCTCGTCGGTCTTCGCCTTCGTCAAGGCCTCCTGGGCCTTGGCGATCTCCTCCTTGGCCTGCGCCGGGGCCGCATCGAAGATGGCGATCCGGGCCGAGTGCAGATCGCGGAAGGCCTGGGCCCCATCCTTCGAGAGTTTCCCGACATCCCGGTCCGCCGCCTTCTGGGCGGTCGTGATCTCGGGGGTGGACACCGTCTTGGCCTGCTCGTTTGCCAGGGCCACGCCGCCGATCATCGTCGTGGCGGCCAGGACGAGGGCGAGAGTTCTTGCTTTGGACATGACGACACCTGTTCTCGACATAGCATCACCATCCGGGAAGTTCATGGCGCATTAGACTTGATCTATAGCCTGGACTTGCCTTGGTAATTGGAGAACGTCCCTTCCGAACCTCGGTTTCATGAACATTTCGTAGGGATTCCGTAATGTCCCGCTATCCCCCGGCCCGCTTCCGTACGACCGGCCGGCTGACGAAGCGCGATCCCGCGACGAGGAAGCGCCAGGGCGTCTCCACGGCGCGGGTCAGGCCGATGCGGCGGTCGGCGACGACGTCCCCGCCCGGCGCGCCGAGGGTCAGGGCGAACGGGGCGCGGTCCAGGGGGAGGCCGTCCTGCGCCCCCGTCACGCCCAGAGCCTGGCACAGGCGTCCCGGCCCGGCGCAGAGCCGGCGGGGATCGTCGAGGCCGCGCCGGGCCACCATCGCGGCGAGGTCGTGGCGGGGCTCGAGGGCCCGCAGGAGCACGGCGCTGCCCGGCTCGCACACGAGGTTGAGACACCAGTGCAGGCCGTAGGAGCGGTAGACGTAGGCGTGTCCGGCGGGGCCGAACATGCTCGCGTTGCGCCGGGTCGGGCCGCCGAAGGTGTGGGAGGCGGGATCGGTCCGGTCGTAGGCCTCGGTCTCGACGATGGGGCCGCCCGCGCCGTCGATCCGCAGGTCGCAGCCGACGAGGTCCCGCGCCACCAGCGCCGCCGGACGGGCGAAGAAGGACGCCGGCAGCGCCGATGCGCTCATGGGGCCTTGGCGGTTTTCGCGGCCTCGCGGGCGCGGGCGAAGTCCTCCGGGCCGAGGTGGAGGGCGACGCGGATCGCCGCCTCGACGAAGGCCGGGGCGGTGAGCCCGGCGGCCTTGGCGGCGCGGGAAATCTCCGGGCCGAGGGCGAGGTCGACGGGCACCGACGTCGTGCGGGGGGCGCTCGCCAAGCCGGCTGCGAGGGCCGCCGTACCGGTAAGGCGGGCGGGAGCGGAGGCGCTCGGCGCCGAGGCGGGTATCGTGGCGGTCAAGCCCGCCACCGGGGCGGCCGGGGTCACCATGGGGATGGCCGTCGCCGGGGCCGCCAGGGCCTCGCGACGCCCCTGGGCCGCGAGGCGGTCGGCCCGCTCGTTTCCGATCTCGCCCGTATGGCCGCGCACCCAGGTCCAGCGCACGTCGCGCTTGGCCGCCAGGGCGTCGAGGGTCTGCATGAGGTCGACGTTCTTCACCGGGCCGGTGCTCGTGCGCCAGCCCTTGGCCTTCCAGCCCTTCATCCATTCCGTCACCGACTTGATGACGTACTGGCTGTCGCAGCGCATCTCGATGGCCGCGCCCTCGGGGAAATGGGCGAGGGCGCTGATGGCGGCCGTCAGCTCCATGCGGTTGTTGGTGGTGGACCGTTCGCCGCCGCACAATTCGATGGTGCCGGTCTCGGCCCGGATCACGACCCCCCAGCCGCCGGGGCCGGGATTGGGGTCGCATCCGCCGTCGGCGTAGACGATGGTTCGCATGGGGATCGCACTCGGGTCCGCGGGAGGCCGTCCGGCTTCGGGCGCCGCCCATAGCACGAGCGCCCCCCGGTCCGGCACCCCGTCCGCGGGCCGGGGGATGCGCTCAGCGTGGATTCTGCCACGTGGTGGCGGGCTGGGTGACGGCGGGCGGGCGCGGGGCCGTCACCGACCCCGTGGTCGCGGCGGCGGGGATCGTCCGGCGGGCCTCCTCGCCGCGCTCGGCCACGTTCACGGGCCGGGCCTGCGCCGCCTGCCGCCGAGCGCGTACGGCTCTGGTCCGCCGGGCGCGGCGGGGCCGGGCGCGCTCGGAATTCGATCCGACGACACCGCCCACCACCGCACCGACCACGGCCCCGATGGGACCGCCGACCACGGCGCCGGCCACGGCTCCCGTGCCGACGCCCACCACGGTGTTGCTCGCGGCCTGCGCCGTCACGGGCATCGCCAGCACGCCGAGGAGCAGCGCGCTCAGAGCCAGATTCTTCATGTCTCGGACCTCTCGGAATCGCTCGTCCAACCTCCGTCCGTGGGCGCGAAGAGGACGCGTCACCGGACGATCCCGGTGGCGCGTCGGCGCACCGGATTCGAGGTGCTCGTGTGGCGCCCCACCGTGACCAAATCGGGGCCGGATCTCCGACCCCGTGACGCACCCGGCAAGCGGGTACGTCACGGGGGGCACTCAGGCCGCGCAGTCGAGGAAGCCGGCGCGGATCGCCTCCGGGTCGAGCTTGCGCCCGATGAACACCACCCGCGACACGCGCGGCTCGCCGTCCTTCCACGGACCCTGGAGGTCGCCATCGAGGATCTGGTGGACGCCCTGGAAGACGAAGCGCTGGGGCTCGTCGGGGAAGGCGACGATGCCCTTGCAGCGCAGGATGTCCGGCCCCTGGACCTGAGTCAGGGTCGAGATCCACGGCATGAATTTTTCGGGGTCCACCGGGCCGTCGATGCGGGCGGAGACTGACTGCATCTCGTCGTCATGATGGTGATGGTGGCCCTCCTCCAGGAAGTCGGGCTCGATGTCGAGGATGCGGGAGAGATCGAAGGCGTTGCGGTCGAGCACCTGATCGAGGGGCACGTCGCAGCGGCTGGTGCGGTGTACCTTGGCGTAGGGGTTGATCGACCGGATGAGGCCCTCGACGCGGTCGAGGTCGGCGGGCTCGACGAGATCGGCTTTGTTGAGCAGGATCACGTCCGCGAAGGCGATCTGGTTCTTGGCTTCGGGGGCGTCCTTGAGGCGGTCCGCGAGCCATTTCGCGTCCGCCACCGTCACCACGGCGTCGAGGCGGGCGGCCCCGCCGACATCCTCGTCGATGAAGAACGTTTGGGCGACGGGGGCCGGATCGGCGAGGCCCGTGGTCTCCACGATGATCGCGTCGAACTTGCCGCGGCGCTTCACCAGCCCGTCCATGATGCGGATGAGGTCGCCCCGCACGGTGCAGCAGACGCAGCCGTTGTTCATCTCGAACACTTCCTCGTCGGCGCCGATGACGAGGTCGTTGTCGATGCCGATCTCGCCGAACTCGTTGACGATCACGGCGTAGCGCTTGCCGTGGTTCTCCGTGAGGATGCGGTTGAGGAGCGTGGTCTTGCCGGCGCCGAGATAGCCCGTGAGCACGGTTACGGGGATCTTCTGGGAGGCGGTGGTCGCGCTGTCGGACATGGCGGCTCTTTTCGAATTTCCGGACGAATGCGGCCGGGGATGCCGGTGTTATATTGTATCAACCCCCGGGGATGAAAGCCCGGTGTCAGGCGCCACGCGGGCTCAGGGTCTCGCACAGGGTGTCGAGGGTGCCGCGAAATCCTGCGGCGCCGGCGAGCACCCGCTCCAGCAGGAGCGCGCCCTCCAGGGTCGCCACCACCAGTCGCGCCGTGGGACCGGGCGACACGCCCGCCCGGACGCTGCCGTCGCCAAGGCCATCGGCCAGCACGCCCTCCAGCCAAGTGATGTGCTTGTCGAAGAATCGCGTGATGGCCGCGCGGACGGAGTCGGGCAGGGCGTCGCGCTCCACCGCCAGCACGGCGCAGAGGCAGCCGAGATCGTCCTCGACACCGCCGAGATAGAGCCGGCCATAGGCCGCGATCCGCGCGACGCCGCCCTTCGCCTGCGCCAGGATCGACGCGAGGGCAGCGTCGTAGCGCTCGTCGTAGGCGGCGACGAGAGCCAGGGCGAGATCGGCCTTCGTCGGGAAGTGGTGATGGATGCTCGCCTTGCGGATGCCCACCACCGCCGCGAGGTCGGCGTAGCTGAAACCCGAATAGCCCCGGCCGCGAACCAGGATCTCGGCCTGCAGGAGCAGTTCCGTGCGCGTGTCTCTCATGAGGGTATCGGCATGGCGGGCGCTTCCGGCGGCACAATCAAGAAAGCCGGATCGCGGAAATGTGCCGTTGACGGCGCGAGGAATCTACCTACTAAATGGTAGCCAAGAAAACAAGCGGAGGACGTCCGGTATGGTGGCCCAAGTCGGCCTCACACGCCCCGTCGCGGGTGGTTTCCGGGCGAACCGGCGCGAGGCCCTGTTCGGCGGCCTGTGCCTGTGCTGCCTGCCGACCCTCGGGCGCGCGGCGGAGGGGTTCGCCCTCGACGAGGTCGGTCTCGGCATCTTCATCCGGCGCGGACCCGACGCCGAGGCGACGGCCGACAACGCTGACGCCATCGCCAATATCGGTTTCATCGTTGGCGAGCGTTCGGTCCTCGTGACGGAATCCGGCGGCAGCCTCGCCGACGGGCAGTGGCTGCGCGCCGAGATCCGCAAACGGACGGACAAGCCCATCAGCCACGTTGTGCTCACACACGTCCACCCCGACCATTGCTTCGGGGCCGAAGCGTTCGAGGCCGACAAGCCCGTGTTCATCGGGCATCATGCCCTGCGTTCCGCCCTGGACGCACGCGGCGAGTATTACCGCACCCGCCTCGTCGAGATCCTCGGGGCGGACCGGGCGGGCCGCGTGGTCTATCCGACCTTGGAGGTCGCGGACGGCGCCGAGGTCGATCTCGGCGGGCGCAGTCTCACCTTCCATGCCCACGGGACGGCGCACACCAACTGCGACCTCTCCATGCGGGATTCGGCCTCCGGCCTGCTGTTTCCCGCCGACCTCCTGTTCGTCGCCCGCATCCCGTCCCTCGACGGCAGCCTCCTCGGCTGGCTGAAGGAGGCCGAGGTGTTGAAGGCCATGGGCGCCGACGCGGCGGTGCCGGGCCACGGCCCGACCCGCGTGGCGTTCGCCCCCGCCCTGGCCGATCTCACCCGCTACCTCGGCACCCTGCGCGACGAGACCCGCAAGGCGGTCGCCGCCGACATGCCCATCGAGAAGGCGGTCGCCACCATTGGCCGCTCGGAAGCCAAGAACTGGGCCCTGTTCGACCTCTACAACGGCCGCAACGTCACCCAGGCCTTCAAGGAACTCGAATGGGAGTGATCCCGCCCCCATCTATCCCCGAGAGGAGACACGCCATGAAGCCGTTCACCGCCGCCCTCGCCCTATCGCTCGCCGCTGCGCTGCCGACCGCCGCCCTGTTCGCCGGCCCCGTCCTATTCACCGGGGCGGCCCTGGCCGCCGGCGCTTCGGACACCGATGCCGAACGCCTTGCCCGCTGGAACGAGATCCGCACCTCGATCTTCGGTGACAAGGCGGTGCAGCCCACCGACACCCTGGTGACGGTCGATGCCCCGGTCCGGGCCCTCGACGCCGCCCTGGTGCCCATCACCCTGACCATGCCGGAGAAGGACAAGGTCGCGGGCGTGTCCCTGGTGATCGACGACAACCCGTCGCCCTATGCCGCCAACATCACCTTCGGCCCCGCCGCCGATCCGGGCGAGATCAAGCTCCGGGTGCGGGTGAACAACTACACCAATGTCCATGCCGTGGTGCGGACGAAGGACGGCGGGTTGTTCGAGACGGCGAAGTTCGTGAAGGCATCGGGCGGCTGCTCGGCCCCCATGGGCATGAGCGACGAGGAGGCCATGAAGGGCATGGGCGACATGCGGATGAAGTTCGCGGAAGCCGCGCCCGGCGCCAAGTCGACGGAGGCGACGCTCATGATCCGCCACCCGAACTTCTCCGGCATGCAGATGAACCAGATCACCCGCGACTACACCCCGGCCCGCTACATCCAGAAGGTCGTGGTCTCGCAGGGCGACCGCAACATCCTGACCCTGGACGGCGACATCTCCATCGCGTCGAACCCGGTGATCAACTTCGCGTTCCTGCCCGAAGGCAAGGCACCCGTCACGGTGGTGGCCTCGGACAATCAGAACGGCCGCTGGGAGCACAGCTTCCCGGTGCCGAGCCCGAGCAACTGAGGGCGAGGTCCGTATGATCCCCCTCGCTCGCCTCACCGCCGCCGCCCTCCTCACCCTCGGGGTGGCGGCGGCGCCCGCCGACTCGCCGGTCAACGTGCCCGAGCCCGACGGCTTCCACACGGGTCCGCAGCAGGGCTACACGCCGCCAACCCTGAAGGGCGCCGTGGTGCTCGACATCGATGGCCTCCACCGGGTGGTGGCCGAGGCCCGGCCCGTGCTCATCGACGTTGCGCTCGCCGACCGGCGCCCCGCCGGCATGGCCCCCGACAAGCCCTGGCTGCCGGCCCACCGCAGCATCCCGGGCGCCGTCTGGATGCCGAATGCAGGCGCCGCGCCCCTCGACCCCGCCCACGAAGCCCTGTTCCTTGCCCGCGTTGCCGACCTGACGGGCGGCGACAGGACGAAGCCCATCGTCACCTTCTGCCATCCCGATTGCTGGGGCAGCTGGAACGCGGGCAAGCGCCTCGTCCAGGCCGGCTACACCGCCGTGCACTGGTTCCCGGCAGGCATCGAAGGCTGGCAGGAGCGGCACGAGACGGCGGTGCTGAAGGAGGACCCGGCTTGGGCGGCTCGGCCCGCGAGCGCAGCGCAACGCTGAAGCGGGCGACTTCGAATCGTTCCAGCCTTCGCCGGTGCAGTTGACACCGGCCGGGTTGTGGCGGAAGAAAGGCGCGCACAGGCGGCCCAAGTCTAGGGAGGAAACGCCCACTGAATAGTGCGGGACGGCGACGCCATCGCCGTCACCGCAACGTGGGTGGTCTAGCGTCGCTCAAGTCGTCTCGGTTGACAAGACCTTTCAATTCTTTCTCTTCGTCTATGTCGGCCCGCGCGTTTCGATGCGGGTCGGTGTATGACAGCCCACCCAATGCCCGTCCCCGCCGCGCGGGGGCCGTGAGCCCGGTGGAGTTCGATGTCCCAGGTTGTCCAATCGCGCCGTATCCGTGCCGTCGATCTCGCCAAGCGCAAGGCGGCGGGCGTCAAGATCATCGCGCTGACCGCCTACCACGCCCACACCGCCAGCATCCTCGATCCCCACTGCGACTTCATCCTCGTGGGCGATTCCCTCGGCATGGTGATGCACGGCATGGAATCGACCCTGCCGGTGACCCTGGAGATGATGATCGTCCAGGCCCAGGCGGTGATCCGCGGAACCACGCGCGCCCTCATCGTGGTGGACATGCCGTTCGGTTCCTACGAGGCGAGCCGTGAGCAGGCCTTCCTCAACGCCGCCCGCGTTCTCAAGGAGACGGGGGCCGGTGCCATCAAGATGGAGGGCGGCGCGCAGTTCGCCGACACCGTGGCCTTCCTCGTGGCGCGCGGCATTCCGGTGATGGGCCATATCGGCCTGACCCCCCAATCGGTGAACACCATGGGTGGATTCAAGGTGCAGGGGCGCGCGGGCGGCGACGAGGAGCGCCTCCTGGCCGATGCTCGCGCCATCAGCGAAGCGGGCGCCTTCGCCATCGTGCTGGAGGGCATCGTCGAGCCCGTGGCCCGCGCCATCGCGACCGCGCCCGGGATCGCGGCGGCCACCATCGGCATCGGCGCCAGCACGGCCTGCGACGGCCAAATCCTGGTGCTCGAAGACATGCTGGGGCTCAGCGACCGTGTCCCGAAATTCGTCAAGCAGTTCGGATCGTTGCGGAGCCAGATCGAGGGCGCCGTGGCAGCCTATGCCGAGGAAGTCCGCGCCGGGCGCTTCCCGGCCGACGAGCACACCTACCCGCCGGCGTGACCCCGGTGCGGTCGCGCACGAAATCGTGGCAGGGTGCGTGGATCACGGTTACCATTCATCAACCGTTCGAGGGCCAGATTTCATCCTGAAGACCGGATTCGAGATCCTTCAAGGAACAGCATCATGAAGCGGACCCTCCTCTGCGCGGCGCTGGCCGGCAGCCTCGCGATGACGGCGGTGCCGGGGGCCCAGGCCCGTGACGGCATCGGCCCCGGCGGCGCGGCGGCCCTGGGCGTGCTCGGCGGCCTCGCCATCGGGGGCGCCATCGCCTCCTCGCAGAACAACGGCTACTACCCCGGCCGCCCCGTCTACCGCGAGCCGCGCCCGGTCTATGTCGAGGAAGAGGTCTGCCACATGGAACGGCGCGGCTACATCGACGCCTACGGCGACGAGCATATCCGCCGCGTCCGCGTCTGCGAATAGTTCATTTCGGGGCGAAGGTTCGAGCCTTCGCCCCGTCGCCCTCACCAGCGATAGCCGAGGCTGGCGATGATCCTGCGCTGGGTGCCGTAGAAGCACGAGGTCGCGTTCGAGCACGACGAGACGAAGCGTTTGTCTCCGGCGTTCTGGATGTTGACCGCTGCGCGCCAGCCGTCGCGCTCGTAATGCACCGCCGCATCGAAGGTGACGTATTCAGGCACCTTGAGGCTGTTGGCGACGTCCGCGTAGGAACGGCCGACATAGTTCACGCCACCGCCGAAGCCGAAGCCTTTGAAGTCTCCGACGGGGATCGTGTAGTCGGCCCAGAGCGAGGCGAAGTTTTCGGGAATGCCCACCGGCACCCGGCCGACGCCATCGCCCGTGCCCTCGATCGTGCGCAGGCCGTAGATCGTGTAGGACGCGATGAGGTTGAGGCCCTCGGCGAGGCTGGTGGTGGCCGACGCCTCGAAGCCCTGCGAACGGACCTTGCCGAGCTGGACGTTCTGGAAGGCGAAGTTCGGGTCCGGCGTCAGCACGTTCGAGCGCACGAGGTCGAAGGCCGCCACGGTGAAGAAGGTGTTCCAGCCGACGGGCTGGAACTTGGCGCCGACCTCGATCTGCTCGCCCTTGTCGGCCTTGAACGGGCGGTTGCCCGCGTCGGCGCCCGGCGTCGGATTGAACGAGGTGCCGTAAGTGACGTAGGGCGCCAAGCCATTGTCGAAATTGTAGATCAGGCCCAGACGCCCGGTGAAGGCGCTCTCGTTCTGCGTGGTAGAATTGGCCAGGACGAGCTTGTCCTGGAGATCGTTGGTCACGAAGTCCTGGCGGCCGCCGATGAGGAAGGTTAGCCGCTCTGTGAGCGCCACCTGATCCTGCGCGTAGAGGCCGACCTGCTGAAGTTGCTGATTGATGACGCGGTAGGGCAGGGGGCGGGCACTGGCCTGGAAGTAGCGCGGCGACAGAATGTTCAGCGAGGCGACCGGGAAGGTCGTGCCCTGGTTGTCCGACAGGCTGTAGCGCTTGTAGTCGACGCCCATCAGCAGGGTATGGCCGAAGTATCCGTCGTTAAACCGGGCTTCCGCCTGATTGTCGACGGTGAACAGCCCGGCACGCGGCGTGGTGAGGAAGCCGTAGCGGGCGAGTTCGGTCTGGGCGGTGTCGGCGTAGCCGTTGCCGACGTAGCGCTGGTCGCGCACCTCCGTGAACGAGAACCGGAAGTTCTGGCGGACCGTCCAGACGTCGTCGACATGGTGCTCGAACTCGTAGCCGAGGTTCGCCTGGTTGCGGGTGTAGCTGTCGATCAGGGGATCGCTGGCGTTGAGGGTGCGGGTGATGCGCAGGCCGGACGCGTTGGGGCGCACGGTGCCGAGATAGGGCAGGAACTGGCCGGCGCCGCCGGTCTCGTCGCGCTGGAAGCTCGTCAGCACCGTGAAGGTGGTGGCTCCGTCCGGCTTATAGGTGAAGCTCGGTGCGATGTAGTAGCGGTCCTCCGGCGCGAACTGGACCTGGGCGTCGCTGTTCTGCAGCTTGCCCGTCAGACGGTAGAACCAGTGGCCGGACGCGTCCGCCGGGCCGCCGAGGTCGAAGGCGGCATAACGCTGGTTGAACGAGCCGCCGCCGAGTTCGACGTAGCGGAACGGCTCCACGGTGGGACGCTTCGACACGATGTTGACGAGGCCGCCCACCGGCGAACCGCCGAACAGGGTCGCGGCCGGTCCACGCAGGACCTCGATGCGCTCGGCGCCGAACGGATCGATGCGATAGTTTGCGAACGAGGTCTGGAAGAGCTGCAATCCGTCGCGAAACAGGCCGGTCTCGGTGGCCGAGAAGCCCCGGATGAGGAACCAGTCGAGGCGCGTGTCGGGGCCGAACTGGTTGGCGTAGATGCCCGGCGTGTAGCGCACGGCCTCCGAGACCGTCTGCGAGCGCTGCGCCTCGATCTGCTGCGCGCCGATGACGCTGATGGATTGCGGGGTGCGGATGAGCGGCGTGTCGGTCTTCGTCGCCGTGGCGCTGCGGCTGGCGACGTAACCGGGCACGGGTCCCCGCGCCGTCTCGGGCCGGGTCCCACCGGGTGCGCCGGACCCGAGGCCGCCGCCGCTGCCTTCGACGCTCAGGGTCTCGAGGGTGACGGCGTTCTGCTGGGCCTGTGCCGCCCCCGCGAGGACGAGGAGCGAAACGCCCGCGAGGGCGGCGCGCGCGAGGGGCCTGCATCGCATCGACATCGGGGACATGCTGCGTTCTCCGGGGCGCGGACGCGCGCCTGCAATCCCGCACGAGGTGCGGGGCAATGGCGCCATGCGCTGTTTAGAATTATCGTAAACTGTTGTGATACAACGGCTTTATGCGATCCGTAGACGTCGGCTCGACGGCATACAAGAGCGCCACGATCGTCTCTCGACGACCGTGGCGGCCAGGGCACAGCGGGTTCGGAACGGTCTCACGACCGGGTGGGATCAGCCCCGTCGGCGAGCCTCGCCGAGGCGTTCGAGGAGGGCGACGGCGAGGCGTCCGCGCTCGGCCGGGCATTCGCTGCCGCGGCGCAGGAGCACCCGGCGATTCTTGAGCACGAGATCGTCCGAGACGGGCACGAGGAGGGCGGGGGCGTCCGGATGGAGATCGGCCGCGAGCCCCTGGGGGCCGCCGCTGAGGCGTGTGATGCCGAGGGCGCAGCAGCCGACACGCAGGCGCGCGAGGGTGACGAGATCGGCCACCGCCTCCGGCAGGGGACCGAACCGATCCTCGACCTCGCCGCGCAGGGCCTCGACCTCCTCCGGCGAGCGCAGTCGCAGGAGCCGGGTGTAGAGGCTCAGGCGCAGTTCGGGCTCCGGCACATAGTCGGCGGGCACGCGGCCCGTGAGACCGAGGTGGATGTCCGGCGTCCAATCCTCTGCGGCCTCCCCCTTGGCCGCCCGCAGGGCGAGATGGAGGAGATGCTGATAGAGGCCGAGGCCGATGAGCTTGACGTGGCCGGCCTGGTTCTCGCCCACGAGGTCGCCGGCGCCGCGCAGATCGAGGTCGCGGGCGCTGATGGCGAAGCCCGCGCCCAGGCGGTCGAGGGCTTCGAGGGTGCGCAGGCGCTTCTCGGTCGCCGGCGTCAGGGGCTTCTCGGGACGGTTCAGGAGATAGGCGACGCCCCGGCGCTGGCCGCGCCCGACCCGGCCGCGCAGCTGATGAAGCTGGGCGAGGCCGAAGCGTTCGGCCTCCCACACCAGCATGGTGTTGGCGCGGGGCACATCGAGGCCGCTTTCGATGATGCTCGTGGCGAGCAGCACGTCGCCCTCACCATCGGCGAAACGGACCATCACGTCGTCCATCTCGGCCGCCTTGAGGTCGCCATGGGCGATCATCGTCGTGAGTTCGGGCACAAGGGCGGAAAGCCGCTTGGCCATCGGCGCGATGTCCTCGACGCGGGGACAGACGACGAAGCTCTGGCCGCCGCGCCGGTGCTCGCGCAGGAGCGCGGCGCGCACGGCCCCGTCGTCGAACGGCATGATCACCGTGCGGATCGGCTGACGCACGCTCGGCGGCGTGGCGATGACGCTCAAGGATTGCAGGCCGACGAGGGCCGATTGCAGGGTGCGGGGGATCGGCGTCGCGGTCAGCGTCATCACGTGGCCGTCGCCGGCCGCGCGCCGCAGGCTCTCCTTCAGCTTAGCGCCGAAGCGCTGCTCCTCGTCGATGACCATGAGGCCGAGATCGGCGAAGGTGACGCCCTTGGCTGCCAACCCTTGCGTGCCGACGACGAGGCGGATGGAGCCGTCGGCGAGGCCGGCCTTCACGCGCTTCCCCTCCGCCGTGGAGACGAGGCGCGACAGGTGGGCGACCTCGATGCCGAAGCGGGCGAACCGGCGCTGGAAGGTCTGGACGTGCTGGCGGACGAGAACGGTGGTGGGCGCCACCACGGCGACCTGCTTGCCGGAGAACAGGGCCGCCGCCACGGCCCGCAGGGCCACCTCGGTCTTGCCGAACCCGACGTCGCCGCAGACGAGGCGGTCCATGGGCCGGCCCGAGGCGAGGTCGGTCAGCGCCCCGTCGACGGCGTTCGCCTGATCGGCGGTGAGGTTGAAGCCGAAGCCGGCGGCGAAGCGCTCCATCTCGTGGGTCGACGCCTCGAGGACGGGCGCCTTGATCGCGCGCCGCTCCTCGGCGCTCTTCAACATCCGCTGCGCGGCCTTGGCGAGGGTGGCCTCCGTCTCAAGGCGCCGGCGTGCCCATGAGCCGCCGTCGAGGCGGTCGAGGGTGACGGCGTCGGGCTCCGAGCCGTAACGCCAGATCCGGTCGGCCTGGCTCACCGGCACCATGAGGACGGCGTCGTTGGCAAAACGCAGGCGCAGGGCATCCTCCTCGCCCTCACCCATGGCGATGGCCTCCAGGCCCTCGAACACGCACAGTCCGTTGTCGCGGTCTACGGCCACATCCCCCACGCGCAGGTCGACTTCGCCCATGGGCAGGATCGCGGTCTGGCCGGCACTGGTGGTCGCGGCCCGACTGCCGAAGAGATCGGCCGCCGCGATCACCGCGACGTTGCCGTCGGGGACCCGGAACCCGGCCTCGACGGGGGCGGCCAGGACGAGGACGTCGCCGTCCGGCGCCCGCAGCACCTCGGCCCAGTCCGCGACCCGGCGCGCCTTGCGGGACAGCGCCTTCTCGGCGGCCCGCACGAGGCGCGGCAGAGCCTCGGCCGGCCCCGTGAGGAGCACGCGCTCGCCCGCTGCGACGTGGGCCCGCACCGCCTCGGCGAAGGCCGGCCCCGGACGCGCCTTGCGGACGAAGGCCGGCAGGGCGATGGCCTCGGCATCCTTGCTCGATGCCAGGGTGACGGGGCGCTCGCCCTGGAGGGCGTCCCACGCCTGCGGCTCGAGGTAGAGCGGGTAGGGCAGGGGGGCTGTGCGCCCCGCCCCCTCGCGCCCCTCGGCGATCTGTTCAAAGAAAGCCGTGGCCCGGTCCTGCGCGCCGCTCTCGATCACCAGACGGGCGTCGGGCACGTAGTCGAGGGGCGTGACGAGGCGCGGGTACAGGCGCGGCAGGTCGTGCTCCTGGCCGGTGAACGGACGCAGGGTCACGCCGGTGTCACGCGGCAGGACGATCTCGGTGGCGGAATCGACGACGAGTGTGGCGACGTCGGCCAACGACCGCTGCGAGACGGGATCGTAGGAGCGGATCGCGGTGACGCGGGCCTCGTCGTGCTCGATCCGGCACGGGCGCGTCGCAGCGGCGGGAAAGATCTCGACGGTGCGCCCGCGGACGGCGACCTCACCGGGTTCGTCCACCCGGTCGTCGAGGATGTAGCCGAGGCGCTGGAGTTCGGTGGTGAGGGTCTGCGGGTCGAGGCGGTCGCCAACCCGGATCTCGATATGGGCATCGGCCCAGGTCTCGGGCGGCGGCACCCGCTGGATCAACGCCGGGGCGGTGGTGAGCACGATATCGGGCAGGTTCTTCGCATCGGTCAGCCAGCGCAGCACGCCCGCGCGCGCACCCATGACGCCCCGCGAGGGCGAGGCACGGTCGAAGGGCAGGCAATCCCATTCCGGATAGATCGCCACGCTGCGGTCCGGCGCCAGGGCGCGCAGGATGTCGGCCAGCGCCCCGAGGCGGTGGCGCTCCCGCGCGATGTGGATGAGGGGGCGTGCATCGGCCTCGCGGTCGAGGAGGGCCACCGCTAGGGCGCCCGTGGGCACGAGGGGCGCGATGTCCGCGTCGCGGTGGGCGGGGGCCGTCTTGGTCCTGCGCTTTGCCATCGAGGATGCGTACCGCCCTGCTTGTGTTCGTTGGCAAAGGGAACGCGCCGGGGCGCGTCGGGCTCCCGGCGGAATCGGCTTGTCCCCTGTTTGCCGCAGGTGGAGGCTGCGATCGCGTGACGTTGCCGCAAGCCCTTTGAACTCGGGAACGGTTACGCTCTAAGCTCATGCCCGATCCGGCCCCGAGGCCGGCGCGGAGATGTGAGCACGATGACGGCCAAGAGTGTGGCGACCACCCCGTTCCCCGACCAGAAGCCCGGCACCTCCGGCTTGCGCAAGAAGGTCGCGGTGTTCCGGCAGCCGCGCTACGTCGAGAACTTCGTCCAGGCGATCTTCGATGCGATCCCCGAGCGGGCTGGCGCCACCCTGGTGATCGGCGGCGACGGCCGGTTCTTCAACCGCGAGGTGGTGCAGACCGCCCTCAAGATGGCGGCGGCCAACGGGTTCGCCCGCGTTCTGGTGGGACGGGGCGGCCTGCTCTCGACGCCAGCCGCCTCCTGCGTCATCCGTAAATACGGCGCCATCGGCGGCCTCGTCCTGTCGGCGAGCCACAATCCCGGTGGCCCGGACGGCGATTTCGGGATCAAGTTCAACACGGCCAACGGCGGCCCCGCCCCGGAGGACGTCACCGCCGCGATCTTCGCCCGGACCCTCGCGCTCACCGAGTACCGCATCGTCGAGGCGCCCGATCTCGACCTCGACGCCGTGGGTGAGACCTGCATCGGCGCCATGGCGGTGACGGTCCTCGACCCCGTGGCCGATTACCTCCACCTCATGCGGACGCTCGTCGACTTCGAGGCGATCCGGGCTCTTTTCGCGGGGGGCTTCCGCATGCGCTTCGACGCCATGAGCGCGGTGACGGGGCCCTACGCCCACGCCATTCTGGAAGGCGAACTCGGAGCCGCGCCCGGCACCGTGGTCAACGGCACGCCGCAGCCGGATTTCGGCGGCCACCACCCCGACCCGAACCCGGTCCATTGCCACGATCTCTACGATCTCATGCTTAGCCCCGACGCGCCCGATTTCGGCGCGGCTTCGGACGGCGACGGCGACCGCAACATGATCGTGGCGCCGGGCCTGTTCGTGACCCCGAGCGACAGCCTCGCGATCCTCGCCGCCCATGCCCACCGGGCGCCGGGCTATGCCGCCGGCCTCGCGGGCGTCGCCCGCTCCATGCCGACGAGCCGGGCGGTGGACCGGGTGGCGGCCTCATTGGGCATCCCCGCCTACGAGACGCCGACCGGCTGGAAGTTCTTCGGCTCCCTGCTCGATGCCGGGCTCATCACCCTCTGCGGCGAGGAGAGTGCGGGCACCGGCTCGGACCACGTGCGTGAGAAGGACGGCCTCTGGGCCGTGCTCCTGTGGCTCAACGTTCTGGCCGCCACCGGCACGCCTGCCCGCGACCTCGTCCACGCCCACTGGGCCCGCTTCGGACGCGACTACTATACCCGTCACGACTACGAGGAGATCGATTCCGACGCCGCCAAGGCGCTGATGAGCGGGCTGCGAGCGAAGCTCGCCGATCTGCCGGGGCAGCGGTTCGGCGACCTCACCGTCGCGACCGCCGACGACTTCCGCTACGTCGATCCCGTCGACGGGTCTGTCACCGCCGAGCAGGGGGTCCGGATCGGCTTCGCCGAGGATGCGCGCGTGGTCTACCGCCTATCGGGCACCGGCACGGCGGGCGCCACCCTGCGGGTCTATGTCGAGCGCTTCGAGCCCGCCACCGGTCGTCTCGACCGGCCGGTGGCCGAGGTGCTGGCCTCCGCCGTCGCCGCGGCGTGCGCCATCGCCGACATCGCTGCCCTCACCGGCCGGGACGCCCCGAGTGTCGTGACCTGATCCGGCCCCGGGCATGGTCCGCCGGCTATGCCCGGAGGCCCTATCCGGATCCGTTCGGTGAAACGGTGCAACGTGAGTCCCTTCCTCGCCTGGCGCGGGTCCCCTCTCCTGGAAGGAGAGGGACAGTGTGAGGTGTGTGACCTTTCCGGAAATGGACCACACCTCACCCCAACCCTCTCCTTCCAGGAGAGGGAGCCGGTCGCGGCCGCTCAATCCGAAGTGATCAACTGGTATGACGGATCAGGAAGCGGCCCGGAGGCGCGCCGGCATCGCGCTCATGTGCGGGACCCTGGTGTTCTTCGCCTGCCTGGATGCGTCGGCCAAGAGCTTGGCGCGTCTGGGCGTCGATCCCCTCCTCACCACCTTCATGCGCTACGCCGTCAGCGTCGTGGCGATCTCGCTGGCCATCAATCCCGTCACCTCGCCGGGGGTGATGCGCACCAACCGGCTCTGGCTACAGATCCTGCGCTCGCTGCTTCTGTTCGGCTCCACCGCCCTGAACTTCCTCGCCCTGCGCTACCTGCAGCTGGCCGAGACCCTCTCGATCCAGTTCGCCGCGCCCCTGGCCGTGGCGCTCCTTGCCGGGCCGGTGCTGGGAGAATGGACGACGCCCCGGCGGCTCGCGGCCATCGGCGTCGGCTTCCTCGGCGTGCTCGTCATCGTCCGGCCGGGCGTCGGGCCGGTGCAACCGGCGGTGCTGCTCAGCCTCGGCAACATGCTGTGCTACGCCCTCTACATCCTCGCCACGCGACGGCTCGCGAGCATCGATTCCACGGCCACCACCATGGTGTATTCGGGGCTCGCGGGCCTCGCCCTGATGACGCCGCTGCTGCCGTGGATCTGGACCGCGCCGCCCGGCTGGCTCGCCTGGGCGCTCCTCGTCGGGGTCGGCCTGTTCGGCACCTTCGGGCACTGGCTCCTGGTGCTCGCCCATGCCCGCGCGCCCGCCAACGTGCTGGCGCCGTTCATCTACACCCAGCTCCTGTGGTCGGTGCTCCTCGGCTACCTCGTGTTCGGCGACGTGCCGAACCGATGGACGCTTTTGGGGGCATCCATCGTCGTGGGCTCGGGGCTCTACCTCCTCGCGCAGGACCGCCGGACGCGGCGGCCGCCTCAGCGGTGATGGCGGTGATGCCGGCGCGACTTCATCCGCGTGCGGTAGGCGCGCCGGCCCGGATCGATGCCGAGCGCCCCATTGACGGTGCCGACGGCGCCGCCGACCGCACCCCCGACGATGCCGCCCACGGGACCGGCGACCCGGTCGCCCTCGGCGGCGCCCCGGCGGATGCCGCCGGGAAGTCCCTGCGCGTCGGCGGCGCCGGACAGGGCAAAGGTCGAGAGGATGAGGCTGGCGGCCAGCAGAGCATTTCTCATGGCGGTTCTCTCCTGTGTCTTGGTTTGTCCTCCGGCACGGGCAGAGGCGCCGGGGCTACGAGGACAACGGCCGAGCTTGGAAAAAGTCCCCGGGGGATTTGCGCCTGCAGGCCGAGTCCGGATGCTTCTGCGGCGAGGCGGCTCGCGACGAAAACCGGTTTCCACTTTCCCGGCGGATGCTTTAGAAGCCCGCGCATGTGCGCTGATGCCGATCCGCGCGGTCCGGACGTCTCGCGTTCCCCCGGCCGCCTGCGAATTATGAGCCCGGCCTCCGTCTGAGGGCCGCTGCGACGCGCGCCCGGCGGAGGTCGGGAGGGCACTCGATTGCCCCTTCCGCCGCCGGTCCCTCGCGGACCGCCTCCCGCTTCAGCGCCCGACTCCATCGCGGCGCCCGGACTTTAGAGAGCCATGACCGACCCCACACAGCCCGCCGGCGCGGCCGCCCGCGACTATTCCAAGACCCTGTTCCTGCCCCAAACCGAGTTTCCCATGCGGGCGGGTCTGCCCGTGCGCGAGCCCCTGCTCCTGGAGCGCTGGGCGGCCACCGACCTGTACGGGCAGATCCGCGCGAAGGCCGCCGGCCGGCCGAAATTCGTGCTGCACGACGGCCCGCCCTACGCCAACGGCAACATCCACATCGGCACGGCGCTGAACAAGATCCTCAAGGACTGCATCGTCCGGGCGCAAGGGGCGCTCGGCTTCGACGCCAACTACGTGCCGGGCTGGGACTGTCACGGCCTGCCCATCGAGTGGAAGATCGAGGAAGCCTACCGCGCCAAGGGCCGTAACAAGGACAGCGTGCCGGTCCTCGAATTCCGCCAGGAATGCCGCGCCTTCGCCGGGCAGTGGCTCGACACCCAGCGGGCCGAGTTCAAGCGGCTGGGCGTCACCGGCGACTGGGACCATCCCTACGCCACCATGACGTTCCCGGCCGAAGCGACCATCGCCCGCGAGCTGATGAAGTTTGCCACGACGGGCCAGCTCTATCGCGGCTCGAAGCCGGTGATGTGGTCCGTCGTGGAGAAGACGGCGCTCGCCGAGGCCGAGGTCGAGTACGAGGACGTCGTCAGCGACACCATCTTCGCGGCGTTCCGGCCAACCGTTGGCGCCGCCGGAGATCTGGCAGACGCGCGGGTGGTGATCTGGACCACGACGCCCTGGACGATGCCGGGCAACCGCGCCGTGGCCTATTCGAAGCGCGTCGCCTACGGGCTCTATCGGGTGACGGCTGCCGCCGAGGACAACTGGGCCAAGGTCGGGGACGCGTACCTCCTCGCCGACACCCTGGCGGCCTCCGTCTTCGCGAGCGCCCGCGTCGAAGGCTTCGAGCGCCTGCGCGACGTGACCCCGGCCGAACTCGCCGGCCTGACCCTAGCGCATCCGCTCGCCGGCCATGTTCCCGGCTACGACTTCCCCGTCCCGCTCCTCGACGGCGACCACGTCACCGATGAGGCCGGTACCGGCTTCGTGCACACGGCGCCGGGCCATGGCCGCGAGGATTTCGAGGTCTGGATGGCCAACGGCCGGGCGCTTGCCGAGCGCGGCATCGACACCCGCATCCCCTACACCGTGGATGCCGATGGTGCCCTGACGGAAGACGCGCCCGGTTTCACGGGAAAACTCGTTCTTAACCACAAGGGCGAAAAGGGCGACGCCAACAAGGCCGTCATCGCCGCCCTCACGGAGGCTGGCACCCTCGTGGCGCGCGGCACCCTCAAGCACAGCTATCCTCATTCCTGGCGCTCGAGGAAGCCCGTCATCTTCCGCAATACGCCGCAATGGTTCATCGCGATGGACAAGCCGGTGGAATCGCTGGGCAGCCGCACCCTGCGCGAGACGGCGCTCCAGGCCATCGACGACACCCAGTGGGTGCCGCCCCAGGGCAAGAACCGCATCAACGGCATGGTCGGCAACCGGCCCGACTGGGTGGTCTCGCGCCAGCGCGCCTGGGGCGTGCCGATCACGGTGTTCGTGAAGAGGGGCACCCACGAGGTTCTTCGCGACGACCGTGTGAACGCCCGCATCGCGGACGCCTTCGAGGCGGAAGGCGCGGATGCCTGGTTCACCGATCCGGACGGCGCCCGCTTCCTGGCGCCCGACTACGATCCGGCCGACTACGAGAAGGTCACGGACGTCCTCGACGTCTGGTTCGATTCCGGCTCGACCCACGCCTTCGTCCTCGACGACGCGAAGCAGTTCCCCGGCCTCTCGGGCGTAGTGCGCAAGCGCGACGGCGGCACCGACACGGTGATGTATCTCGAAGGGTCCGACCAGCATCGCGGCTGGTTTCAGTCGTCGCTGCTGGAATCCTCCGGTACGCGGGGACGTGCGCCCTACGACATCGTCCTCACCCACGGGTTCGTCCTCGACCCCAAGGGCCTGAAGATGTCCAAATCCAAGGGCAACGTCGTCGCACCGCAGAACATCATCAAGGATTCGGGCGCCGACATCCTGCGCCTGTGGGTGGCGGCCTCTGACTACACCGACGATCTCCGCATCGGCCCGGAGATCATCAAGACCTTCGCCGAGACCTACCGCAAGCTGCGCAACAGCTTGCGCTGGATGCTCGGCTCCCTTGCGCATTTCGAGACGGGTGCGGAGATCCCGCATGCCGAGCTGCCCGAGCTGGAGCGCCTGATCCGGCACCGCCTCGCGGAGCTCGATGGCGAGATCCGCGAGGCCTACGCGAGCTTCGATCTCAAGCGCGTCGTGGCCCTGCTCAACGGTTTCATGACCGGCGACCTCTCGGCGTTCTACTTCGACGTGCGCAAGGATGCCCTCTACTGCGATCCGATCTCGTCGAAGGTCCGCCGGGCCGCCCTGCAGGTCATCGACGAGACCTTCCGCCGGGTCACGATCTGGCTCAGCCCCGTCCTCGCCTTCACGGCGGAGGAGGCCTGGCTCGACCGGTATCCGTCGGAGACCGGCTCCGTGCATCTCCAGACCCTGCCGGAGACCCCCGCCGCCTGGCGCGACGAGGCGCTCGCCGTGCGTTGGCAGAAGGTCCGGCGCGTGCGCCGCGTCGTCACCGGCGCCCTGGAGATCGAGCGGGCGGGCAAACGCATCGGCGCGAGCCTCGAGGCGGCGCCGACGGTGTTCGTCGCCGATGCGGACCTGCGCGGCGCCCTCGACGGGATCGATTTCGCCGAGGTGTGCATCACGTCGGCCATCCGCATCGAGGCCGGCGAGGGGCCGGCGGACGCCTTCCGCCTCGACGACGTGCGCGGCGTCGCCGTGGTGCCGGCCCTCGCCGAGGGGCGCAAATGCGCCCGGTCGTGGCGAGTCACCCCGGAGGTCGGCACGGATGCGGCCTATCCGGACGTGACGCCCCGCGACGCCCAGGCCCTGCGCGAGTGGGATGCCGCCCACGGCGCAGCGGCGTGAGTCTAGCGGAAGCACGACACCGTGACGCTCTTCCCCCGCGGGGGAAGGGGTCTGCGCGTCCCCCATGCGCCCTCCGGACGAACTGATGACCCCGTTCCGCCTCGGCCTTGCCGGTCTCCTCGCCACCCTGGTCCTCGATCAGGCCTCCAAGCTCTGGCTCTATCGCGGAACTGACCTTGTCCTGACCCAACCCTGGCGGATCGCCCCCTTCGCCGATCTCCTCGTGGTTTGGAACAGGGGCGTGTCGTATGGTCTGTTTCAGCAGGATGGCGGCTTCGGCCGCTGGCTCCTCGTAGGCATCTCGGCACTCGCTGCCATCGGCCTCGTGGTGTGGATGCGCCGCACGGACTCGCGCCTCCTCGCCGTCTCCCTCGGCCTGGTGGCGGGCGGCGCCATCGGCAACGCCATCGACCGGGCGGTCTACGGGGCGGTGTTCGACTTCGTGCACCTCTACTGGGGCACGTGGTCATGGTACGTGTTCAACATCGCCGATGCCGCCATCGTCGCGGGCGTCGTGGGCCTCGTGATCGACAGCCTGCGGCCGGACCCGCGCAAGGCGGCCGTGCCGCCGGTCTGAGCGTCGCGCACGAAACTCCCTTCGGGCCGTCGTGCTGGGAGCGAGAACCGGCGGGGACCGTCAGTTTTGTGCGGCCCTCTGCGCCGCTTCGGTCGCCCGTCGCGGCGCACGGAGCCTGTGATCCGTAAACCACAGCGTGAATCGTTGTCGGCGCCGGTCTGGCGCCCTGCGGTCAAGGCGCCATACGATCGCCCGAAACCGGGATCAGGCGTTTGGAGCCGGATCAGGATCGCCTTCGTGAACGCGACCAACCGGGCCCGGGCTGCCGGGCGTGGACGACCGGACAGCATCGGGGGCGGCATGATCACACGGCCTGGATTCCTCTCTTCCGTCACCGGCCTTCTGGCGGGAGCCATTGTCCTCGCCGGCTCCGCGCAGGCACAGCAGGGCGTGTTCATGCGCGATGCCCTGAGCAACATCGGCCTCATCGAGCCCGAGAAGCCGGCCATCACCTACCGCGAGCGGGCGCCCCTCGTGATGCCGCCGAAGCTCGACGGCAAGGCGCTGCCGGCGCCGCGTCAGGCCACCGCCTCGCCGCAATGGCCAAAGGACCCGGAGATCGCTCAGCGCGAGCGCGAGCGAATCGAGGCCCGCAAGCCCATCGTGCGGGGCGCGCAGGGGCGCACGGACGACAACAATATGACCCTCTCCATCGACGAGATGCGGGCCGGGCGCCGCGCCGACGCGCAGGTCCGCACGGAGCCGGGGCGGCCCGAGGGCGAGACCGCCGACCGCAATTCGTTCTGGTCCAACCCCTTCGGCCTGCGGTCCGAGGAGGCGTCCGAGCCGTCCCTGGTGGAACCCGACCGCGACGTGCTGACCGACCCGCCGACCGGATACCGCAAGCCGCCCCGCAAGGTCGCCAAATCGAGCGGTGAGCCGATCAACAACCCCTCGCGCGAGCGCGAGGAAGCCGATCCGGGCGCCTATATCCGCTCGCGCGGCAACTGACACACTCCGCCGGCCCTGCGGCCGGTCCGTGGCGCTGGTCCGGTCTATGCGACGCGGGGCCGGGCCTCCATGTGATGCTCAACGAGACGGACGGTCCCGTGCGGACCGGACGCTGAAGGAAAGCTCTTCGATGCACCTGTTCCGGAAGGACGTTCCGCTCCTCGGCTCCAGCCGCCGCCACGCCAGCGCGAGCCGGGTCGAGGCCGCGCCGCTCGGGCGCTCCGAGGCGGGCGGCCCCGATGTCGGTGCCTTCACCCTCGACAACGGCCTCGACGTGGTCGTGGTCCCCGATCACCGTGCCCCCGTCGTCACCCATATGGTCTGGTACCGTAACGGTTCGGCCGATGATCCGCGGGGGCAGTCCGGCATTGCCCACTTCCTCGAACACCTGATGTTCAAGGGCACCGAGCGGCATCCCGTCGGCGCCTTCTCGAAGGCCGTGTCGGGTCTCGGCGGCCAGGAGAACGCGTTCACGAGCTACGACTACACCGCCTATTTCCAGCGCGTGGCCCGCGACCATCTCAAGACCATGATGGAGTTCGAGGCCGACCGCATGACCGGCCTCGTCCTCGACGATGCCGTGGTGGCGCCCGAGCGCGACGTGGTGCTGGAGGAGCGCCGGATGCGGGTCGAGACCGACCCGTCGGCCCAGCTCTCCGAGGCCATGGCGGCCTCTCTCTTCGTCCATCATCCCTACGGCACGCCGATCATCGGCTGGATGCACGAGATCGAGGACCTGAACCGCACCCACGCGCTCAACTACTACAAGCGCTTCTATACCCCCGAGAACGCCATCTTGGTGGTGGCCGGAGACGTGACCGCCGAGGACGTGCGCCGCATGGCCGATGACACCTACGGCCGCGTGACGCCGCAGGGCGCCCGGCCCGTGCGGGTGCGGGCCCGCGAGCCGGAGCCGAAGGCCCTGCGCCGCTTGGCCGTGGCCGACCCGAAGGTGGAGCAGCCGACTCTGCAGCGGCTCTACCTCACGCCGTCCTGCATCACCGCCCAGGACGGCGAGTGCCATGCCCTCGAACTCCTCGCGGAGGTGATGGGCGGGGGCTCGACGTCCTACCTCTACCGCAAGCTCGTCATGGAACTCGGCGTCGCCGTGAATGCGGGCGCCTGGTACATGGGCTCGGCCATCGACGACACCCGCTTCTCCGTCTACGCGATCCCCGCCGAGGGCGTGAGCCTGGAGAAGCTTGAGGAGGAGGTCGACCGCGTCCTGCGCCGCGCGCCCTCCGAGGCCCTGACGGCCGAGGCCATCGAGCGGGCCAAGACCCGCCTCGTGGCCGAGACGGTCTATTCTTCCGACAGCCAGTCGTCGCTCGCGCGCATCTACGGCTCGGCCCTCGCCATCGGCGAGAGCATCGACGAGGTGCTCCGCTGGCCCTCCGACATCGAGGGGGTGACCCAGGCGCGCCTCGCGGCGGTGGCCGAGCGCTACCTCGTGCCGCAACGTTCCGTCACGGGCTACCTGACCAAGACCCGCGACGCCGACGCCTGAAGGCCCGGCCACCCGGATTTCGAGGCTGCGGCGCGAAACACGCGCCGCGCCCGGCACAGACAACGAGGTTTCCATGACCATGGCTCCCCAACTGGTCGATACCGCGACCCACGCGTCCAACTCGCCGACACAGGCCGTTCCCGTCGCCACGGCGGCCGGCATCGAAGCCTGGCACGTCGAATCGCAGGTGGTGCCCCTCATCGCCCTGGCCTTCACCTTCGAGGGCGGCGCCGCCCAGGACCCCGAGGGCAAGGCCGGCGTCGCCCAGATGCTGGCCCGCCTCCTCGACGAGGGGGCCGGAGATCTCGTCTCGGACGCCTTCCAGGAACGCTTGGCGGCCCGGGCCATCGAGCTCTCGTTCCATGCCGGGGCGGATGCGCTCGGCGGCTCCCTCAAGATGCTGGTCAAGCACGCCGACGAAGCCATCGACCTCCTGGCCCTGGCGCTCGCCAAGCCCCGCCTCGACCCCGACGCCATCGAGCGGGTGCGGGCCCAGACCCTCGCGGGCCTGCGCTACCAGCAGAACGATCCGGGCGTGATGGCCTCGCGCCGCTTCTTCGCCGAGGCCTTCGCCGGCCATCCCTATGCCCGGCCCTCGTCGGGCACGCCCGAGAGCATCGCGGCCATCACCCGCGACGACCTCGTGGAGCTCCATCGCAAGATCGTCGGACGTGGTGCCGTGAAGGTCGCGGCGGTCGGCGCCATCGATGCCGCGCGCCTCGCCGATGCCCTGGAGCGCGCCTTCGGCCGCCTCGATCTCGCCGCCCCCCTCACGGTGGTGCCGCAGACGCGGGTGGGCAATCTCGGCCAGCGTCACGTCGTCGATATCGACGTGCCGCAATCGGTCCTGCGCTTCGGCATGGGCGGCGTGCCGTGGCGCGACCCCGATTTCATCCCGGCCTACGTGCTGAACCACATCCTGGGCGGCGGCTCCTTCACCTCGCGCCTGTTCCAGGAGGTGCGGGAGAAGCGCGGCCTCGCCTATTCGGTGGGCACGTCCCTCGTCAGTCACCGCGCCTCCGCCATGACCTGGGGCTACACCGCCACGAAGAACGAGCGCGTCGGCGAGGCCCTCGCGGTGATCGGCGACGAGATCGGACGGCTGATCTCCGAGGGTCCCTCCGACGAGGAACTGCAGAAGGCCAAGGACTACCTCACCGGTTCCTACGCGCTGGGCTTCGACACCTCGACGAAGATCGCCCATCAGCTCGCCCAGATCGCCTTCGAGGGCCTGGGCATGGACTATATCGCCCGGCGCAACGACCTCGTCGCCAACGTCACCCAGGCCGACATCCGCCGCGCGGGCGCCCGCACCTTCGCGGACGGCAAGATGCTCGTGGTGGCGGCCGGCCGGCCCACCGACTTCTGAGAGACATCCGGGGATGCTCCGGGGCATGGCGGTTGCTACACTGCGCCGCCTGCCATGGATCCTGGGATCGCTCCGGAATGACCTCTGCCCTGTCGACGCTCCTCGCCCGCGCGGCGATCATGCCCCTGGCCCTCGTGATCGCGACGCCCGCCCTGGCCCATCCCGGCCATGATGCTGGGGGCGCGACTCAAGGTTTCCTGCATCCCCTCGGCGGGCTCGACCACGTGCTCGCCATGGTGGCGGTTGGCCTCATCGCGGCGCGCATCGGCGGACGGGCGCTGCTGCTCGTACCGGCGGCTTTCCTCGCCATGATGGCCGTCGGCGGTGCCGCCGGTGCCCTCGGGTGGGATCTCCCCTATGTCGAGACCGGCATCGCCCTGTCGGTCCTCGTCCTCGGGCTGGTCCTCGCCCTCGGGGCGGTGCCGCCCGTGGCCGGCGCCATGGCCCTCGTCGGCGCGTTCGCGGTGTTCCATGGCTTCGCCCACGGCGCCGAGATGCCCGGCGCCGCATCGGGTGTCGCCTACGGTCTTGGCTTCCTTGCCGCCACGGCGTTCCTGCACGCCGCCGGCCTCGGCCTTGGCCTCGCCGCCCGCCGCCTCGATACCCCTCCTGCCCTGCGCGTCGCCGGGGCGGCCCTGGCCGCCGCCGGCCTCGGTCTCCTCGCCGGCGCCTTCTGACGCGGCGTCAGAGCGTCGCCGCCAGGGCCTCGGCCTCGGCGCGGCCCTTAGCGCGGGACTCCCGGTCGAGATCGGCGCCCATCAGACCCTTCTCCACCGCAATCTGATGCACGTCGGTGATGCCGACCATGCGCAGCCAGGTGGCCATGTAGGTCGATTGGTGATCGTAGATCTCGGCCGGGAAATCCGCCCCGATGGCGACGCCGCGCGCGTTGATCACCACGGCCTTCGCGGTCAGCAGCCCGTTCTGGCCGCGCTCGTCGAAGCTGAACAGCAGGTCCTTCTGCGATACGAGATCGAACAGGTGCTTGAGCTTGTACGGGATCGTGTAGTTCCACATCGGCACGCCGAACACGAGGAGGTCCGCCGCCTGGAAGCGGCCGGCGAGCGCCCGGATCGCGCCCCATGCCGCATCTTGCGCCGGGCTCAAGGCCTCGCCCGCGAGCCCAGCGTACTTCGCCGCGAGCGCCTCGCCATCGAATTCCGGCAGATCGGTGTTCCAGACGTCGAGGGTGTCGACGGTGCCGTCGGGATGGCGGGCGCGCCAAGCTTCGAGGAAGGCATGCGCCACTTCGATGGAGGCGGACCGCTCCTTGCGCGGCGAGGCTTCGACGTAGAGGAGATGCGGCATCGAGGGCTCCGGGTTAGGCTGGGAAACGAACCCCACCTATCGCGCCGGGCGCCCCACGCCAGGGGGCACACCGCTTTGTCATAGGCGGGGGGTGGCCCCATCTGACCCTTGGACCGACCCTGAGTCACCCAGCCGGATAAGCGCGATGCACCTCACCGGAATCCACCACCTCACCGCCATCACGGCGCGGGCTGCCGACAACGCCGCGTTCTACACCCGCACCCTCGGCTTGCGGCTCGTGAAGAAGACGGTGAATCAGGACGACGTCTCGGCCTATCACCTGTTCTACGCCGACGGCCTCGCCTCACCCGGCACCGATCTCACCTTCTTCGACTGGCCGGCGCCGCCCGAGCGGCGCGGCACGGACAGCATCACCCGCACGGGCCTGCGGGTTGCGGGGACCGCCGCCATCGATTGGTGGCGCGAGCACCTCGCCCGGCAGGGCGTCGCCCATGCCGAGCCGGTGGAGCGCGACGGGCGATACAGCCTGGATTTCGAGGATGCGGAAGGCCAGCGCTTCATGCTCGTCGACGATGGCGGCGCCGGTCCGGCTCACCCCTGGGCGCGCAGCCCCGTGCCGGCCGAGCACCAGATCCGTGGCCTCGGGCCGATCCGCCTCGCCGTTGCGCAGGTCGGGCGGACCGAGGCGGTTCTCTCCGAGGTTCTGGGTATGGCCCGCGATCGCACCTACGCGCTGCCGGAGGGCGCGGTCCGGGTCTGGCGCATGGGGGAGGGGGGACCGGCCGCCGAACTCCACCTCTTGGCCCAGCCCGACCTGCCGCCGGCGCGCCAGGGGGCGGGCGCCGTCCATCACGTCGCCTTCCGAATCCCCGATGCGGACTACGCAGCCTGGGCCGATCGCCTGAAGGTGAAGCGCATGCCGACGAGTGGCCCCATCGACCGGTTCTATTTCCAGAGCCTGTACTTCCGCGAGCCCAACGGCATCCTGTTCGAGATCGCCACGGACGGTCCCGGCTTCACCGCCGACGAGCCCCTGGAGACCTTGGGCGAGCATCTGGCGCTTCCTCCGTTCCTCGAAGGACGCCGGGCCGAGATCGAGGCCGGGCTGAAGCCGCTTTGACTCGGGCTCGCGGTAATCGAGAGTGATTCCAGACAGTTGCGGCAAAGCCCCGCCCCCGGCGGCGCGGGGCACCTGTGCGCCCGCACCGCCTTGACGCGGGCACCGCAGGTGCGAGAAGACGCCCGCAAAGCTTCGAGATGCAAGACGGACCCGGCGATGAGCAAGTTCAACGAGGAGCGCGTGCTCTCCGTCCACCACTGGACGGACACCCTGTTCTCCTTCCGCACGACCCGCGATCCCGCGTTCCGCTTCCGCAACGGTGAGTTCGTGATGATCGGCATCGAGGTGGAGGGCCGTCCGCTCCTGCGTGCCTATTCGGTCGTCTCGGCGAATTATGAGGAAGAACTCGAGTTCTTCTCCATCAAGGTCGCCAACGGCCCCCTGACCTCCAAGCTCCAGCACCTTAAGGTCGGCGACCCGATCATGGTCGGCAAGAAGCCGACCGGCACGCTGGTGCTCGACAATCTGATGCCGGGGCGTAACCTCTATCTGCTGGGCACCGGCACGGGTCTCGCCCCCTTCATGTCGATCATCAAGGACCCGGAGACTTACGAGCGCTTCGAGAAGGTGGTGCTCGTCCACGGCTGCCGGCACGTGCAGGAACTCGCCTACGGCGAGACCATCACGCAGGACCTGCCGAACCACGAGTTCCTGGGCGAGGTGATCTCCGCCGGACTGATCTACTACCCCACCGTCACCCGCGAGCCGTTCCGCAACCGCGGCCGGATCACCGACCTCATGACCTCCGGCAAGCTGTTCGCGGATATCGGCCTGCCGCCGATGTCCGTGGAGAACGACCGGTTCATGCTCTGCGGCAGCCCGGACATGATCCGCGACACCCGCGCCTTGCTGACGGATGGCGGCTACGTCGAGGGCAACCACGGCGAGGCCGGCCACTACGTCATCGAGAAGGCGTTTGTCGAAAAGTGAGCCGCGTCGCGATGTGAGCGGCAACGCCGTCTTTATCGCCGGCGCCGGGACCGAGATCGGCAAGACCTACGTCACCGCTGCCTTGACGCGGCGCCTGCGGGGCGACGGGCACGACGTCCGCACCCTCAAGCCCGTCGCCAGCGGCGTGCCGCCCATCGGGGATCCCGACTTCCGAACCAGCGACACGGCGATTCTCCTTGAGGCGCAGGGGCTCGTCGTGACGCCCGAGAACGTCGCGGCCTGCTCGCCGTGGCGGTTCTCGGCGCCCCTCGCGCCCGATCTCGCCGCCGCCCGCGAAGGCCGCACCCTGGCACTCGCCGACCTCGTCGCCTGGTGTCGGGCCGAGATGGGCGCGACGCCGCCGGGCTCCACCCTCCTCGTCGAGGGCGTCGGCGGCCTGATGAGTCCGGTGACGGCCGATCACACCGGCCTCGACTGGCTGAAAGCCCTGTCCGTGCCGGCGCTCCTCGTCACCGGCTCCTATCTCGGTGCCATCAGCCACGCCCTGACGGCTGCCGAGACCCTGCGGCTCCACGATGTTCCCCTGCTCGGCCTCGCGGTCTGTGAGAGCCCCGATGCCCCGACTCCCATTGAGACCGTGGCTGCCGCCATCCGTCGGCACGTCGCCGTCCCGGTCCACGAGATCGTGCGCGGGGGCGCCTGCCCGGCCGGTCTCGCCCGGCTGGTTGGTGCGTAGGCAGGCGGCGCCGGGCGCCACGTCTCGACGGCGATTTTCATCCCTGGACGCCGGCCGGCGATCTCCCTAACTCGTCGGGGAAGAAGCGTCGCCGAGGCGCCCCGCCGGAGATCCGCCCTTGTCCCAAGACCAGACCCGGACCGGGCACGGGGGCCTCGCGCGCCCGGCCGTGCTCATCGGCGCCCTCGGCATCGTCTATGGCGATATCGGGACCAGTCCGCTCTACGCCTTCAAGGAGGCGGTGCGGGCAGCGAGCGCCGGAGCGCCACCGACCCCCATCGCCGTCACGGGCGCCGTCTCGCTGATCCTGTGGTCGCTGATCCTCATCGTGGCCGTCAAATACGCCGTTCTGATCCTGCGCGCCGACAACCGGGGCGAGGGCGGGATCGTCGCCATGCTGGCGTTGCTCGGCGCGCGCCACGCCAAGCCAGGGTCGTGGGCCGGAATCCTTCTCATCGTCGGTCTCGTCGGGGCGGCCCTCCTCTACGGCGACGGGGCCATCACACCGGCCATCTCGGTGCTGAGTGCCGTGGAGGGCCTCAAGGTCGCGGCACCCGGGCTGGCCCACTACGTCCTGCCGATCACCCTGGCGATCCTGGCCGGACTGTTCCTGGTCCAGAGCAAAGGCGTGGCCTTCATCGGGCGCATCTTCGGACCCGTGATGCTGGTCTGGTTCCTCGTCCTGGCGCTGATGGGTGTCGCCGGCATCGTTCAGGCGCCGCAGATCCTGGCGGCCGCCAATCCGCTGCGGGCCGTGGACTTCCTGTTCCATGCGGGCTGGCATGTCAGCTTCGCCATGCTGGGCGCCGCCTTCCTGGCGGTGACGGGCGGCGAGGCGATGTACGCCGATCTCGGGCATTTCGGCGCCGGGCCGATCCGCGTCTCGTGGTTCGGCCTCGTGCTGCCGGCCCTGGTGATCCACTATTTCGGACAGGGCGCCCTGCTGCTCGTCGCGCCCGACGCCATCGAGAACCCGTTCTACCGCCTCGCCCCCGGTTGGGCGCAGATCCCGCTCATCGGCCTGGCGACGCTGGCCACCGTCATCGCCTCGCAGGCGATCATCTCGGGCGCGTTCTCCCTCACCCAGCAATCGATCCAGCTCGGATTCCTGCCGCCCGTGCGGGTGGTCCACACCGCCCGGCACGAGCGCGGGCAGATCTACGTGCCGGTGGTGAACTGGCTCCTCGCCGCCGCGACCATCAGCGCCGTGCTCATCTTCGGCACGTCCGACGCCCTGGCCGGCGCCTACGGCATCGCCGTGGCCTCGCTCATGGCGATCACCACCGTGCTCGCCACCCTCGTCGCCCTGAAATGGGGCTACAATCCCGTGGCGGTCTTCGCCGTCAACGGGTTCTTCCTCCTCATCGACCTCGTCTTCCTCAGCGCCAACAGCGTGAAGCTGTTCGAGGGCGGCTGGTTTCCGCTGCTCCTCGCGGGCCTCGTCGCGTTCGTGATGCTGACTTGGCGCAAGGGCACCCACCTCGTGGAGGATGTGCGGGTCGGCCTGCGTCAGCCCGAGGCCGAGTTCCTGGAGCAGATCCGCCGCGATCCACCCCTGACCTTGCCGGGAAACGCCGCCTTCCTGTCCTCGGCGACGAGCGGCATTCCCCTGCACATGTCGCGCTTCGTCGAGCGCTCCCACGCCCTGCACAAGCGGATCCTCATCGTCACCGCCCTCTATGAAGAGGCCCCCGTGGTAGCGCCCGAGCAGCGTGCCGAGGTGCTCACCATCACGCCGGACATCACCCGGGTGATCCTGCGCTACGGTTTCATGGAGGACGCGTCCATTCCCGAAGGTCTCGCCTGCGCCGTGAAGGCGGGCGCACTCGCGAGCGAATGCCTCGACGATCTCACGATCTTCATCGGCCACGAGACCATCATTCCGAAGAGCGACCATCGCGGGATGGCAGACTGGCGCGAGGGGTTGTTCGCCTTCCTCCTGCGCAACGCCGAGCGGACGGGCGCGCATTTCTGCGTGCCGACGCGCCAACTCGTGGAAGTCGGGACGGAGATCGAGATCTGAGAACGCCCGGACGCTCCCGCTTCTCCCCGTGACGCAGTGGCCATGCCGGAGCCGGACGAAACACACGCATCGTTGCGGACGCGCGGACTTGCGAGCGGCGCGCCGGCACAGCAAGAACGCGAAGCGGACGGCCGTCGGTCTCCTCTCGAACAACGGAAGCTTCCGGATGCCTGAACGCGTCCCCAATGCCCTGGCGCTGCGCCTGCGCCAGCAGGCGATCCTCTCGGATTTCGGCGTCGAGGCCCTGCGTGCGACGGAGTTGCTGCCCCTGCTCCAGCGGGCCACGGAACTCTGCGCCGAGGGCATGGATGCGCAGTTCTGCAAGGCCCTCGAATACCAGCCGCGCCAGGATTGCCTGCTCGTCTGCGCGGGCGTCGGCTGGGCGGCGGATGCCGTCGGCACGGCCATCATCGGGGCGGACCTCGCCTCGCCCGCCGGCTATGCCCTCAAGACCGGCAGGCCGGTGATCTCGAACCATCTCCAGGAAGAGACCCGCTTCCGCACGCCCAAGCTCATGGCCGATCACGGCATCCGCCGGGCCATCAACGTGCTCATCGCCAACCGCGACGGCAATTACGGTGTGCTCGAAGTGGACGACACCCGCGAGGGTCAGTTCGAAGAGGCGGACATCGCCTTCATGCAGGGCTTCGCCAACCTCGTCGGCGGCGCCATCGAGCGCCAACGCGCCGAGGCCCGCCTCAAGGCCGCCCTGGAGCGACAGGAATTGCTCTCCCGCGAGATGAGCCATCGCGTCAAGAACAGCCTCGCGGTGGTCGCCGGGTTCCTCGGGCTCCAGGCCCGGGGCTCCGACAACGACGACGTGAAGGCGGCGCTCGCCGATGCCCGCACCCGGGTCGAGGCCGTCGCCCAGGTCCACGACCAGCTCTGGCGCCAGCCGAGCCTGGAAGCCATCGATGTCGCGGGCTTCCTCGAAGCCCTCTGCGGCCGCCTGCAGGAGAACGCGCCGCGCCATACCCTGGTGTGCCGGGCACCGACGGTGAACATCCCGGCGGATCTGGCGATTCCCCTGGGCCTGTTCGTCAACGAACTCGTGACCAACGCCATCAAGTACGCCTATCCGGAAGGGGGCGGCGAGATCCGCGTCACGATCCACGACGGGCAGGCGGATGGCCTCCTCCTCGCCGTCTGCGACGACGGCGTCGGTCTCCCTGAGGGCTTCGATCCGGGGGCACCGCGCCGCGCGAGCCTCGGCATGCGCATCGTCAACAGCCTCGCCCGCCAGCTCGGCGGCCCGCTGGAGGTGGCGAGGGATCGTCCGGGCGCGCATTTCTCCCTGCGGATCGGTCCGGCCACCTGATCGAGGCGGCCGCGGGAATCACCGGGTCCGCGCGGCGCGGCACTCGAAGGACGCCGCGCAGATCCCCGAACTTCAGTGGGCCTTCTTCGGCCCGTCTTTCCTCGGCATGTAGAGGTCGGTAATCGTGCCCTCGAAGGCCTCGGCCGCCAGCCCGATGGTCTCCGACAGGGTCGGATGCGGGTGGATGGTGAGGCCGATATCCTCGGCATCCGCCCCCATCTCGATGGCGAGCGCGGCTTCCGCGATGAGGTCGCCGGCCGAGGGGCCGACGATGCCGCAGCCGAGGATGCGGTCGGTCTCGGGGTCGAACAGGACCTTGGTCAGGCCCTCCTCGCGGCCGAGGGCCAGGGAGCGGCCGGAGGCGGCCCAGGGGAACACGCCCTTGCCGACCTTGATCCCCTTCGCCTTGGCCTCGTTCTCGGTCATCCCGACCCAGGCCACCTCCGGGTCGGTATAGGCCACGGACGGAATCACCTTGGCGTCGAAGGCGCTGGCCCTGCCGGCGGCGACCTCGGCCGCGACCTTGCCCTCATGCGTCGCCTTATGCGCCAGCATCGGCTGGCCGACCACGTCGCCGATGGCGAAGATGTGGGGCACGTTGGTGCGCATCTGCCGATCGACCGCGATGAAGCCGCGCTCGTCGACGGCGACGCCCGCGGCTTCCGCGCCGATGCGCTTGCCGTTGGGGCGCCGCCCCACGGAGACCAGCACCTTGTCGAAGGTGTCGGAGGCGGGCGCGGTGCCGCCCTCGAACGAGACCTTCAGCCCCGCCGAGGTCGCCGCGACGGCGGTGACCTTGGCCTTGAGGTGGATCGCCTCGTACTGCTTGCTGATCCGCTTCATCAGCGGCATGACCATGTCCTTGTCCGCACCCGGGATGATCTGGTCCATCAGCTCGACGATGGTCACCTTCGAGCCCAGGGCGTGATAGACGGTGGCCATCTCCAACCCGATGATGCCGCCGCCGATGACGAGGAGGCGGGCCGGTACGCCGTCGAGTTCCAGCGCCCCCGTCGAGTCGATCACCCGTGGGTCGTCGTGCGGGATGAACGGCATCCGCACCGGCTCGGAGCCGGCCGCGATGATGGCGTGGTCGAAGCCGATGATACGGGTCTGACCCTCATGCTCGACGGCGACCTGATGGGGCGAGACGAAGCGCGCCTCGCCCGTCACCACCGTGACCTTGCGCTGCTTGGCGAGGCCGCTGAGGCCGCCGGTGAGGCGCTTGACCACGCCGTCCTTCCATTCACGCAGCTTGTCGATGTCGATCTGCGGCGCCGTGAAGGAGATGCCGTGGGCCGCCATGGCGTGACTCTCGTCGATGACCTTGGCGGCGTGCAGCAGGGCTTTCGACGGGATGCAGCCGACGTTGAGGCAGACGCCGCCCAAATTCGGCCAGCGCTCGACGAGCACCACCGACTGGCCGAGATCGGCCGCGCGGAACGCGGCGGTGTAGCCGCCGGGGCCGGCACCGATGACGAGCACCTGCGCCCGCATCTCCTCGCCGGGGACGGCGGCGGCGCCCTTGGGGGCGGGCGCCTTGGCGGCACCGGTACCGCCCTGGGTCGCGGCGGAGCCGTAGCCCGCCTGACCCTCGCCGGGCGCGTGCGCACCGGCGGCCGGCGCGGCGGCCGCTCCACCCGTGCTCGTGGTGTCGGTCACCGTGGGTTTCGGCGAACCCGTGGCGGCGGCGGCTCCCGCCATCACCAGGATCAGGTCGCCCTGGCTCACCGCGTCGCCGGCCTTGATCTTCACCTCCGCCACCGTGCCGGCGACGGGGGACGGGATGTCCATGGTCGCCTTGTCGGATTCCAGCACGATGATGACGTCGTCGACGGAGATGACGTCGCCGGGGCTGACGCTGACCTCGATGACGGGCACGTTCTTGAAGTCGCCGATATCCGGCAGGTGGACGTCGTTGCTGCTCATCGCTTCACCTCACTCGTTGTTTCGCGCAACCGGACTTCGTCAGACGACGAGGCGGCGGACGTCCTCGAGGACGTGGGCGAGGTGGCGGGCGAAGCGCGCGGCGAGCGCACCGTCGATGACGCGGTGGTCGTAGGAGAGGGAGAGCGGCAGCATCAGGCGCGGCTCGAAGGCCGTGCCGTTCCAAACCGGCGCCATCTTCGAGCGGGCGACGCCGAGGATGGCGACTTCCGGAGCGTTGACCAGCGGCGTGAAGGCGGTGCCGCCGATTCCGCCGAGGCTGGAGATCGAGAAGGTCGCCCCCTGCATGTCGGCGGCGCCGAGCTTGCCGTCGCGGGCTTTCGCCGAGATCGCCCCGAGATCGCGGCTGATCTCGATGAGGCCCTTGCGGTCGGCATCCTTGATCACCGGAACCACGAGGCCGTCCGGCGTGTCCACCGCCACGCCGATATTGTAGTAGTGCTTGAGGATCAGGGCGTCCTTCTCCGGCGAGAGGGAGGCGTTGAATTCGGGGTGCTTGCGCAGGGCCGAGACGGCGGCCTTGATGAGGAAGGCCAGCAGGGTGACGCGGTAGCCCTTGTCCTTCAGCTCCTTGCCGGCGGTGTCGAGTTCCTTGCGATACTGGTCGGTCTCGGTGATGTCGGCCTCGTCCTGATGGGTGACGAGGGGCACGTTGAGCCAGGACCGGTGCAGGTGCGCGCCGGAGATCTTCTTGATCCGCGACAGCGGCTGGATCTCGGTCGGGCCGAATTTCGAGAAGTCCACGGCCGGGATCTCTGGGATGCCCATGCCGCCGCCCGTGAACGCGGCCGTGCCGGAGGCGCCGGGCGCCGGGGCGGCCGAACGGGTGAGGTGGCCCTTCACGTCCTCCTTGGTCACGCGGCCCTTCTCGCCGGTGCCCTTGATGGCGGTGAGGTCGAGGCCGAGTTCGCGAGCGAGGCGGCGCACGCCGGGGCTGGCATGGACCTGCGAGAAATCGGGGAGGTTGGAGGCAGGCGCCGGCGTGGCGGCGGCAGGCGCTGCGCTCGGCGCGGGCTCCTGCTTGGCGAGAAGCGCGGCACTGTCGGCGCCGGCCGGAGCCTCGGCGGCCTTCTCGGCGGCGGCCGTGCCGCCCTCACCCTTGAACACGAGGAGGGGCGAACCTTCGCTCACCTTGTCGCCGAGCTTGACCAAAATTCTCTCGACCACCCCGGCGCTCGGCGAGGGCACGTCCATGGTCGCCTTGTCGGATTCCAGCGAGACGAGGGGATCGTCCGGGCCGATGGTATCGCCCTCCTTTACGTGGATCTCGATGATCGGGATGTCCTTGAAGTCGCCGATATCCGGGATATTGATCGCGATACCCACTGCGTACTCTCCCTGGTGAAGTGGAGCCTCTCGTGGGCTCCCTCGTCCGGTCATGCTCGATGAGGCGTGTGCGAAGGCAGGCCGCTCACCCGAGGGGAGCGGCCGAGCGGCGGATCAGACGGTCCAGGGTGCCGGCCGGTCCGTGTCGATGCCGTATTTCGCGATGGCGTCCGCCACCGTTTGGGCCGGGATCACGCCGTCCTCGGCGAGGCTGTGCAGGGCCGCGACCACCACCCAGTGCCGGTTGACCTCGAAGAAGTCGCGCAGGCGCGCCCGGTAGTCCGAGCGGCCGAAGCCGTCCGTGCCGAGGACCCGGTAGCGGCCCGGAACCCAGGTGCGGATCTGGTCGGCGAACAGGCGCATGTAGTCGGTGGCGGCGATCACCGGGCCATTTCGGCCGGCTAGACACGTCTCGACATGCGAGAGGCGCCGGCCCTCCAGCGGGTGGAGCAGGTTCCAGCGCTCGGCCGCCATGGCATCGCGGCGCAACTCCGTGAAGCTCGGGCAGCTCCAGATGTCGGATGCGATGCCGAAATCCTGTTCCAGGAGTTCGGCCGCCGCGATGACCTCGCGCAGGATGGTGCCGGAGCCGAGCAACTGCACCCGGTGACCCTGCTTCGTCTCCGGGGCGCCCTGCCGGAACAGGTACATCCCCTTGATGATGCCGGCCTCTGCGCCCTCCGGCATGCCGGGGTGCTCGTAGTTCTCGTTCATCACGGTGATGTAGTAGAACACGTCCTCCTGTTCGGCATACATCCGGCGCAGACCGTCCTGCACGATGACCGCGACTTCGTACGAGAAGGTCGGGTCGTAGGAGACGCAGTTCGGGATGGTCGACGAGAGGAGGTGGCTGTGGCCGTCCTCGTGCTGCAGGCCCTCGCCGTTGAGCGTCGTGCGCCCCGCCGTGCCGCCGATGAGGAAGCCGCGCGCCCGCATGTCGCCCGCCGCCCAGGCCAGATCCCCGACCCGCTGGAAGCCGAACATCGAGTAGTAGACGTAGAACGGGATCGTCGGCGCGTCGGAGTGCGAGTAGGAGGTCGCGGCCGCGATCCAGGACGACATGGCGCCCGGCTCGTTGATGCCCTCCTGGAGCATCTGACCGTTCTTGTCCTCCTTGTAGTACATGAGCTGGTTGGCATCCTCCGGCCGGTAGAGCTGGCCGACCTGGGAGAAGATGCCGAACTGGCGGAACATGCCCTCCATGCCGAAGGTGCGGCTCTCGTCGGGCACGATCGGCACGATGCGGTTGCCGATGTTCTTGTCGCGCAGGAGCGTGTTGAGGATGCGCACGAACGCCATGGTGGTGGAGATCTCGCGGCCCGCGGTCTCCTTCATCTGCGCCGAGAAGGCCGAGAGCGGCGGGATTTCCAGGGCCTTCGACTTGGAGCGCCGGGCTGGCAGGGACCCGCCGAGCGCCGCGCGCCGCGCCATGAGGTAGTTGTGCTCTGGGCTGCCCTCGGGGAACTTGATGAAGGGGATCTCCTTCAGCTGCTCGTCCGTGAGGTCGATCCCGAAGCGGTCGCGGAACTGCTTGAGGACGGCCTCGCCCATCTTCTTCTGCTGGTGGGTGATGTTCTGGGCCTCGCCCGATTCACCCATGCCGTAGCCCTTGACGGTCTTGGCGAGGATGAGGGTCGGCTGGCCCTTGTGCTTCGAGGCGGCGCTGTAGGCGGCGAAGACCTTGCGCGGGTCATGGCCGCCACGCGTCAGGCGCCAGATGTCGTCGTCGCTCATGTCGGCGACGAGGGCCGCTGTCTCGGGGTAGCGGCCGAAGAAGTGCTCGCGGATATAGGCGCCGTTCTTCGACTTGAAGTCCTGGTACTCGCCGTCGACGCATTCCTCCATGAGGCGCGCCAGCATGCCGGTGCTATCCTTCTGGATCAGGGCATCCCAGCCCGACCCCCACAGCACCTTGATGACGTTCCAGCCGGCACCCCGGAAATCGGCCTCGAGTTCCTGGACGATCTTGCCGTTGCCGCGCACCGGACCGTCGAGGCGCTGCAGGTTGCAGTTGATGACGAAGACGAGGTTGTCGAGCTTTTCCCGCGCCGCGAGCGCGATGGCGCCGAGGCTTTCCGGCTCGTCCATCTCGCCATCGCCCATGAAGGCCCAGACCTTGCGGCCGTCCGTCTGCGCGAGATTGCGGTGATGCAGGTAGCGCAGGAAGCGGGCCTGATAGATCGCCATCAAGGGGCCCAGCCCCATGGAGACCGTGGGGAACTGCCAGAAATCCGGCATCAGCCACGGATGCGGGTAAGAGGACAGGCCCTTGCCGCCGACTTCCTGGCGGAAGCCGAGGAGCTGCTCCTCCGTCAGCCGCCCTTCGAGGAAGGCGCGGGCGTAGACGCCGGGCGAGGAATGGCCCTGCACGTAGACGAGGTCGCCGCCGTGGTTGGCGTCGGCCGCCCGCCAGAAATGCATGAAGCCGGTGTCGTAGAGCGTCGCGGCCGATTGGAAGCTCGCGATGTGGCCGCCGAGTTCCGAGGATTCCTTGTTCGCCCGCAGGATGATCGCGATGGCGTTCCAGCGGATCGCCGAGCGGATGCGGTGCTCGATGGCCCGGTCGCCGGGATGCGGGTCCTGCTTCTCGGGGAGGATGGTGTTGAGGTACGCGGTGTTGGCGGAATAGGGGACTGGCGCGCCCTTCTTGCGGGCTCCGTCGATCACCTGTTCGATGAGGTAATGCGCCCGCTCCGGTCCGTCGACGTCGAGGACGCCGTCGAGTGAGTCGAGCCATTCCTGCGTCTCGACGGGATCGAGATCGCGACTGCGCTCCATGGTATCCTCCCTGGCCGTTCTCGATCGGATCGGGTGCGTGTGCCCGCTCTTTGTCGGTATGATTTTGCAGGATGTGGACCAAGTCCAGTCCATTTAAATTAAATCAAAGAAACAACGACTTGAATGATTTTTGTACTGTCTCGCGGTGCGGTATTCCGCAATCGACGTGAACCATTTGTCCGAAAATCCGGACTGCCTCCCGGTGGCCCGCGAAGGCGCAGGCCTGCCGGGCGCGGGCGCCACGGGGCGTGGCTGCGCTGGACGGGTGACGAGGGGGGATCGGGAAGGGGGCCGTCGCGTTTCGAGGCGGCACAGAACCGGGGCCGAGCGATCGCGGCCGGCCGTCGTGGCGGGCGTCAGGCCGCCAGGGCGCGGTTGACCGTAGAGCGCAGGTCGGCGAGGGAGAACGGCTTCGTCAGGACATCGGTGACGATGGCATCGAGGCCACGCGCCCGCTCGCGCTGATCGGCGAAGCCCGTCATCAGGAGGATCGTGAGATCGGGAAAGTCCCGCTTGGCCGCGAGCGCCAGGGCGATCCCGTCCATCAGCGGCATCCGGATGTCCGTGAGCATGAGGTCGAAGGCGCCATCGGCTTCGATGAGGCGGTCCAGCCCGTCGCTTCCGTCGGAGGCCGTGACCACGGCGTGACCGTCGATCTCCAGACCCCGCTTGAGGAAGCCCCGGACCGTCTCTTCGTCATCCACGAGCAGGATGCGCGCCATCGCTGATCAAATTCTCTCGAATGTTAAGGAATTTCAGTCACGCAAACGCGAGGCCACCCTGTCAAGGGACAGAGCGCCACAGGGGCGCCAGCGTCGTGTCTGTCCCGTGTTACACCGTAGTCTTCGCCGGGCACAACGCCACGTTCAGGTGCCCCCGAACAGGTCGGGGTCGGGGCTGTCGTAATCGACGAGGCCGACGAACGGCAATTGCCGGAAGGCGTGGGCCACATCCATGCCGTAGCCGACCACGAACACGTCGGGGCAGGTGAAGCCGACGAAATCGGCGTCGATGGTGACGGCGCGCTTGCCCGGCTTCTCGAGGAGCACGGCCGTGAGCACCCGCTTGGCGCCGCGGGCCATGAGCAGGTCCTTGGCGAACACGATGGTGCGGCCGGACTCCAGAATGTCGTCGATGAGCAGCACGTCGCGCCCGCGCACCTCGCTTTCGACATCGCGCAGGATCTCGACCTGCCCCGACGAGACCGTGGCGGTGCGGTAGCTCGACAGGTGGACGAACTCCGCCTGCGGCTCCAGCCCGACCCGGTGCAGGGCCCGCAGGAGGTCGGCGGCGAACATGAAGCTGCCCTTGAGCACCGCCACCACCAGCAGGTTCTGGGGCTTGGCGGCGGCGATGGCGGCCGCGAGTTCCTCGGTGCGCCGAGCGATGGTGGCTTCGTCGAAGAGGACGCGGACGCGTCGAGAAGGAATGGTCATGGACGCTTCATATCACGGGCGACCGCCGCTGACAGCGGCGTTGATGGTCAGGGCGCGCCGGTCGGGGGAGTGAAACTGACCCGGATCGCGCGTCCCTCGACGGGTGGCGTCGACAGGCTGGCCCGGAAGCGCGCCGTCTCGCGGTGCTCCAGGGTCTGCCGGGGCGCGGCGACGTTCCAGCGGTAGAGCACCTGATCGTGGCCGTCGCGAACCTCGACGGCGATGGGGGGCACCGGTGCACCCTCGGCGGCGACGCCGACGATATCGCCCTCGACCACGAGTTGGGCTCCCTCACCCTGCGTCTGAAATGCCACCACGTCGCGCAGGTCGAGGCCACGCAGGTTCACCGGCAGCCCCAGGCGGGCATAGAGCCCGGCGCTCTGCGGCATCGCCCGCACCACGGTGGTCCGTCCGAGAACGGCGAGGAAGAGACCGGCCACGACCGACAGGCCAAGGGCGGCCGCGGGTGAGAAGCGCGACCGTCGCACGGGCTTGCGCGGCATCGCCGGCCTGGGCCGTCGGCGCGTGTCGACCGCCTCGGTAGCCTCCGGAGCGTCGGTGGGAGGGGCCGCGTCGAGGTCGCCGGGCAGAGGTTCGGGGTCGGGTTCGAGGGCCGGCGGCGTCTCCGCCGACGTCGCATCCCAGTCATCGAAGGAGGCCGCGGGCTGCGCCTCGGCCTTCGCGGAGCCCGGACCGGCCTGGACCGCTTCCATCATCGCGGCCGTCATCTCGGCTTCCACGGCGGCGACCACGTCGTCGGGGGAGATGAACCAGGTCGTGCGGCAGGCCGCGCAGCGCACGTGGCGCCCCTCCGCGCCGACGTGATCGACGTCGATCGCATATTCGCTCGCGCAGGACGGGCAAACGATCAGCATGACAAATCGGCGCCCCTGGGTCTCGATCGGCAGTTGCCGGTTCTGTCAAAAAGACTCACACGGTTCTGCGCGAACGCGGTTAATCCTCCGTAAAGTTCGGAGGGGCGAACGACGCGCGGTAGCCAGAACGAGGCCGAACGCCGTGCGCCGCGTTCATGACCGGTGGGGGGAGCGTGACGGATCGAGTGAACACGGGAAGCCTCCTGTCCGGCGCCGAGGAGCCGGTGGTCCAGTTCGAGAATGTCGGGATGCGCTACGGCCTCGGTCCGGAGGTGCTCAGCGACGTGAGCTTCCAGATCGCGCCGCGCTCGTTCCAGTTCCTCACGGGGCCGTCGGGGGCGGGCAAGACCACGCTCCTGCGCCTCATCCTCCTGTCGGTCCGCCCGACGCGGGGGCTCGTCTCGGTCTTCGGCGAGGAGGTGAACGACATCTCCAGCGAGGCGCTGACGGGCCTGCGCCGGCGCATGGGCGTGGTGTTCCAGGACTTCCGCCTGCTCGACCACCTCACGACCTACGAGAACGTAGCGCTCCCCTTGCGCGTCCAGGGCCGGGCCGAGACGAGCTACCGGGCCGAGGTCGTCGAGCTGCTGCGCTGGGTCGGGCTCGGCGAACGCATGCACGTGCTGCCGCCGCTCCTGTCGGGCGGCGAGAAGCAGCGCGCGGCCATCGCCCGGGCCCTCATCGCCCGGCCCGAGCTGCTCCTCGCCGACGAACCCACGGGCAACGTCGATCCCGGTCTCGGCCGGCGCCTCCTGCGTCTGTTCATCGAACTCAACCGCCTCGGCACCTCGGTGCTCATTGCCACCCACGATTTCGCCTTGATGGATCTCGTCGACGCCCGCCGGCTCGTACTCGGCGAGGGGCGACTCGCCGTGGAGCGTCCATGAGCGGAACCACCATGAGCGGAGCCTCTACGAGCGGAGCCCCTATGAACCGGACCGCCTCCCCGTCGCCCGCGCCGCCGCAGAGCCCGCTGCCCGCGACCCTGCGGCGCAACGCCCCCCTGGTGCCGACGGATTCCGCGGCGAGCCGGGCGCTCGCCGCCGTCATCGCCATCCTCACCTTCCTCGCCGCCCTGTGCGCCGGGGCCGCCGAGATCGTGGCTTCGAGCGCCGATCAGTGGCAGGGGGCCGTGGCCCAGGAGGTCACGATCCAGATCCGCCCGAGCCCCGGGCGCGACCTCGACGCCGACGTCGCCCGGGCGGAGGGCCTGGCCAAGGGCACGCCCGGCATCGCCTCGACCCGGGTGTACTCGAAGGCCGAGGCCGAGCGCCTGCTGGAGCCCTGGCTCGGCAGCGGGCTCGACCTCTCCGACCTGCCGGTCCCGCGCCTCGTCGCCCTGCGTCTCACGCCCAGCGGCCCGCCGGACCTGAAGCCCCTGCGCGCCTCCCTGGTCGAGGCCCTGCCGGGGGTCGCGAGCCTCGACGACCACGCCCTGTGGCTGCGCCGGCTCTCGACCATGGCCAACACCTTCGTGGGCGTCGGAGTCGGCCTCGTCGCCCTCGTTCTTGTCGCCACGGGCCTCGCCGTGGTCTTCGCCACCCGGGGTGCCATGGCGGGCAACCGCGAGGTGGTGGAGGTTCTGCACTTCGTCGGCGCCGACGACGATTTCATCGCCCGTGCCTTCCAGCGACGGTTCTTTCGCCTCGGGTTGCGCGGCGGCATCATCGGGTCCGTGGCGGCCCTGGCGGCCTTCGCGTTCGCCGGACTCGCCGCCGGCGCCTGGCGCTCGGGACCGGCCGGCGAGGAGATCGAAGCCCTGTTCGGAGCCTTCCACATCGGCTGGCGCGGCTACGCCAGCGTGCTCCTCATCGGCGTAATCGCCTCCGTGGTCACCGGCATCGTCTCGCGCCTCACCGTGCGGCGCTTCCTCGCCTGACCGAGATGCGCGGCCGCTGCTCGGATCGCGTTAACCTTTTGTGAACCTTTCCGAGAGGAGATGCTTGCCTCGTCGAGGCCCCATTTGGGGTTCTTTTTGCGGAGAATGACGACGCGGATGTCAGGCAGCCACACCATGAGGCCCTCCGAGGCTTTCGGCTGGGCCTGGACGGACATGACCTCCCGTGCCGTCCCGGCCTTGCGCGTGGCCGCGCGCCCGTCCGGTCGAACCATGAAGGCCGCCCTCGGCATCGCGGGTCTCGGCGGCGCGGCGCTGTTCGGCGGCTTTCTCGCCTTCGTCGCCTGCGTCGAGCGCGACGAGCGTCCCCTCGACGGCCGGGCCGACGGCATCGTGGCGCTTACGGGCGGGGCCCAGCGCATCGGCGACGCCATCGATCTCCTGGCCAACGGCTATGGACGGCGCCTGCTCATCACCGGGGTCAACGAACGCACCAGCCGCGACGAGATCGCCCGCCTCAATCCCAGCCAGCGTCACTGGATCACGTGCTGCGTCGATCTCGATTACCGGGCACGCAACACCATCGGCAATGCCATCGAGACGCGCCGCTGGATGCGCCTTCATCGCTTTAGCACCGTCGCGGTGGTGACCTCGAACTATCACATGCCCCGCACCCTGGTGGAGCTCGACCATGCCCTACCGGGCATAGAGCGCGTCGTGCCCTATCCGGTGGTGGCCGAGGGGTTCGATGCCGGGCGCTGGTGGCAGCACCCGGCGGCGGCGCGGCTCCTCGCCTCCGAGTACCTCAAGTTCCTCGTGGCCTGGGTCCGCACCCGCTTCGAGGACGATCCCGAGCGCTCCCGTGCCGCGATCCTCATGGGGCGCGGCAAGCCGACGAAGGTCGTGGTCGAGCCCCGGCTCATGCAGGGCCGGCCGTAGCAGGCGCGGCACCGGGCCTCGAGCCTTGGCTCAGTGACCCTTGCAGCGGCTCTTGATCAGCCCCGAAAACTCCTTCTCGGAGCCCACCACCTGGGCCAGCCGCTCGCTGCGCTCGGCGCCCGATAGGCAACGGCCGTAGACCCCCGCCACCCGACGCATGGTCTCCACGTGGCGCCGCCAGATCCGGCAGAGTTCGGCCTCGTCGTTGCCCGTCTGCTCCAGCTGGTCGATGGCCTGGCGCTGCATCGAACTCGCCACGAGGACGTCGCGCGCGCAGGCGGTATCCGTCGTGCCGGCCCGCGCCGGGACGCTCGCGATCAGGCAGCCGACGAGCACCGCCGTCCGGACTTGCAGAGTCGTCGGCATCGCCGTCACGCCGCCTGGGACGCCGACGTGTGGGTCAGCAGGGCGTAAAGGGCGCTGGCGTCGCGGGCGGCGCGGATGCGCTCGAGGATGCCCGGCTCTCGCAGGAGCCGCGCCACCTGGGCCAGGGCCTTGAGATGATCGGCCCCGGCGCCTTCGGGCGCGAGGAGCAGGAAAGCGATATCCACGGGCTGGCCGTCCAGGGAGTCGAAATCCACCGGGCGCTCCAGGCGGGCCACGAGACCGAACAGCCGGTCGAGACCCGGCAGCTTGCCGTGGGGAATCGCCACGCCGTCGCCGATGCCCGTCGAGCCGAGGCGCTCGCGCTGCAGAAGAGTTTCGAACACTTCGCGCTCGTCCAAGGCCGGCAGATGCCGCGCGGCGTGGGCGCTCAGTTCCTGTAGGATCTGCTTCTTGGCACGGGCGCGCAGGAAGGGCACCACGGAATCCGGATTGAGGAATTCCAGCACTGGCATGGGGCCCGCCGTCCCTTCGGCGGTGACCGACCTGGTCACCGCGGAGTAAAAGGTCGGGCCGCATGGCCCAGGGATCAATCGCCGGATTCGGATGTCTGTTCCGGTCGGGCGTTCAAGCGTCGGCGCCCGCCGGATCAACCCAACCGATCGCTCCGTCACTTCGGCGGTATACGACGTTGATGCGTCCGGTGCCAGCATGAACGAACACGATTACGGGCGCTCCCGTCAGATCGAGGGCGGTCACCGCCTCGCTCACCGAATGGCGCTTGAGGGTCTTGGTGCTCTCCGCGACCACGGGCGGGTGATCGGCCCCGTCGTCGGGCTCGTCGCCTCCGAAGTCCTCGTCGACGGCCTCTTCGACCTCGCTCGGCGCCGCGAACACCGCGTAGGCCGCCTGCACGGTGGCGCCCTCGTGGGCGGCGGCGCCGTGGTCCTTGAGGCGGTGCTTGTAGCGACGCAGGCGCTTCTCGAGCCGGTCGGCCGTCTGCTCGAAGCTCGCATGGGCATCGTGGGCGGCCCCCGAGGCCTCCAGGGTCAGGCCCGAGACGAGGTGGAGGACGCAATCCGTCCGGTAGGACGTCCCGTCCCGTCGCAGGGTGACGTGGCCGGAGCAGGTGTCGCTCATGTGGCTGTCGAGGTATTTCGAGAGGGTCGCCGCCATCCGCTCTTCGACCCTGCCCCGCAGGGCTTCGCCGAGGTCCAGGCCATGGCCCGTGACGCGTAATGACCCCATGATCCCTCCGGTTTGGTTGCCGTTGCGGGTCGAGTTAAGGAGCCCGCGTCGGAGAAGTCAACGAACTCCATGGTGCGGGCCGGGCCGAGGCGTCGAAGCGGCCCGAAAGCGTCGTCCTGCCCGAAGGACGGCGTTTTCATGACGCCGGATGGTCAAACCCGTGCCAAAACCCGCTAAGGCAGGTCTCGGCCCCGGCCGGCGCGGGTGGCGTCGGCCTTCACGTCCCCGGTCTTTCTGAGTTCCGATGGTTATCCTCCGCTCGATCGCCTTCAGCCTCGCCTTTTATCTGGCCACCACGCTCATCGCGGTGTTCGGGCTGCCGGCCCTCGTCTCGCGGCGGGCCGTGATCCGCCTCGCGCAAGGCTGGGCGAACGTCACCCTCTGGCTCCTGCGCGTGATCGGCGGCGTCGTCGTCGAGTTCAGGGGCCTGTCGAACATTCCCGAGGGGCCGGCCCTCGTGGCGGCCAAGCATCAGTCGGCCCTCGAGACCCTGGCCCTCGTCACGGTGTTCCCGGACTTCGCCTACATCCTCAAGCGCGAACTCCTGTGGATTCCCCTCATCGGCTGGTACCTGTCGCGTTCAGGCATGGTCGCCATCGATCGGTCCAAGGGCACGCGCGCCATGGCGGCGATGAACGAGGCCGCCGCCGCCGTGATCCGCGACGGACGCCAGCTCATCATCTTTCCCGAGGGCACCCGCCGCCCGCCCGGTGCCCCCCCCGCCTACAAGCTCGGCCTGACCCATCTCTACGCGACCCTCGGCGTGCCCTGCCTGCCGGTCGCCCTCGACACCGGCCTGTACTGGCCGCGCCGTAGCCTCCTGCGCCGACCCGGCACCACGGTGATCGAGTTCCTCGCGCCGATTCCGCCCGGCCTCGACCGGGCGCGGTTCCTCGACACTGTCCAGTCCCGCATCGAGGGGGCGTCCGATGCCCTGCTGGCCGCCGGGCGTGCCGATCTCAACGCCCGAGGCCACGCGGTCCCGGTTCCGATGCGGGACGCGCCCACGCCCTGAAGCGGGGACGGCCGTCGATCCACGGCTTCTTCCAGCAGCGGACCGCAGCGTTAACCATTCGTTAAGACATTTAGGAACAAACGAAGAACGACAGGGCCGTGCCCCGATCCGCGCGGCGGCCTTTCCCCGAGACCCGAGCAGGAGACGACCGATGCGCGAGGAACGCCTCAGAACGACCGCCGGCCTGCGGGGAACCCCCGCCCTGGTGCTGAGCGCATGGCGTGGCCGGTCGGGACGCCGCTACATCGTCGGCATCCACGATCTCGCCGAGACGGAGCTCGACGAAATGGAGGATGCGGTGATCCTGGCCGTGCGACGCGACGCGACGGGGCAGGGCGAGCTCGTCTGCGTGACCTCCGCCGGGGACAGTCCGCGGGAGCGCCTGACCCGCACCTGGATGGCCCATGCTCGCCACCGGGGGGCTAACGAGATGCATATCCATCGCCTCGCCGAGACCGAGGCCGAGCGCAGGGCCATCGTGGCCGATCTCGACACCCGGGCGATGGCCGCCGCCTGACCGCGCCGACTTCTCACGGACCCGGCCATGCTTTCGCCGCCAAGACCCTGACAAGACCTTGATAGGCCAATCCGGAGGGGAGGCGCGACCGCGATCCGGTTCGCTTCCCGAGGATGACGGCGATGGGATCCCGATGACATCAAGCCAAGCACCGGCCGTGACGCGCGCGCCCTCGCGAAAAGGTCTGTTCGTCCCCTTCATCCTGCTCGCCACCCTGGTCGTCCTGTGGTCCATCGCCTGGTTCTGGGTGCGCGACCGGGCGACCCGCGAGATGGATGCCTGGATCGCCGCCGAGGCGGCGGCGGGACGGAGCTGGACCTGCGCCGACCGGTCGATCTCAGGGTATCCGTTCCGCATCGAACTGCGCTGCGCCTCACTGGCATTTACCCGGGCCGACAGCCGCTTCACCCTCGGGCCGGTCACCGCCGTGGTTCAGGTGTACCAGCCGCGCCAGGGCATCCTGGAGGCGACCGGACCGTTCCATGTCGAGCAGGGCGACCTCACCGGCGACGTAACCTGGACCTCCTTGAGTGCGAGCTTCCACGGAGCGTCCGAGGGCTTCGTGCGGGCTTCCCTCGTGGTCGATGCCCTGAACGGCACCGTGCGCGGCGCCGGGCAGCCCGACATCGCCTTCGAGGCGCCGCATCTCGAGGCCCACGGTCGACCGACCCCGGGACGCTTCGCCTCCGATGGGGCCATCGATCTCAGCCTGCGCGTCGCCAAGGCCCGGATTCCCCTCGTCGATCCCTTCGTGGGCAACACGGACCCGACGGACATCGATCTCGATGCCACCGTGAACCGGGCCACCACCTTGCGGACGGGCACGGTGGCGCGGGAACTGGAGGCCTGGCGCCGCGCCGGCGGCAGCCTCGACATCGCCCTGCTGTCGCTGGCCAAGGGCAACCGCCGGGTGCAGGCCCACGGGAGCCTCGCCATCGATTCGGCTCATCGTCCCGAGGGACAGATCGACCTGCGCGCCGCGGGCGTCGAAGCCGTCGTCGGCCAGATCATGGGTCAGCGCCTCGGCGCCGAGAAGGGCGCCCTCATCGGCAATCTCGTCGGCCAGTTCCTCGGCGGAGGGCGCCGCGCCCGCGCCGAGGCCGAGCCGGAGGCCGCCCCCCGGGGCGATCCCGCCCTGAAGGCCCTGCCTCCGTTGCGCCTCACGGAAGGCCACCTGATGCTCGGCCCGTTCCCGATTCCCAATGTCGAGATTCCCCCGCTCTATTGAGCAGGAAGCCGCCATGATCGGAGAGGATGTCGCGAAATCGGCGATTTCGACGGCGTCTCGCTCACATCCCGTTGAACGGAATCCGTCGCAGGGCGTTTGAACGGTCAAGCTCACGCCACAGCGGTTGGGCGCGCGCCGGAGTTCCGTACCATGACCTTGACCACCATTCTCCTCATCATCCTCATCCTCGCGGTCCTCGGTGGCGGCAACTTCCTCGGCGGCGGTGCCTATCGTGGCCAGAGCTTCGGCCTGGGCGGCATCCTCATCATCATCCTCATCGTTCTGCTGGTCACCGGCCGGCTCTGAGCCGGCGGCCGCACGATTGAAGCGCGGATCCGTTCGGTGACGGCACCGGAGGGATCCGCCTGGGATGGTCAGGGCTGGCAGGCGATCCCCACGATGGCACCTGCCAGCTTTGCCGCCGTGGCTCCCGCAGTACCGCCCGTCGCGGCGGTCGTAGTCACGCCGGCCGATGCGAGGAAGGCGCCGATCCGCTCGGCCGGTACGGCATCGTAGCGGGCCGGCGGGACCACGCCTGCGACCATGCGGGGTGCGGAAGGATAGACGGAGACGAGCCCGGTAAGGTGGCCGGCCCCGTCGAAGATCGGCGCGCCGCCCGCTCCGGGTTGGAGCGGCGCCGTGATCCGGCCATCGGCCGCGAGAGCCCCCGGCGCCGCCGTCGCCGCGCCCCCGGCCTCGGCGCTCATCACCAGGACGGCCTCGGACGAAACCGCCCCCTCCCGACGCAGGGCCGGCGGGGCGACGGCATCGGGCAGGCCCGCGACATCGAGCAGAATCAGGGCGGCTTCGCGCGTCGCGATGCGGGCCGACCGGCCGCCGACGCGCGGGGATGCGCAGCCGTCGAGGGCGGCGGCGCTCGTGAGCACCCGGCCGGCTGCTACTGTAAGGCCCGTCGCGGCGGGCGCGGCGGGCGGCGGCACGAGGCGGACGACGGGAGTTGCCGGAGCCGAATTCGGGAACGGCACGAAGCTGTTGGCGATGGCGATCACGACGCGGTCGAACGTCTCGGCGAGACCCTTGTCGTAGCCGAGCGTCAGGCCGCGTAGGCCCGTCTCGCCGGCCGCGTAGCGGATGTAGGACTTCCCCGTGGCGGTCTCGGCGGTGACGACAAGGAAATCCGGCCGCTGGAGCTTGTAGGTCACCCGCCGCTCGGGCGTCGGCGCGGTGAGCCGCGCGAACACCGCGTCGAGGCTTGTCTCCCCGGGGGGAAACGACTTGGCCTCCACGGTGATCCGCCCGTCCGCGCTCTGCCAACGGGTACCGCCGGGGATCGGTCCGCGTTTGGGCAGCAGGCGTTCGGGCAAGCCGAGCACGGTGCCGCTTCCCGGATCCGGCTTGATGACGAAGCCGGCTTGGTTCCGGGCCGCCGCCCCGGCCTTCAGGAGTGCCGCGCGGGCGGCCGCATCGAGGAGCGCGGTTCCGCCGCTCCGGGTCCGGTAGGCGCTGAGCGCGTCGTAGGTGCGTTTGCCGAAGGTGCCGGTGACGACGGCGTTGAGGTCGCCCGTCCAGACGAGGGCGTCCTGCACACCCCGGCGTTCGGCTTCCGGAAGGGCCTCGAACGCCGCCTTGGCCGCCTCGAAGGCCGGATCGGGCGCGGTGGTTTTCGCAGCGGGCGCGGCGGGCTTGGGCGCCTGAGCCAGGGCCAGCACCGGAGCGAGCCCCAAGGCCGCGCACCCCGCCATCCAACCGGCCCGCACCCGTCGCGCCATGTGATCCGTGCCTCCCGAGCGAGGGACGGAGCTTGGCAGAGGCCCATCGCGAATTCCAGGGTTCCCGGATCCGGATTGCGGGCGGGAGGCGAAGTGCTACGGTCCTGAGACCGCGCCACTGTGCGGACGGCGTCGAGTCGATGGAGTGGGCGATGGCGGGATCGGCGGGATATCGGCACACGGTGATCGTTGCGGCCGGCGCGCTTCTCCTCACGGGCTTACTCGGCCTACCCGCGCGGGCACAGGCCCCTGGCGGGCCGCCGGCAAAGGCGACCCTCAAGGCGGCGGCACCACAAAAGATCTTCCAGCGCGAGGCGCTCGCCAGCGACGGAGTCCGCCTCGAAGCCGCCCTCAAGGCCGAGGCCGCCCCCTCGCGCCCGGCCGCGAAGGCACGGGCCGAGGGCGAAGTCCTCATGGAAGCGGAGAAGCCGGCCGAAGCCCTCAAGCCCCTCGGCGCGGCCGTGGCCGCCGAGCCAGGCAATCCCGCGAACTGGCTCGCCTATGCCCGCGCCGCGAGCGCCGTCGGCAACGGCGAGACCGGGGACTATGCCGCCCGCCTGCGTCTGCGCCGCAACGCCAGGGCCGCCGCCTATGTCGGCTACCTTCGGGCGGCCACCGCCGCCGGGGAGGCTGCGGCGCTCGCCACCCTCGGCGAGGTTCAGGCCGCTGAATCCGAATGGCGCCCGTCCCTGGAAGCCTATCGCGCCAGCCTCGCGCTGGCCGACGACGCGCAGGTGCGCGAGACCTACGAAGGGCTGCGCGCCGAGCACGGGTTCCGCATCCTCGACTACAAGGTCGATTCCGATGCGGCGGCCCCGCGCGTCTGCTTCCAGTTCTCGGAAAGCCTGGCCCCGAAGACCGACTTCGCCCCCTTCGTCGCCGTCTCGGGCGCGGCCAACGCCGCCGTGACCGGCAGCGGCCAGCAGATCTGCGTCGATGGCCTCAAGCACGGCGAGCGTTACGCGTTCGTCCTGCGCCAGGGCATCCCGTCGGCGGTGGGCGAGACGCTCCTGAAATCGGGAGATTACGAGGTCTATGTCCGCGACCGCTCGCCCCAGGTGCGCTTCACCGGCCGCAACTACGTCCTGCCGCGCACGGGACAGGCCGGGGTGCCCCTGGTTTCGGTCAACGCGCCGAAACTCGATGTCGAGGTGCTGCGCATCGGCGATCGCGGCCTGCTCCCCTCCCTGCGCTCGGAGGACTTCCTGAGTCAGCTCAACGGTTCGACGGCGAAGGCCATCGCCGAGCAGAAGGGCCAGGGGGTCTGGAAGGGCGTGCTGGAGACGGCCAAGGCCGACCTGAACGCGGAGGTCGTCACGGCCTTTCCCGTACTCCAGGCGGTCGGCAAGCTCGAGCCCGGCCTCTACGTCATGCTGGCCCAGCCCTCGGGTGTCGCCGCCACGGTGGACGAGGAGGGGGGCTACGAGCCCCGGGCGACGCAGTGGTTCGTGGTCTCGGACCTCGGGCTCACGGTGTTCAAGGGCCGCGACGGCGTCCACGTCTTCGCCCGGTCCCTCGCCTCGGCCGCCGTGGTGGTGGGCGCGGAGATCCGGCTGGTGGCCCGCAACAACGAGGTTCTGGCTACCGCCAAGACCGACGCGCAGGGCCACGTCGCCTTCGCGCCGGGCCTCGCGCGTGGGGAGGGCGGGATCGCGCCGGGCCTCGTGGTTGCCCAGATGGGCGACGATTACGGCTTCCTCGATCTCAACCAATCCGCCTTCGACCTCACGGATCGCGGCGTGAAGGGCCGCCCTCAGCCCGGTGCGGTGGAGGCCTACGTGTTTCCCGAGCGCGGGGTCTACCGTTCGGGCGAGACCGTGAACCTCACCGCCCTCCTGCGCGATGCCGCCGGGGTCGCCGTGCCCGACCTGCCCCTGACCCTGGTGCTCAAGCGGCCAGACGGCGTCGAGGCGCGTCGCGTCGCCGTGTCGGATGCGGGCCTCGGCGGGCGGTCGCTCGCCGTGCCCCTCCTGGCGGGCGCCATGCACGGCACCTGGCGGGTGTCGGCCTATACCGACCCCAAGGCGCCGGCCATCGGCGAGGCGAGCTTCCTCGTCGAGGACTACGTGCCCGAGCGCCTGGAGGTGACGCTGTCGAGTCCCGCCCCGAGCCTCACGTCGGGAGCATCAGCCACCCTCGATGTCGCCGCGCGCTACCTCTACGGCGCGCCGGGCGCCGGACTCGAGGTGTCCGGCACCGTGGTGGTGCAGCAGGCGGCGGGCAGTGGCATTAAGGGCTTGGAGGGCTTCTCCGTCGGCCTCGACGACGAGCGGGTCGAGGCCGTCTCCCAGGAGATCGAGGCGCGGGCTACCACGGACGCGCAAGGGGCCGCCCGCCTTACCGTGCCGGTGCCGGTTCTCGCCGCGCCGCGCCCCACTGAGGCGCGGATCACCCTCCTGGTCGGCGAGCCGGGCGGCCGGGCGCTGTCGCGCAGCCTCACCCTGCCGATCCTGCCCGACGGCCCCGTGCTCGCCATTCGCAAGACCTTTTCTGGCGATCTGCCCGAGGGCGGCACCGCCGGCTTCGAGGTGGCGATGGCCGCGCCCGACGGGCGGCGTCTGGCCCAGGCGAGCGTCGCCTGGACCCTGCAGAGGGTCGAGAAGTCGTACCAATGGTACCGCGAGGGCGGGCGCTGGTCGTTCGAGCCCGTCACCAGCACCCGGCGCATCGCCGACGGCACCCTCGACCTCAAGCCCGATTCCCTCGGCCGGATCGCGTCGGCGGTTAGCTACGGCACCTACCGCCTGGAGACGAGCGTCCCCGGCCGGCCGCAGGCGACCGCGAGCGTCACCTTCACCGTCGGCTGGGGCGGGGGCGAGACGGCGGACTTGCCCGATCTGCTGGATCTTCGCCTCGACAAGGCGGCCTACGCCGCCGGCGACACCCTCCGGGCGCGCCTCCAGCCACGCTTTGCCGGTCAGGCCACCCTGGCGGTGGTGAGCGACCGGGTCCACGCCGTGCTGACCGTGGCGGTGCCGAGTGGCGGCACCACCGTCGACATCCCCGTCAAGCCCGAATGGGGGGCGGGCGCCTACCTCGTCGCCACCGCCTACCGGCCCCTCGATCAGGCGGCCAAGCGCCTGCCAGGGCGCGCCCTCGGGGTGGCGTGGTTCGCCGTCGATCCGGCGAGCCGCAGCCTCGCCGTCACCGTGGAAGCCCCAGCCAAGGCCAGACCCCGCGAAACCCTGACCCTGCCGATCCGCCTCGCCGGCCTCGGCGCCGGGGAGACGGCCCGGGTGAGCGTCGCCCTCGTCGATGTCGGCATCCTCAACCTGACCCGCTACGAGGCCCCCGATCCGTTCCGCCACTTCTTTGGCCAGAAGGCCCTGGGACCGGAGATCCGCGACCTCTACGGATACCTCATCGACGGGATGCAGGGGACGCTCGGGGCCATCCGCTCCGGTGGCGACGGCGGGGCTGCCGAACTCGCCGACACGCCCCCGACCCAGGCGCCGCTCGCCCTCTATTCCGGCCCCGTCACCGTCGGCCCCGACGGCCGGGCCAGCGTCAGCTTTCCGCTGCCGGCCTTCAACGGCACCGGCCGGGTCATGGTCACGGCCTGGAGCCGCGCCAAGGTCGGGTCGGCACAGGCCGACGTGATCATCCGCGATCCCGTCATCCTCACCGGCACCTTGCCGCGCTTCCTCAATGTCGGCGACCGCTCGCGCTTCCACATCGCCATCGACAACGTCGAGGGGCAGGCCGGCGACTACACGGTGGATCTCGGCCTCACCGGCTCCGTGGTCGTGGGCGCCGAGGCGCTTCACAGGACCCTGCACCTGCAGGCCGGGGCCAAGGGCGCCCTGGTGATCCCCCTTACGGCCGCCGGTCCGGGCACCGCGCGCCTCGACGTGACGCTCTCCGGCCCCGGCCTGCCGCCCGGCATCGGCCAGAGCTTCGCCCTCGCGATCGGCGCCGGCACCGGGCCCCTGGCCCGTCGCACGGTGCAGCCGCTCCCTCCCGGTGCGACCCTGCGGGTGACGGACGAACTCCTGGCCGACATCCTGCCCGGCACCGGGGCCGTCTCGGTCTCGTCCGCGACGCTCGCGGGAATCGACGTGCCGGCCCTACTCCAGGCCCTCGAACGCTATCCCTATGCCTGCTCCGAGCAGACCGTGAGCCGGGCGATGCCGCTGCTCGCCCTCAGCCGGGCGGCGCCGCAGGATCGCATGGGCCTCGACGACACGGTGGACACCCGCATCCGCGAGGCCATCGACCGTGTGCTCGCCCGGCAGGGCTCGGCGGGCGATTTTGGGCTGTGGTCGGTCGGCGGCCAGACCGACGTCTGGCTCAACGCCTACGTCACCGACTTCCTCACCCGGGCGCGCGAGCGGGGATTCGCCGTGCCGGCGACCGCCTTCGCCAGCGCCCTCGACAGCCTGCGCAACGCCGTCGCCAACACGAGCGAGGTGCGGGACGGGGGCATGGACATTGCCTACGCGGCCTATGTGCTGGCCCGCAACGGCCGCCCGGTGATGGGGGACCTGCGCTACCTCGCCGACACCAAGCTCGACGCCTTCGCGACTGCCCTGGGGCGCGGCCAGATCGCGGCAGCGCTGGCGCTGCTCGGTGACCGGGGGCGGGCGGCCAAGGCCTTCGCCTCGGCCGTGACGGCGCTGAAGGGGCCGGGCCTCGTAGACCGGCCGGATTACGGCTCGCGCCTGCGCGACGGCGCCGGCCTCCTGACGCTGGCCGCCGAGACCGGGCTCGCCCGCGATGCGGTCCAGCCCCTGGCGGCTCTCGTCGCCGAGGAACGCCAGGACGGGCGCCCGACGAGCACGCAGGAGAACGCCTGGATGGTGATGGCCGCGCAAGGCCTCGCCAAGGACGCCGACGCCCTGCGCTTCAGCATCGACGGCGTACCCGTGACCGGCGCCCTGGCGCGGCTCTATCGCGGCGAGGCCCTGGCTTCAATGCCCGTCGCCCTCGTCAACACCGGCAGCACGACGGCCCAGGTGGTGGTGAGCGTCGTCGGCAATCCCATTGCGCCCGAGCCCGCCGAATCGCGCGGTTATGCCATCGAGCGGACCTATCACCGCCTCGACGGCACGCCCGTCGATCTCATCCAAGGTGTCCGCCAGAACGATCGCCTCGTGGTCGTCCTCAAGGTGACGGAGGCCAAGGCCAGCCCCGGCCGCCTGCTCCTCGTCGACCGCCTGCCGGCGGGCCTGGAGATCGACAACCCGAAACTCCTCGATGCCGACGCGTTGACGGGCCTCGCCTTCGCCAAGTCCGACGTGGCGCCGGTCTACACGTCGTTCCGTGACGACCGGTTCGTCGCCGCCTACGAGCGCACGGCCGAGCAGTCGGCGTTCTTCCGCGTCGCCTACACCGTACGGGCCGTGTCGCCGGGCACCTACGTCCATCCGGCAGCCACCATCGAGGACATGTACCGGCCCGAGCGCTTTGGGCGCACGGGCTTCGGCTCGCTGGTGGTGAGCGCGAAATAGGGCGATGGCACACGAGGAGCCGGTCTCGGATTCCCCGGCGTTTGGGGGCGCCCGTGTCTCCTCGGCGACAGCCGAGGGCAGCGATGTCCCGACTGGCTCGGGTTCCCTCTCCTGGAAGGAGAGGGACAGGGTGAGGTGTGTGACATCTCTGAAATGGTCACACACCTCACCCCAACCCTCTCCTTCCAGGAGAGGGAGCTCGTCGCGGGTCTGGCGATCGATCGGTACGATCGTCGTTGCCTTCGTGCTCGTCACCGGATTCGCCTGTCTCCTCGCCCTCTGGCGCTTCGTCGCCACCCTCCCGCCCCTCGATCTCACGCAAGCGAACCTGCGCTCCACCGTGGTGCTCGACCGTGACGGCGGCCTGCTCCGCCCGTTCGCCACCGTGGATGGGCGCTGGCGCCTGCCGCTTACCGCAGGGCAGGTCGATCCGCGCTTGCTCGCCATGCTGACGGCCTACGAGGACCGGCGCTTCGCCAGGCATCCGGGTATCGACCCCGTGGCGATCCTGCGTGCTGCCGGGCAATGGCTGCGGCACGGCCGCATCGTCTCGGGGGGCTCGACCCTGTCGATGCAGGTGGCCCGCCTCGTCGAACCGCGCGCCGCGCGCTCGCTGAATGCCAAGCTGCGTCAGGGCGTGCGCGCGGTCGAGCTGGAACGCCGCCTCGGCAAGGCGGGGGTGCTCGACCTCTACCTTGCCCTCGCGCCCTATGGCGGTCCGGTGGAGGGCCTGCGCGCGGCGAGTCTGGCCTATTTCGGCCGTGATCCGGCGCGCCTGTCCTTCGCCGAGGCGGCGCTCCTCGTGGCGCTGCCGCAGGCTCCGGAGGCGCGCCGGCCCGACCGGTTCCCCGAAGCCGCTCGCCGTGCCCGCGACCGGGTCCTCGACCGCGTCGCCGCGCGAGGGATCATCACGCCCGCCGAGGCGCGGGCGGCCAAGGCCGAGCCGGTGCCGCACGGGCGAAAACCGTTCCCCATGCTCGCCGCGCACGCGGCGGAAGCCGCAGTAGCGGCCGATCCCACCACGCAAAGCATCCGCCTCACCCTCGACGGGCGCCTGCAAGCGAGCCTCGAGGCTCTCGCCACCGAGCGCGCCGCTGCCCTGGGGCCGAACCTCTCCGTGGCGATCCTGGCCCTCGACAACCGCACGGGCGCGGTCGTCGCGCAGGTCGGCAGCCCCGGCCACGGCGATGCGAGCCGCCTCGGGGCCATCGACATGACGGGCGCCATCCGCTCGCCCGGCTCGGCCCTGAAGCCATTCATCTACGCCCTGGCCTTCGAGCAGGGGATCGCCCATCCCGAAACCCAGCTCGACGATCGGCCCGTGCGCTTTCCCGGCGCCTACGCGCCCGAGAATTTCGACCTCGGCTACCAGGGCACGGTGACGGCCCGGCGCGCCCTGCAACTCTCCCTCAACGTTCCGGCGGTGGAACTGCTCCAAGCGGTCGGCGCCGCCCGCTTCATCGCCCGCCTGCGGGAGGCGGGGGCGCGCATCGACCTGCCGCGCGACACCGCCCCCGGCCTGCCCGTGGCCCTCGGGGGGCTCGGCATCACCCTCACCGACCTTGCGCGGCTGTTCTCGGGACTGGCGCGGGGCGGGCTGGTGCCGCCCCTCGTGCGCCGCCAGGACAGGGTCCCCGTCGCGGCGTTCGACCTCCGGATCGCCGAGCCCGTGGCGGCCTGGTACGTCGCCGACATCCTGCGCGGCGCGCCGCCGCCCGAGAACGCCCTGGCGGGCCGCATCGCCTACAAGACCGGCACGTCCTACGGCTACCGCGATGCCTGGGCCGTCGGGTTCGACCGCCGCGTCACCCTCGCGGTCTGGGTCGGGCGTCCGGACGGCAACGCCGTTCCGGGCCTCGTCGGCAGAGTGGTGGCCGCCCCGATCCTGTTCGACGCCTTCGCCCGCTTCGGCGGGGAGCCCGAGGCGATGCCGCGCCCGTCCGAGGCCCTGGTGGCCAGCACCACCGGCCTGCCGCCGCCCCTGCGGCACCTGCGCAGCGACGTTCCCAGAACCGTCTCGATGAGCCTCACCGCGACGCTCAAGATAGCCTACCCACCCGATGGCGCCCGGATCGACCTCGGTTTCGCGGAGCCCGCCCTAGCGGGCGACGCGCCTGAGGGCCGGCTCGCCCTCAAGGCCATCGGCGGCGTTCCACCCCTGACCTGGATGGTCGATGGCCTGCCCGTGACGGTCGGCTCCCGGCGTCAGTCGGTATGGAGCCCCGAGGGGGCCGGCTTCGCCCGGATCTCGGTGATGGATGCCGCCGGGGCTTCCGACTCCGTGATGGTCCGCATCGAATAGGGCCGCGTCGTAGCGCGCTGCCTTCGAGGCGGGGTGGGCGCAGTCCACCCGGTTCCGGCCGTTCCGCTTGGCGGCGTAGAGGGCCACGTCGGCCGCCCTCATGAGATCGTCGAGGTCGTGCCCGCAGGCTCGCGTCGTCGCGAGACCGATGCTGACGCTGACGTTCAGCTTGGGCCACGCCGGAACGGTGAGGCAGGCGATGGCCCGGCGGATCATGTCGGCCCGGGCAGGCGCATCCGCGAGGTCCGTGAACAGGCAGGCGAACTCCTCCCCGCCCATGCGGCCGAAGATCGTTCCCGGCGGCATCAGGGCACCGGCCGCGTGACAGAATCCGACCAGGACACCGTCGCCGACGGCATGACCGTAGGAGTCGTTGATGCGCTTGAAATGATCGAGATCGAACAGCAGCAGCGCCGCGTTCGGGGGCCGCAGGTTCAGGGCCGCCTCGGCTTCGGCCACGAAGGCCCGCCGGTTGGCGATGCCCGTGAGTGGATCCAGGGCGGCGGCCCTGCGCTGGAGGTGTTCGGCCCGCTCCTTGGTCAAGGCCATCAGGACGAAGGCGAGGGCCACGGTCATCAGCATGCCGAGGCAAGCCAGAATGGCGAGGGTGGGCGTGGGCAGGAGAGCGCCACCGACGATCTGGGAGCGGTCCAGGATCGCAACGGGAATACGCACGGCGTAGATCAGCGCGTAGACCAAAAGGAGGATCACGGCCGGATAGCGGGACACCAGGGGTTCGGTTCGCCCCCGCCAGATCAGCGCCGCCGTGGCGAAGCAGAAGCCACCCGCCAAGGTCGAAGCCAGGACGATGCGGGCAGCCATGGAGGCATAGAAGTCCGGGATCAGGCACGCGCCGCACCAGAGGCCGATGCCGGCCACGACCGTCCACGGATGCAGGCTCCGCCCTTCGAAGGCGCGGGTGCCCATCCAGATCAGCCCGTAGCCGCCAATGATCAGGACGTTGGCGAGGGCGATGGAGAGCAGGTCCGGGATGGCGCCGCGCAGCGCCAGGAGGGCCGAGCCGACGCTGCCGCCGAGATGGGCGATGCCCCAGATCGCCAGGGCCCGCATCTGCCGGGCCTGACTCCACGATAGAAGGAACAGGATCCCAACCAGGAAGGTCAGAATCACCGTGACCAAGAGCAGAGTCGGAGCGTCGAGCCGCATGGATCCGTTCCAGGCCGCGAGGTCACCAGTCGCCCTTCCATGCGCGTTCGGCCTTAATCACGCATTTGCGAAGCAGGGGCAGTGGTTTTCGCGAATCTCCCGGTGCGTCGCCGTCCTCAGAACGGGTGCCGGCGATGATTGCAGCGTCCGCAGGGCATTCTTAACCCACGACCAGGAAGCAAAAGATTAAGACCGATTGCTGTTCGAGTGGAGGGACATCGCAAATCGGTCGTGCGAACACTGCTCATTTACATCGTGGGGCGGTATCGGGGCGCCGAATGCAATTCCCAGCCGAGTTCTGGGGGACCCGATGCTGCATGGAGGCCGCCCCGCAGTCATCCTTCCGAAGCGGATCGCGGCATGGGGACGGCGCCGGATCGTCATCGACGGATCAACCGGCGCGCAGTTCGTCGGTCAGGAAGGCTCGCACCTCGGCCGCGTCGATGCCCGGGGCGATGAAGCTCTGACCGATGCCGCGGGCGAGGATAAAGGTCAGTGCCCCGTCGCGGACCTTCTTGTCCTGGGCCATGGCGTCGAGGAGCGCGTCGGCGTCGCCGCAGCCACCCGGGACCGCCCCGAGGGTTGTGGGCAGGCCGGCCAGGGCGAGGTGGTTGGCGACCCGCCCCGCATCCTGGCCCGGGCACAGGCCGAGGCGGGCGGAGAACCGGAAGGCGAGGGCGAGGCCGATGGCGACGCCCTCGCCGTGAACGAGGCGCTCGGACTCGTAACCCGTGAGGCGTTCCAGGGCATGGCCGAAGGTATGGCCGAGGTTGAGCAGGGCGCGCTCGCCGTCCTCGCGCTCGTCGCGCACCACGACGCCGGCCTTGGACCGACAGCAGATCGCCACGGCCTCGTCGCGCTCGGGGCCACCGGAGAAGATGCCGGCCCAATGGGCCTCGCACCAATCGAAGAACGCCGCGTCGCCGATGAGGCCGTACTTGGCGACCTCGGCGTAGCCGGCGCGCATCTCCCGCTCCGACAGGGTGTCGAGGGTGCCGGTATCGGCCAGCACTAGGCGCGGCTGGTGAAACGCGCCGATGAGGTTCTTGCCGAGCGGCGAGTTGATGCCGGTCTTGCCGCCGACGGAAGAATCGACCTGGGCCAGGAGCGATGTCGGCGCCTGGACGAAGCGCACGCCGCGCCGGAGGGTGGCGGCGGCGAACCCCGCCAGATCGCCGACGACACCGCCGCCGAGGGCCACGACGATATCGCCGCGCTCGACCCGGTGGGCGAGGAGGCCGTCGCAGACTTCGGCGTAGGTCGCGTAACTCTTCGAGGCTTCGCCCGGAGCCACGGTGACGAGGCCGGAGCGCAGGCCCGCCGCCTCCAGGCTCCCTCGCAACCGGTCCGCATAGAGGGCGGCGACGTTGGCATCGGTGACGATCACGGCCGCCCGCGCGCCCAGGGCCGCGATGCGCGAGCCGGCTTCGTCGAAGAGGCCACGGCCGATGAGAATGCTGTAGGCGCGCCCCTGGTCGAGGGGCACGTCCACCGTCAGGCGGTCGGTCACTGGGCTGCGATTCCCTGAGAGTCGAGGCGAGGGGAGACGGGGCCGTTGAGGTGGGCGTCGAGGGCTTCCATCACGTCCTGCACCACACGGTCGTGGGCGACATCGCGCGACAGCACCACCACGTCGGCGGTGGCGTAGACCGGATGCCGCAGTTCCATCAATCCGCGCAGGGTCTCCTCCGGATCGTCGGTCTGGAGAAGGGGGCGGCCCCCGCGCTTGCGCACCCGGCGCATGAGCACGTCGAGTTCGGCCTTGAGCCACACCGAGACGCCGCGCTCCGCGATCCGCTCCCGCGTGCTCGCGCGCATGAAGGCGCCGCCGCCCGTGGCGAGCACGAGGGGGCCCTCGCGCATGAGCCGGGCGATCACCCGCTCCTCGCCATCGCGAAAACTCGGCTCGCCGTAGATCGCGAAGATGTCCGGGATCGTCAGCTTGGCCGCCGTCTCGATCTCGATATCGGCGTCGCGGAACATCAGGCCGAGGCGCGAGGCCAGGCGACGGCCGACCGTGCTCTTGCCGGCCCCCATCAGGCCGACGAGCACGATGGAGCGGTCGCCCAGGGCACGGCGCAGGCGCAGTTCGATGGGGTCGCCAGGGGGCGGGGTGCCCTGAGGCTCGGCTTCGGTCATCGGCTTCTTCACATCGTTGCGCGGGTCTTAGCGCGTTTTGCAGATCGGGCGAAGCGGTGCCTGCACCGGACGCTTGGAAAACCCGATTGCCCCGGTCCGCGGTTCCGGCCCGTTGCTTGCGCTGTCCCTGTGGCCGCGAAGTCATTGCCACGGCGCGCCCCACATGGTGCAAGCGACGAACCCCATCCGCTGCCACCGTGCCCTGAAGTGTTCTCCGGCGAAATGGATGCCGGTTCGTCGCGAGAGAACACGCCTAGTCCCGCGATCGAGGTTCGTCCGAGTGCCGACCCTGTTCCGTTTCCTCGCCACCCTCGCGATTCTGGGCGGGCTCGCCTTCGCGGGGCTCTTCGCCCTGGCGACCCTGGTGGTGCCGACACCGCGCGAGATGAGCGTGACGATTCCCGCCTCCAAGCTTCAGCCGCCGGGCCGGTGAGCGCGGCACCGGCCGTGGACATCCCGTCCGGCGACGGGCTGATTCAGGGCTACCTCGACATGCTCGCGGCCGAGCGCGGGGCGGCCGCCAACACGCTCAGCGCCTATCGCCGCGATCTCGCCGATTACCTCGGCGTTCTGACGCGGGCCGGACACGATCCCCTTACCCTCGAGGCCGGCCCCGTGCGGGCCTACATGGCCGAGCTGGAGACGCGCGGTCTGTCGGCATCCTCCGCCGCCCGGCGCCTGTCCTGCATCCGGGGGTTCCACCGGTTCCTATACGCGGAGGGGTTTTCCGAGGGCGATCCGAGCGCGCCCGTCGCCGCGCCGCGCAAGGGGCGCGTGCTGCCCAAGGTGCTGTCGGTCGCCGAAGTCGACACCCTACTCGCCACCGCCCGGCGGCAGGCCGAGGCGGACGGCACCGGGCGGAGCCGGCGGATGCTCTGCCTCATCGAACTCCTGTACGCCACGGGCCTGCGCGTCTCCGAGCTCATCGCCCTGCCGCGGGCGGCGGGCTCGACGCGGGAGCGCTACCTCGTGGTCAAGGGCAAGGGTGGACGCGAGCGCCTGGTTCCGCTCACCGAGATGGCACGCGGCGCCATGCGCGATCACCTCGCCCGCCTACCCGTCGACGGGCCCTGGCTGTTTCCCGCCGACAGCGAGAGCGGCCACCTCACGCGGCAATCCTTCGCCCGCGATCTCAAGGATGTCGCCGCCGCCGCCGGCCTTCGCCCCGACCGGGTGAGCCCACACGTCCTACGCCACGCCTTCGCCAGCCACCTGCTGCAGAACGGCGCGGACCTGCGCATCGTGCAGGAACTCCTGGGCCATGCCGACATCGCCACGACGCAGATCTACACCCACGTCCTCGACGACCGCCTGAAGGGGATGGTGCGCGACCTCCATCCCCTGTCCGACGCCGAGGACGCGGACTGAGGTTCAGGCCCGCGCATCCTCCTGCAGGGTGTCCTCGATGTAGAGCTGGGCGAGCAGCACCTTGATCACCGCCAGGAGCGGCAGGGCGAGCGCGATGCCCCACAGGCCGAACAGCACGCCGAGCACGAGCTGGCCGGCGAAGATGGTGGCGGGCGGGATGTCGAGGGCCCGCTTCTGGATGTACGGCGTCAGGCCGTAGCTCTCGAGGGTCTGGACGGCGAGATAGACCCCCATGGCGCCGAGCACGGCCGTGAGGCCCGAGGCCAAAGCCGCGAGCACGATGACGAGGCCGGCGATGAGCGGGCCGATGGTGGGGATGAAGGCGAGAAGCCCTGCCTGGATGCCGAGGATCAGCGCCCCGCCGATGCCGAGGATGCTCAGGCCCGCCCAGGTGCACAGGAAGATCACCGCCATGGTGATGAGCTGGCCGAACAGCCAGTGTCGAAGGGTCTCTCCCATCCCGTCGAGAAGGGCCCGCGCCCGCGCCCGGTGGCGGGGCGGTACGAAGCGCACGGCGCCGTCGCGGTAGCTCCCCGGATCGGCCGCGCAGGACAGGCCGAGAAACACGATGACGAGGACATTGCCGAGGGCGCTGAACAGAGCGATGACCACGCTTGCCGCCGGACCGAGGACACTGCCCGCATCCGACAGGATCGAGCCCGGACTTTCCATGGCATTCGACGCGAGGCCGGCGAGGCCGCCGGACTTCTGCTGCTTCGCGTCCGAGGCATCCTTGTTCGGGCTGTCGGTCTTGGCCGGAGCGGTGAGGCCCGGGACGTCGATGCCGTAATCCTTGAGGCGGTCCCGCACGGTGTTAGCCTGAGAGGCGACCGTCTGCCCGAGGTCGCGGCCCTGCTGCATCACCGTGGCGCCGCCGAAGGCGATCACCGACAGGCTGAAGCCCGCCAGGGCAAGGCTGACGAGGCTGAGGCGCAGGCCGCGTCCGGCGGGCATGACCTTGCCGAGAAGCTGGGTCAGCCCGTCGAGGAAGACGCCGAGCAGAATGCCGGCGAAGACGAGAAGCAGGGTCGAGACCGCGCTCCAGGCCAGAGCCAGGAAGGCCGTGAAGGCAACGATGGCGATGCCCGAGGCTGCGAGGGACCAGCCCTTCGGCTGCGGGCCGGCGGGCCCTTGGGGAACCGCTTGGGGGACGGGCTTGGTGCCGGGTATGGAAATCGGGTGCACTCCTCGGATGGGGCGCCACGGGGCGCATGGGGCGCCCGTCGGCACAAGGACGGATGGGCCCTTCGCCTGTGGATGCGCTCAGGTCCAACGCGCGGCGGCGTCGTCGTCCGCCTGTGTCGCTTCCACCCAGCCGCCGATCGTTCCGTCCGCGAGGTGCTCGCGCTTCCAGAACGGCGCCTGCGTCTTGAGATAGTCCATGAGGAAGCTCGCCGCCTCGAAGGCCGCGACCCGATGGGCGGAGGCCGCCAGCACGAGGACGATCCCGTCGCCCGGCGCCACGAGACCGTGGCGGTGGATCACCCGAACCCCCTGGAGCGGCCAGCGGCCCCGGGCGGCCTCCACGACCCGGCCGATCTCAGCTTCGGCCATGCCGGGATAATGCTCGAGTTCGAGGGCCGTGAGACGTCCGCCCTCGTCGCGGCACAGGCCGGTGAAGGTCACGATGGCGCCGGCCCGGCCCTGGAGGTCGCGGGTCAGGGCCGCGAGCTCTCCCGCCACGTCGAACGGTTCGGCCTGGATGCTGACCTCGGCGAGGGGGGCGGTCATGGCGTCTCACTGCAGCGGGGTTGGTCGGCGTGCCGATTGCGCTTGAGCCCGGCGCGGCGACGGGACATTGCTGACAATCCCCACGACGCGGACCCGCGCCGTGAGCATCGCTTCGGGGCCGCGCATGTCCGTGCGGCTCCTGAGATCCTATATGTCCCTCGCCCCGGTCCGCGCCACCGGGCCTCGAAGGAGACCGCCCGCGTGACCCCCGACCTGATCCTGCCCCACGACGGCGTTCTGCCGGTCTTCTCCGCCCGTCCGGTCTGGTGCGGACGCGGCAGCACGGTGATCGGCGCCGCGACCCTCGGGGCCCAGGCCTGGCTCGGCGACGACAGCGTCATTCGTGCCGACGGTCAGGCGGTGACCGTCGGGGATCGCTTCTGGCTCGGGCACCGCTCCACCGTCCACATCGCGACGCAGTCCTACGCGACCCGTGTCGGCGACCGGGTCACGGTGGGCTGCAACGCCGTGGTGCATGCCTGTACCGTGGGATCCGACGTGGTGATTGAGGACGACGTCATCGTCCTCGACGGGGCCACGGTGGAGGACGGCATCCTCATCGAGGCCGGTGCCACGGTGTTCCCCCGCGCCCATCTGGCGGCGGGTTTCGTCTATGCGGGCAGTCCGGCCAAGCCGCTGCGGCCCATTACCCTGCCGGAAATCGCCGAGCGGGCCGAGCGCCTGCGCGAGGCTTCGGGGGACCTGCCCCAGCCGCCCGAGACCGAGACCGGCGAGACCGAGGCGAGCGTCTTCGTCGCCCGTACGGCGCGCCTGCGCGGTCGCGTCGTCCTGGGGGCTGGGGCGACCGTACTGTTCTCCTGCGATCTCCACGCGGAAGGCGGATCCATCGTGGTGGGGGCCGACACCAACATCCAGGACAACACGGTGATCCGGAGCCAGGCCGAAGGCGTGGTCATCGGCCGCGACACGACCATCGGCCACAACGTACGGCTCGCCGATTGCCGCATCGGCGCGCGCAGCCTCATCGGCATCGGCTGCGTCGTCGCCCCCGGCACCGTGGTGGCCGACGACGTCCTGCTGGCCGCCGGTGCCACCACCGGTCCGGGCCAGCTTCTGGAGGGGGGGCACCTCTGGGGCGGGCGGCCCGCCCGGGTTCTCGGGCCCCTCGACGAGGCCAAGCGCACGATGATGGTCCGCGTTGCCGAGGGTTACCGTGACCTGGGACGGGCGTATCGCCAGATCCAGGACGCGATGCCGTAGGGCATTCCCCGTCTAAGTGTCTCTCACAAAACCTCCGCTGCGCCGCCGCACCCAGAGTGAGAACCGGCGGTGATCGGAAGTTTTGTGAGGCACTCTAAGCCGCCCGGCGTTCCGGCTCACAGCGTGGGGGCGATCCCGTCGGCCTCCGCCTCATCCTCGTCGATCTCGGCATCGCCGTCGACTTCGTGACCGAGGGCGCCGGAGATTTCCGCGAGGTTGCGGGCGGCCTTGCGCAGGAGCTTGCGCAGGCGGCGCCGCTCTTTGCCTTCGAAGCCGGCGAGAAGCTCGGCTTCGACATCGTCGCCGATCCGTTCGATGGCCTCCGCTTTGGCGAGGCCCATCTCGGTCAACCGCACACGCACGATGCGCCCGTCGCCGGCTTCCGCCCGGCGCTCGACGAAGCCGAGGGCGGCCAGGCGCGAGATCGTCTTCGAGGCCGTCGGCGGGCGGACCCGAAGGGTCGCGGCGAGGTCCCCCATGGTCATGGTCCCGGAGGCCGCCAGGGCCTGGACCACCTGCTCCTGCCCTGCGAACAGGTCCAGGGCCGCCAGCCGGTCGCCGACGCGCGAGCGATGGAGGCGGGCCGCCTGCACGAGGGCCCAGCCGACGCTCTTAGAGCCCGGTACGTTCTTGGAGCCCGGCACAGTCTTGGAGCCGTGAATGCTCTTGGAGCCCGGCTCGTCGCGGAACTCCGAGGCGCCCTTGGAGTTCGGATGACGGGTGCGCTTGTCCGGCTTGCTCATAGTCCGCTCGTCACCCTTGGACAGGGAAAGGGGATGCGGACGATCGCCGGAGGACGGCGCACGACCCAAGCTCATCTCGAGGCCGGACCGTTCTTCAACCGCCTGCATCCCACGTCCTCTTCGCATCATAGCGCGCAAACGGCGGAACCGCGCCGGGAGAGCCGGGCGCATCCACCGCCATGGCAATCTTCGAGCCGGCTTCTGCCAGCCGAGTCGTGACGCCGATGTGACAGGCGGGCGCAAACGCGTGGTCCCGGGTCCGATGATTGCCCCGGACCCCTTCACCTGGACGGCCCTTCACCCCTCGACTAATCGTGGGCCGATCAAACGGGCGGGCGGCGGACGCGGGAAACCATGAAGGCAGTGATCCTCGCGGGCGGTCTCGGGACGCGCCTGTCGGAAGAGACGGTGACGCGGCCCAAGCCCATGCTGGAGATCGGCGGGCGCCCGATCCTGTGGCACATCATGCAGATCTTCGCCGCCCACGGCGTGCGCGAGTTCGTGATCTGCCTCGGCTACAAGGGCTACGTCATCAAGGAGTTCTTCCTGAACTACCGCCTGCACCTGTCCGACGTCACCATCGACGTCGGGGCGGGGCATGTCGATTTTCACCGCAGTGCCGCGGAGGACTGGCGCGTCTCCCTCATCGAAACCGGGGAGACCACCATGACGGGTGGGCGCCTCAAGCGGGTGCGCGACTATCTCGGCGACGACGACTTCTTCATGACCTACGGCGACGGCGTCGCCGACGTCGACCTCACGGCACTCGCCGCCTTCCACAAGTCCCATGGACGTCTCGCCACCCTCACGGCGGTGACGCCGCCGGGCCGCTTCGGCGCCCTCGAACTCGACGACGGCGCCGTCCGCAGCTTCCGCGAAAAGCCGGCGGGCGATGGGGCGACCATCAACGGCGGCTTCTTCGTGCTGTCGCCGCGTGTCCTCGACCGTATCGCCGGCGACGCCACCGTATGGGAGGCCGAGCCCCTGGAGCGCCTGGCGCATGAAGGCCAGCTCTCGGCCTATCTTCACACGGGTTTCTGGCAGGCCATGGATACCCTGCGCGACAAGAACCACCTTGAAGCCCTCTGGGCCGGCGGACAGGCGCCGTGGAAGTGCTGGTAGTCGCGAACTGACACCGGCGCCGTCCCGGTGTAGGGAAGCGCGATCCGGAGACACCACGGCTTGCAGAATCCCATTTCCCCGACGACGGCGCTGCGCGCGGGCGCCCGCAACCCGGACCCCGCCTTCTGGGCCGGGCGGTCGGTGCTCGTCACCGGGCATACGGGCTTCAAGGGGGCATGGCTGAGCTTGTGGCTGGGGCGCCTCGGCGCGCGGGTGAGCGGTCTCGCCCTGTCGCCCGAGACGAATCCGAACCTGTTCGACGGCGCCGGGCTCTCCGGGCAGATGGATTCGCACATCGGCGACATCCGCACCCTGGAAACCGTGCGCGGTTGCTTCGGCGCGACGGCCCCTGAGATCGTCATTCACATGGCGGCCCAGGCCCTGGTGCGCCCCTCCTACCGCGATCCCCTCGGCACCTACGCCACCAACGTCATGGGCACCGCCCACGTCCTCGAGGCCGTGCGTGCCACCCCCTCCGTACGCGCCGTCGTGGTGGTGACGAGCGACAAGGCCTACGCCAACCGCGAATGGCCCTACGGCTACCGCGAGACCGAGGCCCTCGGCGGACACGATCCCTACAGCAGCTCCAAGGCCTGCGCCGAACTCGTCACGAGCGCGTACCGCGCCTCGTTCCTCGCCGAGCGCGATTGCCGCGTGGCCACGGCCCGGGCCGGCAACGTCATCGGCGGCGGCGACTGGTCCGAGGACCGGCTCATCCCCGACATCGTTCAGGCGTTTCTCGGCGGGCGTTCCGTCGAGATCCGCGCACCCCATGCCACCCGGCCATGGCAGCACGTCCTCGAACCCTTGAGCGGCTATCTGCGCTTGGCCGAGGCGCTCTGCGACGACGACGGGGCCGCCGTCGCCGAAGCCTGGAATTTCGGCCCCGCCGACGAGGATTGCCGGCCCGTCGGCGCCATCGTCGAGACCCTGGCGCGGGAATGGGGCGACGGCGCCGCCTGGCACCTGTCGGAAAAAACCCATCCGCACGAGGCGACGTTCCTCAAGGTCGATGCCTCCAAGGCCCGGGCGTTCCTCGGCTGGGACCGGCGCCTGCGTCTCGATGCGGCCCTCGCCTGGACCACGGCTTGGCACCGCGCCTACGCCCAGGGCGCCTCCGCCCTCGACCTGACCCTGGCGCAGATCGGCGCCTACGAAACCCTGGGAGCGTGAGCACCGTGACCCGACCCGCCTGCCGTGCCTGCGGCGCGCCGCTCTCCCGCACCGTGGCCGATCTCGGCCTGTCGCCCCTCGCCAACGCCTACGTGCCGGCCGACCGGGCCGGGCGGGGCGAGATGTTCCATCCCCTCCACGCTTTCGTCTGCGACGCCTGCCACCTCGTGCAGCTGGAAGCCTTCGAGACGCCCGAGGCGATCTTTTCCGATTACGCCTATTTCTCCGGCTTCTCCGCCGGCTGGCTCGCGCATGCCGAGGCCTACGTCGCCGCCATGCAGGCGCGCTTCGGCCTCGGGCCCGCGAGCAAGGTCGTGGAGGTGGCGAGCAACGACGGCTACCTCCTGCAATACGCCGTCGCGCGCGGCATCCCGGCGCTGGGCGTCGAGCCGGCGGCCAACGTGGCCAAGGTCGCGGTGTCGCGCGGCGTGCCGACGGAGGTCGCGTTCTTCGGCGCTGAGACCGCCCGCCGTCTCGTGGCCGAGGGCCACGCCGCCGACCTCACGGCGGCCAACAACGTTCTCGCCCACGTGCCCGACATCCATGATTTCGTCGAAGGATTTCGCATCCTCCTGAAGCCCGAGGGGGCCGGCACCTTCGAGTTCCCGCACCTCCTGCGGATGATCGAGGAGCGTCAGTTCGACACCATCTACCACGAGCACTTTTCGTATCTGTCCCTCGGCGTGGTGTCCGGCATCCTCGAACAACACGGCCTGCGGGTGTTCGACGTCGAGGAACTGCCGACCCATGGCGGCTCCCTGCGGGTGTTCTTCTGCCATGCCGGCGCCGCCCACCCGACCGGTTCGGCGGTGGACCGCGTCCGCGAGGCCGAGCGCGCCGGGGGCCTGTTCGAGGCGGACGGCTACGCCGCCTTCGCCGAGGATGTGGTGGCGATCAAATGCGCGGCCCTCACCTTCCTGGCGGAGCTGCGCCTGAAGGGCGCCCGGGTCTGCGCCTATGGTGCGGCGGCCAAGGGCAACACCTTCCTCAACTATTGCGGCATCGGCCCCGAACTTGTGGCGGCGGTGGCCGACCGCTCGCCGCACAAGCAGGGAACCCTCCTGCCCGGCAGCCGGATTCCCGTGGTCTCGCCGCAAGCGCTCCTCGATCTCCGGCCCGACTACGTTCTGATCCTGCCCTGGAACCTCAAGAACGAGATCGCGGGGGAGATGGCCGCCATCCGGGCGTGGGGCGGGCGCTTCGTCACCGCGATTCCGCGCCTCACCGTGTTCTGACGCCCATGCGCTTCGAGGAAACCCCGCTCGCCGGCGCTTACCGGGTGTGGCCCGAGCCCCTGTCCGACGAGCGGGGCTTCTTCGCCCGCACCGCCTGCACCGACGAATTCGCCGCCCATGGTCTCGTGGGGCAGTTCGCCCAGTCGAGCGTGTCGTTCAACGCCCGGCGCGGCACCGTGCGGGGGATGCACTATTCGGTCGAGCCCCACGCGGAGACCAAGCTCGTGCGCTGCACGGGGGGCGCGATCCACGATGTCCTGGTCGATCTGCGTCCGGATTCGCCAAGTTATCTCAAGAGCTTCGCCGCGACGCTGACGCAGGACAACCGCTGCGCCCTCTACATCCCGGCGGGCTTCGCCCACGGTTTCCAGGCGCTCACCGACGCGGCCGAGGTGCTCTACATGATCGACCGCACCTACGTGCCCGGCTCCGCCCGGGGGCTGCGCTGGAACGATCCGGCCCTCGACGTGGCCTGGCCCGAGCCCGTCACCGTGATCGCCGATCGCGACCTCGCCTATCCGGATTGGACGGCGTGAGGGTTCTCGTCACCGGCGCCTCCGGGTTTGTCGGGCGCCACGCCCTGGCGGCCCTTGCGGCGCGGGGCTACGAGGTCCACGCCGTGGCGCGTAACCCCCTGCCGGGGTTTACGAATTACCCCGTCGACCTCCTCGACGAAGCTCAGCGCCGGGCCCTCGTCGCCAGGGTGGCGCCGAGCCACCTCCTGCATCTCGCCTGGGATGCCGAACCAGGCAAATACTGGACCTCGGCGAGCAACCTCGCCTGGGTCGCGGCGAGTCTCGACCTCGCCCGAAGCTTTTACGAAGTCGGCGGGCGCCGGTTCGTGGTGTCGGGAACCTGCGCCGAGTATACGTGGGGGGCGGACCGCTTCGACGAGGCGACGACACCTTGCCGGCCGGCGACCCTATACGGCGCGGCCAAGGACGGCACCCGCCGTATTCTTGCCGCCTATGCCGACAGTGTCGGCCTGTCCTTCGCGTGGGGGCGGTTGTTCTATCTCTATGGCCCCGGTGAGCGACGCGGGCGCCTCGTCAGCGATGCGGCGCACGCGCTCCTCACGGGTGCCGCGTTCCCGACCTCCCCCGGCCATCAGGCCCGCGATTTCCTACATGTCGTTGATGTTGCAAGCGCTTTGGCCGCCCTCCTCGACAGTCCGGTGACGGGCGCCGTCAACATCGGCTCCGGAATGGCGGTTCCGGTGCGCACCCTCTTGGACGGGCTCGCCGCCCGCACCGGGCGGCCCGACCTGCTGCATTACGGAGCGCGGCCCCTGAGCCCGTCCGAGCCGGCGGTGATCGAAGCGGCGACGACCCGTCTGCGGGAGGAGGTGGGATTTCGGCCGCGCTTCACGCTTGATGCGGGGCTCGACGACACCCTGGCGTGGTGGCGGGGCCAGGTCTCAGCAGGGCAGTAAGCCCTTGAGTTGACTGAGAATATCCTCGCCCGTGCAGGGGCGGGCGATGAAGCGGGCGCCGGGCGGCATCCGGTCCGGATCGGGGGCGGCCCGCCCGGAGACGATGACGATGGGCAGGTGCGGCCGCGCCGCCGAGGCCGCGTTGGCGAGGTCGAACCCATTGGTTTTGCCCGACAATTCGACATCCGTGATGAGCCCGCAGATGTCGGGCCGCGCCGCCAGGATGCCGAGCGCCCGCTCGGCGGAGGCGCATTGCACAGTCTCGTAACCGCCGTCTTCGAGCACGTCTCCGAGGTCCATGATGGTCAGGGCCTCGTCCTCCACGAGGAGGATCACCGGCCGATCGTCGTTTGCGCCCGTCGTCTCATCCACCACGATGCACTCTCCCCGGCCGTCTCATGGGATGCGGCGTGGGACGGCCCACGGGGCCGCGCGCCGCTTGTCACCCTGTCCCAACGAGGGAACGCGCCGCGGGTTGCAGCCCTCAGGGCCGCGTCACGTCCCCCACCACCGTTACGACGGCGTCGACGAGGCGGTCGAGGTCGGGTTCGGCGATGGTGAGCGCCGGCGTGAGGTAGACGATGTCGCCGAACGGCCGGACCCAGACGCCGCGTTCGAGGAAGCGGCGCTTGACCTCCGCCAGATCCGGCACGGTGCTCCACTGCACCGCCCCGATGGCGCCGAGCACCCGGACGTCGGCGATGCCGGGCCGACCCCGCAACGGCGCGAGGCCGGCGGCGAGGCGGGCGCCGATGGCCCGGGCCTGCGCGAGGCGGGGCTCGGATTCGAACAGGTCGAGGCTGGCGTTCGCCGCCGCGCAGGCCAGCGGATTGGCCATGAAGGTCGGGCCGTGCATGAGGGCGGCGGCGGGGTCGTCGGAGAGGAAGGTCTCGAACACCGCGCCCGTCGCCACCGTGGCGGCGAGCGCCATGGTGCCGCCGGTCAGCGCCTTCGACAGGCACAGGATGTCGGGGACGATGCCCGCCTGCTCGCAGGCGAACAGGGTGCCGGTGCGGCCGAACCCGGTAAAGATCTCGTCGGCGATGAGGGGCAGGCCGTAGCTTTGCGCGAGGCGCGCCACCTCGGCCAGAACCTCGGGGGGGTGCATCCGCATGCCGCCGGCCCCCTGGACCAGGGGCTCGACGATCACCGCCGCCAGGGTGTTTTCGTGGTGGGCGAGGCAGGCCTCGAGGGCCGCGACCCGTTCGGCGCTGGTGGGCAAGTCGCAAAAAACCTGGGTCGGCAGGGCGGCGCCGAAGCGCCGGTGCATGCCCTCTTCCGGATCGCAGACCGACATCGCCCCGAGGGTGTCGCCGTGGTAGCCGCCGCGAAAGGCGAGGAAGCGGGTGCGCCCCGAAACCCCCCGGTTGAGCCAGAGTTGAAGGGCCATCTTCAACGCGACCTCGACGGCCACCGACCCCGAATCCGAAAAGAACACGTGGTCGAGGTCGCCCGGCAACAGGGCGGCGAGGCGGGCGGCCAGCCGCTCCGCCGGCGCGTGGGTGAGGCCGCCGAACATCACGTGCGGCATCGCCGCGAGCTGGGCCGCGACGGCGGCCCGGATGTGGGGATGGTTGTAGCCATGCGCCGCCGTCCACCACGAGGCGATGCCGTCGACGAGCTCGCGCCCATCCGCCAGCACGATGCGCGCCCCGTCCGTCCGCACCGCCTCGAGGGGCGCGGCGGCGGTCTTCATCTGCGTGTAGGGCCGCCAGAGGTGGTTTTTTTCGGGGTTGGTCATGGGGGTGGGATGGAAGGAGGGGGCGGTGGGGTCAAGGTGGGGACGATTCGCGTCCCGAGTTTGGGAAACCAAGCCTTGAAGTAGTAATCCGTGGTCGCGCCAGTTTGCTGACAACGTTAGACGCTTACTTGTATAATATGTAAGGAGCGGCTGTTCAGTGGAAGAGGTATGAACGTTCGGCTTGGGCTATGAACGAAATCTGGCCGTATAATTAAAAGTGAATATGCTGCTCCCGAGTTAACTAGACAGCTCGGGTTGCTGGCCTGCCCCAATTCGTTAATCCTCCGGCAACTTCGCCTCAGATCGATAGCAGGCATTGGGGAAGGGAGAAAAACGGGACGCTGTATGGAGCAAGCAAAAATGTGGCATAACCGCGCTGGTTAAGAACTGGTTTTCTCGATATAACTCGGCATCTTGAGATAGCGCAGAAGTTTCATGCGGAGCCGTAAACCCAATGCTAAAATATGGATTTACAAATCTCCGAAGATTGGAAACGGTCGAGCCTGTTGAAATAAGGCCTATTACTCTCTTGATTGGGCGAAACAGCAGCGGCAAAAGCACTTTTTTGCGAACAATACCTCTATTTAGGCAGTCAATAAATACGAAAACTAGCTCTCCAATACTATGGTTTGGAGATCTAGTAGATTTCGGCTCATACGACATCTCAGTCACGTCGGGAATGGTCGACAGAGAAATGTCGTTTACTTTCGTTCTCGATGACGTGCAGGTTGTTACGGGAGGAAACATATTTTATTATAGGTATTCGCCCCCTATTGTAAACTCTTATGAGAATGTAAGATGCAAAATCTCGATTGCTCCTGTGGAGCGAAGGACTAGAATATCAAATATCGAAATAGAACTTAGTAATGAAAAGACTAATATTGCACTAAGCTTTGATGAAGACGGGGTTCTTACGAGCTTTAATGTAAATGATACTGCTTCGACTCTCAACCTCGATATTTTTCGGTATACCGTCAGTACCGGAACTTTGTTCCCTGCGATTATATCTCATGCCAAAGCAGTTGGAGTGAAGCGTCAGTCCGGAGTCGTATTTTATCCTCCTACAGAGGATTCACCCTTTGAAAAAGAAGCGCTACGTATTATTCGCGCCAGCACGGATAAAAGGATTTCTGAGAAAACCCTCAAAGAGTTTGTTAGAAGTCTGTTTCTTCAGCCGTTCCTAACAAATGATTATTTAAGAAGACTTTCAAACAGCCAAAACAGTAAATTTCGGACGTTCATTCGAGAAATGGCGGCTGATCCTGAAAGCGTAACAAAAAAACAATTATCCGACTTAATACTAGGATCGAGTGTTCCGAACGTCGTTGATTCTATTTCGTCTAAGCTGAAAAAAATGTTTGGGAGTACTCTATATATTGGACCTGCCCGAGCCAGAAGCGAGCGATATTACCGATATCAAGATCTTTCCGTTTCAGAAATCGATCCTGATGGTAAAAATTTTCCTATGTTTTTGAATTCACTGTCATATCAACAGATGAACAGCCTCTCAAATTGGATTAAAGATCTTTTTGGATATGGAATTACGGTAATCGAAGAGGCCGGTCATATTAGTATCAAACTTGTTGAGCATGACAGCTCTCCAAATGTGACTGATGTTGGTTATGGAGTATCGCAGATTTTGCCGGTTCTAGGGCAGATCTGGTGGGCACGTGCTAGGCCGCGCGGGCAAGATGATCAGTCTGATTTCACGCTTCTTGCTGTTGAGCAGCCCGAATTACATCTACATCCTGCACATCAAGCCCTTTTGGCCGATGCATTAGTAGGAGAAGCTTTAGTCTCTGCAGACGATGAGCATATGAGATCAAGAGTGAGTTTCATTGTAGAAACTCACAGTGAAACTCTTATAAATCGTCTGGGAGAGCTTATAGGAAGAAAAAGAATTAGTAGAAACGAAGTGCAGATTTTGTTGTTTGAGCAGTCGCTTCAGAATGAAGATATTACTGTAGTCAGATCGGTCGAGTACGATGAAAAAGGTGTCATAGTCGACTGGCCCTACGGATTTTTTGAGCCTGAGTCGCGCTGATATGCTTGTGCACTGGGACCATTCCGCGGATGAGCTTATTGCTTCAGATCCAGATGATATCGATGCTTTGATACTGGAGCTTATCAGAGTTCGAAGACTCGGCTACCATCTTGTTAGCATATCCAGAAGGACCACCCAGTGGTTGTTAGGTGAGCGGGCTAATAGCTCGTTTGTCTCTACTCAACTAGGGATGTTCCATCGCGAGTACACTCAGACAGGAAATTTGCGCTTAAATTCAAGTGTTTATATCGAAGTCGCTTCATTTAAGCATGACTTTGAGATACAACAGGGGGCTAAAATACAAGCTTCTATTAAATTTTTATTCAGGAGTGGCTTGCTGGAAGCTCCAAAGTTGATTTTGGAAAATATTGATAATGACGGATGGTTCGCTGAATTTATAATTTCTAACGTCCGTGGTCTGCGTCAATTCCCTGCTGTTATGGTGCAACGCCTACATGGAGGTGGTGGGGATGTTATAAGGGTACTTAATTACGAGATAGAGAAAAAAAGTATCGTCTGCGTTCTAATGGACTCGGATAAGAAATTTCCTGATCAAGAGGATGATAAAAAAGTCGTCGCAGTACGAGACGCTTGCTCAAGCTCAGGTTGGCCGTTCGGATTTGTTTTTGTGGCCCCATGTCACGAGCTCGAAAATCTTCTTCCATTCTCGGTGGTCTCGGACATGGCAAGATATGACTCAGCTGCTGCGATCAAATCTCTTGAAATCATTGCGGAGCGCGAAAAGCTCAACAAGGTTCCGGATCAGGAAATTTACTGGCGGTGGTTTGATGTGAAGAAAGGTTATAATGACTCCATAAAGAAAGATATTTCAATCGATGCCGTAAATTGGCATGATGATAAACTTAACGAAGCCTTCGGCGAGACAGCTCCGGCCATTGCTGGCTTTGGAGATGCACTAATACCCCGAATCTCAATCGATAACAGGCTCCAAGCAAAACTCGCCCAGTCCCTTAATACAAAAGAATGGCACAATGATTTCAGGGAATTTTTTGGACATTTAGCTTGGGTGTTTGCCGCTCAAAGAAGGACTATTACTTGAATAATACGATTCATAGTTGGTCATTTTTGCAATCAGGGGCGATATATTTCGATGTCTTTGTCAGAGTATATAGGCTGGCGCTAATGATTTTAATTTTCGCGAGAACGGTTGTGTTCTGTAGTCTATTGTTGCGTACGGCAAAGTCTCAGAAAGTTTTGGGTTGGACCCGGGATGATGCCCGCTTCTATGAATTGTTGTTCAGCGGCGTAAAGACAAAAGACTATTCAATACGGTCGTTGGCCGCCGCCTTATTAGTAATCTGAATGCTGCCCTACCTAGAGGCCCTAACGGCTTGCAAATGATACTTTAAAGGATCTAATGCAAACGCATAGATATTCTAACGTAGCCTGCGGCGAACCTCGGCCTGTGATCCTAGCAAACCTCACGCTTGACAATCCAACCCCCCACCACCCCCATCCCCCCATGTCCAGCCTCGACGCCTTCGCCGAAAAAACCCTCGCGGACCTCGACGCCAAGGCCCTGCGGCGAAACCTCGTCGCGACGGCGCGGGGGGCGGGGGCCGGGGCGGTTCGGGGGGGCAAAGCCCTCGTGTCGTTCTCGTGCAACGACTATCTCGGGCTGAGCCTCGACCCCCGGGTGATCGCGGCGGGGCAGGCGGCGCTGGCGCGTTACGGGGCCGGGGCGGGGGCGTCGCGCCTCGTCACCGGCAACCATCCGCCGCTCGTCGCCTTGGAGGAACGCCTCGCCGCCCACAAGGGCAAGGACGCGGCCCTGGTGTTCGGCAGCGGGTATCTGGCCAATCTTGGGCTGGTCACGGCCCTGGTCGGGCCGAGCGACCTCGTCCTCGTCGATGCGCTCGGGCATTCCTGCCTGTTCGCCGGGGCGCAGCTCTCGGGCGCGACGATGCTGCGGTTCCGCCACAACGACCTCGACCACCTGCGCGGGCTGCTCGGGGTGCGCCGCGCCCGCCACGGGCGGGTGCTGATCCTCACCGAGCGGGTGTTCAGCATGGATGGCGACCGGGCGCCGCTGCCCGACCTCCTGGCGCTGGCGGAGGCGTTCGACGCCTGGACCCTCGTCGACGACGCCCACGGCCTCGGGGTGGTGGAGCCGGGGGCGCGCGCCCCCCTCGAAATGGGCACCCTGTCGAAGACGCTCGGCTCCTATGGCGGCTATATCTGCGCCGCGCGGCCCGTGGTTGATCTCCTCACCAGCCGGGCGCGCAGCTTCGTCTACACCACCGGGTTGCCGCCGGCCTCCGCCGCCGCGGCGCTCGCGGCCCTGGAGATCGTGGAGGCCGAGCCCGAGCGCGCCGCCCGGCCGCTCAGGCTCGCCCGCCGCTTCACTGCCCGGCTGGGCTTACCGGAGGCCGAGAGCCCCATCGTGCCGATCCTCATCGGGGAGGCTCCGGCGGCGCTCGCCCTCTCGGCGGCCCTGGAGGCGCGGGGCTACCTCGTCGTCGCCATCCGCCCGCCGACCGTGCCGGCCGGCACCGCCCGCCTGCGGGTGGCGTTCTCGGCCGCCCACAGCGAGGCCCAGGTGGACGGGCTGGCGGAGGCGATCCTGGCGGAGCGGGCCTGAGCGCCCAGACCCGCCCCCCTCACGCCGCCGCCGTGGCGTCGCCGCCCGCCCGCGCGCGGGCCATCGCGGCGACGCCGACCATGTCGACCTTGCCGGTGCCGAGCATCGGCACCTTGCCCACCACCACCTCGGCGGGCATCGCCAGCTCCGTGGCGCCCCGGCCCTTGGCGAAGGCGAGGTAGGCGGCCCGGGTCGCGTCGGCCCGCTCCGTGAACAGGATCAGGCGCTCGCCCTTGCGCGCGTCCGGCACGGCGGCCACCGCACTCGGGGCGTCGGGCCAGAGGTCGGCGGCCAGCGCCTCGACGGCGGCGAGCGACACCATCTCGCCGCCGATCTTGGCGAAGCGCTTGGCCCGGCCCTTGATGGTGATGAACCCCTCCGCGTCGAGGGCGACGATATCACCGGTGTCGTGCCAGCCGTTTTCAGGGGGCTGGAGTTTTCCAGGGTCTTCCGCCTTGAGGTAGCCGAGCATCAGGTTCGGCCCCTTCACGTGCAGCCGCCCGCCCTCATCGATGCCGGGGACCGGCTCGAGGCGATACGCGATGCCGGGCAGGAACCGGCCGACGGTGCCGAAGCGGTTGAACATCGGCGTGTTGAGGGCCACCACCGGCCCGCATTCGGTGACGCCGTAGCCTTCCAGAATGCGCAGGCCGAACTTTTCCGCGTAGGTCTTGCGGGTGGCGAGCTTCACCGGCTCGGCGCCGGCCACGATGTAGCGCAGGCTCCGCAGGTCGTAGGCGTGGGCCATCCGGGCGTAGCCGGCCAGGAACGTGTCGGTGCCGAACAGGACCGTGGCGTTGGTGCCGTACACGAGCTCGGGCACGATCCGGTAATGCAGGGGCGAGGGGTAGAGGTAGACCGGGACCCCGGAGACGAGGGGCAGGACGAGGCCCGCCGTCAGCCCGAAGGCGTGGAACACCGGCAGGACGTTGAACACCTTGTCGCTCGGCCCGAAATCGATGCGGGCGGCGACCTGGGCGGTGTTGGCGAGCATCGAGCGATGGGCCAGCACCACGCCCTTCGGGGTGCCCTCGGAGCCCGACGTGAACAGGATCGCGGCCGGATCGCTGCCGCGTCTGGCCACCAGGGGTTTGCGGGGCCTGAGGAACCCCCGGATCTTGTCGCCCGTGGTGATGCCGGCGCGCACGTCCTCGAGGTAGACGAGTGTCACGCTGCCCTGGATCGCCTCGATGAGCGGCCCGAGGCGGCCCTTCTCGATGAAGGCGCGGGAGGTGAGGACGGTGTCGACTTGCGCCGCCCGGCAGGCCGAGAGCACGTTGGCGGGGCCGGCGGAGAAGTTGATCATCGCGGGCACCCGTCCCGCGCTGGCCAGCGCGAAGAACGTCACCGCCGCGCCGTTGGCGTTGGGCAGCATCAACCCGATGGCCTTGCCCTCGGGGGCGAGCGGCATGAGCTTGCGGCCGAGGATGTTGGCGCCCATCACGAGGCGGGCGTAGCTCAGGCGTCCCGTCACCGGGTCCTCGAGGGCGGTGCGGCGCCAGCCATGGTCGGTCCCCGCCTCGATGAGCGCGGCCATGACGCTGCGGTCGATGGCGGCGGTCTCGAACACGAGGTCGGACATCACGTCGTAGAGGGCGGAGCCGGCCGCGCGGCGGCGCTGCTTGCCCTTAAGCGCCGGATCGATGGCGAGCTTCACGGGCGGCAGGATCGTCACCACGACCTTGGGCCACCAGCGCCGCTTCACCTGGGCCTTCGAGAGGCGCGAGAAGGCGGTCTTCTCCAGGCCGTCGATCTTCACCGGCACCACCATGGCGTCGGACTTGTCGGCGATGAGGCCGGCGCCGTCATAGACCTTCATCAGGCTGCCCGTGACGGTGAGGCGCCCCTCGGGGAAGATGATGAGGGTCTCGCCGTCGCGCACGGCCTTGATGAGGGTGCGGGTGGCCAGCGGCCGGGTCGGGTCCAGCGGCATCGCCTTGGTCATGGCGAGGAACGGCCGCACCCACCAGCGCTGCGCGATGCCGTGGTCGATGGCGAAGACCGGCTCGCGGTCGAGGAGCGAGAGGGCCAGCGGCGCGTCGAGGAACGAGACGTGGTTCAACGCGATGATGGCGTTGGGGCCGGCCTTGTCGACGTTGTCGAGGCCGCGCACCTCCAGGCGGTAGAACGCCCGGAACACGATGGAGAGGAAATCGCGGAACGGGCTCGTGGGGAGCACCGCGAGGATCACCACGCCGGCCACGAGGTTGAGGCCGCCGATGAGGGCGAGGAGCGCGGTCATGGACCAGCCGGCCGCCTGCAGGGCGGCGAGGCCCAGCGCCCCCGCCACCATGAAGGCGGCGGTGATGACGTTGACGGCGCCGATGACCCGGGCGCGCCGGTCCTTGTCGGTCCAGGCCTGCACGGCGGCGAAGGACGGCACGATGTAGAGGCCGCCCGCCACCGCGAGGCCCGCGAAGGCCGCCGCGATGCGCAGGCCCGTGCCCGTGGCGAGGAACGCGCCGGCGCCCAGCATCTCGCCGGACACCGGGGGCAGATGCGCCACGGTCCAGGCGAGATCGAGGGCGAACACGCCCATGAGCAGCGCGCCGATGGGGGTGGGGAGGAGCACGATGCGGCCGCTCGCAAGCCACGAGGCGAGGCCCGAGCCGACCGCGATGCCCACCGAGAACACCGCGAGCAGCAGGGTCACCACGGTCTCCGAGCCGTTGAGGCTCGTGCGGACCAGCACCGGCAGCAGGGCGAGGACCACGGCGCCGACGAGCCAGAACCAGCTGACGATGATCGCCCCGCGCCACAGCCGGGTGTCGCGCCACAGCTCGCGGATGAGGCTGCCCGTGGAGCGCAGGACGTTGGGGTCGACGCGCAGGCCCGGAGCGGCCTCGCCCGTCGCCGGAATGGCCCGGGCCGAGAGCCAGCACAGGACCGCGAACACCATGATGAGGGCGCTGAACGCCAGGGCGTCGCCCCCCATGGCGGAGGCGAGGCCCGCCACGATGGTGCCGAGCAGGATGGCGAGGAAGGTCGCGGCCTCGACGAGCGCGTTGCCGGCGGTGAGCTCTTCGCGGCGCAGATGGTCGGGCAGGATGCCGTACTTGATGGGGCCGAACAGGGCCGCGATGGTGCCGAACAGGCCGAGCGCCACGAACAGCACCGGCACGGAATGCAGCCAGAAGCCGAGGGCGGCGGCGGCGGCCCCGAAGATCTCGGCGAATTTCAGCCGCTTGGCCACGAGCGCCTTGTCGTAGCGGTCGGCCATCTCGCCGCCGAGCCCCGACAGGAGGAAGAACGGCCCGATGAACACCGCGCCCGCCAGGGTCACGAGCATCCCGGAGCCTTCCCCCTCGCCGCCGACCTTGAAGAGGATCAGGAAAACCAGGGCGTTCTTGAGGAAATTGTCGTTGAAGGCGGAGAAGAACTGGCACCAGAACAGGGGCGCGAACCGGCGCGCGGTCATCAAGTCACGAAACATCACAGGTCTCCTCGGCGGCACCATGACTGCCCGGCGGTGGGCGAAGCGTCAAATTCGGAGCCGGCCATGGCCTCGGGGCGCCTCGTTCCCGTCGCATTGAACGTCGTTCAAAATAGCGATCGGGACAAGCGTCTCCGGGGGCTGGGCGGTTGACGCCGTGCGGGCCCACACCGCGGGCGAGGGCGCCGGCTGACGCCGACCTAATACGGTGTTGGCCGATCCGCTCGGTAACACGGTGAAACGCTGCGCCCCTCTTCTTCCGGGAGAGGGAGCCCGTGGCGCCCGCTCGATCCGAAGTGATCGAGTGGGCATCGTATGACGCCCGATGCAGTTGCCCTGGTCTCATCCCCGGCCCCGCGGTTTGACAAGGTTTCGGCGCCGGGCCCACGTGTCGGACGTGAAATCCAGCGCGCGGAGGATTGAAGTTGGTCAAGCCGGTACGGCGCGGAACGGGGCCGCGCGGCGATCACAGCCGTGAGGAGTTTCAGGACCTCGTCACCAGGGCCGCCGAGGGGTTGGTCCGCCGGGAGGGCGCGCGCGGGCTGGGTATGCGGCGCCTCGCGGCGGTGATCGGCTACGCGCCGAACTCGATCTACAACGCCGTCGGCGACCTCGATACGGTGATGATGCGGGTCAACGCCCGGACCCTGGAGCGCCTGCATGACGCCCTGTCGGCGGCGGTGTCGCCGGAGGCGTCGCCCCGGGCCAACGCCGAGGCCCTGGCCTCCGCCTACCTCGCCTTCGTGGAGGCGGATCCGCAGGTCTGGAGCCTCGTGTTCGAGCACGCTCTGGCGCCGGAGGCGGCGTTTCCCGAATGGTACGGCGAGGCCCTCGCGCGCACCATCGCCATCGTCGACGGGGCGCTCACGCCCCTCATCGCCGATGCCGACGAACGCCGGCAGGCGGTGGCGACCCTGTGGGCGGGCCTGCACGGCCTCGCCTCCCTCTCCACGTCGCGCAAGCTCGCCGTGCTGACGCCGGAGCCGCCCGGCGACCTCGCCCGCCTCCTCGTGCGGCGGTTCCTCGGATAGGGCCGACTGTCGTCCGAGGGACACCGGGCGGGGGATGGGGCCACGTGTCACCGTTTCCCGCTTCGCGGAAGGACGGACGCGTTCGGACCGCCCCGCCGGGGCGATGCCGAACTCCGCGTGCCGATCGCCGCGACCCCGGCGCCGTTCGGGGGATATCGAGCCTCGGGCCGTCGTCTCTAAACGGAGGGGCTGCTTGCGAGCCCTCGGTGACCCTGGAAGGGTCTGTTTCCAGGCTGTTGAGGTGGAGATCGATGACCGGGTCGGGTGGAGAGCAGTCTGGCTGCTTTCGGTGACGTGTGGTCCGCGAGCAGACATAGGTCCGGGCGACGGGTGCCAGACGACAGGCTCAGCTGTTCTCATCGGCAAGGCCGCGAATGCTACGAAGCTGCCGGCATTGGCTAGGCAAAGAGAGGCGCTCCAAAATTTACCGCAAACACAGCTATAAACATCGCCAACATCATTCCGCTTATGGGCCACGGTTGATCTGATATGTCCGTTGATCCATAGGCGACCAAAATTTCCGATCTGGCTCTCCAAAGTTCAGTGCGCTGTCAACCTAGAGCGTCATTGGTTTGGCGCGTTTACTGAGGCCGCCTTGGAAGCGAGGCGGCCTCTTCACATTTGAAATCCCCCACCCCCGGCCCAAGTCATTGAAGGCTGAGCCTGGGTCGCGATCCTGGGCGGCATCGGATTGCCGCGACCTGACACCATCATGGCGACCGCGGCGGCATGGCATCATCGACGGATACACATCAGGATGCGGCAAGGTTTTGCCCAATGGCGTTTCGAGAGTGTGCCGGACTGACCGCCGCGAGCATCATCCCCGCCTCGTGCTACTCGCTTTCCTCCGGCCGGACGGCATTGGTCTAAGAGGGGACCGTTCTCACTGGGTACGGGAACGGCTTCTCATTTCGGACGGTATCCTCGGGAAAAGCCGCTTGCCTATCTCAAGCAATTGTCAGGGGCCGGCCCGGTGCCGGTTTCCCGTCCTAACGGCCAGGAAATCCTGAATGATGCGTTCGATAAGCATGGTAGCCGCGTTCCTGTGGGCCTCGTGCGCATGGGCCGGCGACGCAAAGGTCGATCCGAGCACCTACGTTCCCTACACGGCGAGATCGAACCCAAGGAACACGGCGAAATGGGGCGCAGAGGCGCTTCCGGGGATCAATCGTCTCCGTAAGGAGGCTGCGCACAAGGTCGCCCGGTTCAAGGCGTGCAACGGCATCTCGACATCTGAGCTGTCTGAGCAACGCAGCGCCGCCCCCGACAAGTGGATCGTCGTGGTGACGTGCCGGAACGGGATGAAGTTCTACGTCGCCCGGGAGGACATCTCGAACGGGAACCAGACGATGGCAGCCCCGATGCTCGGCAGACCCGCATAAGCGCGCCGATGGGGAGGCCGAACCCCATCGCCTTATGACGAGCTCGAAGGCCCTGGTCGACGAACGGCCCGAAAGGCATCAGCCCAGGCTTTGGGTGTTCCTCCTCTTCCGCGGGCGTGATGGCACCTGCACCGGCCGGACGCGTTGTCGGGCACGTCCAAACGGCGGTCCGGCGAGCCAGGAAGTCGATCCCACATGATCCGCAAGGCGATGCGAACGAATGCTGATGCTATCGACAGCGGCCGGTTCTCGGCCCGGGCGTATTTCCCTGGTCACCTCGCGCCCGGAAACCAGGACCACGGCCTGGGCCCCCTTGCGACGATCATGGAGTCCTTCCTCGCCCCAGGGACTCACATCAAGCTTCACGAGCACGTCGTGGACGAGATCGTCTCCTGGGTCCCGGCGGGCGTGATGCGCCACGATGATCCCAAGGGCGGCCACCTCACGGTCGACGCCGACCATCTCATGGTCATGAATGCGGGGCGGGGCTTCCAGCACGAGGAGCGCACGCGTGACGACGACCCGGGGCTTCGCATGTTGCAGATCTTCGTTAGGCCGTACGCAGAAGGTCTCGATCCCGGCATCCAGTATGGCCGGCTTCAAGAGGCCCGTCCGAACGAATGGCGACACGTCTTCGGCCCGAGCGGGGGTGAGGCCTCCTTCCACGTGCGCAACGCCGTTGATTGCCACGATATCCGCCTTTCCGCCGGGCAAGCCACGTCCCTGCCGACCGAGGCTGGCCGAGCAACGTACTTCTTCGTGTTCACCGGATGCGTCACGGCCGACGACCAGACGTTCAGCGAGGCCGAGAGCGGCTTGGCGGTCGAGGGCGGGGAAATCCGTTTGGAGGCCATCGCTGATGCGGTTGTCCTGGCCTTCGTCATCGACGTTAAGGTCGAGGTCTGCCGCGGCGGCACGGTCGGGGATGGCGAGACCGTGCGTCGTATGGCTGCCCAGGCGCTCCGCTGAACCCGAACCCGGGTGGGCTGCGGGCGCCTCCCCGCGGGTCCTTTCCCCCCTAACGAGGTCGAAGGAACCGACTGCGGCCTTGCTGAATGTCGAGGAAGGGTCCGGACGGGTCAGGGACTGGTCCGACCCGACCGGAGGAACGGCTACTCGGCCTTATCGCCCTTCGAGGGCTTCGTGGTACATGTGGTTTCCCCAGCAATGCCGATCATGCCGTCCTTGATGGCAAGCTTGTCACCCTTCTCGACCGACCGTCCGTAACCCGATCCCTTGACGCGGGGTTCGCACCCGCCCTTGGCAATCGACCTCGGTCGAGGCGCCTGCCGCTGAGCGTGGCAGGCTCTCGGGGCCTGGGATAGGTTCGACCGCCGCTTACCCGAGGGTCACGCGACCGACGGACGTACTGATTTCACTCCTGGGCCACGGAATGGGCGCAGGCCCGAGCCGCGTCGCGGGCCTCGTCCAGACGAGGTAAAAACAGGGCTATGGTGGTGCCTTGCCCCACCTCCGAGCGGATCGATACGTGCCCGCCCGATTGCTTGACGAAGCCGTGGACCTGCGACAGGCCAAGCTCGGTGCCCTTGCCGACGGGCTTGGTCGTGAAGAAGAGCTCGAAGACCTTCTCCTTGATGTCCGGCGTCATGCCCATCCCGGTGTCCGACACAGCGATCAACACATATTCCCCGGCGCCCACGTCCGGATGCAGCGCTGCGTAGGCCTCTTCAAGATGCGCATTCGCGGTCTCCATGGTGATCCTCCCACCGTCCGGCATCGCATCGCGCTCGTTCACTGCAAGATTGAGGATGATGCTTTCGAGCTGATTGGCGTCGGCAAAGATGGGCCACAACCCGTCCGCAAGGATAGTCTCGACAGCAATGTTTTCGCTCATCGTCCGGCGTACGAGGTCGCACATGTCCGACATGAGCTTGTTGGCATCCACCGGCGCCGGATCGAGTGGTTGCTGGCGCGAGAAGGCGAGCAGGCGATGCGTGAGCGCGGCGGCGTTGTTTGCGCCGTCGATGGCGTTCGACAGGAGGCGCACGAGACGTTCGTCGCCATCAGCCAACCGCTGGCGCAGCAGGTCGAGGTTGCCCACAACGATAAACAAGAGATTGTTGAAGTCATGGGCGATGCCGCCGGTCAGACGGCCGACGGATTCCATTTTCTGCGCTTGGCGTAGCTGTTCGCCTATGCGTTCACGCTCGCGGGCCTCCTCCTGGAGGGCATCGGCAGTGTTCTGCCACTGCTTGCGAGCCAGTTGCTCGCGCCGCGTCTGCCGTATCGCCAGGTTGGAGACCGCCAGGAGAGCCAGGGAGGCCAGGATTGCCACGATGCCGAAATCGAGGAGGTTGCGCCGCCACGGCGCCAGGGCGGAAGGCACGCCGATGCCGAACCCGACGAACACCGGATACCCGCCGACCTTCCGATAGCTGAAAATTCGCTCGACGCCATCGATCTGTGAGAGGAGCCGGAACCACCCGCTTGGCGAGGACCGGATACGCTGCATCATGGCTCCGGACGTTGTCAGCGCAGCCACCAAGGTCGATGGCTCGCGCGCCAGGATTTGGCCGTCCTCGCGGACCAGGATGACGTTGTGGTCGTACTCGGGGTCGACGCTTCGGTAGAAATCCTCGAAGTAGCTCCGGTCGACCGAGACCGCCGTTACGCCTTGGAACGCGCCCTGCCGATCCCGAATGCCGCCCGCCACGTTGAACACCTGCTTGCCGGATTGCGGCCCGGTGTGAGCGCGCGAAATGTATAGAAGCGGTTGGTTGGCCTCCGCCAGGGCCTTAGACCAGTCGCGGTCGGCGAAGCTAACGTTCGGATCGGCCGGGTATGTCCGCCCGCTTGAGCGCATGCGACCCTGACTATCGACGATAGTGATGGTGGCGACTTGGTCGAGCTGGTTCTGCAGGAGCACCTGAAGTTGATGGAGCGCGGCGCGATCCTCCTCGCTCATCCAATCGATAACGCGCAGGCGTTCTCCGACCTGATCAATTACGAGCCGGTTCGTCTCGAAAACCTTGACGGCATGTTCGTGCAGGATGCCGACGGTTCGTTCGACCCGTACTTCCGCATCATGCAGGGCGTCTGCGTAGCTCTGCCAGGATGCGAGTGCGAAGAGTACCGCGGGAAGGAGAATGGCTGCCGCGAGCAGCGCAGTGCCGGGCTGGAGAGTGTCGTGCAGGCGCGAGCGGCCCGACGCCGGATTGGACAAGCTGGACTCGCTATTCCGAAGCACGGTCTACAGCCAACGCATGATTGCGATTTCTGTCCTGCCCATGAGGTCTGTTCACGAGGTTGCGGTCAAGCAAGGGGGACGGTGCCCGTGAACCATCTCCCTTCTCGACACCAGAGATGGGGGCATGCCCCTTACGACGAATACCTTCGTCGAGGCTGGATCAGCCGATTTATTTGGACGCGCACACTGTAGCGCGCCGAATTCTTCTGCGGCGTATACCGCCATTGGTGAGGTGATCCTAATAGGCCAAGCTTACATTATGAACCACTGGATGGCTCGCCATCGCGGCAAACTTGGCCGCCAGCTTGGCGGATCAGACCCTCGATCTCAGAACGGCTCTCCTGAGCCTGCATAAAAAGATCTTTATCATCGCCGATGCAATAAACATTGCTCTGCTCTCCGACAGATACAATCGTTTTGATCGAAGAGATATTTACAAGCACTTTGTTGCTCGAAACTGTGATTTCAATGAAATTCATTAGATTTTCTCCATGAGGTCGAATGACTCTGCCACAAACTGCCCGTCCATGTCTCGGAATTGGCAGGAGTGTCCAGATGGTACACTTATCAACTTACGGGAGGACGGGGCGCCCGCTTCCGCTGCATCAGGCCGAGAGCTCTCCCTGTACGTTCGCCAGCGTGGTCGTCTCGGGAGTTCCTGATTGACCCTTGAGCACGCTCATGGAGCCATCCGTCTCCAGGACGACGGCATCGACGACGGCAAGATCGCCCGCACCGGAGGACCGAAGCGCGGAGAGCACCTCATCCTTCGTCACCCTCTGCGTCCGCAACGCATGCTCCAGGAACAAGCCGTTATGCACGAGCAAGGTCGGCTCACTCTTGATCAGCCCGTCGACCCAGCTCACTCGAACCGCGAGCCAGGTGATGGCGAACTGGAAGAAGACCAGGATCGCCATGGCCAGGACGCCCTCGGCCAGCGCGACCGACTTGCTGAGCAGCACCGTCGCGAGGGTCGAGCCAAGGGCGACCGTCACCACCAGGTCGAAGGCATTGAGCTTCGTCAGCGTGCGCTTTCCGGATATCCGCAGGATCGCGACGAGCGCGACATAGGCCAACGGACCGACGAGGAGCACGCGCCCCAGTCCCGTCCAGCTATCGAACAACATGAGTATCCTCCTGGGCCCCTCGGCCGGCGGGCCCTGCGAAGCATGCCGCCGCCCGCCGATCAGGGCGTTCCGGATCGAGGCTCGATCGGGCTGTACGAGGACAACGTTCGCGACCACGCCCGGGTGCGTAAGGATTGCCCCTGGAGGATTGCGGGCTTCCCTGACAGCGTGCCGGTTTCCCGCACCGTATTCCGTTTTGCAGGCACGATGCCGGGATAAACCCGACATGTGTCGGGATGACCCGCGCACCCGGGGAAACAGCTTGCCGCCCGACCCGAGTTCAGCGCTTCTCAGGGCGGCCACGCAGGACATCCAAGCTGACTGGAAGGTTGGCGCACATGCTTATGGACATCATCAGGCAAGGTTCCCGCGCCCGTGCGGAGGGCCACCGGAGAGATGCCTGCCCCTTCCCCGAGGACTCCCGCGAGCGTCGGGCCTGGATGGAGGGCTACGAGGCCTCCTCCTGGGCCTTCGGAGCGAGGGTGCCACATCCGGCACGAAGGCTCGCGGGCACCACGTCCCCGAACAACGGAGTAGGTGGGTCAGGCGCGCCCGTGCCGAAGACGTCCGCCTGAAACCCGTGCGAGCACGGCCGGGTCGTTCGGCATGGGGAAACCAGTGCCACCCGACCTCATCGCCCGCCCCAGGGACGGGACACGAATGAAACAGGGAGGCTCAAAAGATGTCGCGAAAAGCCCGGCATTCGCCGAAAGGCCGAACCCTCGCCCGCCTGGAACGGGTAGTGACGGTCCTCGTGGAGGCGAAACTCATCGATGGCGCCTCCCCGCCGGACCTCATCGAGCGCTTGCAGCGAATGGAGGAAACCGTGCGCGAGACGCATCGCGACCGCCAGACCCTTCAGGTCATCGAATCGGGTCTCCGCCTTCTTCACGATGCGAACGGAACCGCGGCGACCAGCCCGGCTTCATCGTGTGAGCCCTTCGAGTTCCCGTGAGGAACCCGTCACGCCGGAATGCCATGACCAGGCTGATCGAAGGCCTCCACGGCTCGACCGACGCAAGTGGGGCCGTGGAGGAGCGTGGTTCCTTGGATGTTGGCGAGGAAGTAACCGTGCCGGCGGGCCAATGGAGCCGCGGCAGCGTCCGGACCTTCGTCGCCCTCGCCTTCGCGGCCGCCATTCCCTTGCTGCTGCTGAGCGGCTGGATGGCCACCCTCATGGCGCAGCAGCAACGCGACCAGACGCGGAGCGCCGCCGTAGCCAGTGCCACCCGGGTGGCCGAACGCGTCTCATCGGACATCGCCTCGCAGATGGAGGTACTCGGTGCGCAGGCGGCATCCGCCAGCCTCGACCGGCCGGACCTCGCGGCCTTCTACGCCGAGGCCACGCGGCTCAAGGCGGCGCACCCACTTTGGGAAACCGTCGAGCTCTCGAACCCTTCCGGGGTCCAGATCGTCAACCTCCTGCGCTCGCTCGATGCGGAGCTCGGCCCGACCGCCGACCGCGAGAGCTTCGATGCCGTCATCCGCTCGGAGCGCCCGGTGGTCGGCGGCATCGGGCCGGTCGGACCGATCTCGGGCCAGCGCCGCGTCGCCCTCCGGGTGCCGGTCATCCGGAGCGGGGCGCTCCGCTTCGTCCTTTCGGTCGGACTGGCCACCAACGCCGTCAGCTCGATCCTGCGCGATGCCGGGGCACCGGAGGGCTGGGTCGGAACCATCGTCGACGGGGACGGGAACACCATCGCCCGCACCCGTGCCGAGGCCCAGGAACTCGGACATCCGGCGAACCCGGCACTGCGGGCCGCGATCATGCGCGCTCCAAGCGGCTTCTACAGCGGACCTTCGTTGGAGGGGCCGGACATCGACGTCGTCTACCGCACCCTGGAGGGTACGGGTGGATGGTCGGTGCATTTCGGAATGCCGGTCGCGGCACTGAACGCGCCCGTGGCACGTTCGTATTACGTGCTGGCCGGCGGCAGCGCGCTGAGCTTCGGCTTGGCCTTGGGGCTCGTGGGCCTGGTGAGCCGAGACATGGCGCAGCGACGAAGCGGCGAGCAGGCGCGCTTCTCGCTCGCCCTGCGGTCGAGCGAGGAGCAGGGGGCGTTGGCGGTCGAGGCCGCGGAGCTCGGGACATTGCGCTGGGATACGGCCCAGGAACGCGCCATCGGCTCCGTGCGGGCCGCCGAGCTCCTGGGATGGGATGCCGAGGCGTCGCTGGATCGAGAGACCCAGGCCGACGCCAGGAAGATGCTTGATGCGGTCCACGAGGAGGATCGCCACAGACTCGTCGATGCGGTTCGACATTGTATCGCCGACGGCATGCCCCTCGACGAGGAGTTCCGGGTCCGGGGTCGGGGGGGGCAGCCGCGCTGGGTCAGGATGATCGGCCGCGTGCCGGAGACGTTCAAGGGCGCACCTGCCGCCCTGATTTACGGCGTGGTGGCGGATATCGAGCCGCGCAAGCGCATCGAGGCCGAACGGCTCGAACTGCTCCGCCGTCTCGGCGAGGCACAGGAGGACGAGCAGCGACGGATCGCCCGGGAGCTGCACGATCAGGTCGGCCAGACGGTCACTGGCCTTTCGTTCGGCCTGAAGGGCCTGCAAGGTCTCCTGGAGGCACAGGGCGTATCAGGCGAGGCGACCGATCAGGTGCAGTGGCTGCGCTCGCTTGCCGGCGAGATCGGGCGCGACATCCATCGCGCCGCCGTCCAGCTCCGTCCGACTGCGCTCGACGACCTGGGCCTGCGCGAGGCGCTCGCCACCTTGCTGCGCGAATGGTCCCTCCGCCATGGCATCCCGTCCGACCTCCAGTTCCCGGGCGAGGCCTCCCGGCTGCCGGCGGATATCGAGACGGCCCTCTACCGGATCGTGCAGGAAGCCCTCACCAATATACTCAAGCACGCGCAGGCTCGCACCGTCAGCGTCTCGGTGGAGCGGCGTCCGGACGAGGTGCGCATGATCGTCGAGGACGACGGCATCGGTTTCGACGCGGAGAAAGGGCCCGGACCGGTAGAGGATGGTGCGGCGGCCAGGCCCCACCTCGGCCTATCGGGCATCCGGGAACGCTTGTCCCTCCTGCGTGGAACGCTCACACTGGAGACGGCGCCGGCCAGCGGGACGACGCTGTTCGTGCGCATCCCGTCCCCGCCCCGATCCGCCTGACGCCGAGCAAGGGCCAACCGATGGACCGTATCCGGGTCGTCCTCGCGGACGACCACCCAATCGTCCGCGCAGGCGTTAAGACGTTGCTGGGCACCGACCTCGGGATCGAGCTCGTCGGCGAGGCCGGCAACGGCGCCGAGGCCCTGTCTATCATCTGTGGCCTCCGGCCGGACGTCGCCGTCATCGACGTCTCGATGCCCGGCATCAACGGCCTCGACCTGACCGAGCGGGTCACGCGCGAATGCCCGGGCACCAACCTCCTCGTCCTCACGGTCCACGAGGACGTGGCCTACGTCCAGCCTCTGCTCCGGGCGGGCGCACGGGGCTACCTCCTCAAGCGCTCGGCGGCGGAGGATCTCCCGCGTGCGGTGCGGGCCATCGCCGCCGGCGGCGTGTATCTCGATCCCGCCATCGCTAGCCATGCCCTGGCGGACCCATCCGGTGGGTCCCGGGGGGGCGATACGGGCGAGGCCGGCGAGGCGCTGAGCCCGCGGGAGACGGAGGTGCTCAGGCTGATCGCGCAAGGCTTCAGCAACAAGGAGATCGCCCGGAACATCGACGTGAGCGTGAAGTCCGTCGAGACGTACAAGGCGCGGGCGGCCGAGAAGCTCGGGCTGCGCACGCGGTCCGAGATCATCCGATATGGCGCCTCGCACGGTTGGCTCGATGCACTCACGCTACGGTGACGGCACCGGAAGACGTCGAACCGCTGCGTTCCGATCATCATGCTCACCATCGAGGGCATCCATCCGCGACCCACACGACCTGGCATGCGATGGCTCCGTGACGGGCGAACCCTGACGTGGCTGCCGCGAACTCCGACAGGAAATCCCCTGCGTCCCGCCTAAATCTATCAGCATCCGATCAGGCTTCTCGACCGGCGAAACAACAAGTTTCCCCGCTCAAGCCAATAAATGATCTGCTCGGAGTAGGCCGAACTACGGCAACAAGCTGAGGATACGCCTTGATGTCTATATCGAAGCTTAGGACATTCGCCATCGCCGTCATCGGATCCGCAGCGATCCTCGGTGGTTCGGGCTCGGCGTCGGCCCGCGACGGCACTGCCCAGTCCCTATTCGCAGACCTCCAATCGAGCGGCGCGGGTTTCACCTACGTTCGTGATGGTCGCTACGGCGGGGGTATGCGTGGACACGGTGTGGGCCGACATCGCGGTTTCGGCGTGCGGCGCTTTGGCCATGCCGGACGCGGATATGGCCGGCATCGCGGCTATGGCCGTGGATACGGCTACCGTCGACGCGGCTACGGGCGTGGAGGCGCGGCCCTCGGCGGCCTGGCCGCCGGTGCGATCATCGGCGGAGCGCTTGCGGCCCAGGCGGCACAGGGGGGCAACGGGAACGGCCCGTCGCGCGCCGAGGTCGCCTCCTGCTCACGGCGCTTCAAGTCCTACGACGCCTCTTCCGGCACCTACCTCGGCTACGATGGCCAGCGCCACGCCTGCCCCTGACGGACTTCACGCCGTCTCGCGGTTCAACCTCGGGAATACGCGTCGGTCCCGGAAGTTCCCCGCGCGGTGACCCGTACCGGACGACACCTGCCCATCAACTCAAGTCCACTGGAGAATGACATCATGACCCGTTCAAGAACCTCGTGGAACGTCGATCTCGCCAAGGGTCTCGTCTCGGCAACCCTGCTGCTCGCACTGGCGTCGCCTGCCTTCGCCGTCTCCGTCATCAACAAGGACACGAAGGAACATACGGTCACCGTGGACCTGGGTTCGACCGAGACCAACAAGAAGTTCGCGACCGGCGACACCCTTCAGATCGAATGTCCGGAACGCTGCGGATTGCGCGTGGTCGGGTCCGGCTACGGACGTCAGCCCGGCCCCGACGGCAAGCTGCTCATCGACAAGGGCGGAATGCTTCGCTTCACCGACGAAACCGGCGCTCCCAAGGCGCAATGACGGGCTGGTCCCCTCGTGCAGGAGCAATCCGCTTATGCCCAATTCCGCTGGTCGGGACGCAGCCTGGGACGGTCGGCATCCCTGACGACGCCCCCGGCGACCGCTCGCGAGGGAACCGACCTTTACGCATTGCCCAGCGGGACACCGTCATCGAGCGAACGACGTTCGAACGGGTCCCATCCGCGGCACGACTGGTCGCCCGCTCCGCTCGGTCCCATGAATCGGAGGAAAATCGATGAAGTCCTTGAAGTTTGCCCTGCCGGCGTTGCTGGCCCTGACCATTCCGGCCCTTGCCGCGCCTTGCGCCACGGACGACGTGAGGGCGAAGGACCCGACACCCCAGCACGTGGACCCGAAAAGTTCGGACGTGGACCGGTCGAGCAAGAACCTCGCGGGTGGCTCCCAGCCGGCCTCGCCCGGCACCATCGGTGCCATGAACAATGTCGGCGCCAACCAACGCCTCGGTGAGAAGCCCGGCACGGAAGCCAGGATCGACCAGGGCGATGGGGTCGGCACATCGAGCAAGAACCTCGCTGGGGGGGCGCAACCGGCCTCTCCCGGTACGGTCGGCGCCATGAACAACGCCGGGGTCGAACAGAAGCTCGGCAACTCGGCCAGCAAGGATGGCGATTGCTGATCGGCGATGCAGCCGCGGGGACCGTCATGCACCGGCCAGGACGGTCCCCGCGCGTTCCATCGATGGGTCCCGCACGTCAGTCGTGATCCTCGCCCAGAGTAGGCTGGCGAGCGGTTTCCCGGCGACGGCGTGCCAACCAGCCCTTGCGTTGCTCGGGCTCCGACAGCAGCCGCGTCACCCACTGGGTCGATGGGAAAGCCTCGCAGGCGATCACGATGGCCGAGGTCAGCGGAACCGCCAGTATCGCGCCGGCGATGCCCCAGACCCAGCTCCAGAACGAGAGCGCGACGATGATGGCGAGGGGCGAGACTGACAGGCTCCGTCCCTGGAGCATCGGGTAGACGACGTTGCTGATGACCAACTGGATCACAGTTAGGCCGACGAGAACGAGGACCGGAGCCGTCACGGTCTGGAACTGCATGAAGGCGTAGAGGCTGGGCGGCAGGATGCCGATCAGGTTGCCCACTACCGGGACGTAGTTCAGGAGAAAGTTCAGGACGCCCCAGACCAGCGCCAGGTCGAGGCCGACGGCGAACGCGAGAAGCGTCGTCGCCGCCCCGGTGAGGAGGCTCGTCAGCGTGCTGATGCCGAGATACTGACGGGTCTTCCCCGCGATGGACTCGACGGATTCGAGGACCTTCCTCTGTTCCTCGCGGTTGAAGGTCTCGCGCAGCTTGATGCGCAGGGCCGGCACCTCTGGCAGGCCGAACGTCACTAGGAGCGCGATGAACCCGAGATAGGCAAGCGTCGCGTAGACGTTCTGCAGGAGCCCTCGCGCCACGCCGATCAGGCGACCGTAGGCGACCTGGCCGTCGAGCGGCCAACCCCAGAGTTCGCCCCACCGCGCAAGTCGCACGTAGAGGACATTGAAGCGGTCCCAGTCCCGCTCGAAGGCGAAGACGACCTGCGCGGCGCAGAAATAGACCGCGACGGTGAACCCGGCGAAGACAACTGCAAGCGTGGCGACCGTCGCGGCATAGGCGAGGCCGGAAGGTAGGTACCGGTCCATCCACGTCTTCACCGGCCATACGGCCGCGATCACGACGCCGGCCGCCGCGAGGGGCATCGTCACGGAATAGCTCGCCCGGAGCGCGCCGATCCCGAGGATCACCGCGATGACGCCAAGCAACTTGTTGCGGGTCGTGTCACGCATGGTCAACGGGCGCATCCCCTCGGTGTTCGTGAGGTAGGTCGCCCGCTGATCGCTGGCGCATGCAGGTCCACCAGCGTCCCGGCGACGTTGGAAGTTCAGAATGCCCCGGCGTCTTCGTCGGAAGGATCAGGTCAGGAACCGACATGCACTTTTTATCGACAAGGCTGCTCATCTCGGCTGTGGCCCTCCTGCCCGCGGTGGCCTCGGCACAGGGAGACGCCTCGACCACGGGAGGGCCTGCGAACCTATGCCAGGAGCTCGTGGCCTTCGTGCGCCAACCCGTGGCCTCGATGAAGGCTGTCGAGACGCCGGCGCAACAGGCCACCGCCGTGACGGCCCGGAAGAGCGGCGAGCCTTCGGAGAAGCCGTCCGCGTCGGGTACGCCACAGAACACCTCGGGAATGAGCGGGCAGATCACCGCCTCGGGTCCGGGCGCCGCCGGCCCGCAGGGTGCCGCGCAGAACAAGGCCGTGCCCGAAGGCTCGACGGCCACGGCGTCGGGGCCGGCGAAGGATGCCCCAATCACCGCACCGGCCGCGCCTCGGCCCTCGACCGAGGACGTGCGGCACGTTGAGGATGCCGCCGGGGCGAACGATCTCGTGCGTTGTCGGGACGTCGCCCAGGCCATGCGCCGCGCCGGCGTTGCGATGCCCGCGCCGCTCCTGGCTCTCTCGGCCATGTCCCCACAACTCCTGGAGGCGGCACCCCGTCCCTGACGTAGATCCCAACGGCACTCCCCGTTGTACCGAAGTGGTCGGGGCGGGGTCATCGTCGGTCCACCCGACATATCAGGGGAGAGGTCACGGGATCGGGCGGTCGTCGTCCCGTCGTCCTTCCTCCACTTGCCGACGGGACTTCGGCGGATTCCGACCGATCGGCCAGCCTTCCCGTTGCCGGGTCCGGTCGCCATCGGTTTCCTCCGTCTGGTCATGGAAGAGCACCTGCGAGGTCGGGTAAGGCAGGTCGATGCCGGCCTCGGTTAGCGCCTCCTTCACGCTCGTGATCGCCCCGTCCAGCGCATCGACGGCATCCCGGCGCCGGGGCGGGTCGATCCAGAACCGTGCCACCATGTCAACGCCGGCGGCCCCGAGCCCGGTCACCAGCGCTTCCGGGGGCGGGTCGGCGAGGACGCCATCGGTTTGCCCGAGGGCCTCCGTGACGACGCGCCGGGCCTTCCGGATGTCGTCCCCGTTGCCGATGGTCAGCGGGAAGGACAGGCGGCGCTTTTCGTGCGCGGTGATGACGGTAATCTTGTCGACGAACAGCGTGGCGTTCGGGATCAGGACCCGCTCGTTGTCGTAGGTGCGAAGGACGGTGGCGCGCACCCAGACGTCTTCCACCGTGCCCTCGTACGAACCGGCCCGGATCTGGTCGCCGATGACGAAGGGACGCGTCAGCAGGATCAGGATGCCGGCGAGCAGGTTCTGCAGGACGTCCCGGAAAGCAAAGCCGATGGCCACGCCGCCGATGCCGAGCAGGTTGAAAAGGTCGGCGGCCGATACGGAGGGGAAGGCCACCGAGGCCGCGACCAGGAACGCCACGAGGATGGTAACGCCACCTGCGATGCGCCCCAGCACGGCGGCCGAGCCCGGCGAGGCATCGCGCAGCGCTGCCGCCCGGCGTACCGCGGCGCGCACGCCACGGGCGATCAGCAGGCCCAAGCCGAACAGGAGGAGGGCAACGGCGAGCCCCGGCACCAGTGTCACGGCCGAGCGGCCGAGTTGCTCAAGCCGGTCGAACGCTTCCGAGAAGATCATGTGGCATCCGACGTCATGGGACGGCCGACGGGGGGCTTTCAACCCTCCGGCGGCGGCTCGCTCACTGCGAGGGTGCGACCCGGCCTATCGGCGGGGGCCTCCGCTGGTCTGGCCGTACTGCTTGGCTCCCGGCGGCCGCGACGGCATGTTGGCATTGCCGCCGCTGCGACGGTGACGCCGCATCTGCCGGCGGGACATGCGGACCACGATGAGGTCGTGATTGCGTCCGGCCGTGACGCCGGCGGCGTCAACGGGGACTGGCGAGGCCTGTGACGGCAGGGTTGCGGCACCGAGGCCAAAGCCGGCCAGGAGTGCGGAAGCAAGGATCGAACGCTTCATGTCTATTCCGTCGGTTTTCGATGGATGCCGCCCCGGCAGGTGAGCGTCGCGCTATGGCGGTCACAAGGCCCAATCGTACGGCCGCAAACGTGTTCCGGGGGGCAAGCTTCCTCATCCGACGCAAGCCAAGGAGTAGCTCGCGACCGTACGGTGGTGACATGGCCTCCAGGGTCACCCGGCGGCAGGCTTGAAGGTCATGTCCTTGAAGCGGGCGCAGGACCCCGCTGTTTCGCCGAGACGGAAAGCATCACCGCTTTCCTGGAAATGGCAGCGCATCGGGAATTGAGCTGTTCCCGCGTCACCCTTCGGGTCGGATAGGACCAGGAGGTTGCTCTGGGAGGCGAACTGCCATTGCCCCTCGACCTTCCGGCTCCCATCCGTCTCGTCCATGCGGAAGGTGTTGTCGGCGTTGAGCCGCAAAGAAACCGGACCGGCGGTGAAGGTTCGTCCGCTGTAGGCGTCGAGCGAGCCGGTTCGCGATGCCGTCGCCCGTGCATTCGCCTCGGGCGACGTGGCGGGGGCGGCAGCGACCACCTCGGGTCGAGCCGTGGCTACCGGATCGGCGACCTTGGGCTCCGTCGCCGCGGTCGTGGTCGTCTGGGCCTGCGAAGATTTCTGCTCGTCGCAGCCGACAAGTGCCAGAAGCGCGACCGCGGGAATAATGATTGTCCTGAGCATGAGACGATCCTCGTATGAGGGGTGAGCCCGTACGGGCCGGGCCGGAGGGTCTGCCGGGCCTTGGCACCCTCCGGCCTGCGAAGAATTATTGGCGGGCCGGTCCGCCTGCATCCTGCGACCGGCCCACCCGTCCACGGTCCCTCGGTGGGACCGTTCGGGCTCACTGCATCACGGACAGGTTCGCCTGGTCGTCGTCGTTCAGCTTGCGGTAGTCGGCGACGTCCTTGCGCCAGTTGTCCATGTTCTCGACGTCCTGCTCGCTGACGCCGCGGATCACCAGCCGGTCGTTGCCCTTGACCGAGAAGCGCTCCAACGGGAACGCGACCTTATCCTCCCCTAGGCCCAGGAAACCGCCGTGGGAGACGACGACGTAGCGCTTGCTGTCCTTCTGGCTCATGACCACGCGGTCGACCTCGCCGAGCTTCTTGCCCTTGGCATTGTAGACATCCATGTCGTCGAGCTGCTTGACGCGCATGGCATGCCCCGCGGTCGCGCCCGACCCCGTGCTGGCGGTCGAGTCGATGAGGCCGAATTCCTTCTCGTAGGCCTGGCGCTGATCGGCGGTACGGGCACCCTGGTCGGACTGGCTCGTCCGCTCGACCTTGACCTGCGGCTGCCCCTGCTGCTGCACGATGCTGACCTTCGCCTGCTCCTGGCTGTACTGGATCTGGGGCTGGGCCTGGCCCTGGCGCTGGACGTTCACGTCGGCGGGGTCGCGGGACTGCACGACCTGCAGCTGGGGCGCGGCCTGGGATACGTCGACGTCCGGACGCGGCATCCGGACCGTGATCTCGGGCCGCGGGATGTTGACCGTCACCGTCGGCGCTGGCTGATGCACGGTGATCTGCGGCTGCATCTGATGCAGGGTCACGGTCGGCTGAGCCTGCTGCACGCGGATCTGGGGAGCCCCCTCCTGGAGCGTGATGCGGGCCTTGTCGTTCGGGTTATTCGTCCCGGCCGAGCTTGAATCGAGCTGCGCCAGGGTGTCATGGCAGGCGCTCGCCTTGTTGTCGCGCTTCCATCCGCGGACGGTGTCGGGCTTCACCTTGGCGTTCTCGGCCTTATCCTTGTCGAGGAACGTGATGAGGCGGTCGCAGTCGGCGAGGCTCGCCTGGTTCTGCTGGGACCCGGTCGCGTTCGTCGTGGCGGAGCCCGTTTGGGCGATGGCCGAGGAGGCGAAGAGCGCCGACGAGCCGAGTAGTGCCATTGCGAGGGTACGCATCGTCTTTCTCCATGCTGAGATCTGACATGTGCCTGCCCATACGGCTGCGGTTACCCGCTCCGGGGACTGGGAAGGCCACCGTTGCCGGTGCCTCATCTCAGGTGGTTTGGGCCCGCCGAGGGACGAGTCGGGAGAAGCGACGCCCGCGCGTCGGGAGGACCCTGACAGCGGTGTCCAGACGTTCGTCTATACCGGGGTGCGCGTTATGAAAGACGGGTGGGATCTCGCATGCGCGCCGTGCCGGGCTTCCGTTCAGGTCCCGACCGGCTCTCCACACCGGTTGAACCGTGTACCTCCCGGCCGCGTCGAAGCGGTTCCGGCCCCCAGGGCGGCCATGTCAGGATCCGACCGTGATTTCAATCTTCGACCTTGCCGCCGCGTTGCTGACGCTGTCCGCCCTGTTCGGCTGGATCAACCGACGCTTCGTCCACATGCCGCACGGCATCGGCCTGCTGGTGATGGGGCTCGTCGCCTCGCTGCTGTTGGTTCTCCTCGACGTCGCCTTCCCGGAACAGCACCTCTACGAGGCCCTCACCGGTGCCCTCCGGCAGATCGATTTCACCGCCGTGGTGATGAACGGGATGCTGGCGTTTCTGCTCTTCGCCGGCGCCATGACGCTCGACCTCGGTGCCCTGCGTGACCGGGCCTGGCCGGTCGCCACGCTCGCTCTGGTCGGAACCGTCATCTCGACGGCCGTGGTCGGCGGCGCCTTCTGGGGGGCAGCCCAGGCCATCGGCCTGCCGGTCACCCTGCCCTGGGCGCTGGTCTTCGGCTCCATCATCAGCCCGACCGATCCGGTGGCGGTGCTCGCCACTTTGAAGAATGTGAAGGTGCCCCTCGCCCTGGAGATCGAGATGCAGGGCGAGGCCCTGTTCAACGACGGCGTCGGCATCGTCCTGTTCACCGTCCTCCTCGGCTTCGCCGCCGGCGTCGGAGGCGAGGCGTCCGGCGCGGCCGGGATCGTCCGCCTGCTCGTGCAGGAAGCCGGAGGCGGCCTGCTCCTCGGGGTTGTGACAGGCTATGCCGCCTACCGCGCCATGCGCACCATCGACGACTTCCCCGTCGAGGTCCTGATCACCCTGGCGCTGGTCACTGGTACCTACGCGCTGGCCCAGAAGCTCCATGTCAGCGGCCCCCTCGCGGTGGTCGCGGCCGGTCTGCTCGTCGGCGACCGGGCCCCGCGCGATGCCATGAGCGAACGCACGCAGGGCTACGTCTCGTCCCTGTGGACGCTGATCGACGAGGTCCTGAACTCTGTGCTGTTCCTGCTGATCGGGCTGGAGGTGCTCGTGCTGCGCTTCAGGGCCGACACCCTCGTCCTCGCGGCGGCGGCGGTTCCCATCGTGCTCGTCGCGCGTCTGCTCGCGGTCTCGGCGCCCCTGCTGGCGTTCCGGTGGGGCGGGAACCTGTCAGCGAAGAACGTGCCCTTCCTCACCTGGGCTGGCGTACGAGGCGGCATCTCGGTTGCGCTGGCCCTTTCGATCCCGGAGAGCGAGGCCAAGCCGATCATCCTTGCGGCGACCTACGCGGTCGTGCTGTTCACCATCATCGTCCAGGGCTCGACGCTCGGCATGGTGGCCAGACGCACCGTCGCCAAGCCCACGCCCGGGGAAGGTCGAGCCGAGGACGGGGCGGCGGTCACCCCTCAGGCGTCGGAGGTGGTGGTCCTGAAGCGTCCATAGCGCTCCTCCAGGTCCATCAGGTCCGCTGGTTCGGCGACGTCCCGGCGGGCCGCGGCGATGACCAAGTCGGCGTGCCTGCGCAACTCGGTGCGACGGTCATCCCGACGCTCGACCTCGGCGACCCGGGTTAACACCTCCAGCATGCGGGCGAGGACATGGACAGACCCGGCGGCGTTCTGGCGGATCATGTGCAGCATCGCATCGCACAGCCCGGCGTAGTCGGTCATCGGCTGGACCAGCACGATCCGGCCCTCCCGGGCGGTCACCCCGCCCGGCATGAACCGCGGGGCGAGCCGGCACAGCGCGTCGCCGAGATGGTCGACCACGCTGCCGGCCGTGAACGGGTCGTTGGTGCCGGGCGAGAGCGCCCGGACCGCCACCTCGCTCAACTGCCGCACGGCATACTCAAGGTCCTGCAGGGCGGCCGGGCGCGGACCGAATGTCAGGGCCTTGTCGAGCGCCTCGGTGGCGTCCTCGACCGTGCTGGAGAGATGCGCCAGGGGCAGGCCGGCCGGGACGTAGTCGCCCTGGCGCACGCGCAGGGAAACCAGGATGCCGCGCTCGTGGGCCCAGTCGGCGAGGTTGTCGGCGTCCACCGCCTGGAGGTAGCCGCACCCCGACGCCGTCGCGTTCCCGGCCCCGGGAATAGGGAGGGTACTGCGGACGTCCGGCTCTTCGAGGGTGTGCTTCCCGATGGCATCGCACAGGTCGTCGTGGACGGCATCGACGACGGTCTCGACGTTGATGCCGATGGCGGTGTGGTGGACGAACCAGACGAGCGTCGCGACACTCAACATCGCTAGAACGATGGCGCCGCTGACCGCGAGGTGCGGGACGAATGGCGTCTCCTGCACGGTGCGCACCGTGCGCAGCACGATCAGCGCGTAGGCGAAGGTCCCGAGGAAGATCCCGAGCGCAACTTGGTTGCGGGCGTCGCGGATGAAGTTGCGCAGCAGCCGCGGCCCCATCTGGCCTGAGGCCATGGAGAGCGCGGCGATGGTGATGGAGAACGTCGTGCCGGCGACGCCGATGGTTGAGGAGGCGACTGCGCTCAGAAGGGCGCGTGCCCCCTCGGCCCCTCCGGTGTAGCCCCAATCCGAGGCCGGCGACGACGCGTCGTACCCGGCGATGCGCGCGGTCTCCAGCCAGACCGCGAACTGTCCCAGGCCGAGGCAGGCCATCACGATGAGACCCGGGCGAAGCCAGAACTGGTCGCCGAGGGTCTCCAGCCAGGCCCTGATCCGCGAGTTCATGATGGTCTCCCGTTTCTGGTGAAGCCCCTTTGCGATCCACCTCCCTGCGCCTTCGCATGTGGCAGTGCAGCGCAGGGAGGTGGATCGCCGACGCGGCGAAGCGGGTGGGAGACGGACCGGACGGTCATGTATCCATCGTTCGCGACGGGGTGTCACGGGTCGGATGACGCCACTACGCCATCCGTTAGTTCAGTCATGCAACGAAAGTGGAACGCTCCATGACCATAGACCGCGCCAAGGTCCGTCGGGGTCGCATCGGAACCATTGGTCGTCGAGCCGGACCGGAGGTGCGAACTTCAGACGTCGTCCTCGCCGTCGTCGGCGTCGCTCTCCTTGCCGGCCTGTGCCTGCTGGGCTTGGCGAGCATGGTCGGCGATGCGCAGGGCCTCGCGGGCGGTTCACTCCCTGCATCGGTCCAGACGCTCTGATTAGGATCATGGACCGATCACGTCGTTGGATATCCGGACCGCCGTCCTCGATGCCACCTGCCCGTTTGGATGGTCACCTCGCCTGGAGGGGGAACGTCCGGCCGCACGCGGAAAACGGGAACCGTCGGCGCATCCGGACTGCGCTTGCGGTTCACCGCTGGTGACCTACCATTCCGCCGTCGGCATTCGAGCCTACGGCCCCTCGGAACGATTCAGTCGAAGACCACGCGCCCCGATCTGAGCGAGTACCGTGCGATGGCGGAGGACGCATTCCGTCTAAGCCGTGCCACGGGCGAGCGCCGGGTCGTAAGCAACCGTGGCACGCACCACGCGCAAGCCGTAACCGACGTGCTGGTGTCGAATGCCGAGGCCAGCCTGTCGTTCCTGTGCCGCGGCTTCTCGGCCGAGGTCTTCGATGCGGTCCGGATCGAGAACTTCCTCGGCAAGCCGGGAACGCGCCTCAACGTCCTGCTCGACGGGGATATCGGCAAGGGCGCCCCGACGGCCCTCGCCGGGCTGGCGGAGCACATGGCCAGCGACGACCCTCACCTCCGGGTCCGACTGCTGGCGCGTCCGTCACCCATCCATTTCGGCATCGCCGACGGACGCGACACCCGTACTGAGACGGACGTTGCCTCGCGCAAGGCGACCGTCGTATTCGGGGATACCGCGCTCGCGGCGGCGGCGCAGCAGCGCAACAAGTCGCTCTGGGATGCCGCAAGCAAGTTGACGGTCGCCGGGATCACACCGGCCGCCTGACGACAAACCCCCATCCGTAGCCTCGGCTCAGTAGCCTTCGGGCTGCGGATCTCGACACCGACGTTTCCTAGTGGCTGTCCTGGACGTCGGCACGGCCACCCATTTCGGCTCTGGGGGCCAGCAGGAGCACGATGGCGCCCAGGGCCATGCAGGACAGCGACCCGACCAGCACGCCGATCTTGGTCTCGGCCTCAAGCTCGGGGCTGTCGGCGAAGGCGAGAAGCCCGATGAACAGGCTCATGGTGAAGCCCACCCCGCAAAGGAGCGACAGGCCATAGAGGTGCCACCACCCCGCATGGGCGGGGCGTTGGGCCCACCCCAGCCTCACCGCCGCCACGACCGCCCCGAACACACCGATCTGCTTGCCGACGAACAGGCCCATGGCGACCCCTAGGGTCACCGGATCGAGAAGCATCTTCATGGTCATGCCGGCGAACGACACCCCGGCGTTGGCGAACCCGAACACAGGGAGCACGAGGTACGACGACCACGGGTGGATCGCGTGCTCCAGGATGTGAAGGGGCGAAGTCGGATCGTCGGGCTTACCGACGCTGAGGCGAAGGGGAATCGTGAGGGCTAGAAGGACACCTGCGATGGTCGCGTGGATGCCGGACTTGAGCACCAGGAACCACAGGACCGCGCCGAGGACGAGGTAGGGCGCGAGCCGGCTCACCCCGGCCTTGTTCATACCGAACAGGACCGCGAACACGACTGCCGCCCCGCCGAGCATCGGCAGCGACAGGTCGGCGGTGTAGAACGCGGCGATAATGAGGACGGCCCCGAGGTCGTCGATGATGGCGAGCGCGGTCAGGAAGATCTTGAGCGAGACAGGGACACGCGACCCGAGCAGGGCCAGCACCCCGAGGGCGAAGGCGATGTCGGTGGCGGTCGGGATCGCCCAGCCGCGCAGGGTCTCGGGCGAGGACCGGTTGAGCGCGACGTAGACCAGGGCCGGGGCGACCATGCCGCCGAGGGCCGCGACGCCGGGCAGAACGCGATCCGGCCAGGTCCGCAGGCGCCCGTCGAGGACCTCGCGCTTGATCTCCAGGCCGACGAGCAGGAAGAACACCGCCATCAGGCCGTCGTTGACCCAGTGCAGGACGCTGAGGCCGCCGACGTAGGTCTTCAGGACGTCGAAATAGGCCCCCGACCAACCCGAGTTCGCGATGGCCAGCGCCAGGGCGGCGCTCGCCATCAGGATCAGGCCGCCCGAGGCCTCGTTGTGAAGGGCATTGCGAAGGGCGGAGAAGGGGCGGCGAAGGGGTCCGGGCGCGCTCATGGCCCAGGCCTGCCACCTGTGCGCTTCGGAGGCAATGCTGCCGCCCGCCCAGGTCTGACCGGCAGGAAGACCTGCCGAACCTTGCGGCTGCGCTCCAGCACCGGCTTGTGTCCCTCGGCATCGAGGGCGCCCGAGGCGCGATCCCGCCGTTCGGAAGCGACCGCATGCCTTCCCCGGCCGTTCGCGAGGACGGCCGGTTGGCGGACGGGTCGCCGGCGGCCCGCTTCATCCTCAGGGCACGCCGGGCGTTCCCGCTCAATTCGCTGCGGGCCGCGTCGTGCCGCCGGCGCTCGTGCTCCCGGCTCGTCCGCTTGAGGGCGCCGGCCAGGACCGCGCCCTTGCGCTTCGTGCCGGTGTTGTCGGTCGCGGCACGTGCGCCGGAGGGAGCGGACTTGCCACGGACCTCGCGACGCTGCTGCCGGGAGATGTCGCGGGCCCTGTCACGGCGCTCGCGCAGGCGCTTGACCAGGTCCGAGAGGGCGTCGCCGTCGAGGCCGCGAAGGGCCGGGTGGTGGGCCTGCCAGACAAGGTCGTGCTCGTCGCCGCTCAACAGGCGTGGCTCTTCCTTGCGGGTCGCCGACCTTCAGCAATGCTCCTTCGGGGGATCGCTCCCGGCCATTCGGGTCCACGGTCCGCCCGCAACGTGTCAGACGTCCCAGGGGTGCCGATCCATCCGCAGGCGCGGCGAGACGGGCGGCCCAGGCGCGGGTAGAGACCTCGCATGGACGCTTTGAAACACCGGCTGCGGGACCTGTACGAGGGCGAGACCGACAGAGCCCACCGGTTCCGCTACGGCCTGCTCGTGTTCGACGTCGCCACGATCCTGTTCATCGTGGTGTCGTCGTTCATGCCGCGGGCCCCCCTCGTCGAGGGCCTCGACGTGCTGATCGGTCTTGCCGTGCTCACGGACTTCGTCGCCCGCCTGTCCATCTCGCCGCATCGCGGGCGGGAGTTCCTGCGACTGGCGACCTGGGCGGACATCGTCGCGCTTGTCTCGTTCCTCGCCCCGATCATCGGCGAGGGGGCGGGTTTCCTGCGCATCATGCGAACCCTGCGCCTCCTGAGGACCTACCAGCTCCTCGACCGGCTTCGGTCCGACAGCGCGTTCTTCCGCCGCAACGAGGAGGCGGTGCTAGCCGCCACCAACCTTGCGGTCTTCGTCTTCGTGATGACCGGGGTGGTCTACGCCACGCAGCACCGCTCGAACCCGGCCATCGGCAATTACGTCGACGCCCTGTATTTCACCGTGACCTCGCTCACCACCACCGGCTACGGGGACATCACCCTATCGGGCACGTCGGGGCGCCTGATCTCGGTCGTGGTGATGCTGTGCGGCGTGACGCTGTTCCTGCGCCTGGCGCAGGTGCTGTTCCGACCGAACAAGGTCCGTTTTCCCTGTCCGTCCTGCGGCCTTCAACGGCACGAGCCGGACGCCGTCCACTGCAAGGCGTGCGGGACCGTGCTGTGCATCCCCGACGAGGGTGCCTTCTAGGGGCGAAGGACCGTCCGGATCGCCTACCTCGCAACAGGTGGCATTCGGCCGCGATGCATCTGCATTTCATCAGGTTGGGCCGGATCGCTTTTCGCAAGATATTTTAATCCCCCCTAGCGCGTGCGTGGAGACACGTCCGAAATGGAGCTGGCTTCCTATATTCCAATCAGACAGCAACGGCCGGAACGGTTCACCGGACCGGTCAAACAGGAAGCCTCAAGATAATGAATTCAGCTCGTATTGCCGCCGTCGCCGCCGCCGTTCTGTTCAGCGTTGCTTCGCTTTCGCCGGCCATGGCCTATGAGACCCAGGGTCGCTACACCGCGTTTTCGCCCTACGATGTCGAGACCACGGGATCGTTCAATGGCGAGCGTCGTCCCCCCGCCTACTTCGGCTGCCCGATGAGTTCCGCCGCCGAAGGCAATGCGAACCAGCAGAACTTTCCGGTGCAGCAGTACGGCCAGACCTCCGGCGGAAACCGCTGTTGATCCGGGCGGACGAGTTCGCATGATGCTGCTGAAGGGTTTCTCCTACGCGATGGCCGTCGTCTTCGCCGGAGGTCTCGCCATGACCGTGATCGGTGCCTCCCAGGCCCTGATGGGCTTGTGACGGCTTGATCCGCCGGAAGCGGGCGAACAAGCTGCTCCCGGTCATATCGGATCGCCCCCAAAGGATACGCCATCGAACGCCCGGCTCCGGCCGGGCGTTTCCTTGTGGCCGAGGGCTCTTCGGGGTGATCGCGATGTCCCTATCAGTAGGCCGTCCCACGACGAATTTCGTAGGCTCGCGGGAGTTGCGGCGGATGCCTGGCACACCCGCGATGATACCGCCTGGAGGGAAGGGCGACCAACTGTCTTTGGCTTCAGTGACCGCCGACGGCGAAGGTCGTCCCAGGCTTGTCGTGGGTGCCGATGCGCTCGACCATCGTCGCCGTCGCCTCGTTCATGCCGACGACGTCCACCGTGATGCCGTGGTGCCGGAACTTGAGCACCACCCGGTCGAGGGCGTTGATGGCCGAGATGTCCCAGAAGTGCGCCGCCTGCAGGTCGATCACCACGCCCTTGAGGGCTTCCTCGCGGAAGTCGAAGGCGGCGTGGAACGCCTCGGCCGTCGCGAAGAAGATCTGTCCGGTCACCTGGTAGGTGCGCACGTCGCCCTCGCCGAGGGACGACCGGACGGCGAAGAACTTCGTCACCTTGTGGGCGAAGAACAGTCCGCTCAGGATGACCCCGAACAGCACGCCCTTGGCGAGGTCGTGGGTCGCGACTACCACCGCCACGGTGCCGAGCATCACGAAGCTCGATGCCTTCGGGTGGGTGACCAGCGTCCCGAGCGACTTCCACTGGAAGGTGTTGATGGCCACCATGATCATCACCGCCACGAGGGCGGCCATCGGGATCCGGGCCACGTAGGGACCGAGCACGACGATCAGGAACAGCAGGAAGGCGCCGGCCCAAAGGGTCGAGAGCCGTCCGCGTCCGCCCGAGGAGACGTTGATGACGGACTGGCCGATCATGGCGCAGCCGGCCATGCCTCCGAGGAAACCGGAGGCGATATTGGCCACGCCCTGGCCGGCGCATTCGCGGTTCTTGTTCGAGGTGGTGTCCGTCATCTCGTCGACGATGGCCGCCGTCATCAGGCTCTCCAGCAGGCCGACCATGGTCAGCGTAAGCGAGACCGGCAGGATGATCCGGAGGGTGTCGAGGGTGAACGGCACCTGCGGCAGGGCCACCCAGGGCAACTCGCTCGGGAGCGCGCCCATGTCGCCGACCTTGTGGATGCCGAGGCCAAGGTACATCGAGACCGCCGTGAGCAGGACGATGGTGACCAGCGGCGACGGCACGGCCTTGGTCAGGTACGGCAGGCCGTAGATGATGCCGAGCCCGACGGCGGTCATGACGTAGACCGCGGTGCCCTGGCCGAGGAGCTCCGGCATCTGCGCCAGGAAGATCAGGATCGCCAGGGCGTTGACGAAGCCGGTGACCACCGACCGCGAGACAAACCGCATCAGGTTGCCCAGGCGCAGGGCGCCGGCGACGATCTGCAGGAGCCCGGTGAGGATCGTGGCGGCGAACAGGTAGCCGACGCCATGGTCCTTCACGAGGCCGACCATGAGGAGCGCCATGGCCCCGGTGGCGGCCGATATCATGGCAGGGCGGCCACCTGCGAAGGCGGTGACTACGGCGATGCAGAAGGCGGTGACTACGGCGATGCAGAAGGAGGCGTAGAGGCCGACCTTGGGGTCGACCCCGGCGATGATCGAGAAGGCGATGGCCTCGGGGATCAAGGCCAGGGCGACGACCGTGCCGGCCATGAGTTCACGGGTGACGTTCGGAGCCCATTCGCTCCGGAGATGTGCGAGGTTCATGGTGGGTGGGAGACTTTCGTCGTCCCGCACGCGAAGCGTCATCGATCCGGTGCAGGATGCGCAAGACGATGGGTCGGCCTCCTCGGAGGTCCACGACACGGTCATCGTCGATTGCGTGGTCCGGCGGATCGGCGGCCGGAAGAGCCACCCGGGGTTTCACCGGGTCCTGTTGGATGAGGGCCCATAGCGCGGTTCGATGCCGCGACGCAATAAGGGATCCGAAACGTCGGTCCCGTCCGAGGGAGCCTCAGTGGTCCTTGGGCAATCGTATCCTCTCCACCGCCCCCGCGGCTGCGAGGGTGGCGTTGGCTGCGGCGACGTCACCCTCGTCCGGAGGGGCGACGGGATCGACGGACGCTCCGGTTCGCCGGCACAGGCGGGCGAGGTAGGGGAAGTGGTCGGACCCGAAGGCGTCGAGCCGTTCGATGGAAACAGTCTCGAATCCCCCCTCGTGAAAAATCTGGTCGAGGGGCCAGCGCAGCCAGGACGATCCGGCGTTCCAGGTTGCGACGTAGCCATATCCTCGGCGCGGGTCGACGAGGCCCGAGAGCCGTCGCATCCGCTCGACCGCGATCTCCCACGGCGTCGCATTGAGGTCGCCAGCCAGGATGCCGGGCTCCACGCGCTCGTTCAGGATGCCCGAAGCCGCGTAGAGCTCGGCGTCCCTACCGAGGGACGACTGCCACGGGAGCGGGGGCTTGGGGTGGAGTCCGATGAAGTCGATGGTCTCTCCGGTCCTCATGGTCACGCCGGCGACGATGGCCGGCGTCTCCCGCTTCGCGAGATGGCGGATATCGCCGTCGACCAGGGGCAGGCGCGAATAAAGCTCGATGCCGTAGTAGGATCCGGTGATCCGCTTCAGGACGTTCGGCATCCGCTCCCGGAGGGGATCGAGCGCCCCGTCCCACCATGCGTCCGTCTCCATCGCCAGGAACAGGTCGGGGTCGGCCTTTCGGACAGCGTCGAGCAAACCGGGAGCGTTGCGGTTCCCGAGCTGAACGTTCGCGATCAGCACGGACAGTCGTCGGTCCGCCGGACATGCCTCCATGTGGCCAGCCCCGTTCGGCCGGTACGGCCACAGGATGGCAATGTTGACCACCAGCGCCATCAGGACCGCGGCCCCGGCGATGCCCGTTACCCACCGTGCCTTCGACGGGAAAAGCAGGAGTCCGACACCGGCCCCGAGGAGCCCGATGGCCCAATACAGGCGCGGAAAATCCAGCAGCCGCACGGCCCACCACTCGGTCGGGACCAGGGGCAGGAGCGTGGACGCGACCAGAACCGCAGCGACGCCGAGGGTAACGACGTGGAGGACGCGCCGGATCACGGTGCCGGTGCCGCCGCCGCTCAGCGCATGTCCTTCGGGAGATGCTGGATCGGGTTCGTCCGCGACGGGGCGCCGTCGCCTTGCAGGGACCCGCCCTTCATGACGTCGGTGGACGACTGGATGGCGCTCGGCGGCGCGACGCGGCCGTTGCCGCCGTCTTGCGACGTGCCCAACGGCAGGGTCCCCGGGGTGGGCTGGTCGATCCGGCTGGCCGCGGACTGAGCGAACGCGGGAGCTGCAACACCGAGGCTGGCCACCACGGCCACGAGGGCGACCGCCCTGGGGATTCTGTTCGTCATTGCAGGGTGATGTCCGTTCCGGCTGCTATTGGGGCTGCGATCTTCCAGGCCCCAATGCCTCCGGGTGGTCGGTGTTCCCATCTCATCGGACACCCGTTCGCGACCGCCGGGAGGCATCGGCGCGATCCCCGCATTGTGAGGCAAAAAGTCGAATGTGTCTGAAACGTTTCCGGAAGGCGTACGTTGAGCTTCCCGATATGACCGGGGCGACGATGTCGAGGCATCGAGTTGTTCGTCTCCCTCAGACTATCGCCCAAACATTCCCGAATGGAGAGAAGCTTTGTCGTTCCGTAATCTTGCCGCCGCGTTCGCCCTGACTTGCGTTGCCGTTCCCGCCCTGGCCCAGACGCCGGCACCGGCCACCACCGCGCATTCCGCGTCCGACATGGGCATGAAGATGGCCGACACCGCGACGGTGAAGCTGAAGTTCGTCACCGTGAAGCCGGCGGACATCACCTCTTCGAAGCTGATCGGCACGAACGTCTACAACAACAACAAGGAGACGGTCGGCGAGATCGAGGACCTCGTCATCGAGAACGGCAAGACCGTGACCGGCGTCATCGTCAGCGTCGGCGGCTTTCTCGGCCTGGGCGAGCGCTACGTGGTCCTCGACCCGTCGACCATCTCGGTGAGCAACAAGGACAACAAGTGGGCGGCCTACGTCGACACTGACAAGGACACCCTCAACAAGGCCCCGACCTTCGACTACTCCAAGAAGAAGTAATTCCCTGCGGGTCTGACCGGCCCCTGTGAGACCAGTGAAGGCCCGGACGCCCATTCGGTCGGCGGCCGGGCCTTTTCGTGTCCCGTGTCCCAGGACCGGGCACGGCCGGGATGCCGGACGTGGTCGCGACCCCGAGCTCAGGCCCTGACGCCCGACGGTTCCGGCATCCGGATCAATAGGAGGGCCGCGGCGGTCCCGATGGCGCTGGAGACGAGGAACGCCGCGGTGAACCCGCTGAGGTCGACGATGCTGCCGGCCAGAACATTCGACAGGGCGATGGCGACGCCCTGGACGGTCGCGATGGCTCCCGAGGCGAGGTTGTAGCGACTCTTGTCCTCCATGAAGTCGGCGATCATCAACGGCTTGATCGCGCTGTAGAGGCCGGTACTGACCCCCTCCAGGGACTGGACCGCGAACAGCCAGATCGCGTCGTCGGACACCGTGTAGAGCAGGGCTCGGACGGGCAGCATCGCGAACGCGAACAGGATGATGGGCTTGCGCCCCCAACCGTCGGCGAAGCGCCCGACCATGATGGCCATGGGCAGCATCACCACCTGGGCCGCGATGATGGTCATGGAGGTGATAGCGGCGGACCAGTTCTCGTGCGCCAGGGAGATCTTCTGGGCGACCAGCGAGGCCATCGGCCCGTTGGCGAGTTGGAACAGGAAGATCGACGCGGCGAAGATCAGGAGCGGGCGATTGGCGAACAGCACCTTAAACGCGGAGCCGCCTTTCGGCTTCGGCTTGACCTCCTCAGCGAGCTCCTGCCCGACGATGTCGCGCGGGATGGAGAGCACGGCTGCGGCGGCGAGGAGCGAAAGGGCTGGGACGAGGAAGAACACCGCGCGGTCTGGGAAGCCGTAGCCCACCAGGGCGATCAGGACGGCGATGCAGACGTTGCCGCCGCGGTACCATGCGCTGTTGCGGCCCATCCGGCGTGACAGGCGCGCCTTCGGGAAGATGCCGAGCGTGAGGCCGGCGATGGTCGGGGTGAAGCTGCTGCCTGCCGCGGTCAGGATCGTGAAGGCCACCAGCACAGGCCAGAACTGGGGCCAGATCGCGATCACCGCGGCCCCGGCCGATGCCGCCAGCAGGGCCACCACGATGGCCATGCGCTTGTCCCGTGCGGCGTCGATGACGGCGCCGAGGGGTGCCTGTAGGGCGACGCCGATGAGGCCCGCGACGGTCGTGACCAATCCGATGGTCGTGGCGCTCCACTCCCGGTGCACCAGCAGGAAGACGTTGAGGTAAGGGCGTAGGCCGCCGTTCACGTCGACGACCGTGAGGTTGAGCAAGTCGAACTTGCGAGGGTGCAGTTTCCCCGCCCCTCCAGCCTCGGCTTCCGGGGACGTCCCGCCCGACTTCATGCCCATAATGCCATCATGCCCGTCCTCCTATGACGGGAAGCGACGCTTGAATTAGGATTGTGTTCTGTCCCTCCATGATGTGGGGGGATCGTCGGGGACAGAGGAGGCACGGACCGCCGGCCATCTGGTTCAGGCTTCGGCGGGGGCAACCGTCCAGGGTGCCCGACTCGTCCCCACGCCTCGACAGTCACAGCCCAAGTTGCGCTTTCCGTGTGAGATGCCCGTTGCGGAAGGTCAGGGTGACGTTAGCGCCATACCGACCCGCCCCACGCCACGAATAGGTCGCCCGGCGCGTCGCGCCGATTGTCATATGGGTTACCTGCCGGCCCTCGCATCCGAAGATCGTCCGGACCCGCGCCATGCTCATGCCCGTCTCGATGCGGTCGTAGGCCGACCGCGTGGCACGGCATTCCTTCGCCCGTGCGTCCGTGGCGAAGCAGCCGACGGTGAGGAGGGCTGCCATCAGGATGACGGGGCGGTCGTTCGGCATGTTGTCCGATGTCACTGGGGTGGATCGACGAGGTTCGATGATTGGGGGGTCATCGACCCTATCCGGGTCCGTTCACGGCGTGACCGGCCTTGCCTTCCCGACCGGCGTCGGCGTCCGGTCGGACGACGACCCTCAGGTTCTGGCGCATGTCCTGAAGGTGGTCGACCACCACCCGGTCGCCGTCCGAGAGCCCATCCAGGATCGCGGTGTCGTCGCCATAGGCATCGCCGGTGGTCACGGGCCGCTGTTGCACCGTGCCGTTCCCGTCAACGACGTAGACGATCTGCTGCGCGAGTTGCGCATCCAGGGACACGGTGGGGACCAGCAGCCTGTCCTTCGTGCCGGTCTGGATCTTGGCGCGCACGAACTGCCCGGGCAGGAAGCGCTCGTCGGTGTTGGGCATCAACGCCCGGACGAGACGACGGGCAGTTCGGGGATCGAAGCGGTTGTCGAGCTGGTAGATCCTGGCCTCGCGAACGGTCTTGCCCTCGGCGTCGAGGACGGCGACCGTGACGCTTCCGTCCTTCATCGCCGCCCGGATCGTCTCGGAGTCCTCCGAGGAAAGGGCCATCTGGATGTCGATGGGATCGAGCTGCACGACCGAGACGAGCTGGGTCTGGTTCTCGATCACGAGGTCGCCGGGATTGATCGTCGAAAGGCTGGCGCGTCCGTCGAAGGGCGCGTTCACGATGGCGTAATCCAGGTTCAGGTTCTGCTTGGCAATCGCGGCCTCGGCCCCCTGGACCTGGGCGACGGCGGAGGTCCGGTTCGACTGCAGCTGCTGGAACCGTTGCTCGGTGGCATAGCCCTTGTCGGCCAGGGACTCGGTGCGGTCGACCTCCGCCTGGGCGAAGGTGAGCTGCGCCTGTGCCTGCGCCGCCTGGGACTTCGCTGTCTGCAGTGCGACCTCGAAGGGGCGTGGATCGATGCGGAACAGGACCTGCCCCTTCTTCACGTGTCCGCCCGGCTGGAAGGGCCGCTCCGTCACGTTGCCGGTCACCCGGGCCTGCAGGGTCGCGTCCTGCTGCGCGATGATCGTGCCGGTGTACGTGAAGGCGATGGGCACCTGACGCTTGCGGGCGACGATGACCCGGACCTCCAGGGGAGGCTCCTTGGCCTTCAAGCTTTCCTTTGTGCCGACGAATGGCAGGGCGGCCACGATCCGGTCCGGCGAGGGGCGCCCGGCCATGTACCAGCCACCCGCGCCCAGCAGGACGATCAGTCCCGCCCCGACACCGTATCCGACTGCTGCCCGCACCAACGATGCTCCTTAAGACCGATGGGGCCGGCCACCGCGACCGCCCAGCGCGAGAGGAACACGCCTGGGGACGAGACGTTGCATCGCGGGGTCCCCGCATCCGGCCCTGGACCGGAAGCCACGTGCCCGCATGTTTGCCCGCTTCGTCGACCGGCCGGTGCTCGCCGGCGTCATCTCCGTGCTCATCACGCTGATCGGTGCCGTCGCGGGTCTCACCCTGCCGATTGCGCAGTTCCCGGAGATCGCCCCGCCGATCATCAACATCCAGGCGACGTATCCCGGCGCCAGCGCGCAGCAGGCCTACGACGCCATCGCGATCCCGCTGGAGCAGGAGATCAACGGCGCGCAGAACCTGCTCTACATCAGCTCGACCAGCAACACCGACGGCAGCGTCAGCATGGACGCGACCTTCGACGTCGGCTCGGACCTCGACGCCGCCGCCGCGGAAGTTCTGACCCGCGCCAACAGGGCGGAGGCCAAGCTGCCGCCCTCGGTGAACGCGCAGGGCCTCGAAATCACGAAGAGCTCGCGCCAGCGTCTCGGCAACATCGTGCTCTACGCCGACGAAGGCTCCCCCTACGACGAGCTGTTCCTGGCCAATTGGGCCGAAACCCAGGTGATCAAGCCGCTGCGTCGGGTGCAGGGCATGGGCCGCATCGTCAACTTCTCGAACAAGCGCTACGCCATGCGCGTGTGGCTCGATCCGATGAAGATGGAGGCCCTCGGGATCGGCCCTGGCGCGGTTAACGACGCCATCAGCCAACAGAACGCGCAGATCACCACCGGCACCCTCGGCAAGCCGCCGGTCGACCAGGCCACTGCCTTCGAGTTGCAGCTCGTTACCCAGGGACGCTTGCGTAAGCCGGAGGAGTTCGGGAACATCCTCCTGCGCGCCAACCCGGACGGGTCCGTGGTCCGTATCCGGGACGTCGCCAGGGTCGAACTGGGATCCGAGCAATACGGAGTCCGGTCGAGCTTCGACGGTTCGGCCTCCGCTACCCTCGGTCTCTACCAAAACCCCGACGCCAATGCGGTGCAGGTGATGGACGGCGCCCGCGAAACGATGAAGGACCTCGCCAAGCGCTTTCCGCCGGGGCTGAAGTATCGCATCGCCCTCGACCGGACCGAGTTCGTGAAGGAGGCGATCTTCGAGGTGGTGCGGACGCTGTTCGAGGCGCTCGCGCTCGTGGTGATCGTTACCTACCTCTTCCTCCAGAACTGGCGCGCCACCCTGATCCCGGCCATCGCGGTCCCGGTGGCGCTGGTCGGCACCTTCGGGCCGATGGCTCTGCTCGGCTTCTCGTTCAATACCCTCAGCCTGCTCGGCATGGTGCTGGCGGTGGGCCTCGTCGTCGACGACGCCATCATCGTCGTCGAGAACACCGAGCGCCTGATGGACGAGGGCATGGAGCCCCGCCAAGCGTCCCGGGAGGCCGTCACCGAGGTCGCCGGGCCGGTGATCGCCACGACCCTGGTCCTGGCCGCCCTGTTCGTGCCGGTGGCCTTCATCCCCGGCCTTACGGGCAAGCTCTACAATCAGTTCGCCCTGACCATCGCCATCTCGGTGATGATCTCCGCGGTGGTCTCGCTCACCCTCACGCCGGCGCTCTGCGGGCTGATCCTCAAGCACCGCGACCATGACGCGAAGGATGAGAGCCTATTGCGAGCTCCCCTGCGTTGGTTCAATCGCGTGCTGGAAGGGGCGAGCCGTCGTCTCGTCAGCACGATTGGTTGGCTGACCAGTCATGTCGCCCTTGTCGCCATCGCCTTCGTCGCCTTCGCGGCCCTCACCGTGTGGATGACCATGGCGCGACCCTCCGGATTCGTGCCGGACGAGGACCAGGGCTACTTCTTCGCCGACGTGGTCCTGCCCAAGGGGGCCTCGGTGGCCCGCACCAACGTGATGGTCGACCGTCTCGGGCAAGCGCTGCGCGAGATCCCGAGCGTGGAGCACACCATCGGCGTGACCGGGCGCAGCATCCTGGCCGACGCCATCGCGCCGTTCTACGGCTTCCAGATCCCGACGCTGAAGCCGTGGGGTGAGCGCACCGAGAGCGTGAACGATGTCATCGCCACGGTTCAGGAGCGCTTCAAGCACGATCCCGACGGCAAGGTCCGCGTGGTGAACCCGTCCCCGCTTCCCGGCCTCGGCTCGCGCAGCGGCCTGACCCTGGAGCTCCAGGATCGCAGCGGTACCGGCGGTCTGAAGCTGGCGCAAGCCGCCAACCGCTTCATCGCCGAGATGGAGAAGCTGCCGTCGGTCGGGCGTGCGATTCCGACCACAACTTACGGCGTTCCGCAAATGCGCCTGGAGATCGACCGGGCCAAGGCGGAGCAACTCGGCGTGCCCCTGCAGAACCTCTTCGACGCGTTGGGCACCTACGTCGGTTCGAGCTTCGTGAACCTCTTCAACCGCTTCGGATACGTCTATCAGGTCTACGTCCAGAGCGAGGCTTCCGGCCGCCGTACCATCCAGGACGTGGAGGCGCTGACGGTCCTCAACAGCCGTGGCGAACCTGTGCGGGTGGGCTCGCTGATCCAGACCAGCTTCGTCACCGGTCCGACGGCGGTCCTGTCCTACAATACCTACCCCACCATCGAGATCGCTGTGGACACCGCCGCGGACGCCAGTTCCGGAACGGCCATCGCGGCCATTGAGGCGTTGGCCGATGCCAAGCTACCCTCGACCTACGCGGTCGAATGGACCGACGTCGCCTATCAGGAAAAGATTGCCGGCGGCTACGCGCCCCTGATTTTCGGCCTCGGCACCCTGATGATCTTCCTCCTCCTGGCCGGGCAGTACGAGTCATTGCGCCTGCCCTTCGTGATCCTTCTCGGGACGCCGATTGCGATCTTCGGCGCCATCGCCTTTCTGGCGATCCGAGGCCTCGCCCTCGACATCTTTGGGCAGGTCGGGCTCCTGCTCCTGGTCGGGCTGGCCGCCAAGAACTCGATCCTGCTCGTCGCCTTCGCCGAAGACTTGCGCAAGCAGGGCGAAGACGTGCTCAAGGCCGCGCAGGACGCCGCGCGGCTGCGCATGCGCCCGATCCTGATGACCTCGTTCGCCTTCATCATGGGGTCGGTACCGCTCGCCATCGCCAGCGGCGCAGGCGCCAACGCCCGGGTGTCGATGGGCACCGTGGTCATCGGCGGCCTGCTGGTGGCCACCTTCGTCACCCTGTTCGTGACGCCGACCTTCTACGTCGCCTTCGAGCGCCTGTTCGGCAAAGATGGCGAGGAATCCGCTCGTACCCCAAACGATCGGGTATCCCCTCAGGCCTCTGAGGCAGCCGGAAGCTAACGGTCGTTGATTTCCGCGGCTCGGCAGGAGGTTCATCATTGCCTGACGAGCGCAGGGCGGAGCGCAGCTATGCCATCAGGCCGAATGCTTGGTAGATGGGAACTCTTGTATCCTCGCGAGGATCGATAAAGGCGAGCGCTTCCTCCGTGTCCAGCCTATCCCCCATGCGCCAGCGCTGAAGGTCCGCTCACGGGCAGCCGGCAGACCGGCTTGAATGACCGCACTGGGTCGAATGCGGAACGTCCGCTTCCGGACGAAGGGCCGGGGTCCGCTCCCCACTCAACGCGGTCGCGCAGCTCTCTCCCGGGGGCGCCGAACGGCTCAGGCGACCGGGGGGGAACATTGGTAGCCCGAGGCCGCCGAGGCCGGTTCCCCGCCCCGGCGGAGAGAGGAACCGGACGACGCCCTCAGTTCGCCCGGCGGGACAGGGACACCGCGTAGGCCGGCGAGCGGACGGCGAACATCGGATCCGTGGCCGGGCCGGCCACGCCCTCGGGGAGGTCCGCCACGGGATCGAAGGTGGCGGCGTCGCAGGTGGCATCGGGCTCGAGGGCCGCGATGGCGATCGTGCCGAGCTTGACCGACTTGCGGTTCTCCTCCGGCCACGCGACGGTCGGGTCGTTCACGGGGTCGTTCGGTTCGCCCAGGATGGCGACGAGGTCGAACTTCGCCGGCTCCTTCGACAGGCGCTCCTTGAGTTCATCGGCATAGAAGCTGTCGGGTTTGCCCTTCAACTCGTCGTCCGTGAGGCCGAGCTGGCCGGCCTGCGCCACCCATTTCAGCTTCGCCACCGTCGCGGCGCCCTTGGCGTCCGTGAGGGTGTAGGCGTGGACGCCCCAGTAATCGACGCCCGCGAAGCTCGCCGGCACGGGCCGGGCGTTGAGCCAGGCGGCCTGACGCGTCGTCTCGGGATTGGCGGCGGCGAATACCTTGATCTTGTCGGCATCCGGCTTTCCGTCCGGCCCCGGCGCCCGCACGGTGGCGAATTCGAGGAGCTGCTGCGGGGTCTTCGTCGAGAACACCGGCGCCGAGATCACCACGAACACCATGTCGCCGGACGGGTCGGCGAGGCGCATGGCGAACCCGCGGGTGACGGGCTTGGCCTTGTCGGAGATTTTCGCGTTGCTGCCGCCCATGGAGAAGCGGGCCGTGACCGGCACGGTCCTGGTGAAATGCGGGGCCTTCGACAGGCCCGGCGCCTCGGCCGAGGGCGTGAAGCTGCCCTTGACGCAGACGCCCTTGGCGCCGCTCGCCCGCACCTTCGGCTGATTGCCGCCGGCCGCCACGAGGGCGTTCACGATCGCCCCCGGATCCGCGTCCTGCGCCGAAGCCCCCCCGGCGAGCAGGCTTGCCGCCAAGGCGAGAGTCCCGAGGGCGACGGCACCGGGTGAGGAGGACGGGGACACCATGGAAAGCCTCTGGGCGATGAACGGCGGCCGCGCGGTTCGGGCCGGGCGGCACCATGGAGCGATTCTAGATTGTGCGCAATCCGACTGCCGATAGCGACTTCGTGTGCGGGCGGCCGGATCGGGGCCGTCGCCCGTGGTGCGCGCGACGCGTCGGCCTATCCGCCGTGCCGCAGGCGGTTTGCGAAGGCTTCGGCGTGCACGCGGGTGAGGGCCAGGAACGTCTCGACGATGGGGCCGCCATTCGGGGCGTGGAGGGCGTGAACGTCGGCCGTCGTGCCGAATTCGGCGAGGGGGCGGAACACCACCTGGTCGTGGCGAAGGCGGCCGACGAATTCCGGCACGATGGCGATGCCGAGCCCGGCGGCCACGAGGCTTACGAGGGAGGTCGCCTCGTTCACCTGCTGCGACACGCGGGGGGTGAAGCCGGCGCCGATGCACCGGTTCCAGAGGTCCTGGGCGAACTGCGATTCGTTCGGGTTCAGGATGACGAACGTTTCGTGCCGCAGGTCGGCGAGGAGGATATCCCCGCGATCCGCGAGGTCGTGATGCGCCGGCAGCACGACGCACAGCCGCTCGCGCCACGCCAGTTCGAGGGCAAGATCGGTCTCGGCGGGCGGGCTTCGCAGGAAGATCAGGTCGACCTGATGCGATTTCAGGGCGAAGATCTGCCGGTTGGGCGACATCTCGTGCAAGCGCAGGTCGACGTCGCCGTGCCGCTGTCCGAAGGCGTGGACGATCCCGCCCAGGGGCCCGGCCAGGATCGAGCCGGTCAGGCCGATGGTGAGGATGCCGGCCGTTCCGTTGCCGATGGCGCGGGCGCGGCCCATCGCTTCGTTGGACTTCTCGAGGATGGCCTCGGCCCGCGCGAGGAAATCGTGCCCGGCGCGGGTGAGGACCACGCGGCGCGTCGTCCGCTCGAACAGATCCGTGCCGATCTCGAGTTCCAGGGTGCGGATCTGCTGGCTCAGGGGCGGCTGCGAGATGCCGAGGCTCTCGGCGGCGGCCGTGAAGCTGAGATGCTTCGCGACGGCCACGAAGTAGCGCAGATGTCTGAGTTCCACAGACGCCATCCATACGAATTTCAGATCAGCTTAGACACAAGGAATATTTGACGTCTAGATATCGCCGGTGGATCGTGCGGACCGGTCCCTCCGAGGGCAGCCTGCCGCACCACGCCCCCGCGTGGCGTGGGTCTTGCTGAAATTCAGGGGACTTGCCGACGCACCGGAGCCGGGCGCCCGGCACGTCGAGGGTCTTCAACATTCAGAGGGAGGTTCGCATGAGGCGCTTCTTCGCGTCCCTGTTCGGGCAGGTCGTGGCCGCCCTCGTCCTCGGCGTGGTCATCGGCGTCGTCCGACCGGACCTTGCCGTGGCCCTGAAGCCCCTCGGCGATGGCTTCATCAAGCTCATCAAGATGGCCATCGCGCCCCTGGTGTTCGGCGTCGTCGTGCACGGCATCGTGGGGGCCGGGGACCTGCGCAAGGTCGGCCGCGTCGGGCTCAAATCCCTGGTCTACTTCGAGGCGGTCACCACCATCGCCCTCGTGCTCGGGATCGTCCTCGCCTACGTGTTCGAGCCGGGGCGCGGCATGAACGTCGATCCCGCCACCCTCGATGCCAAGGCGCTGGCGAGCTACACCGACCGGGTCGGCCAGGTCACCGGCACCGTCGACTTCCTCATGAAGCTGATCCCCACGACGGTGGTCGACGCCTTCGCCAAGGGCGACATCCTCCAGGTGCTCATCATCGCCATCCTGTTCGGGTCCGGCCTCGCGCTGCTGGGCGACCAGGGCAAGCCGCTCGCCGACAGCATCGAGCGCATCACCAACGTGCTGTTCAAGGTGATCGGCTTCATCGTGCGCCTCGCGCCGCTCGGCGTCCTCGGGGCCGTGGCCTTCACGGTGGGCAAGTACGGCATCGGCTCGTTGAAGCAGCTCGGCGTGCTGGTGGTGCTGTTCTATGCCGGCGTCGCGTTCTTCGTGTTCGTGGTGCTCGGCGCCATCATGCGGGCGGCGGGCTTCAGCATCCTCAAGCTCTTAGGCTATCTGCGCGAGGAACTGATGGTGGTGGCCGGCACCGCCTCCTCCGACAGCGTGCTGCCGCAGGTGATGCGCAAGCTCGAGCGCCTCGGCATCCGCGATTCCACGGTCGGCCTCGTGATCCCCACGGGCTACTCGTTCAACCTCGATGCCTTCTCGCTCTACCTCACGCTCGCCACCGTGTTCATCGCGCAAGCGACCAACACCGATCTCTCCTTCGGCCACCTGCTGCTCATCCTCGGCATCGCGCTCCTCACCTCGAAGGGCGCCCACGGCATTCCGGGCTCGGCCATCGTGGTGCTGGCCGCCACCCTCTCGGCGGTGCCGGACATCCCGGTGATCGGCCTCGTGCTGGTCCTGTCCATCGACTGGTTCGTCGGCATCGCCCGGGCGCTCGGCAACCTCATCGGCAATTGCGTGGCCACCGTGGTGATCGCCGCCTGGGAGGGTGATATCGACCGGGCGCAGGCGCACCGGGTCCTCGACGGCGACGTGCCCGTCGACACCACGGCGGCCCTCGACGCCCCCATCGTGACCGCCCGTCCCGCCTGACGCCCGGCTCCCCGAGACAACGGTTCGAGACACGCCATGAGCGCTTCCTCCTACAATCCGCCCTGCGGCGGCCTCCCGCCCCAGACCGCCCTCATGACCGGGCGTGCGGTGTTCACGGAAGCCTACGCCGTCATCCCCCGGGGGGTGATGAGCGACATCGTCACGAGCGTGCTGCCGTTCTGGGAGGGGGCGCGGGCCTGGATGCTGTCGCGTCCGCTCTCGGGCTTCTCCGAGACCTTCGCGCAGTACCTCATGGAGGTGGCGCCCGGCGGCGGCAGCGACCGGCCGGAGCCCGACCCGGAGGCCGAGGGCGTGTTGTTCGTGGTGGAGGGGCGCCCGAGCCTGACCCTGGAGGGGCAGAGCCACGGCCTGCGGCCCGGCTCCTACGTCTACCTCGCGCCCGGCGCCGCGTGGTCCCTGCGCAACGCCGAGGCCAGTTCCGCCCGCTTCCACTGGATCCGCAAGGCCTACGAGCGGGTGCCGGGGCTCGACGCGCCCGAATCCTTCGTCACCCACGAGAGCCGGGAGGAGCCCGCCGCCATGCCGGGCACGGACGGCGCCTGGGCCACCACCCGGTTCGTTTCCGGCGACGACGTGCGCCACGACATGCACGTGAACATCGTCGCCATGCGCCCCGGCGCCTCGATTCCCTTCGAGGAGACCCACGTGATGGAGCACGGCCTGTTCGTGCTGGAGGGCAAGGCGGTCTACCGGCTCAACCGCGACTGGGTCGAGGTCGAGGCCGGCGACTTCATGTGGCTGCGCGCCTTCTGCCCGCAGGCCTGCTACGCGGGCGGCCCCGGCCCGTTCCGCTACCTGCTCTACAAGGACGTGAACCGCCATGCCGGGCTGAAGCCCCGGAGCGCCCGGTGACCCCGCGGGGCGCCCAGGTGAGCGACCGCGCCGTCACGGCCGAACCCCTGACGGCCGCGGCCTTCGCGCCCTTCGGCCGGGTCATCGACCGGGATCAGGTCGCGCCCCGGCCCATGAACGCCGGCAAGGCCCGCCGCTTCCACGACCTAGCCGAGATCGCGGTCGCGGGGGAGGGGGCCCGGGTCGTCGTCGGCCTCGTCGAGGCCGAGCCCTATCCCGTGCCCCTGGTGGTCGGCCTCGTCGAGCGCCATCCGCTCGGCGCCCAGGCCTTCGTGCCCCTGAACGCCGCGCCGTTCCTCGTCGTCGTCTGCCCGGATGAAGACGGCCGCCCCGGCCGCCCGCGCGCCTTCGTCACGGCTCCGGGCCAGGGCGTGAGCTACGCCCCCGGCACCTGGCACGGGGTCCTGACCCCGTTCGGCGCGCCCCAGGATTTCGTGGTGATCGACCGCGGCGGCCCGGGCGTGAATCTCGAGGAGCACACTTTCGCGGAGCCCTGGACGATCCACCTGCCGACACGGGCCTGAGCGCCCGCGAGGAAGCGGGCCGCCTTCATCGGGCGGTGGGCCTGTCGTCGGATCGTCGAAGGAGGGAACCGTTTGGAGCGGGCGGCGGGAATCGAACCCGCATATTCAGCTTGGGAAGCTGACGTTCTACCACTGAACTACGCCCGCCCGCCGCTGTGAGGCGGTGCGACGCTTCGCGTCGCGGGGAGGACCATACCAGAGACGGTTGCGTTGTCCACGGCCTTGATGACGGGATGCGCCGCGTTCCCATCGGGGCCGGATTCCGATAGGGCGGAGGCGTGCCGGGCGGTCTCGCTTCCTGATCCCACGCCGCCCGCGATGCCTCGGCCCGCTTCCTCCGCATGACGGTTCGCCCCTGACGATGACAGACGCCCCCGCTTCGTCCCCGCCCGCCGGCGCGGCACGCCTCGTCCTCGCCTCCGCCTCGCCCCGGCGCCTCGCCCTGCTGCAGCAGGCGGGCATCGAGCCCGACGCGCTGCTGCCGGCCGACGTCGACGAGACACCCCGCAAGTCCGAGACGCCGCGCGAGCTCGCCCGGCGCCTGGCCCGCGACAAGCTCGCGGCGGCCGGCGACGTCGCCCGGCGGCGCGACGACATGCGCCAAGCCTACCTGATCGCCGCCGACACCGTGGTGGCGGTGGGGCGCCGCGTCCTGCCCAAGGCCGAGGTGGCCGACGAGGCGGCCGATTGCCTGCGCCTGCTCTCGGGGCGCCAGCACCGGGTCTATACGGCGGTCTGCGTCCTGTCGCCGAAGGGCACGCGGCGCGAGCGCCTGGTCGAGACCCGGGTGCGGTTCAAGCGCCTGTCGGGGCGCGAGATCGAGGCCTACCTCGCCTCCGAGGAATGGCGCGGCAAGGCCGGGGGCTACGCCATCCAGGGCCTGGCCGAGGCCTTCGTGGTCAAGCTCGTTGGCTCGCACAGCGCGGTGATCGGCCTGCCGCTCTACGAGACCCTGAGCCTTCTGGAGGGCGAGGGGTTTCCCGTGCGCGCCGCCTGGGGGAGCGCGGCATGACCGGCCCGCTGCCCTGGCCGCCCGAACTGCCGGAATCCTGCCCGATCTGCGGCAAGCGGACGAAGGCGGAGGTCCGGCCGTTCTGCTCGACACGCTGCGCCGACATCGACCTCGGGCGCTGGCTCACCGACCGCTACGCGATCCCCACCGCCGACGACGAGGACGAGGATGCCGTCCCCGAGGGGCGCGATGAGACGAGCTAAAACGCGAAAGAGGCCGGCTCCCCGTAGGACCCGGCCTCTTTCGTGATGCGGCCCGACGGGGTCGGGAGCGGGCGTCCCCCTCGGCCATGGCCAGGGGGGCGTCTTCAGGCCCGGATCGAGGCGCGACGGTTGTAGCCCAGGGCCGCGAGGGTCGCGACGGCGCCCGACAGCAGGTAGACGCCGACCCACGCGAGGCCGAACTCGCTCGACAGGCTGAGCGCCACCAGGGGCGCGAACGCGGCGCCGATGAGCCAGGCGAGATCCGCCGTGATGGCCGCGCCGGTGTAGCGGTAGCGGGTGCCGAGGTTGCTCGTCACCGAGCCCGAGGTCTGGCCATAGGAGAGGCCGAGAAGGCCGAAGCCCACGAGCACGTAGATCGTCTGCCCCACCTCGCTGTCGCCCACGAGCAGGGGGGCGACGATGCTGGCCAGGGCGAACAGCAGGATCAGGACGGCCGAGACGGCCACCAGGGTACGGCGCCCGATCTGGTCGGCGACGATGCCCGAGATCACGATGGCCCCGGCGCCCAGCATGGCTCCGGCGAACTGCACCATGAGGAACTCGCCCACCGAGCGGTTGGTGAACAGGTTGATCCACGAAATCGGGAACACCGTCACGAGGTGGAACAGGGCGAAGCTCGCCAGCGGCACGAAGGCGCCGATGAGGATGTCGCGGCCGTGGAACCGCATCGCCTCGAGGGCCGGCGTCGGCTCGAGTTCACGCTTCTCGATGAGGCGCACGAACTCCTCCGTCGCCACGAGGCGCAGGCGGGCGAACAGGGCGACCACGTTGATGGCGAAGGCGACGAAGAACGGGTAGCGCCAGCCGAAATCGAGGAAGTCGGCCTCCGAGAGGTTCGCAAGGAAGAACGCGAACAGGGCCGAGGCCAGCATGAAGCCGATGGGCGCGCCGAGCTGCGGCATCATCGCGTACCAGCCGCGCCGGTTCTCCGGGGCGTTGAGGGCCAGCAGCGAAGCGAGGCCGTCCCAGGCTCCGCCCAGCGCCAGCCCCTGTCCGCACCGGAAGGCCGCGAGCATCCAGATCGCCGTGGCGCCGAGCGTCGCGTAGTTCGGCAGGAAGGCGATGGCCGCCGTCGAGCCGCCGAGGAGGAACAGCGCGATGGTGAGCTTGACCCCGCGCCCGTGCCGCCGGTCAATCTCGAGGAAGATCGCCGAGCCGATGGGCCGCGCGACGAAGGCGAGGGCGAACAGCGCGAAGGAATAGATCGTGCCGGTGAGCGGCGTGGCGAAGGGGAAGAACACCTTCGGGAAGATGAGCACCGAGGCGATGCCGTAGACGAAGAAGTCGAAATACTCGGCGGCTCGGCCGATCACCACACCGATGGCGATCTCGCCGGGGGCGACCGTGTGGTCGCTGAGGGTCGCGTGTGCGTCGCGCTCCAGGGGCGTCGAGGACGGCACGGCGTAATCTGCGCTCATCGGGGGACGTATGCTCGCTCGCTTGAAGGTGGAGGAGGCCTCGCGTCGGCGCGGGCGGACCTCCGGATCTCGATCCTGATTATGGCCTGCCACCGGCCCACGTCAAAGCGCAAGGTCGGCCGGCGCGGGGCAGGGCGGCGATGAGCGTGGTGCCGTCCTGTCGCACCCGGCGGATTGTCCCGGCGGCGGGAAAGCACATTGCCTCGTGCGAGGGGGTTTGGCTATGCTCCGCACGCCTACCTGAGAGCATACCTTTCCCCTTGTCAGGCCGGCCGGTTGCAGCGCACTAGGCGGCACGTTCGACGTGGCGCCGCTGGGCGGCACGGCACGGGCGGCATCATCGAGTTCGCGTCTGCCCGATCCCATGACCGTCAGATTCCTTCGCACGCTCCTCCTTCTGCCCGTGTTCGGCCTCCTCTCGGGGTGCAACATGGTGCTCATGAATCCGTCGGGCGACATCGCCATGCGGCAACGCGATCTCATCCTGGCCTCCACCGGGCTGATGCTGCTCATTATTATCCCGGTCATCGCCGCGACCCTGTTCTTCGCGTGGCGCTACCGCCAGTCCAACACCGAGGCCGCCTACGATCCCGACTGGCATCACTCGACTCACCTCGAGGTGCTGATCTGGTCGGCCCCCCTGGTGATCGTCGTGGCGCTCGGCGCCCTGACCTGGATCAGCACCCACACCCTCGATCCCTACCGGCCCCTGAGCCGCATCGACGCGTCGCGGCCCCTGCCGGAGGGCGTGAAGCCCCTCGTGGTCGAGGTCGTCGCACTCGATTGGAAGTGGCTGTTCTTCTACCCAGATCAGGGCATCGCCACCGTCAATGAGATCGCCGCCCCCGTCGATGTGCCCATCACCTTCAAGATCACGGCCGCCACGGTGATGAACTCGTTCTTCATTCCCGCTTTGGCCGGACAGATCTACGCCATGCCCGGCATGGAGACGAAGCTGCACGCGGTGATCAACAAGGCCGGAATGTATGAGGGCCAGTCGGCCAACTACAGCGGTTCGGGCTTCTCGCGCATGAACTTCCGCTTCATCGGCCTGGATCAGGCGGGCTTCGACGCCTGGGTGGCCAAGGCCAAGCAGGCGAACAAGCCCCTCAGCCGCGACGCCTACCTCGAACTCGAGCGCCCGAGCGAGCGCGAGCCCGTGCGGTTCTACTCCTCCGTCGATTCCGGTCTCTACGGCCAGATCCTCAACATGTGCGCCGTGCCGGGCAAGATGTGCATGCACGAGATGATGGCCATCGACGCCAAGGGCGGCGCCGGCAAGGACAGCCACGCCAACCGCGCCCGCCTCGAATACGACAACCGCTACGCCGAGCGCGGCGACGAGGGCAACGCCGCCACGGTCGGCGGTTCGGGCCGCGAATCGCACAGCTCCGAGCAGCCCCAGGGCATGAAGCCGAAATCCATCGCCCCCGACGTGACGCCCCGCGGTGCCGCCGAGCAGCCGGGGACCGGGCATGACGGCCACGCCGGTCACGGGGATCACGGTACGTCCCCCAGCGACGGGCCGAGCGGCGCCGATCCCGTCGCCCCCGGTCAGCTCAACAAATAACGCGGACGCTCATCGTCGCCCGCGACGCCGTTCGGCACTCCTCTCACGAGACAGGCCCATGTTCTCCAATCCGGATCTCCAGAAGCTCCTGTTCGGGCGTCTGACGCTCGACGCCGTGCCCCTGCATGAACCGATCCTCCTCATCACCTTCGCCATGGTCGGCCTCGGCGGCGTCGCGGTGCTGGGCGGTCTCACCTATTTCCGCCTCTGGGGACCCCTGTGGCGGGACTGGTTCACGAGCGTCGATCACAAGAAGATCGGCATCATGTACATCGTGCTGGCCCTCGTCATGCTCCTGCGCGGCTTTGCCGACGCCCTTATGATGCGCGCCCAGCAGGCCATGGCCTTCGGCGACGTCGAGGGCTATCTGCCGCCGCATCACTACGACCAGATCTTCACGGCGCATGGCGTGATCATGATCTTCTTCGTGGCGATGCCGCTGGTGACGGGCCTGATGAACTTCGTCGTGCCGCTCCAGATCGGCGCCCGCGACGTGGCCTTCCCGTTCCTGAACAACTTCAGCTTCTGGATGACGGTGGCGGGCGCCGTGACCGTCATGGCCTCGCTGTTCGTCGGTGAATTCGCCCGCACGGGCTGGCTCGCCTATCCGCCGCTCTCAGGCCCGGCCATGAGCCCTGGCGTCGGCGTCGACTACTACATCTGGGCCCTGCAGATCGCCGGCATCGGCACGCTCCTGTCCGGCATCAATCTCATCGCCACCATCGTGAAGATGCGCGCCCCCGGCATGAGCATGATGAAGATGCCGATTTTCACCTGGACGGCGCTCTGCACCAACATCCTCATCGTCGCCGCCTTCCCGATCCTCACCGCCGTTCTGGCGATGCTGTCCCTCGACCGCTACGTGGGCACGCATTTCTTCTCGAACGACCTCGGCGGTAACCCGATGATGTACGTGAACCTCATCTGGATCTGGGGTCACCCGGAGGTCTACATCCTCATCCTGCCGGCCTTCGGCGTGTTCTCGGAGATCACCGCGACGTTCTCGCGCAAGCGCCTCTTCGGCTACGCCTCCATGGTCTACGCCACCGTGGTGATCACGATCCTGTCCTACCTCGTGTGGCTGCACCACTTTTTCACCATGGGCTCCGGCGCCAGCGTGAACTCGTTCTTCGGCATCACGACGATGATCATCTCGATCCCGACGGGCGCCAAGATCTTCAACTGGCTGTTCACCATGTACAAAGGCCGCATCGACTTCGACGTGCCGATGCTCTGGACCGTCGGCTTCATGGTGACCTTCACCATCGGCGGCATGACCGGCGTGCTGCTGGCCGTCCCCCCGGCCGACTTCGTGCTCCACAACTCCCTGTTCCTCATCGCGCACTTCCACAACGTCATCATCGGCGGCGTGCTGTTCGGGATGCTGGCCGGGATCACCTACTGGTTCCCGAAGGCGTTCGGCTACAAGCTCGATCCGTTCTGGGGCAAGACCTCGTTCTGGTTCTGGCTCACGGGCTTCTGGTTCGCCTTCGCGCCGCTCTACGTGCTCGGCCTCATGGGCGTGACGCGCCGCGTGCAGCACTTCGACGATCCTTCGCTGCAGATCTGGTTCATCATCGCGGCCTTCGGGGCGTTCCTCATCCTGCTCGGCATCGCCTCGTTCGCCGTCACCCTCGTGGTCAGCTTCCTCCGCCGCGAGGAGCTGCGCGACGTGACCGGCGACCCGTGGAACGGCCGCACCCTGGAATGGGCGACCTCCTCGCCGCCGCCGGACTACAACTTCGCCTTCACGCCCGTGGTCCACGACCATGACGCGTGGTGGGACATGAAGAAGCGCGGTTACACGCGTCCGGTCAGCGGGTTCCAGAAGATCCATATGCCGCGCAGCACCGCGGCGGGCATCATCCTCGGCGTGCTCAGCATCGTCTTCTCGTTCGCGATGATCTGGTACATCTGGTGGCTCGCGGCGCTCAGCTTCGTGGCGATCGCGGTGGTCGCCATCGGCCATACCTTCAACTACGCCCGCGACTTCTACATCCCCGTCGACGAGGTCGTGCGGACGGAGAATGCGCGCACGGCCCTTCTCGCGGAACGAGTCTGAACACCATGGCGGCGCATTCCACGGCGGCTCTGACCGCCGAAGACTTCCAGGGGCCGGGGGACACCCCGGTCTTCCTCGACGCCGAGGGCCGGCATCATCCCGAGAACGGGACGATGCTGGGCTTCTGGCTCTACCTCATGAGCGACTGCCTCATCTTCGCGGCGCTCTTCGCGGTCTACGCGGTCCTCGGGCGCAACTACGCGGCCGGTCCTTCGCCGAAGGACCTGTTCGATCTGAAGCTCGTGGCGTTGAACACCTCGATGCTGCTGTTCTCCTCCATCACCTATGGCTTCGCCATGCTGGCGATGGAGAAGGACGATCAGGACCGGATGCAGCTCTGGCTCGCGATCACCGGCCTGTTCGGCCTGTGCTTCATCGGCCTCGAACTCTACGAGTTCCACCACCTCATCCACGAGGGGGCCACACCCCAGCGCAGCGGTTTCCTCTCGGCGTTCTTCACCCTGGTGGGCACCCACGGCCTCCACGTCAGCCTCGGCCTCGTCTGGCTCGTGGTCCTGATGGTCCAGGCGCACATGCGCGGTCTCGGCGATGCCAACAAGCGCCGCCTCCTGTGCCTGTCGATGTTCTGGCACTTCCTCGACGTGGTCTGGATCGGCGTGTTCACCTTCGTCTACCTCATGGGAGTCCTTTGATGAGCGCCGCAACGGAGGACGCGCACGTCCGTGGCAGCGGCCATGAGGTGCACGAGATGCCGGGCGGGCACGGCTCGTTCCGGGGCTACATGACGGGCTTCGTCCTGTCGGTGATCCTGACGGCGATCCCGTTCTGGCTGGTGATGTCCGATGTCCTCGGCAATCCCCGCCTCACCGGCATCATCGTCATGGGCTTCGCCGTGGTGCAGATCGTGGTCCACATGGTCTACTTCCTGCACATGAACACGAAGTCGGAAGGGGGTTGGACGATCCTCGCCCTGATCTTCACCCTGACCCTCGTGCTCATCACCCTCGTGGGCTCCGTGTGGGTGATGTACCACCTCGATACCAACATGATGCCGGCCGACCACGGCATGCACATGCCCGCGCCCCAATCGATGCCGGTCGAGCCCGGCACGGCGGGCCCGGCGCCGGCGACGCATCAGCACAACCATTGACCGATCGTCCGGGCCGCATTCCATGAGTGCGGCCCGTTTCCGTTCCGGCCCCTGGTTATTCGGACTGCTCGCCGGCCTCCTCGCCGCCGGCCTCGTGGCCCTCGGCGTCTGGCAGCTCCAGCGCCGCGCCTGGAAGCACGACCTCGTCGCCCGCGTCGAAGCCCGCATCCACGCCGCGCCCGTACCGGCCCCCACGGATTGCGCAAACGCCGATTGCGATCCCTACCGCCACGTCTTCGCTGACGGCGTGTTTCGCCACGACCGCGAGACCCTGGTCCAGGCCGTCACGGAAGCCGGCGCCGGGTTCTGGGTGCTCACCCCCCTGGAGGGCGGGGACAGCCGGGCGATCCTGATCAACCGCGGTTTCGTCCCGACCGACCGGCGCGATCCCGCCACACGGTCGGCCGGCCAGCTCACCGGGCCCGTGCATGTGGCCGGCCTGCTGCGCCTCTCGGAGCCCGGCGGCGCATTCCTGCGCAGCAACGATCCGCCGGCCAATCGCTGGTTCTCGCGCGACGTCACCGCGATCGCGGCCGCCCGCGGCGTGACGGCCGCCGCCCCCTACTTCATCGACGCCGATGCGACGCCCAATCCCGGCGGCCTGCCGCTGGGCGGCCTCACCGTCGTGGCGTTTCCCGACAACCACCTCGTCTATGCCCTGACCTGGTTCGCCCTCGCCGCCATGGTGCTGGGCGCGGCGGCCTACGCCTTGCGCGACGCCGCCCGCACGCGACGGCGTGCCTGAGACACCGGGGCAGGGGAGGGGGCTTTTCGGACGAGGCCCGCCACCGCCGAACAGTGCGGCTACGGAAGAGGGGAGGGGGCACGCGCGCGACCCCTGGCACGCGCCATCCCCGTCACGAAACGGCGTTTGCGAGCGAATTCAGGGGTTTGGGGCGGGCTGTCTTGGACCTGTCGCAAAAAATGCGCGTGGCGGTCATTTCGCGGTTGACGGTGGGCGGGGCGGCCTCTAGAAGCCTGTTCATCGGCGGCGGCCAGCGGGTCTTACGGGATCTGGCGGGGCGGTTTGCCGGTCATCTTGGAGATTTAGCGGATGGATGATCCGGCTCTGGCTGGATGGTCCACTGTTTTTGTCTCTTGGATGTTGTTCTGTCGGTTGGATGGTTTGGCGGGTTCGCTGGATTGTCCAGGTTGACAGGGCGGCGACGGGGCTCTAGACGCTCCGAACCGCTGGGACGGCCCACCGATGGTGGGTTCGGTACCACGGTTTTCCAAGTCTGGCAACCGGGTTTCGTGTGGGCAACCACCGTCTGGTTGATCTTGAGTTTCCGGAGCGATCCGGC
>NZ_BPQD01000002.1 GCF_022179065.1 Methylobacterium adhaesivum
GCCCGGCCGAAAGGCCGGGCTCTTTCCGTTTGAGCACCGATCCGAACGAGGGTGATGCATCCCGAACGGCAGAGTTTGCGTTGACCCCCTGACAATAGCCGAAGGCGGCCCCCATCTGTGGACCGCGCGTGCGGTGCAGACGCCGCCGGCTTGGCCCAGGAGGACGACTCCATGAACAGCGAAGAACGCGACGTCATCGGTGGTATTTTCCAGCGTCTCGAGCAGGCGGCGAACCAGCCCCGCGATCTGGAGGCTGAGCGCTTCATCGCCGAGAAGCTGCGCAACCAGCCCTACGCCCCCTACGCGATGGCGCAGCTCATCTACGTGCAGGAAGAGGCGATCAAGAGCCTGAACCAGCAGCTCGAACAGGCGCGTCAGACGAGCCAGCAGCAGCCTCAGGGCGGCGGCGGTTTCCTGTCGAGCATCTTCGGCGGCGGCAGCTCGCAGCGGCAGGAGCCCGCCCGTCCGGCGGGACAGCCCTGGGGCAACCAGGGGCAACCACAGCCCGGTTACGGGCAGCAGGGCGGCTATGGGCAGCAGCCCGGTTACGGTGGCCCGCCGCAGGGTGGTCCTCAGGGAGGACCGTGGGGCGGCCAGCAGGCAGCGCCCGCCCGCGGCGGCGGCTTCATGGCGACCGCGCTTCCCATGGCGGCCGGTGCCGCCGGCGGCATGCTGCTCGGCAGTGCCCTTTCGAACGCCTTCGCGGGCGGCCATTCCTCCCTCGGCAGCTCCGCCGCGGCGGGCCTTGGCGGCGGCGGCAATATCACCGAGAACAACTTCTTCAGTTCCGACACGAACAACCAGGATCTCGGCGCGGCCCTGGGCGGCGGCAACGACTTCCAGGACGCCTCGTTCGACAACGATGCGGGCGGTGATTTCGGCGGCGACCTCGGCGGCGGCGGCGACGACGACTGGGTGTGATCGGCAGCAGCGCCCGCCTCCGGGCGGACGAGACGTCTTACAGAAAGGGCCGGCTCCCTCGGGGGCCGGCCATTTCGCATCAGAGCACCTCGACGCGCGTGCCGACGGGGGTGCGCTCGTAGAGGTCAATGACGTCCTTGTTCATCATCCGGATGCAGCCCGACGAGACGTTCTGACCGATGGTATGCGGCTCGTTGGTGCCGTGGATCCGGTAGAGCGACGATCCAAGGTAGAGCGCGCGGGCCCCCAGGGGATTGGACGGGCCGCCCGACATATGCCGGGGCAGGTCGGGACGGCGCCGGATCATCTCGGCGGGCGGGGTCCAGTCCGGCCATTCCCGCTTCTGGCTTATGGTCTTGAGGCCCGACCAGGCAAAGCCCGGCCGCCCGACGCCGATGCCGTAGCGGATCGCCCGTCCGCCCGGCTGGACGAGGTAGAGAAACTTCGCCGGCGTATCCACCACGATGGTGCCGGGAGGCCGCCCGCCGTCGTAGGCCACGACCTGGCGGGCGAAGCGCGGATCGGACGCACGGCCAATGGCAGGTCCCTCGGGCAGGGCTTGAGCCTCGGGCCGGGCATACGCGGCCACAGGTTCCGGAACGGCGGCCTGCGGAAGGGCGGCGAGGCGGACACGCGCCGGCGCCGTCTCGACTGGGTTCGGATCGGCCTGTAGCACGGTCATGGGGACCCGGTCGCCGGACGACAGGCGGCGCGGCGGCTCCGCCCTCTCGCGGCGCATGACCGGGCCTTCGGCCGGGGCCGGCGCACCGCTCATGAGGAACTCGATGAAGCCGCCGCCGTAGCGCCCGGCGGTCTGGGCCTCGACCGGTCCCCCCGCCACCAGGGCCCCCACGACCAGGACCAGCCCGGCCACGCACGCTTCGATCCGCATGATCCTTCCCTCCGAGTTCCGGGGCCGCGACGGGTCCGGATGCCGGGAGGATCGGGGCCGAAGGACCCGTGTCCGGTGAAGGAACGTGGTGAATCCTTCAGGAAACCGGCCGCCGGGGGCCGCGACGACGATTCAGCGTGAACGCGCGGTAAAGGTTGCGCATTCGTTGCGGCATTCAAGAAATGGCAATCAGTTTGACCGAGGGTACACCAGCCGACCTCTTGCGGACTCGACCAGACCGATGACCACGAAACGCTACCGCATCGAAGACAGTCTCGGCCTGGCCGTGAGCGCACCGGCGCCGGTGGCGGTCGTGTCCTCCGACGCGGCGACGGTGAACGACCCCCGCCTCGACGAGATCCTGTCTGCGATTCAGGATCTGCGGCGGGCCACCCAGACGAGTACCGTCGAGACCATGGAAGCCTGCCGGAAGGAGCTGAGCGAAGCCCTGGCCATGCGCTCCGAGCTCGACGTGATGAAGGAGGCGATCACCCGCACCAAGCTCGAGATCGCCACGCTGTATCGGTCCGAGAACACCGGCAAGGGCATGCGCCGGGTGGCGGGCGAGCTCGACGCCGTGGTCGATTCCACCGAGCAGGCGACGAGCACGATCCTCGGCGCCATCGAGGAGATCGAGACCAACGCCAGCATGCTGCGCGCCATGACCACCACCATGGCGGGCCGCGAGAACATCGACGCCATCCTGGACCGCGTGGTCGTTGCCTTCGAGGCGTGCAACTTCCAGGATCTCACGGGCCAGCGCATCCACAAGATCGTCGGCGTGCTGAAATTCATCGAGGAGCACCTCGACCGGATGATCGAAGCCTGGGGCGGCCTGGATACCTTCTCCGACGCCCTCGGCATCAGCGGCGGCAAAATCGATATCGACGACGAGAACTCCCTCCTCAACGGACCGAAGCTCGACGGCGACGCGGGCCACGTGGATCAGGGCGACATCGACGCGCTGTTCGACTGATCGCCCCTTCCCTCGGGAATCGGCGCGGCTTAAATCAGCGCCATGAACCGCGAGAGCAGCCGAGAGACCGCATCCGGCCGAAGCCTGAACGACGTTCCGCCCGAGGACCTCGACGAGATGGAGGAGGCGGACGACGCCTCCGAACTCGCTCCGGCCGACGACGCCCCCGAAATCGATTTCGATTTCGAGGAAGGGGCGGTCAAGGCCGGCACGGAGATCATCCGGCGCTTCTGGACCACCCTGCCGTCGGGGCCGGGGGTCTACCGGATGTTCGATGCCAAGGGCGACGTGCTCTACGTCGGCAAGGCGAAGAACCTGAAGGCCCGCGTCGGCTCCTATGCCCGTGGACAGGCCCATTCGAACCGCATCGCCCGGATGATCTCGCAGACGGCGGCGATGGAGTTCGTCACCACCCAGACCGAGACCGAGGCGCTGCTCCTCGAAGCCAACCTCATCAAGCAGCTCAAACCCCGCTTCAACGTGCTGATGCGGGACGACAAGTCGTTCCCCTACATCCTCGTCACGGCGGATTCGGAAGCGCCGCAGATCGTCAAGCATCGCGGCGCGCGACGGCGCAAGGGCTCGTATTACGGGCCCTTCGCCAACGTCTGGGCGGTGAACCGCACGGTGAACGCCCTGCAGCGGGCGTTCCTCCTGCGCACCTGCACGGACAGCTACTACGAGAACCGCACCCGGCCCTGCCTGCTCTACCAGATCAAGCGCTGCGCCGGCCCGTGCACCGCCGAGATCCCCCTGCCCGAGTATCAGGCGCTCGCCGAGAACGCCAAGGCGTTCCTCGCCGGCAAGTCCAACGCCGTGAAGGACCGTATGCGGGAGGAGATGCAGGCGGCCTCCGAGGTGATGGAGTTCGAGCGGGCGGCGCGCTTTCGCGATCGCATCGCCGCGCTCTCGGCGATCCAGGGCGTGCAGGGCGTGAACACGCAAGGGGTCGAGGAGGCCGACGTGTTCGCCCTCGACGAGCAGGCCGGGCAGTTCTGCATCGAGGTGTTCTTCTTCCGCAACTTCCAGAACTGGGGCAACCGCGCCTACTTCCCCAAGGCCGACCGCTCCATGACGGCCGACGAGGTTCTCGCCTCGTTCATCGGCCAATTCTACGACGACAAGCCGGCGCCGCGCCTCGTCCTCGTGTCCCACCCCATCGAGGATGCCGAATTGCTGGCCGCCGCCCTGTCGAGCCGCACGGAATACCGGGTCGACATCCACCAGCCCCAGCGCGGCGAGCGCAAGAACCTCGTGGACTACGCCCAGCGCAACGCCAAGGAGGCCCTGGGGCGGCGCCTCGCCGACACCGCCTCGCAGGGCAAGCTCCTCGTGGCGCTCGGCCAGTCGTTCGGTCTGGCCGCGACGCCCCGACGCATCGAGGTCTACGACAACTCGCACATCATGGGCACGAACGCCGTCGGCGGCATGATCGTCGCCGGGCCGACGGGCTTCGCCAAGACCCATTACCGCACCTTCAACATCAAGTCCGAGGAACTGACGCCGGGCGACGATTACGGGATGATGCGCGAGGTGCTGCAGCGCCGGTTCAAGCGCCTCGTGAAAGAGAACCCGCGCGACCCGTCCACGACGGACGCCGCCGACGCCCCGGCCGGAGCCGCCGCGCCGGAGGCGGAGTCCGAAATCATGCCGGCCTGGCCCGACCTCGTGCTCATCGACGGCGGCAAGGGCCAGTTGGATGCCGCCCGCACGGCCCTGGAAGAGATCGGCGTCACCGACGTGGCGCTGGTCGGTATCGCCAAGGGCCGCGACCGCGATGCCGGACGCGAAACCTTCTTCGTGCCGGGCCGCCCGCCGTTCAAGCTGCCGCCGCGCGATCCGACCCTGTACTTCGTTCAGCGCCTGCGCGACGAAGCCCACCGCTTCGCCATCGGCACCCACCGGGCCAAGCGCAAGCGCGAGATGGTGAAGAACCCCCTCGACGAGATCGCCGGCATCGGCCCGACGCGCAAACGCGCGCTCCTGCACCATTTCGGCACCGTGAAGGCGATCCAGCGGGCCGCGTTCGAGGATCTGGCGAAGACGCCCGGCGTCAACGCCGCCACGGCGCGGGCCGTCTACGATTTCTTTCACGCACAAGCCTGAGGGCGCCGTCCCAGCATGAGCGAGGCACAGCGGTTGACCCCCACCCCGCCGCATGGTTTCACCGCGCCGATGGAGCCGACCCCCACCCGCCGCCGTTCGCCGGCCTGGACGCTCGCGAACTGCCTGACCTACGGGCGGCTCGTCGCGGTGCCCGTCGTCGTGGCCCTGCTGTACTGGCCCCTCGAGAACACCGCCCGGTTCGCGGCCCTCGGCGTCTACATCCTCGCCGCCATCACCGACTATCTCGACGGCTACGTGGCGCGGACCTACGACCAGTCCTCGGCGCTGGGACGGATGCTCGACCCCATCGCCGACAAGCTGCTGGTGGCCGCCTGCCTCCTCATGCTCGCGGCCGACGCCACGATCCATGGCTGGACCCTGTGGGCCGCCATCGTCATCCTGTGCCGCGAGATCCTGGTGTCGGGCCTGCGCGAGTACCTCGCCGAACTGAAAGTCGGCGTGCCCGTGAGCCGGGTCGCCAAGTGGAAGACCACCCTGCAGCTCATCGCCATCGGCTTCCTCGTGGCGGGGCCGGCCGGCGAGACGATCCTACCCGGCACCATCCAGACCGGGACCTACCTGCTGTGGATCGCCGCGGCCCTCACGCTCTACACCGGGTGGGACTATATGCGGGCGGGCATCAAGCACGTCATCGACGATCCGCGCTGAGGCCCGTCCGGGACCGGCGGGACCACGCAGAAGGGCACCGACCCATGAAGCTCGTCTATTTCGCCTGGGTGCGCGAACGCGTCGGCAAGGCCGAGGAGGTGGTGGACCTGCCGGCGGGCCTCGCCACCGTGTCCGACCTGCTCGCGTGGCTGCGTGGCCGGGGCGAGGAATACGCCCATGCGTTCGAGGGCGAAGGGGTGGTTCGCGTCGCCATCGACCGGGTCCACGCCAAGCCCGATGCGCCGATCTCGGGTGCCGCCGAGATCGCGTTCTTTCCGCCGATGACCGGTGGCTGAGGCTCGGAGTGCCTCAAAGAACTCCCGATCACGGCCGGTCCTCGCTCCGGACACAGCGGCGCAGCGGGATGTTTCTTGAGAGAGACTTTAAGCCTCGACGGCGCGCTCGCGCAGGCGCTGCAGCACCGCCTCAGGGCTGGCATAGGCCTCCTGATGCACGGCGCTCCAGTAGCGCAGGGCATCGAGGTCGATGGGTACGCCCGTCACGGCACAGCGCACGAAGCGGCCGGGCTTCACCACCCGCATGGTGCCGTCGCCATATTCCACCGTCGCCTCTCCCGAGGCATTGCGTTCAAACCGGCCCAGCATCGTCGTCAGTCCCTTCGCATCGCACCGTTCCCAGCGTTCTAGGAGGCACGGGCGGCCCTGTCGATGATCCCTCGACAGGGCGGCCGGATCGGTGCCAAGGATTGCGAATGGACCCCGATCTCCAGAGCCTGTTCGAGGCCGCGCGCGCCGCCCGCGCGCACGCCTATGCGCCCTATTCCGGCTTTTCCGTCGGAGCCGCCCTGCGCGATACGGACGGCCGGATCTATGCCGGCTGCAACGTCGAGAACGCGGCCTATCCCGTCGGCACCTGCGCCGAGGCGGGGGCCATCGCCGCCATGATGGCGGGGGGCGGGCGCCGGATTAGCGCCGTGCTGGTGATGGGGCCCGGGCCCGGCCTCGTGACGCCGTGCGGCGCCTGCCGGCAGCGCATCCGCGAATTCGCCGCGTCCGAGGCTCCGATCCATGTGGCCGACCCGGACGGGGTGCGGGCGTGCTTCACCCTCGGCGCCCTGCTGCCCGATTCGTTCGGACCGGAAAACCTGAGCGGCGATGCCTGAGTGTCTCTCACAAAACGCCCGCTACGCTGCCGTGCCAAGACGAGGAGCCGATGGTGATCGGGCGTTTCGTGAGGCACTCTGAGACCGATGCCCGGATTGCGGCGGCGACGCATCTCCTCGCGGCACGGGGGCTCGGCGGCCCGTTCGCCTGCGCCCTCGTCACGGGAACCGGCCTCGGCGTCCTCACCGAACGCCTGACCGAGGCCGCGAGCGTGCCCTACGCCGACATTCCCGGTTTCCCCGAGCCGGGGGTGAGCGGGCATGGCGGCCGTCTTCACGCCGGCCATCTCGGCGGGCGCCGCGTCCTCCTGTTCGAGGGCCGGGCGCATGCCTACGAGACCGGGAACCCCGCCGCCATGCGGGTGCCCCTCGCCGTGGCGAAGGCCCTCGGTGCCCGCGCCCTGCTGCTCACCAACGCGGCGGGTTCGCTACGCCCGGAGACCGGCCCGGGACACCTCGTGGCGCTGTGCGACCACATCAACCTGTCGGGCTTGAACCCCCTCATCGGCGAGACGAGCGACGGCCGGTTCGTCCCCATGGTCGGCGCCTACGACGCCGGCCTGCGGGAAAAGCTTCACGCGGCGGCCCGCGCCTGCGCCCTGCCCCTTCCGGAGGGCGTCTATGCCTGGTTTTCCGGCCCGAGCTTCGAGACGCCGGCGGAAGTCCGCATGGCCGGGATTCTCGGCGCCGATCTCGTCGGCATGTCCACGGTGCCGGAGACGATCCTCGCCCGCTTCCTCGGACTGCCCGTGGCGGCGGTCTCCGTCGTCACCAACCTCGCAGCCGGCATCGGCGGCGGCGATCCCCACCACGCCGAGACCAAGGCGATGGCCGCCCGGAGCGCCGCCGATCTCGCCCGCCTCGCCGAAGGCTTCGTGAGCCTGCTGCCGGAGCCCTCCCGATGACCGACGCCCGCATCGCCCGGCGCGCCCTGCCGCTCCTCGACCTCACCGACCTGAGCGACGCCTGCACGGAAGCGGCCATTGCCGCCCTGTGCGGAGCGGCCCGGGCGAGCGGCGTCGCCGCCGTCTGCGTCTGGCCGCGCTTCGTCGCCCAGGCGGCCCGCGCGCTGTCCGGCTCGAGCGTCCGCGTCGCCACGGTGATCAACTTTCCCGGCGGCGGCGAGGACACGATGCGGGCCGTGGCCGACACCCGCGAAGCCCTGGCGGACGGGGCCGAGGAGATCGACCTCGTGCTGCCCTACCACGCCCTGCGCGACGGCCGCCCCGAGGCGGCCCGCGCCATGGTCGAGGCCGTTCGCGCCGCCTGCGGCGGGGCCTGCCTCAAAGTGATCCTCGAGACCGGACTGCTGGAGACGCCGGATCTCATCGCCGCGGCGAGCCGCCTCGCCCTGGCGGCGGGCGCCGACATGATCAAGACCTCCACGGGCAAGACCGCCGTGTCGGCGACCCCGGAGGCGGCCGAGATCATGCTGCACGCCCTCAAGGCGGCGGACGGTCGCCGGGGCCTCAAGGTTTCGGGCGGGATCAGGACCGTGGCCGATGCCGGCCTCTACCTCGCCATCGCCGACCGGATCATGGGTCCCGACTGGGCGAGCCCCGACACCTTCCGGATCGGCACGAGTGCCCTGCACGCCGCCATCGTCACCGCCCTGGAGCCCGCACCATGACGCTGCCGCAGGAAACGATCCGGGCCAAGCGCGACGGGCGCGAAATCGATCCGACCGAGATCGCGGCCTTCGTCGCCGGCCTCATGGACGGGCGCGTCACCGAGGGGCAGGCGGCGGCCTTCGCCATGGCGGTGTTCTTTCAAAAACTGTCGCTGCCCGAGCGCGTCGCCCTGACCGAGGCCCTGATGCGATCCGGGACGGTTCTCGAATGGGACCTGCCCGGCCCGGTCCTCGACAAGCACTCCACCGGCGGGGTCGGCGATGCCGTGAGCCTCGCCCTCGCCCCGATGGTCGCGGCCTGCGGCGGCTACGTGCCGATGATCACCGGGCGCGGCCTCGGGCACACGGGCGGCACCCTCGACAAGCTCGCGAGCATTCCGGGCTACGACGTCCGCCCGGATCTCGACCGGTTCCGGCGCGTCACCACGGAGGTCGGCTGCTGCGTCATCGGCCAGACCCCCGACCTCGCCCCGGCCGATGCCCGCCTCTACGCCATCCGCGACGTCACCGGCACGGTGGAATCCCTCGACCTCATCACCGCGTCGATCCTGTCGAAGAAGCTCGCCGCCGGCCTCGGCGGCCTCGTCATGGACGTGAAGGTGGGGTCAGGCGCCTTCATGGAGACGCTCGACGCGGCGCGCGGCCTCGGCGAGGCCATCGTCGGCGTCGCGGGCGGGGCGGGCCTGAACACCGTGGCCCTCGTCACCGACATGGATTCGCCCCTGGCTTCCGCCGCCGGCAACGCCCTCGAGGTGGCCTACACCCTGGACTACCTCGCCGGACGTGCCCGCGAGCCGGCGTTCCACGCCATCACCCTCGAACTCGGGGCCGAGATGCTGGTGCTGGGCGGCCTCGCGGCGAACCTGCCCGCCGCGCGCGAACGCCTGACCGCCGCCCTCGATTCGGGGCGCGCCCGGGAGGTCTTTTCGCGGATGGTGACGGCGCTGGGCGGCCCCGCCGATCTGGCCGATCACCCGGAACGCCACCTCGCGCGGGCCGAGATCGTCAGATCGGTGACGGTTTCGGAATCCGGTTACGTCGGCCGCGTGTCGACGCGGGCGATCGGCCTCGCGGTCATCAGTCTGGGCGGGGGCCGGACGCGGCCGCAGGACAGCATCGATCCGGCGGTGGGGTTCACGGGCCTCGCCCGCGCGGGCGACGCGGTGGGTCCCGACCGGCCCCTGGGGGTGATCCACGCCCGCGATGCGGCGGCGGCCGATGCCGCCGAGGCGGCCCTGCGCGCGGCCTACACGATCGGCCCGGCCCCGGGCGGGGCGAACGCTTCGTTGCGCGACCGGATCGCCTGACGACGATTCCGGGATACCGAAGGGATCATCCCTTCGGCGGGTCTCGGGCAGAGCCCGACCGTCTTTCCACAGCTCTGCCTGGACCCGTGAAGGGCTGAGCCCTTCTAACCAGCTCTCAGGGGCGGCGGTAGGCCCATACGCGGGCCGGCGGCAGGTTGAGCCAGACGCGGTTGGAGCGGCTCGCCGTGTAGGTGCCGGCGTCGCAGCGCTCCGGAATCGGCGGCACCACCGCGTAGGTGAACTGCACGAAGGGCGCGCCCGCATGCATCATCGCGTGGGCGGCGTTGAGGAGGCCGAGGCGCTGTTCCAGGGGCTTGGTGAACAGGGGCAGGCTCGACACCGTGGCGGCCGCCTTTTCCCGCACCAGGGCACCGAGGGTGGCGGTGATGTCGTAGGCGTCGCCCTGGACGATGGTGGCGCGGGGAAACCGGGTCCGCAACAGGCGGCAGAAGTCCGGATTGTACTCGACGAGGACCAGGCGTTCCTGCTCGATGCCCCGACGCACGAGGGCCTCGGTCACCGGGCCGGTGCCCGGGCCGAGTTCGATCACCGGACCGGGCGTCCGGGGATCGACGTAGGAGGCCATGGTGCGGGCGAGCATCTTACCCGACGGCGTCACCGAGCCGGTGACCAGGGGCCGCTCGAACCACGAGCGCAGGAAGCGGGCTTCGTCCTCGAGGGGATCGCGCCGGGGCCGCACGGCGCCGGGTGCGACGTCCAGGGCAGCGGACGTGGATTTGAGTTTGGTTCTCGGACGGCGGAGCGGCGGCAAGACCCTGGACCCTCAGATCGCGGATTGGGTGGGAAAGGCTAGACGCCGATGGCCGCGGACAGTCAAGCTGACAACGGACGTGTGAAGCGGCGGGCCCCCGCGTTCGGCCGAGCGATGCGGCCCGGCCACATCGATAACCAGGCGCAGCGCCGTTCGATCCCGGTGTGCGGTCACTGGCGCGCGGCGCCGCCGCCGAACCCGTCGAAGAAGTCCCGCACCTTTGAGAAGAAGCCGGCGCTCTCGGGATGGTTCTCGTCCGAAGCAGACTGGCCGAATTCCTGCAACAGCTCGCGCTGGCGCTTGGTCAGGCTCTGGGGTGTCTCGACGAACACCTGGATATAGAGGTCGCCGACGTCGCGCGAGCGCAGGACCGGCATGCCCTTGCCCTTGATGCGGAATTGCTTGGCCGTCTGGGTCCCGGCCGGGATCCGCACCTGGGTCTGCGACCCGTCGATGACCGGCACGGTGATTTCGCCCGAGAGAGCCGCCGTCACCATGTTGATCGGCACCCGGCAGAACAGGTCGGCCCCGTCGCGCTGGAAGAACTCGTGCGGCTTGATGGAGAGGAACACGTAGAGGTCGCCGGCCGGGCCGCCGCGTAGGCCGGTCTCGCCCTCGCCGGCCAGCCGGATGCGCAGGCCGTCGTCGACGCCCGCGGGAACGTTGATGGACAGGGTCCGCTCGCGGGTGACGCGGCCGGCGCCCGAGCAGGTGCCGCACGGGTCGTCGATCACCTCGCCGCGGCCGTGGCAGTTGGGGCAGGTGCGCTCGATGGCGAAGAAGCCCTGCGCCGCCCGGACCCGGCCGTAGCCGCCGCAGGTCTGGCACGGACGCGGCTTCGAGCCCGCCTTGGCGCCGGTGCCCGAGCAGGTCTCGCAGGTGACGGCGGTCGCCATCTTGATGGTCTCCGCCTTGCCGGCGAAGGCCTCCTCGAGGGAGATTTCGAGATTGTAGCGAAGGTCGGCCCCACGCTCGCGGGTCGAACCGCCACGTGCGCCGCCGGCCGCCCGGCCGCCCGGTGCCGCCCGGCCGTCGCCGAAGAAATTGTCGAAGATATCTGACATGAAGTCGCCGAACTCGTTGCCGAATCCGGGTCCGCCCCCGCCACCCTGCTGGAAGGCGGCATGGCCAAAGCGGTCGTAGGCCGCGCGCTTCTGGCCGTCGGAGAGGCACTGATAAGCCTCGTTGATTTCCTTGAACTTGATCTCCGCGTCCGCGTTCCCCGGATTGCGGTCCGGGTGATAGGTCATGGCGAGCTTGCGGAAGGCGACCTTCAGTTCGCTGTCGGTCGCGGTCTTGGAGACGCTCAGAATCTCGTAATAGTCCCGCTTCGACATACTCGTCCCTAACGTCGCCCGATGCGCCGGATCGCATCGTCATCCCACCAGACATGGTGCAGGGCCGGATCGCTCCGGCCCTGCGCTTCGTCGCGGTGCGTTATGCCCGCTTCTTCTGGTCCTTGTCATCGACTTCCTGGAAGTCGGCATCGATGACGTCGTCCTTCTTGGCCTCGCCGGCCGGGGCCTCGGTGCCCGCCTCGCCGGCCTGATTGGCGGCATACATGGCCTCGCCGAGCTTCATCGAAGCCTGCATCACGTCCGTGGTGCGGGCCTTGATGACTTCCACGTCATCGCCATCGAGGGCGGTGCGGAGCGAGGTGATGGCCGTCTCGATGGCCGCCTTGTCGTCGGCCGAGACCTTGTCACCGTACTCCTTCACCGACTTCTCGGTGGCGTGCACGAGGCTCTCGCCCTGGTTCTTCACCTCGACGAGTTCGCGACGCTTCTTGTCCGCCTCGGCATTGGCCTCGGCGTCCTTGACCATCTTCTCGATATCCGCGTCCGAGAGACCACCCGAGGCCTGGATGCGGATCTGGTGCTCCTTGTTCGTCGCCTTGTCCTTGGCCGTCACGTTGACGATGCCGTTGGCGTCGATGTCGAAGGTCACCTCGATCTGCGGCATGCCGCGCGGGGCCGGCGGGATGCCCATGAGGTCGAACTGGCCGAGCATCTTGTTGTCGGCCGCCATCTCGCGCTCACCCTGGAAGACCCGGATGGTGACGGCGTTCTGGTTGTCCTCGGCCGTCGAGAAGGTCTGGGACTTCTTCGTCGGGATCGTGGTGTTGCGGTCGATGAGGCGGGTGAACACGCCGCCGAGGGTCTCGATGCCCAGCGACAGCGGGGTGACGTCGAGGAGCAGCACGTCCTTGACGTCGCCCTGGAGCACGCCGGCCTGGACCGCCGCGCCGATGGCCACAACCTCGTCGGGGTTGACGCCCTTATGGGGCTCCTTGCCGAAGAAGGACTTTACCACTTCCTGGATCTTCGGCATGCGGATCATGCCGCCGACGAGAACAACCTCGTCGATCTCGGAGGCCGAGACGCCCGCATCCTTGAGGGCCTTGCGGCAGGGCTCGATGGTGCGCTGGACGAGATCGTCCACGAGGCTCTCGAACTTCGCGCGGCTGAGCTTGAGCGCGAGGTGCTTCGGGCCGGACGCGTCCGCCGTGATGTAGGGCAGGTTGATCTCGGTCTGCGTCGCGGAAGACAGCTCGATCTTGGCCTTCTCGGCGGCTTCCTTCAGGCGCTGGAGGGCGAGCTTGTCCTTCGTCAGGTCGATGCCCTGCTCGCGCTTGAACTCCGCCGCGAGGTACTCGACCACGCGGTTGTCGAAATCCTCGCCGCCGAGGAAGGTGTCGCCGTTCGTCGACTTCACCTCGAACACGCCGTCGCCGATCTCGAGGATCGAGACGTCGAAGGTGCCGCCGCCGAGATCGTAGACCGCGATGGTGCCGGACTTCTTCTTGTCGAGGCCGTACGCGAGGGCAGCCGCCGTCGGCTCGTTGATGATGCGCAGCACCTCGAGGCCGGCAATCTTGCCGGCGTCCTTGGTGGCCTGACGCTGGGCGTCGTTGAAGTAGGCCGGCACGGTGATCACGGCCTGCGTCACGGGCTGGCCGAGATGGGCCTCGGCCGTCTCCTTCATCTTCTGCAGGGTGAAGGCCGAGATCTGCGAGGGCGAGTACTTCTTGCCGTCGGCCTCGACCCAGGCGTCGCCGTTGTCGCCGCGCACGATGGAATAGGGCACGAGGCCCTTGTCCTTCTGGGTCATCGGATCGTCGTAGGTCCGGCCGACGAGGCGCTTGATGGCGAAGAAGGTGCGCTCGGGGTTCGTGACCGCCTGACGCTTGGCCGGCTGGCCGACGAGGCGTTCGCCCTCGTCCGTGAAGGCGACGATGGACGGCGTGGTCCGCGCGCCCTCGGCATTCTCGATGACCTTGGGCTGCGAGCCTTCCATAACGGCCACACAGGAATTGGTGGTGCCGAGATCGATACCGATAACTTTACCCATGGTGGGATCCCTCTGTTGTGCTGGTCAAGCAGACCGCCGAGCCCCGAAGCAGCTCGGCCCATGGCGGTGGAGACTTGGCGGTGGAAACTTGAGATTGGCGAGCAGGTTCGGGACCGGACCGGGCGTCGGAAACGCTCAGGCTCGGGTCACAATCCCGCGTCCCGCCGGATATAAGAAGGGGGATGCGGGGCCGCAAGGCGAACGGGGCGGCGAACCGGAGCGGATCGGTCGTGCCCGCGTTATCCCCTTCTCGCGATTGGCCGATCCGCGCCGCCCGGACGGGTTTTGGGGCGAGCAACACGGATCTCTTGTTGTATCGCCGCCACGTTCAAGCCATGGCCTGCATGGTAGGCTGACGGAAGGCCGATCGTCGCCTCAAGCTCTCCCGGCCGGAAAGTCTCGATGCCCCCGTTCAACCGCGCTCTTCTTCTCGCACCGCTGCTGTTCGCGATGCCGGCCCCGGCCAGCGCTCAGAACTTCTTCGAGGAGCTGTTCGGGATCGGACGGGCCGCCAAGCCTCCCGTGCCGCCACGCGGCGTGCCGGGGGGCGTGCCGTCGGACGCGCCAGCAGCGCCGCCGGTCGATGCCCCCGCCGCCGAGGCTCCCCGCGCCCCGGCGCCGCCGAAGCAGCCCGTCGTCCTCAAGGCCCCGGCCGAGGACAACGTCATGGGTCAGGAGCTGCTGCGCAACGGGCTCGACGGCAACCTGAAGCTGGAAAAGGCCGGCGGCGCCGTCACGGCCCGCCTCACCCTGCCGGGCACGAAGGTTTCCGCGCCGGGCGAGAGCTGCACGGTGCCGTGGAACGGCGGCGCGCCCGCGACCCTCACGGCCGAAGGCCGCCCCGAGGGCCTGGCTCGCTTCGAGGCCGCCGGCGCGGCCTGTCCCCTGCGGTTCGAGGTGGTGGACGGCGGTGTCCTCGTCACCTCCCTGTCCGGCTCACCGGTCTGCACCGTTGCGGCGTCCGATTGCGCTGCCGCGCCGACGGGCCTGTGGGGGCCGGGTGCCGCCACCCTGATCCCGCGCGCGGCGGAATTCGACACGGCGCGGGGCGTGGCCGACCGGGCGGTGCGGGAGAACTACCGCCTCATGACCCAGCGGGCGCGCGGCCAGGATGTCCGACCCATCGTCACCGAGCAGGCGGCGTTCTCGTCCGACCGCGAGCAGCTGTGCCGGACCTATGCGCGCGAAGGTGCCCACGGCTTCTGCAACCTGCGCTTCACCGAGGGGCGTGCCCTGGCGCTCGCCACGCGGCTGGGCATCAACACCGCCAGCGCCGCCCCGACGGCGGCCGCCGCGCCGCGTCCGCGCCGCAAGCCGCAACCGGCCGTCGAGGGCATGAACCCCGATGCGGGCGGCGCGCCGGGTTTTCCGGAGTAAGGGATTCCGAAGGGATCATCCCTTCGGCGGGTGTCGGGCGGAGTCCGACGTCTGCCCGGGTTCAGGCGTGGCCGGCGCTCACCGAGAGCATGGCGGGGTCGACGCCGATTCCCCGCAGGGTACGCTCGTACTTCGCCTCGAGGGCCGTGTTGAAGATGAGGTCCGGATCCGCCGGGCAGGTGAGCCAGCCGTTGGCCAGGATCTCGCTCTCGAGTTGGCCCGGCTGCCATCCGGCATAGCCCAGCGCCAGGACGGCGCTGGCCGGGCCGGCGCCGTTGGCGATGGCGCGCAGGATGTCCACGGTGGCGGTGAGGCAGATGCCGTCGTCGATGATCAGGGTCGACTGGTCGATGTGGAAGTCGTCCGTGTGCAGCACGAAGCCGCGCTTGGCGTCGACGGGCCCGCCCATGAGCACCGGCATGTGGCCGACCCGCTCGCGCAGGCGGATGGCGTCCGCTTCCTTGGCGACATCGAGCTGAATCAGGAGATCGGGCATGCTGAGATTGCCGATCGCCTTGTTCAGGATGATGCCCATGGCGCCGTCCGCCGAGTGAGCGCAGAGGTAGATCACGGAGCGCGCGAACCGCGCATCCGTCAGGCCCGGCATGGCGATGAGGAACTGGCCGTCGAGATAGGCGGGCTCGGCCTTCTGGGTGGGTGGGGTCTGCATCCGCCCATGCTACGCTCCTCCCGCGGCGGGTCCAAGAACCAAACCGTCACGGACCGGAGCCGCATGTGCATGGGCGCGGCCCTCGCCTCGACAGCCCCGGACGCGCGGGATAGACGGATTTTCAGGTAGGGCCCCGACGCCCCGAGGAGATCACCCATGACGATTCAGGTTGGCGACCATCTCCCCCAGGTGACCTTCCGCGTCAGCGGCAAGGACGGCCCCGAGGCCCGCACCACGGACGACATCTTCAAGGGGCGCCGCGTCGTGCTCGTCGGCGTTCCGGGCGCCTTCACTCCGAGCTGCCACCGCAACCACCTGCCGGGCTTCGTGGAGAAGCAGGCCGAGATCAAGGCGCGCGGCATCGACGCCGTGGCGATCACCTCCGTCAACGACGTGTTCGTCCTCGATGCGTGGCGACAAGCGAGCGGGGCCGAGGGCCTCGAGTTCCTCGCCGACGGCAACGCGGAGTTCGCCAAGGCGCTGGGCCTCGAGATGGACGGCACGGGCTTCGGCCTCGGGCCGCGCTCGCAGCGCTACGCCATGCTGGTGGAGGACGGCGTGGTGCGGATCCTCAACGTCGAGGATTCGCCGGCCAAGACCGAACTCTCCGGCGTCGAGGCGCTGCTCAAGGTTCTCTGAGCCGAGTCAACTCCGTCGAAAGACTGTGTGCCCGGGGGAAACCCCGGGCTTTTTGTTGTCCGGCTTATCCCAAAGCAAGCTTTCGAACGTCGACAACCGGGCGGATCCTGTCGATTCGAAATCATCCGAGATCTCGACAGGAGAGACCGCCATGGTTTTCCGTTTCGATCCCCGTGCCGCCCTCCTCGCCGCCAGTCTCACCCTCGCCGCGCCGGCCCGTGCGGACGACCCGAAGGCCGTGGCCCAGGCCGCCGCCGACCGGTGGGATCAGAGCTTCAACACCGGGGACATGGAGACGCTGACGACGCTGTACGGCACCGACGCGGAAGTGGTGGCGAAGGGGGCGCCGCTCGCGGATGCGTCGCGCATCCGGGCGTATTTCACGGACGTCCGAGCCAAAGGCTTCGCCGACCACAAGATCATGGTCCAGTCGGCCCGGGCGAAGGGTGATCTCCTCATCGCGAGCGGCCGCTGGGAGGCGACCGGGCCGGGGGATGGCGGCGCCCGGAAGACCTTCAGCGGGAACTGGGTCAATGTCCTGGAGCGCCAGGGCGATGGGTGGCGCACGGTGCTGCACACCTGGAACTAACCCCGCCTCTCGTCGAACCGGTTTGGTCTCCGATCAGTTCGTTCGCGCTCAGACGGTGCTAAGCCGCCCGGCCGTAATCCTCCGCCCGCGTCGCGCCGCGATGGAACGTCAGGCGCCGATCGTATTCCAGGGGGTCCTTCGGCTGCACCAGGGCGCCGGGCGGCACGTTCAGCCAGTCGACGAGGCGGGTGAGCAGGAAGCGCAGGGCCGCGCCCCGGCACAGGATCGGCAGGGCCGCGACCTCGTCGGGCGTCAGTGGCCGCACGGCTTCGTAGCCGGCGATGAGGGCAGCACCCCGGTCGTGGTGGAAGGTGCCGTCCGCGTCGAAGCACCAGGCGTTGAGGCAGATGGCCAGATCGTACGCGAAGGCGTCCGTGCAGGCGAAGTAGAAGTCGATGAGGCCCGAGAGGTCGTCGCCGATGAAGAACACGTTGTCGGTGAAGAGATCCGCGTGGATCACGCCCGTGGGCAGGCCGCGCGGCCAGCCGGCTTCGAGGACGGCCAGGTCTCCGCGCACCCGATCGGCCAAGCCCGGCGACACCCCATCGGCCTGAGCCTCGGCGCCACGGAACAGCGGTCCCCACGCCGCCACCGACAGGTTGTTGTCGCGCCGCATCCCGAAATCGCTGCCGGCGGCGTGGAGCCCGGCAAGGGCCTGGCCGAGCGCCCGGCACTGGTCGGGCGTCGGCCGACGGACCGAGACGCCTTCGAGGAAGCTGACGATCACCGCCGGCCGGCCGCAGAGTTCCCCCAGCGCCACCCCGCCCCGGTTGCGGATCGGCTGCGGGCAGGCGAGCCCGCGCGTGGCGAGGTGCTCCATGAGGTTGAGGAAGAACGGCAGGTCGTCCACCCGCACGCGCTTCTCGTACAGGGTGAGGATGTAGGAGCCCGCCGTGGTGTGGAGAAAGAAGTTCGTGTTCTCGACGCCCTCGGCGATGCCCTTGTAGGAGAGCAGCCCCCCGATGTCGTAGGCGGCCAGGAAGGCGGTCAACGCCTCGTCGGAGACCTCGGTGTAGACGGCCACGGGCGGTTCGCTCGAACGTTCGGGGTCAAAATGCACAAGGGCGCCGATGGGCGCCCTTGGGGGTCGAATCGGGTTCGGCCGGGGTTATTCGGCGGCTTCGCTGCGCAACTCGCGCGGCAGCGGGAAGGACATGTCCTCGACCACCGTCGAGACCGTGTCCACCGTGACGGTGTAGCGGGCCGCGAACGCGTCGATGATCTCCTCCACGAGCACTTCCGGGGCCGAGGCACCGGCGGTGAGGCCGAGGCGACGCACGTCCTTGAAGGCGTCCCAGTCGATCTCCTCGGCCCGGAGCACGAGGCGGGTGATGGGGCAGCCGACGCGCTCGGCGACCTCGCGCAGGCGCTGCGAGTTCGAGGAGTTTGAGGACCCGACCACGATCACGGCATCGACCAGGGGGGCCACCTGCTTCACCGCCTCCTGGCGGTTGGTGGTGGCGTAGCAGATATCGTCCTTGTGCGGCCCGGTGATGGTCGGGAACTTCTTCTTCAGGGCCTCGACGATGTGGTGGGTGTCGTCCACCGACAGGGTGGTCTGCGTCACCCAGGCGAGGTTGTCACGGCTCTCGGGCTCGAGGGCGGCGATCTGCTCGAGATCCTCAACGAGGGTGATGGAGCCCTTGGGCAGCTGGCCCATGGTGCCGACGACCTCGGGATGGCCCGAATGGCCGACGAGGAGCACGTGCCGGCCGCGCTTGTGATGGATCTCGGCCTCGCGGTGGACCTTCGTCACCAGGGGGCAGGTGGCGTCGATGGTGGTGAGGCCACGCGAATCGGCGTTGTTGGGCACCGTCTTGGCGACGCCGTGGGCGGAGAAGATCACCGGGGCCGAGCCGTCCGGCACCTCGTCGAGTTCGCGCACGAAGACGGCGCCCTTCCGCTTCAGGCTCTCGACCACGTATTTGTTGTGGACGATCTCGTGGCGGACGTAGACCGGCGGCCCGTAGATCGCCAGCGCCCGCTCGACCACGTCGATGGCCCGCACCACGCCGGCACAGAAGCCGCGCGGGGCGCAGAGAAGGATCTCCAGAGGGGGCTTCTCCGCGTTCACGGAGGCGGTCTGGGTCGTCGAGAGTGCGTCGCTCATGATAACCGGGATGTGGCGAGGCTGGGCCGCCCCTGTCAACCGCTCATAGCCGAAAACCGTCCGAGAGACACGGGGCCCGGCATCAAAACGCGTACGGCGTGTCATGCAGGACCGCCCTGCATCGCGCGCTCCAGCACCGAGAAGATGCGCGGATCGGCGCAATGGGCCACGTTAAAGCGGAGGTACGGCGTGCCGGCGCCCGAAGTGCTGAAGGCCGCGCCCGGCGCCAGCACGACGCCCTGGGCGAGGGCCCGGCGGGCGATCTCGGCCGAATCGAGACCGTCGGGCAGGCGCGCCCACAGGAACAGGCCGCCGCGCGGCTCGGTCCAGAGCGTCAGACCGCAGGCTTCGAGGCGCCGGGCCGCGAGGCCCCGGTCGCGGGCGAGCTTTTCGCGAATCTCCGCGAGGTGCCGGCGGTAGGTCCCGTCGGTGATGAGGCGGTGCATGAGGGTGGCGGCGAAGTGGCCGTTGCCCAGACTCATGGCGAGCTTGAGATCGACCAGGGGCTCGATCCAGTCCGGCCGCACGGCGAGGAAGCCGCAGCGCACGGAGGCCGACAGGGTCTTCGAGAAGCTGCCGACCTGGATCACCCGTTGCAGCCCGTCGAAGCCGGCCAGACGCGGAGCCGGCTCCGATTCGAGATCGCCGAAGATGTCGTCCTCGATGATGAGAGTGTCGTGCGCCTCGGCGAGGCGCAGCACCCGGTGGACCGTGGCCGGGGCGAGGGTCGCCCCCGTCGGATTGTGGAGGGCCGAGTTGGCGAGATAGAACCGGGGGCGTTGCGCCGCGAAGGCCGCCTCCAGGGCCGCCAGATCCGGCCCCGTGGGCGTGAACGGCACGCCGACCACGTTCACCCGGTGGGCGCGCAGGAGCGCGTGGTAGTTGAAGTAGCAGGGGTCGTCGAGCACCACCGTGTCGCCGGGCGACAGGAGGAAACGGCACAGGAGATCGACGGCCTGCGTCGCCGAATCGATGAGGAGGATCTGGTCAGCCTGCGCCACCACACCCTTCTCCTCCATGCGCCGGGCGATCTGGCCGCGCAGGGGCGCGAACCCCAGGGGCTGGTCATAGCAGACGAGGCTGCGGGTCCCCTCGCGGGAGAGGTGGCGCAGGCCCCGACGGATGGCGTCGTCCGGCATCCACGACGAGGGCAGCCACCCCGAGCCGGGTTTGAGCAGATCCGGACCGGACTGCATGGATTGACGGGTGATCCACAGGGGGTCGACGGCCCGGTCGAGTTCCGGACCGACGGCCTTGAGGCAGAGCGGGCGGGTCTTGCCGGCGACGTAGAAGCCCGATCCCCGGCGCGCCACGATGGCGCCCTCGGCGCCGAGGCGGTCATACGCCTCCACCACCGTCGATTTTGAAACGCCCATGGCCTCGGCGAAGCTGCGCACGGAGGGCAGCCGGGCGCCGGGCACGAGCTTTCGGCTCGCGATGCGCTGGGTGATGGCTTGCGTCACCGTCTCCACCAGCGTCGGGGCGGCGGGTGCACGGGCCGTCATCGGTCGGCTTGCCACATCTGTACGGCCCTTTCGTCCGGACAATTCGACGAATGTGTACGGCACTGTCCCTGTCGTGGCCAGTCCATCGGCCCGATGGTCGCGCCACCCAACAGGAGCATGGCCATGACCGGCACGACGATTTCGACGATGGGCGCGACCCTGCCAACCCGACCATCCCTCTTTCGGCGGGCATGCGGCCGCGCCGCCGCGCTTCTGGCCGGGATCGCGGCCGGCCTCTCGCGCCAGGCCCTCAATGTGCGCGTCCTGCGCCAACTCGGGGCCATGTCCGAGCGCGAGCTGAAGGATATCGGCCTCGCGCGCCAGGACGTGTGGGATGCCGCCGCCCTCCCCCACGACGGTGACGCCACGACCCTGCTCCTCGCCCGGCGGGCCGAGCGCAAGGCCGCCCGGCGCGGATAACCGCCCGGCGCCGGGATGAAACGTCGCAGTCGCACGTGCCGATTCGCACCGGCGCGGCGCGCGATGGCCAATCGGTTGCGACGCCCGAATGGCGATCCGGGGGGAGCTGGTTTAAGGGTCGTTCACGAAACACCCGGCGCATTCCGCCACCCAAGGCGGGGATCGGTGGTGTGCGGACGTTCCGTGCGGCACGGTGATCGATGCCGGGCCCGACACCCGCGACCGTTTCGATCCCTGCGACCGGAACCGGTCCCTCTCCCGCCAAGGACCCGCATGGCGAGCGCCGCGACCCACGTCAGCTTCCTGCCGCCCGTGCTGACGTTCCTGTCGGCGGCGGTGATCGGCGTGCCGATCTTCCGGTTGATCGGCCAGAGCGCGGTGCTGGGCTACCTCGTGGCCGGCGTGGTCATCGGCCCGTTCGGCTTCTCCCTCATCGCCGAACCCGAAACGGCGGCCAGTGTCGCCGAACTCGGCGTGGTGCTGCTGCTGTTCATCGTCGGCCTCGAACTGCAGGTCTCCCGCCTCGTCTCTATGCGGCGCGACATCTTCGGGCTCGGGACGGCGCAGCTCCTCGTCTGCACGGCGGTGCTCGCCGGCATCGGATTCCTGCTCGGCCTGAAGCCCTCTGCCGCCTTCGTCATCGGCATCGCGCTGGCCCTCTCGGCCACCGCCGTCGCCCTGCAGCTCCTCGAGGAGCGCGGCGATCTCGGCACACCCTATGGTGGGCGCGCCTTTGCGGTGCTGCTGTTCCAGGACATCTCCGTGGTGGCGATCCTCGCCCTGATGCCGCTCCTCGCCTCCACGGGCGTCGGCAGCGGCGATGGTTGGCTCCTGTCCGCCCTGCAATCGACCGGCACCGTGGGAGCCGCCATCCTCGCCGTGGTGCTGGTAGGGCGCTACGGCCTCAATCCGTTCTTCGGCCTGCTCGCCGCCAGCGGCGCCCGCGAGGTGATGACGGCCGCAGCCCTCCTCGTAGTGCTCGGCACCGCCATGCTGATGGAGCATGTCGGCCTCTCCATGGCCATGGGGGCGTTCCTCGCCGGCGTGCTGCTGGCCGAATCGAACTTCCGCCACCAGCTCGAAGCCGATATCGAGCCGTTCCGCGGCATGCTGCTCGGCCTGTTCTTCATGAGTGTCGGCATGTCCATCGACGGCGGCCTGCTGAAGGCCGAGTGGCCATGGCTGCTCGGCGCCACCGCCGGGGCGATCCTCATCAAGGTCGCCCTCGTCGCCGGCCTGTTCCGCCTGTTCGGCTCGCCCTGGCTCGACGCCGTGCGCGGCGGCGCCATCCTGGCGCCGGCCGGTGAATTCGCCTTCGTGCTCCTGCCCGTGGGGGGCGAACTCGGCCTCATCGACGGGCCGAGCGGGCGGTTCGCCATCGCGCTTGCGGCGCTGACCATGCTGGTCGGCCCCGTGGCGGCCAAGGCCCTCGACAGTGCGCTGGCCCGCCGCCGCGCCGAGCCCGACCTCGCCCTCGATCCGGTGGAGACCACGGAGGCCCGCGTCCTCGTCATCGGGTTCGGCCGCTTCGGCCAGATCCTCACCCAGGTGCTGCTCGCCGAGGGCATCGGCGTCACGGTCATCGACAAGGACGTGGAGCAGATCCGCTCCGCCTCGCGCTTCGGTTTCCGCATCTTCTACGGCGACGGCACCCGTCTCGACGTGCTGCGCGCCGCCGGCATCGGCCGGGCCGAGCTGCTTTGCGTTTGCGTCGACGAGCCGGAGGCGGCCCTCAAGATCGTCGACATCGTGCACGAGGAATTCGCCACCGTGCGGACCTACGTGCGGGCCTACGACCGCATGCACGCCGTGGAACTCATGAACCGCGACGTCGATTTCCAGCTGCGCGAGACCGTGGATTCCGCCCTCGCCTTCGGCCGGGCCACCCTGGAGGGCCTCGGCGTCGCGCCGGACGCGGCGGCGGCCGTGGCGGAGGACGTGCGCAAACGCGACGTCGCCCGCCTCGTCCTGCAGCAGGCGGGCGCCCTGCCGGACGCGGCGAACTGGATGCGCGGGATCTCGCAGATCAAGCCCGAACCCCTCACCGAACCACGCCGCCCGTCACGCGCGCTGAACGCCGAGACCCGCGACATCATCGGCACCCGGGCCCGCGAGGCCGCCACCCATACCCTCGAAGCCCGGGACCTTCCCGCCGATGCGTGACCTCACTCCGGCGGCGGCCCGCTTCGTCAGCGGGTCGATCCTGCGCCATGTCGTGGTGATGAGCGCCACCGGCTCCATCGGCCTCATGGCGCTGTTCGTCGTCGATCTGCTGTCGCTCCTCTACGTGTCGAAGCTCGGCGACCCGACCCTGACGGCGGCGGTGGGCTTCGCCACCATCGTGCAATTCTTCGCCATCGCCATCAACATCGGCCTCATGATCGCCGCCGGAGCCCTGGTCTCGCGGGCCATCGGGGCGGGCGACGAGGCCGGAGCCCGGCGGCTCGCCACCTCCGGCACCATCCACGGTCTGATCGTCTCGGCCGTCCTCGTCGTCGCAATGCTGCCGTTCCTGCCGGCATTCCTCGGGGCCATCGGCGCCGATGCCGAGACCCTGCCGGTGGCGACGCGCTTCCTCTGGATCACCCTGCCGTCGAACCTGCTCATGGGGCCCGGCATGATGTTCTCCGGGCTGCTGCGCGCCGTGGGTGCGGCCCGGCAGGCCATGCTGGTGACCCTCGCGGGCGCCCTCGTCACCGCCGGCCTCGATCCGCTCCTCATCTTTGGGGCCGGCCTCGGGGTGGACGGGGCAGCCATCACCACCTGCGTCGCCCGCGCCACCTTCGCCCTCGTCGGCCTGTGGGGCGTGCGCCGGTTCCGGATGCTGGCCCGGCCACGTGTGGCCGACATCGTCGCCGATGCGCCGATCGTGTTCCGCATCGCCCTGCCGGCGGTGCTGACGAACCTCGCCCCCTCCGTCGCCAGCGCCTTCATCGCGCACGCGCTGGCGAAGTTCGGCGCCGTCGCTATCGCGGGCAACGTCGTCATCGACCGGCTGACGCCCGTGGCGTTCGGCGGCCTGTTCGCCATGTCGGGCTCCATCGGCCCGATCCTCGGGCAGAACTGGGGCGCGGGCCGGTTCGACCGCATGCGCGGCGTCCTACGCGACGGCGCCCTGGTGACGGCGGTCTACGTCGTGGTGGTGTGGATCGCCCTGACCCTCGCCCGCGAACCGCTGACGCGGCTGTTCGAACTGCAGGGGGTGGCCGCCGAGCTGTTCGGCTTCTTCTGCCTCGTCAGCGGCGGGGTGTGGTTCTTCACCGGGCTGCTGTTCCTCTCGAACGCCTCGTTCAACAACCTCGGCTTCCCGTTCTACTCGACGCTGCTGAACTGGGGCCGGGCCACCCTCGGCACCGTTCCGCCGGCCCTCCTGGGGGCCTATCTCTACGGCCCGAAGGGCGTCATCGCGGGCGTCGGCGTCGGCTCGGTGATCTTCGGGCTCGCCGGCATCGTCCTCGCTTTCCGCACGGTCGCCACCCTGGAGGCCCGAGCCCAACTCCGCTCCGAAGCGGTACCGGACGCCGTGGCAGCGACGACGGACGCGTCCCTCGCCGCCGGGCCGGCGCAGACCGGCGTCCTCGTCTGAGATCTTTCGACCGGCCTTGTGGAAAACCGACGCAGGCGAAGGGGGGATCGGCAACAAATCCCTTCGGCCGACGTTCAGATTGCAATCTCCGGCACCGTACGGAGCCAGCATTTCATCCCCTGAGGGTTCGACCATGATCGCCGATCAGATCTCCCCGAAATCCGCCGAGAAGACCCACCTCGACATCTACGACACCCACGCGCGTACGAGCTTCGCCGCCCGCCTTGGCGTGTCCGAGGATCGCCTGCGCAAGGCGGTCCACATCGTCGGCTCGCGCATCTCGACCCTGACGAGCTATTTTCACAAGTAGGCGACCGCGTGGGGCCAGCCGTCTGATCGAGGGGATGCCGGATGCCGGCATCCCTTTTTTTGTGCAGGGCAGCCGACCTTGCCCGGCTGCGAGCGGACAGGCTGCGACAGACCGAGGCCTCACCCGCCGGGATCCTTGTCTTTTCGCGGGCTGTTGTCGCAAAACCAGCGACTGCTTCCGCGAAACCTGCTCAGGTCGGGCTGGAACGCCTGCCGCATACGGACCGCCATGACCGATACCACGCCCATCACCGCCGCCATCCTCGTCATCGGCGACGAGATCCTGTCGGGGCGGACCAAGGACAGGAACATCGGAACCATCGCCGATTACTGCACGGCGGTGGGGATCGACCTGCGCGAGGTGCGGATCGTCCCCGACGAGCAGGACCGGATCGTCGCCGCCGTGAACGCCCTCAGGGCGGAGAACACCTACCTCTTCACCACCGGCGGCATCGGGCCGACCCACGACGACATCACCGCCGACAGCGTGGCGGCCGCCTTCGGCGTCTCCATCGACGTGGATCCGCGCGCCAAGGCGATGCTGCTGGAGCGGCACAAGCCCGAGGACTTGAACGAGGCCCGCCTGCGCATGGCACGCATCCCGGCGGGTGCCGACCTCATCGCCAACCCGATCTCGAAGGCGCCGGGCTTTCGCCTCGGCAACGTCTTCGTCATGGCCGGGGTGCCGGCGATCATGCAGGCGATGCTCGATTCCATCGGTCCCACCCTGGAAACCGGCGCCCGCGTCCTCTCTCATACCGTCGAGGCCGGCAATCTGCCCGAAGGCACGTATGCGGGAGATCTTGCAGACTTGGCGAAAGCCCATCCGGGCGTGTCCATCGGCTCCTATCCGTCGATGACCCAGACAGGTTTCGCCAACCGGATCGTGGTGCGGGGCAAGGACCCGCAGGCCCTCGACGCGGCCAGAGCCGACATCGAGGCGTTGGTCACGCGTCTGCGCGGTGCTTGAAGCTCCTCAGGCCCGAAGCGCGGGCTTGGCCTTCACCGCCGCCGCCATGGCTTTGAGGTGACGGTTCAGGGCGGCGATCTCGTTCAGCGCGATGGTCTTGTGGCCGTCCTTCACCGCGCGCTCGATATCGCTGACCTGCTCGGCCACGATGCGCTTCAGTTCGGCGGCGAGTTTATCCCGTGTCATCGTCGCTCCTGTCACGGCTCGGGGGTTCACCCGGCTCATAACGCGGCGAGCTTAACCGGCCGTTGTCATCCGCCGCTACGGTGGCGGCGCAACAATCCCGGGAGGTGTTGCCCGGGGGGCATAGGTGAAGGCGGCATCCGAACGTTAGGTTCTAGGAAGACGTCCAGCCCTTCTCTCCGAGAACCCGATCCCATGTTCGCCAAGCTCCTCCTGGCCGGCGCCGCAGCAATCGTTGCCGTGTCGAGCGCCTCCGCCGCCGATCTGCCGCGCCGCGCCGCGCCGCCGCCGGTCTTCACCGCCGTGCCGGTCTTTTCCTGGACCGGCTTCTACATCGGCACCCACACCTCCTACGCCTTCAGCGACCGTCAGACGATCCGCACCACGGGCAACAACAACGGTACGGGCGGCATCACGAACACGCAGCTCAACGTCGCCCAGGGTCGTCGTCCCGGCACCTTCCGGTCCGAGCAGGACGGCATCGGCAACGTCGGCGGCGGCTTCGGCTACAACTACCAGTTCACGCCGGGCTCGGGCTTCGTCGTCGGCATCAACACCGACCTGACCTGGACCGCCATCAGCAAGAGCTACGCTTATTTCGGCCCGGTCATCCCCGGCGTGAACACCGCGCCCGATCCGAGCAACCTCCGTCAGCGCCTCGACTACCTCGGCACCGTCCAGGGCCGCCTCGGCTACGCCTTCGATCGCGTCCTCGTGTACGGCACCGGCGGTTTCGCCTACGGAAACGTCAACTACCGCGCCGCCTTCCTCAATCCGGCCGGTACGCTGGCCTATGCCGGCAAGTTCGACGACATCGAGACGGGCTACGTCTACGGCGGCGGCATCGAGTGGGCGATCCCCACCGACAACTTCCTCAACCGCTTCAACTTCATCGGCAGCCTTCTCGGCTCCAGCGGCCTGACCCTCAAGGCCGAGTACCTGCGCTACGACCTCGGCAGCCGCAACGTGCTTGTGAACACCACCGGCCTCACCGCCGCCACGGGTTCCTACACCTCGCGCTTCAACACCGAGGGCAGCATCATCAAGGCTGGCTTCAACTACAAGTTCGGCAGCCTGTAAGACGGGTGCCACGGCGGCCCCGAAAGGGCCGCCGAAAGGTCGCTCCATACAAAAAGGCCCCGCTTTCGCGAGCGGGGCCTTCTTCGTTTCAGGGATGGCGGAACGAATCAGGTCCGCCAGGGGTGAGCCGGCAGCTCCGTCGCGCCGATGACGCTGGCTCCGGCGAGGGCCACGGCGTGGTCGTCCTCCACCGTCGAGCCGCTGACGCCGATGGCGCCGGACATCTCGCCATCCTTGTCCACGATGGGAATGCCGCCCGGAAAGGTGATGAGCCCGTCGTTCGAGTGCTCGATGCCGTAGAGCGGCCCGCCGGGCTGCGACAGCTGGCCGATCTGCCCCGTGGTCATGCCGAAGAACACCGAGGTCTTGGCCTTCTTCTGCGCGATGTCGATGGAGCCGACCCAGGCGCCGTCCATCCGATAGAAGGCCTTCAGGTTTCCTCCGGAATCCACCACGGCGATGCACATCTGCGTCTTGAGCTCGACGGCCTTGGCGCGGGCGGCCTCGATGGCCTTGTGGGCGTCTTCGATGGTCACGTGCATGGGGTTCTCTCCGTTCGGTGCCGAATCGCCCGGCCCCTCCCTGGAACGGGAAAGGCGCCGCCCCGCCTCGACGTCGAAGCGTGACGGGCGACGATGCGATAAACTTAACGCGAGAACGGCCGCCCTGTTCGGGGCGGCCGTCCAATCCTGATCGAGTCGATGGGAAGACTTACTTCGCGCCCATGGCGTTGGCCTTCTCGATCAGCGCCTCGGCCATGCGGATCGAGGCGATGTCGATGAGGCGGCCATCGAGGGAAACGGCACCGCGGCCGGCCTTGGCGGCCTCTTCCATGGCGACGAGGATGCGGCGGGCCTTGGTGACCTCGGCCTCGGACGGCGTGAACACGTCGTTGGCGAGGTCGATCTGCGACGGGTGGATCGCCCACTTGCCTTCGAAGCCGAGCGCGGCGCAGCGCTTGGCCGCCGAGATGTAGCCGTCCGGATCGGAGAAGTCGCCGAACGGGCCGTCGATGGGGCGCAGGCCGTAGGCGCGGCAGGCGACGAGCATGCGGTTCTGGGCGAAGAGCCACGGGTCCTGCCAATGGGTCTGACGGTTGCCGGCCTCGTCCTTGTCGGTGAGCACCGAGAAGTCGGGGTTGACGCCGCCGATCACCTGGGCGCGGGCGCGGGTCGAGGCGGCGTAATCGGCCACACCGAACGACATGGCCTCGAGACGCGGCGAGGACTGGGCGATGGCCTCGACGTTGGCCATTCCGAGGGCCGTCTCGATGAGCACCTCGAAGCCGATCTTCTTCTCGCGCTTCTTCGCCTGCTCGATCTGGGTGGTGAGCACGTCGATGGCGTAGACGTCGGCCGCGACGCCGACCTTGGGGATCAGAATCATGTCGAGGCGCGGGCAGGCCTCAACGATGTCGACGACATCGCGGTACATGTAGTGGGTGTCGAGACCGTTGATGCGGATCATCATGGTCTTGGTGCCCCAGTCGATCTCGTTGAGCGCCTGGATGATGTTCTTGCGGGCCTGTTCCTTGTCGTCGGGGGCGACGGCATCCTCGAGGTCGAGGAAGATCACGTCGGCCTTCGAAGAGGCCGACTTCTCCATGAACGTCGGGTTGGAGCCGGGAACGGCGAGCTCGGAGCGGTGGAGGCGGGGCGTCGCCTGCTGGACGAGGGTGAAGCTCATGGGTGTTTCCTCTTCTGGGTTAGGGTGTTGCGGCCGTTGATGATGCGCCCGAAGGCCCAGGCATCACACGGGTTGTGTGGCGCCTCCGCGCCGTCCGGGCGGCGTCGCCGCCGCCCGGTATCCCGACAGAACCTCTACCCCGTCGCGCCGAAGCCGACGGCGATGCAGTTGATGGACAGCAACAGAGCGGATTTGACCGCCTCGCGCTTGTCCTCGTCCTCCTCCGCGCGGAACCGGCGCAGGAGTTCGACCTGCTCGCGGCTGACCTGATTGATGGTCGGCAGGCGGCCGTTGAGGCGGTCGCGGAACAGGGGGAAGCGCTCGGCCAGTTCCGAACCGCCGCTGACCTTCAGGCACATCTCGCGGGTGAGGGCGTACTCAGCCTCGATGAGCGGGAAAATGTTTTCTCGCGCCTGCGCGTCGGGCACGAGGCTCGCGTAATCGCGGGCGATCTCGAGATCGACCATGAGCAGGGTTTTCTCGACCTCGTCGAGGATGAGGCGGAAGGGCTTCGATTCGGCGAACAGCCGCTTCAGCTGCGCCTCGCCCTGAGCCCCGCGCACGTCGAGGAAGCTCTTGAGACCAGAGCCGACGCCGTACCAGCCGGTGATGACGTGGCGGTTCTGAGACCACGCGAACACCCACGGGATCGCCCGCAGATCCGAAAGGGAGCGGGCGCCGAAGCGTCGGGCCGGGCGCGAGCCGATGTTCAACAGCGCGATCTCGTCCAGCGGGCTCGCGGCGCCGAAATAGGTCACGAGGTCGGGGTGCTGGATGAGGTTGACGTAGGCCGCCCGAGAGGCACCCGACAGGGCCTCGAGGCAGTCGTCGAACTCGTTGCGGGGCTGCCCGGCCGCCTCGCGCTCGGATTTCAGGGCGTGCTGGAACACCGAGGAGGCGAGCAGCTCCATCTGGTAGGCGGCGGTGCCCCGGTTGGCGTACTTGAACGAGACGACCTCGCCCTGCTCCGTGGTCCGGAAGCGCCCGTTGATGGAGCCCGGCGGCTGGGCCGCGATGGCGCGGGCCGTCGGCGCGCCGCCCCGGCTCACGGAGCCGCCGCGCCCGTGGAAGAAGGCGATGGGCACGCCGGCCGCCTTGCCGAGCTGGGTCAGCTTGTCCTGCGCCTTGTACAGCTCCCAGTTCGAGGCGACGAAACCACCATCCTTGTTCGAGTCCGAGTAGCCGATCATCACCTCCTGCATGCCGCCCTGCCAGCGGGTCGAGCGGCGCACCACGGGGATCCCGAACAGCTCCTTCATGATCGCTGGCGCCGCGCGCAGGTCGTCGATGGTCTCGAACAGCGGCACGATGGGCAGGCAGCAGATCTCGGTGCCCGTGGCGTCGAGGAAGTTGCCGGCCTCCTTGGCGAGCAGATAGGCGCCGAGGATGTCCTGCACCGAACGGGTCATCGAGAGCACGAACGACCCAAAGGCTTCGCGGTCGAGCTGCTCGCGCATCTCGCCCACCAGGGCGAAGGTCTCCAGGGTTTCGCGGGCGTCGTCGGGCAATCCCTCGAACGAGCGCTCGCCCTTGCGCGGCTTGGCGAGTTCGTCGAGGAGCCACTTCTTCCACTCGGGCGAGTCGAGGTCCGGCGGCGTCCGGCTCTGGCCGTTGGCCTCGTGCCACAGGGCGTGCAGCGTCTTCGTGGTGCGCGTGGTGTTCTCGCGCAGATCGAGGCGGACGGTGGAGAAGCGGAAGATCTCGACCATGCGCCGCACGGGGCGCACGAGGTCGGTGGCGAGCGAGGGACACTTCGCGTCGATCAGCCCCTGTTCCAGGGTTCGTAGGTCGTTGATGAGGGTGTCGGCGCTCGGATAATCCGGGCCGGTGGAGCGCTGGCCCTGGTTGCGCTGGATCGTGGCGTCGAGCTTGCGCAGGATGCAGGTGAGGAACTGGCGGTAGGCCTCGCCTGGGTTGCGGCTCGCGATGGCGCGACCGTCCCCGCTCTCGGCGAGCATCTGGGCGAGCTCGGCCTTGAACGAGGCCGGCACCGGCAAGGAGCGCTCGGTGAGCGACAGGGTGCGGCCGAGCGCCGTGACGCCGTCGCGGTAGCGCCGGAGGGAGGCCAGAGCGTTACGCTGGAGCGTGGCGCGGGTGACCGACGAGGTGACGTAGGGGTTGCCGTCGCGGTCGCCACCGATCCACGACCCGAACTGGAAGAAGGCCGGCACCTCGAACTTCTCGTCCGGATAATACTGCGCCAGGCTCTCCTCCAGGGAGTAGAGCACCTCCGGCAGCATCTCGAACAGGGTCTCGTCGAAGAAGTGCAGCCCCCAGGCGACCTCGCGCTCGACGGTGGCCTTCTCCAGGTGCAGCTCGCCCGTCATCCAGACGAGTTCGATCTGGTCGCGCAGCTCGTTCATGAGGCCGTTGCGCTCGCGCTCGGTCCAGCGCGGCAGCTCCAGTTCGCGCAGCACGAGGTAGATCCGGCGGAACTTCTCCAGCACGGTGACGCGCTTGCCCTCGGTGGGGTGCGCCGTGATGGTCGGGCGGATGCGCAGATCCTTCAGGAGCGCGTGGATCTCCGGCGCCTTGATACCGCTCTGCGCCGCCTCGGCCAGGACGGCGCTGAAGCTCCCGCTGAGGGCCTCGCGCCCCTTGGTGCGCTCGACCTGCCGACGCCGGCGCATGGCGGCGTTCTGCTCGGCGATGGAGAGGAGCTGGAACCAGATGCCCTGCACCTGGAGCGCACGCGCGAGGAGCTCGGGCGAAAATTCGGAGATGTTGGCGCGCCCGTGCAGCACGTCCTCGAGCTCGGGCTCGTGCCGGCGCGCCACTTCGAGAAGGGCGTGGAACAGAATGTCGAGGGCTTCCTTCGACGACGTGCCCGTGATGACGGGGGGCGCGAAGGTGTGGTCGATGGCACCGACCGGGGCGTGCAGGGTATCCGTCATGGGCAAGGCCACCTCGAAGGAATCTTTGCCGTTCGACCGCGACGGAGGCGGGCGACGGGAGGGCAACCGCCCCGGTAGCATGGGACGGGCGGCCGGGACGATCAAGCGTCGGGTTTCTTGGGCATGACCGATGGCTCGGGGTCCTTCTCCCCTCTGCGGAAGAAGGTGGCCCGCGAAGCGGGTCGGATGAGGGGTCGCCCTGTCCGAAAAGGTCGCTCCCCTCTTGCGGGACTCCGTCGCGGAACTTCGTCCCGGCCCGGCCGCTCCACGACCACCCTCCCCCACGGGGGGGGAGGGTTCATGCGCTTACGCCGCGAGTTTGCGCATGACGTCCGCCACCGTCGCACCGAACTCGCCTGGGCTCGGAGCCACGGTGAGGCCGTAGGATCGCATGATCTCGGCCTTCTCGGCGGCGGAATCGCCCGTGGCCGAGATGATGGCGCCGGCATGCCCCATGCGGCGGCCCTTCGGTGCGGTGAGGCCGGCGACGAAGCCGATGACGGGCTTCGTCATGTTCTCCTTGATCCAGGCCGAGGCCTCGGCTTCCTGCGGCCCACCGATCTCGCCGATCATGAGCACGGCCTTGGTCTCGGGGTCCTGCTCGAACAGCGCGAGGTGGTCGAGGAAGGACGATCCGTTGATGGGATCGCCGCCGATGCCCACCGAGGTGGTGATGCCGATGCCCTCTTCCTTCATCTGGGCGGCGGCCTCGTACCCGAGGGTACCCGAGCGTGAGATCACGCCGACGTTGCCCTTAAGGTAGATGTGGCCGGGCATGATGCCGAGCATCGATTTGCCCGGCGAGATGATGCCGGCGCAGTTGGGGCCCACCACCATGGTGCGCTTGTCCTTCGGGTAGCGCCGCAGGTAGCGCTTCACCCGCATCATGTCCTGGGCCGGGATGCCGTCGGTGATCGAGCAGATCAGCGCGAGGCCGGCATCCGCCCCTTCCATAATGGCATCGGCGGCGAAGGGCGGGGCCACGAAGGTGATCGAGGTGGTGGCGCCCGTCGCCTCCACGGCTTCCTTGACGGTGTTGAACACCGGCACGCCGAGGTGGGTCTTCCCGCCCTTGCCGGGCGTGACGCCGCCGACGACGTTGGAGCCGTACTCCATCATCTCCTTGGCGTGGAACGTGCCCTTGTCGCCGGTGATGCCCTGAATGATGATCGGGGTCTTCTCGTCGATCAGAATGCTCATCGCGTATCCTCCCCGGTCTCAGGCGTTGGTCTTGGTCGCGCCGCCCTTGGCGGCAGCGCAGGCCTGGACGGCCTTGGCGGCGGCGTCCGAGAGGCTGTTGGCGGTGATGAGATCGAGGCCGCTCTCGGCCAGGATCTTCTGGCCGGCCTCGACGTTCGTGCCCGCCAACCGCACGATGAGCGGCACGTCGATCTTCACCTCCTTCGCCGCCTGGATCACGCCCTGGGCGACCCAGTCGCAGCGATTGATGCCGGCGAAGATGTTGACGAGGATCGCCTTGACGTTGCGGTCCGACAGAACGAGGCGGAACGCCGTCGCGACCCGGTCCGGCGAGGCGCCGCCCCCGACGTCGAGGAAGTTGGCCGGCTCGCCGCCCGCGTGCTTGATCATGTCCATGGTGGCCATGGCCAGACCGGCGCCGTTGACGATGCAGCCGATCTCGCCCTCGAGGCCGATATACGAGAGGTTGTGCTCGGCGGCCTGGGCCTCGCGCGGGTCGCCCTGCGACGGGTCGTGCATGTCGGCGATGTTGCGCCGGCGGAACATGGCGTTGTCGTCGAACGACATCTTGGCGTCGAGCGCCAGGACGCGGTCGTCCTTCGTGACGACGAGGGGGTTGATCTCCAGCATGGTGCCGTCGCAATCGCGGAACGCCCGGTAGGCGTTCATGATCGTCTTCACGGCGGCGGACACCTGCTTGATGTTGAGGCCGAGCTGGAACGCGATCTCGCGCGCCTGGAACTGCTGCAGGCCCACCGCCGGCTCGACCACCACCTGGATCAAGGCCTCGGGCTCGTTGGCGGCGATCTCCTCGATGTCCATGCCGCCGCGCTGGGAGGCGATGACGCGCACGCGCTCGGCCTTCCGGTCCAGCACGTAGCCGAGATAGAGTTCACGCTCGAACGGATCGGCGGTCTCGATGTAGACCCGCTGCACGGGCTTGCCCTCGGGGCCGGTCTGGAGCGTCACAAGGCGCTTGCCGAGGAGATCCTTGGCGGCGTCGCGAACCTCGTTGTAGGTCCGGCACAGCTTGATCCCACCGGCCTTGCCGCGGGCACCGGCGTGGATCTGTGCCTTCACGGCCCAGAACGAGCCGCCGAGCTCTGTCGCGGCATAGACCGCCTGATCGGGGCTGAAGGCCACCGCGCCCTTGGGAACCGCCACGCCGAAGCCAGCGAGCAACTCCTTGGCTTGGTACTCGTGAACGTCCATGTGCGATCTCCTCGACGTTTCCTCGGGGCGGACCTTCTCGTAAATTTCACTTCGCGAAAAGGCCTTTGCCGTTTATATTTTTTTACATTCTCGTTGAGTCTGCCTTGAAGGCAGTTGGAATGCTTCTGATTGTCAATAACTCAACTGCTTACCTTGGCGTTAGGATCGCTGAGTCAAGCTTTGCGTGAAGTAATCCCCACGGTCTTTTGTGCGATGCGGAACGATCACGTCCCGCATCGCATCACTTCAGTTCACCTTGGCCTTCACGACCTCGTAGATCGACTCGTTGAGCGGACCGGCGGTGCCGAGAAGCGCTTCGAGTTCCGAGAGGCGCGACTCGGCAAAGGCGCGATCGTCGAGGCCCTTCGCGTTGACGTAGACGTTGAGGGCCGCACTGCGCAGACCCGCATGGGCCGAGAGCACGGCGACACCGGCATCCGAGATGACGTTGAGGTTGCCCTTGTCGGCGACGGTCTGCGCCAGATCGATGACCTTGCGGCAGGCGCGGCAGCATTCGAGGGGCACGTCGGTGGCGACCTTGAGCGCCGCCTGGATCTTTTCCGCCCGCGCGGCCTTCTCCTCGTCCGTGGTCTTCGGCAACCCGTAGGCGCCCATGACCGCGTCGAAGGCCGCGACGTCGTCGGCGATCATGCCGGTCAACTCGGCCCGGAGCGCCTCGGACTGCCCGAGAATCTCCTTCAGCTCACCCTCGACCTCGACGTACTTCTTCTTGCCGATGGTGAGGTTGCACACCATGCTGAGAAGCGCCGCGCCCATGGCGCCCGAGATGGCGGCGGCACCGCCGCCGCCGGGGGTCGGGGCCGAACTCGCGAGCCCGTCGAGGAAGGTCTGGATGGTCTCGTTCGCGGCCATGGCTCAGGCCATCTTCTTGGCGAGGGCGTAGATCTCCTCGGCGTCGAGCACCTGCTCGGTGCTGTCGAAGAGCTGGCCGACGCAGGCGCGGTGGAGCTTGAGCTTCAGGCCGCCGATGCCGAGCGCCCCGAACACCTTCTTGCCGTGGCGCTCCTTGCCCTTGTCCATGGCGTCGATGCCGCCGAAGCCGAGCGGGGGCTGGGCGTTGTAATCGGCCACGAACTCGATGCTGGCCTCGTCCTTCCAATCGGCCTCCGAAAGGAGCTCGATGCCGATGGCGCCGGCCGAGAATACGAGGTTCTGGCCCTTGACGATGGCGGCGCGCGACGCCGCGTCCGGCGTGGCGGCGGCCGAGATCTCGACCTTGAAGCGTTTGTTGATCTGGTCGGCGGCGGCCTGGGCCTTGTCGAGGGAACGACCGCACAGGATCACGGTGGCGCCTTCCTGGGCCAGCAGGGCGGCCGAGCGCATGCCGACGGGGCCGGTGCCGGCGAGCACCACGGCCTTCTTGCCGGACAGCGAACCGGCGGCCTTCTGCACCAGGGCGACGCCCGCCGCGGCGGTGGTGTTGGAGCCGTTGGAGTCGAGCATCACCGAGACGCGGAACGGGCCGAAGAAGCGCTTCTTCACCGCCTCGAACACCGCCTCGCCGGCCGCCATGCTGCCGCCGCCGACGAAGATCGCCGTGGACTTCTTCTCCGAGCCGCCGCGGGTGTAGATCGTGCCGTCGACCAGCGCCCCGACATTCTCGGGCGTCACGTTGCCGTAGCCGGTGATGTGATCGGCGCCGCCGTCGTAGCCGACGACCACGTCGAACACGCTCGGCACGGTGTCGGTGTCGAATTGGAACAGCAGCTTCTTCATTTTTCTTGATCCCTATCGTTTCCGCGCCGGGCGCGGCTGGCGTTTGTTCTCGGTTCGTCGTCGTTGGCCCCTCCCCTCACGGGGGAGCGGCCGCCATCAGACGACGTTCTGGGGCTTGCCGGCGACGAACGCCTCGACATTGTCGACGAGCTGGTCGGCCAGGATCTGCATGGCCTCCTTGCTCGCCCAAGCCACGTGCGGCGTGACGATGAGGTTCGGCAGGTCGAGCTCGCACAGGATGTTGCCGTTCTTGGGCGGCTCGGTCATCACCACGTCGAAGCCGGCCCCCCCGATGGTGCCGTTCTGCAGCGCCTCGGCCAGGGCCTCCTCGTCGACGAGGCCGCCGCGCGCGGTGTTGATGAGAAGCGCGTGCTTCTTCATCTTCGCGAGCTGTTCGCGACCGATCATGTTCCGCGTTTCGGGCGTCAGGGGCGCGTGGAGCGTAATGACGTCGGACTGGGTGAGGATGGTCTCGAAATCGACCAGTCCCTCCTGCGGGAACACGTCGTAGGCGATGACCTTCATGCCCAGCGCCTCCGCCCGCTTGGCGATGGACTTGCCGAGCGCCCCGTAGCCGACGATGCCCAGCGTCGAGCCGGCGATGTCGTGGATCGGGTAGTCGAAGTAGCAGAACTGGGTGGATTTCGCCCAATCGCCCCGGCGCACGGAATTGGCATACGGCACGATGGCCCGGCGCAGGGCGAAGATGAGGCCGATCACGTGCTCGGGCACGGTGTTGAACGCGTAGTTGCGGATGTTCACGACGGTGATGCCGAGGTCCTTGGCCGCCGCCTTGTCGACCACGTCGGTGCCCGTCGCCGCCACGGCGATGAGCTTGAGATCGGGCAGCTGCTTCAGGACATCGGCGCGCATCGGCACCTTGTTGATCAGGGCGATCTCGGCGCCCTTCAGGCGCTCGACGATCTCCTCGGGCGTCCAGGTCGACTCGTATTCGACGTACTTGTGGGGGAAGTTGAATTCCCGAACCTTGGCGTCGAGGGACTCGCGGTCGAGGAACACGATAGTCTTCGTCATGGAATCCCTCAGGTCGATCCGGCCGAACCGCCGGCAGCACGGTGGTCGAAGGGGTCGCCGGGGCGAAGGATCGCCCCGGCGCGTATCGGATCAGGCCTTGGCGAGGGGGTTCTCGCGCAGGTAGCTCGAGGCTGCGGCCACACCCGAACCGGGGGTCACCTTCACGCCGTTGTCGAGCATCGCCATCTCGGCACCCGCGATGGCGCCGAGCAGCGACAGCTCGTTCATGTCGCCGACGTGACCGATGCGGAACACCTTGCCGGCGAGCTTGTTGAGGCCGGCGCCGAGGGCGAGGTTGTAGCGCACGTAGGCGTGCTTGATGATCGCCGCGCCGTCGATGCCCTCGGGCACCACGATGGTGGTGACCGTGTCGGAGTTCCACTTGGGCTCCTTGGCGCAGGTCTTGAGACCCCAGGCCGCCACGGCCTGGCGGGTCGCCTCGCCGAGCACGTGATGGCGATGGAAGACGTTCTCGAGGCCTTCCTCATGCAAGCAGGCCAGCGCTTCGCGCAGGCCATACAGCAGCGGCACCGACGGGGTGTAGGGGAAGTAGCCGGCCGGGTTCTGCTTCTGGTGGTCGGCCCAGTCGAAGTAGACGTGGGCGAGGCGGTCGTTCTTCCCGGCGGAGGCTTCCGCCGCCTTGAGGGCCTTGTCGCTGACGCAGATCACGCCGAGGCCGGCGGGCAGCATCAGGCCCTTCTGGGAGCCGGCGATGGCGCAGTCGACGCCCCACTCGTCCATCTTGTAGGGCAGCGAGCCCACCGACGACACGCCGTCGACGAACAGCAGGGCCGGGTGGCCGGCCGCGTCGATGGCCTTGCGCACGGCGCCGATATCCGAGGTCACGCCCGTGGCGGTCTCGTTATGGACGACCATGACGGCCTTGATCTCGTGGTTCTTGTCGGCGCGCAGGGCCTCGCCGATCTTCTCCGGGTCCGCACCCGTGCCCCACTCCTCGTCCTGCACGATCACGTCGAGGCCGAGGCGCTCGGCCATGTCGACCCACAGGAGGCTGAACTGGCCGAAGCGGGCGGTCAGCACCTTGTCGCCGCGCGACAGGGTGTTGGTCAGCGCCGATTCCCAGATGCCCGTGCCGGAGGCCGGAAACAGGAAGATCGTGCCCTTGGTCGAACCGAACACCGCCTTGGTGTCCTCGAACAGGGGCTTCGTCAGAGCGGGGAAATCCACCGAACGATGGTCCTCGGACTGCACCACCATCGCGCGCATGACGCGATCGGGGATGTTCGTCGGGCCAGGCACGAAGAGGTGGTTACGACCCGGCCGTCTCGTTGCCGCCATGATGATGTCTCCCATTCTACAAGAAAGCGCGCGCGATTCGTGCGACGCGATGGACCGGTGACGAAAGCGCGGCCCGTTGGGCCGTCCTTCCGGGTTGGATCGGTGACGAGATCCCGGCCCGGCGGGGCCGTTCTCTCGGGTGGGCTGGCTCCTACGCGCTCGCGGGCCGGCCGGAAACCCGGCTCCACCCACTTGCCCTCAGGGGATTTGCCCCACGGTCATCCGGCGGCGACGCCCCACGACGGAGACCCCGGTCCCATGGGGATCGAGGCGCCGTGGTGTCGATGGACCGCAAGGCGTTCGAGCCCCAGACCCCGATGCGGCGATGCATCGGGGCGCGCGGACGGCCGTGAAACGGGTCCGAAGGTCTCAAGCCACTCTCCTGCCGAGGCGCGTTCGGGAAACCGCGCTGCCCCGGGCCGTGCAGGCGTCATCCTGCCGTATGTCGCTGCCCTTGTTCACCTCGCAGGGCTCCGGACGCGCGATCGTCTCACGCATTCCGGCGGGGCACCTTGGACGGGACTATGCCTTCCTTCGCGGGGGAAGGAAAACCCGAAAAACTTCGCGAAACGTCAAATAATTTTATAGTTCCTCAACGCTTGCGATGCGGTGCCGCATCATGGGCGGCGGCGGAGCGCAGCCGGCCTGCGTCATCAAAGTGATACGGGAATCCGGTTTGGGTCGCCCCGATGCAGAGCGGCGCGGAGACCACCATGGGCGACGATTCGGAGACGACCATCCGGGTCCGCACCCTGTTCCTGTCGGACATGCACCTCGGCACCAAGGGGTGCCAGGCCGCCCTGCTCCTCGAATTTCTGCGCGACTACGATGCCGACGAGATCTACCTCGTGGGCGACATCGTCGACGGCTGGCAGCTCAAATCCGGCTGGTACTGGCCCCAGAGCCACAACGACGTGGTCCAGAAACTCCTGCGCAAGGTGCGCAAGGGCTCGAACCTCGTCTACGTGCCGGGCAACCACGACGAGTTCCTGCGGGACTACATCGGCCTCGCCTTCGGGGGCATCGAGGTCGCCGACCAGCGCCTGCACGTGGCGGCGGACGGCAAGCGCTACCTCGTGATCCACGGCGACCAGTTCGACATGGTGGTGCGCCACGCCCGCTGGCTCGCCTATCTCGGCGACGGCGCCTACACGGCGGCGCTCTTCGTCAACACCCACTTGAACACCCTGCGCCGGCGCCTCGGCCTCGCCTACTGGTCTCTCTCGGCCTGGGCCAAGCTCCGGGTGAAGAACGCCGTGAACTTCATCGGCAAGTTCGAGGAATTGCTCAGCGCCGAGGCCAAGCGCGTCGGGGCCGACGGGGTGATCTGCGGCCACATCCATCACGCGGCCAACCGTACCATCGGGGGCCTGACCTATCTGAACACCGGCGACTGGGTGGAATCCTGCACGGCCATCGTCGAGCATTACGACGGCACCATGGAGGTGCTGCACTATCCCAGCATCGTGCGGGCACGGGCCGCCCGCGAGGACGCGCAGGCCGGGCAGCAGCCCGACGGCGCCAGGGCAGTTGCGTGAGGGCCGTGGCGTGAGGCTCCTCATCGCCACGGATGCCTGGGCTCCCCAGGTCAATGGCGTCGTGCGCTCCCTCGAGCACATGGCGGCGGCGGGCACGGCGCTCGGCATCGAGACGGTGTTCCTGACCCACCGGGATTTCGCCTCGGTGCCCCTGCCGGGCTACCCCGAGATCCGCCTGTCCTGCGCGACGCGCGGCGCCGTCGCCCGGCGCTGGGGCGATCTGCGGCCGACCCACGTCCACATCGCCACGGAGGGCACCGTCGGCTACGCAACGCGGCGCCACTGCCTCGCGCAAGGCCGACCCTTTACCACGAGCTATCACACCCGGTTTCCCGAATACCTCGCTGCCCGCGCGCCCGTGCCGGAGTCCTGGAGCTATGCCTGGCTCCGCCGGTTCCACGGGGCCGCGAACGGCACCATGGTCAGCACACCGTCCCTCGAACGCGACCTCACGGGGCGCGGCTTCACCAACCTCATGCGCTGGACGCGGGGGGTGGACACGGATCTGTTCCGGCCAGACGCCGCCGGGGCGGACCCCCTCGCCGGATTGCCGCGACCGATCTTCCTGTTCGTCGGGCGCCTCGCCGTTGAGAAGAACATCGCGGCCTTCCTGAAGCTCGACCTGCCCGGCTCGAAGGTAATGGTGGGCGATGGACCGGACCGGGCGCGCCTCGCCGCCCTCGCCCCGGACGCGCATTTTCTCGGCACCCGCACGGGCGCGGCCCTGGCGGCGGTCTATGCCGCCTCCGACGTGTTCGTGTTCCCGAGCCTCACGGACACGTTCGGCATCGTGCTGCTGGAGGCCCTTGCCTGCGGCGTGCCGGTGGCGGCCTATCCGGTCACCGGCCCCCTCGACGTCATCGGCGGCACCGATGCGGGGGTGCTCGACACCGACCTGCGCCGGGCAGCCCTCGCGGCCCTGGCGATCCCGCGCGAGCGGTGCCGACGGGAAGCCCTGCGCTACACCTGGGCTGAGAGCGCGCGGCAGTTCTTCGGCAACATCGCGCTCGCCCATGACCGGCCAAGCCGAACGGTGTCCCTGGGCTCCGCCCTGGACCCGCGACGGGCTCGCCCTTCGAACCCCGGATTCCGTAGCAACGGTGGGTGACTCCGGCGAGGCGGGCTGGCAGGGTCCGGCCCCGTTCCGACACCGCGTCCCGCCATGCCCCCGTTCGATCCCGATTTCGCGAACACCTATCCGGCCGTCATCGGCTGCGACGAGGTCGGGCGCGGTGCCCTGTGCGGTCCCGTCGTGGTGGCGGCGGTGTGGTTCGATCCACTGGTGTTTCCCCGCGAAATCCTGGCCGCCCTCGACGATTCGAAGAAGCTCAAGCGGGCCGAGCGCGAGCGCTTGACGCCCCTCATCCGCCTCCATGCGCGGGTGACGCTCGCTGCCGGATCGCGGGCGCTGGTCGACCGGATCAACGTGCGCGCCGCCACCCTCGACGCCATGGCCCGCGCCGTCCACCGCCTCGGCCTCGATGCCCCCGTGCTCGTCGACGGCCGCGACGCGATTCCGGGCCTTCCGCAGTCCACGGCGGTGGTCGGCGGCGACCGTCTGGTGCCGCAGATCGCCGCCGCCTCCATCGTCGCCAAGACCGTGCGGGACCGTGCGATGCGGTCCCTCGCCCGGCGCCACCCGGCCTATGGCTGGGACAGCAACGTCGGCTACGGCACCAAGGTGCATCTGGCGGGACTGAGTGTACGCGGCCGCTCGGCGCATCATCGCATGAGCTTCACCCGCGCCTACGAACCAAGCGCTGGTTTTGCCGATATGGATACCGGTTCGCCGAAGTAGCGAGCGTCACATCACGGGCGATGGGATGCTTCCTTTGATCCAAGGATCAGGGAACGCGCCGAGAGCTCCACCGCGACCAGACCGGCGAGGTAAGACATCGCGTGCGACCCTTCGGCAGATGTCAGGGAAGTCCGCTTGCAGACAGTAGATACAGCAAGGGTCGAAGACTGCTTCGAGAGAAATGCAGAGAAGCGGACCATAAATATATACAGGACGTTTTCAGGAGTAAAGCAAAGCTTATAATCGGAAAAATGTACAAAGAAAAATACCCAGAACTATTTTTGAAATCTACTCACAATCCGGTCGAGTAGCACGTGCGGCACGGTCAAGGCCGACAGCATCTGCAGGGTGAGGCATAGCAGTGTGGCGGCGGAGGTGTTCGCGCCAGCGGCGTAGAGTGGCCAGAGAGCTGCGCCGAGCAGGAGCGTCAGTCCGAACACCGGCAGCGCAGCGCGGACGGCCTTGTCCATCGTGTCGACGCCGGGAGCCCGAATCGGGTCACGCACCAAGGCGCGCATGTGCCGCGGAGCGTGCAGGCCGATGAAGTACAGGGTGAAGGCCGTCAGCGGTGGCAGGAGCGCGAACGCGACGGCCAAGGCGGCCATCTCGACCGGCACGGCACCTCGGCGGCGATGAACCAGAAGCCAGACGACGGCGAGAATGAGCCAAAGCCAAGCGGCGGCCACCCACCAGCCAACGAGGTGTGGCATCGGCACACGCGTGACGGCCGCGAACAGGCCAGCGGTCTCGTCCGGTCGCAGCAGCGCCGGCAGGGCGATCGGCAGCCCGCCGCGCACCAGGGCCTCGAACGGCCGGCCCGGGCCGGCATCCTCTTCGCCGAAATGCAGGACCGACAGGGCGAGGAAGCCCGCCAAGGCCGCCATCGGGGCAAGCTGCCAGGCGAGCAGCACCAGGGCCGCAAGGCCAAGATACGGCAGCGCGAAGACACCGAACCAGACCCGTCCATAGCGCGGGCGCAGCAGGGCGGCGGCGACGGCCCCGTCGAGGGCGCCGTGCGGGACACCAAGCCCGATCACCAGGGCGAGGGCTACGAGCCAAGAGGCCTCGCGCGGCAGGGCCGCGGAGGCCGCGAGGGCGATCGTCAGGGCGGCGCCCGTGAGGAGGCGGAGCCCCTCCGGAGCGCGACTGCGGCAGCTCGCTCGCGCAGGGCTCACAAGAGCAGGGAGGACGGCGCGAGCGACCATGGGATCAGGCCGCGCGGCGCAGCGGTTTGGCCGTGGTCCCGCTCTCAACCAAGTCCCGGTCGACGGCCCGTGTCGTCTCAATGGTGGCCATCACACCGTACACAACCTTTGCAGTCAGGTCCGAGAGCGCGACGACGGCCAGGGCCACGGTCGGCGACAGAAGGCCGAGGCCGTCCTGACCAACGAGGAGCACTGCAGGATAGATGCACCAGACGACGGTCAGGAACACGGCGTTACGCCGGAAAGCGGACTGGACGTCGGCGCGCTCCGCGGCGTTCTCCTCACGCAGCTGGACGAAGATTCCGTAGAACACGGCCAGGAAGGCGCCGCAGGAGATGGCGAACCAGGTCCACTTGATCCAGGCGACCGTCGACAGTCCGAAGGCCAACGCCGTCACGATCATGATGAGGTCGGACCCGATCAGGCCCCAGACGATGGCCGGTCGGCGCATTCCCGAATGCATCGCGGTGCGGGCGAGGCCGAGGAGAAGCAGGGGCGTGGTGAAGATCCAATCGATGTAGCGGGCGAAGTAGAACTGACGCGCGACATCGGCGGCGTCCGGACCGGCCGGGAGGATGATGCTGCCCTGCCCGGTCGCCATGGCGAAGTAGGAGCAGGCTGCGATGATCGGCACGATCCCGTGGATGATGCCATCGGCTTCCTCGGCGCGCGTCCGCCCCTTCGCGAGAAACAGGATCGCGGCGGCACCTGCCGCCATGCCGGCGAAGCCGAGCCATAGCCAGAACTGAGGCGTCATCAGAATTCTCGTTGGAGCAGGGATGAAATTGGCGGCACGTACGTGCTGCCCCTGCCCAAGCGGTTTCAATGCGGATTGTTGCCTGGCACACCGCTCACAGTCACGTGAGGTTCAACGCCATGCGGCGGTATTGCGCCGACGCTTCGAGCCGGTTTGGTTCGAGGCTTCATCGAGCACTATGGTCAACGCATGCTTTATGAGCTTGCGGAAGTGTTCCGAATAACACTCCAGCACGGACGCTAAGGTTTGCTTCGATGGTGAAGTCGGATTGAAATCGAAACGCCTGCCCGTGGCCAAAGGGCCAGGGTCCGGTTTCCAGCCTCAACGGCCATTTGCAGGCTCAAGTTTATCCGACTTAAGCCCTAGAACAAGCAAAGCTGGTCCGTCGGTCGAGCGAAAAGGTCCGTCCGAAGCCGTAAGCGGTCTTCCGGATAGCCGAGGCGGCGGCGGGCGAGGCGCATGCGCTGCACGATGAGCCCGGCGTAAGCGCCAGTGCCGACCATGCGGTGGCCGTACTCCGCGTCGTAAGCCCGGCCGCCCCGGGCCTGACGCACCAGGGACATCACGTGGGCGCGCCGCCCCGGATAATGCTCTGCGAACCAGTCGTCCACGAGGGCATCGAGTTCGTGGGGCAGGCGAAGGAGCACATGGCTTGCCTCCCGGGCGCCCCGTTCCCGCGCTTCGCCCAAGATCGCCTCGATCTCGTGGTCGTTGAGCGACGGGATTACCGGGGCGGCGATGACCATGACGGGGATACCCGCCGCGCTCAGGCGTTCGATGGCCTCCAGGCGCTTTTTCGGATGCGGCGCGCGCGGCTCCAGGCGGCGGGCAAGGTCGGGGTCGAGGGTGGTGACCGACACGGCGACCTTCACGAGGTCGTCACGGGCCAGATCCGCGAGGAGGTCGAGGTCGCGCACCACGAGGTTCGACTTGGTGACGATCCCCACGGGGTGCCGGAACCGCGCCAGCACTTCCAAGATGCCCCGCGTCAGGCGGTGCTCACGCTCGATGGGCTGGTACGGGTCCGTGGCGGTCCCGAGGGCGATGGTCGCCGGCCGGTAAGCGGGCGCCGACAGTTCGGCCGTCAGGAGGCGGACCGCATCCGGCTTGTGGAACAGCTTCGTCTCGAAATCGAGGCCGGGCGAGAGACCGACATAGGCGTGGTTCGGTCGGGCGAAGCAGTAGACGCAGCCATGCTCGCAGCCGCGATAGGGGTTGATCGAGCGGTCGAACGAGATGTCGGGCGAGGTGTTGCGGGTGATGAGGGTGCGGGCGCGCTCCGCCGTCACCACCGTGCGCAAGTGAGCCGGGGCATCCGCCGCCCAACCGTCGTCGAAGAGCTCCCGCCGCGTCGCCTCGAACCGTCCGTCTGGATTGGCGGTGGCGCCCCGGCCGCGGCGAGTTTCGGCCGGCCGGGTGGTGGACGGGAGACGGCGCGACGCACCTTCGTCCTCCGACTCCGCCCGTCCGGCCCCGGATACGCCGCGCGACATCTCGTTCTCCGCTCCCGCATCTACGAGAACATATCACGAACATATGACCACGTCCCTGCACATAATCCGGGCATCGGGGCGTTTCGATCTTCGACGGCGCGACAGAGGTGGGATTACGACCTGCGCGACGGCTTCAGTTGTGGCGAAAATACGCTATGCGCGGGCATGATTTCCGCTCTCATCCATGTGGCGCGGCCGGCCGATCCCGATTCCATCGACCAGCTCGCCGATACGCTGGGCGCCCTCGTGGCAGGTGTCGCCGCCGGACTCGTGGGCGATGCGGTCATCGTCGCGTCGAGCCATACCGCCGCCATCGATACCGTCGCCGAAGCGACGGGGGCCAAGCTCGTCCTGCGTCAGCACGGGGGGTCGGCGTGGTCGGCGGGCGCGAAGGCGGCGCGGCGCGACTGGGTGCTGTGCCTCGAAGCCGGGGACGTGCCGGCCGAAGGCTGGATCCGCATCCTCGACCGCTTCATCGGCACGGCGCGGCCGGACATGACGCTCGCGCGCCTGCGCCGGCCCCATGCGGGCCTGCCCGCCCGCCTCGTGGCGCGGGGTGAGGGTGTCATCGGCGTCGGGGCGCCGCGCGCCGGCGACCTCGTGCGCCGCGAGCGCCTGCTTGCTGGTCCGCGTTTCGTCCACCGGGTGAAAGCCCGCACGCTGACGGCCCGCCTCGAACGATCCTGAGGATCGCAAGCCCATCTCCGGGGTTCGAAGGGTCAGCCCTTCGCGGGTCCAGGGCAGAGCCCAGGAAGACCTGTCGGAAGTCCGCGTCAGGCGCCCGCGCCGGGTTCCGCCGCGACCATCCGCAGGCGCAGGCGCTCGACGTCGTCGTGGTTGCCCGATAGGAGGTCGGTGATGTCGCCGTCCAGAAGCGCCGCAACGTGGCGGCACCGGGTGCCGTAGCGCCCGGCCATGCAGGTGCAGCGCAGGTGCGGGCCCGTCGCCCGGTCTTCGAGGGTGACGCTGTATCGGTCGCCGCGTCGGCCTTTGACCGCGAAGGTCAGGAGCCGGGCGGTGCGGACCCGGTCTGGCGGCGATCCGGACGAGGCGCGCGGCGGTGGCGCGCGGTCCGGCCCCTCGGGCACCGTCGTGATCGGCAAACGAAGGGCGCGGGACAAACCGAACAGATCGGGCGCGCCGGTCTGGCGCATGGCCGCGAGGGCGATCTCGGCGCAGGCATAGGCGTCCTCCCCGGCATCGTGGTGCGCGAAGCGGATGCCGAGGCGGGCCGCGACCTTGCCGAGGCCGCAGCCCTCCTCCGCCGGAAACACCCGGCGGGCGATCTGCAGGGTGCAGAGGTACGAGAAGGCCGGCGGACGCAGGCCGTGGGCCTGCAGCGATGCGCGCAGCACCCCCATGTCGAACCCGGCATTGTGGGCGAGGACGAGGCCGTCCGCGAGATCGGGCAGGAACGCGGCCATCACCTCGGGAAACAGCGGCTGCGTCCGCACATCCGCCGGGAGGATGCCGTGGACGCGGATGTTGCCCGGCGAGAACCTGAGCTCCGGCGGCCGGATCAGCCGCGATTCGCGCCGCACCACCGCCCCGCCCTCGATCCAGGCGAGGCCGACGGCGCAGGCGCTGTCGCGCCGCTCGTTGGCCGTCTCGAAGTCGAGGGCGACGATCTTTTGCATGGGGCCGGTCACATCTAATCCGGGCGGGCCGCGGCCTCAAGCACTGGCGACGAGGGCCAGCCAGGCCTCCTCGCTCACCACCTCGACGCCGTGCTTCTCGGCGTCCTTGAGCTTCGAGCCGGCGCCGGGCCCCGCCACCACGAGGTCCGTCTTGGCCGAGACGGAGCCCGAGACCTTGGCGCCGAGGCGCTCGGCCGTGGCCTTCGCCTCGCTGCGGGTCATCCGCTCCAGGGATCCTGTGAACACCACGGTCTTGCCGGCGAACGCCGTCGCGGCGGTGGGGGTCGCCATCGGCTCCGTCGTCACCGCCGCCAGGAGGGCGCGCACGGCGGCATCGTTGTGCGGCTCCGCGAAGAAGGCGATGAGTGAATCCGTGGCCACGGGGCCGATCTCGCCATCGTCGGCAAAGTGGCGGTAGGCGTCGCCGGGGCGTTGCGACGCCGCCCGTTCGATCCCGGCGACGATCCGCGCCTCGTCGCCGTAATGGGCAAGGAGACTCGCGCGCTGAGGCGCCGTGAGGCGGATGCGGCCGGGGGGCTGGGATGCCTCGGCCTCGCCCTCCTCCGGGTCCGATGCGTCGCGCGGATAACCGACTTCGAGGAGGCGGTCTCGGGTGGTCGGGCCGATGCGGGACACGGTGGAGAGTTCGATCCAGTCCGGCCCGGCTTGGGCGTCGGCCGCCGCTGCGACCCCCGCCATCAGGGCGTCCATGTCGGGAAACCGTTTCGCCAGGGCCTTGGCGGTCGATTCGCCGATGTCGGGGATGCCCAGAGCGAACAGGACGCGGTTGAGCGGCAGGCGGCGGCGGTCCTCGACGGCGGCGAGGAGGTTGTGGATCGCCTTGTCCTCCTCCTCGCCCTTCTTCTTCGTCGGCTTCTTCGGCGCAGGCGCGCCCTCCGCCCGCCGCTCGGCCGACAGGGCTTCGCGGCGGGCGACGATGGCGGCCTTCAATTCCGCGAAATCGAGGCGAAACAGATCGGCCGGCTGCTTGATCACGCCCGCCTCGAACAGCACCTCGATGTAGGTTTGCCCGAACCCCTCGAGGTCGAAGCCGTTGCGGGAGACGAAGTGCTTCAGGCGCTCCACCCCCTGCGCCGGGCAGATGAGGCCGCCGGTACAGCGGCGCACGGCGTCGGGCTTGCCCGTGCGCGGGTTGATCTCCCGGATCGCCCGGCTGCCGCAGGCGGGGCAACGGTCCGGAAACACGAAGGGCTTCGCGTCGGCCGGGCGCTTGTCGAGCACCACGTCCATCACCTTCGGGATCACGTCGCCGGCGCGCTGCACCACCACGGTGTCGCCGATGCGGATGTCGCGCCCGTCCCGGATCGGCTCGCCGTCGCCGCCGACCCCCTGGACGTAGCCCTCGTTGTGCAGCGTCGCGTTCGAGACCACGACGCCGCCCACCGTCACCGGCCGGAGCTTGGCCAGGGGGTTGAGGGAACCCGTGCGGCCGACATTGATGGCGATGTCCTCGACCACCGTGAGGGCCTTCTGGGCCGCGAACTTGTGGGCGAGCGCCCAGCGCGGCGAGCGCGAGACGAAGCCGAGGCGGCGCTGAAGGGCGAGGTCGTCGACCTTGTAGACCACGCCGTCGATGTCGTAGCCGAGATTGGCCCGGTCGGCCTCGATGCGCCGGTAATGCGCGATCATCTCCGTCGCCGAAGCGCAGCGGACCGTGAGGGGATTGACCGGCAGGCCCCAGCGCCGGAACGCGTCCATCATCCCGTGCTGGGTGGAGTCCGGCGCGGCGGACAGCTCGCCCCAGGCGTAGGCGAAGAACTTGAGCGGCCGCGACCGGGTGATCGCCGGATCGAGCTGGCGCAGGGAGCCCGCCGCCGCGTTGCGCGGATTGGCGAACAACGCCTTGCCGGCGGCCTCCTGGCGCGCGTTGATGGCCGCGAAATCCGCGTGCGAGAGATAGACCTCGCCGCGCACCTCGCAGATTTCCGGCACGTCGTCGCCGGTGAGGGTTTCGGGAATGTCACCGACCGCGCGGGCGTTGCGGGTGACATCCTCGCCGGTCTCGCCGTCGCCGCGCGTCGCGGCGGTGACGAGGCGGCCCCCCTCGTAGCGCAGGGACAGGGACAGGCCGTCGATCTTCGGCTCGGCGGTGAAGGCCAGCGCCTCCTCGTCCGGCCAGTTGAGGAAGCGGCGCACGCGGGCGACGAACTCCTCCACCTCTTCATCGGCAAAGGCGTTGCCGAGGGACAGCATCGGCACGGCGTGCCGGACCTTGGCGAATTTTTCCGACGGTTTCGCCCCCACCGACGCGCTCGCCGCGCCGGTCCCGGCGAGATCGGGGAACCGGGCCTCGATATCTTCCAGGCGGCGACGCAGGGCGTCGTACTCGGCATCCGAGATCTCGGGCGCGTCCTCCTGGTGATAGAGCCGATCCGCCTCGGCGATCCGTTCGGACAGGGCGGCGTGTTCGTCTCGAGCCCCGTCGGCCGTCAGGGTGTCGACGGAGGCGGGGGACGGCTTCGATGCGGGCATGTGGGGTGCTTCGTGACGGGGACCGGCTTCGCGCCCGGCATACAGCACGCAGCCGGCCGCCGCATCGTCGTCGGGCGAACCGGACCGATGCGCCGGGCGTGTGCGACGGCACGTCGCCCACTGTAACTTCGCCTTCACGCGCCACGTAGATAGGGAGAATGGCGGCACCCGCTCGCCGCGTCTGGACATGCCATGCCCGCCCTCCCCGCCTTCTCCGCGCCCTGGCGCGACCGTGCCGGCCGCCTCTCCGGCCTCAAGCTCGCGACCTTCCTGTTCGCCCTCGCGCCCGGCCTGTGGCTCGCTGGCGCCTACGCGGCGGATGCCCTCGGCGCCAAGCCGATCACGGCCCTGCTCCACGGCACCGGCGAATGGGCCGTGCGCTTCCTCCTGCTGTCGCTCGCCGTCACGCCCCTGCGGCGCATCGCGAATTTTCCGAAGCTCATCTTGGTTCGGCGGATGCTCGGCCTGACGGTGCTCGCCTACGCGCTGATCCACCTCGGCCTCTACGTCGTCGATCAGAACTTCGTGCTGACGAAGGTGGTCACCGAGATCGCGACCCGGATCTACCTCACCATCGGCTTCGCGGCGCTGATCGGCCTCGCGGTCCTGGGCGCGACCTCGACGGACGGGATGATCCGGCGGCTCGGCAAGGCGTGGCCGCGCCTGCACAAGGCGGTCTACACCATCACGGTGCTCGGCCTCGTCCACTACTTCCTCCAGGCCAAGATCGACGTGTCCGACCCGGTGTTCTGGACCGGCGCCTTCCTGCTGCTGATGGGCTGGCGCTTCCTCCAGGCCCGGCGCTGGCCGAGCAACCCGCTGACCCTGACGGCGCTGGCCGTGGGCGTCGCCCTCGCGACGGCCGGGCTCGAGGCGGCGTGGTACGGCCTCGCCTCCGGTATCCCGGCCGAGCGGGTGCTGCAGGCCAACCTCGCCTTTCCGAGCCTGATCCGCCCGGCCTGGTGGGTGCTCGCCCTCGGCCTGACCCTGCCGGCCCTGAACGCCGCCCGCCTCGCCTGGGACCGTTTCGGCGGGGGCAAGCCGGTGCGAAGCTCGCCCGGCGCCGCGGCGGTGGCCCGCTGACGCCCGCTTGCGACGGCGTCCGTGCTCCCGCACAGAAGGCGCCGCAATGGCCTGGGAGCACACGATGACGAAGACGATTCCGGTGGCGGGCCTCGCCTGTCTCCTTGCCCTTGGAACGGCCCAGGCCGAATGCCCTCGCGCCGAGCCGCCGCCGGCGAAAGCCCGCCCGGACAAGCCCGCCTTCCCGGCCAAGCCCCCCTGCCTCGACGCGAAGGGCGGCTGCCCCGGTTGGGAAGCCTACAGCTACAACGACGCCATCAAGGCCTACAACGCCCAGATCGCCGTCTATCGCCCCCTGGCGGAAGCCTACGTGAAGGCCCTGAACGCCTACGTGAAGGCGGCGTCGGATTATGCGCAGTGCGAGGTGAAAGCGCTGCAGTAGCGCGGGCCTCGGGACGCGTGCGGGGCACTGGGCCCACACCCGGTAGTTGACCGCCGCTGCGTTGGGTTCGGCATTTGGTCAATCGATCAAATCACTCCTTCGCTTATGAATTCCTCAGCAACTTACTGCAACCGAAGGTTGTGGCAATTAAGAAATTTTTTATCATACCTGCACATCATAGCAACGCTAGTTCATTGAACATATAACGCGCAATTCATTAAGGACTAAAAAATGACATCCATTGAAACTAGTACGCAAATTTTTTCGAGCTATTACATTAGACCAGATAGTACTCATAATGAAACAAACAAACCCTCCTTTGAATCTGAGATAATAGATGCTGAAAATGCTAGTGCATCGCTGCCGGAAACAGAAAATAAAAATTCGACTGTCACCTTAAACACCCCGACCGGCAAATCAGTTCTAAATTCTTCAGTCATCGGGACAGCCAAGGACTTAAAAAAAATCAATATTTCTGAGCTTTCTGAGAATGATTATAAGATTTTTATGGAAAATTTTGATCAGATTATTTCATCAAGGAAGCTCTACCTCGAAGCGCAATACGCATATTCTCCGTCGCCTGTCCTTGATACTCCCGCAACTAAATCTTATGCGACAGTTGTCGTAGGCGGAAGGGTCGTCGCAGAGTTTGACAACCAAGGCGTTCCTACATTCGTTGATGATCGTTACGCGAGGATTTTAGGCAATTCGCTAGGGAGCATTAATGGAACGTACGGCCCCAACCTAGCTCAAACCAGTGCAGAGAGAATTGCCCAGACCTTGGGCGGGAGCATCGTGAAATCTTCCACCGCGCTTTCGCAGGCTTCATTTAATGCACTTCCGCCTCCCAGCGTTCAACGATCATTGCCAATTCGCGATACCGCAGAGACAGATCGGACACGCCAAGAAATTCAGAACCTTTATGCTCGAATGGAACAGATTCGCTCCGAAAGGCAAGCTTATCTATCAAATCAGGGAGCCACCGTTTCATCTCTTGCATGATAACGACACGGATCTGAGGTAATGTTCGCCCCTCAGATCCCATTTTATCAGGATTTTAGCTAAGATATTTATAGATTTAAATCTACAAATTTCACCGGCAAAGGACCGAAGACGGGCGCGCCGAAGCCCTGATCGAGACGCGCCTCGCCTCCGGCGGCTTCCTCGACCTATCGCCGCCCGGCCTCACCCTCTCCATCGCAGACCTGTTCGCGATGCCCAAGCGGCGGCGCGGGCGTCGCTTGACCCCGCGCGGGGGCGATGCCACAGCCCGGCCATCCCCTCCCCCGCAGACCGGACGGTTAGATGCCCGATTCCCTCGACCTCCTCGTCCTCGGCAACGCCATCGTGGATCTCATCGCCCGCGCGGACGAGGATTTCCTCGCGGCGCAAGGCGTGCCGAAGGGCGCGATGCAGCTCATCGACGAGGCCCGGGCGGAGACCCTCTACGACGCCATGGGTCCGGCCACCGTGGTGTCGGGCGGCTCGGGCGCCAACACGGCGGTGGGCGCCGCCTTGCTCGGCGCGAAGACCGCCTTCATCGGCAAGGTGCGGGACGACGAGCTCGGCGGCCTCTACGCCCACGACCTCAAGGCCACGGGCGTGCGCTTCCCCGTGCCGGCCGCGACGGACGGCCCGGCCACGGCGCGCTGCTTCATCCTCGTGACGCCGGACGGCGAGCGTACGATGAACACCTATCTCGGCGCCTGCCAGAGCCTGTCCCCGGCCGATGTCGACGAGGCCACCGTGCGCAGCGCCCGTGTCACCTACCTCGAAGGCTACCTGTGGGACCCGCCGGCCGCCAAGGACGCATTCCGCAAGGCCGTGCAGATCGCCCACGCCGCCGGCAATGCCGTGGCGCTCACCCTGTCCGACGCCTTCTGCGTCGGCCGGTACCGCGACGAGTTCCTGGGGCTGATCCGCGACGGCAGCGTCGACATCCTGTTCGCCAACATCGGCGAGTTGCAGAGCCTCTATCAGACCGACGACGCGGAAGTCGCCCTCAAGGCCCTGCGCGACGAGCGCGACGCCCGCGGCAAGCATCTCCTCGGCCTCGTCACCCGCTCGGCGGACGGCGCCATGGTGGTGAAGGGCGGCGAGATCCGCGCTGTGGAAGCGTCTCCCGTGCACGAGGTGGTGGACACCACCGGCGCGGGCGACCTGTTCGCCGCGGGCTTCCTCGCGGGCCACGCCCGTGGCCTCGACCACGCCACGAGCGCCCGCCTCGGGGCCCTGGCGGCTGCGGAAGTGATCCAGCACATCGGCGCCCGGCCCCAGCACGACCTCGTGACTCTGGCCAAGGCGCAGGGGCTGCTCTGATCGGAGAGGGCTCCCCCGAAGAATTGGGGATCCGAAGGGCCGAGCCCTTCGCGGGTTCAGGGCAGCGCCCTGGAACACCTTCGGGCTCCGCCCGACACCCGCCGAAGGGATGATCCCTTCGGTATTCCCTCGGCGGAGATGCCGGATCAGAGCCGCAGGAGCACTTTCCCCACGGCCTCGCGGCGTTTGAGGAGGCCGAGTGCCTCGGCGTAGTCGGTGAGCGGATAGACCCCGTGGACCTTGGCGGTGAGGCGCCCTTCCGCCACCCAGGCGAGGAGTTGGCGCTGGTTCTCCGCGTGGGCCTCCGGCTCGCGGTCCACGAACACGCCCCAGTGGACGCCCTGGATGTCGATGCCCTTGAGCAGCGCGAGGTTGAGGGGGATGCGCGGAATGTCGCCGGCGGCGAAGCCGATCACGAGGTAGCGGCCCTTCCAGCCGAGCGACCTGAGGGCCGGCTCGGCATAGTCGCCGCCGATGGGATCGTAGATCACGTCGACCCCCTGCCCCTCCGTTAGCATGCGCAGAGCCTCGCGCAGGTTGTCGGCGGCGTAATCCACCCCGTGCGTCGCCCCGTGAGCCTGGGCCACGGCGAGCTTGTCCGGCGACGAGGCGCAGGCGATGACCCGCGCGCCGAGGATCGCCCCGAGCTCCACCGCCGCGAGGCCAACGCCGCCGGAGGCGCCGAGCACCGCCAGGGTCTCGCCGGGCTGCAGCTTCGCGCGGTCGCGCAGGGCATGGAGCGAGGTGCCGTACGTGATGGTGAGACCGGCGGCCTGCTCATCCGACACCCCATCGGGAATCCGGGTGAGGTGATGTGTCTCCACGGCGATCCGTGCGCGGGCCGTGCCGAACTTCTGGTGGACGATGACCCGGTCGCCGACCGCGAAGCCGTCGACACCCGGACCGAGCGCCTCGATGACGCCGCTGGCCTCGCCGCCGGGCGAGAACGGCAGCTCCGGCTTCACCTGGTAGCGACCGGCGATGATGAGGGTGTCGAAGAAGTTGAGCGCCGCCAGGGTGACGCGCACCAAGGCCTCACCCGGCCCCGCGACGGGCTCGGCGATCTCCTCCACCGACAGGTCCTCGGGTCCGCCGAGGCGGGTGCACAGCAGGGCCTTCATCGAAACGCCTTCTCCCGATCTGTCGCATCCATCCCGCCCGCGCCCATGCACCGGACAGGCTCCCGGGTGCAACAGCGGACATCAGGTCCAGGCGGACATTACGTCCGGGCGTAGGTCCCCATGAGGCTGCCCTTGGCCAGCACGTGACCGCGCATGGCCTCGATCACAGCACTCCGTCCCGGAGAGGCATCGAGGTCGAGGGGCGCGTCGAGGGCGTAGATCTGGAAGAGGTACTCGTGCGGCCCATGCCCCGTGGGCGGATCGGGCGGGAGCCACTTGTCCTGCAGGAAGCTGTTCTTGCCGAGATCCTGCGATTGGTGCGCGCCGCCGGGGCTCGGCAGCGCCCCCTCGGAGAGGCCTTTCGCCTCCGGCATCAGATTCCAGGCGATGAGGTGGACGAGGGGGCGCGGCGTCGGGCTGCCCGCATCCTCGACGAGCAGCACGACCCGCGCGGTGCCGGCGGGCAGAGCGTCCCAGGCCAGCGGCGGCGAGGTGCGCTCGCCATCCTCGGTGAAGCGGGCGGGAATCGGGGCGCCGTCCGCGAAGGCCGTGCTCGTCAATCGCACGGTCGCGGGCACGTCGGCGAACGCGGCGTGATAGGCCGTGGCGGGCAGGCCGGCCTTCAGGCCCGACAGGGCCTCGCCGACGGCATGGGGGATCTTCTCGAGCATCGGGTGTCTCCGGGGTTGCCCGGTCAACGGCGTGGGGCGCCGGCGGTTCAGCCCTTCCGCGCCGCGATCATGTAGTTCACCGCCGTGTCGCGGCTGGCGCGCCACGATCCGTCGAGGGGATTGAACACCACGCCGGTGGTATCGGTGACGGACAGGCCGCCGGCCTCGACGTCGCCGATGAGTTCGCGGGGTTTGACGAACTTCTCCCAGTCGTGAGTCCCCTTGGGCAGCCAGCCGAGGACGTACTCGGCCCCCACGATGGCGAGGGCATAGGAGCGCAGCGTCCGGTTGAGGGTCGCGGCGAACAGGAGACCGCCCGGCTTCACCGCCATGCAGGCCGTGGCGACGAAGGCCGTGCGGTCGACCACGTGCTCCACCACCTCCATGGCGAGCACGATGTCGAAGCGTGCCCCGCCCGCCACCACGTCCTCAATGGTCTGCGCCCGGTATTCCACCGTGACCCCGGCGGCGTCCGCGTGGGCCTGGGCGACCCGGACGTTGGTGGGTGCCGGATCGAGACCGGTGACGTCGGCGCCGAGACGCGCCAGGGGCTCGGACAGGACGCCGCCACCGCAGCCGACATCGACGACGGAGAGGCCGCTCAACGGGAACGGCGCCTTCGGGTCCCGGCCGAAATGCCGGCAGGCGGCGTCGCGGATATAGGCCAGCCGCACGGGGTTGAAGCGGTGCAGCACCGCCATGGGCCCGGCCGGGTCCCACCACGTCGCCGCGATGGCCTCGAAGCGGGCGACCTCGTCGCGGTCGATGGAGGAGGCTTGGGGTCCGGTCATCGGGTCCGTTCGGCTTGGGGCACAGGGTCGAGGCGCGGGAATCTCGCGGAGCGTCGGGAGTCTCGCGGGGCGTGTCGCCGCACTTGTTGACAGGCCCCGGCGGCCCTTGTACCCGCCGAAGCCCTGTCCGGTACAGCCGCGCGGCGACGCGGGCGTAACCCGGCCCGTCGGCACCCCGGCTTCCCTTTCCACAAGAATCGACGTGGACGCTGCATGCCCCGTTTGGTGATGAAGTTCGGCGGCACGTCCGTCGCCAATGTCGAGCGCATCCGCAACGTGGCGGCCCACGTCGCCCGCGAGGTCGCGGCCGGCTACGAGGTGGCCATCGTGGTCTCGGCCATGTCGGGCAAGACCAACGAACTCGTCGCCTGGGTCAAGGACGCGGCCCCCCTCTACGACGAGGCCGAGTACGACGCCGTCGTGGCCTCTGGCGAACTCGTCACCGCCGGGCTGCTGGCCATCGCGTTGCGCAAGGCCGGCATCGCGGCCCGCTCCTGGCAGGGCTGGCAGATCCCGATCCTCACCTCCGACGCCCACGGTTCGGCCCGCATCGAAGGCATCGACGGTGCGCGCCTCGATGCCGGGTTCGCGCGCGGCGAGGTCGCTGTCATCGCCGGCTTCCAGGGTATCCATGAGGCCACGGGCCGGGTGACCACCCTCGGCCGGGGCGGCTCCGATACCAGCGCGGTGGCCATCGCGGCCGCCATCGGGGCGGAGCGCTGCGACATCTACACGGACGTGGACGGCGTCTACACCACCGACCCGCGCGTGGTGCCCAAGGCTCGGCGCATGGAGCGGGTGACCTTCGAGGAGATGCTCGAGATGGCATCGCTGGGCGCCAAGGTGCTTCAGGTTCGCTCCGTCGAGCTCGCCATGGTGCACCGGGTGCCGACGACGGTGCGCTCGAGCTTCGACCCGCCCGACAACGCCCGCCCCGGAACCCTCATCTGCGACGAGGACGAGACCATGGAACAGCAGATCATCACCGGGATCGCCTTCTCGAAGGACGAGGCACAGATCACCCTTCGCGGCGTCAAGGACAGCCCCGGCATCGCGGCGGCGATCTTCGGCCCCCTGGCGGATGCCAACATCAACGTCGACATGATCATCCAGACGGTGTCGGGCGACCAGTCGACCACGGACATGACCTTCACGGTCCCGTCGGCCGATTATGATCGCGCCCGCACGGTCCTCGATGCCCAGAGCGGCGCCATCGAATTCGCCCAGATCGAGGGCGCCACGGACGTGGTGAAGGTCTCCGCCATCGGCGTCGGCATGCGCAGTCACGCGGGCGTGGCCGCCAAGGCGTTCCGGGCGCTTGCCGAGAAAGGGATCAACATTCGGGCGATCACGACGTCCGAGATCAAGTTCTCGGTTCTCATCGACTCCGCCTATACGGAGCTTGCCGTTCGTACGCTCCACTCGCTATACGGCCTCGACCAGGCCTGAGTGTCTCTCGCGAAAGACGCGCCGCGCCGTTGGCCGAAGGGGCAATCGGCGGCGTCCGGGGATTTCGCGAGGCGCTCCGAAGACGCGCGCTTGCCACGCGCACGATTCTTGCGCGGGACCCGCGCGAGCCGAAGCCGGATCGAGGAGACCATGCCCGCTGCGCCTGGAGGACCGCGCCTGCTGCTGCGCCGCCTCCGCGAAGCGATGGCGGAGCCGGTCAGCCCACAGGCGCGTCTCGATCGGATCGTCACCCTCATCGCGGCCAACGTCATCGCGGAGGTCTGCTCGGTCTATGTGCTGAGCAATGACAACATCCTCGAACTGTTCGCCACCGAGGGCCTGAACCGCGAGGCGGTCCACCTCACGCGCATGCGCGCCGACGAGGGCCTCGTCGGCCTCATTGCGCAGACGGCCGAGCCGCTGTCCCTGTCCGACGCCCAGTCGCACCCGTCGTTCTCGTATCGGCCGGAGACGGGCGAGGAGGCGTATCACGCCTTCTTGGGCGTGCCCCTCCTGCGCGCGGGCAACACGCTCGGCGTGCTCGTGGTGCAGAACAAGACCTACCGGGTCTATTCCGAGGAGGAGATCGAGGCGCTCCAGACCACCGCCATGGTGCTGTCGGAGATGATCGCCTCGGGCGAGCTGCAGGCGCTCGCGCCCGGCACCGGGCCGGCGGCGCGGCGCCCGGTGAGCCAACGCGGCGTGGCGCTCGCCGACGGCATCGGCCTCGGCCACGTGGTGCTGCATGAGCCGCGCATCGTGGTGAAGCAGCTCATCGCCGAGAACGTCGACCGCGAGGTTGAACGCCTCGAACTCGCCATCGGCGAGGTCCGCTCGGCGATCGACGACCTCGTGGAGCGCGGGGACAGCATCGGCACGGGCGAATCGCGCGAGGTCCTCGAGACCGTCCGGATGTTCGCCCACGACAAGGGTTGGCTGCGCCGGATGCGCGAGGCCGTGCAATCGGGCCTGACCGCCGAGGCCGCCGTCGAGCGGGTGCAGTCGGACAACCGCGCCCGGATGATGCGCCAGAGCGATCCCTACCTGCGCGACCGCCTTCACGACCTCGACGACCTCGCCAACCGCCTCCTGCGTACCCTCATCGGCCACGAGGGCAACGGCGACCGGGTGCTGCCCGAGAACGCGATCCTCGTCGCCCGCTCCATGGGACCGGCGGCGCTCCTCGACTACGACCGCACGGCGTTGCGCGGCGTGGTGCTGGAGGAAGGCGGCCCGACGAGTCACATCGCCATCGTGGCGAGGGCGCTCGGCATCCCGGCGGTGGGCGAGATCGCCAACGCCACGGCCCTTTGCGACGCGGGCGACGCCATCATCGTCGACGGCGCCACGGGGGAGATCCAGGTCCGCCCCGGCCCCGAGATCGAGGCGGCCTACGGCGAAATGGTCCGGGTGCGCGCCAAGCGCCAGGAACAGTACCGGGCCCTGCGCGACCGCCCCGCCGTGACGCAGGACGGCGTGGCCATAGGCCTGCAGCTCAATGCCGGGCTGCTCATCGACCTCACGCATCTGGCCGAGACGGGGGCCGACGGCATCGGCCTGTTCCGCACCGAGCTGCAGTTCATGGTGGCCCAGCGCATGCCGTCGGCGGCCGAGCAGCAGACGCTCTACGAGGCGGTGTTCGCGGCCACCGGCGACCTGCCGGTGACGATCCGCACCCTCGACATCGGCGGCGACAAGATCCTGCCGTACATGCCGGCGCTGGAGGAGGAGAACCCGGCGCTGGGCTGGCGCGCTATCCGCATCGGCCTCGACCGGCCCGCCCTTCTGCGGGTGCAGCTGCGGGCCCTCCTGCGGGCCGCTGCCGGGCGCCCCCTCAAGATCATGTTCCCCATGGTGGCCACGGTGGACGAGTTCACCCGTGCCAAGGCCATCGTCGAGCGCGAGAAGGCGCACCTGCGTCGCCACGGCCACCCGCTGCCGAGCGATTGCCGCCTCGGCGTGATGGTCGAGGTGCCGTCCCTGCTGTTCCAGATCGACGAGATCGCGCGGGCGGCCGACTTCCTGTCGGTCGGCTCCAACGACCTCATGCAGTTCCTCTTCGCCGTCGACCGCGAGAATCGCCGGGTGGCGGGCCGCTTCGACACCTTGAGCGTCCCGGCCCTGCGTGCCTTCCGACTCATCGCCGAACGGGCGGCGGCAGCCGGCTGCCCCGCCACCGTCTGCGGCGAGATCGGCGGAAAGCCCCTCGAAGCCATGGCCCTCATCGGCCTCGGCTTTCGCCATCTCTCCATGTCGCCCGCCGCCATCGGCCCGGTGAAGGCCATGGTGCTGGGGCTCGACGCGAGCGCCGTGGCCGCCTTCATCGAGACCGAGATGGCGCGGGCCGGCGACGGTGAATCCCTGCGGCCGGCGCTCAGCGCCTTCGCCAAGGCGCACGGCGTTCCCATCTAGCGGGCCTGGACCGCCGGAACGTCACGACTTCGCCAAACCGAATCACTGCTGAGAGTACCCCACGGGCGATGACCCCCATTCCTTCCGAGCGTCTCGACGCCATCCTGACGCGGCACGACATCGTCACCGCGACCCTGAGCGCCGGCTCGGCCGATTCCGAGACCTTCGTCCAGCTCTCGCGCGAACTGTCCGAACTCGAGGGCGTCGTGGCGGCGATCCACGCCTACCGGGCGGCGGCCTCCAACCTCGCCGACATCCAGGCGCTCATGGACGAGCCCGGCGGCGATTCCGAGATGCGCAACCTCGCGGCCGCCGAGAAGCCCGAGGCCGAGGCCGGCCTGGAGGCGGCCCACCGGGCCCTGCAGCTCATCCTGTTGCCGAAGGATTCGGCGGATGAGAAGTCCGCCATCCTCGAAATCCGGGCCGGCACAGGCGGCGACGAGGCGGCCCTGTTCGCCGGCGACCTGTTCCGGATGTACGGCCGCTATGCCGACGCCAAGGGCTGGAAGGTGGAGGTCATCTCCGAGAGCGAGGGCACGGTCGGCGGCTACCGCGAGGTCATCGCCGAGGTGAAGGGCAAGGGCGTGTTCGCCCGCCTCAAGTTCGAGAGCGGCGCCCACCGGGTGCAGCGCGTGCCCGACACGGAGACGCAGGGGCGCATCCACACCTCCGCCGCCACCGTGGCGGTGCTGCCGGAGGCCGAGGAAGTCGATATCGTCGTCAACGACGCCGACCTGAAGATCGACACCATGCGGTCGCAGGGCGCCGGCGGCCAGCACGTGAACAAGACGGAATCGGCCATCCGCATCACCCACCTGCCCTCCGGCATCGTGATCTTCGTCCAGGAGGAGCGCTCGCAGCACAAGAACCGCGCGCGGGCCATGTCGCTCCTGCGGGCGAAGCTCTACGATGCCGAGCGCACGGCCAAGGACGCGGCGCGGGCCGCCGACCGCAAGTCACAGGTGGGATCGGGCGACCGCTCCGAGCGCATCCGCACCTACAACTTCCCCCAGGCCCGGGTGACGGACCACCGCATCAACCTCACCCTCTACAAGCTTGAGGAAGTCCTGGCGGGCGAGGCCCTGGACGAGCTCGTCGATGCCCTGGTGACGGAACATCAGGCCGAGCTTCTCGCCGCCGAGGGCATGGCCTGACCGCGATGCGCCCCACGACGACCCGCGCCGAGGCCCTGCGGCAGGTCACGCAACGCCTCGCCGCGGCCGGCATCGGTGACAACGACGCGCGTTTCCTCGTCCTCGACGTCCTGCACCTCACGGGCACGGACCTCATCCTCGGCGGGGCCGAACCCCTCGGTGCCCCGGGGGCGGCCAGCCTGTCGCGGGCCGTGGACCGGCGCCTCGCGGGCGAGCCCGTGGCGCGGATCGTGGGGGCCTGGGAGTTCTGGGGATTGCCCTTCGGTCTTTCCCCCGACACCCTCGTGCCCCGTGCCGACACCGAGACCCTGGTGGAAGCCGCCCTCGCCCGCCTTCCGGAGCGGACGCGGGCGACGACCCTCCTCGATCTCGGGACGGGCTCGGGATGCATCCTGGTGGCGCTGCTGCGCGAGTGCCCCCGCGCCTTCGGCATCGGCCTCGACCGCTCGGAGGCCGCCTTGGTTCAGGCCCGCGCGAATGCTCGGGCCAACGGGGTCGGCGAGCGGGCCGCCTTCGTGCGGACTGATTGGAGCGCCGGCCTCGCGGGGGCGTTCGACCTCATCGTCTCGAACCCGCCCTACATTCCGGCCGCCACCATCGCGACCCTGGCCCCGGAGGTGCGGTGCCACGATCCGATGGCGGCCCTCGACGGCGGCGCCGACGGCCTCGATGCCTACCGCCGGATCCTCGCCGAGGTCGCTTCGGGGCCTGTCCGGCTCGCGGCGGGTGGTACCCTGCTGTTCGAGGTCGGGCACGACCAGGCGGCCGCCGTGCTGGACCTCGGCCGGCAGGCTGGGCTCGTGCCGGGAGGGATCACCCACGATCTCGCCGGACATGCCCGCGTGGTGACTTTCATGGGCTTCCGCGCGACTTCTTGATGGCGATCCCTCGCGAAATCCGTGTATCGCCATGGGATCGCGCGAAAAAGTGCTTGTTGGCCCGCACCCGACCCGTTAGGGTACGAGGCAGATCGAACATTGGTCCGTCGCTACGGATCATGGAAGGAACGAGGCCGGCTTCGAGCCCGCGGCGTTTCTGGGCGATCTCCCACGATCAGGACAGCGTGTAACGAGACGACGCGCGAGCGCCTGATAGCACAGAGCCTGAAGACCGATGAGCGCCTGAACGCGAGCGCGAGCCTCGGTACACCGGGACAGACACAGGCACGGCGAATTCCGATTCCGATCGCGGACTGCACGACCCGGACCACGCGGCCCCTTTCCACGGGCCACCAGGGCCAGGGCCGGTTTCGGCTCGAAGCTGCCGATGTTCGGACCGCCTCACCACACGTTCCCGTACGAACGAGGGTCAATCGAGACCGATGAGACCAAATCAAAACCGACGGATGCGCGGGCGCAACCGCCCCAAGGGTCCCAATCCGCTGACGCGGTCCTACGAATCGAACGGGCCCGACGTCAAGATTCGCGGCACGGCGCAGCACATCGCCGACAAGTACGCCCAGTTGGCCCGCGATGCGCAGGCCAGCGGCGACCCCGTGGCGGCAGAGAATTATTTCCAGCACGGCGAGCATTATTTCCGCATCATCTCCGGCGCGCAGGAGCAGAACCGGCAGCAGGCAGGCGGCTACGCCCGCAACGGCTTCGACGATGACGGCGACGAGGACGGCGGCGACGATCAGGGCGCGCCCCTCGGCTATGCCGCGCATTCCTATAACGACGACTACGCCGACCCGAGCCAGCAGCCCCAGCCGTCCGCCTACCAGCCGCCGGCCTACGAGGGACGTCAGGACGGCCAGCGTCCGGACAATCAGCGCCAGGATTACGGGCGCCAGGATGGCGGCTCGGACCGGCAGAACCGGCGCGACCGCTTCAACAATCGCAACGACCGGCCGCAGCGCTTCGACAACCAGCAGCGGCAGGACCCTCAGCGTCAGGACGGGCAGCGGCCCGACTACAGCCGGCAGGACAACCAGCGGCCTGAGTACAACCGCCAGGATCAGTTCCGCCAGGACCAGCCGCGGCAGGATCAGCCTCGCCAGGATCGGGACCGTCAGGACCGGGATCGGCAGGATCAGCCTCGCCAGGATCGGGACCGTCAGGACCGGGATCGGCAGGATCAGCCGCGTCAGGAATACGGGCGCCGGAACAACGGTGCGCGGTTCGAAAACAACCGCACGGCGGATCAGCAGCCGGAAGGCGCGCGTCAGGACCTGCCGCGGGAGGATGCGCCGCGCCAGGAGCCCGTACGTCAGGAAGCGGCCCGGCAAGAATCCTTCCGGCAAGAACCGATCCGTCAGGAGCCGGTTCGACAGGAGCCCGTCCGACCGGACTTGCCGCGCCAGGATTTTCAGCCGTCCGAGTCGCGCCGTTCGGCCGAGGTTCCCCCGCGACGCAGCCGTCGCCGTGACGAAACCGAGCGTGCACCGGCGGAGGATGTGAGCGCCCTTCCGGCCTTCCTCATGACACCGCCCCGGCCAGTTCCCGCTGAACGCACCGCCGAACCCCGCGCCGCCGACGAACCCGCATCTCAGGGTACCGCTCCGGCCGCCGGCAACGACGAGGCCGGCACCGCGCCGAAGCCCCGCCGCCGTCGCCGGGCGCGCTTCGAGGGAACGGAGGGCGGCGAACCGCAGCCGGCCGGGAACAACGACACCGCGCCCGTAACCGAATAGACCGACGCCTCGGTCCGCCACTCATCAGAAAAGCCGCCCCTCCGGGCGGCTTTTCGCGTTCAGGCCGGCTTCGATCGCGCCAGAGCGGTGTGCCAATCCCGGTATCCCTGGACCCGATGGACGAGGCGGCGATGACGCGCCGTCTCGCCGAAGGGCGCGAGTTCCCAAGTCCAGGTTTCGTCGGGGGGCGGCAGGGTCTCGCCGTGGAGGAGGTCGAGGCGATCGGTCAGCCGGCCCTCACGATCCTCCTCCCGCTGCTCGACGTCGGTGACGAGGCAGACCCGGGCATCGAGACGCGAGAGGGCGTCGAGATGCGCCCGGACGATCCGGCCGCCGAGGTGGTCGTCCGATTCCCCGGTGCGACCGACGGGCAGGATCGGCAGTTGCGACAGCAGATTGGCGGAGATCACGAGATCGACCGTCGCGTCGCCGCCATGGGCGTCGACCGCGCCCGGTCGCGTGAGGTCGTCGGTCACCAGGGTGACGTTCGCCCTGCCGCGCACGGCCCACCGGGTCGGCCACGGGTGGATCGCGTCGACGAGGCGGACTTCGGCAAAGCGCGCCGCGAGGTGGTCGAGGGGTACATCGTCGAGGAGGCCCGAACCGAGGACGACGCAGGTCCGCGCTTGGGCCAGTCCGTCACAGGCCTGCGCGACCAGGGCGCGGGCTCGGCCCAGATGCGGCGCCCAGGCCGTCCGGCACCGGCGCGAACGGGAGCGCAGCAGCACGCTCTCCCGGAGGTGGCCGCCGCGCCGATGCGCCCAGGATGCGGGGGTGGTCAGGTAATGAAACAGGTCGATGAGCACGGCGCCCTCCTGGCGGGAGGGGTGGGGCCGACGCGTGGGGGCGTCAAGCGACCCTGGCGATGTCCGGGGCGCTGACGAACTCCAAGGAACGGCGGGCCGTGGCGACGGGCAGGGCCTGAAACGCCTCGAACTGGGCCCGCATTTCCTCCGGCTTGAGGCGGCGACGGGTGGGCTGAACTTGAATCAAGCTCTTCAAAGTTCCCCAACCGAGGTCTGCGGCGCGCACGAGGAACAGCAGCCTGTCGAGATTCTCGCTGCGGAAGGCCTGGCGCGCGCTCTCCAACGACACGCCCGCCACCCGGGCCACGACCTCGAGGGCCTCGTCCACTTGACCGCCGACGATGAGGGTCCCGATGGCCTGCTCGTCGCGGTCGATCCCACTGCCGGGTATGGCAGCCTCAGGAAATGCGATCAGGCATCCTTCGGGCACCGTGCGGCGCAGGCCGAGAATCGCGCGCAAGACCTGATCGTCCTGCGCACGATTCATCAGGAGGCCGAAACCGGCCTCCGACAGCCGAGCACTTTCGTTTCCGGCGATGCGCCGTACCGCTGCGATCGCCGCCCTGGTGAGAAGAATTTCGGTGATGGGCTCGCTCAGGATCTGCCGCCGCGAGACCGCATCGAGATGCGAGAGACTAGCGACCCTGGCGATGCGAATGAGGTCGTCCTCGGTCAGGCGAGCGGAGCGGGCAAGGACCGGCCCGGCTATGGTCATCTCCGAATCGAAGGCGAGATCACGCACCACGCTGCGCGGGGCGTTGCCCATGTCGGCGATGGTCCTGGCGAAACTTGCACGACCCGCGGGATCGACGTTGCGGGCGAGGTGCAGCATGACCGCCGCGAACGGCTGCAGCTCGGTCTCGCCGAGATGTGTGGCATGGTCGCTGAACAGGGTCGTGATTCTGCGCAGCATCGATTGCCGGTGCCGATCCGTGCCGATGGCGACGGCGTGCTCGACCTTCTTAATGAGTGGTTTGACCATGCACGATCGCGTTGCGGAGAGCCTCCCATCATATAGCCAGCGAGACGTTTAGAAATCCGAACCGGAAACCTTCGAATGGTTCACATCGTTACCACCGCGCCGGTTCACGGCCTCACGACCCCGCGGAGTCCACGTGTCGAATCTCGTTCGCATCCTGCTCGCCATTTTCCTGCCCCCCCTCGCGGTTCTGGTGACCGCCGGCATCGGGTTGCAGTTCCTGCTCAACATCCTGCTCACGGTCCTCGGCATCGTTCCGGGCATGATTCACGCCCTGTGGATCGTGATGCGGGATCGCTGATCCGGAGCCCGAGCCGATGACGGATACAGCATGAGCACGCGGGGTTTCACGGGGCGACGTCCACCGGAGACGACGCGAGTGCGTCTGCCGCCGGGCCAATCCCTCACGGAAGACTTTCCCGTCCTGCAGATCGGTCCGAATCCGCGGATCGATCTCGACACGTGGCGCTTCACCCTACGGGCGGGATCGCGCCCGCTGAAGAGCTGGAGCTGGGCGGAGTTCGGGGCGCTGCCGCGCACGCGCTGGAGCGGCGACATCCACTGCGTCACGCAATGGTCCAAGTTCGATACCGCGTGGGAAGGCGTGAGCGTCGACGATCTCCTGGCGGATGCCGGCGTGGACGCCCCCACGGCCTTCGCTCTCGCCGAGGGCTACGACGACTATACCACCAACGTGCCGTTCGCCGACCTCACGGACGGCCGGGCCATGGTCGCGACCCATTACGATGGTGCCCCGATCACCTCCGACCATGGCGGCCCCGCGCGGCTCCTCGTGCCGCACCTCTATTTCTGGAAGAGTGCCAAATGGCTCAAGGGCCTGCGCTTCACCCAGAAGGACGAGGGCGGCTTCTGGGAAATGCGCGGCTACCACATGTACGGCGACCCGTGGCGCGAGCAGCGCTTCACCGGTGATTGAAGGGCCACGCCTCCCCTGGCTCGACGCCACGATCGTCGGCATCACACCCATCACCCACCGGGTGAAGAGCTTCCGGTTGGCCGTGACGTTCGACCGTCCGGCCGTGGCGGGCCAGCATGTCGAGATCCGGCTGACGGCGCCGGACGGCTACCGCGCCCAGCGCAGCTATTCCATCGCCTCGGCGCCGAGCCGGGACGGCACCATCGAACTCATGGTGGAAGGCCTGCCCAAGGGAGAGGTGTCGGGCTTCTTCGATGGCGTCGCGGAGGTGGGCGACACCCTGGAGCTGCGCGGCCCCATTGGCGGCGCCTTCGTCTGGCGCCCGGAGGATGGCGGCCCGCTCCTTCTCGTCGGCGGCGGTTCCGGGGTCGTACCCCTCCTGGCGATGCTGCGCCACCGGGCCGCCGCCGCGCCGCACATCCCGGCGCTCCTCATCTACTCGGTGCGCGCGGCGGACGAGGTTCTCGTGCAGGACGAACTCGTCCGGCGAGCCGAGACGGAGCCGGGCTTCGACCTCATGCTGAACCTCACGGGCGATGGCGGAAGGCGGATCGACGCCGCTCTCATCGGCGAGGCACTGGAGCGTCTCGGCGCCCCGCGCCACACCTTCATCTGCGGCGCCAACCCGTTCGTTGGGGCCGCGTCCGACCTGCTCGTCGAGGCCGGCCTCGATCCCCGCACGATCCGGACCGAGCGCTTCGGCGGCTAACGGGCGCTCACGCGAACAGCCGGTCGGCGACCTCCTCGGCGAGCGACAGGCTCGCAGTCAGACCCGGACTCTCGATGCCGAACAGGTGGACGAGGCGGTCAAAGCCGTGCTCCGCCGGACCGTCGATGCGAAAATCCGCCGCCGGCTCGCCGGGCCCCGTGAGCTTGGGACGGATTCCGGCATAGTCCGGCGTGAGCGCACCATCGGGGAGCCCGGGCCAGTAGCGTCGGATCGACCGGGCGAAGGCTTCGGCCCGCCCTGGATCGACGGCGTAATCCTCCGCCTCGACCCATTCGACATCGGGACCGAAGCGCATCCGCCCAGCGAGATCGAGGGTAAGATGAATGCCGAGGCCGCCCTCGACGGGGGCGGGGTAGATCAGCCGGGAAAAGGCCGGGCGGCCGAGGCAGCCGAAATAGCTGCCCTTGGCGAGGACGCGGCGCGGCACGCCCTCTGACGGATAGCCCACGACGCGCGCCGCCAAGGCTTGGGCGCCGAGGCCCGCAGCGTTGACCACAGCATCGAAGGGCAGGCTGTCACCGTTCACCCGCGCCCGCCAACTGCCTCCGGAAGACTCCAGCCGCGCGACCGGGCTGTGGAAGGCAACGGCTCCGCCCCGGTCTTCGAAGTCGCCCTGGAGCGCCAGCATGAGGGCGTGGCTGTCGACGATGCCGGTGCCGGGCGCGTGCAGGGCGGAGACGCAGGCGAGATTGGGCTCCAAGGCACGGGCCTCGGCCCCGTCGAGGAGCGCCAACCCCGCGACGCCGTTGGCGAGGCCGCGTGCGTGGATCGCCGCGATGGCCGCGTGCTCGCTCTCCTGCGTGGCGACGATGAGCTTGCCACAGGCCCGATGCGGCACCCCGTGGCTGGCGCAGAACGCGGTGAGCCGGCGCGCGCCCTCGACGCAGTGGCGGGCCCGCAGCGATCCGGCCGGGTAGTACATCCCGCCGTGGATCACCTCGGAGCTGCGCGCGGAAACGCCCGTGCCGATGGCGCCCTCCGCCTCCGCCACCACGACGGCATGGCCGCGCAGGGCCAGGGCACGGGCGACGGCCAAGCCGACGATACCGGCGCCGATGACGAGAACGTCGCTCACTGGGTCCTGCCGCGTCAGGGGTTGCGCCGAATCACCGGCGGCAAGGGAACACGAGGGCCGCGCGGAACACCACCGCCACGGTGGCGCGGCCGGCGCCCGATCCGAGCGTCGTCGTTGCCAAATGCAGGGCTTAGCTGTGCGGGAGACCTCCCATGCGTACGCGGAGATGGCGCGCCGACGCGGTTCCGGCTACAACGCCCCGTATCCGTAACCGTTCGAGGCCGGAATTACGCATCGAGGGGATCGATCCGCGCGCCGCGCGGCCATCCCCCGCGGGATTCTCGCCTGTTGCCCGCAAGGCTCTTCAGTGCCCTTTCCGACCCTGCCGGCCCCGCTCTCCCGAGCTCTGGCCGCGCGTGACTACGAAGACCCCACACCCGTTCAGAATGCGGTGATCGAGGCGGCCGCGCAGGGGCGCGACCTTCTCGTCTCGGCCCAGACGGGCTCGGGCAAGACCGTGGCCTACGGCCTCGCCTTCGCCGAAACCCTCCTCGACGGGGCGGAGCGCCTCGGCCCGGCGGGCGCCCCCCTCGCCCTCGTCATCGCGCCGACCCGCGAACTCGCCCTTCAGGTCGAGCGCGAGCTGTCGTGGCTCTATGCCGAGACCGGTGCGCGGGTCATCGCCTGCGTCGGCGGGATGGACCCGCGCCGCGAGAGCCGCCAGCTCAACGACGGCGCCCACATCGTCGTCGGCACCCCGGGCCGCCTGCGCGACCACCTCGAGCGCCGCAACCTCACGACCCAGGATCTGCGCGTCGTCGTCCTCGACGAGGCCGACGAGATGCTCGACCTCGGCTTCCGGGACGATCTCGAATTCATCCTCTCGGTGACGCCGAAGGAGCGGCGTACGCTGCTGTTCTCCGCGACCCTGCCGAAGGCCATCGCGTCGCTGGCCGAGCGCTACCAGAACGATGCCCTGCGCATCGCCGTGAAGGGCCAGGAGCGCGGCCACTCCGACATCACCTACCGCGCCGTGCGCGTGGTGCCGCGCGAACTCGAACACGTGGTGGTCAACACCCTGCGCTTCACCGATGCGCCCACCGCCATCGTGTTCTGCAACACCCGCAACGCCGTGCGCCACCTTCAGGCGGTGCTGACCGAGCGGGGCTTCTCGGCCGTGGCCCTGTCGGGCGAACTCGGCCAGGGCGAGCGCAACGCCGCCCTCCAGGCCCTGCGCGACGGCCGCGCCAAGGTCTGCGTCGCGACGGACGTCGCGGCGCGCGGCATCGACCTGCCCACCGTCAGTCTCGTGATCCACGCCGACCTGCCCCACGACGCCGAAGTGCTGCAGCACCGCTCCGGCCGCACGGGCCGCGCCGGCCGCAAGGGCACCTCCGTCCTGCTGATTCCGGCCTCGAAGCGCCGGCGGGCCGAGCAGATGCTCATGATCGCCAAGGTGAACGCCGAGTGGGCCGGCCCGCCGACGGCGGACGAGATCCGCAAGCTCGACGGCGAGCGCATGTGGCAGGACCCGATCTTCACCGAAGCGCCCGCCGAGGAAGACGTGGCGATGGGCGAGACCCTGCTGTCCCAGCGCACGCCGCAGGAACTCGCGGCGGCGCTGGCCCGCATCTACCGCTCGCGCCTGCCCGAGCCCGAGGACGTGACCGATCCCGGCGCCGGCCCCGAGCGCAAGGCCCGGCCGGCCTACGATCCGGCCGACGCCGACGCCATCGAGGCGCAGGGCCCCGCCGTGTGGTTCCGGCTCAACCTCGGCCGGCGCGACAACGCCGATCCGCGCCGCCTGCTGCCGATGCTGACCCGGCGCGGCAATATCGGCCGCCAGGAGATCGGCGCCATCCGCATCTTCGACCGGGAAACCAAGTTCGAGGTCCGGGGTGGCGCGGCGTCGCGCTTCGCCCAGACCTTCGCCAAGAATGGCTCGCCGGAGATCCAGGTCGAGGCGATCCTCGACGGCGGCGAGACGGAGGCCACCGGCCCGAAGGGCTTCAAGAGCCCGCGCGGAGCCCGGCACGAGCGCGAGATGGTCAAGAAGCCGCGTCGCGCGAAGCTCTAAGCACGCCCGACCGCGACACTTAATGAAGAAGAGCGCGATCCCAGCCGGGATCGCGCTCTTCTTCATTGGGTCTACGGCGTCGAGGGAACGGCGTCAGAACTGCTCGGGCAAACGCTTCACGGCATTGCCGATGGCTTCGACGCCCTCGGCGAACTTGCGTCCAACGGGGGCCAGGGACGGCACCTTCATGCCGAACACCTCCGTCTCCTCGGCCTCCGGTTCGGCGGCCTGGGGCGGTTGCGCAGCCGCGACCCTTTCGGTCGCGGCGGCGGCCGGCGCAGGCTTGCCGGCAGGTTTGGCCCGCGCCACGGCGGCCTTTGGCTTGGGTGCGTCCGTTGCTGCAGCGGCTGGCGGAAGGGCCGCGAAGCTCGTCCCCGTGGCGGCACGCGCGCGAGTGGTCTCATGCGCCGTCGGAGCAACGATGGGGGCGGACCGTGCCTTCTCGACGAGGGGGACGGCGGGTGCTGGCGGCACCGTTGCGGCGTTCTCGATCACCGGCAGGCGGGCGGGCTTCGCGGCCGGTGCGATGCTCGCGACCTTGGCGGGACGGGGCGCCTCGGCCGGTCGGAGTTCGGTGGGCTTCGCCTCGACGCGGGCGCTGTCGGCCGGCTTGATATCGCTCAACTTGGCGGCGACTGTCGCATCGGTCGTGGCGGCGAGCTTCGCATCGGCCGTCACGCCCTCGGACGAGACGATGGCGGCCTCTGTCCGGATCGGTTCGACCACGGTGACCGGCGCCGACACCGGGTCCGGACGTTTGGCGGTCGACACGAGGGCGGGCACGCCGTCGCGCAGGTCCGGCCAGTCGGCCGAGACACGGCCGATGCGAACCCCGGAGGCCGAGGGACCGGCAAGCCCCGACAGCATCGAGTAGGCCCCGACCGAGAGACCGACGAGGCCGGCGCTTCCCAGGACCGTGAGGAGGGCGAGATGACCGACACGCGAGGGCCCCCGCCGCTTGACCGGGGCCGAGACGCGCATTTCGGACGGATCGATGGCGATCGACATCAGCGGAGCCTCATTCCGTACGCATCCGGCGACCGATCCCGATCCCTGATGCGATGCAACGTCCGAGATCTGATCCCGACAATGGGGCATGAAGATGTCCGGCAGCGTTTCCACAGTGGAAGCGCGAGGGTATTCGATTCAGGCCTGGATTAAGACCGATGCTTTAAGGAGTGGTGTCACGGTTCGACTTAAGGCATCCCAGGACGACGCAGTCCCGGTCTTACGGCCTTGGCGTCAGGTCGAAGCCGAAACCCAGGTCGCTTGCGCCGCGACGACTCGCGCCAAGGCGCGGACACGCCGGTCGGCGTCGCGCGGCAGGGCGTCGCCGGCCCGGAGCCTGGCCTTGAGAGCGACGGCGTCCGAGTCGCCCCAGCGGGCCAGCAACGCCTGGAACGCGTCATGCCGGTGCCGGTCGAACGGGATCGGCCGCCCATCCGCCTCGCGGAGGGAATGGGGCGGGTGGAGATGCGCGCACGGCACGAGGCCCGGCGGAATCGGCGCCGTGGCCGCGTGGGTCCGCCTCAGGCGCATCACCTCCTGGGCGATGTAGGCGCGCGGTCCGCCGGCGGCAGGGGGAATGCCGGCGAACACTTCGATCCGCCCGAGGGGGGTCATCATCACCACGTCGACCCGCCGATCGGCGAGGAGACCCGGCACCGGCGAGCCGGGGGCGAAGGCCACCCCGCCGCAGGCGCTCTGCAGCCGCGGGACGAGATGGGGATCGCGGGTCCGCAGGGCCGCCCAACCCTGCGGAAGGTCGAGACCGAGGTCGAACAGCGGCGCGTCGCGATCCTCCAACCGGGCGGCCCCCGCATCCGGCCCGCACGCCACGATCCCGTCCGCGCCCCGGACGAGGGCCGTCGCCTCGGGGCGGCACAGGGCGACGGCGTGGCTCCAGCCACCCCGCAACCCGGTCTCGTAGGCCACCGGCACGAGATCGTCCGAGAGTTCGAGGCGCAGGGCCCCGCGTGGCGTCACGCGGACGAAAGGCTCGAGGGCCACGACCGGTTCGCCGGGGATATGGCCGAACTCGGCGCCGGCCCCGAACCCGCCGAGACTCCAGCGGCTCGCCGGGTCGTCGAGGTAGGCGGCGAGGATATCGCGGTTCGTCTGCCCGTCACGGATCAAACCGGCCGCCTCCCCTCCCCTCCGAGCGGCGGGATGGCGCGACGGCGCGCGTTCCCTCGCGCCCGGACTGGGCCTACAAGCGAGACGCAGTCCCTCCCCGCTCCGGCACTCCGAACCATGACGACGGCCCCCGCATCGAGTCCGCCCGCCTGGGCCGCCCGCCCCACGTTCTGGGCGCGCTGGCCGACACGCACCCGGATGATCGTCCTCGTCATCGCCATCGATGTCCTGGCGGCCCTGCTGTCGTGCGGCGTGATCGTGCTCAACGCGCGCTCCGCCGTCGAGGTCGAGATGAAGGCGGCGCTCGCCAATGTCGAGCTTCTCGTCTCCGACACCATCGATCTGGCACAGGCGGCCTCGCCCGACACCCTGCTGCAGACCCTGCGCCTGCGCGTCCAGGGCCTGCGCCACGTGCGCGTCACCGTCCTCGACGCCTCGGGTACCGTCGTACAGGCGCCGTCGCAGCGCCCGCGCCGGGATTCCTACGAGGCGCCGCACTGGTTCGTCGCCCTCATCGCGCCCGAGCCGCGCCAGCACGAGTTGCCCATCGTCGTCCAGGGCCAGCGCATCGGCGCGGCGCGGATCACGACCCAGCCCCGCGACGAAATCGACGAGGTCTGGGCCTATGCCGCCTCCCTGTCGCTGGCGAGCCTGCTCGTCAGCCTCGGGTTACTTGCCGCCCTCTACGTGGCGTTCGGCCGGGTACTGGCCCCCCTGACCGAGGTAGCCGAGGGCCTGACCCAGCTCGAGCGGCAGGACTACACCGCACGCCTCGCGCCCCCGGCCTCGCGCGAACTCGCCGTCATCGCCGCCCGGTTCAACAGCGTGGCCCAGGCCCTGTCGGAGACCCGCGCGGCCAACCGCCGGCTCAACCGCCAGCTTCTCACCGCCCAGGACGACGAACGCCGGGCGACGGCGCTCGAACTCCACGACGAGTTCGGGCCCTGCCTGTTCGCCTTGGAGGCCAACGCCGCCTCGGTGATCCGCATGGCCCGGGCCGAGGCCGAGCCCGACCGGGCGAAGCTTGCCCAACGCGCCGAGGAGATCAGCGCCATCGTGGGCCAGGTCCAGACCCTGAACCGCGACCTCCTCAACAGACTGCGGCCGCACGCCCTGGGGCAGGTGCCCCTGCCCGAGTGCCTCGTGCTACTTCTGCGCGACTTCACCCGGCGGCATTCGAGCACGCGCTTCACGGGCACGTTCGAGGGCCTCGGAGCCGGCTACGGCGACGTGACCGACCTCACGGTGTTCCGGTGCATCCAGGAGAGCATGACCAACGCCGTGCGCCATGGCCGCGCCGAACACGTCTCCGTGGACGCCCGGGAGACGCACGACGGATCGGTGGCGCACATCGCCATCAGCGTGCGCGACGACGGCGGTGGAATTGCCCCCGACCACCGGGTGGGACTCGGTTTGTCGGGGATGCGCGAGCGCGTCGAAGCCCTCGGTGGCACTTTGGTGCTTGACAACGGCACACCCGGAACGGTTGTCCGGATCAGGATACCGTTCGAACCCGAACGGCACGAGGACACGAGCGCGATTCCCCAGGCATGAACGCGATTCACACTACCCAGACGAAGGCGCCGGTCCTCGTTATCGACGATCACCCGATCGTGCTCCAGGGCTGCCGCCGGGTGCTCGAGGATGCGGGCATCGAGCGCATCGCCGAGGCCACGACGGTGGTCGCGGGCTACCGGGCCTTCCATCGCCTGAAGCCCGCGATGGTGATCTGCGACCTGACGTTTCAGGGGAGCGGACTCGCGGGCCTCGCCCTCGTGCGCCGGATGCGCGACGTCGACCCGCAGGTGCGCATCCTCGTGTTCAGCATGCACAACGACCCGGTCATCGTCGCCCGGGCCCTCGAAGCCGGGGCCCTGGGCTACGTCCTCAAGGACCACGCGTCGGGCGAGCTGTTCGAGGCGTTCGACCGGGTGCGCGCGGGTCAGGTCTACCTCGACCGGCGCCTCGCGACGGAGGTCGCCATGCTGCGCACGGACCCGCGCCGCACGCCGGAAGCCCAGCTCACCCCGCGCGAGCAGCAGATCCTGGCGCGTCTGGCCCAGGGCAAATCCTACGGCGCCATCGCGAGCGACCTGTCGGTGAGCTACAAGACCGTCACCAATGCCTGCTCGCAGATGCGCCAGAAGCTCGGCGTTCGCACGCTCGCCGAACTCATCCACGTGGCGGTGACGCAAGCCCAGCGGCAGGGGTAGCGGGCAGGCTTACGCCATCCCGCCCATTGCCCGCACGATCGCCCATTCCTCCTCCGTCACGGGCTGGACCGACAGGCGGGAATTGTTGGCCAGCACCATGGCGGCGAGGCGCGGCTCGGCCTTGATCGCCTCCAGGCTGACGGGCCGGGGGAGCGTTTCCACGGCGCGCAGATCCACCATGCCGAAGCGGCCCGTGGGGTCGGAATCGTCCGGGTAATACGGGCGGATGACCTCGACGATCCCCACCACGGCCTTGCCCTCGTTGGAATGGTAGAAGAACCCGAGATCGCCGACCTCCATGGCCTGAAGGTTCTTCTTTGCGACGTGGTTGCGTACGCCGTTCCAGTGGGTGCCGCCGGCGCCGGCCGCGATCTGCTGGTCCCACGACCAGGTCGCGGGTTCGGACTTGTAGAGCCAGTGGGCCATCGGGATCTCCGGGAAACGGCGCGTGCCTTACCACCGCGCAAGCGCGACCGTCAGTCCCCCGCCAGGGCGTTCGCCCAGTAGCCCAGGGATTTCGCGCTGACGGGCGCGCCGGCCTCGGCGTTGCGGGCCAGCACGAAGGCGTGGAAGGCGCGCGCCTCCTGCCGCCCGAGGAGATCGCGCAGGGCATGCAGGATGCGGGTGATGCGCAGGTGGTTGTGGTCGTGGGGGCGCAGCCAGCCATCCGTCCGTGCATAGAAGCGCATCATGCGATCCCGCGCGGCTCGCAGGCCCGCCCCGGCGGCGGCGTCAGTGCGGATGGACGCGGCCTCGTCCGGGGTGAGAACCGGGGCGCCCGGCACGGCCCGGCTCGCCTCAGGAAGCGGAAAGCACCACTGGATGAAGTCGTGCACGCCCTCGATGCGCGCATCGTCGAAGGCGAGCACGTCGGCGAGCCGGCGCCCGGCGCCGTCGCGGCCGTCGCCCGCCAGGAACGCGTGGATCCGGCCGGCCGTCACTCGGCCTCCCCCCTCAGGGGACGCGCCAAGAGGGCGGCGATGACGCTTTCGACGCTCGCCTCCCCCGCCACGATGGCGGCCACGGCCTCGGCGACGGGCATCTCCACACTGCGCGCCCGTGCGAGGGCCATCAGCGCGGCGGCGGTGTAGGCGCCTTCCGCGAGCTTGCCGCCGGCGGCCGCCTCGGGCGAGGCGCCGGCCCCGAGGGCGAGGCCGAAGGCGAAGTTGCGCGACTGCGGCGAGGAGGCGGTGAGGACGAGGTCGCCGAGGCCCGACAGGCCCATGAGGGTCTCCGCCCGGCCGCCATAGGCCCGCGCGAAGCGCATGAGTTCGGCGAAGGCCCGCGCGATGAGGGCGGCGCGGGCCGACTCGCCGAGGCCTCGCCCGGCGACGATGCCCGACGCGATGGCGAGCACGTTCTTGCCCGCCCCGCCAACCTCGACCCCCCGCACGTCATCCGTATGGTAGACGCGCAGGGTCGGCCCAGACAGGGTCGCCGCGAGGGTCGCCGCGAGGGTCGCATCGGCCGCCGCCAGGGTGACGGCCGTGGGCAGGTTGCGGGCGACATCCGCCGCGAAGCTCGGGCCGGACAGGACGGCGATCGGGGCGGCGGGGCCGAGGACGCTCGCCGCGACGGCACTCATGAAACTGTCGCTGCCGCGTTCGATCCCCTTGGCGCAGAGCACGATGGCGGCACCCGGCGCGAAGGTGCCCCCGAGGTCAGCCAAAACGCTCCGTACGGTCTGGGCCGGGACCACGACGAGGACGGTCGCGGCCGCCCCGAGGGTGTCCGCTTCGGCCGTCGCGGCGATCCGGCGGTGGAGCGGCACGCCGGGGAGGTAGCGGGTATTTTCGCGGGTTTCCTCCAGGCGCCGGGCCGCGTCCCGGTCGCGCAGCCATAGGGTCACTTCGTGGCCGGCGGCCGCCGCCGCGTTGGCAAGCGCCGTGCCCCAGGCGCCGCCACCGACGACGCCGATCCGCGTGGCGGAATTCTGTGTGGTGCTCACGCGCCAAGCCTTCCGGATTCGAACGATGCCGCCGTGAGACGATACAGCAGATGGGCTGCGAGGGGATGCCCCGGCGGCAGGGCCGGATGAGCGAACCCGCCGTCCGGGCTCATCCCGAGGCGCTCCATCACCCGGCGGGACGGATCGTTGCTCTCCGCCGTGAAGGCGACGGCGGCGGCCACGCCGCAACGGCCGAACAGATCGCCGAGGGCGAGGCGGGCCGCCCGGGTGGCGATGCCCCGCCCCCAGGCCGAACGGGCGAGGCGCCAGCACAACTCGACAGTCTCGCCCGGCCGATCGCCTCCGGGAAACGGCATCACCCGCATGACACGGGCGCCCCCGACGAGGCCGACGAGGCCCTCGCCCACCAGCGTCACCGCCCAGGGGCCGAAGCCGTCGACCCGGAAACGATGCTGGAAACCGCGCAAGTCGGCCCGGCTCTGTGCCGCGTCGTGGAGCCCGGGGAAATGGCGCATCACTTCGGGATCGGCGCCGAGCGCCGCGAAGGCAGCTTCGTCGCCCGCCTGCCAGCGTCGCAGCACAAGGTCACCGTCGCGAAGGCCGTCGGGTGGGGGCGTGACGCTCTCCGGCTTCCGCAGCTTGCCGCGCAGAGCCAGGGAGCGGCGGTTCAGCACGTCGAGGTCGGCGCGCCCGGCGAGCACCGCTTCGCCGAGACCGATCGCGGCGGCGCATTGATCCGCCGAGAGGTTCGCCCAGGCGGGCGCCCGGACGCTCTCGCGCCAGGGGCCGCCGCAGGTGTTGTCGAGGAGGATGCGCGCGAAGCAATGGTCGCGGTGGACGGGCCAATCCGGCCGCGCGGCCTGCGGCAGGCGCCGCTCGACGAGCTCACGCCAGCGCCCGCGCGCGGCGTCAGGCAACCGCCTTCGGCTCCGCGAACGGCCAGCGGGCCCGGGCCGGCGCGGTGAGATCGTCGACGAGGCCCAGACGCAGGCGCTCGATACCGGCCCAGGCGATCATCGCGCCGTTGTCGCCGCACAGGGCGAGGGGCGGCGCCACGAAGGCGAGGCCTGCCTCGCCGGCCTGGGCGCTGAGCGCCCGCCGGATGGCGCCGTTGGCCGCCACGCCCCCGGCGGCCACGAGGGCGGTGGGATGGCCGGCGACCTCGGCGAAGTCGCGCATGGCGACGCGCAGGCGGTCGACGACGACGTCGACCACAGCGGCCTGGAAACTCGCGCAGAGGTCGGCGACGTCGGCGCCGGACAGGGGCGCGAGCTTCTCCGCCTCGATCCGCAGGGCAGTCTTCAGGCCCGACAGAGAGAAGTTGGCCTCGCGCCGCCCGAGCATGGGGCGCGGCAGGGCGAAGCGTTCGGGGTCGCCGGTCTCGGCCATCCGCTCGACCTCGGGCCCGCCGGGGTAGCCGAGGCCGAGGAGTTTGGCGACCTTGTCGAAGGCTTCGCCGATGGCGTCGTCGATGGTGGTGCCGAGGCGCACGTAGTCGCCCACCCCCTTCACCGCCACGAGTTGCGTGTGACCACCGGAGGCGAGGAGCAGGAGATAGGGAAAGCCGATCCCGTCCGTGAGCCGCGCCGTGAGGGCGTGGGCCTCGAGGTGGTTGACGGCAATGAGGGGCTTCCGCGCCACGAGGGACAGGGTCTTGGCGGTGACGAGACCGATGAGCACGCCGCCGATGAGGCCGGGACCGGCCGCCACGGCGATGCCGTCGAGTTCGGCCAGTCGCAGGCCGGCATTGTCGAGGGCGCGCTGGATGAGCCGGTCGAGAACCTCCACATGGGCGCGGGCGGCGATCTCGGGCACGACGCCGCCATAGGCGGCGTGCTCGGCGATCTGGCTCAGGACCTCGTTGGAGACGATGCGCCCACGCCCCCCCTCACCCGGCGCGACCACGGCGGCGGCGGTCTCGTCACAGGTGGTTTCGATGCCGAGGACGTTCATGGGGCAAAAGCATTCATGCGGGAGCGGGCGATCCGGGACGGGGGCGGACGAAGACTGCGCCCATCGCGTGAAGAAAAGCCCAAGGCCCTCGCGACCGTGGGTGAATATGATCGATGCATCCTAGCCGCCCCGGCGGTATCAGGGCAACGACCGGACGGAATGGAGCGGCATGCGGATCTGGGTGGCACGGCCGGAGCCGGGGGCGACGCGGACGGGGCAGCGCCTCGTGGCGATGGGCCTGACGCCCCTCGTCGCGCCCGTGCTGACCATCTGCCCGACCGGGAGCGCCCTGCCCGAGGGCGCCTTCGCCGGCCTGCTGCTCACGAGCGCCAACGGCGTCGCGGCCCTGAACGCGGCGGACCGGATGCGGTTCGCGACCATTCCGGTCTTCGCCGTGGGCGGACGCACGGCAACTCTCGCCCGCCGGGCCGGTCTCGCGGACGTGCGGGAGGCGGGTGGCGATGCGGTCCGCCTCGCGGCCCTCGTGTGCGCGAGCCTGCCGGCGGGCAGCGCGCTCCTGCACGTCACGGGTGCGGAGGGGAAAACCGAGCCGGCCCTTTCCTTGAGGGCGGCGGGACATCCCGTCACCGCCGTGGTCGCCTACGCGGCCGAGGCCCAGCCCGTGCTGCCCCCGGCCGTGGCGGACGCCCTCGCGGCGCGCCCCCCCAGCCTCGACGCAGTACTGCATTACTCGCGGCGCAGCGCCGAAACCGCCCTGGCGCTGACACGGCAGGCCGGACGAAGCGGAGCTTTCGGCGTGCTCAGGCATTACTGCTTGTCTGGCGACGTGGCCGCCCCCCTGGTGGAGGCCGGGTTCGCCACATGTCTCGTGGCGGCGCGTCCGGATGAGGAGACCCTTCTCGCAGGTTTGATGGCGGGAACCTGACGGAAGGGCCTCGCTCAGGCGCGGGCCGTGGTGCTAGGACGATTTCAACAAGCTGGGCCGCGATCGCCGAACCCGTGGGCTCCGACCCGGTGCAGGCGACATCGGCAGCATCCGGAAGGGAGCAACGAGCCGTGAAACCACCCAACAGCGACGCCAACCGACCGGGCAATACGCCCGGCTCGCGCGCGCCCGAGGCCGCGAAGGCGTCCGTGCCGTCGCCGGCCAACCCGTCGACCGTGCCGGGCGCAAAATCCGATCCTGTCACGGGTAAGCCGGACATGTCCGGACCGAAGCCCGATGCGTCGAAGGCGAATCCCTCCGGTGAGGGTGCCAAGCCGGCGTCCCCGGTGACGGCCCAGCCGGGCGCCGCGAAGGCTCCGGAGCCCCTTAAGGCATCTGACGCGACAAAGCCTGCTGAAGCCTCCAAGTCGTTCGAGGCACCGAAGACCCCGGGCGCCATCAAGCCGGGCGAAGGCCCGAAGGTGGTCGAGATCGGGAAGCCGGCGGAGGCGAAGTCCGCTCAACCCGAGGCCTCGAAGGAGACGGGCAAGGTCGAGCAGGGCAAGGTCGAGCCGGGCAAGGCCGAAGCAATCAAGGGCGGCCCGAACGCCGGGGAGGCCACGAAGGCCGAGCCCGTCAAGGAGGCGCCGAAGACGGCGACGTTCCCCGGCGGGTCCGCCACCCCGGTGCGTCCGGCCGGCGCGGCCACGGATGGTCCGATCATCGACCTGAAGGCCAAGCGCCTTCCGGATCCGCCGCCGGCCCAGAAGACCGCCGCGACGGGCACGGGCGCGATGGGCGCCGGCTCGGGGCCGGGTATCGGCGCGACGCCGGGCGCCGCAAAGCCGGGCGACAAGGCCTCCGATCCGAAGACGACGTCCGGCGCCTCGACACCCGAGGCGGCCAAGACCTCGGGGACGACCGGCGGCACGACGCCGAAGATTTCCTCGGCACCCGCCGCCGCGGCACCCGCCCCGCGCGGTCCGGGCTTCGGCTCCGTGGCCACGGCCGGCCTCCTCGGCGGCGTGATCGGCGCCGGCCTGCTGTTCGGCATCGAGCGGGCCGGCGTACTGCCGCCCGCCGACGATGGGCGTCTGGCCGCCCTCGATCAGCGCATCGCGGCCCTGGCCCCCAAGGATGAGGTCGCGCGCCTGTCCCAGCGCATCGCCTCCAACGAGACCGCCCTGAAGGCGGTGCCGGAGGCCGTATCCACGGCCCGCGAAGCCCTTCAGAAGGCCAGCGCGGTCCCGGCGCCCGCCGCCGACGGCGCCGCACCGTCGGCCGCCACCCTGCCGGCGGAGATCACCGCGCGCCTCGACAGCCTCGACCAGCGCATCTCCGCCCTTCAGGAGGAGCCCGGCCAGCAGGGCGGCGAACCGCGCATGACGGTGGCGCCCTCGAACGGCGAGGCCCAGCAGGTGACGGCCCTGGCCGACCGGGTGAAGACCCTGGAAGGCCAGATCGCCGCCGTGCAGAAACCCGCCGAGCAGCCCGACCTCGCGCCGAAGCTCGCCGCCCTTCAGACCGCCGTCGAGGCTCGCGTGAAGGCCAATACGGAGGCGACCCAGAGCCTCGACCAGAAGCTGACCGAAGTGCAGCAGAGCCTCGACGCCAAGGTGCAGGCCGCGACGCAGGCGAGCCAGCAGGCGGCCGAGACCGCGAAGGCGCAGGCCTCGGAAGCGGCCAAGGGCATCGAGCGGCAGGTCGAGACCCAGATCCAGGCGCAGGGAGAGAAGATCGCCGGCATCGACAAGGCCCTGTCGGCCCGCGCCGAAACCGCAACCGTCCAGGCGGCCCTGCGGGTTGTGGCCGCCGACCGGATCGTCACCGCCCTCAACGCCGGCACCCCCTACGCCGATGCCCTGGCGGCCCTGCGCAACTACGAGCCCGGCGATCCGGCCAAGCTCACCGCCGTGGCGGTCTTCGCCGATCGCGGCGCGCCGACGGCCCGGACCCTGGCGGCGGAGTTCCGTACTGTGGCGGACAAGATCGCCGCGAGCCGCCGGGCCGCCCAGGTCCGCTCCGTGGCAGAGACCGGCGATCTCGGTCAGAAGCTCATGAGCATGGCCGAGTCCATCGTTCAGGTCCGCAAGGTCGATACTCCCGCCCCCGCGGCGCAGGGTATCGCCGCCGCCGACCCGCTGCCGAAGGTGCAGGACGCCCTCGATCGTGGGGCCGTCGGCGAGGCGGCCCAGGCCTTCGCCGCTCTCCCGGAGAACGTCCGCGCCGAAGCCGGCGATTTCGGCACCCGGCTGAAATCCCGGGCAGCAGCGGGCGAGGCGGCCCAGGGCCTTCTGGCGGAAGCCTTCAAGGGGCTGCCCGGCGTAGGCGCCCAACGGTGAGCAAATCTCTCCTGGGCGCGGACCGCGCGCCCGACGCTCACCGACCCTCACATCGACGGGCGCGCCGGCCGCTCCCGTTCCCGGATTACGGCGCCGCCGGTTCGACCGGCGCCACGCCCAGGAGTTTCTGATCCCATGTGGCGCGCTCTCGCCTTCCTGGCCCTCCTCGCCGTCGCCGCCTACGGCGCGACGTGGATCGCCGACCATCCCGGAACCGTCACCATTGTGTGGAGCGGTTACGAGGTGGTCATCAGCCTCGCCATCGCCCTCATCGGCGTCCTGATCGCGGCCATCGTCGTCGGCTTCATCTGGGCCGTCGTGCGCGGCCTCATCACCCTGCCCGAGACCCTGGTGCGGGGCTCGCGCGACCGGCGCCGGGCCAAGGGCTACTCCGCCCTGTCGCGGGGCATGGTCGCCGTGGGCTCGGGCGACCCCATGGCCGCACGGCGCCATGCCAACGACGCCGAGCGCCTCCTCGGGGCCGAACCCCTCGCCCTGCTCCTGAAGGCGCAGGCGGCGCAGATTTCTGGCGACCGCGAGGCCGCGGAAACGGCATTCCAGCGGATGGTCGACGATCCCGAGACGCGGGTGCTCGGCCTGCGCGGCCTGTTCGTCGAGGCCCGCCGCCGCGAGGACGACGTGTCCGCCCGCGCCTACGCCGCGGAGGCCGCCCGTCTGGCCCCGAGCGTCACCTGGGCCAACGAGGCGGTCCTCGAAGCGCAATGTGCCGATGGCGACTGGACCGGCGCGACGGAGACCGTCGAGCGCCGCGCCTCCCTGGGTCTCATCGAGAAGAGCCTCGCCCGGCGCCAGCGCGCCGTGCTGCTCACCGCCGCCGCACAGGAGCGCGAGGCCGGCGAGCCTGAAGCCGCCACCGACCGGGTGATGCGGGCCGTCAAGCTCGCCCCCGATCTCGTGCCGGCGGCGGCGCTGGCCGGGCGGCTCCTCGCCCGCCGGGGCGACCTGCGCCGGGCCGGCAAGGTCCTCGAGGCCGCCTGGCGCGCCGGACCGCATCCGGACCTCGCCAAGACATACCTGACCCTGCGCACGGGCGATTCCGTCCGCGACCGCCTCGCCCGGGCCGAGACCCTGGCGCGGATCTCGTCATGGCACCCCGAGGCCCGCCTCGCCATGGCGCAGGCGGCCTACGAGGCACGCGAATTCACCAAGGCCCGCGAGGCTCTGGCACCGCTTCTGGCCGACCGGCCGAGCGTGCGCACCTGCCTCGCCATGGCGCGCCTGGAGGAGACCGAGCACGGGTCCGGCTCGGCCCGCGCCCGCGAGTGGCTCTCCCGTGCGGCCCACGCTCCGCGCGACGCCATGTGGATCGCCGATGGCGTGGCCTCCGAAACCTGGGCGCCGATCTCCCCGGTCACCGGCCGCCTCGACGCCTTCGTGTGGAAGACGCCGACGGAGGTGCTGGCGGGTCCGTCGGAGCCCCGCCCCGAGGACACCGCCGCGCCCGAAGCCGCGCCGTTGCCCCTCGATGCGAAGACGCCCGTCGTACAGCCGGCGATCCCCGGCCTGAACGGCGCCGCATCGCACGTTTCCGGGGCCGCTCCCACGACACCGGGCGCCGTTCCGACCAACCCGATGCCGGCCGGCACGGCGTCGCCCGTGGTCATACCGATGCCCAAGGCTGTGGAAAAAACCGGCGCAGCCGGAGATGGAAAGGCGCGGCAAGCCCTCTAAGACTCCGGGCAAAAGCACCCGAGGCCCATCGTCTCCCGCCCAGGGGACCGGTGGGCCTCTTTCGTTTACGGCATGATCCGCATGGCGAACGGCGAGACGCATCGTTCCCGCGGCGTCGCCCCTGTGATTTGCGGGGATGGAGCAAGACGAAACGATCCGGCTCCGGGGGCCTTAAAGGCTGATTCACGCAAATTCGCTAAGTCTTACACCAGCGAGTTCTGCGTAATCGAAGTGCCATGCACCCATCTGTCGACGATGCGCCGGACCTCTCCGGCCTGATCGAACTGTCGCGCCTCGACACGCTCGATCTGAAACCCGTGATCCTGCGGGTGCAGACGGACCTGTTTCTGTCCGCGCCGTTCCGCGACCGCAAGACACTGGAGGCGTTCGAGGCCCTGGCCGGCGGGCTAATCCCCATCGTCGACGACGAGACCGCCGAGATCGTCGCCCGCAAGCTCGCCGCTTTCCCAGAGACGCCGCCCGGCGTCCTGGCGATTCTCGCCGCGCGCGGCGGCAAGATCCGGGACGCCGTGGTGGCTCAGGCCCCGCGTCTCACCCCCTCCATCATCGAGGCCGCCCTGGCGGATGGCACCGACCTCGGTGCCGCCATCGCCGGACGGGCAGACCTCGATCGGAGCACCGCCAACGCCCTGTCGGCCCGCGACGTGGCCGATGTCGACATGGCGCTCGCGCACAACACCCACATCACCTTCGGGGCCGAGACCCTGGCCCGCCTCGTCGGGCGCGGTCGCCGGTCAGCTGCGCTGGGCCAGGCGCTCCTCGCCCGCGCCGATCTGGCGCCGGCGGACCTCTCGCCCCTGTTCCTCTACGCCGACGAGGCGCATCGGGACGCCATCGGCGAAGCTGTCGCCGCACAGGCGGCCCTGCGCCCATGCCCGCCGCCACCGCGCGAAGCCGGCGCCGTTCTCACCGGGTTCTCGGGGCGCGGCGACATCGCCGGCTTCATCGGCGCCCTGGCGGAGATGCTCGGTCTGCGCCGGGATTTCCTCGCGACGACGCCGGACCCGCACCTGCGCTACGATCTCCTCACCCTGGCCCTACGCGCCGTCGGCCTGCACGAGGAAGAGGCGGTCTACGTCTTCCTCACCCTGAACGAGACCGTGTCGCGCTCCGTCGACCGGGTGTTCGAACTCGTGAGGCTGTTCCGCAAGGTTCAGCGCCCGGCCGCCCGCAGCCTGCTCGCCGCCATCGTCGACACGGCCCTCCCCGAGCGCGCGGGCGATGCGCGCACGCACCAGCCCTACAATGCCCCCGACGCCGCGCGCCCGCGCGTCTCCCCGGCGGCAGTCGAGCGGACGCCCCTGCGCCCCGCCCTGCCCGGCCGCGTGCGCCAGACGTCCTGACGGACGCTTCGATCGATCGGGGCCGCGCCGCTTTGGATACATCGTCTCCGGACACCCGGAGGCTGTCGGATGGGACGATGCTCTATTCGGCGAGATTGAGGAGGTGGCGGCCGGCGCGGTCGTCGATCTCGACGATCCAGAGGTCGCCGTCGAAGCGCAGTTCCTTGCCGATGCGGGTTTCGACATCGGCGGGTTCGGCCTCCTGCAGTAAGGCGACGAAGCGCCGGTCGTCATCGCCTTCGGTGTCGACGAGGGATTGGGGTGCCGGCCCATAGAGGTCGGCCCGGCCGTCGAGACGGTCGACCTTCACGAAGATCGCCCCCGCCTCCGCCGCGCCGCGCCGCCGCTGCACGGCGGCGATGCCTTCGACGCCGAGGCGGCGCAGATGGGCCGAGACCCAGAAATCCGAACGCAAGCGTGCCATCGCGCGCCTATAGCCGACTTTTTCGCGAAGCGAGATGGCAGCGCTGCCGTCTTCGCGGGCCCGCCCGTACGACCCGGCGCGAACGGTGACGGTCAGCCCGGAGAGGCGGCCGCGCGCGCGGCGAGTTCGCGTAAGGTGCGGCCCGTGGGCTCGCCCTTGACCGGGAGCTTGCGGTCACGTTCGAACCGCTCGATGGCCGCGCGCGTGCCCGTTCCCAGAACCCCGTCCGCCTTGAGGGGACCGTAACCGAGCTTGACCAGGGCGCGTTGGGCCTTGGCCACCGCCGGATCCACCTTCGGCGTCACCGAGGACGTGGTCTCGCCCTCGCGGATAATGTCGCCGATGGTCTCCCGCGAGACCGGGCGAGGCGCCGGCTGGATCAGGGCGATGCGGGGCGCCTCGGCCTTGGGTGCGTCCGGTTTGGGCGCTTCGGCCTTGTCGGTCTCGGTCCGGACTGTCTCGACCTTGGCAGCCTCGGCCTTCGGCGTCGCGGCTTTCACGGCCTGCCCCGCCTCCGCCTTCGCCGTCTCGATCCGACGCACGGGAGGCCGGTCGGCGGTGACGCGCGGCGCGACCTTCGGGAAGATCGGCGCGGGATGGCGACCGATCTGGTAGCCGAGGGCATTCAATGAGATGTAGGACGCGGCTCCCACCACCACGAGAAAACCGACGACGTCGCCGGGCCGGCTCAGGCAGAGGCGCCCGGCCCAGCGGCCGACGGCCCCGAAATCGGCAAGCCAGCCGCTCGGCCGCGCGTCCGTGGCGGCGCGCTGGCGCCGGGTGGCGGCATCCGCCCGGGGGCCTCGCGGCTGGGGCGGAACGATGATCTCGCGCTGATCGCGCATGGCGGCTCCCTCAGGACGGTTGCGCACAGGTCGCCACCGGCCGCGCCGCGAACCGGCGACGCACGGATGATTCGAGCGAGCCGAGGTTTCGGCTCGCCAAGACGAAACCGCTCGAAACGCGGTCGCCCCATCCATGAGGATGGGGCCGACCGGAACGATCGGTGGTCGGCCGTTCGGGCAAGCGGGCCGGGCTCATCCGGCGCGTCGCAGGGGTGAAACCACGCCGGGCACGTAGCTCTCGCGGACGGGATCGGAGGCCGCGTCGAACAGCCCGATGGGCCGGCGGCTCGGCGCAGGCGGGTGGAACGCGTCGGCGAGGCCGCCCGGTGTCCGCGACGCCGTGCGGATGGGCGCCGGGCCGGCGAGGTTCGCCTCCTCGCGGCACACGGCCGGCAGGGTGACGATGACGCTCGTGCCGTGACCCGGCACACTCTCGATGGCGATGGCGCCGCCATGGAGGCCGACGAGGCCCTGGACGACGGAGAGCCCGAGACCCGTCCCCTCGTGCGAGCGCCGCGTGTCGCTCTGCGCCTGGAAGAAGGGATCGCCAACCCGCGGCAGATCGGCGGCGGCGATACCGATGCCGGTATCCGTCACGATGAGGTCGATGTGGCTGTCGGAGCGGCGGACGGCGACTTCCACCCGGCCGCCGGCTGGAGTGAACTTCACGGCGTTCGACAGGAGGTTTGTCATCATCTGGCGGCAGGCGCGCAGGTCGGCGGTGATGAGGATCGGCGCCGTGTCCGCTGAGCGGACGAGGACGAGATTCGCCTTCTCGGCCCGGAGCTGCATCAGGTCGCAGCAGGTCCGGACCAGGGCATTGAGGTCGAAGGTCTCCGGCGCGTAGTCGAAATGTCCGCTCTGAATGCGGGACATGTCGAGGAGAGTGTTGACCACGTCGAGGAGGTGCTTGCCCGAATCACCGATGATGCCGGCATATTCCCGGCTGCGCTCCGGGGCGATGGTCATGGCGCCCTCGCCCGCCAGCACCTCGGAGAAACCGATGATGGCGTTCAGCGGCGTGCGCAGCTCGTGGCTCACGGTGGCGAGGAAGCGGCTCTTCACCTCGTCGGCGCGCTCGGCTTCGGCGCGGGCCCGCTCCAGCTCCTCCGCGTGGCGGCGATGCTCGGTGACGTCGCGGGTCACGGCCACGACGCTCGATCCCGATTCGGACAGGCCCGTACGGGTGCCATCGATGCGGTGGGCCCGCATCTCGGCGAAGATCATGCGCGGCGCGCCGTCCGCTCGCACGGCAGCGGCGTCCAACTGAAGGCGGAACTGGACCGTGGCGGGGGCACCATGGGCGGCGACGTCGCTGAGGGTCTGGAGCAGGGCCGGCCGGTCGCCGATATGAACGCGGTCGAGGAGTCCGTACCCGCGCAGGCGGCTCGCCTCGGCCCCGACGAAACGGGCCGACGAGGCGCTGGCTTCGATGACACGACCGTTGTGGTCGTGCCATGTCACGAGGTCGTCGATGGCCGACAGCAGGGTACGATCGCGCAACTCGTTGTCGCGCAGCTTGGCGAGCCACCGGCCCTCGTGACGAAAGTGCTCGATGGCCTGGGCGGCGATGTGGCCGATGGCCGTGATGGCGAAGACCGGCATGGCGAGGGTCCGCGACCACTCCATCACCACGCCGCTCACCCCGAGAGGCGGCAGGAACGCGATGGACAGCGCCCCGACGGCGGTGATGATCGCGGCGGCCAGGGTGGCGCGGCGTGAGCCCGAAACAACCGCCTCAAGGGGGATCGCCACGAGCCAGATCGCGGCGGCGGAATTCACGCCGCCGGTCATCATGGCAAGGCACACGACAAGGCCGGTAAGTCCGGCCGACGAGATGGCGTGGGCCACCCACAGGATACCGGTGCGCGACAGCAGCACGGCGGCGAACAGCGGAAGAAGAAGGCTCACGATGGCGAAGGCCTCGACCCCGCTCGGCACGCCGCGCAGGAGCAGGTAGGGCGGCAGGCTCAGCATCATCACGAGGCCGGTGGCGAGCCGCGAGACGAGGAAGCGCTCGTGGCGAAACCGCACGGCGGCATCGTCCACGACCGACTCGTGGACGAGACCCGCCAGGCGGGTATCGATGAGGGAGGCCAGGGCACCGTAGATACGCAATACCGACACGCACAGCGCGGAGGGGACCGACATGGCCCGTCCGACGCCCCTTGGCTCGACTTGAACTCGACTGAGCGAACCGTCGCAGACCAGACTTAAGCGAGTGTTGCGGGTGGGGTCGTGCCTGTCTCCGTATGCTTTCCGGAAGGTAACCGGACGGGCCGAAACGGAAGCTTCCTTTGGAAGCTCGGCCCCACGATTGGAACAGGTCACGGAACCGAGCCGCGAATCCCATGGTGGGCGAGAGAAGGATGCCAATAAAGCGCCGTTCACCATCGCGATGGATCACCGTGTCCGTATCATCTCTGCTTTACCCTTCGCATGCGTTGCTCGGCGTCACAGAACGCGAACCCTTCGGTACGGACCTGGACCGAGCCATGCTGTTTCCCCTCCGCGCCGCCGTGGTCATCGGCGGCCTGTCCTACCTCGCCCTTCTCAAGGACCGGCCGGACGACGCACCCGCCCTGCCGGCGTCGCCGATGCAGGTTCTGCCCGCCCAGACCCTGACGGCCGCCTGGGACGCCATGTCGCCGGAGGTCCGCGATCGGATCGCGCGGGAGGGGATGGACGTGTTCGCCCGCCACCTCGCCCCACAACCGGCCGCTTCCGCCGACACCCTGGACGAGGCGGACCGGCGTCCGGCCTGGCGCGGCGTCGGAGCCCGCTAGAGCATCGTCCCGAAAGGCGGCTTCCGGCTTTCGGTAAATGGACGATGCGCGAACGAGGCTTTCGCCGCGTCGCACGGCCGGTGGCCTTGCGCCGTCGAAATGGTTACGGTCGGCCCGTCGCGGTCTCTGCTGCCGGGGTGATGGTCCGATGTTCGGCTTCGGCATGGAATACGAGGGGCCCGCCTTCTGGCTGCCCCTGATCTGGTCCGGCCTCCTCGCCCTCGCGGTCGCGATGTACGTGATCATCGACGGGTTCGACCTCGGCGTCGGCATTCTGTTCACGGCCGCCAGCAAGGGAAACTGGCGCGACCGGATGATGCTCTCCGTGGCGCCGATCTGGGACGGCAACGAAACCTGGCTCATCCTCGGCGGCGGCGGCCTGTTCGCCGTATTCAGCGTCGCCTACGCGATCCTGCTGCCGGCCCTCTACCTGCCGCTGATCCTCATGCTCATCGCCCTAATTTTCCGGGGCGTCGCCTTCGAGTTCCGGTTCAAGGCGGAACGCTCGCAGCCCCTGTGGGACTACGCCTTCCACTACGGCTCCCTCGCGGCGACCTTCGCGCAAGGGTTGGTGCTCGGCGCCTTCGTGCAGGGCTTCCGGACGGAGGGACGCGGGTTTGCCGGCGGCACCCTCGACTGGCTGACCCCCTTCAGTGTGATGACGGGCATCGGCCTCGTCTGCGGCTACGGCCTCCTCGGGGCGACGTGGTGCGTGATGAAGACCTCGGGCGAACTCCAGATCTGGGCCCGGCGCAAGAGCGGGCAGTTCCTCGCCGGCACCATCCTGAGCATGGCCATCGTGAGCGCCTGGGTGCCGTTCCTCGGCCTCGAGATCCAATGGCGCTGGGTCTCCTGGCCGAACATCGTCTACGTGGCGCCCGTGCCGGTGGTGACGGCCCTGGTGGCGTGGCGCATCCATCGCGCCCTCGCCGACGGCCGGCAGGTCGCGCCGTTCCTCCTCACCATCGCCCTGTTCCTGCTCGGCTTCGTCGGCCTCGTCATCAGCCTGTTTCCCTACGTCGTGCCGCCGCGCATGACGATCTGGCAGGCGGCCAATGCCGTCAGCGCCCTGAAATTCGCCCTCGTGGGTTACGCCGTCGTGATGCCCCTCACCCTCGCCTATACGGCCTACGCCTACTGGGTGTTTCGCGGAAAAGTCGCCGAGGACATCGGGGCCGGGGGCTACGGCCATTGAGCGGCCTGGGGCCGGACGACCGCGCGCCGTATCCCCCGGAACGGAACGGATCAGCCGGACGCAACCGACGCCTGCTGTGGTTCGTGGCCTTCTACGCCGTGAGCCTCGTGGTCTTCACCGCCCTCGTCTATGCCCTGCGGATCATCGTGCGGGGCTGAGAGCGGCCCTGGGACGGAGCCCGAACGCGCTCCGGTGATCCAAGCATCGTCGAGGCCTCGAGACCGTGACGTATCGACCGTCCGGCGCGGACCGGCCGCGATCCGATCGATCGAATCGCGCACGATCGCCTTACGAGCGCAGGCCGGTCGCGCGGCGGCCCGCGAGACGAACACCGCCGAAAGCTGCGAATAACGAAACCGCGAGAGTTTTGGCTTCAATATACGAACAAGATCGATCAGATGATCGCGTTAACTTATCCGTGATGCTTTCGAGTTAGCGTGAAAATGAATTCTGAGGTCTCTCGTGCCGACCGGACGCCGCGCTCCGATTTCTACGCCTCGTTCGGCGAATTCCTGGATCGTCCTAGGGATCCTGGCGCCCCTCGGCATGCTGGTCGTTTCCGCGATCATGCTGCTCGATCTGCGGCGCGATGCCTGGAGCAAGGCCGAACTGAATTCCCGGAATCTTCTGCAACTTCTGGAACGCGACATCGCACGGAATATCGAGATCATCGATCTCACGCTCCGGGTGCTCGTCGACAACCTCAAGGAACCCCGCGTCGCCGAGTTGGGTCCCGAAATCCGGCAACTCCTCCTGTTCGACCGCGTGACCTCGGCGCGGGACATGGGGGCGATCCTCGTGGTCGACGAGCACGGAAACAGCGTGGTCGATAGCGGAGCCATGCCGCCGCGTCAGGCCGGAATCGCCGAGCGGGATTACTTCAAGACCCATCGGGACCGGGCGGACGGCGAACTGCACATCTCCCATCCCCTGATCTCGCATCTCTCGGGGACGTCCGCGATCATGTTGACCCGGCGCGTCGACAAGCCGGATGGTTCGTTCGGCGGCGTGGCGATCGCCAGCCTGAAGCTGAGCTTCTTCAACCGGCTGTTCAGGGATATCGGCCTCGGGCATTTCGGTCGGATCAACCTCTACCTCAGGGACGGGACGCGCATCATGCGCTATCCGTTCGACGAAACGCTCATCGGCAAGAGCTTCGCGGCGGCCCCCGAGTTCCAGCGCTTCGTCCGAGAGGGCAAAGGCACCTTCATCGCTCCCACGTCCAGCGATGGATTCGAGCGGCACTATACGTTCGGGGGCATCGGCCAATTCCCGCTTCTCCTCAGCGTCGCGCTGTCCTTGAGCGAGGTCGAGGCGGAGTGGCGCGAAAAGGCCCTGGTCATCAGCGGAATCGTGCTCGCGCTGTGCGGTTTCACCATCGGGTTGTCGTTGCTGTTCGGGCGGGAGCTGCGCCGTCGTTCGGAAGCGCAGGCGGAACTGGCGCGCCTGTCCCACACGGATGCCCTCACCGGGTTGTCGAACCGGCGCCGGTTCGAGGCGGCGTTCGACGAAGCCTGGACGGATGGCGCCGACACGGGCGAAACCCTGTCGCTGCTCGTCGTGGACGCCGATCATTTCAAGCGCTTCAACGATCGTTATGGCCATGCCGTCGGTGACGCGGTGCTGGTTGGGCTCGCGGTTCGCCTCGCGGCGAGCGTGCCCGACGCGGCGGATGTCGTCTTCCGCATGGGCGGCGAGGAATTCGTTCTGCTTCTCCGGGACACGGACATGATGGGCGCCCTTCGCGTCGCCCAGCGGATCCACGCCGAGACGGCGAAACTGACCGTCGCATCGGCCGCCCTCGCGGCACACTCGGTGACGGTGAGCATCGGCGTCGCGACCACCGTACCCGCCGCCCCCGAGGCCGGTACGGCGAGCGATCTCTACCGCCGGGCCGACGCGGCGCTCTACGAAGCCAAGGCCGGGGGCCGCAACCAGACCCGGTGCGCTGTCACGGCGCCGGGTCCGCGAGCCGCCGCATAGGGGCTCGTGCCCCCTCGGAGGGATCGCGCCCGGAGCGCCGTCCCGAGGGACGGTGACCGACGCCCTAACCCCACAAGGCCGGCAGCGGCGGATGGACGGTGCTGCCCTCGAACACCAGACCGGGGTCGCGGTCGCGGGCGAGAAGCAGCGGCCCGTCGAGATCGACGTACTCGGCGTCCCGCGCGAGCAGCATGGCAGGCGCCATGGCGAGCGAGGTGCCGACCATGCAGCCGATCATCAGCGAGAAGCCCCGCGCCCGGGCCTCGCGGGCCAGCATCACCGCCTCGGTGAGGCCGCCGGCCTTGTCGAGCTTGATGTTGATGGCGTCGTAGCGCGCGGCCAGGGCGTCGAGACCGGAACGGTCGTGCAGGCTCTCGTCGGCGCAGATCGGAATCGGCCTGGCGATGCGCGCGAGGAGACTGTCCTCGCCCGCCGGCAGGGGCTGCTCGATGAGTTCGACGCGCGCCGCGACGCAAGCCGCGAGGTTGGCCTCGAGGGTCTCGGCCCGCCACGCCTCGTTGGCATCGACGATGAGGCGCGCCTCGGGGGCGCCCCGCCGCACGGCGGCGATCCGTTCGGGGTCGCCCTCGCCGCCGAGTTTCACCTTCAGGAGGGGCCGGGCAGCGGCGGCACGGGCGGCGGCCTCCATGCTCGCCGGATCACCGAGGCTGAGGGTATAGGCGGTGACGGCAGCCTGCGGCGCGTCGAGGCCGACGATCTCCCAGGCCGGGCGGCCGGTCTGCTTCGCCTCGAGGTCGAACAGGGCGCAGTCGAGGGCGTTGCGGGCCGCCCCCGCCGGCATGAGCGTGAGGAGGTCCGTGCGCGTGGCCCCGTCCGCCACGGCGTCGCCCTGCCCCAGGATCAGTTCGCACACGCTCTCCACGGTCTCGCCGTAGCGGGCATAGGGCACGCACTCGCCGCGCCCGACACGGCCTTGCGCGTCCCGCACGGTGGCCACCACTACCACGGCCTCCGTGCGGCTTCCCCGCGCGATGGTGAAGGCCCCCGCGATGGGAAAGCGTTCGATGGCGGCTTCGAGAATCAAACTCATGCGGCGGCTCCCTTCGGAAATTCGGCGACGAGGCGGTCGACGATCTCCTCCACACCGAAGCGCACGGGGTCGGTCGCCGGCAAGCCGTGCTCTCGGGCGAGCTCCGCGAGGAGTGTGCGGGCGGCGCCCTCCTCCAGGCTCTGGGTGTTCACCGCGATGCCGACGGGCCGGATGTCCGGATTGGTCAGGCGGCCGAGCTGCACCGTGAGGTCGATGACCTCCTGGATCGTCGGCAGGGGATGCTGGACGCCCCGCATGGCGGTGCGGCTCGGCTCATGGCAGACGATGAACGCATCGGCCTGCGCCCCGTGAAGCAGGCCGAGGCTCACCCCGGCGAAGGACGGGTGGAACAGGGAGCCCTGGCCTTCGAGGAGATCCCAATGGTCGGGATCGGCTGCCGGCGCGATCCACTCGACGGCCCCGGAGATGAAATCGGCCACCACGGCATCGATGGCGACGCCCCGGCCGGAGATGAACACGCCGGTCTGGCCCGTGGCACGGAAATCCGCGTCGAGGCCGCGCTCGCGCATCCCGCGCTCTAGGGCGAGGACGGTGTATTTCTTGCCCACCGAACAGTCGGTGCCGACGCTGAGCAGCCGCTTGCCGGGCCGCTTCGTGCCCTTGCCGGTGGCGAAGGTCTCGGAGGTGTGGCGCACATCGTGGAGCTGACGGCCATGGGCTTCGGCCGCCGCCGCGATCTCCGGCACGGCGCCGAGGCGCGCATGCAGGCCGCTGGCGATGTCGAGCCCGGCCTCGAGGGCCGCAACGATCTCGGCGACCCAGTGTCCGGGCAGGACGCCGCCCGCATTGGCTACGCCGATCACCATCGTGCGACAGCCCTTCGCCACCGCCTCCGCCAGGGTGAGATCGGGAATGCCGAGATCGGCGGCGCAGCCGGGCAGGCGCATCTGGCCGACGCACCATTCGGGGCGCCAATCCTTGATGCCGTAGGCAGTCTTGGCCGCCAGGGTGTCGGGCACGTCGCCGAGAAACATCAGATAGGGTGTCTCGATCTGCATGTCCGTCCCTCCCTGGGGCCGTGGCCCCCGAATCCCGCCAGTCCGTCGCTATGCGCGAGGAATCCCGTGCTGCCAATCCGCACGCGCCGAAGCAGGATCACGGCCACGGCGTCGGTTTGAAGACAGGGGCTTGCGGCGGAGGCGGATGTCGGGTGTGGTCGCCCCCGCAACGGAGATTTTGGCCCCATGAAGATGTACGGCAACTGGCGCTCCGCGGCCGCATTCCGGGTACGGATCGCCCTCAACCTCAAGGGCATCCCGTGCGAGGAAACATTCATCGACCTCGATGCGGGCGACCAGTTCAAGCCCGCGTTCCTCGCCATCAATCCGCAGGGCGCGGTGCCGGCCTTCTTCGACGGCGACGGACCGCCCCTCACCCAGTCCCTCGCCATCCTCGACTATCTCGAGGACGTGCACCCCGCCGTGCCGCTCCTGCCGTCAGATCCGCGGGCGCGGGCCAGGGCGCGGTCGCTGGCGCAGGTGGTGGCCTGCGACACCCATCCGCTCTACGTGCCGCGGGTGCGCAACTACCTCATGCAGGCCTACGACATCCCGAAGGACCGGATGATGGGCTTCGTGCGCCACTGGTTCGAGACCGGCTTGAAGACCCTGGAGACCCGCCTCACCCATGAGCCCGGCACGGGGCGCTACGCCCAGGGGGACGCGGTGAGTCACGCCGATCTCTGCCTCGTCAGCCTGTGGGTCGGGACCGGGATCTTCGGCGTCGAGACCGCGCCCTACCCGACGGTTCGACGGATCGCCGAGGATTGCCTGGGGCAGGATGCCTTCGCGCGGGCGCATCCCCTGCGCCAGCCGGGCGCTCCCGCCTGAGGGGCGGTGGACAATTGTGTTGACCCAGGCCGGGCGACCACAAAATAAAGACGTTCCAGAGTAAGGCGGAACGGCAGAGTCCGGTACGGCCTTCGCCGTGGCGCGCCCGGTCCAGACCCACCCCTTCCAACGACGAGATGCAGGACGACAAACGCATGGTACCGGGCGAATCCGTGGAGAACCTGCATCGTATCGTGGTCGTCGGCGGCGGTGCCGCTGGCCTGCAGCTGGCGACGAAGCTCGGCGAGTCGCTGGGCAAGTCCGGCAAGGCCCACGTCACCCTCGTCGACCGGGCGCGTACGCATATCTGGAAGCCGCTCCTCCACGAGGTCGCCGCCGGCAGCCTCGATGTCGGCCATCACGCCGTGGACTACCTGCACCACGCGCATCGCCACCATTTCCGCTACCGCATCGGCGAGATGACCGGCCTCGACCGGCAGGCGCGCACGATCCAGCTCGCCGCCAGCCACGACGCGGAGGGGCGCGAGGTCACGCCGGTGCGCTCCATCGGCTACGACACCCTGGTGCTGGCGGTGGGCTCCACCACCAACGATTTCGGCACGCCGGGGGTGAAGGAGAACGCCATCGCCCTCGACACCCAGGACCAGGCGGTGCGTTTCCACCAGCGCCTCGTCAACGGCATGCTGCGCGCCCACACCCAGGCGGGCCCCGTGCGGCCGGGCCAGCTCCACGTCACGGTGATCGGCGCCGGCGCCACGGGCACGGAGCTCACGGCCGAACTCCACCGCACCACCCGCGACGTCGCCTCGACGGGCCTCGACCGCATCGACCCCGACAAGGATCTCAAGATCACCCTGGTGGAGGCGGCCTCCCGCATCCTGCCGGCGGTGCCCGAGCGCATGTCCCAGGACGTGATGAAGCTGCTGCACAAGATCGGCGTCGAGGTCCGCACCAACGCCCGCGTTACGGAAGTACGCCCCGATGGAGTCCAGCTCGCCGATGGCGGCTTCATTCCGTCCGAACTCGTGGTCTGGGCCGCCGGCGTGAAGGCGCCGCCGTTCCTCCAGGGGATCGGCGGCCTCGAGACCACGCGCAACAACCAGCTCGTGGTGACACCGACGCTTCAGACCACCCGCGATCCGGACATCTTCGCCATCGGCGACAATGCCTACCTCGTCGAACCGGGTTCGCAGACGCCGATCCCGCCGCGCGCCCAGGCGGCGCACCAGCAGGCGAGCTACCTCATCAAGGCGATTCCCGCGAAGATGGCGGGCAAGCCGCTCAAACCCTTCAAGTACCGTGATTTCGGGTCCCTGGTGTCGCTGGGCGAATACTCGACCGTTGGCAGCCTGATGGGGTTCGTGCGCGGAAAGAACATGTTCATCGCCGGGCTGTTCGCCCGGATGATGTACCGGTCGCTCTACAAGATGCACGAGCAGGCCCTGCACGGCACGGTGAAGACCACCCTCGACGCCGTGGCCCGGGCGCTGACCCGCCGCACGGAATCGCGGGTGAAGCTGCACTGAGCGCAAACTTCGCTCGCCCGCCCCTCCGCGAGGGGCAGGGCGTCTCCCTCCAGGCCGGGCCGCCCCGTGGCGGTCCGGCGCTTCTCGGAACGGCCCCATGATCGACATCATCCAGGCCCTGCAGCAGCGCAATCCGACGCTCGGGTCCTACGTCCTCGTGCTGCGCGCCGATTCACGCGCCCGCGACGCAGCCGACCCCACCCGGCTGACCACCGAGGCCGAGGTCTGGCTCGCCGAGCAGGCACCCGGCGCCAAGTTCTCCCAGGAGACCGTGCTGTTGGCGCCCTATCCCGGCGCCATGCCGGCCGAGCGGCAGGTCGCCGTGATGGCGTTCGCCGATGCCCGCCATCTCGCCGCCTTCGCCACCCACTGGACGGTCGATCCCGAGCCCGAGGACGAGGCCCCGACGTCAGAAGTGACTGAAGGACCCGGCCCCGAAGAACGTTCGTAGCCCGTTCGCGGCCTCGAAGACCGGCGGTCCCTCCCCGGCGGTCACCATTCCGATGGGGCGCAACGGAAGGCCGAGGGCCTGCGCCTCCGCCAGACAGGCCGCGAGGGCGTCCGGCGGCACGGCGCAGAGGATCTCGTAATCGTCGCCGCCGGTCAGCACCGTCGCCATGAGGTCGGGCCGCAATGTCACGGCCCGGGCCGCCGCCGGAGACAGGGGTACATCGGCGACGCGGATCAGGGCGGAGCGCCCCTCCCCCTTCAGCATCTTGGCGAGATCGCCCGCGAGGCCGTCCGAGATGTCCATGGCGGCGCGGGCATGGCGCCGGAGGACCGGCGCGAGGCCGAGCCTCGGGCGCGGGTGCCAATAGCGGTCGACAAGGACGTCGCGGGCCTCGCCGCCGAGGGAGGCGGCCCAATCCGGCGGGGGCGACTGGCGCAGGAGTAGCCCAAGGGCGGCATCGCCGATGCTGCCGCCGACACAAATCGCGTCGCCGACTTGGGCCGTCATCCGCCTCACCATGGCGCCGGTGGGCACCTCGCCCAGCGCCGTGACCCCGATGGTCAGGGGGCCGGCCGCGCGCACGGTGTCCCCGCCGAGAAGCGCGCCGCCGAACGCGGCGAGACTGTCTCGCAGACCGCCCGCGAATGCCTCAAGCCAGGGTTCCGTCCAGTCGTCGGGCAGCGCCAGGGTGAGGAGGATGCCGCGCGGGGCCGCCCCCTTGGCGGCCAGATCCGAATAGTTCACCCCGATGGCCTTGCGGGCGATGGAAGCCGGCGGATCGTCGGGAAAGAAGTGAACCCCCGCCACGATGGCGTCGGCCGTGAGGACGAGATCGCAACCGGGACTCGGCGTCAGGGTGGCGGCGTCGTCGCGCATCCCATCGGCGCCGAGGCCGGCCAGCGGCGCGAAGAAGCGCGCGATGAGGCCGTCCTCGGTGGGACGGTCCCCGCTCACGCCCGGCCGGCGCCGGGCAGGCCGGACCCTGGAAGACCGGCGAATTCCTGGCTCCGAACCTCGCGCGCCACCTTGTCGAGGACCGCATTGACCATGCCGGGTTCGTCGCCGCCGTAGAAGCTGTGGGCGACATCGACGTATTCAGAGATGGCGGCCCGGGCCGGCACGTCGCGGCGATGCATGAGTTCGTAGGCTCCCGCGCGCAGGATGGCGCGCAGAACCGCCTCGATGCGCTTGAGGGGCCAGCCCTGCGCCAGGGCGCCGTCCAGCATCGGGTCGATGGCGCGCTGCTCGTCGACGACGCCGCGCAGGAGATCGCGGAAGAATGCGATCTCGGCCGGGGGATGTTCGACGCCGTCGACGGTCTGGCCGATCCAGAAGGTCTCGAATTCGGCCACCGCCTCGATGACGCCCTTGCCGGCGATCTCCATCTCGTAGAGCGCCTGCACCACGGAGAGGCGGGCGCCGCTGCGCTCGATGATCTTGGCCATGGCGCTCAATCCTCTCCGACGGGCGCGGCGGAAGCGTCGCGCTTGAGGGCAAGCACCGCCAGGGCCGCCTCGGCCGCTCCGCCGCCCTTGTTCATCTCCGACACGCGGGCGCGGGCGAACGCCTGAGCCTCGGTCTCGACCGTGAGGATGCCGTTGCCAAGCGGCAGCAGCCGGGCAACGGACAGGTCCATCAACGCACGGGCACTCTCGCCGGCCACGATGTCGTAATGCCCGGTCTCGCCGCGAATCACGCAGCCGAGGGCGACGGCGGCGTCGTAGGGCTGGCCGGCGCGGGTGGCGGCCTCGGTCAGGATCGCGATGGCGGCGGGAATTTCCAGGGCGCCCGGCACGGTCACCACCGTCGTCTCGGCTTCGGCCGCGTCGAGAACGCCCCGCGCGCCGTCGAGCAGCGCGTCGGCGAGCTCGTCGTAGTAGCGCGCTTCGACCACGAGGACGCGGGCGCCCCTGACGATGGCGGGGGACGGGCGGGAAGCGGGTTGGGTCGAAACCATCGGGGGGCCTTGTGAGAGGGGCAGGGACGTCCGGATTCCCGCACAGTCGCCGCCCTGAACCGGCCGCGCCGTCGCGACGCACGCGCCGAACCCGGACCGATCGGAAGGCGCGAGCGATAGACCGAAGGCGCCCGGCGGACAAGCGGGCGCCCGCCGGGCGGGGTCAGAGCGCGAGCGTCTCGCGGGCCTCCGTCAGGCGCGCGGCGTAGCGGGCGATGAGATCGACCTCGAGATTGAGGGCATCGCCGGCGCGGCGCTGCCCCCACGTCGTCACCGCCAGGGTATGGGGGATCAGCAGCACCGAGAAGAGGTCGTCCGCGACGGTGTTCACCGTCAGCGAGGTTCCGTCGAGGCAGACGGACCCCTTGCGGGCGATGAATCCAGCCAGCGCCTTCGGGGCGCGCAGGGTGAAGCGGTCGCTCGGCGCCCATTGCGGATCGCCCTCCCCACCCGTCACCGCGTCGCGGGCGACGATCTCGGCGCGGCCGTCGACATGGCCGGTGACGAGGTGACCGCCAAGTTCGTCGCCGATCTTTAGGGAGCGTTCGAGGTTGACCCGCGTGCCCTCGCCCCAGGTGCCGACGGTGGTGAGGGCCAGGGTTTCGGCCGCGGCATCCACGGCGAAGATGCACCCGCCCGCGACGCGCTCCACGGCCACGGCCGTGAGGCAGGGGCCTGAACAGGCGATGGAGGCTCCAAGCGCGATGGTGGCGGGATCGTAGGCGGAGCGGATGCGGATGCGGCGCAGACGGTCGTCGCCCGACACCTCGACGACCTCTCCGACATCCGTGACGAGACCGGTGAACATCTAGGCGCTCCGCTCATACGTGACCGCGCGGTCGGGACCGAAATCGCGCGACGCGACGGGTTTCAGATGGCCCCGCGATAGGCTGGCGTCGAGGTGGGGGCCGACGGCCGGCAGGCCGCTCGCCCCGAGGGCGGTGGGACCGGTGATGAGGGTGCAGACGTCGATGAGATCCGCCCGCGCCAGGGCGTCGGCGAGGCAGGGGCCACCCTCGCAGCAGATCCGGGTGAGACCGCGCTCGGCCAGGGCCTCCAGGGCGGCGGCAAGATCGATCCGGCCGGTGGCCTCGGCCGCCACGGAGATCACCTCGACGCTGAACGAGGCGAGCATGCGTTTGGGATGGGCCGGCGCGTTGCGGGTGGTGACCACAAGGGTGGGGATGTCGCGGGCGCCGCGCACAAGGTGGGTCGAGGGCTGCAGCCGCAGGCTCGAATCGAGGACGATCCGCAGGGGCGAGCGCTCCGAGAGACCGGGCAGGCGCACGGTGAGGGACGGATCGTCGGCCCGCGCCGTTCCGATGCCGACCAGGATGGCGTCGGCATGGGCCCGCCACAGGTGGACGGCGCCGTCGGCGATGGGGCCGGTGATGCGCAGGCGCTGGTCGGGTGCCCCGGCGGCGAAGCCGTCCGGCGTCCGGGCGAGCTTCAGGTGGAGGCTCGGGCGCCCCCTCGTGACCCGCGTGACGTGGCCGACATGGTCGCGGGCGGCCTGCTCGCGTAGGAGGCCGGTTTCGACGGCGATGCCGGCGTCCCGCAGGAGCGCGTGGCCGCGCCCCGCCACGCGTGGGTCGGGGTCCTCCAGGGCGGTGACGACGCGGGCGATGCCGGATGCGATGATCGCCTCGGTGCAGGGCGGGGTTCGCCCGTGATGCGAGCACGGCTCGAGGGTGACGTAGAGGGTTGCGCCGCGCGCGGCCTCGCCCGCCATGGCCAGCGCCTGCGGTTCGGCATGGGGCCGCCCGCCGGTTTCCGTCATGCCCTGGCCGACGATGCGGCCGTCCTTCACCACCACGGCTCCGACGGAGGGGTTGGGCCAGGTCCGTCCGAGGTTGCGATGGCCGAGCGCCAGGGCGAGGCGCATGAAGCGGATATCCATCGCGCTCATGGGCGCGGCCGGGGCTTGGCACGCAGGGGCGTGACGGTGTCGTCGGGCTCGTCGGGGAGCGGCTCGGCCGGCGCTTCGCTTAGGGTGCCGAGCAGAGCCTTGAAGTCGCTGGCCTCGCGAAAATTCTTGTAGACGGAGGCGAAGCGCACGTAGGCGACGTCGTCGAGCCCCTTCAGCCCCTCCATCACAAGCTCGCCGATCGCCTCGCTGGCGATCTCGGCCTCGCCCCCGCTCTCGAGCTGGCGGGTGATGCCGCTGACGAGACGTTCGATCCGCTCAGGGTCGACGGCGCGCTTGCGCAGGGCGACGCCGATGGAGCGCTGGAGCTTGTCGCGATCGAACGGAACACGCTTTCCGGAGCGTTTGACCACGGTGAGTTCACGCAGTTGCACCCGCTCGAAGGTGGTGAAGCGGCCGCCGCAATCCGGGCAGACGCGGCGCCGACGGATGGCATCGTCGGTGGGGCGCGAATCCTTCACCTGAGTGTCGGGGCCGCTGCAATAGGGACAGCGCATCGGGCGGCCACCTGTGGGGATGCGAGAAAACGAGAACGGCCGTGGACCTTTCGATCCACGGCCGTTCTCCTTTAGCGTGTTGCAGTGCACGCGTTAAGCGCGAACACTGCCTCACCCTCATGCGTAGATCGGGAACCGGTCGGTCAGGGCGTGGACCTTCTCCTTCACGGCCGCCTCGACGGCGGCATCGCCCGCCTCGCCCTTGGCCGCGAGGCCGTCGAGCACCTCGACGATGAAGCCGCCGATCTGCTTGAACTCCGCGACGCCGAAGCCGCGCGAGGTGCCGGCCGGGGTGCCGAGGCGGATACCGGAGGTGATCGTCGGCTTGGCCGGATCGAAGGGCACGCCGTTCTTGTTGCAGGTGATGTCGGCGCGGCTGAGGGCGGCTTCCGCCGCCTTGCCGGTGAGGCCCTTCTTCTGAAGGTCGACGAGCATCAGGTGGTTGTCGGTGCCGCCCGAGGTGATGTCGTAGCCGCCCGACATCAGGGTGTCGGCCAGCGCCTTGGCGTTCTCGATGACCTGACGGGCATAGATCTTGAACTCGGGCTTCAGGGCTTCGCCGAAGGCCACCGCCTTACCGGCGATGACGTGCATGAGCGGGCCGCCCTGCAGGCCGGGGAAGATCGCCGAGTTGAACTTCTTGGCAAGCGCCTCGTCGTTCGTGAGGATCATGCCGCCGCGCGGGCCGCGCAGGGTCTTGTGCGTCGTCGTGGTGGCGACGTGCGCGTGCGGGAACGGCGACGGGTGGACGCCCGCGGCGACGAGGCCGGCGAAGTGGGCCATGTCGACGAAGAAGTAGGCGCCGACGGCATCGGCGATCTCACGGAACTTGGCAAAATCCCAGTGACGCGGATAGCCCGAGCCGCCCGCGATGATCACCTTGGGCTTGTGCTCGTGGGCGAGGCGCTCGACCTGCTCCATGTCGATGCGCTGGTCGTCGCGGCGCACGGTGTAGGAGACGGGCTTGAACCACTTGCCCGAGACGTTCGGGGGGGCGCCGTGGGTGAGGTGGCCGCCGGCGGCGAGATCGAGGCCGAGGAAGGTGTCGCCCGGCTGCATGAGGGCCATGAACACGCCCTGGTTCGCCTGGGAGCCGGAATTCGGCTGCACGTTGGCGAAGCCGCAATCGAACAGGCGCTTGGCGCGCTCGATGGCGAGGTTCTCGGCGATGTCGACGAACTGACAGCCGCCATAGTAGCGCCGGCCCGGATAGCCCTCGGCATACTTGTTTGTGAGAACGGAGCCCTGAGCCTCGAGCACGGCCTTGGAGACGATGTTCTCCGACGCGATCAGCTCGATCTCGTGCTGCTGGCGCCCGAGTTCCTGCCCCACGGCGGCGGCCACTTCCGGATCGACGTCGGCGAGCGACGCGCTGAAGAAGGAATTCGAGAAGTGCTTGTCGGCAGCGGTACCGGCGCTCATGGATTGCCTCGATTGTTGAACGGGCGAAGGCGTCCGTTATCCGCTGGCGTAGCGGCGGGCGGACGCTCGATGGGCATTTTATTACACGGGCGGCGGGACAAGGCCAAGGCACACGAATTTGGCGTGTCCTACAAAAAAAGTTTCCGCGGCCCGGCGAGGCGGCGGCCGAAAAATTTTGAACCAAGCCGTGATGCCACCTCGGCCAAGCCGAAGGCGTTCGATGCGCCCGCCGCAGAACACGCGAGGGTTGCATTTTTCGCGCTAACGCGGGAACAATGATCGACCCCGAGTCGGAGCGACGCATGTTGTCGCGGCGGTCCTCGGCGGCGCAAAGCTGACCCAGGAACGAGCAGCCCAGATCCACCAGCATCTTGGCGTCGGGGACGACGTTCCGATCACCGCGCGGCCCATCTCGAAGGGCCTCGATGCGAAGAGCGAGATCGACGCGCTGATGAGTTCATTTCCGATTAGAGGACCGAAGCCATGAGCATGGATCTCTACGTCCTCTCTGACGGCCTGCCTCCGAATCTCATCGAATGGCAAAAAATCATCGACGAACATGGGTTTGACTTGAAATTTTCCCGCGATCAAATCGTCATCGGAGAAGGGGGTCTGGTCACGGCCAAATGGAAGTCCCGCGATGTCGCGTTCGAGTTCCGACCGTGCGACTTCGACAAGCTCATCGAAACGTATGACGATCTCGATTTTGGTCGAAGGTGGGATACGGCTAATGTCTTCTATTGGTCCGGTCTAACTGACTGCGTCGCCGCCTATATCGCGGCCGTGACGCTCGCCCAGATGCACAATGGCATCGTCTTCGATCCTCAGGACAGCTTGATCCTTCGCGATCAGGAAGCGCTTCGCATGGCCCGCGAGAACGAATTGCTGTTGCCGAAGATCGAGGCTTCCCTACGCCATTGAGACCGTTTCCTGCGGAGTGATTGTCGCGCTCGTCCCAGTCCTAGACGAGCCAGATACTGTTCATCGGCCGAGACGGACAGTCGGACAGACTCGGTCTTCCGGGGCGGGGCTTGATCGCACCCGCCCCGGACGAGATTGGAGACTCGTGACGCCGCTCCTGCTCCCGTGCCTCAGTTCTCCTCGTCGCCCGGCTCGAAGCTCGGGACCTGCTCGGCGCTGGCCACGGGGGTCGGGGCCGAGAGGGTGGAGGGTACGTTCACGCCGTCGCGCTTGTAGATATCGTCGCGGAACTGCACCGCGCCGTCCGGGGTCGCCCAGGCGGTGATGTAGGTCCAGTAGACCGGCACGGGCGTGCTCAGGGTGGCGTCGACGCGCTTGCCGCTCTCGATGGCCTGCTCGACCTGCTCGCGGCCCCAGCCGGGCGTGTCCTTGAGCAGCCAGGTGATGTATTCGCGCACGTTCTGCACGCGCACGCAGCCCGACGAGATGAAGCGGAAGTCGTCGCCGAACACGCCCTTGGTGTTCGTGTCGTGCATGAAGACCCCGTACGGATTCGGGATGTTGATGCGCACGATGCCCATGGAGTTGAAGTCGGCGCCCGAATCCTGGCGGTAGCGGTAGCGCGTGCCCTCGTCCGAATTCCAGTTCACCGAGGCCGGCGAGATCTCGGTCTCACCCGTGAAGATGCGGATCTTGTTGTCGGTGAGGTAGTTCGGATCCTTCTGCATCTTGGGGATGAGGTCCTTCTTCACGATGGAAGCCGGGACCGTCCAGAAGGGGTTGAAGTTGATCTGCGTCGCCTTCGTATTCATGATCGGCGACTGGCGGTCGATCTTGCCGACACCGGCCGCATGCAGGGTCACGACCTGGCCGTTCTCCACCGTCTGCACCAGGGCGGCGGGGATGTTGGTGATGACGAAGCGGTTGCCGAGATTGCCCGCGTAGGAGCGCAGACGCACGAGGTTGATCTCGAGCTGATGCAGGCGCACATCCGCCGGCACGTTCATGGCCGCCTGGGTGGCGGGGCTCATGGCGCCGGTCTGGCTGAGGCCGTGCCGCGACTGGAAGCGCTTCACGCCGGCCGAGACGTAGGAATCGTAGACGCCCGAGCCGCCCGAGGCCGAATCGAGGTCGCCCGAGACGATGAGGCGCTGGCGCAGGGCACTCACGGCAGGCCCCTTGGCGCCGATGCGCAGGCGGTCGGCGCCCGCGATCGGCTTCCAGCCACCCCGGTTCACGATGTCGCGGTAACGCTCGATGGTCTGCTCCGTGGCCGCGATGGTCTGGGGCGAGAGGATCGGCGTCGAGGAGCGCTGCACCTGCATGGTGGTCGGCGCGGCGTAGTCCTGCGCCCATTCGGCCTGGGCGAAGCCGGCGGCCTCGCGGGCCGAGGCGGCGCCGCCCACGAGGGCGACGGAGGCGGCGAGGACGAGGGACCGGGTGGCAACGGACCGGGCAAGGGACCGGGCGGAAAGTGCCTGCTTGAGCATCGGGCGAACTCTGGTCTGACGTTGGGTGCGGCGTGGTGCCCGGACGCCGACGCGATGCGTCAGCTCCGGAACGCCCCTTGCCGCGAACGTGTCGGGGTGAAGTTAAGAACTCATGGCGTCCGGGCCACAATATGGCGCCGGCGGGCGCCGCGATGACTTCCCGGCGAGCGTGCCGCCCGGGCCACAGCATGGTCCAATGCGGTTGTTGGACTGACGGATACCCCGCCGACCGAGACCGTTCGTTGCGCGGTGGGCCGATGCGTGACGTGACAGGTGCACGGTGCGGCGGCCTAACTATCTGACAGACTGCGATTTTCTCGTCTTGTTCCAAACCGGTACGCTTCGTTTGGTGGCGCCGTTCGGGCAGTGGGCGTGCCCACCGGCGATCGCGCGTCGTAAACTTGGCATGGACGCGCACGGTCGGTGCGGCGTCCGGTGGCGTTTCCAGGACGTGCCCTTGCGCACGGAAGATTTGCGCGCATGGTTCGCCGATGTCGGCGGGTCTCCCGCCCGATGCCATTTCCATCGCACTCCCGGATCGTCCGATGATTCAGCGCACCCGCACCGCCCTTCGCCTTGCCCTTTCAATGGTCGCCGCCCTCGGCCTTGCCGCGTCTGCCCGGGCCGGCGAGATCACGACGGCCGGGGACCTGCGCATCGACACGCCCTGGATGCGGGCGACGCCGGGCGGGGCGAAGGTCGCGGGCGGCTATGTCCGCGTCACCAACACCGGGTCGCAGGCCGACCGGCTCACGGGCGCGGGCATCGCCATCGCGGGTCGGGGGGCGATCCACTCCATGACCATGGCGGGCGGCGTCATGAAGATGGCGGCGGTGCCGGAGGGGCTCGCCATCGCGCCGGGTCAGACCGTGGAGCTGAAGCCCGGCGGCTTCCACCTCATGTTCGAGGATCTCACGTCCGCGCCGAAGGTTGGCGAGCCCGTCTCCGGAACCCTGACCTTCGAGCGGGCCGGGACGGTTCCGGTGACCTTCGCCGTGGCGCCCATCGGCGCGACGAGCCCGAACGCCGCCGCCTCCGCCGCTCCTGCCCCCCACGCGCATCACTGAAGCCGCCCGGGGCGACGGGCGCGCCTCGGAAACGTCGTGGCCGGGAAGGATGCGCCGCTCCCTCGGCCAAGCTACACAGCCGGCATGATGCCCCCCGCCCCAGAGACAGACCCCTCCGTCCGCCCCGATATCCATGTCGGGCGGGACAACTGGCTGTTTCTCACGGGGGGCAGCAACGACGTCGCGGCGCAATACGGCACGCCCGGATTTCCCCTGGCCAAGCTCTGGCGCTGGCGCCGCCTCCTCGAAGCACGGACCCGTCGTCTCGGCGCCCTCGGCATCGGCTACGCCCACGCGGTGGCGCCGGAAAAGCTCGCGATCCACGACCACGCGTTCGACGGCCTCGCCCTCGATCCCGCCCGGTCGCCGGCCCTGCGCCTGGAGCGGTGGCTCAGGTTCTCGCCAGCGCGGTCATGCCTCGTCGACTTGGTGCGGCCGTTCCGGGCGCGGGCACGAGACACGGCGCTCTACCGGCGTACGGACACCCACTGGACGTTCGCGGGCGGCTGGCTCGCCTACGCGGAGATCTGCCGGCATCTTGGCGTGCGGCCGCGTTACGACATCGCTGCGCGCAGGCTCGGAACCCCACAGGTCTATGCCGGGGACCTCGGCGCGAAGTTCGATCCGGAGCGATGCGAGATCGCCGAACCCTGCCTGTTCGCGGGCGCGGCGCAGCGTGTCCACGCCAATGCGCTGATCACGGCGTTCGAGGCCGACGGCCGGGGGCGCGATGCGCATATCGGGGCCTATGCGGTGTTCCGCAACGATGCGCCCGGCATCGATCCGCGCCGTCTCGTCCTATTCGGCGATTCCTACGCCCACCACACGCCGAACGGCGCCACCGGCACCCTGACGCCGCTGTTCGCCGACACCTTCCGGGAGGTGCACATGCTGTGGTCCACGAGCATCGACTGGAAGCTGATCGAACGGATCCGGCCGGACTTCGTCGTCTCAGAGATCGCCGAGCGCTTCATGATCGAGGTGCCGCAGGCCGGCTTCGACATCGACAAGCTCGCGGCCCTCGCACTCGCGCGCAAAGGCTTCTGAACTCACGGGATTCCGAAGGGCAAGCCCTTCGGCGGGTGTCTGGCGGAGCCCGACGTTCTCCCGGCCTCTGCCCTGGACCCGCAAAGGACTGAGCCCTTCGAACCCGTTTCTCTCAGTACAGGCCACCAGCCTGGGCGGCGCGGTCGGCATCGGGGGGCGGGCCGCCCGCCGGGGGAGCCGGATTGGCGGGCGCCACGTAGGCGTCGGGCGGCGCTGTCCCGGGCTTGAACGCCTCGAGGATCGTGCCGGCGCCCTCGCCCGAGCCCGCCCGCATGCCCGAGGAGGCCGAGACGCGGATGAGCTTGATGCCGGGCGGCACGCGGAACGGCGTCGGCGGCTTGTCCTTCAGGGCCTGCTTCAGGAAGTCGAGGGCGATGGGAGCCGAGAGGCCGCCGCCCGTGGCGCGGTCACCGAGGGAGCGCGGCTTGTCGAAGCCGAGATAGACGCCGACCGCGAGATCGGGTGAGAAGCCAACGAACCACGCATCCTTGGCGTCGTTGGTGGTGCCGGTCTTGCCGGCGAGCGGCTTGCCCACCTGCTTCAGGATCGTGGCGGTGCCGCGCTGGACCACGCCCTCCATGATCGAGACCATCTGGTAGGCGGTGAGCGGATCGAGAACCTGCTCGGAATCGTCCACGAGCTTCGGCTCGTCCTGGCCCGACCACTTCTCCGCATCGCAGCCGAGGCACTTGCGGGCATCGTGCTTGTAGATGGTCTCGCCGACGCGGTCCTGGATGCGGTCGATGAGGGTCGGCCGGATGCGCCGGCCGCCATTGGCAAGCATCGAGTAGGCGGTGACCATGCGCATCACCGTCGTCTCGCCCGCGCCGAGCGACATGGGCAGCACGGGCAGCATGTCGTCGTAGACGCCGAAGCGGCGGGCATACTCGGCGATGAGCGGCATGCCGACATCCTTGGCGAGCCGAACCGTCATGAGGTTCTTCGAGTGCTCGATGCCGTAGCGCAGAGTGTGCGGGCCGCCCGACTTGCCGTCGTAGTTCGAGGGCGTCCAAGCCTCCTGGCCCGGACCTGCCTCGATGGTGATGGGCGAATCCTGCACGATGGAGGACGGGGTGTAGCCGTTGTCCAGCGCCGCCGAGTAGACGATGGGCTTGAACGAGGAGCCGGGCTGACGCATCGCCTGCGTGGCGCGGTTGAACTGGCTCTCGTCGTAGGAGAAGCCGCCCACCATGGCGTGGACGCGGCCCGTATAGGGGTCCATCGCCACGATGGCGCCGGAGATCTCCGGACGCTGGCGCAGGCGATAGGCCCCGCGCCCGCCGTCCATGGCCTCGACGTAGACCACGTCGCCGGGGTTCAGGGCCGCGGCCGGCGAGCGGCCGGTCCAACGCGTGCCCTCGGCCGGGATGGTGCCGGTCTCGCGATCCTTGGAGACCTGGCCGGACGCCTCGCGCCGGGGCTGAAGGCCGATCTGCGCGACGCCGCCGTTGGTGTTCAGGACCACGGCGAGGCGCCAGGGCTGCACGTCGCCGAGGCCGGGAACCTCGGCGACGGCCAGACCCCAATCGCGGCCGACGAGGTCGACCTTGGCCTGGGCCCCGCGCCAGCCGTGGGACTGGTCGTAGCGGATCAAGCCATCGACCAAGGCCTTGCGGGCCCAGGCCTGCATCTTCGGGTCGAGGGTGGCGCGCACGGAGAGACCGCCCTCGTAGAGCTTCTTCTCGCCGTAGCGTTCGGTGATCTCGCGTCGGACCTCTTCGGTGAAGTAGTTGGCGTTGGCGGCGTTGGCGAAGGCGACGCGCGGATTGACGCCCAGCGGCATCTTGCGGGCCGCCTCGCCCTCCTCCTTCGTGATGTACCCGTTCTGGGCCATCAGGCCGATGATCTCGTTGCGGCGGTCGAGGGCCTTCTGAGTCTGGCGGTAGGGGTGGTAGTTGTTCGGCCCCTTCGGCAGGGCGGCGAGATAGGCCGCCTCGTTGATGGTCAGCTCGTGGACGGACTTGCCGAAATAATCGAGGGCGGCGGCCGCGACGCCGTGGAGGTTGCGGCCGGGCACGATGGTGCCGAGGAAGATCTCGTTGAGGTAGAGTTCGAGGATCTTGTCCTTGGAATAGGCCGCCTCGATCCGGAAGGCGATGAGCGCCTCCTTGGCCTTGCGCTCGAAGGTCTGCTCCGGGCTCAGAAGGAAGTTCTTGGCCACCTGCTGGGTGATCGTCGAGGCACCCTGCTTCTTGCCGCTCTTGAAGTTTGTCAGCGCCGCGCGCACGAGCCCTTCGGGATCGACGCCGCCATGCTTGTAGAAGTTTTTGTCCTCCGCCGAGAGGAAGGCCGCGACCACGATCTTCGGCATGGCCTGGATCGGCAGGTAGAGCCGACGCTCGCTCGCGTATTCGGCGAGCAGTGAACCGTCGGCAGCGTGCACGCGGCTCATCACCGGCGGCTCGTAATTGGCGAGCGCCGCGTGGTCCGGCAGATCCTGGCTATACTTCCAGTAGAAGAACGCCGCGCCGGCCGAAGCGACCAAGAACAGCATCGCGCCGATGCTGAACAGGAAGCCGAAGAAACGAAGGACGATGCGCATCCGGGTCCCGTTCGTCGCTGGATCTGCCGCCGGTCCGGCACAGGACCGGGACCGCGCGCCGCCCGTTCGGAGCGGCAGGCATGGAGAAGGGCGGCGTTCGCTCGAGGCTACCCGCGCGGCCGTTCCCATCGAACTCGCGACCTCCGTCGAACCGGGGCGTCGCGAGGCCCGGTTTCACTCCCATTCTATGGTGAAACTGGGGCGATTGCCGCGGAGCGCCGGGGCGGATTCGGCCGGGTGAGCGAGGTGCGGTTGCCGAAGAAGGCGTCGATGGCCTTGGCCATGCTCCCCGTCACCTCGGCGCGCCAAGACTCGGACTGCAGGAGGTCGAGGTCGTGCTTGCTCGACAGATAGCCGAGCTCCACGAGCACGGACGGCACGTCGGGCGAGCGCAGCACCATGAAGCCGGCCTCGCGGTGGGGCTTGGGGCTCATCTCCATCACCGGGCCGAGTTGGGCCATCAGGCCCTTGGCGAAGCCCGACGAGAAGGTGCGGGTCTCGCGCAGGGTGAGTTCCTGGAGGATGTCGGCGACATGGCCCGGCCCCTCGTTCGATTCCGTTCCGGCGGCGGCGTCCGCCCGGTTCTCGCGCTCGGCCAAGCGCGCCGATTCGGCGTCGGTGGCCTTCTCCGATCCCGTATAGATGGTGGCGCCGCGCACCTGCGGGGCGGACTGGATCGAATCGGCATGGATCGAGACGAACAGGTCGGCCTTGGCCTCCCGCGCGATACGGACCCGTTCGGCCAGGGGCACGAACACGTCGCGGTCGCGGGTCATCCGCACCCGGTAGCGCCCCCCCGCTTCGAGGCGGGTGACGAGAGCCTGCGCGAAGCCGAACACGATGTCCTTCTCGAACACGCCCGTGGCCGCGATGGCACCGGGGTCGGTGCCGCCATGGCCGGCATCGACCATGATGAGGGGGCGCGCATCCGTGGCCTCGCTCGGCGCCACCGCCTTGCGGAGCTGGGGCGCGGGATCGCTCGCGACGGCGGCGCGCCGGAAGCCCTCGCGGTCGCTGCGCTTGAACTCGACGGTGAGGAGCACGGCGCCGTCGCGGGGCCGGGTCGTCGTCTCGATGGTGCCGACGGTGGCGGGCTGCGCCAGATCGACGACGATGCGCGAACGTCCGGGGGCGAACAGGCCATAGCGGAACGAGGACACCACGCCTTCGCGCTTGCGCCCGGTCTCGGCGCCGAGCTGGAAGTTGACTTCCGCCAGATCGATGACGGCGCGGTCGGGCCGCTCCATGACGAAGGCACGCGCGTCGATGGCCTTCGACAGGGTGAGGGTGAGCTTCGTGATCCCGGCTCCGCCGCTCGACAGCTCCGCCGCGATGGCCACGGCGGCGGGGGCACGGGCCGCCCGGTCGCCGTCCTGCGCCCGCACGGCGGGACCCGACGCGAGGACGAGGCTCGCGGCGAGGGCGATCGACCGGAGCAGGCGATGGGATGCGAGCATGGTCCGGCGTTCCGGTTCCTGTGGCCTCCGGTTAAGCGATACGGCCGGTGTGGTTAATCGTTCCTTGTGCCGCATCGGGGATTTGACGGCCGGTTGTGGCCGGGACGCGACACCCGTGACGGTCGTCAGGGACGGCTGCTCAGAATCTCGCGGATGAACGCGTCCTTAATCTGTCTGTACGCGCTCATCGGCGCGCCATCGCATCGGATCTTCAGGGCATTGTAGCGCGCGACCAGGGATGGATCGGCGCGCAACGCGACGGCGAAGCGGTGAAAGACATCGAACTGCCCATCCCGAACGGTCAGCTGAAGCCCGAGGGCGGGCGCCATGACGCGTCCTTCGAAGGCGGCGAAATCGGCCGTGCGGATCGACCCCGCGTTGGGCGCAAACCGCGCCGCCAGAATCGCGGCGGCCGCGGGGAAGTCATCGGCATCGACCCGAATGGCGACATCGAGATCACCCTTGGTCAAACAACCGGGTATCGCCGTGGCACCGACGTGCAGCATCTCGGCGGATGCTGGGAGTTGCGGACCGAGATCGTGTTCGAGTGCGGCGAACAGCGTGTCGGCGGCAAGACGCGCGCGATCAGGATCGGCGACGAGGTGGAGCATCGCTTCATTCGTCATCGCGCACCCTCCTCGGTGACCCGTGCAGGCGTGGGACGCCCGCGCAGGGGCGGCGGAACGCCATCACCGAAGGGTCCGCGTGGGACTTCGCTGGGGGCCGCCCGCGTTTATACCTTGCCAAATCCCTGCGACGATCTGTAATGAAGCTGTACCCTTCCCGGTGCCGTGCGGTATGCTCCGCGGCCCGCGGGCGTTTCGAGATCACAACTCGGGCGTCTTCGCCGTCGGTTCCCGCGCCATGCTCGCCGGCCCTCGTGAGCCGGGCAGGAGACGGTCAAAGCTGCGGCCTCACGGCGCGCGGCCACTCTACGAAATCCGAGGCCGGCGGTATCCGGCTCAAGAGTCTTCGCGAGGTCAGGGAGAGAGATGGGAGGACACACAGCATCGGTTGCCGTTGCTCGTGTTCGACGCATGCGCGTTTCGCGTGGCGCCGCAGTCCCGTCGGCCCTGGCCAGGATCAACCCCACGCGCGCCGATCACCGGCGCCCAACGGCGGTTGACGGCAATCCCTTCCCCACAGCTCTGGCGACCCGGTTCGGGTCGTCGCGCGCGTCGACCGTCCGGCCCGATGGACCGGGACGGGGCGGCACGCCACCGGAGCCGCTCGGTTCGAGGAGGACGTCGGCCGCCCTGTCGAAAGTTCGTCATGGCCAACAACAACAAGATGCTCATCGATGCGATGCACCCGGAGGAGACCCGGGTCGTCACGGTCCACGGGTCTAGGGTCGAGGAGTTCGACTTCGAAGCCGCCAACCGGCGCCAGCTTCGCGGCAACATCTACCTTGCTAAGGTGACGCGGGTGGAGCCCTCGCTCCAGGCGGCCTTCATCGAGTACGGCGGCAACCGCCACGGCTTCCTCGCCTTCAGCGAGATCCATCCCGACTATTACCAGATCCCGCTGGCCGACCGACAGGCTCTGCTGGAGGACGAGGCGCGCGACGCTGAGGAGCACCGCGAGCGCGAGGAGCGCAAGCCGCGCCGCCGTTCGCGCGGCCGCCGCGCCGAGGCCGCGTCCGCCAAGACCGCCGAGACCGTGAGCGCGGAGGATTCCACCGCCGAGACCGGGGGTGAGGCCGTCGAGATCGCGGGCGAGACTTCGGTTGTGGACGCCGAGTTCGTCGAATTGCCGAATGCCAAGTCGCAGGCGGCCGAGCCGCAGGAAGCCGGAGCGCTTTCGGCCGACGTGTCCGACGCCGCGCCCATCGAGCCGGGCAGCGACGCCTCGGCCGACCTGCCCGCCGATCTGCTCGCCTCAGGCGAGGCCGCGGCGCCGGCCGTGGCCGAGACCGAGTCGACTTCTTCCGAGGCTACCGAAGGCGGGCATCCCTCGGACGCCGTGTCGGAAGCGCCGAGCCCGGAGGCGGAGATCGCCATCGAGGCCGCCCCCATGGCCGCGTCGGCCGAGCCCGTCGCGGCGGGTCTGGCCGAGAGCGCCGAGGACGAATCCGACGCGGACGAGTCGGATGAGGACGACGAGGACGACGACGAGTCCGAAGACGACGACGAGGATGACGACTCGGACGAGGATGAGGACGACGACGAGGATCACGAGGGCGAGGACGGCGAGCGCGAGCCGAAGATCGCCCAGATCGGCGGCAACGGCGACGCGCTCGCCGAGATCCCCGAGCGGCCGCGCACCTATCGCCGGCACTACAAGATCCAGGAGGTGATCAAGCGCCGCCAGATCATCCTCGTGCAGGTCGTCAAGGAAGAGCGCGGCACGAAGGGCGCGGCGCTCACCACCTACCTGTCGCTCGCCGGCCGCTATTCCGTGCTGATGCCGAACACCGGCCGAGGCGGCGGCATCTCGCGCAAGATCACGTCGGCCGCCGATCGCAAGCGCCTCAAGGAGGTCGCGCAGGATCTGGAGGTGCCCGAGGGCATGGGCGTCATCCTGCGCACGGCGGGTGCCTCGCGCACCAAGCCGGAGATCAAGCGCGACTTCGAGTACCTCATGCGCCTGTGGGAGAGCGTGCGCGAGCTGACGCTGTCCTCGTCCGCGCCGGCCCTCGTGTATGAGGAAGGGTCGCTCATCAAGCGCGCCATCCGCGACCTCTACAACAAGGACATCGACGACATCCTGGTGGCGGGCGACGCGGCGTACCGCGAGGCGCGCGACTTCATGCGCATGCTCATGCCCGGCCAATCGAAGGTGGTGCAGCCCTACCGCGACCCGACGCCGATCTTCGCGCGCCACGGGGTCGAGCAGCAGCTCGACGCCATGTTCTCCACCCACGTCACCCTGAAGTCCGGCGGCTACCTCGTCATCAACCCGACGGAAGCCCTCGTTTCCGTCGACGTGAACTCCGGTCGCTCGACCCGTGAGCACGACATCGAGGACACGGCCCTGCGCACCAATCTGGAGGCGGCCGAGGAGGTCGCCCGCCAGCTGCGCCTGCGCGATCTCGCGGGCCTCGTGGTCATCGACTTCATCGACATGGAGGAGAAGCGCAACAACCGCGCCGTCGAGAAGAAGCTCAACGAGTGCCTGAAGAACGACCGCGCCCGCATCCAGGTCGGCCGCATCTCGCCCTTCGGCCTCCTCGAGATGAGCCGCCAGCGCATCCGCACGGGCATGCTCGAGAGCTCGTCGCTCCCCTGCGCCCATTGCGGTGGCTCGGGCTTCGTGCGCGCGACCTCGTCGGTGGCCCTGCAGATCCTGCGCGCCATCGAGGAATCGCTGCTCAAGAGCGCGTCGCACAACCTCATCCTGCGCACGCGCACGGAGGCGGCCCTCTACATCTTGAACCAGAAGCGCGGCCACCTGCATGAGCTGGAGGTGCGCTTCGGCGTCACCATCACCATCGTGGCCGACGAGCGCCTCGCCACCACGGCGGCGTTCCAGCTCGACCGCGGCGAGCCGGCCGTGCGGGCCGAGGGCGCCATCACGGGCGTCCGCGCCATCGCCATCAATCCGGCGATGGAAACCGAAGACGACGAGGAGTTCGAGGACGAGGCCGTCGAAGCCGAGGCCGAGACCGAGACGGAAACTCAGAGCGCCGACGGCGAGGAGGCCCGCGAGGGCACGAGCGAAGGCGGGGAAGGTCGTGGACGGCGTCGGCGTCGGCGTCGGCGTGGCGGGCGCCAGGAGAACGGCGCTCAGGAGAACGGCGCCCAGGCCGGCGGCGACGACGAGGGTCGCGCCGAATCCGACGAGGACGAGTCGGACGGCTCGACGGAGCGGGGTGAGGGCGACGAGACCGCTTCCGACGGCGAGTCCCGGCCCGAGATCGTGACGACCGGCGAGGACGACGGTACCGGCCGCCGCCGTCGCCGGGGCCGACGCGGCGGTCGTGGCCGCGACCGCGACAGCCGTTCGCGCGAGACCGCGAGCGAGACGGTCGAGTCCGACGCGGATGGCGCCGAGCCTGCGACCATCGCGGATGCTCCGACGGCCTTCGCCGGTGGCGAGGAGCCGGTGAGCGCCGAGGCTGTGGACGCCGCCACCCAGGCGAGCGGCGATGCGGTTGCGGTGGACCTGCCGGTGGCCTCGGCCGAGGCACCGGTCGCACCGGAGCCGGCCTCGGCGGAGCCCGCGGCTTCCGAAGCCCCCGTGGCCGAGGCGCCCGCTCCGCCTGAAGCCGAGGCGGCGGCGGAAACACCGTCCGTTCCGACTCCGGCGCCCGAGCCCGTCGCCGTGGTGCTGACGCCCCTCGATCCCAACCGGCCCAAGCGCGCCGGCTGGTGGTCGCGGACCAAGGCCGCCCTCTCGGGGGAGTGACGCCAGTCTCGGCTGAGACCGGAGAACCGTAAGACAGAGAAAGGCCGGATCGGGACACCCCGATCCGGCCTTTCTGCATTTTCGAGCGATGGGCGGACGTCGGGTCCGCCCGGTCCTGTTATTTGGCGCCGAGGAGTTCCACGTCGAAGATCAGGGTGGCGTTGGGCGGAATCACGCCGCCGGCGCCGCGGGGGCCGTAACCCATGTCGGGCGGGATGATGAGAGTCCGCTTGCCGCCGGTCTTCATGGTGGCGACGCCCGCATCCCAACCGGCGATCACCTGTCCGGCGCCGAGGGTGAAGCTGAATGGGGTGCCACGATCCTTCGAGGAATCGAATTTCTTGCCGGGCTTGCCGTTGTCGTCGAGCCAGCCGGTATAGTGCACGCTGACCTTCTGGCCGGCCTTCGGCTCGGGGCCGGTGCCCACGACCTCGTCGCGGTACTGGAGCCCGGAGGGCAGGGTCACGGTCTCGGCGGCGGAAGACGCTGTGGTCATGGCGAGGAACAAGGCTCCGGTAAGGGCGAGGGTCGGGCGAAACATACGGCGCTTCCTGTCTGGCGAACCGTTATGGGCCAGTCGCAGGCACCGATGTGGGGCGTCAGCGTCGGCCCATCAACCTCTTGACCACGCCGCTGTCCGCCAGACGTCGCTTGGCCTCGGCCCGGGCGGCATGCTCGAAGCGGGCGAGGCGCACGCGCCGGTCGAGGGAAACGAGGCCCCCCGCGCCCTCCGGAACGGCGACGATCTCCGCGATACTTTCACGCTCGGGGTAGAGGCTCTCCAGGGCCGAGCCGGCGAGCGTCGCCGAATCGAGGCGCTGGGCGAAGGCGGTCTCGTGCAGGGCGCGCACAATCTCGGCTTCGAGGACGAGGCCCGGTGCCCCGGCCCGCTCGTCCTCGTCGTAGGTGGTCTTGAGGAGGCAGGCGGTGCCCCCGGCGACCAGGGCGAGGCTGATGGCGAGGGAATGCCCGTCCCGCGCCAGTATGTCGGCCCGCGCGCTCACCGGGCCGCCCCCTTCCGCGAACAGGGCCTGGGCGAAGGCGGCATGCTGTGCGCGGCAGGCCATGGCGCTGCCGGCCGTCCCCTTCCAGCCGGTCTTTTCCAGGGCCAGGAAGGCCTCGACGGCCGCATGCAGGGGCTCGCCCGCCGTGGCGGTCTCCAGCGTAACGCGGCCCCCCTCCGACAGGCGGCGCTGGCGCCGGCGCAGATCCTTCAGGCGACCGCGGTTGGGATGGTCGGCGAGGAAGGCCTCGTGGCTGGCGCGCCGATCGAGCATCGGGCGCTCGAAGGCGGCGACCTCCCCCAGAGCCCAGTCCTCGCTCGCAAGGGCCGCGCACAGGGCGCGGCCAAGGCGGCTGCCGGTCGCGAGGAGCGGCCAGCGCCAGGGCCGTCCGTCCGAGGCCGCGCGCAGGCCCGCCGCCAGGGCCGCGAGGGTGTCGGACAGGTCGGGGCCATCAGCCACGAGGGGCAGGGTCGCGGTGACGAAGGGCGATTCGAAGGGACGCGCGACGGGGCGGCCGAGGCCGCAGAGGTCGTAGGTGAGGCGGAACGGCAGAACCGCGTCGAGGCGCCCGCGCGAGCGCACGACGACGATCCGCAGGTCGTCGGCGGCGAGGCCGGCGCTGCGGTGCGCCGCTAGGGTGTGGCGGGTGTAGTGCGGATGCGGGTCGATGGCCCGGCCGACGAGATCGTCCCAGGCGGCACCCTCCCGCTCGAGCTCGGCAAGGGTCAGGAGGGCGAAGACTGAGGACGCGGCGGGCCGGCGGCGCGGATCGGTCATCGCGGGGTACTCCGGGAAAGGCCGAGGCCGACCGGCGTGGCAATGCCGTGGATCGCATGGGCGGCGACCGCCATGACGAGGCCCCGCGCGGTGGCGGCGATCGCCATGGCAAAGGCGGCGCCGATGACCCCAAAGATCGGGACGAGGAGGCAGCAGAGGCCGGCGGCGAGGCCGAGCATGGCGACGGTGATGGCGGCACAGATCCCCTCCCCGCCGAGCATGGTCAGGAGGTCCTCGCCGGGCCCGAACACGCTCGCGACGACGCTTCCGGCGATCAGAACGGCAAGGATCGGCAGGCTGTCGCGGAAGTCCGGCCCGAACAGCCCGAGGAGCAGGGGGGCGGCCAGCAGAAGCATGGCCCCGACCGCGAGGGTCGCCGCCAGGGTAAGACCCGCCTGCATCCGCACGAGGGCGGCGAGGCCAGTCCGATCCCCGGCGGCATGGAGGGCGGCGAAGCGCTGGGCCGTGGCGGCGGAGGCGGCGAAGTGCACGAAAACGACGAATTGCTGGATGCGGGTTGCGGCGAAATACAGCCCCACGGTGGCGGGTGGCATGAGGAGCCCGAGGATCACCACATCGATGACGTTGAAGCCGGCGCTCGCGAGATCCGTGAGGGCGATGGGCAGGCAGGCCCGCAGCCATGGCCGCCACCGGTAGGCACGCGGCCCGGCGAGGCGCAGGCGCGTGATCAGCCATACGGCCTGCAGGGCGGCGGACAGCGCCGTGGCGAGGAGGGTGCAGGCCACGGCGACCCAGGCCTCGGCGGGGGCCCCGAACCAGACCGCCCCCACCATGGCCGCCATGATCAGGCCCTGGCGCAGGAGATAGGGCGGCGCGATGGCGAGCACCGCCCAGTTCTGGCTACGGGCGACGCCTTCGCAGAAATCCTGCAGGGCGAACAGGGGCAGGATGGCGGCGGCGAGGAGAAGGGGGGCCCCGTAGGGTCCGGCAAGCAGGGCTCCCTCCGCCCGCAGCACGAGGAGGCCGAGGCCCGCGATGAGCCCGGCGCTCGCGACCGTGACCACGGCGCCGCCGAGCAGGAAGCCACGCAGGGCGTCGTCCCGGCCCAGCGCCCCGTCCGCTGGAAGGAAGCGGCAGGCCCCCTGCGACAGGCCGAGGGTGGCTGAATGGCCGAGGATGCCGATCCACACCCAGACGGCGGCGAAGATGCCGTACTCGGCCCCGCCCATGAGGCGGGCCATGAGAACCTGGGCGCCGTAGGCAAAGGCCGCCGAGGCGATCCGGATGGCGAACACGTCGAGGGCCGCGCGGGCGGGGCCGCTGCGCACGGCCCGCAGGCGCTCCAAGTTCCACAGGCGCCCGACTGCCGCGCCGAAGGCCGATGCGCCGATGCGATCCGTTGCCATCCCCATCCGCGCTGTTCCGGCCCGCCGGATTCGGGTGTAGCGCGACGGCCTTGCGACTCGGTTAAGTCGATGCGGTTCGGATCGGTCCAGGATGGGGGCGTTCAGTCACCCGGCCGCACGAGAATCGATGGCGGTGGAGAAGCCGCCTTGGCGGCCGCGTCGCGGGGCGGCACGATCACCGGCGCCAGCGGTGCGCCGGGATCGGCCTGCAGCAGCGAAAGGGTGATGGCGCGGGTGACATGCTCGGCCATGCAGCGCAGGCCCAGCTCGTTGAGGCGGAACTGAGAACCGAGGAGGTGCCCCTCGCCCTTCTGGCTCAGCCCCGAGAGGTAGCGCATGGCCTCGTAGCGCTGCACCAGGGGCACGCCCTCGTGCTCGGCCACCTCCTGAACCTTGCGTACGAGGCTGGTGTAATATTCGTCGTCGGCCAGACTGGCGGTGTAGACGGGATTGACCAGCACCACGTCGATCTCGTGGCCCTTGATCCACTGCACCGTCTCGGCGAGAGCCGTCGCGAAGACGTCGGCATCCACGCGGGCGAGGGCATCGTGGGTGCCCACCTGCCAGATCACGAGATCGGGCTCGAGTTCGGCGACCATGTTACGCAAGCGTTCGGCGGCGCCGGAGGCGATCTCGCCCTGCATGCCCCGGCTCTCCACCACCACGTCGACATTCGGCAGGGACCGCTCCAGGGCCGTCTCGAGCTTCACCGGATAGGTCGCCGAGGCCCCGAGACCGGCGGAGGACCCGCCGACGGTGAGCACGCGCACCGGGCGCTTCTCCTTCAGGGCGAGCTTCACCGCTCCGAGACGGGCGAGGGTGTAGAGCTTCGAGCCCGGCACCCGGCATTCGGGCGACAGGCTGACGTCGAGGGCCTCGGACCCGCTCGGCGTGGTCTTGGGCGGCGACACGACGGTCGCCGGGCCGGTCAGCCCCGAGGACACGGGTCCCCTGGACGCCGCCGCCGGCGGATCGGCCAGGGCCGCCGCCGCCGACACGGCGAGCGTCAGGCTTGCGGCGAGGAGGGCCGCGGCTTGCGGGAGCGCCATTCGACGAACCATGCGGTGAAACCCAGTGCGATCAGGCCCGATCCTACGACGGAAATGTCAACGAAGACACCGCCGCCCGTCCGGAAGCGAACGAGTTGGGCGGCGAGACTCAGGAGCGATCCGATGGAGAAGACGGCGAGAGAATTGCGGCCGAGACCCGCGAGATAGCCGGTCACGGGGCCGAGGCGCGGCGCCAGCACGGCGTAGAGCGTCTGGAACGCCAGGAGGACGCCGAGGAAGTGGATCAGCCGCGCCGGCGTGAGGTAGGTCTTGTCGAAGGCGAAGAACAGGCGTGGCTCGGGCACGAGGAGCGGATCCGGCCGGATCTCGAAGACTGCCAGGACGACGCCCGTGGCGACGATGGCGATGCCGAGGGGCACCAGACGCTTCGACTTGGCTCGCAACCCGGGTGAGCGGCGGTTCAGATCCTCGCCGACGAAGCCGAGCACGAGGAGTAGCTGCCAACACAGGGGATCGAAGAACCAGCCCCCCTCCCCCGGCCAGGACGGCAGATTCCACTCGAACACGAGGCTTGCCGCGTAGAGACCGAAGGACAGGGCCAGGGCCGCCAAGCGGCTTACGCGGGCGACGAGGACGAAGACGGGCGCGATGCCGATGAGCACCACGTAGAGCGGCAGGATGTTGAAGAATCCGAGCTGGTGGGTCAGCAGCACGACCCCCACCATGCTCTGGATCGGGTCGGCGAAGAATCCCCCGGCATTGTGCCATTCGAGCAGCAGGGGATTGTCGAGGACGAGGGCCGTGCCGGCGATGATCGCCAGGGCGAGGGCCATGATGGTGATCTGCGCCCGGTAGACCTCGATGGTCCGCGACAGCAGGCGCAGCACGGTCTTCAGGCGCGGCTCGGGCCGGCCGTCCCGGCCACGGGTGGCGATGCCGATGGACCAGCCGGCGAGGAACACGAACAGCTCGGCGGCGTCCGAAATGCCGTATTGCGAGTAGGTGTAGCGCTCGAAGGTGTTGCCGGGGATATGGTTGATGAAGATCGTGACGAGGGCGAGCCCGCGCCAGAAATCGATCGCGTTCGGTTCGCGCATCGGTGGATCCGGGCTCCGTCGACTCGAAGGGCTTCGCGGGTGTGTCCGACCCGGACGGACCGCCCCGCGCGGTCAAGGCCGGCCGTGATACGGTGCCGGCGGCTTTCTGCAAAGGGTGGTCGGCGTCACGCGACGCGCGGAAGCGTCTTCACCAAAAGTTGTGGGCACCGGCATCGGAGGCGGAACCGCGCCCGCTGCCACCCGTTCAAAGGCCCCGGGGGCAGTGGCTCGATGTGTGCGTTGCGCGTTTCCTTCGACACCGACTGTACGGTTCGACCCCATGGTGCGTGATGCTCCCGATGGACAGAATTCCTGAATGACCTCTTCCGCCGCAACCGATGCCGCGCCGATCCCCTCGGGCGTTTCCGGCCTCGATCTGATTCTGAACGGGGGCTACGCCGCGCAGCGGGCGCATCTCATCGAGGGCCGTCCGGGCAGTGGTAAGACGACGCTGGGCCTGCAGTTCCTCATGGACGGCGTCCGGATGGGCGAACGGGCGCTCTACATCACCCTGTCGGAGAGCCGTCGCGAGCTGCTGTCGGTGGCCGAGCGCCACGGCTGGAGCCTCGACGGGATCGACATCTACGAACTCGTGCCCCCCGAACTCAGCCGCGACGCGGAACTGCAGCAGAGCCTCGTGCACGCCTCCGACCTCGAACTCGGCGAAACCGTGCGGATGGCGCTCGCCGAGATCGAGCGGGTGAACCCTTCTCGCGTGGTGTTCGACAGCCTGTCTGACATCCGCCTGCTGTCGCAGGGGTCCCTGCGCTATCGACGCCAGGTGCTGGCCCTGAAGAGCTACTTTCTCCTCAACGATGCCACCGTGCTCATGCTGGACGACCTCAGCGCATACGACGACAGCCTCAACCTCCATTCCATCAGCCACTCGGTGATCCGCCTCGAACAGGTGACGCCCGAATACGGCGCCGGACGCCGGCGCCTGCACGTCATCAAGATGCGTGGCACCCAGTACCAGGGCGGCTACCACGATTTTTCCATCCGCAGGGGCGGCATGCGGGCCTATCCGCGTCTGGTGGCCGCCGGACGGCACCGTGCCTTTCCCGACGAGACCGTCCCCAGCACGGTCGCCGCCCTCGACCAGTTGCTCGGCGGCGGCCTCGACCGGGGGACGTCCACCCTCGTGATCGGCCCCTCGGGCGTCGGCAAATCTACCCTCGCCCTAAGTTACCTCATGGCCGGCCTCGAACGGGGCGAGCCAGCCCTGATCCTCTCCTTCGACGAGACCGTCGGCATCCTTCTCAGGCGGGCCGCCGGTGTCGGCATGGACCTGACCCCACACGTTCAGGCGGGGCGCCTCAAGATCGAGCAGATCGATCCGGCCGACGTCTCGCAGGGGGATTTCGGTGCCCGCATCCGTCACGCCGTCGAGGAGGACGGCTGCCGGATCGTCGTGGTCGACAGCCTCACGGGCTACATGAGCGCCATGACGGGCCAACCGGCCCTCCTGCTTCAGATGCACGAGTTGGTGACCTACCTGAACCAGCAGGGCGTGGTGACGATCCTCGTCCTGGCCCAGCACGGCATGGTCGGGCGAATGGATTCGCCCATCGACATCACCTACGTAAGCGACACGGTGGTGATGCTGCGGTTCTTCGAGGCCTCGGGGCGGGTGCGCCGTGCCCTGTCGGTGCTTAAGAAGCGAACCGGCCCGCACGAGGATACGATCCGCGAGTTCCGCATCGATGGGCAGGGCCTGCGTGTCGGCGAAGCGCTGATGGGATTCCGCGGGGTCCTGACCGGAGTGCCGACCTTCGAGGGCGACCGCCGCGATCTCCTCGACCCGAAGACCGAGGCATCCAAGGCCGAAACCGGCGCGCCCCATGCCGGATCGTGACACCGTCGTTCTGATCCTGGCGCCCGTTGGCCGGGATGGGAAAGTGGCCGAGGCGATCCTGAACGAGGTGGGCGTCGCGTCGCGCATCGAGAGCAATCTCGGCGATCTCGTCGCCGGCCTCGACGGGGCGGCCTGCGCGGTCATCACCGAAGAGGCGCTCCAGCGCTCCGATCGCAAGGGCATCGCCGAATGGGTCGAGGGCCAACCGGCCTGGTCGGACTTCCCCTTCGTGCTCCTCACCCTCAGGGGCGCGACGCCGGACGACCGTCTGACGGGCCTCCTCGGCAACGTCACGGTCCTTGAACGGCCGTTCCACCCGGCGACGCTCGCCAGCGCCGTGCGCTCGGCCCTGCGCGCGCGGCGGCGCCAGTGGGAGGTCGAGGCCTATCTCGCCGAACGCCAGAAGACCCACGAGCGTCAGGCGCTCCTCATACGGGAGCTCCACCACCGGGTGAAGAACACTTTGGCCACGGTGCAGGGACTGCTCGGGGCGACGGCGCGCAGCACGAAGAACGTCGAGACGTTCTACCAATCGTTCTCCGACCGCATCGTGTCGCTCGGCAAGACCCACACCCTCCTGACGGAGGATTACTGGCAGACCGCGCCGCTCCACGAATTGCTGCAGAACGAACTCGGCCCCTACAACATCGCCGGGGGCCGTCGCATCGTCCTCGACGGGCCGTCCGTCGAACTCGCTGCCGATCTCGCGGTGCCGGCCGGGATGGCGTTCCACGAACTGACGACCAACGCCGCCAAACACGGCGCCCTGTCCCAGTCGTCCGGCCGAATCACCGTGACGTGGTCCGTGGCACAGACAGAGGCGGGTCGCACCCTCGCCCTCGACTGGGTGGAGGCGGACGGGCCGAAGGTCTCGATTCCCGAGCGCAAGGGTTTCGGCTCGACCCTGCTGCAACGCGTGCTTGCCCAGCAGTGCAACGCCATCGTGGCCATCGACTACGATCCGGCGGGCCTGCGCTTCCACCTGGAGGCCCCGATGCCGGGCGAGCGGCTGGTGCCGACCTACTGAGCGGACGTGTGCTCGAGCGCCCCTACTTCACGATCCGGTCGAGGCGGTTGTTGACGAAGAAGTACAGCTCCTTGGCGCCAGGCTCGGTATAGAGCACCTGAACCTCGCGGCCTGACCGGCCTTCGCCGACGAGGACGTCCGTAGGCGGCTTGCCCTTGAGGCGCACGAGATCGCATTCGCCGATCCCGGGCTCGATGTTAGCGGCCCCAGTCGGTACCGCCCCCGAACAGGTCCCGTCACCGTTCAGCACCGGGCCGGAGAAGGTGGGGGCCGGGGCGGGCCGGGCAGCCGGTGCGGCCACGGGCGTCGGCTCGGGCGCCAGCGTCGGCGTTGCGGTACAAGCGGCCAAACCCCAGGCAGCGAGGACGACAACGGACGAGCGAGTGGCAAGGGGGCGGATCACGGCGTGTCCTTGCGGGTCGGCGCGGCGTCCGCCGGCTTGTCCACGGCCGGCATCCTCCGCGCCGCGAGGGCCTGCGCGAACAGGGCGGCGGCGTCCCTGTGGAACGCCGCGCGCGAATCGGGGCGGGAGTAGAACATGTGCCCGCCGGGATAAACAGTCAGACTCAGGCGTTCGACCGCGAAGGCGGGCATCTGGTCGATGAGGAGCTTCGAGGCGAAGTAGGGCGTCACGAGGTCAGTGAAGCCGTGGGCCACGAGCACCCGCAAATTGCCGTCGAGGGCGAGCGCCCCGCGCAGGGCGCCGAGGGCCTCGGGCGCCATGCGTCCGCTGCCCCAGGTCCAGCCCCGGTTGACCGCGTTGTTGAGAAGCTCATAGCGCAGGTCCGGCACCTTCCAGTTCAGGCGATCGCTGTAGAGGGCGATCATCGCGCTCGTGAGGGGCGCCTGGAGGGCCGTGAGCAACGGGTCCTCGAACCCCGACGACAGGGCCGTGGGGTCCGGGTCCCATCCGGTGACGCCGGTGTCGTAGGCGCTGGCGACGCGGCCGGTGTCGCGGCCGATCTCGCGCTGGACGCCGCTCGCCGAGAGCCGCCCGGCCTGGCGCCGCACGAAATCCGGATCGAGACCGGCCAGCGCGCCGACCCGGTCCGCCAGGCGAGCGACGGCGGCCTTGTCCGACGGCCCTTTCAGGAGATCGGCGAGGTAGGGGCCGGTGGCGTAGGCTTCGGCGTCGGCCAGGGTCGCGCGGGTCGGCGTACCGCCCGCGCGCTCGATGGCGGCGGCGGCGAAGGAGGGCAGCTTCAGCACGTGTCCCCACGGCGTCGTGCGCGGCGTCTGCAGCCAGCCGAAATCGAGGACCGGCGACAGCAGGACGAGGCCCGACAGGCCGATGCCGATCTCCTCCTGGAGTTTGGCCGCGATAAGCGGCCCCCGGAACCCGCCGTAGCTCTCACCGACGAAGAACTTCGGGGCGGCCATGCGCTCGTTCGTGCGCAGCCAGCGGGCGATGGCCGAGGACAGGACCGAGGCGTCGGCGTCCACGCTCCAGTATTTCTTGGGCTCCCCGTCCGCCGCCCGGCTGTAGCCGGTGCCCACGGGATCGATGAACACGAGATCGGTGAAATCGAGCCAGGTGCCGTCGTTCGGCACCAGACCGATGGGCGCGGACGGGCTGATGCTCGCCCCCTCCACCGGCAGGCGCCACGGGCCGATGGCGCCGATGTTGAGATAGGCCGAGGCCGCGCCCGGACCGCCGTTGACGGCAAAGGTCACGGGACGCGGCGCGCCGTCGCGGCCCGGCATCGTGTAGGCGATGAAGGCGATCTCGGCCTGGAGCTTGCCGGCCTCGTCCACGAGGGGCAGGCTGCCGGCCCGGGCCGTGAAGGCCAGGGTCCTGCCATCCGGCAGGGTGACGCTGTGTTCGGTCACCGCGTCGGCGGGAAGCTTGCGCCCCTCCGGGGCCTTTCGCGCTTCGGCGGCGGGGCGTTCCGCCTGCGGGGCGGATTGGGCGTGGGGTGTGGCGGTCGCGAGGAGAAAGGCCGCGAGGCCGAGGGCGAAGCGTTGCAGGGCGTGTCCTCCGGTGGCGTGCATCAGGCTTTCTTCTGCCAGCGACCGTCCTCGTCCTGCTGCCAGTAGGCGATGCTATGGCCGGCGGCCTTGGCCTCCTTCCACTGCTCGCGGGCGCGCATGAGGGCGTCCTGATCGGTGCCATCGAACAGCACGCACAGGCGGGCATAGTCTTCGGCGTTCGGAGGCAGGGGCGCCCCTTCCACGAGAAAGCGGATGGCGGCCCCGTTGGGGTTGGTGTCCTTCAGGGTCAGGACGACGGGCTGGGTCGCGTGGTCCGGGTCCCGATCGGTGCCATGGGGCAGGAAGCTGTCGTCGGAATAGGTCCATAGCCCATCGTCGAGGGCCTGGAGCCGCTCCTCGCTCGCCACCTGGATCGCCGCCCGCCACTGCCGCTCCAGCGAGCGCTCGACGAGGCTCGGCAGGACCCGTTCCAGGGGCTGATGCTGCAGGTGGTAGAACAGGATTTCGGTCACGCCCCCTCCAGGCCGATGGCGGCAGCCGCATTCGGCCAGCGTGCCACCGAGCAAGGTAAGCGCATAACACCGGAAGGGAAGCGCCCGGACGCCAGACGCGGGCGCGGCGCGTGGTCCCGCCTCAGACCAGCCGGCTCTGGACGATGGCCGCACCGATGAAGCTCTGGAACAGCGGATGCGGCTCGAACGGGCGCGACTTCAACTCCGGATGGAACTGCACGCCGATGAACCACGGGTGCCCGACATGCTCCACGGTCTCGGGCAGGAGACCGTCCGGCGAAAGGCCCGAGAAGCGCAGGCCCTTGGCCTCAAGGCACTCGCGATAGGCCATGTTGACCTCATAGCGATGGCGGTGGCGCTCGGAGATCTCGGTGGTTCCGTAGATCTCGGCGATCTTGGTGTCGGGGCGCAGGGTCGCGTCGTAGGCGCCGAGCCGCATGGTGCCGCCGAGGTCTCCGGCAGCCGCGCGCTGCTCCAGTTCGTTGCCGCGCAGCCATTCCGTGAGGAGGCCGACCACGGGCTGCGTCGTCTCGCCGAACTCCGTGGAGTTGGCGTCCGGCACGCCGGCGAGCGAGCGGGCCGCCTCGATCACCGCCATCTGCATGCCGAAGCAGATGCCGAAATACGGGATCTTGCGCTCACGGGCGTAGCGGGCCGCGCGGATCTTGCCCTCGGCGCCGCGCTGGCCGAAGCCGCCGGGCACGAGGATACCGTTGATACCCTCCAAGAACGGCGCGGGATCCTCGCGCTCGAACACCTCGGCCTCGATCCATTCGAGGTTCACCTTGACCCGGTGGGCGATGCCGCCGTGAGTGAGGGCCTCGGTGAGGGATTTGTAGGCGTCCTTGAGGCCCGTGTACTTGCCCACGATGGCAATGGAGACCTCGCCCTCGGGGTTGCGGACCCGCTCGGAGATGGTCTGCCACTTGGTGAGGTTCGGCTCGCCCTTCGGCTCGATGCCGAAATGCGCCAGCACCTCGCGGTCGAGGCCGGCCTCGCGATAGGACAGGGGCACATCGTAGATGGAGGCGACGTCGCGCGCCTCGATGACGGCGGTCTCGCGCACGTTGCAGAACAGGGCGAGCTTGCGGCGCTCGTCCACCGGGATCGGCCGGTCGCAGCGGCACAGCAGCATGTCGGGCTGGATGCCGATGGAGCGCAGCTCCTTCACGGAGTGCTGGGTCGGCTTCGTCTTCAGCTCACCCGCCGACGGAATGTAGGGCAGCAGGGTGAGGTGTACGAAGGCGGTGGCGCCGCGGGGCAGTTCCTGGCCGAGCTGGCGGATCGCCTCGAAGAACGGCAGACCCTCGATGTCGCCCACCGTGCCGCCGATCTCGACGAGGACGAAGTCGAACGCCTCGTTGCCCTCGAGGACGAACGCCTTGATCGCGTTGGTGACGTGGGGAATCACTTGGATCGTAGCGCCGAGGTAGTCGCCGCGCCGCTCCTTGGTGATGATGTCGAGGTAGATCCGGCCCGTGGTGATGTTGTCGGCCCGCGTCGCCGGCAGGCCGGTGAAGCGCTCGTAGTGGCCGAGATCGAGGTCGGTCTCGGCACCGTCGTCGGTGACGAACACCTCGCCGTGCTGAGTCGGGCTCATCGTGCCCGGATCGACGTTGAGGTAGGGGTCGAGCTTGCGCAGGCGGACCGTGTGGCCGCGCGCCTGGAGCAGGGCCGCAAGCGCAGCCGATGCGAGACCCTTGCCGAGCGAGGAGACCACGCCGCCGGTGATGAAAACGTACCGCGTCATGGGCTTCGGTCCATAAACAAGGGTGGACGATTCGCCAAACCGCAAAAACGCTTATCCCCCGCGCAAGCCGAGCATGCGCGGAGCATCGTCGTTCGGGGGCGTCGCATTCGGGTTCTTCGGCCCGGGCACCGGGCCAGGACCAGCCGGGGAGACCGGCCGGTGGAGTGACAGGCGAGAACGAGGCGGGAGACCGCCCTTCGCGGATCAGCGCGACTGCGGTGCCTCGGGGGCCGTGGGAGCGGCGGGCGCAGCCGGAGCGGCAGGCGCCGTCGTGGGAGCGGGTGCCGTCGTGGGGGCCGGGGTGGCGCCACCCTGGTTCTGCCGCAGGGTATCGAGGAGGTTGCCGGCATTGGGCTGCCCGGCGGGCTGCGTCGTGCCGGCGCCGTCGAGGATCGAGCGCGGGGCGGCGGAGCGATGCGCCATGACGCCGAGGGTCATGCTGGTCGCGAAGAACAGGGCGGCCAGGATCGCCGTCGCCCGCGTCAGGGCGTTGGCCTGGCCGCGCCCCGTCATGAAGCCGGAGACACCGCCACCACCGCCGCCGCCGAGACCGAGGCCGCCCTCGGACCGCTGCAGCAGGACCACGGCGATGAGGCCGAGGACGACGATGAGGTGGATCGAGATCAGGACGGTCTGCATCGTTTATCCAGGGGCGGCACCGATCCGGGCGCGCGCAGGAGGGCGTGGGCACGGCGCCGCATGCGCGCCGTCCACATATTTGGTCGGCTGTTACACGAGAACGCCCGGGAACGCCAATCCCGCGCCCGTTCAGGGGGCGTAGGCGCCGACGATCCCCAGGAAGTCCTCCGCCACGAGGCTGGCGCCGCCCACGAGGGCACCGTCGACGTTCTCGACGGCCATGAGTTCACGGGCGTTGCCGGGCTTGACCGAGCCGCCGTACAGGATCCGGATCTTGTCGGCCTCGGGCCCGATGAGCCGGCCCAGCATCTCGCGCAAGGAGGCGTGAACCTCGGCGATGTCCGCCGGCGTCGGAGTCAGGCCGGTGCCGATGGCCCAGACGGGCTCGTAGGCGATGACCGTATCGGCCCCCGTGGCGCCCTTCGGCACGCCGATGGCGAGCTGGGCACGCACGATATCGAGGGTGCGCCCCTCCTCGCGCTCGTCCTGGGTCTCGCCGACGCAGATGATGCCGCAGAGGCCGGCCCGCCGGGCGCCGAGGGCCTTGGCATGGACGCCGTCGTCGGTCTCGTAATGGTAGGCGCGGCGCTCGGAATGGCCGACGATGACGTAGGACGCACCGAGGTCGGCCAACATCTCGGCCGAGATGCTGCCGGTGAAGGCGCCGCTCGGCTTGGCGTGCAGGTTCTGGCCGCCGATGGCGATGGGGGATCCGTAGGTCGCCGCAACGCAGGAGGAAATCAGGGTCGAGGGCGGGCAGATCAGGACGTCGACGGTGTCGAGGAGAGCCGGCGCGAGGCCGCTGCGCACGGCCTCCACCACCGAGACCGAGCTGCGCAGACCGTTCATCTTCCAGTTGCCCGCAACCAGAGGCCGTCGCCCCGCCTTCGTCATGGATGTCCGCTCCGTGTCACGTTCGGGCCAGGTTTCGTTCGGACCGAGTTTCGTTCGGACCAAGTTTCGTGCCGCCCGTACCAGATCGACCGGGCTGCGCCAAACCGGCCGGCCCCGGTGCTGCGGTCTTTGCGGCGGCGTGCGGATGGTCTATCGCGGGCAACCTTCAGGATGATCGTGGCCCGCCCACGTCGCATCCGCCGAGACGAAGAACCGGACCCCATGCTCACGAACATGCGCAAGGCGAGCCAGCACTGGCTCGGCAAGATCATCCTCTCCGTGGTGTTCGTCTTCCTCATCGCGGGCGTTGCGATCTTCGGCGTCGAGGAGTTTTTCCGCGCCGGTTCGACCTCCACCGTCGCCACCGTCGGCAAGACGCCGATCTCGGCCGAGGCCGTGCGCAGCGCCTACCAGAACCAGCTCCAGCGCTACCAGAGTCAGACCCGCCGCACCCTGACGCCGGAGCAGGCCCGGGCGCTCGGCCTCGACCGCCAGGTTCTGGCCCAGCTCGTGAGCGAGGCCTCCCTCGACCAGCAGACCGCCTCCCTGGGGCTGAGCATCCCCGACGCCGCCGTGCTGCGCGCGATCCGCGAGGAGAAGAGCTTCCAGGCCGCCGACGGCAAGTTCGATCCGGCCCTGTTCTTCCAGACCCTGCAGCGCGCCGGCCTCAACGAGGCCACCTTCGTGCGCGAGCAGCGCGCAGTCGCGGCCCGCCTCCAGCTCGCCGAGGCCGTGGCCTCCGATCTCCATGTGCCCGAGGCCCTGCGCGAGGCGGTGCACCGCTACACCACGGAACGCCGCGCCGTCGCCGCCGTGATGCTGCCGCCCTCCGTCGCCGGCGAGATCCCCGCCCCCACGGACGAGGCGCTCAAGGCCTATTACGAAGAGAACAAGTACGCGTTCCGCGCGGCCGAGACCCGCGCGGTGAACCTCCTCGTCCTCGATCCGCAGGCCATGGCCAAGCCCGACGCCGTCAGCCCCGAGGACATCGCCAAACGTTACGAGACCGACAGGGCGAAGTACGGCACGCCGGAACGCCGTACGATCCAGCAGATCGTGTTTCCCGATGAGGCGTCGGCCGAGGCGGCGCGCAAGAAGATCGAGGCGAACGAGGCGCCCTTCGAGGCCGTGGCCGCCCAGAACGGCGCCGACGCCAAGAACCTCACCCTCGGCACGCTCACCAAGGCCGAGCTGTTCGACAAGCCCGTGGCCGATGCGGCCTTCGCCCTGGAGAAGGATGCCGTCAGCCAGCCGGTGAAGGGCCGCTTCGGCACCGTGCTCCTGCGCGTCACGGCGATCGAGCCCGAAACCCGCAAGCCCCTGGCCGATGTCCAGGCCGACATCGCCAAGACCATCGCGTTGGAGCGCGCCACGGACGGCATCGAGGCCGCCCACGACGCCATCGAGGACGCGCGCGCCAACACCAAGCCGCTCGCCGACATCGCGAAGGAGCGCAATCTTCCCCTCGTGTCGTCCACCAGCCTCAGCGCTCAGGGCATCGATGCGGAGGGCAAGCTGGTCGAGGGCATTCCCGACCGGGACACCACCCTCGCGGCCCTGTTCCGCGCCGAGGTCGGCGGCGACAACGAGGCCCTGCGCACGAAGTCGGGCGGCTACGTCTGGTACGACGTCACCAGCATCGACCGTGCCCACGACAAGCCGTTCGACAGCGTCCGCGACGAGGTCGCGGCCCGCTGGCGCATCGCCGAGACCGAGCGGCTCCTGGCCGCCAAGGCCAAGGAGTTGAGCGACCGCCTCGACAAGGGCGAGACCATCGAGGCCGTGGCGCAATCCGTCGGCGCCAATGTCGAGACCGTCTCCGACATCGCCCGCAATCAGCCCCAGGGCGATCTCACCGCCGACGTGGTCAACCGCATCTTCGCGACGGCCGTGGGCAAGGCGGCCTCGGCGGAAGCCGGCGAGCGCCGCGCCGTGTTCAAGGTCACCGCCGCCGCCATGCCGGCCTACGTGGCCGGTGCTCCGGCCGACGAGGCCATCGCCAAGCGCTTCCAGGCGACGCTCGCCGACGACGTCCTCGGCGAATACATCGCCGAAGTGCAGAAATCCGTGGGCATCACCGTCAACCAGACGGCGTTCCGCCGGGCCATCGGCGGCGAGTATTGATCGACCGATGACGCATGCCCCGGACGATGCGGCCTTCATCGCGGCCTACGAGGCGGGGCGCTCGACCCTCCTCAACCTTACCCTGGTGGCGGATCTCGAGACGCCCGTCGCCGCCTTCCTGAAGCTGCGCGCCCATCATTCCGGGCCGGCCTTCCTCCTCGAATCCGTCGAGGGCGGGGCCGTGCGCGGGCGCTACTCGATGATCGGCCTCGATCCCGATCTGGCCTGGCGCTGCCGCGACGGGCGGCCCGAGATCGCCCGCGATCCCGGCCTGACGGACTTCGTGGCCCAGGACATGGCGCCGCTGGCGGGCTTGCGCGCCCTCATCGCCGAGAGCGCCATCGGTGCCGAGGGCGAGTCGGACGCCCTGCCCCCCATGGCGGCGGGCCTGTTCGGCTACCTCGGCTACGACATGGTGCGGGCCATGGAGACCCTGGGGCCACCGAACCCCGATCCCCTCGGCGTGCCCGACGCCATCCTCGTGCGCCCCAGGGTGATGGTGGTGTTCGACTCCGTGCGCGACGTCATCACCGTGGTCGGCCCCGTGCGGCCGGAACCCGGCATGGCCGCCCGGGCCGCCTACGAGGCCGTGCTCGCCCGCCTGGAACGGGTGGCGGACGCCCTCGAAGGTCCGCTACCCGTCGAGGCCCGCCTCGATCCGCGCACCCTCGCCCACCCCGAGCCCATCTCGAACACCACGCCCGAGGCCTATCTCGCCATGGTGGCGCGGGCGAAGGAGTACATCGTCGCCGGCGACGTGTTCCAGGTGGTGCTGTCGCAGCGCTTCGAGGCGCCCTTCACCCTGCCCGCCATGGCGCTCTACCGCTCCCTGCGGCGCACGAACCCGGCCCCGTTCCTGTGCTACCTTGATTTCGAGGCGTTCCAGGTGGTGTGCTCATCGCCCGAAATCCTCGTGCGAGTGCGCGACGCGCGCGTCACCATCCGGCCCATCGCCGGCACCCGGCGGCGCGGCGCCACTCCGGCCGAGGACAAGGCGCTCGCCGCCGAGCTCCTCGCCGATCCGAAGGAACGCTCCGAGCACCTGATGCTGCTTGATCTCGGCCGCAACGACGTCGGCCGGGTCGCCAAGATCGGCTCCGTCACCGTCACGGGCTCGTTCTTCCTCGAATACTACAGCCAGGTGATGCACATCGTCTCCAACGTCGAGGGCGACCTCGACCCGCGCCACGACACCCTCGACGCCCTGGCGGCGGGCTTTCCCGCCGGGACGGTCTCGGGCGCCCCGAAGGTGCGGGCCATGGAGATCATCGACGAACTGGAGCGCGAGAAGCGCGGTCCCTACGGCGGCTGCATCGGCTATTTCGGGGCGCGGGGCGAGATGGACACCTGCATTGTGCTCCGCACGGCCATCGTTAAGGACGGCCGCATGCACGTGCAGGCCGGTGCCGGCATCGTCTACGATTCCGATCCGGTCTCCGAGCAGCAGGAATGCGTGAATAAGGCCAAGGCCCTGTTCCGCGCGGCCGAGGACGCCGTGATGTACGCGAGCCGGGCGCGGCGGGGGCAGTAGGGCACGGCCGCGTTGACCGAACCGCTCCGCAGGATCAAACCACCGTCCATGACCAGTGAGCGACCGATGTCCAACGTCCTCGTCATCGACAACTACGATTCGTTCACGTGGAACCTCGTCCACCTGATCGGCCCCCTGTGCCGCTCCATCAATGTGGAGCGAAACGACCGGATCACGATTCAAGAGATCCGCGAGCGGGCGCCCGATGCCGTGGTGCTGTCGCCGGGGCCGTGCTCGCCCAACGAGGCCGGCATCTGCCTCGACGTGGTGCGCGACCTCTCGGCCGAGATCCCGATCTTCGGCGTCTGCCTCGGGCTCCAGGCCATCGGGCAGGCCTTTGGCGGCGACGTGGTGCGGGCGCCCGCCCCCATGCACGGCAAGGTCTCCTCCATCGAGCACCGGGCGTCGGGAATCTTTCGCGGCCTCAACGGGCCGTTCGACGCCACGCGCTACCATTCCCTCGTGGTCGAGCGCTCCAATTGTCCGGAAGCCCTCGCGGTGACGGCGGAGGCCGACGGGCTCATCATGGGCTTGCAGCACACGACCCTGCCCGTCCACGGCGTGCAGTTCCACCCCGAGAGCATCCTGTCGCATCACGGGTCACAGATCCTGCGGAATTTCCTCGACATCGCGGCGGCCTGGAACGCGGCGCGTGACAAGGGCCGGCCCGGCGTGCATTGAGCGAGCGATCGGCCTCGATTGGTCCTGCTCCAAACGGCCCCTGGATTCGGTCCCGTGAACTCGTTCAAGCCGCTCCTCGCGAAAGTCACCGCCGGCACGAGCCTCGACCGCGTCGAGGCGCGCCGGGCCTTCGACGATCTGCTGTCGGGTGAGGTGACGCCGGTCCAGGCCAGCGCCTTCTTGGTCGCCCTCAAGGTGCGCGGCGAGACGCCCGACGAGATCGTCGGCGCCGTCGAGGCCATGCGGGCGCGGATGCTGCCCGTCGCCGCCGTGCCGGGCGCCGTCGACGTCGTGGGCACGGGCGGCGATCACTCGGGCAGCTACAACGTCTCGACCCTCGCGGCCCTCATCACGGCGGCCTGCGGCGTGCCGGTGGCGAAACACGGCAACCGCGCCGCCACCTCGCGCTCGGGGGCGGCGGACGTCCTCGCGGCCCTCGGCGTTCGCATCGGCCTCGATCCGGATGGCCTCGCCCGCTGCCTGTCCCAGGCCGGCCTGTGCTTCATGTTCGCCCAGACCCATCACGCCGCCATGCGCCACGTCGCGTCCGTGCGCGCCGAGCTGCCGACCCGCACCATCTTCAACCTTCTCGGACCCCTGGCCAATCCCGCCGGGGTCAAGCGGCAGCTGTTCGGCGTCTCGACCCCCGCCTGGGCCGAGCCCCTGACGCAGGTGCTCGCCGAACTCGGCAGCGAGCGCGTCTGGACCGTGCATGGCTCCGACGGCCTCGACGAGATCACCGTCACGGGCCCCACGGCCGTCGTGGCCCTCGACGCGGGCCGCCTGTCCCACGCCACCCTCGATCCGCGCGAGGTCGGCTTGGCGCTCCACACCCTCGACGACCTGCGCGGCGGCGACCCGGAGCACAACGCCGCCGCCCTGCGGGGGGTTCTGGAGGGTGCCCGCAACGCCTATCGCGACATCGGCGTCATCAATGCCGGCGCCGCCCTGGTGGTGGCCGGCGCAGCCTCCACCCTCCGGGAGGGCGTGGAGCGGGCGGAGCAAGCCCTCGATTCCGGCGCGGCCCGCGCGACGCTGGCCGCCCTCGTCCACGTCTCCAACGCCTGAAGGCCGTCCCATGTCAGATCCCGCGACCGACGATACGGCGCCCACGGGACGCAACGACGTGCTCGCCCGCATCGAGACCTACAAGCGCCGCGAGATCGCCGAGGCGAAGCTCAGGGTGCCGCAGACGAAGCTCGAGAAGCGCGTCGCCGCGATGGAGCCCACGCGGGGCTTCGCCGACGCCATCGCGGCCCATATCGCGCAAGGCCGTCCGGCCCTCATCGCCGAGGTCAAGAAGGCCTCGCCATCCAAGGGCCTGATCCGGGCTGATTTCGATCCCGTGGCCATCGCCAAGGCCTACGAGACGGGCGGCGCCACCTGCCTGTCGGTGCTCACCGACACGCCGTCCTTCCAGGGCAAGCCTGAGTATCTGACACAGGCCCGCGATGCCTGCGCGCTGCCGGTGCTGCGCAAGGATTTCCTGTTCGAGCCCTATCAGGTGTTCGAGGCCCGGGCCTGGGGCGCCGATTGCATCCTCGCCATCATGGCCTGCCTCGACGACGACGAGGCGCAGGCCCTCGTCGAGACGGCGCACGACCTTGGGATGGATGTCCTCGTCGAGGTCCACGACGATGCCGAGCTCGCCCGGGCGATCCCCCTCGGCACGAAGCTCATCGGCATCAACAACCGCAACCTGAAGACCTTCGAGGTTTCGTTCGAGACGGCGATCCGCCTCGGCCACGGCGTGCCGGAGGACCGCGTCGCGGTGGCCGAGAGCGGCATTTCGGGCCATGCCGACGTGTTGCGCCTCGGCGAGAACGGCCTGCACACGGTGCTGGTCGGCGAGAGCCTGATGCGCCAGGACGACGTTGCGGCGGCGACCCGCCACCTCCTGTTCGGCGAAGCGTGAGGACCGACCGTTGGCTGAACTGACCCACCTCGACGCGGCGGGCGCCGCCAACATGGTCGACGTGTCCGACAAGGCCGCCACCACGCGCACGGCCCGGGCCGTCGGCACCGTGCTGATGCTGCCCGAGACCCTGGCGCTCATCCGCGAGGGCGACGCGAAGAAGGGCGACGTCATCGGTACGGCGCGCCTCGCCGGCATCATGGCGGCCAAGCGCACCCACGAACTCATCCCCCTGTGCCACCCCCTACTGATCTCCAAGGTCCGGGTCGATTGCGAGATCGACGAGACTCTGCCGGGCCTGACGGTGACGGCCGAGGTGAAGGTGATCGGCCCGACGGGCGTCGAGATGGAGGCCCTGACCGCCGTGTCGGTCGCCTGCCTGACCATCTACGACATGGTGAAGGCCGCCGACCGGGGCATGCGGATCGAGGGCATCCGGCTTCTCGCCAAGGATGGCGGGCGTTCGGGTGCCTACCGCGCGGAGGTTGCCGGTTGAGCGGGCCGATCCCCGTCGCGGAGGCCCTGCGCCGCATCCTCGCCGGCCTCCCCGGCCCCGTCGCGGCCGAGACCGTCGCCATCGCGGAGGCCGCCGGCCGGACCCTGGCGGACGATGTGCAGGCCACCCGCACCCAGCCCCCCTTCCCCGCCTCGGCCATGGACGGCTACGCCGTTCGGGCGCAGGACATCGCCACTTGTCCGGCGACCCTGCGGATCGTCGGGACCAGTGCCGCCGGCCACGGCTTCGAGGGTCGCCTCGGCGCGGGTGAGGCCGTGCGCATCTTCACCGGAGCCCCGGTGCCGGAGGGGGCCGACGCCATCCTGATTCAGGAGAACGCGGATGCCGAAGACGGACGCGTCGTCGCCCGTGAATCCGTGGCGGCGGGTCGTTTCGTGCGGCCAAGCGGCCTTGACTTCCGCCAAGGCGACACGCTCCTGCGTGTGGGGGACACCCTCGACGCGCGCCGCACGGCGCTCGCCGCCGCCGCTGGCCATGCCCGGCTCGCGGTGCGGCGGCGCCCGCGTGTGGCGATCCTCGCCACGGGCGACGAACTCGTGGCGCCGGGCGAGCCCGCCCGCTGGGACCAGATCGTCGCGTCCAATGCCCTCGCGGTCGCGGCCCTCGCCCGAGAGGCCGGAGCCGAGACCATGGATCTCGGCATCGTCGGCGACACCCTCGAGGCCCTGGAAGAGGCGCTGACCCGCGCGGTCGCGGCCCGCGCCGACATCCTCGTCACCCTCGGCGGCGCTTCCGTTGGCGACCACGACCTCGTGCAATCGGCCCTCACCCGCCAGGGGTTGGAACTCGGGTTCTGGCGCGTGGCCCTGCGCCCGGGCAAGCCCCTCATGCACGGGCGCCTCGGGGCCACCACGGTGATCGGTCTGCCCGGCAATCCCGTATCCTCCATCGTCTGCGGCCTGCTCTTCGTGGTGCCGGCGATCCGGGCCCTGCTGGGCGATCCCCGCGCCGGCGAGGACCGCAGTGAACCCGCCACCCTCGGCCACGCCATGCCGGCCAATGACGGCCGCCAGGATTACCTGCGCGCCCGGCTCGACACGGCCCCGGACCGCCTGCCCGTGGTCCATCCGGAGAACCGGCAGGACTCGTCCATGCTCTCCGTCCTCGGCCAGGCCGAGGCGCTGCTGATCCGGGCCCCGCACGCCCCGGCCACCCCTGCCGGCGCCCCATGCCGGATCCTACGCCTCGACCGCCGCATCCTCTGAAGCACCCCTGCGAATCCCATCGGCGCGCCCTCGCCGATGCCTGGACGAAGGCGGCCGAACCGTTCAGGATCGCGGCGCCATCCCCGCCCGGATTTCCCGGTCCGGCGTCGCGTGCCGCCCGGCTCGCCCACCCGAGGTTTCGCCCTTGCCTCACTTCGAAGATTTCTACGCCGACAAGCTTCGTGGGTCCCTCGGCGTCACCGACGCCGAATCTGTGCTCGATCTGCGCGGCTCCAACCGGCTGACGGCCGAAGCATCCCTGAACGACATGCTGGAACGGAGCCGATTCGGTAAAGGCAAGACGGTGGCGATTCGCCTCGACCCGCCGCCCGAGGGCGGGGGCGAGACCCTGTTCCAGCCCACCGGACGGCTGCTCCTCGACGCCAAGCGCAAGGGGCTGGTAGAGCGCCTCCAGACGTTGCCGGCCGGCGACGGTCTCGGATTCTACGTGGCACTCTCCGGCAAGGTGGCGCGTTCGGTCGGGTGACCCTCGGCGCAGCCACAAGGATTCCCGTGCACAGCCTCGGCCGTAACGTCATCGAACGCCTCGCCCGTTTCGGCTACGGTGCCCGCGGCATCGTCTACTGCGTCGTCGGTGGCCTCGCCCTGCTGGCCGCCCTCGGGCGCGGCGGGCGGGCCGACGACAGCGAGAGCGCCATCCGCTGGGTCCTGGCCGGACCGTTCGGCCCCGTTCTCGTCGGATTCATCGCGGTGGGCCTCCTCGGCTTCGCCCTGTGGCGGTTCGTCGAGGGACTGACCGACGCCGACCGGCGCGGCACCTCGGCGAAGGGACTCGTCGTGCGCGCCGCCCATATCGGAAGTGCCGCGATCTATACGGGTCTGGCCATCACCGCCGGCAGTCTCGCCCTCGGCCTCGGTCGCGCACGAAGCGGCGACGGGATGCAGGACTGGACCGCGTGGCTCCTGGCGAAGCCCTTCGGCCTCTGGCTCGTGGCGTTCATCGGTCTCGGCATCATGGCCGGCGGCGTCGCCTTCCTCGTCAAGGCCGCCACCGGCAAGGTCACCGACCGGTTGAAGCTCGGGCCCGACCAGTGCCGATGGGCGAAGCCCGTGGGACAGTTCGGCTACGGCGCCCGCGGCATCGCCTTCCTCATCATCGGCGGGTTCTTTCTCGCCGCCGCCTGGCACCAGGCCTCATCGGAAGTGAAGGGCCTAGCCGGTGCCTTCGCGGCCCTGCGGGCACAGCCCTACGGCTGGGTGCTGCTCGCGATCGTGGCGGCGGGCCATTTCGCCTTCGGCGCCTTCGGCCTGATCCAGGCCCGGTTTCGCCATATCGACGCCCCCGACATCGACGAGACAGACGACGCGGTCCTGCGGGCGATCCGTCCCGCCTCCTGACACCGCGTTGACAGGAAGGGGCGCGGCGCCGATACCGCGCCTCGGCCGGAGCCCGTATGGGCCGGAGTTCATGCAGCAGCGCACCTACAAGAACGCGGTGATGGTGGTCCACGATTGCGTGGCGACCGCCCTGGCCGTGATCCTCACCTTCGTCTTCCGCTTCAACGGCGAGTTCCTCGCCGAACGGCTGCACGCGCTGCCCCTGCTGCTGCCCCCCTTCGTGGTGTTTGCCGGGTTCGTCTACACCCGGTTCAAGCTCTACCGGACGAAGTGGCGCTTCGCGTCCCTGCCGGATCTCGCCGGCATCGTCCGGGCGGCGAGCGTGCTTGCCCTGACGCTCCTCGTCATAGACTACGTCCTCGTCTCCACGACGATGTACGGGTTCTACTTCTTCGGAAAGATCGCCATCGGCCTCTATTGGGTCCTGCAGATCTTCCTGCTCGGCGGCCCGCGCCTCGCATTCCGCTATCTCAAATATGCCCGCTCGCGGCAGAGCCAGGCTCGCGCGGCCACCACCCCGACGCTTCTGCTCGGGCGCGGGACCGACATCGAGATCCTCGTCCGGGCCATCGAATCCGGCACCATTGGCCGCCTCGCCCCCAAGGGCATCCTGTCCCCCCGCTCCGACGAGACCGGGCAGACCATGCGCGGCGTGCCCGTGCTCGGCGCCTTCGCCGACCTCGAGCGGGTGGTGGCGGACCTCGCCCGCGACGGTACGCCCGTGCGCCGCCTCGTCGCCGTGCCGAGCGCCCTGGCGCCGGAGGCCGAGCCCGACGACCTCATCGCCCGCGCCCGCCGCCTCGGCCTACCCCTGTCGCGGGTCACGAGTCTGGGCGAGAACATGCGGGACGCCGGCCTCGCACCCCTGGAAATCGAGGACCTGCTCCTGCGCCCCACCGTTGCCATCGACCGGCCGCGCCTGGAGCGTCTGCTCACCGGGGCGCGGGTGATCGTGACGGGCGGCGGCGGCTCCATCGGCTCGGAGATCTGCGCCCGAGCCGTGGCCTTCGGCGCCTCCGCCGTGCTGGTGGTGGAGAGTTCGGAGCCGGCGCTCCACGGCATCCTCAGCCGGCCCGATCTCGCCGAGGCCCGGGTCACGGGCGTGCTGGCCGACATCCGTGACGCCGACCGACTCAACGCCGTCTTCGCCGAGTTCCGGCCGACTTACGTGTTCCACGCCGCCGCCCTCAAGCAGGTGCCCTTCCTCGAGCGCGACTGGACAGAGGGCATCAAGACCAACGTCTTCGGCTCCATCAACGTCGCGGAGGCCACCCTGGCCGTGCACGCCCGCGCCCTGGTGATGATCTCCACCGACAAGGCCATCGAGCCGGTATCGCAGCTCGGCGCCACCAAGCGCTTCGCCGAGATGGTGGCGCAGGCCCACGATGCCGCGCAGGGATGCGAGCCCGGCGCGACGGCGACGCGGCTCATCGCCGTGCGCTTCGGCAACGTGCTCGGCTCCGTCGGCTCCGTCGTGCCGGTGTTCAAGGCGCAGATCGCCCGGGGCGGGCCGGTCACCGTCACCGACCCGGCGATGGTGCGCTACTTCATGACCGTACGGGAGGCCGCCGACCTCGTGCTCACCGCCGCCTCGCATGCTGACCGCGAGGCGCGGGTCGCTCCGCGCGTCGACGGGGCGGACCAGCGCGCGGCGGTCTACGTCCTCAAGATGGGCCAGCCCGTGCGCATCGGCGATCTCGCCGAGCGGATGATCCGGCTGGCCGGCTTCGAGCCGGGGGTCGACATCGAGATCGTTCATACGGGTTCACGGCCGGGCGAGCGCTTGAACGAGATCCTGTTCGCCCGCGAGGAGCCGCGCGTCGCCCTCGACGGCATCGACGGGGTGATGGCGGCGCGCCCGGTCTTTGCCGACCGCACCGTCCTCGACGGCTGGGTCGCACGCCTGCACGCGGCTGTGGCGGCTCACGACCGCGAGGCGGCGGAAACGGTGTTCGGTGAGGCGATCCCTGATTTCCGCAACCGGCCGTCCGCGCCGACACCGGAACCCGACCTCGTGATTTCTGTTGGCTCCCCACGCAACGTGCTGGAACCAACGGCCGCGCTTCCTCATTGAGGCGCAGACCCGAAGTCAGGTGAGAAGCCGGCCGGATTCATCCGGATCGGCTGGACGATCCGAGGAGAATATCTTGCAGAGTGTTTCGAAGCTCCTGGCCGGCGGCGTGTTCGCCGTCGCCCTCGGTCTCGCCGCCGCGCCCGCCTTCGCGCAGGGCATCTCCATCGGACCGGGTGGCGTTCAGGTGGATCCGGGCTATCGGCGCGGATACGACGACCGTGGCCCGCCGCGCAGCGAGCTGACCCGTGGCGAGGCTGCCCGGATCGCGCGGCGCGAAGGTCTCGTCGATGTCGACGGTGTGGACCGGCGCGGCCCCCGGATGATCGTGCGCGGCTCCGACCGGCGCGGCGACGACATCTCCGTGGTCATCGACAGCCGCTCCGGCGACGTGATCGACGTCCGCCGCTAAAACCAACCAGCTCAGTGACGTTCGAGGGCCCGGCGCAAGACGCCGGGCCCTTTCTCATGCCGGCTCCATCCGGGCGAACGCCGCGAGACCGTCCCGCGTCGTCCTCTCAGGGTGCCATCCGAGGGCCGCGAGCCCATCGGCCTCGGCGACGAGGCTGGTGGAGAGGCGGGCATAGGCTTCCTCCCGCCCCGCAAGGCGGCAGGCGAGGCCGATGAGGCCGGGCGGCACGGCGACGAGCCCCGCGCGCCGGCCGAGACCCTGGCGCAGGGCACCGACCATCTCCGGCAGGTTCAGGGGGTCAGGCTCGGCCACCACGAGGGCCCGGCCGATGGGCGCGGGGGCCGCGAGCGCCGTGGCAACGGCGCCCGCGAGACTGTCCACGGACACGAGCGAACGGCGCGCAACGAACCGCCCGAGGGGGAGCGGATAGGGCGCGCGCGCGAGGCGCAGGAGGGCCGCCATGTTGCCCTTGACCCCCGCGCCGTAGACGAGGACGGGCCGCAGGGCCACCCAATCCAGGCCGACCTCGGCGAGCGCTTCCTCGGCCGCGAGCTTCGAGCGGCCGTAGGCGTCCGTCGGTTCGGCCGGGTCGGTTTCGCGCACGATGCCGGCAGCGTCCGGCCCCGTCTGGGCGCGGATCGAGGACAGGAACACGAACCGGCGCACCCGCGCCCGGGCGGCGCATTCGGCGAGGTTGCGCGTGGCCTCTGTATTGGAGGCCCGGTAATCGTCTTCGGGGGTGCCCGACATGGCATGGGCGAGGCCCGCCGAATGCACGATGGCGTCGACCCCGGCGAGGGCCGCCGCCATGTTCATCGGCCGGCTGAGATCCCCCACAACGGCGCCGCTGGCGCCCTCCGGCACGGCGACGGGCCGGCGCAGAAGGACCCGCACGCGGTATCCCCTGGCCGAGAGGGCCTGGAGGAGGTGGCGGCCGATGAAGCCCGTGGCCCCCGTCAACGCGACGAGCTGTCCGCTCACGTGTCCCTCCTCAGGCGATGGCGCGGGGCCGGGCGAAGGCGCGCAGAATGCCCGCCACCAGGGCGCCCCCCGCCCCGCAGGCGAGGACGGTGACGGGCCAGGACGGCCAAAGCAAGGTCGCGCCGGCGAGGACCGCGAGGGTCGTGTTGAGGACGAAGACCCGGCGGACCACGGCGAGCACCGAGAAGCCGTTGTCGGTGGCGCGCTGGTAGAAATGTGAGCGATGGGCCTGCCACACCGGCTCGCGCCGTACGGCCCTGCGGAGCAGGGTCAGGGTCGCGTCGGCGAGGTAGTACAGCGGTAGCAGGAGGGCGGCGGCCAGCCCCCCCTCGACGGCGAGGCGGTAGAGCAGCCAGGCGCCGAGGAGCCCGATGGGAAGGGAGCCGACATCGCCAAGAAACAGCTTGGCCACGGGGCGGTTGAACGGCGCGAAGCCGAGTAGCGCTCCCAGCAGCGCTGCCGCGACCAGCATGGGCAGGAACGCCAGGCCGCCGGCCGCGCCGAGGAGGACGAGGGCGGCGGTGACGGGCACGAACTCAGCCACGCTCATCCAGTCGAGCCCGTCCATGAAGTTTACGAGGTTGACGAACCAGACCCCGGCGAGGATCGCGAGGGCGCGCTCCACGGCGAGGGGCAGGCCCGGCGTCAGGCGGCCTCCGACCGCGAACACCAGGGCGGCGACCACGAGGGTCTGCACGCCGAGGCGCAGGGAGGCCGGCAGGGGCCTGAGATCGTCCACCGCCCCGAGGACCGTGAGGGCGAGGACCGCATGGGCGAGGATCAGCGCCTCCAGGGCTTCGTACCCCGCCCCGCGCATGGCCAGCACCGTGCCGACGCCCGCGAGCACCGCCCCCACTACGGCGATGCCGCCGCCCTGCGGCGTCGGCACCGTATGGCTGGAGCGGGCATTGGGCCGGGCCAGGGCATAACGCTGGAGCAGCGGGCGCAGGGCAAGGATCAGCCCGGCGCTCACCCCGGCGGCGAAGGGGATGGCGACGAGCGGCGCGAGGAGCATGACGGGTCCGTGATACGCGAGATATTCCCCGAGACGTCTCGAATCTAGAAAGGCCGAGCCCGGGGACATGTCGGGCTCGGCCCGACACCCGCCGAAGGGATGATCCCTTCGGAATCCCCGGACTTAGGGTGCCCTAGAGGCGGAAGGCCCCTCAGAACACCTGTTCGGCCTTGCGCCCCTGGCCGATGCCGTCCGCCTTGTCGGCGGCCTGCTTGTCCAGCGCCCGGTTCACCACCTTGGCGAGGCCGATCATGATGGTGTCGAGGACGTAGTCCTTCGGTGTGTAGACCGCCGTGACGCCCATGTTCTTCAAGACGAGTTCGTCGTCGGGCGAGATGATGCCGCCCACCACCACGGGGATATGGTCGAGGCCGGCCTCGCGCATCTTCGCCTTCACGTCGCGCACGAGCGGCACATGCGATCCCGACAGGATCGACAGACCGACAACGTGGGCGCCGGTCTCCTTCGCCTTGGCGACGATCTCGGCCGGGGTCTGGCGAATACCGTCGTAGGTCACATCGAAGCCGACATCGCGGGCCCGCAGGGCGATCTGCTCGGCGCCGTTGGAATGTCCGTCGAGGCCGGGCTTGCCGACCACGAGCTTCGGGGTCTCGCCGAGGCGCTCCCCGAGATCGGCGATGAGAAGCTTGGCCTCCTCGGCCGCGCCCGACGACACGGTCTCCAGGGTCACGCCCGTGGGGGCGCGGTACTCGCCGAACACCTCGCGCAGGCGACCGCCCCACTCGCCCGTGGTGACGCCGGCTTTGGCCGCGGCGATGGAGACCGGCATGATGTTGGCGCCCGAGCGCGCCGCTGCTTCGAGATCGGCGAGCGCCTTCTCGACGGCCTCGCTATCCCGCTGCGACCGCCAGGCGCGGATGCGCTGCTCGGCCTCCATCTCGACGGTCTCGGAGACGGTGAAGATCGCGCCCTCCCCGGCGGTGAGCGGCGAGGGCTCGCCGGCCTGGAACTTGTTGACGCCGACCACGACCTGATCGCCGGCCTCGATGGCCGAGATACGCTTGGCGTTGGATTCGACCAGGGCCCGCTTCAGGGCGCCGGTCTCGACGGCCGCCACCGCCCCGCCGATGCCGCCGATCTCTTCGAGCGCCTTGCGGGTCTCGGCCTTGAGAGACTCGACCTTGGCGTCGATCACCGTCGAACCGTCGAAGATGTCGTCGTATTCGAGGAGATCGGTCTCGAAGGCGAGGATCTGCTGCATGCGCATGGACCATTGCTGGTCCCAGGGGCGCGGCAGGCCGAGTGCCTCGTTCCAGGCCGGCAGCTGCACGGCGCGGGCCCGCGCCCGCTTCGACAGGGTGACGGCCAGCATCTCGATGAGGATGCGATGGACGTTGTTCTCGGGCTGCTGCTCGGTGAGGCCGAGGCTGTTCACCTGAACGCCATAGCGAAAAATGCGCTTCTTCGGGTCGGTGATGCCGTAGCGCTCCTGGGCGATCTCATCCCAGAGTTCGGAGAATGCGCGCATCTTGCAGATCTCGGTGACGAACCGCATGCCGGCGTTCACGAAGAACGAGATGCGGCTGAACACGTCGGCGAAGCTCGCCTCGTCGAAATCGGGGTCGTCGCGCACGGTGTCGAGGACCGCGATGGCGATGGCGAGCGCGTAGGACAGCTCCTGCACCGGCGTCGCTCCGGCCTCCTGCAGGTGGTAGGAGCAGACGTTCATCGGGTTCCACTTCGGCACTGCCTTGGTGGTGAACAGGATCACGTCCTTGGTCAGCCGCAGGCTCGGCGCCGGCGGGAACACATAGGTGCCGCGCGACAGGTATTCCTTGATGATGTCGTTCTGCGTCGTGCCCTGCAGCCCCGCGAACGGCGCGCCCTGCTCTTCGGCCACGGCGAGGTAGAGCGACAACAGCCACGGCGCCGTGGCGTTGATGGTCATCGAGGTGTTCATCTGCTGCAGCGGAATCTGGTCGAATAGGGTCCGCATGTCGCCTAAATGCGCGATGGAGACGCCGACCTTGCCGACCTCGCCGCGCGCCAGCTCGTGGTCAGGGTCGTAGCCCGTCTGCGTCGGCAGATCGAAGGCCACCGAGAGGCCGGTCTGGCCCTTGGCGAGGTTGCCGCGATAGAGTGCGTTCGATTCCTTGGCGTTGGAATGCCCGGCATAGGTCCGGATGATCCAGGGCTTGTCGCGCTTGACCTCGGCGACGGTCGCGTTCGCGCTCATTCCACTCGACTCCGTTGAATGCTGTGCCGCGCTGCCTGCGCATGATCGGCGGCACCCTAACCAAGCGCGGCGTGCCCGTCATCTGGCCGAAGGTTCACGGCGGCGGCGTTGGCACGCAAAGCCTTGGAAAAATTCTACAAAGGTGGCGCAAGGGAATTGAAGACCCTTGCATGGCCCCGACCAACCCTTTCGCGTCTAAAATACTGATAATGCTACGATTTCGGCTCCTCCGACGCGATGGATCCGCAGTTCGAATATTGAATACGGATTGCGTGTCGGGCGGATGCCCCAGTTCGTCCCCAAGCGCGGCGCCCCTATGACCTTTGTGGGGCCTTGGAGCGGTCCAGGTTCGCCGATATAGGGGCCCTCAGAACAACTTAGGGAGAGCCCAATGGCCGCGAGTGCTGCGTCGAGCACGACCGAACTCAAGGATCTGTACGAGATGGGCGAGGTTCCGCCCCTCGGTCACGTGCCGGCCAAGATGTATGCGTGGGCGATCCGCCGCGAACGCCATGGGCCGCCGGAGGAGTCTCACCAGCTCGAGGTTCTGCCGGTGTGGGACATCGGCGACGACGAAGTGCTCGTCTACGTCATGGCCGCCGGCGTGAACTACAACGGCGTGTGGGCCGGCCTCGGCGAGCCGATCTCGCCCTTCGACGTGCACAAGGGCGAGTACCACATCGCCGGCTCCGACGCCTCGGGCATCGTCTGGAAGGTCGGCGCCAAGGTGAAGCGCTGGAAGGTCGGTGACGAGGTCATCGTCCACTGCAACCGCGACGACGGCGACGACGAGGAGTGCAACGGCGGCGACCCGATGTTCTCGCCGTCCCAGCGGATCTGGGGCTACGAGACCGGAGACGGCTCCTTCGCCCAGTTCTGCCGGGTGCAGTCGCGCCAGCTCATGGTCCGCCCCCAGCACCTGACCTGGGAAGAGGCGGCCTGCTACACCCTCACCCTCGCCACCGCCTACCGCATGCTGTTCGGCCACGCGCCCCACACCGTGCGCCCGGGCCAGAACGTCCTCGTCTGGGGCGCCTCGGGCGGCCTCGGCGTGTTCGCCGTGCAGCTCTGCGCGGCCTCGGGGGCCAACGCCATCGCGGTGATCTCGGACGATTCGAAGCGCGACTACGTCATGAGCCTGGGCGCCAAGGGCGTCATCAACCGCAAGGACTTCGACTGCTGGGGCCAGCTGCCGAAGGTGAACAGCCCCGAATACAACACCTGGCTCAAGGAGGCCCGGAAGTTCGGTAAGGCGATCTGGGATATCACCGGCAAGGGCAATGACGTCGACATCGTGTTCGAGCATCCGGGCGAGTCGACCTTCCCGGTCTCGACCCTGGTGGCCAAGCGCGGCGGCATGATCGTGTTCTGCGCCGGTACCACCGGCTTCAACATCACCTTCGACGCCCGCTACGTCTGGATGCGCCAGAAGCGCATCCAGGGTTCGCACTTCGCCCACCTTAAGCAGGCGTCCGCCGCCAACCAGTTCATCCTCGATCAGAAGATCGACCCGTGCATGAGCGAGGTCTTCCCCTGGGACAAAATTCCCCAGGCCCACACCAAGATGTGGAAGAACCAGCACGCGCCGGGCAACATGGCCTGCCTCGTCAATTCCCCGCGCCCCGGCCTGCGGACGGTCGAGGACGTCGTCGAGGCCGGCCGGAAGGGCTGATCTTCGAGAACGCGGACTGAGAACTCACCTGCCCTTGTCGTTCGAGGGCAGGTGTTTCGCGTAATCCTCCCGCTCCTCCTTCTGCTTGATGAGATCGGCGTAGGCCTGCCGCATCTCGGGCGAGACCTGGACGGAGCGGGTCTTCTCCTTCTTGCGTTTCGGCGCTTTCTTGAACTGGTTGGCGGTGTCGGTCATCGGCTCGTCCCGGTCGGTCCTGTCGAATCAGCATAGGCCAGGGCGACGACGTTCGCGAGACGCATCGGCAGCCGGTTTCGGGGCGGCGCACACGCTGATAGACAGCCCTCCGACACAGACTCGCACCGGACGGCGCCCGAGCAATGGAAAAATTCACCACCCTGGAGGGCGTCGCGGCGCCCATGCGGATCGTCAACGTCGACACCGACCGCATCATCCCCAAGCAGTACCTCAAGACCATCAAGCGCACGGGCCTCGGCAAGGGTCTGTTCTCCGAGATGCGCTATCGCGACGACGGCTCCGAGAACCCTGATTTCGTCCTCAACCAGCCCGCCTATCGCAACGCCAAGATCCTCGTGGTCGGCGACAATTTCGGCTGCGGCTCGTCGCGCGAGCATGCGCCGTGGGCGCTGACGGATTTCGGCATCCGCTGCGTGATCTCCACGAGCTTTGCCGATATCTTCTTCAACAATTGCGCCAAGAACGGCATCCTGGCGATCACGGTTTCGCCCGAAGACCTCGAAAAGCTGTTCGAGGATGCCGAGCGCGGCGCCAACGCCACCCTGTCCGTCGATCTCGAAGCACAGACCATCAAGGGGCCGGACGGCGGCACCCTCCATTTCGACATCGATTCCGGCCGCAAGGAGAGCCTTCTCAACGGCCTCGACGAGATCGGCCTGACCCTGAAGCGAGCCCCGGCCATCGACGCCTACGAGGCCAAGCTCGCGCAACGCGGCTGGGTCTGAGCGAGCACCGCGACGCTCCAGGGTTCACGAAAGATTCGGGTTTCGGGTGGGATGCGGAGATAGGACGTGCACATGGTTCGTTTACCTTGAGCACGCCTTAAGATTGGGGTGACCCGCCCCCGCTCCGGAGACCGCCCATGACGCCGCGCGCGACGCTCACCGCCCTATTTTGCCTCGCGGGGGCCGCCGCCGCCCCGGCGGCCCGGGCCGATTTCCAGGACTGCCTTGCCGGGCTGCAGGCCCAGGCCGCCGCGCAGGGCATCTCCGCCCAGACGTTCCGCGCCGCGACGAACGGCATCCAGTATGATCCCAAAGTGCTCGAACTCGCCCAGGCCCAGCCTGAGTTCAAGACGCCGATCTGGGACTACATGGCGGCCCTGGTCGACGAGGAGCGTGTCGAGGACGGCAAGGCGGCCATGCGCCAGCACGCACAGGCCCTCGCCAACGCGGAGAGCCGCTACGGCGTCGACCGCCACACCATCGCGGCCGTGTGGGGCGTCGAATCGAACTTCGGCAAGAACCTCGGCAAGATGCCCCTGGTCCAGTCCTTCGCGACTCTGATCTGCGCGAATCACCGCCGCAAGGATTTCTTCAAGGGCGAGCTGATGGCCACCCTGAAGATCATCGAGCGCGGCGACATCGATCCGTCGCGCCTCAACGGCTCCTGGGCCGGCGCCTTCGGCCAGACCCAGTTCATGCCCACCACCTACCAGCGCCTCGCCGTCGACGGCGACGGCGACGGACGCCGCGACCTCGTCGATTCGGTCCCCGATGCCGTGGCCTCGACGGCGAACTTCCTGCGCGTGGCGAAATGGCAAAATGGGCAGCCCTGGGGCTACGAGGTGCGCCTGCCGCGCGGCTTCAACGCCGCCGCCGCCGGGCGCAAGAACCGCCATGCCCCCTCGCATTGGACCGCCATGGGCGTCACCCGCGTCGACGGCCGGCCGCTCAATGGCGACGCGCCCATCGGCATCCTGATACCCGCCGGCGTCGACGGGCCGGCCTTCGCGGTGACGAAGAACTTCGACGCCCTCTACTCCTACAACGCCGCCGAATCCTACGGCCTTGCCATCGCGGTCCTCTCAGACCGGCTTCGGGGCCGGGCCGGCATCCAGGCCGAATGGCCCACCGACGATCCGCCCCTGTCGCGCGCCGAGCGCCGCGATCTCCAGACCCGTCTCGCCGCCCGCGGCTACGACGTCGGCGAGCCCGACGGCAAGGTCGGCGCCAAGACCCGCGACGCCATCAAGGAGATCGAGCGCAGCCTGGGCATGCCGGTGACCGGGCGCCCCGGCGCGAAGGTGCTCCAGGCGTTGCAGCGGGGATGAGCGGACGACGCCTGATCTCGTCGGGTTCGCCGTTCGAGGCAGCCTGCGGCTATTCCCGTGCCGTGGTGCAGGACGGGTTCGTCTTCGTCGCAGGCACCACCGGGTACGATTACGCCACCATGAGCCTTCCGGATTCGGCCGGGGCCCAGACGGAGGCGTGCTGGCGCACCATCGCGGGCGTCCTTCAGGAAGCCGGCACATCGGTCGAGGAGATCGTCCGGGCGACCTACTACGTCACCGACCGGGCGGACGCGGAGGCGATCCTGAGCGTCTGCAGTCGCATTCTTGCGACGAGCCGACCGGCGGCGACCATCGTCATCGTCGCGGGACTGCTGCGCCCCGAGATGAAGGTCGAGATCGAGGTCACGGCGCGGATCGACTGATACCGCTTCCGGCTGATTATCCGGGATCGAAAAGTCGCGACGAGCGCCCTTTCCTGGAGGGAGAGGTTTGGGGTGAGGTGTGTGACCTATCCGGAGAGTTTACGCACCTCACCCTGTCCCTCTCCTTGCAGGAGAGGGGACCTGCGCTTCGTCCGGTCCGAATCCAGACCCGATCAGCCGCACTCGTTTTGAGTGTGTCAGCCTAAAACAAAAAAGGCCGGGCATCAGCCCGGCCTTTCCCGTTCGTCCAGGGACGAAGAAACTTACTCGGCGGCGGTCTTCGCGGCGGACTTCGCAGCCTTCTCGGCCTTGCGGGCGTCCTTGTTCGCCTTCGAAGCGTCGGCCTTGGCGGCCTTCTCGGCCGGGCGGTCGGCGCGCTCGACGATACGGGCGGACTTACCGCGACGATCGCGCAGGTAGTACAGCTTGGCGCGACGGACCTTGCCGCGGCGCACGACGACGATGGAATCGATCAGCGGCCCATAGAGCGGGAACACGCGCTCGACGCCCTCGCCGTAGGAAATCTTACGGACGGTGAAGTTCTCGTTGATGCTGCCGCCGGAGCGGGCGATCACCACACCCTCGTAGGCCTGAACGCGAGTGCGCTCGCCTTCCTTCACCTTGACGTTCACGATCACCGTGTCGCCGGGCTGGAAATCGGGGATGGTCTTGCCGAGCGCAGCGATCTGCTCCTGCTCGAGCTGTTGAATGATGTTCATGGTCATGTCCTGCCGGTGCGCGCCCGACGATCCCCGGATGGGACCGCGTGCGTCAGGATTTCGGCATCCTGTTTTGAGTTGCCGCGGGCCATACACGAGAGGGCTTCGCTTGTCCAATATCGGGTACCCGATATTGCGTTCCGGCGAGGCGGCAGCCTCGAAGCCCGGTTGAGAAAACCCTCCGCGCGGTCCACATGGAGAGGGATGCCGCAGGAATGCGGCACCACTCCCGGCCGGCCTTGAACCGGCGCAGCGGACGAGGATCTCCAACCCATGTTCATCCAGACCGAAGCCACCCCGAATCCCGCCACCCTGAAGTTCCTGCCCGGCCGAGTGGTGCTCGATCAGGGCACGTTCGAGGCGCGCGATGCCGAGGCCGCCGCCCGCTCGCCCCTGGCGCAGCGCCTGTTCGACGTGCCGGGCGTCGCCGGGGTCTATCTCGGCCACGACTTCATCTCCGTCACCAAGGCCGAGGACGAGAACCTGTGGCCGCAGGTGAAGCCCGCCATCCTCGGCGCCATCATGGAGCACTTTCAGTCCGGCGCCCCCGTGCTCGCCGAGGGCACGAGCGCGGGGGACGACGACGCGGAAGAATTCTTCGATCCCGCCGACGCCGAGACGGTGGTGACGATCAAGGACCTGCTCGAGACCCGCGTGCGCCCGGCGGTGGCGGGCGACGGCGGCGACATCACCTTCCGGGGCTACAAGGAGGGGGTGGTCTACCTCGAGATGAAGGGCGCCTGCTCGGGATGCCCCTCCTCCACCGCCACCCTGCGCCACGGCGTGCAGAACCTATTCCGCCACTTCCTGCCGGAAATCCGCGAGGTCCAGGCGATCTGAGCGACCGCCGCGCCGGCGCAAAGCGGCAACACTGCCGCGTGAATCCAACGGAAACGGCCGCCCCGCTCTCACGGGGCGGCCGTTTTTGTCCTACCATCGCGGCCCCGGCGGGAGGACATTGGGCTTCCGGACGCCGGGCAGTTCGGGAGTGACGTTGCGTATCCTGGCCATCGATACGGCGCTCGACGCCTGCTCCGTCTGCATCGCGACGGACGCATCCGACGATCTGCTCGCCCATGAGTCGATGATCCTCGGGCGCGGCCATGCCGAAGCCCTGCTGCCCATGATCGAGCGCGTGGTCGCCCGCGTCGACGGTGGGTTCGAGGCCATCGACCGCGTCGCCGTCACCGTGGGGCCGGGCAGCTACACCGGCCTGCGCGTCGGGTTGTCGGCGGCCCGCGCCATCGGCCTCGCCGCCGCGATTCCCGTGGTCGGCGTCACCACGCTGTCGGCCCTCCTGGCCCCGCTGCTGGCACTCGGCGGCGCGGGCCTCATCGTCGCCGCCATCGATGCCCGCCACGGCGCCATCTACCTCCAGGCCATGAGCATGGCCGACGGGATCGTGGTGCCCCCGAGCCTGATGCCCCTTGAGGAGGCCGCCGCCCTTCTGGATGGCCAGGTGACCCTCGTCGGCTCCGGCGTCCCGGCCCTTGCCGCCCTGTTGAAGGCGCGCGGCCTCGACGTGCACCTCGCCGGCACCGGCGCATCCGACATCGCCTGGGTCGCCTCCCTCGGCATGCTGGCCGATCCGGCCCAGGCGCTGGCCCGGCCCCTCTACCTGCGCGGCCCCGATGCGCAGCCCCAGGATCACGCGAGGCTCGCCCGCCGATGACGCGACCGCTGGCCCCGTTCTGGCCCTTCGAACTCTGGTCCGCGTGGTGGGAAGGCTGGGGCGGCGCGCCCTACGTGGCGGTCTTGCGCGATTCGGGTCAGGCCCGCGTCCTCGCCCGCCTCCACGCCACCGCCTTCGCCCGCCCCTGGGACGCCCACGAATTCGAGCGCATGCTGTGCGAGCGCTCCACGGAAGCCCATGCCCTGTGGAAGGGCGGCGCCATCCAGGGGTTCGTGCTCTCGCGCCGCGTGGCGGACGAGGCCGAGATCCTCACGGTGGTCCTGTCCCCGAGCCTGCGGGGGAACGGCCTGAGTCGGCAGCTCGTCGCCGATCATCTCGCCCATCTCACCCTGTCGGGCGTGCGGCGGGTCCATCTCGAGGTCGACGAGGGCAACACGCCGGCCCTGAAGCTCTATGCCCGCCACGGCTTCCGGCAGGTCGGGGAGCGTACGGGCTACTACGCCCGTGCCGACGGCAGCCGGGCCACCGCCCTCACCATGACGGCCGAGCTGGCGTGAGGCACCGGGCGGCCGGATGACGCGCTTCGGGACGGTTCTGCGCCTTGTGCTGTGCGCCCTCGCCTTCGGGGCGATGGTCGGGCCGCATGCGCTCAGCCTCCGCTACGGGCGCGGGCGCTTGGCCGGACATCTGCCGACGCGGTTCCACCGCGTCTTCCTGCACCTGTTCGGCGTGCGCGTGACCCAGAGCGGTACCCCGCCGGCCCCCGGCGAGGCGGCCCTGGTGCTCGCCAACCATGTGTCCTGGCTCGACATCCTCGTCCTCGGGTCCCTGCGCCCCCTCTCCTTCGTGGCGAAATCCGAGATCGCCGGCTGGCCCGTCGTCGGCACCCTGGCGCGCCTCCAGCGCACGGTGTTCATCGACCGCACCCGGCGCACGGCGACGGCCGCCGTGAACGCCACCGTCGCCGACCGGCTGGCCGCCGGCGACCTCATCGTGCTGTTCGCGGAAGGCACCACGGGGGACGGCACCCGCCTGCTTCCGTTCCGCTCCTCCCTGGTGGGGGCCGCGCGCGCGGCCATCGACGGGTCGTCCGGCGGTCCCGAGCGCATCCGGCTTCAACCCCTGGCACTCACCTATCCGCGCCGCAATGGCCTGCCCCTGGTGCGCTCCGAGCGGCCGGGCGTGGCCTGGTATGGCGACATGGAGCTCGCCCCCCACCTCGCCGAGTTCTTCGAGAACGGCCCCATCGACGTGCACGTGGTCTGGGGCGCCCCCATCGCCTTCGAGGCCGGCACCGACCGCAAGCGCGCGACCGCGCTCGCGGAAGCCTCCGTCCGTGAGGCCCTGCAACGGGCCGTCACCGGCCGCTCGCCGAAGGGTGAAGTCTGGGACGGCGCCCATCAAAGGCCCGACGCGGCACCGGCCGAGACAGCCTCCGGAGTCCCCGCCCTGTGAGGCGATGGCGACGGGCCGGGGGTCGCGACGCGTCGCGCGAAGCGTGCTAAGGGCGTGAGCGAATGCGGGTCGGGACCGGACTGTTGAAGAAAGCCTTCGTCAAATCCTACGGCTGCCAGATGAACGCCTACGACGCCACCCGAATGGCGGACGTGCTCGGCGCCGAGGGCTACACCGCGACGGACACGGCGGAGGATGCCGACGTCGTCATCCTCAACACCTGCCACATCCGCGAGAAGGCCGCCGATAAGGTCTATTCGGAACTCGGGCGCCTGCGCGTCCTCAAAGCCGCACGCGCCGAGGCCGGCCAGGAGACCCGCATCGTCGTCGCGGGCTGCGTCGCCCAGGCGGAGGGCGCCGAGATCCTGTCCCGGGCGCCCACCGTCGACGTGGTGGTCGGCCCGCAGAACTATCACCGCCTGCCCGACCTCCTCGCCCGTTCGCGTACGAAGCGCGTCGTCGACACGGAATTTCCCGTCGAGAACAAGTTCGATCACCTGCCCACCCGCCGCACCCTCGGAGTCACGGCCTTCCTCACGGTGCAGGAGGGCTGCGACAAGTTCTGCGCCTTCTGCGTCGTGCCCTACACCCGGGGCGCGGAGGTCTCGCGCTCCGTCGCGGCGATCCGCGCCGAAGCGGAACGGCTGATCGCGGGCGGCGCCCGCGAGATCACCCTCATCGGCCAGAACGTGAACGCCTATCATGGCGTCGGCCTCGACGGCGGGGCCGCGACCCTGCCGGACCTCATGCGCACCATCGCGGCCCTACCGGGCCTCCTGCGTCTGCGCTACACCACCAGCCACCCCAACGACATGGCGCCCGACCTCGTGGCGGCGCATGGCGACATCCCCGCCCTGATGCCGTTCCTGCACCTGCCGGTGCAGTCGGGCTCCGACCGGGTGCTGAAGGCGATGAACCGCAAGCACACGGCGGACGCCTACCGCGCCCTCATCGCCGAGGTCCGCGCCGTCCGACCCGACATCGCCCTGTCGTCGGACTTCATCGTCGGCTTCCCCGGCGAGACCGAGGCCGAGTTCGCGGAGACGATGCGCCTCGTCGCCGAGATCGGCTTCGCCAGTGCCTACTCGTTCAAGTACAGCCCGCGCCCCGGGACCCCGGCGGCGGAGTGGGCCGATGCGGTGCCGGAGGATGTGAAATCGGCCCGCCTTCAGGCGCTCCAAGCGCTCCTCGACGAACAGCGGCACGCCTTCAACGCGTCGTTCGTCGGCGCGACCGTGGACGTGCTGGTCGAGAAGGCCGGGCGTCATCCCGGTCAGGTCGCCGGCAAGACGCCGCACCTCCTCCCCGTTCAGTTCGACGCGCCCACATCCACCATCGGAACCGTGGTGCCCGTGCGGATCGTCCGCGCCGGCTCCAACAGCCTGTTCGGTGAGGCCGTCGCCGACGCGGCAGCGGCGTGAGCAGACAGGGCCGGCCCGATCGGCCAACAAGCGAAGGGAACGTGCGTGTCAGCATCTGACGGGATCGGCCGGGTCAGCCCGTTGCGTGGACGCGGCCCGGCGGCGCGCTTGGGCGAGATCGGCGAAGCCGTGGAAGCCTCCCTGACCTTCGACGACAACCGCCTCGCCAGTCTGGTGTTCGGACAGTACGACCAGAATGTCGCCCATATTGAGCGGCGCCTCGCCGTCACGGCCACGGCGCTCGGCAACCACCTCGTCGTCAAGGGATCGCCCGAGGCGGCGGAGAAGGCCCGCAAGGTGTTCGAGCGCCTGTATGCCCGCGTGCGGGCGAGCGGCACCGCCCTGACGCTCGGCGATGTTGACGGCGCGATCCAGGAGACGACGCAGCAGGGGACCCTGTTCCCGGCGGCCGAGGTCAGCGCGGAGGCCGACCGGCCGGTCTTCGACCAGATCGCCACCCGCCGACGCGGGGCGGTGCGGGCCCGCAACACGGCGCAAGACGCCTACATCAAGCTCCTGCGCAGCCGCGAACTCGTCTTCGCCGAGGGGCCGGCCGGCACCGGCAAGACCTGGCTCGCCGTGGGCCACGCCGTCTCCCTGCTGGAGCAGGGCCATGTCGAGCGCATCGTCCTGTCCCGCCCCGCCGTCGAGGCCGGCGAGCGCCTCGGGTTCCTGCCCGGCGACATGCGCGAGAAGGTCGACCCCTATCTCCGACCGATCTACGACGCGCTCTACGACTTCATGGAAGCGCGCCATGTCGACCGCGGTCTGCAGACGGGCATCATCGAGATCGCACCGCTGGCCTTCATGCGTGGGCGCACCCTCACCAACGCCGTGGTGCTCCTCGACGAGGCGCAGAACACCACCTCCATGCAGATGAAGATGTTCTTGACCCGCCTCGGCGAGAACTCGCGGATGATCGTCACCGGCGATCCGAGCCAGATCGACCTGCCGCCGGGCCAGCGCTCGGGCCTCGTGGAAGCCGTCAACATCCTCGACGGGGTCGAAGGCATCGGCCGCGTCACCTTCCGCGACGTCGACGTGGTCCGCCACGACCTCGTGCGCCGCATCGTCACCGCCTACGAATCGGCCGCCCACGGCGAGCATGAGTCCGACCGCAACCCGACCCCGCGCCGCCGGCCGAACGCATGACCATTCCCCGGGAGATTCCTGCCCCCGAGATCGACGTCGCCGTCGAGGACGACCGCTGGGAAACGGTGGTTCCCGATCTCGAGGACTTCGTGATTCGCGCCGTTACGGCGGGGCTCGCCATCGCGCCGGATGCGCCGGCGGACGCCGTCGAGATCAGCATCCTGTTGACCACCGACGCGGCCGTGCAGGCCCTGAACAAGACGTGGCGGGGCAAGGACAAGCCCACCAACGTCCTGTCGTTTCCTGCGCCCCCGCAGCCCCACCATGTGGGAATGGCGCGGCCGTTGGGCGATGTCGTTCTTGCGTATGACACGATGCTGCGCGAGAGTGCCGAGCAGTCGAAGCCGCTCAGCCACCACCTCGCACACCTGCTTGTCCATGGCACCCTCCACCTCCTCGGTCAGGACCACGAGACGGGCGACGCGGATGCGGAGGCCATGGAGGCCCTCGAAATCGCGGCCCTCGGGACTCTGGGTGTGCCCGATCCCTACGCCGATTGAGCGGCAGCAGCGCCTGCCATTCCAGATCAGAGAGACATGACGAACGATCGAAGTCGCGGCGCGGCCCAGGCCGCGCCCAGCGCGAATGACGGTGAGGCTCACCCCCGGGAGCCCTGGTACGACCGTCTGCTGCACGTGTTCCACCTCCGGCCGCGCGATTCCTTGCGCGACGACATCGAGGACAGGCTGGCCGAGCCGGATTCGGGCGAGAACGCGTTCTCGCCCATCGAACGGGCCATGCTCAAGAACGTGCTCGGCCTGCACAAGGTGCGGGTCGACGATGTGATGATCCCGCGTGTCGACATCGTCGCCGTCTCCATGGACACGACTCTGGGCGAGTTGCTCAAGCTGTTCCGCGCGGACGGGCATTCGCGCCTGCCCGTCTATGGCGAGACCCTCGACGACCCGAAGGGCATGGTCCACATCCGCGACTTCGTCGATCATATCGCAGCCCGTGCCGAAGCGGGCGGGCGGCGTGGCGGCGCCACCCCCATTGAGCCGCAGAACGAGGCCCCGCCGACGCGGCCCCGGCGGGGCACGCAGGCCCTGCGCTCGCTCAACCTCGGCAACGTCGATCTCTCGGTCACTCTGGCGGCGGCGCGCATCCAGCGGCCGGTCCTGTTCGTGCCCCCGTCGATGCCGGCCATCGACCTCCTGGTACGGATGCAAGCGACGCGCACCCACATGGCCCTCGTCATCGACGAGTACGGCGGCACCGACGGGCTCATCTCCATCGAAGACCTCATCGAGATGGTGGTGGGCGACATCGAGGACGAGCATGACGTGTCGGAGGAGCGCCTCGTCCAACGCGTCGAGGGCGAGGGCGACGTATTCGTCGCCGATGCCCGCGCGGGCCTCGCCGAGGTGTCGGAAGCGAGCGGCGTCGACCTCGTGGCGGCGGTGGGCGAGATGGCCGAGGAGATCGACACCATCGGCGGCCTCATCGTGACGCTCGCCGGCCGTGTCCCCTCCCGCGGCGAGTTCATCGCCGGTCCGGGCGACCTTGCTTTCGAGGTTCTCGATGCCGATCCGCGCCGGGTGAAGCGCCTGCGCCTGCAGCGCGGCGACGCGCGGATCACGGCCGTGGTGCCCCTCGCCCTACCGCCGCCCGTCGCCAATTCGGGCTTCGAAGCGCCCGCTTCGTGACAGCGCCCGCGAGCGGCGCCCGATGAACCGGAGCCACGCCGACGCCATGCCGGCGCCGGGCCTCCTCACCGTCCTCGCCCAGTGGGTGATGCTGAGCGCGGGCTGGCGGAGGCTGGTGCTCGCCTACGGCGCCGGGGCCCTCGGCGCCCTGGCGATGCCGCCCTTCGGCGCCCTGCCGGCCCTCGTCGTCGCCCTTTGCGCCGCCGTCTGGCTCCTCGACGGGGCCACGACCGGCCGGGGCGAGTGGCGCACCCTGCGCACGGCCGGGCTGATCGGGTGGGCCTGGGGCTTCGGATACCTCACGGCGGGCCTGTGGTGGCTCGGCTCGGCCTTCCTCGTCGAGGCGGACGAGTTCGCCTGGGCCCTCCCCCTCGGGGTGATCGGCCTGCCGGCCGTGCTCGGCCTGTTCTATGGGGTCGGCTTCGCCCTCGCCCGCCTCATCTGGTCCCCAGGCGCGGGGCGGATCTTCGCCCTCGCCTTCGGTCTTTCCACCAGCGAATGGCTGCGCGGCCACCTCTTCACCGGGTTTCCCTGGAACACCCTCGGCATGGCGCTGGGCCAGAATCTCTGGCTCATGCAGACGGCCGCCGGCATCGGCCTCTACGGCCTCACCCTCCTGGCCGTCCTCGTCGCCGCCGCTCCCGCGACCCTGGCCACGGGGGGAACGGGTGCGGCGCGCCTGGGTCCATCCCTCGCCGCCGGCCTCGTCCTCGCCGCCACGGCCCTCTCCGGGGCCGCGCGCCTACCCGCCGGCCCCGACGCCACGGTGGCGGGCATCCGCCTGCGCCTCGTCCAACCAAATCTGAACCAGGACGCCAAGTTCCGCCCGGAGAACCGGGAGGACATCCTCGACCGTTACATCGAACTCAGTGACCGGGCCGCCGCCCCGGACCGGTCGGGGCTCGCCGACGTCACCCACGTGATCTGGCCGGAATCGGCTTTTCCGTTCCTGATCCAGCGCGACCCGGCCGCCCTCGCCCGCATCGCCGCCGCCCTGCCGCCGGGCAAGCAGCTCATCACGGGGGCGGCCCGCGCCGACACGGCGGCGGAGGGCGAACGTCCGCATTTCTTTAATTCGATCCTTACCCTCGCGGCCGGCCCGAAGCTCGGCGACGCCTACGACAAGGTTCACCTCGTCCCCTTCGGTGAATACCTGCCGGGCATCCTCGACGCGACCCTGCGCGCCCTCCATGTCCGACAGTTCGTCTCGATACCCGGCGGCTTCACCCCGGGGGACCGGGCGCGCCAGCGCATCCTCTCGGTGCCCGGTCTGCCGGCGATCGCCGCCACCATCTGCTATGAGGCGATCTTTCCTGGCGCCATCGTGCCGGAGACCAATCCGAACGAGCCCCCGCCGGTGCCGGGCCTGATCCTGAACCTCACCAACGATGCCTGGTTCGGCGACACGCCAGGGCCCCGTCAGCACTTCGCCCAGGCCCGCCTGCGCGCCGTCGAGGAGGGGCTGCCCCTGGTGCGAGACGCCAACACCGGCATCTCCGCCGTGGTGGATGCCCATGGCCGGATCACCGCGAGCCTTCCCCTGGGCGTGGAGGGGGTCCTCGATGCCGACCTGCCCGTGCGGCTGGAGCAGCGCACGGTCTATGCGCGCTTCGGCGACGCGCCGTTCTGGCTCCTCCTCGGCCTCACCCTCGCCTTGGCCGTCGCGGCGCGCCGTGGATCCGCATGACGCAGCCGTCCGGCGCCCTGCGCCCCCTCCTCGGCGTCGGCATCATGCTCGTCGCCTTCAACATGCGGCCGGCCCTGACCTCCGTCGGGCCGCTCCTCGAAACGATCCGGACGACGACGGGCCTCGGCACCGTGGGGGCGGCCTACCTCACCACCCTTCCGGTCCTGTGCATCGGCCTCGCCTGCATCCTCGGCCCCGTGGTGATCCGCCGCCTTGGCGCCGACCGGGGCATCCTCCTGGCGGTGGCTGTCGTGGCGCTGGGTTCGGGCTTGCGCGGCCTCGGCGGGTCGGGGCCCCTCTTCGTCGGGGCCTGCCTCGCCGCCCTCGGAATCGGCCTCTCCGGGGTTCTCCTGCCGGGCTTGGTCAAGCGCGACTTCCCGGCCAAGGTCGGCGTGATGACCGGGCTCTACACCATGGTCCTGTGCCTCGGTGCCGCCGCCGGCGCCGGCTTCAGCGTGCCCCTGGCGCAAGCCACGGGCGACTGGTCTACGGCCTTGGGCCTCTGGGGCCTGCCGGCCCTCGTCGCCACCCTTGCGTGGATCCCCTTCGCTCGGGGTCCCGATCCGGCCGAGGGGGCCTTGCGCCGCCGTTCCCTGTGGCGCGATCGCCTCGCCTGGCAGGTCACCGGCTTCATGGGCCTGCAATCGTCCCTCGCCTACATCCTGTTCGGCTGGCTGCCGGTGGTGCTGCAGAGCCGGGGACTCGATGCCTCCGAGGCCGGATACGTCACCTCCCTGTTGAGCATCGGTCAGGCGCCCTTCGCCCTCTTCGTGCCCTCCCTCGCCGCGCGGGTGAAGGACCAGCGCCTCCTGGCCGCCGGACTGCTCGGACTCGCCGCCAGCACGCTCTGCGGTCTCGTCTTCGGCCCTCTCAGTTTGGTCCTGCCCATCGGGATGCTTCTTGGGGCGAGCGTCGGGGGCTTGTTCGGCCTCGGCCTCACCCTCATCGTCCTGCGGGCGGGCGACACCGCCAGGGCGGGCGACCTCGCCGCCATGTCGCAGAGCGTCGGCTACACCCTTGCCTCGCTCGGCCCCCTCGGCTTCGGCCTCGCCCACGACCTCACCGGCGGCTGGTCTGCGTCCGTCGCCCTGTTCTGCGGAATCGCCGCCGCCGCCGGGCTGTGCAGTCTCGGCGCCGGACGCAACCGGACCGTGAGCCGTCGCTGACGGCTTCGTCGGGCTCTGCCAGACATCCGCCGACGGGATGATCCCTTCGGAACCCGAACACAAAAAACCCCGCAGGGCCCGGAGGCTCTGCGGGGTTTGGCGACGACGCGGCGCGCGCCTTACTCGGCGGCGACGCGGTGCGCCTGGCTGCCGTCCGTGTAGGTCTCGGCCTGCAGGCGCTTGCCCGGAGCCGCGCGACCCGGCAGCGGCGGCAGGGCCTTGGCCTTCTCCAGATCGATGCCGGCACCCTCGGCGACGCGACGACCGTAATCCTCGTCGGCGTGCCAGAAGTGCCAGACCATCCGCAGCTGGATCGCCTCGGGGCACTGCTTCATGTCGCCGACGAGGTTGGCGATGAGGTCGTCGCGCTCCCAGTCCTGGAACGAGCGGTAGCGCACGCCGGCCTGGGTGTAGTCGTCTTCGGTGCGTGAGGTCTGGTAGCGGCCGAGCTTGCCTTCCACCGGCTGATGGTACTCACGGGCGGGCTTGGGGGCCTCGCGCAGGCCCTCGGCCAGGGTCGAGGGCTCGTAGTTGATGTGACGGTTCGGGCCGGTGCCGTCGACGCCGTAGGTCATCTGGCCGTCGCGCTGGTTGGAATAGACCTTCACGCCGGGCTGCGGTGCGTTGATCGGCAGCTGGAGGTAGTTGGCACCGACGCGGTAGCGCTGCGTATCCGAGTAGGACAGCGTCCGCCCCTGGAGCATCTTGTCGTCCGAGAAGTCGATGCCATCCACGAGCACGCCCGTGCCGAAGGCCGACTGCTCGACTTCCGCGAAGAAGTTGTCCGGCACCCGGTCGAGGACCATGCGGCCCACGGGCAGGAGCGGGAAGTCTTCGACGGGCCACAGCTTGGTGTCGTCGAGGGGATCGAACGACAGGTGGTCGTTCGGGCCATCCGGCATGATCTGCACGCAGAATTCCCACTCGGGGAAATTGCCGGCTTTGATGTTGTCGTAGAGGTCGCGGGTCGCGTGGCCGACATCCTTGGCCTGGATCTCCGACGCCTGGGCCGAGGTCAGGTTGCGGACGCCCTGCTTGGGCTCCCAGTGGAACTTGCACAGGACCGCTTCGCCCTGGTCGTTGACAAGCTTGTAGGTGTTGACGCCGGAGCCTTCCATCTCGCGATAGTTGGCCGGGATGCCCCACGGCGACTTCAGGTGCGTGACCATGTGGATCGCTTCGGGGTGCTGGGCCACGAAGTCGAAGAAGCGCCATGCCTCCTGGCGGTTCGTCACCGGGTCCGGCTTGAACGCGTGGATCATGTCGGGGAACTTGATCGCGTCGCGGATGAAGAAAACCTTGAGGTTGTTGCCCACGAGGTCCCAGTTGCCATCGACGGTCTTGAACTTCACCGCGAAGCCGCGCGGATCGCGCTCGGTCTCGGGGCTCTCCTTGGCGCCGGCCACGGTGGAGAAGCGCACGAACATCGGCGTCTTCACGCCGGTCTCGTTGAGCACGCGGGCGCGGGTGTACTTCGAAGCCGGCTCGTTGCCGATCTTCCCATAGGCCTCGAAATAGCCGTGCGCGCCGGCGCCGCGGGCATGGACCACGCGCTCGGGAATCCGCTCACGGTCGAAATGCGTGATCTTTTCGATGAACTGGTAGTTCTCGAGGGTGGCCGGGCCACGCTCGCCCACCGTGCGGGTGCTCTGGTTGTCGCGGACCGGATGGCCCTGGCGAGTGGTGAGAATCGGACGTTGATCGCTCATGGGCGCTCCTTGAAGAAAGGCGGTCAGGCCGAAGAGGCGGCGCGCGCACATCAGCCCGCGCAACGCATCGACCCTGGAATGGTTCTGAGACAGGCTTATGAACTGCCCGCGATCGTTTGGCCAATGCATCGTGGCAAAGGTTCTGATAGATACAGCCTATGAACGTTTCCGGCCTATCCCTGCGCGACCTCGAATATGTCGTCGCCGTCGCGGAGGAGATGCATTTCGGCCGGGCGGCCGAGCGCTGCAACGTGAGCCAGCCTACCCTCAGCGTGCAGGTGCGCAAGCTCGAGGAGGCGTTGGGGATCGTCCTGTTCGAGCGGAGCAACCGACGGGTGATGCTCACACCCGCCGGGCAGGGCATCGTGCGGCAGGCCCGCACGGTGCTGGCCGAGGCGCAGCGCCTCCTCGTGCTCGCGAGCGAGGGGCGCGGGGCCCCGCTCACCGGCCGCCTCGTCCTCGCGGCGATCCAGACCCTCGGGCCGTATCTGTTTCCCCTGATCCTGCGCAGCCTGCGCCAAGAATTCCCGCTCCTCGCCCTGGCGCTCAGCGAAGCGCGCACGGCCGAAATCCTGGACGGATTGCGCGACGGGCGCATCGACGCCGCCCTGCTCTCGCTCCCGATTTCCTCGTCCGGGCTGGCGGTCTCGCCGCTGTTCATCGAGCCGTTCCACCTCGCCTGCCCGGCCGACCACGCCCTGGCGCGGGGCGGGGCGCTGCGGGCCCGCGACATCGCAGGCCCGGATCTCCTCCTCCTCGACGAGGGCAATTGCCTGCGCGACCAGACCGTGGCGGCCTGCGGCGCCGGGAGTGCCGCCGGTCGCCATGCCACCAGCCTGGAGACCCTGCGTTCCATGGTGGCGGCGGGCGCCGGCTACACCCTCCTGCCGGCGCTCGCCGTGCCGGCCGCCCCAGATCCCAGCGGGCTGACCGTGACGCGGGGGTTCGATGTCGATGGGCCCGGCCGCACCGTGGCCCTGGCCTGGCGCGCCAGCGACCCGCGCGGGGCCGGCCTGTCGCATCTGGCCGCCTTCTTCCGCGCCCACGCGCCGGCCGGCACCACGGCCTGCCGTGCCGACGACGCCCCGGGTACCATGCGAGGCCGCCGTGACAGCGTCGCCGATCCGGTGTAGCGCGCAGGCCTCGTACTCTCCGCGCTTCCCGGCTCTGCCACTTGCCCCATCTACGGTCCCTCGGCCTCTGGGCGGCCCTCGTCGCGGCCTCGGGCACCCTCGCCTACGGCCTCAGCCTCGGGCATTTCCCGGCGGCCCTCCTGCTCGGACCGATGCTCGCCGCCATCGCGTTCGGTGTCGGCGGTGCCGGCCTCGCCGTGCCGAGATCCGGATTCATGGCCGCCCAGGCGATGATCGGCTGCCTCGTGGCGAAGGCCGTGACGGCCGAAATCGTCAGCACCATCACGGAGGACGGCTGGCTCATCCTTGCCGTCGTCCTCGTCACCGTGCTCGCCGGCTCCGTGGTCGGCTGGGCCTTGACCCGCCTGCGCATCCTGCCCGGTACCACCGCCGCCTGGGGGTCTTCGCCCGGCGGGGCCGCCGCCATGGTGGCGATGTCGGAGGAGTACGGGGCCGATCCGCGCCTCGTGGCCTTCATGCAATATGTCCGCGTCGTCGCCGTGGTGCTGTCCGCCTCCGTGGTGGCACGCCTTCTCACCGACGTGTCGGCGCCGCCCGCCCCCGCACCGGACTCCGCTCCTCCCCTCGCGGTGGCGGCGACCCTCGCCGTCGCGGCGGCGGGCTTCGGCATCGCCCATCTCCTGCGGCTGCCGGCCGCCGCCCTCATCGGCCCGATGCTTCTCGGCGCCCTGCTGCATGCCCTGGGCCTCGTCAGCATGGCCCTGCCGATGCCGCTCCTCGACCTCGCCTACGCGATCATCGGCTGGTATGTCGGCCTGCGCTTTCGCCGGGAGACCCTGCGGGAGACGGTGGTGGCCCTGCCGGGCATCGTGGTCGCGACGGTGGCGGTCATCGCCCTCTGCGCCGTCTGGGCCTTCGGCCTCACCCACCTCCTACCCATCGATTTCCTTACGGCCTACCTCGCCACGAGTCCCGGCGGCCTCGATTCCGTGGCGATCATCGCGGTGGGCTCGAAGGCGGACGTCTCGTTCGTCCTGGCGGTACAGACCCTGCGGCTGTTTGTTGTGCTGCTCACCGGCCCGCTCCTGGCCAAATGGATCACCCGCGCGGCCCCGGCGCGGAACTGACCGTGCGCGCCCTCTACCTCGCCTTCCTCAATTCCTGGCGCGGCCTCGTGCACGGCGCGCGCACCGAACGCGCCGTTCGCCTCGAACTGGTTCTCCTCATCCTCGGCCTGCCCCTGGGGCTGCTGCTCGGAACGTCGCTGTGGGTGCGCGTCGCCCTGCTGGCGAGCCTGCTCCTCATGCTCGCGGCCGAGTTCCTGAACACCGCCATCGAGAAATTGTGCGACCATCTACATCCGGGCCATCATCCGAAGATCGGCATCGTCAAGGATCTGGCCTCGGCCGGGACGTTCTCGGCGCAGGGGATCGCGGCGCTCATCTGGATCACCGCCCTGATCGAGCGTATCGGCTGACGCGGACGCGGGGCGTACGCGTGGCCGTCGATTGGCCCGTCACCGCCCGCTCGGGCGGGGGGGGCCGAGATGGCAAAGCAGTTCTTCACGATCGGCGATCGGCATCGGGATTTCATCGCGGCGCAGAAGATCTTTTTCACCGGGTCCTGTGCCGCGGGGGCGCGGGTCAACATCTCGCCGCGCTCCACCGAGCATCTTCATCTCCTCGGCCCGAACGCGGTCGCGTATCTCGATCTCACCGGCAGCGGCAGCGAAACGGCGGCCCACGTGAAGGCCGAGGGCGCCCTGACCCTCATGCTGTGCGCCTTCGACGGTCCGCCCTCGATTCTTCGCCTGTACGGCCAGGGCCGCATCGCATTCCGGGGGACGCCCGACTATCGGGACTTCCTCGATCGCTTCTACGGCGGCGCGGAGCCGGCCGGGGCGCGCCAGATCGTGTTCCTCGCCGTCGACCTCGTGCAGACGAGCTGCGGCTATGCCGTGCCGCTCTTCGACCATGTCGGCGAGCGCCCCATCCTCGATCGGTGGGCGAAAGCCAAGGGCGAGGAGGGCCTGCGCGCCTACCGGGCCGAGAAGAACGCAGTCAGCCTCGACGGCCTGCCGACGGGGTTTCGCGAACCCTGATCGCAAGCCTGCGAGATTCGGCCTCCCTCGCTTCTTGTCCGGCAACGGCCTATGTGCGGACCACTATGTCCCGCATCGCGGCATCGCCGGAGCCCGTGTCTCCTTGACCGACTACATCCGCAAGATTCTCACCGCCCGCGTCTACGACGTTGCCGTCGAGAGCCCCCTCGATCCGATGCCGCGCATGTCCGCGCGCCTCGGGCGGCCGATCCTGCTGAAGCGGGAGGATCTCCAGCCGGTGTTCTCGTTCAAGCTGCGCGGCGCCTACAACAAGATGTCGGGCCTGTCGGCGGAGGTCCTGGCGCGGGGTGTGGTCTGTGCCTCGGCGGGAAACCACGCCCAGGGCGTGGCGCTGGCCGCCGCGCGCCTGAATGTGCGCGCCGTCATCGTGATGCCCCGCACCACCCCGGCCATCAAGGTCGATGCCTGTCGCGCCCGCGGGGCAGAAGTGATCCTGTTCGGCGACACCTTCGACGAGGCCCTCGGCCATGCACGGGAGCTGGAGGCGCGCGAGGGCCTGACCTTTCTCCACCCGTTCGACGACCCCGACGTCATCGCGGGCCAGGGCACCATCGGCATGGAGATCCTGACCCAGCATTCGGGACCCATCGAGGCGATCTTCGTGCCCATCGGGGGCGGCGGCTTGGCCGCCGGGATCGCGACCTTCGTGAAATACCTGCGACCCGAGACCAAGGTGATCGGCGTCGAGCCGGACGACGCCGCCTGCATGGCGGCGGCCCTGGCGGCGGACGAACGCGTCACCCTCGCCACCGTCGGCCTGTTCGCCGACGGCGTCGCCGTGCGTCAGGCCGGCGAGGAGACCTTCCGGCTCTGCCGCGAGCACCTCGACGGCGTCATCACCGTGGACACCGACGCCATGTGCGCGGCGGTCAAGGATATCTTCGACGACACCCGCGCCATCTCGGAGCCCTCCGGTGCCCTGGCGCTTGCCGGCGCCAAGGCCTACGCGGCCAGGGAAGGCGGGGGCACCGGCACCCTGGTGGCGATCTCCAGCGGCGCCAACCTGAACTTCGACCGCCTGCGCCACATCGCCGAGCGCGCCGAGATCGGCGAGGAGCGCGAGGTTCTCCTCGCGGTAACCATCCCCGAGCGGCCGGGCGCCTACCGCGCCTTCATCCGGACGCTCGGTCCCCGCGCCATCACCGAGTTCAATTACCGGGCGGCGGGCGGCGCGGATGCGCAGATCTTCGTGGGCATCAACCTGCCCGGTGGCGCGGCGAGCAAACGGGCGCTCATCGCCGAACTCGCCGCGGCGGGCTACCGCGCCCTCGACATGAGCGACAATGAGATGGCCAAGGTCCATATCCGCTACATGGTCGGCGGCCGGGCGACGGGGCTCGCCGACGAGCGCCTCTACCGCTTCCAGTTCCCGGAACGGCCGGGCGCCCTGATGAAGTTCCTCGACGGCCTCGGCGAGGGCTTCGACATCACCCTGTTCCATTACCGCAACCACGGGGCCGATTACGGACGGGTGCTCGCCGGGATCGGCGTTCCACCGGCCGAGCGCGAGCGCTTCGACCACGCAATCGAAGCCCTGGGTTACCCGTGCTTCGACGAGACGGACAACCCCGCCTACCGCATGTTCCTCGACGATCGGTCACGCGAGGCGAGACTCTGAGCGTTTCGCCTTCGGGGTTCGGCTCGAGCGATCTCCGCCCCTATCGGTGGATCGCCATCGCGACGCAATCGGCCCGTCTTGAGAAGCGACGGGCCGGCCCGCATCCCGGACGAACATCGCACTCCATCGACACCACCTTGGGTTGATCAAGGTTATACACAGAACTTTCCGATAAACCTGAACTGACCACAAGATTTGCGTAAATCGAGCCGATCCGACCTGGGATATGTGCCCCGACCGCGCGCGATAAGTATTTCTTATAAACTGCCAAGCATGTTCGCCGGACCCTCCAGCGGTGTGCCTTCATGTTCGCGTTCTCCAGCCTCAAAGTTCGTCTCCCGGCCATCACGATCGGGCTGGCGCTTGTCAGTGCCACCGCTCTCGGCGGGTTGAGCTGGTCCTTTGCCAAGTCCGGTCTCGTTGAGGCGGCCCAGGACCGGCTGCAACTCGCGGTGACGGGACGCAAGATCGGCATCGAACTCGTCGCCGAGCGGGCCGTCGGCGATCTCGTGACGACGGCTGCCAACCCACAGGTCGCCGGAAACTTCGGAGATCTCGTCGAGGCCCTCGACCCGGCCAAGGCCGATTTCGCCGCCATCGTCCAGGCCTACACGGCGGCGGCCAAGCCGGAGGATCGTCTGACGGCGGAGGCGGCCGGCACCATGTACGGTCGTCGCCACACCAAGGTGCAGGAGGTCGGGCGCAAGGTCATCGAGCGGCCAGGTTACGCCGACCTCATGTTCGTCTCCGAGGACGGGCGCATCGTCTATACCACCACGAAGGGCACGGACTTCTCACACGCCCTGTCCGAGCCCGACTTCGCCGGGACGGGGCTCGCCCGTCTGGTGGAGCGCCTGAAGGCGGCGGATGCGGATGCGACCCTGTACGAGGACTTCTCCGCCTATCCGGCCGGAACGGAGCCGTCGGCGTTCTTCGGTCGCGCGATCACGCGGCGGGCCAACGTCGCCATGGGCACCGGTCAGGCCGCCTCCCGCGTCGGCTTCGTGGTGATGCGCGTGACGCCGCTCCTCTTCGACCGGACCCTGACCGATCGCGGCGGCCTCGGCGACACCGGGCAGTTAGTGGCCGTGGGCGCTGATGGGCGCCTGCGCAGCGATCCGCCCCTGCTGAACACGGTGAAGGCCGGAGCAGAGGCAACGGAGATCGGCCTCACCCCGGCTCTCCTCAGCGATCGCAAGCCCTTTACCTACGCCGGTGTCACCGGAAGCCGCATGGCGGCCACCGACAAGGTCTCGCTCATGGGCGCATCCTGGACCCTCGTGGCAGCGCAGTCCGAGGACGAGATCTTGCGTGGGGTGAGCACCCTGACCCGCGCCCTTACTCTCGTGTCCTTCGGTATTCTCATCGCCACGTCGATCTTCGGCCTCCTGTTCGCCCGGGGCATCGTCCGTCCCCTCACGGCCCTCACCCGCGCCCTCGACGCTCTCGCCCGTCGCGAACCGCTCACCGAAGTCCCGGGCGCCAAGCGCACCGACGAGATCGGCGAGATCGCGCGGGCCGTCGTGACCATCCGCGACATCTCCCTCGAAGACGCGGCGCGGCAGCTCCAGACGACGGAAGCGGCGCGGATGCGCGAGGAGACCGACCGGCGCGCCCTGCTGGCGAACCTCGCCGACGGCTTCGAGCGCTCCGTGGGCCGCATCGTCGACACGGTCTCGCAGGCCGCCTCCGGCCTCAACACCGCCTCAGATCGGATGATCACCGCCGTGGCCGGAACCGCCCAACGCTCCGGGTTCGTCACCACCACGGCCCACGAGACGTCCGAGAACGTCAATGCCGTCGCGGCGGCGGCCGAGGAGCTCGGTGCAACGGTGGGCGAGATCGGCCGTCAGGTCGAGCAAGCCGCCGACGTGTCCCGCACCGCCGTCGAGGAAGCGGATCGGACCGGCGAGACCATGCGCCGCCTCTCCGCGGCCGCCGCGCGCATCGGCGATGTCGTCGGGATGGTGTCGCAGATCGCCGGACAGACGAATCTGCTGGCGCTGAACGCCACCATCGAGGCGGCACGGGCCGGGGAGGCCGGTCGCGGCTTCGCCGTCGTCGCCGCCGAGGTGAAGAGTCTCGCCGAGCAGACGACCCGCGCGACAGCCGAGATCGGTCAGCAGGTGGAGGCGATCCAGGCTGCGACCAGCGACGCCGCCGGTGCGATCCAGGGCATCGCCACCCGTATCCAGAACATGAGCCAGGTCACCGGCAGCATCGCGGCGGCCGTCGAGGAGCAGGGCGTGACCACCCAGGAGATCGTTCGCAACATGGGCCAGGCCTCGTCCGGGACGGTGGCGATGACACAGGATATCGCCGCGGTGGCCGAGGCGGCGGAAGAGGCCGGCGTGTCCGCCGGGCAGGTTCAGCAGGCGGCCGCCGATCTGGCGCGCCAGTCCGAAACCCTGCGGGCCGAGGTGGACCAGTTCCTCGCGACCGTCCGCGCCGCGTAAACCTCGGCGCGCAGCCGGGTTGACCGGCCACCGGCTCGCAAGCTCGATCCGCCTGCTCGTCGGAGCAGGCGGATTTTTGCTGCGCCTGGACACCACGGGGCGCCGTGGTGGAGCCGCACTCAGCTCAGGCGTTCCTCGAGATGGGCTGCGACCCGCAACGCATTGGCCACGATGGTGAGCGTCGGATTCACGGCGCCGATGGAGGGAAAGAAGCTCGCGTCGGTGACGTAGAGGTTGTCGATCTCGTGGGTCCTGCAGTTGAGATCGAGGACGGAGGACCGAGGGTCGGTGCCGAAGCGCAGGGTGCCGGCTTGATGAGCGGTGCCGCTCAGCGGAATGTTCTTTCCCAGGTAGAGCGAGCGCTCGAACAGGTAGGTGTAGGCACCCGCCGGTCGCAGCAACCCTTCCAGGGTATCGCGCAAGCGATCATGGGCCGCGCGGTTGTTCTCCTCGACGTCGAGGATCACGCGCCCGTCACGGTCGAGGCTCACCCGGTTGTCCGGGTGCGGCAGATCCTCGCTCTGCAGCCAGAAATCCATGGAATGCCGCGCCACCATCGCGAAAGGCGCCTCGGGTAGGAAACCCGTCCAGGATGGGAACTCCTCGCCCCGGATCTGGTCCGGATGGGTCTTGGCGCACATCTGGATCAGGCCCATCGGATACTCCCAGGCCTTCGATTCGAAGTAGAAGTCCGACACCGCGAGGGTCTTCTGGAAGACCGTATCGTTGGGCTCCTTCGACAGGGCCATCAGCACCGACATGTTGTGACGCATGTAGTTGCGTCCGACCTGATCCGAGCCGTTGGCGAGGCCGTTTGGATGCGCGTCGCAGGCCGAGCGTAGGAAGAGCAGGGCCGAGGACAGGGCGCCGCAGGCCACCACAACGATGTCGGCGCTGTAACGCTCCTCCTCGCCTTCGCGAGTGACGTGGACGGATTTCACCCGGCGGCCCGAGGCGTCCGTCTCCAGGCGCGACACGTAGGCGTTGACCAGGAGGGTGACGTTGTCGTGGGCGGCGAGCGTCGGATCGACGGTCATCACCTGCGCGTCGGCCTTGCCGTTGAGGAGGCAGGGGAACCCATCGAAGGCGTCGCAGCGGATGCAGGTGCTGGTCGGCGTCGGGCGTCCATTCCGCTCTGTGAGCTTGATGCCGAGCGGCAGGTGGAACGGATGCAGTCCCTCCTTCGCCCAGTCGTCCGAGAGCTGCTGGATGCGCGGCTCGTGGGAGACGCCCGGATGGTCGTAGGGCGCGCTGGCCCAGGGCTCGTTGGGGTCCTCGCCCCGGTTGCCGTGGACGGCGAACAGCCGTTCGGCCTCCGTGTAGTACGGCTCGAACGCGTCGTAGCCCAGCGGCCAGGCGGGCGAGATGCCGTCGATGTGGCGCACGGCCTCGAAGTCGCGCTCGCGCATCCGCAGGAGCGCGGCGCCATACACCTTCGAGTTTCCGCCGACATAGTAGTGCAGGGCCGGGCTGAAGGCGCGGCCGTCGCCCCCGTACCAGGTCTCCTTGGCCTGATAGGCGCCGTCGACGAACACGGTCTTGGCATCCCAGTTCGCCTGCGAGCGCGGGAGGTAATCGCCGCGCTCTAGGAGGAGGATGCGCTTGCCGGTGCGGGCGAGGCGGGAGACGAGGGAACCACCGCCGGGACCGCTCCCGATGACGATGACGTCGTAACGATCCTGGGACATGGGGGCCTTGCCGAACGGTCGGGGTCTGGGCGTTCGACACGGCCAACGTGAAGCGGTCCCGCCCGTTCCGCGCTGCACTGCACATCGGGGGCTTGGGCATCGCAACCGCGCGGAGCGCGCGGCGTTAGAGACCGACGGCGCACCCGCGTCCTATCAATCGGAAGATTCCCGATGACCCACGCCCTCGCGCACGCGTTGCACGTTCGCCCCGGGGACCGGCATTGACCTGGCTCGATCTCGTGGCGGTGCCGCTGATCGCCAAGATCTGTCTCGTCTGCATGTTTCCCTTGAGCGCCTACGACAAGGTCGTCCACTGGGACGAGGCTATGACCCAGGCGGCGTCCGGGCCCCTGCCCTTTCCGGGCCTACTTCTGGTGCTCGGCATCCTCGTCGAATCAATCACGCCCGTGATGATCGTGACAGGCTGGGCCGACCGCGCCGGCGCGTTCCTGCTGGCCGGCTTTTGCGCCGTGACGGCCGTGATGTTTCACCGCTTCTGGGAGTTTCCGGACTTCTGGCGCCGCGAGGCCGAGGGCCGGGCGCATTTCTGGGACTTCTTCAAGAATTTCGGTCTCGTCGGCGGCCTGCTCCTCGTCGTGATCGGAGGCAGCTACACTCCGGCCTCGGATGTCGCCCGCCATCCCCTGGCGAGCGGTCCCCAGGCCGCGGAAATCCACCCCTGATCGTGAGGAGCCCGCCCATGTCCGAGACCAAACCGGCGATGCCCTATTGGCATGTCTACACCGATGCGGAGGGCGCGAGCCGCCAGGAGCGATTCAGCCTGTCCAACTTCCAGTTCCAAGGGGTCGGCCCCGACGTGGCGCCGCAATGGAACGACAAGCAGGATCCGGAGAAGGCGGGCGTCACTTTCACGGTGCTGCCCGTGGGCTGGGTCGGCGACTGGCACGAGAATCCGAAGCCGCAATGGATCGCCGTGCTCTCCGGCCGCTGGTTCGTAGAGACCATGGACGGGCATCGGGTGGAGATGGGGCCGGGGGAACTCATGTTCGGCGAGGATCAGAACACGCGCGAGCGCGACGGTCGCAAGGGCCACCTCTCCGGCACCGTGGGCGACGAGCCCTGCACCATGATGGTGGTCGGACTCGACGTGACGCCGACGGTGAACCAGCCGGGTCGCTTCACCTGAACCTCGCCTCGCCGGAAAGAGGGTTCGCCATGGACGGTTTCGAGATTCACGATCCGCGCTTTGCCGCCTTCATCCTACCCAACGCGCCCCTGGAGACCCTGGCGGAGGGTTTTCGCTGGTGCGAGGGGCCGGTCTGGTTCGGCGACCGGGACGAATTGCTGTTCAGCGATCTGCCGAACGACCGGGTCATGCGCTGGAGCGAGCACGGGGGCCTCAGCGTCTTTCGCACGCCCGCGAACTTCGAGAACGGTCACGCCCGCGACCGCGAGGGGCGGCTCCTGTCGTGTTCGCATCGCGGGCGCTGCATCACCCGGACCGAACTCGACGGCACGATCACGGTCCTGGCCGACCGCTACGAGGGCCGGCGCCTGAACTCGCCCAACGACCTCGTCTGCAAGTCGGACGGGACGATCTGGTTCACCGATCCGCCCTACGGCATCCAGACCGACTACGAGGGCGGCAAGCAGGTCTCGGAGCTGCCGGCGCGGGTGTACCGCCTCGATCCCGGCACCGGCCACCTCACCGTCGTGGCGGACGATTTCGAGGGACCGAACGGCCTGTGCTTCTCGCCCGACGAAAGCCGCCTCTACATCGCCGAGAGCGGGCTGCAATTCGCGGCCGAGCCGACCCGGCACCTGCGGGTCTTCGTCGTCGGCAGTGGCGGGGCCTTGAGCGGCGGCCGGGTGTTCCACACGGTCGAGCCCGGCTTCTCCGACGGCTTTCGCTGCGACGTGGACGGAAACCTGTGGTCGAGCGCTGGCGACGGCGTCCACTGCATCGATCCGTCGGGCAAGCTGCTGGGAAAGATCCTCACGCCCGGCACCGTGGCCAATCTCGCCTTCGGCGGGCGCGAGCGATCACGCCTGTTCCTCTGCGTCGGCCAGCGCCTCATGGCGATCTACGTCAATCAGCGTGGAGCCCGGCTGCTTTGACACCTCGGGTCACCGGCCTCGTCGCCCTCAGCCGCACGGTCGCGGACCTCGCCCGGACGGAAGCGTTCTACCGCGACGGCCTCGATTTCCGCCGCCTCGGCCCCATCGAGCGCATCCCCGCCACCCTGCTCGAGGCCCTGGACCTGCCCGATGCGAGCGGGGGACGCCTGCGGATGGGCCTCGGTGCCCAGGCCATCGAGTTTCTGGCCTTCGATGCACCCGGCCAGCGTTATCCCGTCGGCGCCCGTGCCGACGATCCGTGGTTCCAGCACGCCGCCATCGTGGTGTCCGACATGGACCGCGCCTTCGCGCAGCTCCAGCGGCTCGCGCCGATGCCGATCTCGGACGAAATCCCGCAGACGCTCCCGGCTTCGTCGGGCGGCGTCACCGCCTGGAAGTTCCGCGATCCCGACGGGCACCCCCTCGAACTGCTCGCCTTCCCCGATGGCGAGACCGGGTCGCCTTGGGCGCGAGCGCCCGGATTGTTTGCCGGGATCGACCACTCCGCCATTATCGTCGCGGATGTCGAGGCCGAGATCGGGTTCTTCCGCGACGGGCTCGGCCTCGAACTCGGAGCACGGGGACTGAATGCCGGCCCCGAGCAGGCCGCCCTCGATGGTCTTCCCGATCCGGTGGTGGACGTGATTGCCCTCGCGCCCGCGCAGGTAAAGACGCCCCATGTGGAATTGCTGCATTACCGGACGCCGCAGGCGCGGGGTCCGCTCCCGGCTCAGTCCGCCCGGAACCGATCGACGACCCGGTTCTGCTTCGCCGTTGACGATCTCCCCGCCCTCGTCACCCACCTGACGGCGGCGTGGCCCGCGCACCGCATCACCCTATCCCGCGACGGCCGCATGGCTGGACTGACGGGTCCGAGCGGACACGGCATTCTCCTGACGGCGACAGAAGACGGCAACGGCCGGTGGCTCCGGGCGACATGAATCCAGCGCAGGGCTCGGCCTTGACGCGTCCCGCCTCGCGCGTCCAATGCCCGGATACGGAGTGGCCCGACGATCCCCTCGACGAGCGCCGGGCCTGCCAGGGTCCGAGGCGCCGAGGGCTTCCTGAAGGGCGCTCGGACCGGGACGCCTTGCCGATGCCGCCGCTCTTCGCCCTGCCGTTTCCCGCCATCGATCCGGTGGCCCTGGCCATCGGGCCGATCACCATCAAATGGTACGCCCTCGCCTACATCGCCGGGCTCCTCGGCGCCTGGTTCTATGCGCGCCGTCTGGTGGCTGCCGACCGGTTCTGGGGCGCGAACCGGCGGCCGAGCCTGAACGACATCGACGACCTCATCGTCTGGGTGGCTTTGGGCGTCGTCCTTGGCGGCCGCCTCGGCTACGTGCTGTTCTACAATCTGCCACTCTACCTGAACGATCCCCTCGAGATCCTCGCCATCCGCAACGGCGGCATGTCGTTCCATGGCGGCTTTCTCGGCGCCGTTCTGGCGATGACATTGTTCGCGCGCTCGCGAAAACTCCCGCCCTTCAGCCTGTTCGATCTCGCCGCCGTCACGGTTCCCATCGGACTGTTCTTCGGCCGCATCGCCAACTTCGTGAACGGGGAATTGTGGGGCCGCATCGCTCCGGATTTCGACTACGCCGTGGTGTTTCCATCCGGCGGCCCCCTGCCCCGCCACCCGAGCCAGCTTTACGAGGCGGCCACCGAAGGGGCACTCCTCTTCGTGGTCATGGCCATCGCCGTGCGCCTGTTCGGCTTCCGCCGGCCCGGCCTACTGAGCGGCATCTTCGTCCTCGGCTACGCTCTCGCCCGGATCGTCTGCGAATTCTTCCGCGAGCCCGACCGCCAGCTCGGCTACCTGTTCGGCACCGAAGGCTGGCCGCTGGGCGGGATCACCATGGGGATGCTGCTCTGCGTTCCCATGGCGCTCGTCGGAATCGCCACCATCCTACTCGCCCTGCGCGGCGTCACCGCGCCGCGCGAGGTCGTGCCGGCCCGGGTCGATGCCGCGTGAGCACGCCCCTCCTCGGCATCCTGCGCGAAGAGATCCTGGCCACGGGGCCGATGCCGCTGGCCCGCTACATGGATCTCTGCCTCGGGCACCCGGTCCACGGCTATTACCGGACGCGCGATCCCCTTGGGGTCGCCGGCGACTTCATCACCGCGCCGGAGATCTCGCAGATGTTCGGCGAACTCGTCGGCATCTGGATCGCGGCGGTCTGGGGCGGCATGGGTGCGCCAGCCGAAATCTCCCTCGTTGAACTCGGCCCCGGACGTGGCACCCTCATGGCCGACGCTCTGCGGGCGCTGGCGCGCGCCGCCCCGAGCCTCGTCCCTCGCCTCCACCTCGTCGAGACCAGCCCAGTGCTGCGGGCGGCGCAGGCCGAACGGCTCGCCGGCGTCAGCCCGACATGGCACGACGGCGTGGCGAGCCTGCCGCCGGGGCCGGCCCTCGTGGTCGCCAACGAATTCTTCGACGCCCTGCCGGTGCGCCAGTTCCAGCGCGGGGAGCGCGGCTGGCACGAGCGCTGCGTCGGCCTGTCACCCGATGGCGAACGCCTCGCCTTCGGCCTCGCGGCCGATCCCGATCCTCACCTCACCACGCAAGCCCCCCTCGGGGTGACCCTGACCCTGCCGGGCGCCGCCCTCGACACGGTCCGCATTCTCGCCCGCCGGCTCGTGCGGGACGGTGGCGCGCTGCTCGCCGTCGATTATGGCCATGCCCGGCCGGGCTTCGGCGATTCGCTCCAGGCCGTGGCGGGGCATCGCTTCGTCGATCCCCTGACGGCGCCTGGCGCGGCCGACCTCACCACCCATGTGGATTTCACCGCCCTCGCGCGTGCCGCCACCAGTGAGGGCGCACGGGCACACGGTCCCGTCGACCAGCGCGATTTCCTCGAGGCCCTCGGCCTGCGCCAGCGCGCCGAACGCCTCAGTGCCGGGGCCACCCCGCAGCAGGCGGTGCGAATCGCCGCCGCCGTGTCGCGCCTCACCGACCCGGCCCGGCGCGGGATGGGAAGTCTATTCAAGGCGATGGTGGTGAGCGATCCTGCCTTGCCGGATCTGCCAGGATTCCCGGCAGCGGGCCACTAATGCGCGCGGCGGGCAAGCCATACGGTACCGAGGCCGAGGGCCAGGGCACCCAATGGGAACAGAAGCAGCGTCAGGGTATGAACGTCCATCACCGCAACTCCCGCAGAAGACTTCTCGCGACCCAATGTAGGGTTCCACTGACGCATAAGCAAAGCAGGGAGATACCGGGCGTCAGCCAAGGGCGGTCGGGAACGGGTTGCACGGCGGCCCGTTGGGTGAAGAGTGGGGCCAAACCTCCGACCGCGAGAACGGCGATGGCGACGCCATTCACATAGGTCGCGGTCAACTTCGCACTCTCGTTCGCCACGAGTTTGACACGGGCATCGTCGATCTCACTCATCCGGCCCTCACCCATCGTCCCCGCATAATCCGCAGCATAGCAGTCGCGGGCAAGGCGATCTCATCTCGCATGCGTGGTGTCATTCCATGGCCATGAAAACCTGGGCAAAGGGAAACCTGGGCGACGGAAAACTTGACTCGCCACCATTCCCGGCCTAACCGACCGGCACCATTCAAGACGATTCCATCGTCAGCACGAACGCCGACCGGTCCTGCGAGACCGGAGGTCAACGCCCGACAGCGCGCTGCGCCCTCGGGCGAGCTTCGCGTTGGGGAGAGGGCGTCGCGACACCGCCCGTTCGAAAGCCGCATGCCCAACGCCACGCCCGACACGTCGAAGACGCCACTGCGCATCGCGGATGCGGTCAACGACGTCTGTCCCTGGTCGGGCAAGCCCATCGCGGCGGATTCCCTGACCCTCTACAACGGCGCCGTCGTCGGCTTCTGCAATCCGGAGTGCCGGGACAAGTTCGCCCGCGCGGTTCGCAGCTTCGAGAACGCCCTCCAGGCGCGCCGGGCCGAGAGCGCGGGCATCAACCAGTGATGCGCGTGACCGTGACGATCCTGGTCCAGGGAGCCTGACGTATGTTCGAAGGCCTGTCCGATCGCCTGTCCGGTATCCTGTCGGGGCTGACGCGCCGCGGCGCCCTCACGGAGGCGGACGTCACCGCGGCCCTGCGCGAAGTGCGGCGGGCCCTGCTGGAAGCCGACGTGGCGCTCGAAGTCGTGCGCGGCTTCACCGAGAAGGTCCGCGAGAAGGCCGTCGGCGCCGTCGTCGTCAAGTCCGTCACGCCCGGCCAGATGGTCGTGAAGATCGTCAACGACGAGTTGACCGCCATGCTCGGCTCCGAGGCCGCGCTCATCGATCTCAACGCGCCCGCCCCCGTCGCCATCCTGATGGTCGGCCTCCAGGGCTCGGGCAAGACCACGACGACGGCCAAGATCGCCCGCCGTCTCGCCTCGCGCGACAAGCGCCGGGTGCTGCTCGCCTCCCTCGACACCCGCCGCCCGGCCGCCATGGAGCAGCTGGCGATCCTGGCGAAACAGGTCGAGGTCGAGAGCCTGCCCATCGTCGCCGGCCAGTCGGCCGTGCAGATCGCCCGGCGCGCCATGGATGCCGCGCGGCTGGGCGGCTTCGACGTGGTGATGCTCGACACCGCCGGCCGCATCACCCTCGACGAGACCCTGATGCAGGAGGCGGCCGAGGTGAAGGCCGCTACCAACCCGCATGAAGTGCTCCTCGTCGCCGACGCGCTGACGGGTCAGGACGCCGTGGTCACGGCGCGGGCCTTCGACGAGCGCCTCGGCGTCACCGGCATCGTGCTGACCCGCATGGACGGCGATTCGCGCGGTGGTGCCGCCCTCTCCATGCGGGCCGTCACCGGCAAGCCGATCAAGCTCGTCGGCACCGGCGAGAAGGTCGACGCGCTCGAGGAATTCCATCCCTCGCGCGTCGCCAACCGTATCCTCGGCATGGGCGACATCGTCTCCCTGGTGGAGAAGGCCGCCGAGACCATCGACCACGAGCAGGCGCTCCGCACGGCGGAGAAGATGCGCAAGGGCAAGTTCGACCTCGACGACCTGTCGATGCAGCTTGCCCAGATGGAGAAGATGGGCGGCATCGGCGGCCTCATGGGCATGCTGCCGGGGATGGGGCAGATCAAGAAGCAGGTCGAGAACGCCAACCTCGACGAGAAGATGTTCGCCCGCCAGCGAGCCATCATCTCGTCGATGACCCCGCAGGAGCGCAAGAACCCCGACCTCCTCAAGAACTCCCGCAAGAAGCGCATCGCGGCGGGGTCGGGGACGAAGGTCGAGGAGCTGAACAAGCTCCTCAAGATGCACCGGACCATGGCCGACATGATGAAGGCGATGGGCTCGGGCAAGCGCGGCATCGGTCAGGCGCTCGGCTCAATGTTCGGGATGGGTGGCGGCGGAATGCCGGGTGGCATGCCGGGCCTGCCCCCGGGAATGCCCGAGCCCACGCCCGAGATGATCGCCGACATGCAGAAGCAATTCGGCGGCAAGCTGCCCCCGATGCCGCCCGGTCTCGCCGGCAAGATGCCGGGCAAGCTTCCCGGACTGCCCGGCCTCGGCGGCAAGGGTCTTCCGGGCCTCGGTGGCTTCATGCCGGGCAAGAAGAAATGACGGGCGACCTCGAAACCATGGCGGCTCAGGCGATCGACCCCGAGCTCCTGCGCCTGCGCGAGAGCATCGACAACTTCGATGCCGCCCTCATCTATCTGCTCGCCGAGCGCTTCCGCTGCACCCAGCGGGTCGGCGAACTGAAGGCCCGCAAGGGCCTGCCTGCCTCCGATCCCGGGCGGGAAGCGCGGCAGATCGCCCGCCTGCGCAATCTCGCGATCGACGCCAAGCTCGATCCCGATTTCGCCGAAACCTTCCTGACCTTCGTGGTCAAGGAAGTCATCCGGCACCACCAGACGATTGCGGCGAACCACAACGCAATCGAAGACAGAAAGTAGAACCCATGTCCCTCAAGATCCGTCTCACCCGTGGCGGCGCCAAGAAGCGCCCGTACTACCGCATCGTCGTCGCCGACGCCCGCGCGCCTCGCGACGGCCGTTTCATCGAGAAGGTCGGCGTGTACGATCCCATGAAGGCCAAGGACGATCCGGCCCGCATCGTGCTCGAGGCCGACAAGATCCAGGCCTGGCTCGCCAAGGGCGCCCAGCCCACCGACCGCGTCCTGCGTTTCCTCGATGCCGCCGGCCTCGCCAAGCGCCCCGCTCGCAACAACCCGCAGAAGGCCGAGCCCGGCGAGAAGGCCAAGGAACGCGCCGCCAAGCGCGCCGAGAAGGCCGCCGCCCCGGCCGAAGACGCCGCGGCCTGAGGCGCGTCGCGATGGCCCGCCGTCCCCCCGGTCACACGCCCCACGGGGACGGCGGACGCCGCGCGCGTCCCGGACGCATCGGCGAAACCAGTTCGACGTCGGCCCACCGGCCGAAGCCCGATGCCGATGCCGATGCCCCCCTGCCGGCCACGGATCCGAGCCTCGTCCAGATGGGCGAGTTCGGACGGGCGCACGGGCTCAACGGCGAGATCCGCCTGAAATCCTACACCGGCGTTCCCCAGGCCATCGCGTCCTACGGACCGCTGCTGGGCGCCGATGGTCGCCGCATCGAACTGACCGACGTGCGTCAGGCCGGCGGTGCATCGCCCGATCTCCTCGTCGTGCGGGTGAAGGGGGTCTCCGACCGCACGGGCGCGGAGGCGCTCAACCGGCTGGCCCTGTACCTGCCCCGCGAACGCCTCGGCACCACGCAGGACGACGACGAATTCTTCACGGCCGATCTCGTCGGCCTCGATGTCGTCGACACCGCCGGCACCCGTCTCGGGACCGTCGCGGACGTTCCGAATTACGGCGGCGGCGATCTCCTGGAGATCAAGCCGGCCCTTGGCGGCGCCACCGCCCTCCTGCCCTTCACCAAGGCATTCGTGCCCGAACTCGACATCGCCGGCGGCCGGGTCGTGATCGATCCGCCCGACGACCTGTTCGCCCCTGCCGGCCCGCGCCCGCCCGAGGAACCGGTCTAGGAGACGAAGCGGTCGGTTCGGTCTCGCTCCCCCCGGCACGTTCGATGCACCGCCCGTCAGTGGCGGCTCGCCCGAGCGACGATCCATTCCCCCGAACAAGGCAGCGGATGTCCGCAGGAGCAAGTCGGCACGTCGTCATCATCGGCTCCGGCGCCGTCGGGACGGTGAGCGCTCTCGAGTGCCTGCGGCAGGGGCATCGCGTCACCGTGGTGGATCCGGCTCCACCGGGCGGTGAGCACGCCACCAGCTACGGCAATGCCGGCTGGCTCTCCTCGCATTCCGTCATTCCGCCGGCCGAGCCCGGAATGTGGCGGAAGGTGCCGGGGTTCCTCCTCGACTCGCTCGGTCCGCTCTCGATCCGCTGGAGCTACCTGCCGAAGGTCATGCCCTGGCTGATCCGATTCCTCCTCGCCGCCCGGACGCCGGTGCTGATCGAGCGGACGGCCCGGGCCATGCGGACCTTGCTCAGCGACGCACCGAAGCTCCACGCCGGCCTTGCCGCAGAGGCCGGCGTATCGGACCTGATCGAACGCCGGGGCGTCCTGCACGTCTATCCCGACCGGGCGGCCTTCGAGGGCGACGCCCGGTCCTGGGCGATCCGCCGTACGGTCGGCGTCGAATGGCTCGAACTCTCGGCCGATGAAGTCCGTCAGCGCGAACCCCATCTCCATCCGCGCTACACCTTCGGCCTCGTGGTCGAGGAAGCGGGGCATTGCCGCGATCCCGGCGGCTACGTCGCGGCGCTGGCCGACCTCGCCCGCGCACGGGGCGCCGCCTACAGGACGACCCGGGCGACGGGTTTTCGCGTCGAGGCGGGACGCCTGACGGCGGTGACGACGGAAGACGGCGAGATCGCCTGCGATCGCGCCGTGGTGGCGGCCGGCGCCCGCTCGAAGGCCCTGACCGCTTCGCTCGGCGATCCGCTCCCCCTGGAGAGCGAGCGCGGCTACCATGTCATGATCCCCGACGCGGAGGTCGGCCCCCGCACCCCCATGATGGCCTCCGACGCCAAGATGATCGTCAACCACATGAACGGGGGTCTGCGGGCCGCCGGGCAGGTCGAGTTCGCGGGGCTGGCGGCCGTGCCGAACTGGAAGCGCGCGGAGATCCTGCGCGATCACCTCGTCTCGATGTTCCCGGGGCTGGCCGGAACGGTGTCGGCCGAGACGCCCCGCGTGTGGCTCGGGCATCGCCCAAGCATGCCGGACGGTCGCCCCTGCATCGGCACGGCGCGCAAGACCACCGACGTGATCTACGCCTTCGGCCACGGCCATGTCGGCCTCGTCGGCTCGGCCCGTACTGGACGTCTCGTCGCCCAGCTCGTCAGCGGCACGCCGCCCGAAATTCCCCTGGCCCCGTTCGATCCGCGCCGCTTCCTCTGAAAGAAACGGGTCTCCGAGCCCGGGCGCCGCGTGAGCGAAGGCGAATTCCGCAAATCCACACGGAGACAGTCGGCGCTCCGCCAACCGGTCGCTTGCGGTCGCCTAGCTCCGCCCCTCGACCATGACCGCCTTCGCGCGTTCAATGGGGGCCGGGCTCATGGCCAGAGGGCCGTCGAAGGGGCGCTCGTGAAGGGCCACGACGCCCAGGGTCGTCACCATGGCGATGGCGAACAGCATGAGCGTCGTCACCTGCGCCACGGGACGCTCGAGATGCACGAGACCGATGGCGACGAGGGTGAGCCCCGCCAGCACCATGAGAGTCAACCATTTCGATTGATCGCCCTGCGCATCGCTGAGCGCCAGCCGCTCGCCCCGGGCCGTGCGCAGACTCATCACCGCGTCGAGCAGGAGGGCGTGGGCGGCCTGGCCCGAGACGACATGCTTCGGGTCGGCCGCCACCGCCATCAACTGCGCCAGGGCAGCGCCCGCGACGGGCGAGGACAGCCCGTCCGTCATCTTGGGCCACTCGTCGGTCACGAGGGCGTCAGTGTAGGCCAGGAGCGCGGCGCGGATCTCGCTCATGTCCGACACCGTGGCGACACTGAGATCATGGACAGCGAGGAGATTCGAGCGCTCGTTCTGCACCACCCGCGCCGCCTGCCGCTGGCGCTCCCACGCGTCGTTGGCGACGAACCCCGTCAGCAGGGCCAGCAGCACCGAGATTGCGGTGAAGTAGGTCGGCACTACGCCGGTGCCGAGGCGCAGCATGCCGGGCCGCGTCCAGGGTAGGTTGGTCAGGAGGACGAGGAGGGCGACCGCCCCGGCGAAGACGCCACCGAGGCTGGTGAAGATCAGCGAGACCGGACAGTCGAGCCAGACACCGAGGATCACGCCGCAACTCCTATCGCGCCAGTGAGCGTAAGCTTAGGAGCGCCCCGCTACCGAAGGGTGAAACGACGGCGGCAAAGGCGGCGTAATCGGCCTCAGCGGCCCTTCGGAGCGGCCCGCGTCACCGTATCGGGGCAGGACCGGACCGTCGCCGGCTCGGGCCGGGCCGCGACGGCGGGGGCCTCGAACACGGCGAGGTAGCCGGATCCGCCGTGCAGCACCGTGACGCCGATCTCGTGGTAACCCATGACCGCGAGTTCGCAGCGCAGGAGAGGCAGGGGCGTGCCGTGGCGCGAGGGAATCGTATCGGCATCGACGATGCCGACTCGGCCGCCGGGCTTCATCATGGCCGCGAGGTTGTGGAGTAGGCCGAACGGCTGGGCGATCTCGTGATACATGTGGACGAGAACCGCGGCATCGAGGGACGCCGCCGGCAGCCGGGGGTCGTGCGGCTCGCCGCGCACCACCGTGACCTGGGCGAGCTTCGCCTTGCGCACCCGGCGCTCCAGGCCGGCGAGATAGAGCGGCGTCACGTCCTCGGCGAAGACGTGGCCCTCCGGGCCGACCCGCTCGGCCAGACGCACAGTGTAATAGCCGCTGCCCGCGCCGATATCAGCCACGGTCTGACCGGGCCGGATGTCCATCAGACGAATCACCTGACCGACTTCGTCGATGGCATCCCGTTCGGCTTCGGAGGCCCAGAGGGGCGCGATGATCTCCGCCACCGGCCGGTCGGGATCCGGGAATGCGGAAGCGGGGGCACCCGGCGGCCCGGGAGGCTCCTGCGCCAAGGCCGGCGAGGCGATGAGGACGGCGGCGAGGCTGAGAAACCGGATCATGACATGACCTATATCGCCACCGCGTAAACGCGCCCTTCCATCCGCGTTGACCGATCGGCCCGGCCCGCGCCATGGAACGGCATGACCCAGTACAGCTCGCCGTGGCGCGCCACCCTCCTCACCCTCTATCCCGAGATGTTCCCCGGCCCCCTCGGCCTCTCCCTCTCGGGCGATGCCCTGGTGCGGGGTACCTGGTCCCTCGAAACCCGTTCGATCCGCGAACACGGCCTCGGTCGCCACCGCGCCGTCGACGACACACCGGCCGGGGGCGGCGCCGGCATGGTCCTGCGCTGCGACGTGTTGGCGGCGGCCATCGACGCCGCGGCAGCGCCCGACGATCCGCGCCCGCGCCTCCTCATGAGCCCGCGTGGCCGGCCGCTCAGCCAGAGACGGGTGCGCGCCTTGAGCGAGGGCCCCGGCCTTGTCATCGTCTGCGGCCGGTTCGAGGGCGTGGACGAGCGCGTCATCGCCGGACGCGGCCTGGAGGAGGTCTCCGTCGGCGACTACGTGCTGTCGGGGGGCGAGATCGCGGCCCTGACCCTCCTCGACGCCTGCGTGCGGTTGCTTCCCGGCGTCATGGGCAAGGAAGCGTCCGGACAGGACGAGAGCTTCGAGGGCGGGCGCCTCGAATATCCGCATTACACCCGGCCCCGCGAATGGGAGGGGCAGACCATTCCGGACGTTCTCACGGGCGGCAACCACGGGGCCATCGCGCACTGGCGGGCGGCGGAATCCCTGCGGCTCACCCGCGAGCGCCGGCCGGACCTGCTCGCGGATTCCGACCTCCGCTCCCCGAGCCCCGATGGGATTGCCCGTCGCGACACGCGGGACTGATCCCCGAAGGCCGTTTCAAACGGCGTTCAGCCGAAATCATCCACCCTTCACAAAAAGAAACTTGCCTCGACCACGGCCGAGGTTCATCCCTGTAGGTGGGACACTCCTCCCCAACGAGGAGCTTTCATCTGGAAGGATGACCATCATGAGCCGACCCAACACGCGCCCCCGCGTGCCGAATTTCTCGTCCGGACCCTGCACCAAGCGCCCCGGCTGGAGTCTCCAGGCCCTCGAAGGCGCCGCCCTCGGGCGCTCGCACCGTTCGACCCTTGGCAAAGCCAAGCTGAAGCAGGCCATCGACCTCACCCGTGAGGTGCTGCAGGTCCCGGCGGATTACCGCATCGGCATTGTCCCCGCCTCCGACACCGGCGCCGTCGAGATGGCCATGTGGTCGATGCTCGGGCCGAAGACCGTCGAGGTCGTGGCCTGGGAAGCGTTCGGCCTCGAATGGGTCACGGACGCCCTCAAGGAACTCAAGATCGCTCCGAAGGTGCATGTCGGCGATTACGGCATCCTGCCGGACCTCTCGGCCGTCGACACCCAGCACAACGACGTGATCTTCACCTGGAACGGCACCGCCGCCGGCGTGCGCGTGCCGAATGGTGACTGGATCGCGGCCGACCGCGAGGGCGTCACCATCTGCGACGCGACCTCGGCCGCCTTCGCCATGCCGCTCGCCTGGGATAAGCTCGATGTCGTGACCTTCTCCTGGCAGAAGGTCATGGGCGGCGAGGCCGCGCACGGCATGATCGTGCTTTCGCCCCGCGCCGTAGCGCGCATCGAGGGCAATGTCCCGGCCTGGCCCGTGCCGAAGGTGTTCCGCATGGCCAAGGACGGCAAGCTCATCGAGGGCATCTTCAAGGGCGACACCATCAACACGCCCTCCATGCTGGCGGTGGAAGATTACCTCGACACCCTGACTTGGGCCAAGAACATCGGCGGCCTCGACGCGCTCCATGCCCGCGCCGACGCCAACGCCAGGGTGGTGCACGACTGGGTGGCGCGCACGCCCTGGATCGGCCACCTCGCCGTGGATGCCGGCACCTACTCCAACACCGGCGTGTGCCTCGTAATCACCGATCCCGACGTGCTGGCAAAGGGCGACAAGGCCGTCGAGGCCGTGGCCAAGGGCATCGCCGACGCCCTCGATCGCGAGGGGATCGCCTACGACATCGGCGCCTATCGCGACGCCCCTGCGGGCCTGCGCATCTGGTGCGGCGGCACGGTGGAGACGTCCGACCTCGAAGCCCTGATGCCGTGGCTCGACTGGGCGTATGCCGCCGAGAAGGCGAAGCTCGCGCAGGCTGCGTAGCGTCACCCCCCTTCCCCGTGCGGGAGGGGGGGCCGGACCGACACATACAGAGTCATAACTCGAAACCGCGAAACGGTTGCGTTGGGCGCGACAGGCTCCCTCTCCTTGTAGGAGAGGCGCCCCGCGCTGCCCTCGCCCTGCGTGAAAACGGTCGCCTGCGAAAGCGAGAGGGAGGACGCGTTGCGCCTCCCCCCAAAACCCCTTTTCCTTAGAACCCGGAGGCCATCATGGCTGCTCCCAAGGTGCTTATTTCCGACGCCCTCTCCGACGCAGCCGTGCAGATCTTTCGCGATCGCGGCATCGACGTCGATTTCATCCCCGATCTCGGCAAGGACAAGGCGGCCTTCGCGGCCATCGTCGGCCATTACGACGGCCTCGCGATCCGGTCGGCCTCCAAGGTCACGAGCAAGGTCATCGCCGAGGCGGGCCGCCTCAGGGTGATCGGCCGGGCCGGCATCGGCGTCGACAACGTCGACGTCCCGGCCGCCACGGCGCGGGGCATCATCGTGATGAACACGCCGTTCGGCAATTCCATCACCACGGCCGAGCACGCCATCGCGCTGATGTTCGCCCTCGCCCGGCAGCTGCCCCAGGCCGACGCTTCGACGCAGGCCGGCAAGTGGGAGAAGAACCGCTTCATGGGCGTCGAGCTGACGGCCAAGACGCTTGGCGTCATCGGTTGCGGCAACATCGGCGCCATCGTGGCCGACCGGGCCATCGGCCTGAAGATCAAGGTCGTGGCCTACGACCCCTATCTGTCGCCGGAGCGCGCCGTGGAACTCGGCGTCGAGAAAGTGGAGCTCGACGCGCTCCTGGCGCGGGCCGACATCATCACCCTCCACGTGCCGATGACCGACAAGACCCGCAACATCCTCTCGGCCGAGGCCTTGGCCAAGACCAAGCGGGGCGTGCGCATCATCAATTGCGCGCGCGGCGGCCTCGTCGACGAAGTCGCCCTGCGCGCCGCCCTCGATTCGGGCCACGTCGCAGGTGCGGCGCTGGACGTGTTCGTCACCGAGCCGGCCACGGAGAACCCGCTGTTCGGGCATCCGAACGTGATCTGCACGCCGCATCTCGGCGCCTCCACCAACGAGGCGCAGGAGAACGTCGCCCTGCAGGTGGCCGAGCAGATGTCCGACTATCTCCTCCAGGGGGCGATCACCAACGCCATCAACTTCCCCTCGATCTCGGCCGACGAGGCGCCGCGCCTGAAACCCTTCGTGGCGCTCGCCGAGAAACTCGGCTCGTTCCTCGGACAGCTCACGGAGGCGCCGATCAAGGGCATCCGCATCACCTACGAGGGCGCGGTGGCCGCGATGAACACCCGTGCGCTCACCTCGGCGGCGATCACCGGCGTCCTGCGGCCGTTCCTGCAGGACATCAACATGGTCTCGGCTCCCGCACTCGCGCGCGAGCGCGGCATCGTGGTGGACGAGATCAAGCGCGAGGGCGCCGTCACGGACTTCGAATCGGTCATCCGCATCACGGTCATCGCCGAGGACATGCCGCGCGACGCCGCCGGCACGGTGTTCCACGACGGCAAGCCCCGCGTGATCGAGATCCGCTCCATCGCCATCGACGCGGCCTTCGCGCCCCAGATGCTCTACGTGCGCAACCACGACAAGCCGGGTTTCATCGGCCGCCTCGGCAGCATCCTGGGCGATGCGGGCGTCAACGTCGCGACATTCAACCTCGGCCGCGAGGAGGAAGGCGGCAGCGCCATCTGCCTCTGCGCCGTGGACGCCCCGGTCTCGGACGCGGTGCTGAAGCAGATCGACGCGATCCCGCAGGTGCGCCGAGTCCGGGCGGTGAGTTTTTGAAGGCACTTGGGAAAATGGCGGCGCTCGGTGATCCCGGGCGTCGCCGCATCCGATCACAGAACATCTCACGCGGTTCGGCTGGCCTCCGAGGCTCCTTCTGACGTAAGGCTCGGCATCCCCCGGCCCTCACCGCTCGGACGCGCTTCATGAAGATCGACGGCCAGCCCTACCGCACCATCTTTCCCGATGCCGACGGCGTCTCCGTGCAGGTCATCGACCAGACCCGCCTGCCCTTCGCGTTCGAGCTGAAGCGCTTGCGCTCCATGCACGACGCCGCCGTCGCCATCCGCACCATGGTGGTGCGCGGCGCACCCCTTATCGGGGTCGCGGCGGCCTACGGCCTGGCCCTCGGCCTCGCCAAGGACGCGTCGGATGCGGGCATCGAGCGGGCGGTGGAGTTCCTCGCTGAGACCCGCCCCACGGCGATCAACCTACGCTGGGCCCTCGACCGGGTGGCGGCCAAGCTCCGCACGGTGCCGATTCCGGAGCGCGCCGCCTTCGCCTTCGCCGAGGCCGGCCGCATCGCCGAGGAGGATGTGGAGAGCTGCCACGCCATCGGCGTGCACGGCGCCAGGATCCTGTCCAACCTCCACGCCAGGACCGGCCGCACCGTGAACGTGCTGACCCATTGCAACGCCGGCTGGCTCGCCACCGTCGATTGGGGCACGGCGCTGGCGCCCATCTATGTCGCCCACGATGCCGGCGTGCCGGTCCACGTCTTCGTGGACGAGACCAGGCCGCGCAACCAGGGCGCGGCGCTGACTGCCTTCGAACTCAACGCCCACGGCGTGCCGCACACGGTGATCGCCGACAATGCCGGCGGCCATCTCATGCAGCACGGCCGCATCGACGTCTGCATCGTCGGCTCGGACCGCACCACGGCCTCGGGCGACGTCTGCAACAAGATCGGCACCTACCTGAAGGCGCTGGCGGCCTCCGACAACCGGGTGCCGTTCTACGCCGCCCTCCCCTTCTCGACCATCGACTGGACCCTCGACGACGGCGTCGCTCAGATCCCCATCGAGGAGCGCGACGGCCGCGAGGTCTCGCACCTCACGGGTCGCCTGCCCGACGGCGCCTTCGCCACCATCGAGGTCGTGTCCCCGGGAAGCCCCGTCGCCAATCCGGCGTTCGACGTGACCCCGGCCCGGCTGGTCACGGGGATCATCACCGAGCGCGGCGTCGCGACGGCGAGCGCGGACGGACTGCTCTCGCTGTATCCGGAGCGGCGGGCGGCGGCCTGACCGGGAGAGCGCCCTCGCCTCAGGCGCTCGGCTCCCACTGCCAAAACACCGACCCCGTGAACTCGAACACCTTGGTGCCGTGCTGGTTCACCGCCGTGTTGTGGTGGGTGGCGAGGCCCCATCCGGGACGGGAGGCGGACTGGCGCTTGTCGGTGAGTGTGCAGCCATAGCGCAGGGTGTCGCCGGCATAGACGGGGGCGAGCCAGCGCATGTCGCGGAACCCCGGCGAGGGCCCGAGCTGCGGCACCGGGCCTGATTGCGCGGTGAGGGCCATGTCGCGGGCGCGGGTGATGTGCAGGCGCTTCATCCAGGCGGCGGCCGTGTGCCAGCCCGAGGCGCAGAGTGCGCCGAAATGTGTCTGTCGCGCCGCTTGCCGATCGAGGTGGAAGGCCTGCGGATCATAGGTCTTGGCGAAGGCCACGATGGCCTCGGGCGTGAACAGGTGGCGTCCGAGATCGCGGATGGCGCCGATGGGCGCATCCGCGAGGAAATCGAGGCGCTCGGCGTCGGTACCCTCCACGGGGGCCTCCGGCTCCACGGGGTTGACGACGCGCGGCGGCAGCGGCGTGGCCCCCCTGCGAGCGAACATCACGGTGAACGCCTGGGTCATCACCGTCTCGTCGCGGCCGTTGCGCAGGGTGAGGTCGAAGCGCACAAAGCCGCGATCCGGCTTCGTGTTCGAGGCCCGGCAGCTGTCGACGGTGACAACGATGCGGAGCGCATCGCCCGGCAGGACCGGGCGCAGCCAGCGCAGCTGCAGGATGCCGGGCGAGCCCATGGAGGTCGCGCCGCGAAAGACGTGTTTCTGCAGGAGCCGCATGCCGAAGCCGGCGCTCTGCCAGCCCGAACCGATGAGCTGGCCCACGAAGGTCGCCTCCGCCGCCGCCTCGTCGAGGTGGAACGGCTGCGGATCGAACTCCCTCGCGAACGCCACGAGTTCGTCGCGCGTCACGATGATCGGCCCGCCCTCGATGACGGCGCCGGGGATGAAGTCCTCGAAGACGATGCCGGTCATGGCGGCGCTCAGTTGGCGAAGCGGAAATGCAGCACGTCGCCGTCCTGAACCACGTACTCCTTGCCCTCCAGACGGAACTTGCCGGCTTCCTTGGCGCCGCTCTCGCCCTTCAGGGTGACGTAGTCGTTGAACGCGATGGTCTCGGCGCGGATGAAGCCCTTCTCGAAGTCCGTATGGATCACTCCGGCGGCGGCGGGGGCGCGGGTGCCCTTCTCGATGGTCCAGGCGCGGGCCTCCTTCGGACCGACGGTGAAGTAGGTGATGAGACCAAGCAGTCCGTAGCCGGCGCGGATCACGCGGTTGAGGCCGGGCTCGACGAGGCCCACGGCCTCGAGGAAGTCGCCCTGGTCGGCCGGCGGCATCACGGCGATCTCGCTCTCGATCTTGGCCGATACCACGACGGCACTCGCGCCCTCGGCCTTGGCCCGCGCCATCACCGCCTCGGAATAGGCGTTGCCCTTGTCGGCATCACCCTCGTCGACGTTGCAGACGTAGAGGACGGGTTTCGCGGTCATCAGGCCCAGCGTCTGGAACAGCGCCTCCTCTTCAGGCTTGCGCTGCACGAGGCGGGCTGGCTTGCCCTCGCGCAGGAGCGGCAGGGCACGGTTCACGAGGTCGAGGGCCTCCTTGGCTTCCTTGTCGGCGCCCTTGGCCTTCTTCTCCAGGGCGAAAAGGCGCTTTTCCAGGCTGTCGAGGTCGGCGAGCATGAGCTCGGTCTCGATGGTCTCGATGTCGGCCGCCGGATCGACCTTGCCCTCCACGTGAGTCACGTCGCCGTCGGTGAAACACCGCACCACATGCGCGATGGCGTCGACCTCGCGGATGTTGGCGAGGAACTGGTTGCCGAGCCCCTCCCCCTTCGAGGCGCCACGCACGAGGCCGGCGATGTCCACGAAGGTGAGCCGCGTCGGGATGATCTCCTTCGAGGTCGCGATGCGGGCGAGATCATCGAGGCGCGGATCGGGCACCGCCACCTCGCCGACATTCGGCTCGATGGTGCAGAATGGATAGTTCGCCGCCTGCGCGGCCGCCGTCTGCGTCAGCGCGTTGAAGAGGGTCGACTTACCGACGTTCGGCAGGCCGACGATGCCGCATTTGAAGCCCATGGGATCGGTGTCCTAATGTTCGGTCATGACGGCCTCGGGGCCGACGGTGAAAGGGTTGAGGATGGTCGTCCCGCGGACCGTCCTGCCGTGTTGGTAATCCTCCGACAGGAGGTAGCGGCACCCGGCTCGGATCGCGGCGGCGAGGATCACGCAGTCCCACCATTGAAAAGCGGTCTCCTGCCGGATCCTCCACGCCTGCGCGATGAGTTCGAGATCGGTGGCGCCATGTGAGAAGAGCTGAAGCGCAGCGATCATGCGCCGCAACTCTCCCTCGTCCACAACGACCTTTCCGCGTAGGGCCGCGTTGTGAAACTCGCCGAGAATCTGGGGGCTGACGATCAGAGCTTCGCGTTCCGCAAGCGTCGCGAGCCAATGCGCAGCCGTTCTCTGCTTCTCGGGGTACCGATCGTCGCGGGCATAAAGAAGGACGTTCGTATCAACGAAAACCAGATCATTCGTCATCGTAAAGCTGCGTCGTCGTCGGGGCCTTGCCGTTCTCGTCCAGCACATGGAGCGGGGGCCCGCCCAGGAAGATATCGAGCGCCTCGCGCTGCGTGAGCGATCGGCCGACCCGCTGCTCTACCGCCTCGGCGACGAATTTCGACAGGCTCTTTCCATCCCGCGCGGCCGCAACCCGTGCACGCTGCAGCAGCGCCTCGCTCATGGTCACGGTCACGTTCTTCATCGCCGCCTCCGGATCGCCTCCGATATCGTGTCCTCGTGTTTTCGTGTCAATTCTTGCCCGAGCCGGCCCGTTCGCCGACGCCCTTCACGTCGTCCCAGCCGCGGCCCGCCATGGCGAGGTGGACCTTGTTCTGAAAGCTCGCGTCCTCGCCCGCTGCCAGGAGGGCGATGTGGTCGGCCACGGCGCGGTCGAGGTCGTTGACCCAGGGTTCTTCGCTCTTTCCAAAGTCGTTGAGCACGTAGGCATGGACGAGGGCCTTGTCGCCCGGATGACCGATGCCGAGGCGGACCCGACGATAGTCGTTGCCGCACTGCGCCGTGATCGAGCGCAGACCGTTGTGGCCGGCATTGCCGCCCCCGAGCTTCACGCGGAGCTTGGCCGGGGCGAGATCGAGTTCGTCGTGCAGCACGATCACGTCCGCGAGGGCGATCTTATAAAAACGCTGCGCCTCCGAGACGGAACGGCCGGACTCGTTCATGAAAGTCTGGGGTTTCAGCAGGATGGCACGCTCGGCGCCGAGCGCCACCTCGGCGATCTCACCCTGGAACTTCTTGCGCCACGGGCTGGCACGGTGGACGCGCGCGATCTCGTCCACGGCGAGGAAGCCGATGTTGTGGCGGTTGCGAGCGTAGCGGGCGCCAGGATTACCGAGGCCGACGATCAGGCGCATGGCGCGTTCATATCCTGTCGAGAGATGAGCCTGAAAACAGGAATGCCCTGGCCGAGGGGCCAGGGCATCCGTGGGATCATGAAACCGGGGAAGACCCCAGGTCTCAGTCCTCCTTCTTCTCGTCTTCGGCGGCCTCGGCCTCCTCGGCAGCCGCTTCCTCGGCGGCTTCGGCCGACTGGGCCTCAGCGATGGCGGCCTCCTCGGCCTCCACCTCGGCACCGAGCACCGTCGGCGGCACGATGTTGGCGACGGTGGCGTCCGGCTCACCCGTGAAGGTGGCACCCGCGGGCAGCTTCACGTCGTTGATGTGGATGGCGTCGCCGATCTGGCGGCCAGTGAGGTCCACCTCGATAGCCTCGGGAATCGCGTCGGGGGCGACTTCGAGAGCCAGAGTGTGGAGCACGACGTTGAGGGTGCCGCCCTTCTGCTTGATGCCGGGGGCCGCCTCGTCGTTCACGAAATGCACCGGCACCTCGACGGTGATCGACTGGCCGGCGACGACGCGCAGGAAGTCGACATGCAGCGGCACGCCGTTCACCGGATCGAGCTGGAAGTCGCGCGGGATCGCGCGGGTCTTCTTGCCGCCGGCGTTGATCTCGAACAGCGTGGTCTTGAAACCGCCGGCGTAGATCAGAGTGCGGGTGCGGATGAGATCGATGGCGATGGCCTGCGGGGCCTGGCCGCCGCCGTAGATGACGGCGGGAACTTGGCCCTGGCGACGAACGGCCCGGGCGGCCCCCTTGCCGACCCGGTCGCGTGCCACGGCCTCAAGCGTCTTGACTGCGCTCATGGCGTGATCCTTCAAATGTTGAGACAAGTCGGGAAACGAGGAAAGCCGCCCGAAACGGACGGCCACACCGAACCCCGATGCGCGCCCGTGCCTCCAAGGGTGTCTGGCGGGCGCGATTTGCCTATAGCCGCAAGCGACACCGGCAGCAAGCCGGCGCGGGATCGTAAGATCAGGGCGACGGTCGCCGCGGTCCGGCGAGACGCCGAGTGCAATCCTACTTGCCACCCACCGCCATAGAACGACGGGATTCTGCTTGGCCGCTGACCTCCCCAAAATATTTCGTTGAGTCGCCGAGCTGGACCGAGGGCTGGCAGTTCGGGGTGCAGGAATACGATTCACGGTCCAGGCCCCGCTGCACCGTGATGACGGCGGCCTCGGGAGCCTGAACTCGAATGGTCGACTCCGCCAGCATGTTGCCACCCCGATCCAGGGCGATGAGGTTTGTCGAGCCGAAGCTCTTGCCCGTGAGGACCACGACGCCGTTCTTCTGCAGGGAAACGTCGGCGATGATCGGATTGCCGACGATCACCATCTGGGTCTTCTCGGGCAGGCGTATCACCTTCGCGTTGTCCACGGTGACTGCCACGATAACGGGGACTTCGGCCATGCCCGGACGAGGCGTGACGATCGCACCGATGAGGCATGCGGCAAGGAGCATGGCCAGCAGTCGGGCGGCGTCGCGCCGGGAAGTCGGGGGCCGGTCGTCCATGGGCGGATCACTCGTGTCTCTGGACGGGCCCCGTCGGAAACGAGACGACCGCCGATCGCACGCAACTCAACACGATATTGGTAAACGGTCGCCTAAACGTATTGGCAAGCTCCATCGAGGCCAGAGCGAGACATTCTGAAGACGGAATTCGGACGCGACGGCGCACCACCCGAGTACCACCAGGGATCACCATCACGCTACTTTTACCATAGCGCAGGCTGCATCAAATGAGGCCGTGTTTCGGCAGTCCGTTTAACTGAATTGCAAGGCGGCAAGAGCAAATTGGCGTTGTCGCCGGACGACATGTGACGAGCTCTGACGGCACTCGATTTTTTCCTGGTCGAACCTAAAGGATTCTGGATTATGACGAACATTTTCAAGCGCTTTGCCTCCGACGAGTCCGGCGCCACCGCCATCGAGTACGGCCTGATCGCGTCGCTCATCGCCGTCGCCATCATCGCTGCGCTGAACACCCTCTCCACCAAGATCACTGGCACCTTCACGAAGGTCGGCAACAACCTCACGCAGTAATTAAAACGTTTCGGCGCCCGCCGGCGCCGGTGATCGGATCGGCTGACCAAGGTCAGCCCAATGAAGGCGCGCAGTCAAGATCGCGCCTTCTTTCATTTTGCCAACCTCGATCTCAACTTGGAAGACTCACCATGGGCGCTGCAAGCGTTCTCATCGTCTTTCCGTTCCTGATGGTTTACGCCGCCGTCAACGATCTCCTCACGATGCTGATCCCGAATCGGATCACCGTTGCCCTCGTCGCGGGCTTCGCCGGATTCGCCGTCGCGTTCGGCCTGGGGTGGCACGACGTCGCTCTGCATGCCGGGGCCGGGCTCCTCGTGTTGGCCGTGACCTTCACCCTCTTCGCCCTCGGGCATATCGGCGGAGGAGACGCCAAGCTCGCCGCCGGCACGGCCCTCTGGCTCGGCTTCGACAACCTCCTCGACTATCTGACCCTGGCGGCGATCGCTGGTGGTTTTCTCACCATGGCGATTCTGGCCCTGCGCTCACAGCCGCTGCCGGTCTTCGTCGGGCCGTCCCTGTCGCGGATGCCGTTCCTACTGCATCTGCACGATAAGGGGACGGGTGTGCCCTACGGGATCGCCCTCGCCTTTGCGGCGGTCATGATCCTCCCCGAGACGGCGATCTGGTCGCGCGCACTCGGACTCTGACCGTCACGGTCTCATCCACGATCTTCTTGCGCGTCGCCCAGTTGCACAGTCCGTAGGCCCGGCGCGGCGTCACGGGCCGCCGGAATCGGGGCGATCTGGTCTCGCATGCATGCGAAACTTGAAATCCGCACCGGTTCGAGAGGGCCACATCGTCCCCGAGCGCGCGACTGGAACGAAGCGATGCCGCCTCTCGAGGGCTCTGCGGCGAGGCAAGGCCGCGCTTTGAATAGGTTCCGTCGACACCGAGGGGCGGCGGATCCCGATAGAAAGCATTAACCCTAACTTGAGGATTCCGGGGGCAACCTAATCCGGTTCGGCACTGAGCCGTCCGACAGGTCCACCCCGGTGATGAAACCCGCACGCCTCGCCGTCCTTGCCATCGCCCTCGTTACCGGTGGCCTCGCCGCCTTTTTGATGAGCGGTGAAGACAAGCCTCCAGAGCCCGTGATGACGGCTGCGTCCCCGCCGCCGGTCCTCCCGACCACCGATGTCCTCGTGGCGGCGGCGGAGCTACCTCTGGGCCAGAGCATCCAGGCGGCGGACCTGCGCTGGCAGCCCTGGCCCGACCAGGCCATCGCATCCGGATACATCACGCGCACCGCCCAGCCCAAGGGGCTGGAGGACATCACCGGCTCCATCGTTCGCTCCGGCTTCCTCCTCGGCGAACCGATCCGGCCGCAGAAACTCGCGCGGTCCGATGGTGGGTTCATGGCCGCGATCCTGCCCGCCGGTATGCGCGCCGTCGCCATCGTCACCGATTCACGCGGTTCGAGCTCCGCCGGCGGATTCATTCTGCCCAACGATCACGTCGACCTCATCCGAACCTCCCGCGACGAGGAGGCCACGCAGGCGGGCGGGACCGAAACCCAGGTCTCCGAGACGGTTCTCACGGATATCCGCGTGCTCGCCGTGGGCCAGATCATCCAAGAGCGCAACGGCAGCAACGTCGTCACCGGCGAGACGGCGACCCTCGCCCTCACGCCGGCTCAAGCAGAGATCGTCACCCACGCCCAGAAGGTGGGTCAGATCTCTCTCTCCCTGCGCAGCCTCGCCGATATGGGCCGCACCGCGGACGCGGCGCCGGAGGCGCGCGCGGATTCAGGCATGACGATCGTCCGCTTCGGCGTGTCCAAACAACAATCGCGGCACTGAAGGCCTCGGCGAACGCGATGACAGGAATTGCCCTGATGACCAACCGACGCCGGAACGAGATCGTTCGCCTACCCACCCTCGCGGTCCTGGCAGGTTGCCTCTTCGCCGGCCCCGCGATGGGCCGCCCCACACCCGATCTCGCCCCGGCCCCCGTCCTCGAAGTCGGCACGAACGAGGCCGCAATCTCGCGCAAGATCGAGCTGACCATGGGCCGCTCCATCGTCATCGACCTGCCGCGCGACGCCAAGGAGGTGTTCGTCGCCAATCCGAAGGTCGCCAACGCCGTGGTGCGCTCCACCCGAAAGGTGTTCGTCATCGGCATGGAGGACGGTGCGACCTCGATCTTCATCATGGACGGGGCAGGCCGTCAGATCACCGCCCTCGACGTCACCGTGGCACGGGACCTTCAGCTCGGAGCCCTGCGGCAGATCCTGACCCAGAGCATCAGCGGCGGGCGGTTCGACATCCGCACGGCGGGGTCCTCGATCATCTTGTCGGGCAGCGTCAATTCGGCGTCGGAGGCTTCCCAGGCCATCGATATCGCCAACGCGTTCGTCGGCCAGTCCGGTTCGGGCGGGTCCGGCGGCGCGACTTTGGGAGCCGCGGCCGGCGGGGGAACGACGCGGGGCACGGTCATCAACAACATCACCATCCGGGACCGCGACCAGGTGATGCTGCGCGTCACCGTGGTGGAAGTCGCCCGCACGGTGCTCAAGCAGTTCGGGATCAACGTGAGCGGCAGCTGGTCTGGGCTGAACCTCGCCAACATCACGCCCCTGACCTTGTCGGGAGGGCAGTTCCCGAGCGGAAACCAGCTCGCGGGCACGATCAACGGGACGGGGGGCGCCAGCATCACGGCGACCCTGCGGGCGTTCGAGCAGGCGGGCGTTTCGCGCGTGCTGGCCGAGCCGACGCTCACGGCGATCTCGGGCGAGTCGGCGAACTTCACGGCCGGCGGCGAATTGCCGGTCCCGGCGAGCCAGACCTGCACGCCGAGCACCGTCGCGGGAACCCAGCCGACCTGCGTCGTCGGCATCAGCTTCAAGCCCTACGGCGTCAGCCTCCACTTCACGCCAGTGGTTCTCAGCGAGAACCGCATTTCCGTGCGCGTCGGCACGTCTGTGAGCGAAATCGATCCGCAGAATTCGTACACCTTCGTCAGCGGCGACACGACCTCGGCGGTTCCAGGCCTGACCGTCCGCAAGTCCGAGACCACGGTCGAGCTGGCTTCGGGCGCCACGATGATGACGGCGGGCCTCATCCAGCAGAAGAGCAAGGCCGCGATCAACGGCCTGCCGGGCCTGCTCAATCTGCCGATCATCGGCGCCCTGTTCCGGTCGCGCGACTACCAGCGCCAGGAAACGGAGCTCATGATCATGGTCACGCCTTACATCGCGAAGCCCATGGAGGCGCGCCAAGCCACCCGGCCCGACGACGGTTTCGTGGATGCCCAGGATGCGCAGGGCATCCTGCTCGGTCGCCTGAACCGCCTCTACGGCGTCGCCGGCGCCAGCCCTCTCGGACCGACCTACCGAGGGCGCGTCGGTTTCATCACCGATTAGGGTACCCCACGAAACTCCCGACCACAGCCGGTTCTCGCCTTCGGCGCCACGGGCGTTTCGCGAGACACTTCGGCCGCCCCGCCCGTGAGACACCGTTCCGCCAGGACCTCCGTCAGGATCCCCGCCATGCCCCCCTCCCCCCACCTCCGGACCCTGGTCGCGCTCGCCGCCCTGGCGGGGCTTCTCGGCGCCTGCCAGAGCCGCGCCCCGGCAACGACGGGCTCGCTCTACCCATATGATTACCGCGCCCGTCACCCCATCGCCCTCACGGACGCCAGCCGCAGCCTCGACGTCTTCGTCACCGGTACGGGCCACATCGACCCGCGCCAGGCCAGCGACATCGACGGATTCCTACTCGAGTTCCGCCGCTATGGCCGCGGCACGCTGCTCCTCGACATGCCGCGGGGGGTCGCGCCCGCCCTGGGAACCGCCGTGGAGCGCACCGGAGAGATGATCCGCCGGATGAGCGCGCAGGCCGGGGTCGAGCCGGGCCAGCTCGTGGTCACGACCTACGCCGTCGGACATCCGGGTCTTGCCGCCCCCCTGCGCCTGAGCTTTCAGCGGATGGAGGCCAAGGTCACCGGCCCTTGCGGATCGTGGCCGCAGGACCTCGGTGCCGGCGATCCCACCTTCAGCGGACGAAACGAGCCCTACTGGAATTTCGGCTGCTCGACGCAGTCGAACATCGCCGCCCAGGTGGCCGATCCCGTCGACCTCGTGCGCGGTCGTTCGGAAGGGCGGATCGACACCATCCGCCGCACGAGAAACATCGAGAAAATCCGCAACGGAAATGATCCGTCAATTCCCTGGCGCCAAGATGGGAAGACCAGCGTGAAGTCCCAGGTGAACGACTAACCTCTCCCATGCCGAATCCGCGCGATCCGTTCGGACCGGGCGAATTCGGACTTCACTCAGGTGCCGCGGGACCTGGGTGTCCGGCGACCGCCTCGATCGGGCGGAGACCGGACCGAAACCCCGCGGTCTGCGAACGAAATCCCGCCCCAAAAGCGCCCCCCGAGGCAACCTGAACCGGAAACAATCGTCATGGCGGACCTGAACCAGACACCCGAGCGGATCATCGCCCCGGTGCCGCGGATCACGATCCAGGCCTTCTGCGAGACCCAGGACACGGCGGCGGTGATCGAGGCCGCCGCCGGCGACCGGCGCATGCAGAAAACGCACGTGAAGGTGCAGATGGGCGGAGGTGCGGCTGCCGTCGAAGCCTATCGGCACGCGCCGACCCCCAACGTCATCGTCATCGAAACGCAGGGGGCCAAATCGCGTCCCATCGAATGCCTCGATGCCCTCGCCGACGTCTGCGATCCGGGCACCAAGGTCATCGTCATCGGCCACGTCAACGACGTCTTGCTCTACCGCCAGTTCATCCAGCGCGGGGTGAGCGAGTACCTCATGGCCCCCATCGAACCCATCGCGCTGATCCAAGCGGTCTCGGACCTGTTCTCGTCTCCGGGGGCCAAACCCATCGGCCGCACCATCGCGGTGGTGGGCGCGAAGGGCGGCGTCGGCGCCTCGACGCTCGCCCACAACCTCGCCTGGACCATCGCCCGCGAGCAGGATACCGCAACGGTCATCGCCGACCTCGACATCGCCTTCGGCACCGCGAGCCTGAACTTCAACCAGGACCCGCCCCAGGGTATCGCCGAGGCGGTGTTCTCGCCCGAACGCCTGGACGCGAACCTCCTCGACCGCCTGCTGTCGAAATGCAGCGACAATCTCACGCTGCTTGCCGCGCCGGCCACCCTCGACCGGACGATCGACCTCAGCGAACAGGCCCTCGATACGGTGATCGACCTTCTGCGCAGCGCCGTCCCATGCATCGTTCTCGACGTTCCGCATGTCTGGACCGCCTGGTCGAAGCGCCTCCTCGTTTCAGCCGACGAAATCCTGATCGTGAGCGCGCCCGAACTCGCCTCCCTGCGCAACACCAAGAACATGCTCTCCGTGTTGCAGCAGACCCGGCCCAACGACCATCGGGCCCGTGTCGTCCTCAACGGGGTCGGCATGGCGAAGCGGCCGGAGATCAGCGCCGCGGAATTCGCCAAGGCCCTCGACACGCCGATCACCGCGAGTCTGCCGTTCGATGCGAACCTGTTCGGCACGGCGGCGAACAACGGCCAGATGATCGCCGAAGTGCAGGCGGGAGCGAAGGCCACGGACATCTTCTCGACCATCGCCGCCACCCTCATCGGGCGCCCCGAGACGCGACGCGCCCGCCCCAACCTGCTGGAACCGCTTCTGGCGCGCCTCCAGCGCCGCAAGGCTTCGTGATGCGCCGGTCCCGCCCGGCCGGAGGCGCGCGCCATGTTCGGTAGGAGAAACGGCGCAGCCGCCGCGCAGGCCGCTCCCCTGCCGCCCTTCGTCCAGCCCGCGCAGGCATCCTATCCCGTGCATCAGGAGCCGATGGCCCGCATGCGCGTCGAGGTGCCGAAACCCGGTCAGCCCGTGGAGGCGCCGGCGAAGTCCGAGGACTACTTCCGCACCAAGAGCATGATCTTCGGAGCGCTGATCGAGGCCATCGATCTGGCGCAGCTCGCCCGTCTCGACGCGGAATCCGCCCGCGAGGAAATCCGCGACATCGTCTCGGAGATCATCGGCCTCAAGAACATCGTCCTGTCCATCAACGAGCAGGAGGAGCTGCTCGACGATATCGGCAACGACGTTCTGGGCTACGGTCCCCTGGAACCGCTCCTGATGCGCGACGACATCACCGACATCATGGTCAACGGCGCCAATCGGGCCTTCATCGAAGTCGGCGGCAAGATTCAGCTCACAGGCGTGCGGTTCCGCGACAACCAGCAGCTGATGAACATCTGCCAGCGCATCGTCAGCCAGGTCGGCCGGCGCGTCGACGAAGCCTCACCGATCTGCGACGCGCGCCTGCCGGACGGCTCACGCGTCAACATCATCGCGCCGCCCCTCGCCCTGGACGGGCCGATCCTGACGATCCGCAAGTTCCGTAAGGACAAGCTCACCCTCGATCAGCTCGTCGGCTTCGGGGCGATCTCGCCGGAAGGCGCCCGCGTCCTGCAGATCATCGGCCGGGTGCGCTGCAACGTGGTGATCTCGGGTGGTACGGGCTCGGGCAAGACCACGCTGCTGAACTGCCTCACCGCCTTCATCGATCACGACGAACGCATCGTTACCTGCGAGGACGCGGCAGAACTGCAACTGCAGCAGGCCCACGTGGTGCGTCTCGAGACCCGGCCGCCCAACATGGAGGGCTCGGGCCAGATCACCATGCGCGATCTCGTGAAGAACTGCCTGCGCATGCGTCCCGAACGGATCATCGTCGGCGAGGTGCGCGGCGCGGAGGCGTTCGATCTCCTCCAGGCCATGAACACCGGCCACGACGGCTCCATGGGGACCCTGCACGCGAATTCACCGCGCGAGGCCCTGAGTCGCCTCGAATCGATGATCACCATGGGCGGCTTCACCCTGCCGTCGCGGACCCTGCGCGAGATGATCTGCGGCTCCATCGACGTCATCGTCCAGGCGACCCGCCTGCGCGATGGTTCGCGGCGCATCACCCACATCACCGAAGTTCTGGGCATGGAAGGCGACGTGATCATCACCCAGGACCTGTTCCTCTACGACATCCTCGGGGAGGACGCGAACGGCAAAATCGTCGGGCACCACCGCTCCACCGGGATCGGACGCCCCAAATTCTGGGAGCGGGCGCGCTATTACGGGGAGGAGCAAGCCCTCGCCATGGCCCTCGACGCGGCGGCCAAGACTCTGGAGCGGGATCAATGAGCGCCGTGCGCGCCAGCGGACTCCAGGGGTGCGCGCTCTCGCGTGGCGGAGCTGATCGGGGCTTCGGCCGGGCGGTGGGGCGGTGAACGCCAACCTGCCACTGGCCGCCGGGCTCGCTGCATTCGCGGCCGGTGCCGTGGCCTGGGTCGTGCTCACCCCGCTCCTCTCGGGCGAGAAGCGCGCGGACCAGCGCCGCAAGGCCATGAGCATCACCCCGCAGCAGGTGATGACGCGGGCAGTTTCCTCCACACGTCGCGAGCAGGTCGCCAAGAGCCTGAAGGAGATCGAGGCGAAGAAGGCCGGGACACGTATCAGCCTCGAACTCAAGATCGCGCAGGCCGGACTCGATTGGAGTAAGCGAAAGTATCAGATCGTCTCGGGTGTCGTCGCCATGCTGGCCGGCACCCTGATGTATCTCGTCACCGGCAGCGGTTCTGGGTCGCTCGCGGCCATCTTTGCCGGGGGCTTCGGCCTGCCCATGTGGTTCCTCGCCTTCTCCCGCAAACGCCGCATCGCCCGCTTCATCACGGAGCTGCCGACCGCCATCGACATCATCACCCGCGGCGTGCGCGCCGGTATTCCCCTGAGCGACTGCTTCCGGATCATTTCGCGCGAGGCCGAGGAGCCAATCCGTTCCGAGTTCAAGATGGTCGTGGAATCGCAGACCCTCGGCGTCCCGATCGGGGACGCCCTGATCAAGATGTACGAGCGTGTTCCGGTCTCGGACGTGAACTTCTTCGCCATCGTCATCGGCATCCAGTCGAAATCCGGCGGCAACCTGTCGGAGGCTCTCTCAAACCTGTCCCGCGTCCTGCGCGAGCGCAAGAAGATGGCTGGCAAGATCCAGGCGATGAGTATGGAGGCGAAGGCATCGGGCGGTATCATCGCCTCGCTGCCCTTCATTGTCGCGGCCCTGACCTATTTCGCCAGCCCGGACTACATCTCGCTGCTGTGGACGACGAACATCGGCAAGTTCGCCCTCGTCGCCTCGGCGATCTGGATGTCGCTCGGCATCTTCACGATGAAGAAGATGATCAGCTTCGATTTCTGACCCGCGGTCGAACGCGCGAAAGCCCCCATGCTGGACCTCATCACCCAAAAGCTGATCGATCCGCGCTTCCTCGGCATGACCCTGAGCGGCATCGCGGCGGCGGCCACCGTCTTCACCCTGCTTCAGCCCCTCCTCGAGCCCGACCGCCTCAAGCAGCGCATGAAGCTCGTCGGCGAGGAGCGCGAACAGCTTCGCCTGCGTGAACGCGAGCGCCTGTCGAATGCCGCGGCCAAGGCGAATCTCCGGGTGGCACCGAAGGCCTACATGAAGAACGTGGTGGAGCAGTTCAACCTCAGCCGCTGGCTCGGGACCGAGACGGCGCGCCAGCAGCTCCTCATGGCCGGCTACCGCTCGCCCGGCGCGGAAACCAGCTTTCTATTCTTCCGCATGGTGACGCCCATCGCCATGCTGGTGGCGGCGATCCTGTACCTTTTCGTCCTTAAGGTCATCGATCAACCCGTGGCGATCCGCGCCATGATGGTGATCGCCGCCGTGCTCCTCGGCATGAAGGCGCCCGAACTCTATCTTCTTAACGCCACGAAGAAGCGCCAGACCGAGATCCGCCAGGCATGGCCCGACGCCCTCGACCTGACCCTCATCTGCGTGGAATCGGGCATGTCCGTCGAGCACGCGTTTCGGCGGGTCAGCACGGAGATCGCCTCCCAGTCCATCGTGCTGGCCGAGGAGCTGGCGGTGATGACGGCCGAGTTGTCGTTCCTGCCCGACCGGCGCGTCGCCTTCGAGAACCTCGCCAACCGCACGGGCCTCGATCCGGTCAAGGCCGTGACGACGGCTCTGATTCAGGCCGAGCGTTACGGGACACCCGTGGGACAGGCCCTGCGGGTGCTCTCCCAGGAAAGCCGCGACACCCGGATGAACGAGGCCGAGAAGAAAGCCGCCGCCCTGCCGCCGAAACTCACCGTGCCGATGATCCTGTTCTTCCTGCCCGTGCTGTTCGTGGTGATCCTCACGCCGGCGGCAATTCAGATCTACCGCTAATCGAGACCCGAGCCTCTTCGGTCCGCCCCAGCGCGCGACGACCGGGCCCGTCCGGCGCGGTCGCGCGTGAAACCACCACATCCCTCCGCCGTGCAGGCGGCGGGGGTGCTCACGCAGACGGCGAAACCGGCATCAGCCGGCTGGTCAATCTGTAAAACCAAGACCGCGTCGTTGCGTTCGCAGGTCGCATGCTCCTGGCGACCGCGTTCCCAGAGATCCAACGCCTGGGGACCGCGCTTTTCGCGATCGGGGACGCCCGCCCTCCAGGGTACCGCCGATCATCGGCATCGGGTTGCCCAGCCCGTGGTCGTGCACCGCGCGGTTGGAAAATACGCTAAGCACAATCCATGGCTCACCGTTCAGCTACTTTCGGGTAGAACGGCGCTGCGCCACGTCCTTCGGGAAAAGACCTGCACCAAGGCTTCGATGATCTCCTTCGACACGCCCTTTCTCGTCTCCGTTCTGCAGATCGTCTGGATCGATCTGCTCCTGTCCGGCGACAACGCCGTGGTCATCGCCCTCGCTTGCCGCGCCCTACCGCCGCATCAGCGACGCACCGGCATGCTGCTTGGCGCCGGGACGGCGGTGGCCTTGCGCATCGTCTTCGCCCTGGCGATCACTTGGCTCCTGGCGGTGCCACTCCTGCGTGTCGTCGGCGGTCTCTTGCTGATCTGGATCGCGGTGAAGCTGGCGCTCGGCGAGGAGGAGGACGGGCACGTCGTCGACGGCAGCACCTCCCTGTGGCGCGCGGTGCGGACCATTGCGGTGGCCGATGCGGTGATGAGCCTCGACAACGTCGTCGCCATCGCGGCCGCCGCCAAGGGACATGTCGCGCTGTTCATCTTCGGGCTGCTCCTGTCGATTCCCCTCATCGTCATGGGGGCGAGTCTAATCTCCCGCCTGCTCCAGACATATCCAGCCATCGTCTGGGCCGGCGCGGGGCTCCTCGGGTGGATCGCCGGCGAGATGATCGTCACCGATCCGCTCATCGCGGGATGGATCGTCGACGTCCCGCATGCCCCTACCCTGGGCGCCGCGATCGGTGCCACCCTGGTGATCGCCATCGCCGCCCTCCTCACCCGGCACCGGCCGCGCACGGTCGATGGGGTTCCCCGTGTCTGAGTCCGTCTCCCCGCGCCGCCTGTGGCGGGCCGTGGGCGAGGCTGGGCTCGTGGCCGGTCTCCTCCTCGGCGGCTGGCAGATCGGTCGTCGCCATGCGATCGCGCAAACCGGCCTCGCTCCGGCCTGGATGGATCCGGGAACCGTCGAGGTGGCCATCGAGGCGCTCGTCGTCGGCCTGTCCATCTGCATGGTCGCGGGCCTCGCCATCACGAGGCACTGGCGGGAACGCCGCTTGGCAGCGGAGGCGGACGGCGCGCGACGCCTGTTCGTGGACCTGTTCGAGGCCGCTTCCGACCCACAGATTCTGTTCGGTATCGCCGCCGATGGGGAGATCCGGGCCGAACGAGCGAACGCGGCGGCACGCCGCGTGCTGTCGCTGCCGGAGGATGCAGACGAACGACCCTTCGCGGATCGCCTGCCGCCGGAGGCCGCCGAGGCGATGCGCCCGCACCTTGCGCGGGCCATCGCGACGGGCGAACCGTTGCGCGTCGCGGATGACGAAGTCCGGCTCGGCGCCCTGCGCTGGGTCGATTCCACATACCTGCCCCTGCGCGAGACCGCCTCGGGCTCCGTCACCCGCGTCTGTGTCAGTCTGCGCGACCGCAGCCACGTCGAGGTCGCGGAGGCCGAGGCGCGCGACGCGACACGCCTCCTCGGGATGGCCGAGGAGATCGCCCATGTCGGCCATTGGCATATCGATCTCGCGACGTCGTGGCTGACCTGGTCGGATGCGGTCTACCGGATCCACGGCCTCGATCCGGCCGTCTTCACGCCGACGGTCGAGGCCGGCAGCGAAGCCTGCCATCCCGACGACCGGGCCCGCATGGATGCCTGCATCGCGGGGGCGATCCGCGACCGGACGGGGTTCGAGGTCCGCCTGCGCATCGTCCGGCCGGATGGCGACGTACGCGACGTGTTCGCGCGCGGGATCTACCGGAGTGCCGATAGGAGCGGCCATGCCGCGCTGTTCGGCGTGTTCGCGGACGTCACCGACCGTAAGCAGGCGGAGCGCGCCCTCGCCGAGAAGTCGGCCCTCCTCGAAGCGACCCTCGAAAGCATCGATCAGGGCCTCATGGTGATCGCCGCCGACGGGACCGTCCCGGTCGCCAACCACCGCGCCATGGAGATCCTGCGCCTGCCCACCGGCATGATCGCCGAGCGTCCCAACTACCGGGAAGTGCGCCGGCATTGCCGCGCCACGGGCGCCTGGGGCGTCCTCATCCAGGACCCGGCGCACTGGCACCTCGACGGCGAGCGGCGCACCACCGATCTGCGCTCGGAGCGCCGGCGCGCGGACGGCAGCGTCATCGAGATCCGCTCCCTGCCGATCCTCGACGGGAAGGGCCATGTCCAGACCCTGACCGACATCACCGACCGGCGCGTAGCCGAGACGCGCCTGCGCGACAGCGAGGCTCGCTACCGGCTGCTCGCCGACCACACCTCGGACCTCATCCTCCTCGACGATCCGAGCGGGCGCCACCTCTACATCTCACCGGCCGTCGGCCCCATGCTCGGCTACACCCTCGACGAGGCGAACGCGGCGGGCCTACGCACCCTCGTCCATCCGGAGGACATCGCCAACCTGTCGGCGACCCTGCACGGCCTCTCGGCCGCGCGGCCCACGGGATCGGCCGTGTACCGCCTGCGGCATAAGGATGGCCGCGACATCTGGGTTGAGGCGGCGTTCCGGCGCATCGAGGAGCACGGGGACGTCCAGATCATCCACGCCATCCGCGACGTGACGGAGCGCCACCGCCAGGAAGCCGATCTCGAGCGAGCCAAGGTCGCGGCGGAGGCCGGAGCCCGGGTGAAGGCCGAGTTCCTCGCCAACATGAGCCACGAGCTGCGCACACCGCTGACCGGCATGCTCGGCGTCCACGATCTGCTCATAAGCGACGCGACCTTGAGCGTGTCGCAGGCGCGGCTCCTCGGCCTCGCCCAGGAATCGGGGCGTTCCCTCCTCACCATCGTCAACGATATCCTCGACTTCTCGAAGATCGAGGCCGGGCAGCTCGCCATCGAATCCGTGCCGTTCGGCCTGCGGGCCCTGTTGGAGGCGTGCCGCCAGCTTTCCGTCGAAGCCGCACGCGGACGTCCCGTGGCCATCATCGTCGAGGTCGCCCCCGGCATGCCGGACTGGTTCATCGGCGATCCGACCCGCCTGCGGCAGGTGCTGCTGAATCTCGCCACCAACGCCATCAAGTTCACCGCGCAGGGCAGCGTCATCCTGCGGGCGCGCTGGAGCGACCAGGGTGCCGTTCCCCTCGTGACCATCGAGGTCGTCGATACGGGTATCGGCATCGCGCCCTCCGCCATGGCGAACCTGTTCGAGCGCTTCGCCCAGGCCGACGGCTCGATCTCGCGCCAGTACGGCGGCACGGGCCTCGGGCTCGCGATCTCCCGCCGTCTGGTCCGACTGATGCGCGGCGAGATCGGCGCCACGAGCCGGCTCGGCGTGGGGTCGACCTTCTGGTTCGCCCTGCCCCTGCCGCTCGCCCAAGCGACGGACGGGGGACCCGGACGCACCGCCCTCACAGCGCCGGCGCCCCTGGCCCGGCGCCTGCTCCTCGCCGAGGACAATCCCATCAATCAGGAGATCATCGCCACGGTGTTGCGCCAGAAGGGCCACACGGTCACGGTGGTCGGCGACGGCGAGGGTGCCGTGAGCGCCGTCGCCACGGAGCCGGCCTTCGATCTCGTGCTCATGGACGTGCAGATGCCCGGACAGGACGGGCTGGCGGCGACCCGCGCGATCCGTCAGGCCGAGATCGATGCCGGCCGAGCCCGGCTGCCCATCGTGGCGCTCACCGCCAACGCCATGGCCGAGGAGATCGCCCGCTGCCGGGCGGCGGGCATGGACGCCCACGTCGCCAAGCCCGTCGATTGGACGCTGCTGTTCTCGACCATCGACAGCCTGTTGTCGCAGGGAGCACCTGGGACCGACGCGCACGCCTGAAACGGGTCGGGTGCGAGGCCTCAGCCTTCGAGCACGCCCCAGGACGGCTTCCACACGGATTTCGGATCGATCACCACGATCTCGAGGCCGCCCTCGTTGGCGACATGCACGGCGATGCCGAAGGCCTCGGCCACGGGCAGGGCCCCGGTGCTGCTGAACAATGCGCCGTCGGCGAGCTTGACCGTGCCGGTCACCGCGTCGCCCTGACGATCGAGGCACAGGGTGACGGCGCCCGCCAGGGGGGCACCGACGCGCCGGAAGGGTTTTGCCATCGGGGAGCTTCTCCACGCTGCGTGAAAGGCCTGATTGCACGAAAAAAGGGCGGCTGTGACGCCGCCCTTCCCGCAAAGACCCGTAGGACCGACCGTTTTAGCGCTTCGAGAACTGGAAGCTGCGGCGGGCCTTCTTGCGGCCGTACTTCTTGCGCTCGACCACGCGGCTGTCGCGGGTGAGGAAGCCTTCGCGCTTGAGCGGCGTGCGCAGCTCGGGCTCGTAGTAGGTGAGCGCCTTCGACAGGCCGTGGCGCACGGCGCCGGCCTGACCCGAGAGACCGCCGCCATGCACCGTGACGGTGATGTCGTACTGATCGACGCGGTTGGCGATCTGCAGGGGCTGGCGCAGGATCATGCGCAGCACGGGACGGGCGAAGTAGGTCTCGACGGCGCGGCCGTTGACCACCACGGTGCCGTTGCCAGGCTTGATCCAGACGCGGGCGACCGCGTCCTTGCGCTTGCCGGTGGCATAGGCGCGGCCCTGGGCATCGAGCTTCTGCACGTGGACGGGAGCGGCGTTCTCGGGGTTCTCGACGTTGCCGCGGGTGAGGTCGGAGAGGGACTGGAGGGTCGCCATGATCAAGCGCTCACGTTCTTGCGGTTGAGGCTGCCGACGTCGAGCGCCTGCGGCTGCTGGGCGGTGTGGGGATGCTCGGAGCCCTTGTAGACCCGGAGGTTGCCCATGATCTGGCGGAACAGGGGACCGCGCGGGAGCATGCGCTCCACGGCCTTCTCCACGACGCGCTCGGGGAACCGGCCGTCGAGGATGAACTTCGCGGTCCGCTCCTTGATGCCGCCCGGGTAACCGGTGTGGTGGTAGTACACCTTCTGCTCGCGCTTGCGGCCGGTGAACTTCACCTTCTCGGCGTTGATGACGATGACGTTGTCGCCGCAATCGACGTGGGGCGTGTAAGCGGCCTTGTGCTTGCCACGCAGACGCATCGCGATGATGGTGGCGAGCCGGCCGACGACCAAGCCCTCCGCATCGACGATGATCCACTTCTTGTCGACATCGGCGGGCTTCAGCGAAAAGGTCTTTTGCGCGCTGCTCATCCCGTGACGTTCCATACTGCTTTGAAAAGGATGCGCCGCCGCGTTCGAGACGCGACGGCGTTGGCCGGTCTCTAGGGGGTGATCGCGGCGCCGTCAAGTCCGAATGCGATTTCGCATGGCGATATGGCGAAAACTGCAATCATTCGAGGGGGTTCGGATGAGTGGTATTGGAGTACCGCAAGGTGCACATCCCTTCTCCCCTCTGCGGGAGAAGGTGGCCCGCGCAGCGGGTCGGATGAGGGGTGTGGCCGATCCGGAGAGATCGCCCCCTCTTGCGGGACTTCGTCCCGACCCGCCCACTCCGGGGGCACCCTCCCCCACCTCACATCGGGCCTGCCCGATTTGAGCATTCGCGTGCGGATCTCGGGCAAGCCCGAGGTCCGTGGGGGAGGATTCTTCCTGGTCTCACCGCTCCGGCGGGATCGAATACGTCCCCGTCGCGTGGCAGACGAGATCCTCCGAATCGGGCGCGGTGAGCGCCACCTCGCCCACCGCCAGCCGGCGCCCAAGTTTCAGGAGACGCGCTTCGGCCACCAGCCCAGTCGGGCCGGGCTTTCGCAGGAAATTGAAGCTGAGATTCGTGGTGACGGCCAGCGCCACGGGGCCGATGCTGGCGAGGATCGCCGCGTAGAGAGCGTAGTCGGCCAGCGCCATCATGGCCGGCCCCGAGACGGTGCCGCCGGGGCGCAGGTGCCGGGCGTGATGGTCCATCCGCATGGTCGCCCGCAACGGGCCGACCGCGACGAGGTGATAGGTGCGCCCGCCGTGATGCATCTGCGGAAACGCCGCATCTAGGAACGCCAGGGTTTCTTCGAGGGTCATCGCAGTCTCGGCCATGCCGCCCTTGCAGCACGCCTCGGCCTGTCCGACAACCGGACATGGCCCACGACAGCTACGACCCCGCCCTGATCCGCCGGATCCTCACCGAGACAAAGAGCATCGCCCTGGTCGGCGCCTCGGCGAATCCCGCCCGCCCGAGCCACCACGTCATGGAATTTCTGCTCGCGCGCGGGTTTCGCGTGACCCCGGTCAATCCCGGGCTCAGTGGGCAGACACTCCTGGGCCAGCGGGTGGTGGCGCGGCTGGCCGATCTGCCTGAGCCCGTCGATATGGTGGAGATCTTTCGCCAGTCCGACGCGGCGGGTGGGGTGGTGGACGAGGCGTTGGCCTTGGCCCAACCTCCGCGCTTCATTTGGATGCAGATCGGGGTTCGGGATGAGGCTTCTGCCGCCCGGGCTGAGGCGAAGGGCGTTGTGGTGGTGATGGATCGGTGCCCAAAGATTGAGATTAAGCTATAATGGAACGAAATTTTTCTTCTAATCGCCTCGATACAAATTCATTATTCAAATTGGACTTTGCTTCTAACATCTCAATCATGTCATCATCAGACAACGGTATTATATAACCCTGCTGCCTACTCGCAGCATCTTTGCATCTTTTCATCAATAAATCGTCATTGTCTGCCGACCTATAAGTTATAAATCCGAACTTTCCTCTGTTGGAGTCAAACCGTCCTAAGAGTTGGTCGGACTCTACATTCGCAATATCTTTGGAATAATTTTTACATTCTATTATAACCGTATTTGCGTTAATTAGCTGATCGTTTCGACGTCGGGAAAAAAATCCTGTGTCTGCAGCATTTGTAAAGACAATATCGATACGCTTTCTCCCATCGTGGATCTCCCATTCTTTATGTGGCTGAACAAGGTCAGGGAAAAACAGCGTTGTAAGGGCTCCAGTTACGAGAGAATGATAAGCATCTGCATGTTCCTCGCCTTTGGGAATTTTTCTCAATTCCAGCGCAATTTTTTTGCAAGTGCTGGTGATTGAAGGGCTTTCGTCATCGAAATACGTCATAGCTCGATGCTTCTGAGCAAGATCCTTATATGCTTCCAAGAGCTCTGGATGCAAAGCAACTGTATCAGCAATCATCTCCTTTGACTTAGGGTGATGCTTGCGGACCTCAGTTTTATATACGATTGGCTCTCCCCGGAGCATGTGCACCAGAGCATCATTTGCCCTGTAATGCTCAGCTACAAGAAAATCAGTTATTTGTTTATTATAAAACTCTTGACTATCGAGAGATAATTTACGCCTTACTATAAATTTTGGTACTAAAATAACCGGACTATCTTCAATATGAGGAATATTTATATGCTTTGATATCCAAGTTTTTCTATCGTTGTCCCACATCGGCGGTCCAGAGTATCGTTTAACCGGAACATTGAATAGGCCACATTGCTGTTCCGTATAATTAACCAGAAGCTTTCGAATGATATTCGTCGTAAGATCAGAGATCTTGTCACGGTCTATACCTTCAACATACAAAGCCATTTCAGATATGTCTGAAATAAGACCAGTTTTAAAAGCTTTACTGCGCCGAATTGCAGATATTAACTGTCGCGCCTGACCATTTCCTACCCCTCGGCCTCGCGGACTCCCAGATGAAACACCAAGGAAGGTCTCTTTAGGCTCGGTTAAATGGGACATTAGGAATATAGCGCGGTCGTTATTCCCAGCCCTTAATGCATTCAGAACCTCATTAAAAAAGCTTCTAACATAATCCGATGCTTTGCTTGACCAAATATCGTCTTGTATTTCAATGGCATATGGATCAACATAAACACGAGTATCGTAATCGTTACTTACATCAACAAAATCAAGCTCATGCTCACTTAGTTCAATCGCAAAGTATTCTGAGAATTTTGGCATGGAACCCGCCATCATTTGAAAAAATAGGAAGGGCCTATTTGATAATCAGGCCGCAACGAGTTGTTGGGAACAATACCTCCACTCCCAGATACGCTTAAAAACTGGGCTGATTAGCAATTTGCGTAAAGCTCTCAGTAGGACATTTGAGCATCTAACGAAAGTTATGCACAGCTTATAAGCAAACAAATGTGTTTTAATTATCACCTGAAGTAATAAATAGTATTTAATCTGATTTTTGCAAAATTATTATATATCTGCCTGCTTAGTCTCCTCCATTAACAGGACAGCAATAAAACTAATCCCAGCGGCCACCGCCAGATACAACCCCACCCAACCCACACCACCCCATTCACTCAACCGCTGCGCCAGATACGGCGCGGCGGAGGCCCCCAGAATCCCCGCGAGATTGTAGGTCACGGACGCCCCGGTGTAGCGCACCCGCGTCGGAAACAGTTCCGGCAGCAGCGCCCCCATGGGGCCGAACAGCCAGCCCATGGCGAAGAGGCCGAGACACAGGAAGCCCAGCACGAGGCCACCCTGGCCGCTGCCGAGCATCGGCCCGAGGGCGAGGCCCAGGGCGGCGGTGAAGACGAGACCGGAGAGGAGGACGGGGCGGCGGCCGTAAGCGTCGGCGGCCCAGCCCGAGAGCGGGATGCCCAGCCCCATGAACAGCACGGCGACGCACTCGAACAGTAGGAAGGTCGGCCGGGTGAAACCCAGCGTCGAGACGCCGTAGCTGAGGGCGAACACCGTCGAGAGGTAGAAGACCGCGTAGCACGACACCATGGCGAAGGTGCCGAGCAAGGTCGCGCGGATGTGTTTGGTGAAGATCACCGCGAGCGGCACGCGCTCGGGCGCGGCCTTCTCCAAGGCGGCGCGGAAGACAGGCGTTTCCGTGAGCTTCAGGCGGACATAGAGCCCGACGCCCACGAGTACGGCGGAGGCGAGGAAGGGAATGCGCCAGCCCCAGGCCTGGAAGTCGGCGGGGCTCAGCGCCAGGGCCAGGCCGAGGAAACCGAGATTGGCGGTGATGAAGCCGACGGGCGCCCCGAGCTGCGGGAAGATGCCGTAGAGGGCGCGTCGCCCCGGCGGTGCGTTCTCCACGGCCAGCAGAGCCGCCCCGCCCCATTCGCCGCCGAATCCCACACCCTGGCCGAAGCGCAGGACGCAGAGGGCGAGCGGCGCCCACCAGCCGGCGGTGGCATAGGACGGCAGGCAGCCGATGAGCACCGTCGAGAGGCCCATGATCATCAGGGAGGCGACCAACGTGGCCTTGCGCCCGACCCGGTCGCCGAAATGCCCGAAGAACGCCGCCCCGAGGGGCCGGGCGATGAACGCGATGGAGAAGGTCGCGAACGCCGCGAGCGTCTGTACCGCCGGATCGCCGGGCGGGAAGAAGATCGGCCCGATCACCAGGGCGGCGGCCGTGGCGTAGACGTAGAAATCGTAGAATTCGATGGCCGTGCCGACGAAGCTCGCGATGAGGATGCGCGCGGCGGGGATGGGTGGGGGTGAGGAAAGCTGGGCCATGGCCGCCGCTTTAGCGAAGCCGGTTCGGGGCGCCTAGGGCGTCGGAGACGGCGGCGTCGCGCATTCGTCCGGGCGCCGGCACCCGGACGCTGGCGCGGCGTTCGGTGGAGCGCGTGGCGGCTCAGTCCCGGCCGGCGGCCTGGCGCACGGCCAGGGCGATGCCGGCCCAATCGACATCCGCGCCGTGGTTCGCGATGGTCGCGCGCAGATGATCGCGGACCACACCGAGCACCGGCATCGGCACGCGAGACGCCGTCGCCGCCGCATCGACGAGGTTCATGTCCTTCAGCCCCAGGGGCGCGGCGAAGCCGGCGGGGCGGAACCGGTCCTCGACCAGGATTTCGCCGTAGAGGCTGTAGACGGGCGCGTTGAAGATCGTCCCGGTCAGGACCTCGAGCATGGCGCGGCGCTCGACGCCCCCGGCTTCGGCCAGGGTCATGGCCTCGGCCATCGCCTCGACGGCGGCCATGATCATGAAGTTGCCGCCGAGCTTGACCACATTCGCGGCCGAGGGCGTCGTGCCGACGCGGAACGTGCGCTGCCCCATGGCCTCGAACAGGGGGGCGCACCGGTCGACGGCCTCCGTTTCCCCGGCAGCCACGACGAACAGCTTGCCCGCCTGCGCGGCGGGGGGACGGCCGAAGACCGGCGCGGACACGAACCCGGATCGGGCGGCGTGGTCCCGCGTCAGGCGCTCCACCAGCGTCACGCCGATGGTGCTGTGCGAGACGTGCAGGGCCGGCGCGCCGAGGATGCCGTTCTCGCCGTACACGACGGCCTCCACGGCCGCGTCGTCGGCCAGCATGCTCATCACAACCTCGCCTTGGCCGGCCTCGACGGGGGTCGCGGCGAGCCGGGCGCCCGCCGCGACCAGCTCCTTCGCCTTGTCGGCGGAGCGGTTCCACACGGTGAGATCGTGACCGGCCTTGAGGAGGTTCGCCGCCATGGCGTGCCCCATCTGCCCGAGCCCAAGGAATCCGATCTTCATGCCCATCGTCCTTTGTCTGGTCCGCCGGTTCGGCCCCAAGCGCGGGGGGAGACGGTCGCCACCTCCCGAGACGGCTCAAGTCTAGAGATGGCGTCGATGGAGGAGAATGGGAGTCACTTCCCGTCCGGGACCCGCTCGCGACCCGTTCGGTGACGGCGACACCAAGACAAGAAGCCAAGCCGCCGCCTCGCCCGCATAGGACGAAAACCACTATTCCAGCGTGCAAAACATCCTATAAGACCGTTTTTGCCAGTACGGATGCCCGAATTCACAGGCGAGCCGAATGGGGATGGCGCCGATCCGCGCGCGGCGGCCCGAGGAGCCGGTCTCCGGTACCTGACGATGCCGTTTCGTGACGGTGTGGCGTTCGGCGGTGTGTTCCGGCCCAGGAAATAGCGTTCGCCGGTCGATCCGGGGGGAGGTTTGAATGACCAGTCGTACCGCTGACGCATCGCTCGCGGATGAAGAGAGAGCGGGCTGGCTGTCCCGCGAGCGGATCGTCGCCAAGGCGGGGTTCAACCGCTGGCTCGTGCCGCCCGCCGCCCTCGCCATCCATCTCTGCATCGGCATGTCCTACGGGCTGTCGGTGTTCTGGCTGCCCCTGTCGCGGGCCCTCAGCGTCGGCCAACCGGCGCCCGCCGCCTGCCCGGACATGAGCCTCGCGACGGCGCTGTTCACGACGTCCTGCGACTGGCGCGTCAGCGACCTCGTCATCGTGTTCTCCATCGGCATCATCATGCTCGGCCTCTCGGCGGCGGTGTTCGGCGGATGGCTCGAACGGGCCGGCCCCCGCAAGGCGGGGCTCGCGGCGGCCCTGTGCTGGGGCGGCGGCTTCCTCATCGGCGCGGCGGGCGTCTACCTGCATCAGCTCTGGCTGATCTGGCTCGGCATGGGGCTGATCGGCGGCATCGGTCTCGGGCTCGGCTACATCTCGCCGGTCTCGACCCTGGTGAAGTGGTTCCCCGACCGGCGCGGCATGGCGACCGGCATGGCCATCATGGGCTTCGGCGGCGGCGCCATGATCGGCTCCCCCCTGGCGACCCTGCTCATCAACACGTTCAAGACCCCGGATTCCGCCGGCGTCTGGCAGACCCTCGCGGTGATGGGCGTCCTCTACATCCTGGCGATGGCCTGCGGCGCCTTCGGCTACCGCGTCCCGCCGGTCGGCTGGCAGCCGGCGGGATGGACTACGCCCGCCACGAAGAGCGCGATGATCACTTCGGGCCACGTCCACCTCGACAGGGCCCACAAGACACCACAGTTCTGGCTGCTCTGGGCCGTGCTCTGCCTCAACGTCTCGGCGGGTATCGGCGTTCTGGCATTGGCCTCGCCGATGCTGCAGGAGATCTTCGGCGGCGCGCTGATCGGCCAGCCGGGCGTCGCGTTCGGACAGCTCGATGCCGGCCAGAAGACGCAGATCGCCGCCGTGGCCGCGGGCTTCGTCGGCCTCCTGTCGCTGTTCAACATCCTGGGCCGCTTCTTCTGGGCCTCGATGTCGGACAAGATCGGCCGCAAGGTGACCTACGCCACCTTCTTCGCCCTCGGCTGCGTGCTTTACGCGGCAGCACCCTGGGCCGCCGGCATCGGCTCGAAGGCCCTGTTCGTGGGGTTCTTCTGCGTGATCCTGTCGATGTACGGCGGCGGGTTCGCCACGATCCCGGCCTACCTCGCCGACGTGTTCGGCACGCAGTTCGTGGGCGCCATCCACGGACGGCTCCTCACCGCGTGGTCCACGGCGGGCGTGGTCGGCCCCCTCGTGGTCACGGCGATCCGGCAATCCCAGATCGATGCCGGCATCCAGGGGGCCGAACTCTACACCCGGACGATGTACATCCTCGCGGCCTTCCTGGCGGCGGGCTTCGTCGCCAATCTCCTGGTTCGCCCCCTCGCCGCCCGCTGGTTCATGGCCGAGTCCGAACTCGCCGCGGTCTCGAAGGGCACCGTCGGCGGGGTCCAAGGCCGGGCGGGCGATGGCGGCATCGGCCGCGGCGGCCTGACGCCTGCGGCGTTCCTCGCCTGGATCGCCGTCGGCGTTCCGATCGCCTGGGGCATCTGGACCACCCTGGCGAAGGCGCTGATCCTGTTCGGCTGAACCGGCCTGTCCCGGCACCGCGAAGCGTCTCCCTTCGCGGTGCCGGGTCGACCATTGACGCCGGTGACGCGAGACCGAAGTAGGATTGGCCCCGGAGTTGGACCGGTCGGATCGACGGGTCGCCAAGCGGAGCGGCCATGCCGGATTGTTCGACGCCGTCCATCCTGAACCGCCTCGACCTCAAGACGCTCCGCCTGTTCGCGGCCATCTGCGAGGACGGAACCCTGAACGGCGCGGCGCGGCGGGCAGCCATCGCGCCGTCCGCCGTCAGCAAGCGCCTCGCCGAACTCGAGCGCGCCCTGGGATGCGACCTGCTCGTACGCGATCCCAAGGGGATGCGCCTGACGCCGGCCGGCGAGACCCTGCTGCATCACACCCGCAGGATGCTGGCGAGCGCCGAGCAGATCACCCTCGAACTCGCGGAGCATGCCAGGGGCGTGCGCGGGTTCGTCCGCGTGCTGGCGAACCTGTCGGCCATCGTGCAGTTCCTGCCGGAAGACCTGCAGGCGTTCCTCGGGGTGCAGGCCGATATCCGGATCGATCTGGAGGAGCGGCCCAGCGGCGGCGTGGTGGCCGGCGTCGAGGAGGGCGCCGCCGATCTCGGCATCTGCGCCGGCGGCACCGACACGCGCTCCCTCCTCGCCCATCCCTATCGCGGCGACCGCCTCGTCCTCGTCGTGCCGACGGGCCATCCCCTCGCCGACCGGGAGGCCATCGCGCTGGCCGAGACCCTCGACTACGACCATGTCGGGCTGCACCGGGAAAGCTCGATCTACGCCACGCTCCGCGACGAGGCGCGGCGGCTCGGACGGCCCCTGCGGCTGCGCATCCATGTGCCGGGCTTCGACGCGATCTGCCGGATGGCGCAGGCCGGCATGGGCCTCGGCGTCGTTCCCGAGCACGTGCATGCGCTCCTCGGCCCGCAGATGCAGCTTGCCGCCGTGCCGCTGAAAGACCCCTGGGCGCGGCGCACGCTCAACCTCGTGGTCCGGCCGGGCGCCCTGTCGCCGGCCGCCGCCCTCCTCCTCGCGCATCTGCGCAACGCCCCCTGAAGCGTTCTCGCCCGGAGAACGCTCCGTGGCGCATTGCGTTTGGACAGGACGAGACCGGCACAATATCTCCTTTCCGCACGAGAATGGAGGATACGCCGATGCAGAACCCTGCCGCCGCGCCGGCCGCCGGTCCCCTCGCGGGAATCCGCGTGCTCGAACTCGGCCAGCTCATCGCCGCCCCCTTCGCGACCAAGATCCTGGCCGAGTTCGGCGCGGAGGTGATCAAGGTCGAGGCGCCGAAGGAGGGTGATCCCCTGCGCAAGTGGCGCAAGATGCACGAGGGCACCTCGCTCTGGTGGTACCTGCAATCGCGCAACAAGAAGTCGATCGCCGTCAATCTCAAGTCTGCGGACGGCCTCGACCTCGTGAAGGACCTGGCGCGCAGCGCCGACGTGGTGGTCGAGAACTTCCGGCCCGGCGGCCTGGAGAAGCTCGGCCTCGGCTGGGACGTTCTCTCGGGCCTCAATCCAAACCTCGTCATGGTGCGAATCTCGGGCTACGGACAGACCGGCCCCTATCGCGACCGGCCGGGCTTCGGCGCGATCGGCGAATCCATGGGCGGCATCCGCTTCACCACCGGCAGCCCGGACAGCCCGCCCGCCCGCGTCGGCGTCAGCATCGGCGACACCCTGGCCTCGCTGCACGGGGTCATCGGCGCACTCATGGCGCTCCTGCACGTGAAGACCGGCGCCGGCGCGGGCCAGGTGGTCGACGTCTCCCTCGTCGAGAGCGTGTTCAACGTCATGGAAAGCCTCGTCCCGGAATACGATCTCCTCGGCGAGGTCCGCACCCGCACCGGCGGGGCGCTTCCGGGGATCACGCCCTCCAACACCTATCCGTCGCAGGACGGAGGCTTCGTCGTCATCGCGGGCAACTCGGATCCGATCTTCCGTCGCCTGATGACCGTCATCGGTCGGCCGGACCTCGCCGAGGATCCGGCGTTGCGCGGCAACGACGGCCGCTCCGCCGTCTCCGGCATGCTCGACGGTGTGATCGCCGACTGGACCCGGTCGCGCAGCGTCGAGGAGGCTCTGGCGGCCCTCGACGCGGCCGACGTCCCGGCGGGCCGGATCTATTCCGTGGCCGACATCGTGACCGATCCGCACTACGCCGCCCGCGACATGATCCTGGAGGCGGAGCTTCCCGGCGGCACGCGGGTGAAGATGCCGGGCATCGTGCCAAAGCTCTCGGCCACGCCCGGCGCCGTGCGCTGGCAGGGGCCGGCCCTGGGCGCCCATACCGATTCGGTCCTGACCGATCTCGGCCGGGATGCCGAGACCATCGAACGCCTGCGCCGCGAGGGAGCCATCGGATGACCGAGACCATGCTGATCCAGGAAGTCGCGCCCCGCGACGGGTTTCAGATCGAGTCCCGCTTCGTCGAGACGGCCGACAAGATCAGGCTGATCGACGCCCTGTCGGCCGCCGGGTTCTCGCGCATCGAGGTGTCGTCCTTCGTGTCGCCCAAGGCCGTACCGGCCCTGCGCGACGCGGCCGAGGTCTTCGGCGGGATCGCACGGCGGCCCGGCACGGTCTATGTCGCCCTGGTGCCGAACCCGAAGGGCGCGGAGCGCGCCCTGGCCGCCGGGGTGGACGAGATCAACCTCGTCGCATCCGTGAGCGAGACTCACAACCGCGCCAACATGGGCATGAGTCCGGCCGCCTCCCTCGAAGGGTTCGCCCGGATCATGGAGACGGTGCTGGGCGCCGACGTCTCCATCAACGCGACCGTGGCCACCGCCTTCGGTTGCCCGTTCGAGGGTGATCAGCCGTCCGACACGGTGATGCGCCAGGTCGAGGCCTACCTCGCCCTCGGAATCCGGGGTGTGACCCTCGCCGACACCACCGGAATGGCCAACCCGCGTCAGGTGGAACGCCTCGTCGCCCGCGCCCTCGCGATCGTGCCGGCCGAGCACCTGACCCTGCACTTCCACAACACCCGCGGCTTGGGGCTGGCCAACGTGCTCGCTGCCTCGCGCGCGGGCGCGCGCCGATTCGACGCGGCGCTGGGGGGCTTGGGCGGCTGCCCGTTCGCGCCCGGCGCCACGGGCAACATCTGCACCGAGGACCTCGTCAGCATGGCCCACGAGATGGGCATCGCGACCGGGCTCGACCTCGATGCCCTGATCGGCCTGTCCCGCGACCTGCCGCGCCTCGTCGGCCACGACGTGCCGGGACAGGTCGCCAAGGCCGGCCGGCCCTGCGACCTGCATCCGGTGCCCAGAGCCGCCTGACCTCACGCAGGGCGAACGCGCTCCCGGCCTCGGGGGCGCTCCCCTCTTCCAGTCCCGGACGGAAGCCCCCGCGAGAAGGGGCTCCGCCCGAACCGTGGACCACGCCCCGTGCCGTGCGGGGCGCCACGGGCCGCCCCATCCCAGGAGGAAACGATGACCGTTGCCGCCACAAGCCACCTCGCGGGCGATGACGCCGTGACCGAGGCCAGCGTGGTCCGCAAAGCCGCGTGGCGGCTGATGCCGCTGATCATGGTCTGCTACATGTTTGCGTTCTTCGACCGGATCAACATCAGCTTCGCCAAGTTTCAGCTCCAGAGCGACCTCGGCTTCAGCAACGTCGCCTACGGGCTCGGCGCGAGCATGTTCGTCGTCGGTTACGTGATCTTCGAGGTGCCCTCGAACCTGCTGCTCTACCGGGTCGGAGCGCGGCGCTGGATCGCCCGCATCATGGTCTCCTGGGGCATCGCCACGGCCCTGATGGTGTTCATCACCACCGAGTGGCACTTCTACGTCCTCCGTTTCATCATCGGCGCCATGGAGGCCGGCTTCGCGCCGGGCATCCTGTACTACCTGACCCTCTGGTTTCCCGCCTCGTTTCGGGGGCGCGTGACCTCGTTCATGTTCGTGGCCTCCGCCTTTTCCGGCATCTTCGGCGCGCCGGTGGCGGGCCTCATTCTGGGCGGTCTCAACGGGGTGGCGGGCCTCGCCGGCTGGCAGTGGCTCTTCCTCGCCGGCGGCCTCCCCTGCCTCGTGCTCGGCGCCATGGTGTTCCTGCGCCTCGACGACCGGATTTCGGATGCACGCTGGCTCAGCCAGCGCGAGAAGGACCTCCTGTCGGCGCAGATCGCCCACCACAACCGCGACATCGGCGACCACTCCCTCTGGGGTGCCATCAAGCAGCCGGGCTTCCTCCTCATCGCCCTCGTGTACTTCCTGCTTCAGGTCGGGTCCTACGGGCTGAACTTTTGGGGACCGGACCTGATCAAGACCGCGAGCGGCGGGCAGGCGGCCTCCGTCGGCTTCCTCACGGCGATTCCCTACATCTGCGGCGCCATCTCGATGATCGTCATCGGGCGCCTGTCCGACGCCTCCGGCGAGCGGCCGAAATTCGTGGCGGGTCTCGCCATCGCGGCGGCCATCGGCTTCTTCGCCGCGGGGATCTTCGACCGGCAGATCGTGCCCCTGATGTTCGCCCTGGCCCTCGTCGGCGCGGGGATCGTCGCCTCGATCCCGACTTTCTGGACCCTGCCGGCCAAGCTCGTCACCGGGGCGGGCGCCGCCGGCGGTATCGCGCTCATCAACACGCTTGGCCAGTTCGGCGGCATCGTCAGCCCCGTGGCGGTGGGCTGGATCAAGGACCTCACCGGATCGACCACCCCGGCGCTCTACGCCATCGGCGGCGTCTGCCTCATCGCGGCCGGGCTCTCGCTCTTCGCGATGCCCGAAAGCCTGCGACGCAGCGACCGCAAGGCCTGATCCGAGAGACATCATCGAAGAGCCGTCACGGGCCTCGTGCCCGTGACGCCCCCTTTTTCTCGAACGGAGACCGGGAGACCGAGATGGCCCTGAACCTTACGCAAAAGCTCGTCCAGGCCCACCTCACCGAGGGCGACCTCACGCCCGGCGGCGACATCGCCCTCAGGATCGATCAGACCCTGCTGCAGGACGTCCTCGGCGGTCTCGTGATGCTCGAACTCGAAGCCATGGGCGTCGAGCGCGTGAAGGTCGGGCTCGCCGCGCAGTACATCGATCACAACCTCGTCCAGAACGACCACCTCAACGCCGACGAGCACATGTTCCTGCGCTCGGCCTGCCGTCGCTTCGGCGTGTGGTACTCGCGGCCCGGCAACGGCATCAGCCACCCCGTCCACATGCAGAGCTTCGGCAAGCCGGGACAGACCCTCGTGGGCTCCGACAGCCACACGCCGGCCGCCGGGTCGCTCGGCATGCTCGCCTTCGGGGCCGGTGGCGTCGAGGTGGCCCTCGCCATGGCCGGGCAGCCCCTGAACCTGCGCATGCCGCGCGTCTGGGGCGTGCGCCTGACGGGACGGCTGCCGGACTGGGTGAGCGCGAAGGACGTGATCCTGACGATGCTCGCGCGCCACGGCGTCGAGGGCGGCTTCGGCCGAATCATCGAGTATTACGGCCCCGGTCTCGACGGGCTCACGGCCATGGACCGGCACGTCATCGCCAACATGGGCGCCGAGATGGGGGCGACGACGAGCGTCTTCCCCTCGGACGCGTCCACGAAGGCGTTCCTCGACGGCGTCGGCCGGGGCGAGGACTGGATCCCCCTCGGTGCCGACGCGGGCTGCACCTACGACGATCACGAGGAGATCGATCTCTCCACCGTGGTGCCGATGATCGCCAAGCCGTCGAGCCCGGGCAACGTCGTACCGGTCTCGGAGGTGGCGGGCACGGAAATCTACCAGTCCTACATCGGCTCCTCGGCCAATCCGGGCTTTCGCGATTTCGCCGTGGCCGCCGCCATCGTGAAGGGCGCCCAAGCCCACGACCGGGTGTCCTTCGACATCAATCCCTCGACGCGGGTGGTCCTGGAGACCCTGATCCGGGACGGACAGCTCTCCGACCTCATCCATGCCGGGGCACGGGTGCATCAGGCCGGCTGCAACGGCTGCATCGGCATGGGCCAGGCCCCGGCCACGGGCCGCAACTCGCTCCGCACCGTGCCGCGCAACTTCCCCGGCCGCTCCGGCACGCGCGAGGACAGCGTGTTCCTGTGCAGCCCGGAGACCGCCGCCGCCTCGGCCCTCACCGGCGTCATCACCGATCCGCGCACCCTCGGCATGCCCTACCTGCGGGTGGAGCCACCGCGCATGGTGGCGGGCAACGCCGCGATGCTGGTCGCCCCCCTGTCCGAGGCGGAGGCGCGGGAGGTCGCCCTCGAGAAATCCGCGAACATCACGACGCTGCCCGAACTCGGCAAGCTCGGAGCCAGCATTCGAGTGCCGGTCCTGCTCAAGATCGGCGACGACATCTCCACGGACGACATCATGCCGGCGGGCGCCCGGGTGATGCCCTATTGGTCGAACATCCCGAGGACCTCGGACTTCACCTTCGAACCCATCGACGACACCTACCCCAAGCGCGCGCGGCAGGGCGGCCGGGAACGGGCCGGCCACGCCATCGTCGGCGGGTTGAATTACGGCCAGGGATCGAGCCGGGAGAACGCGGCTTTGGCCCCGCGCTACCTCGGCCTCGAAACTGTGCTGGCCAAGAGTTTTGCCCGCATCCATTGGCAGAACCTGGTCAATTTCGGCGTCCTGCCGCTCACCTTCGTGGATCCCGCCGATTACGACCGCCTCGAACTCGGCGACGTCATCGAGATCGCCGATGTCGCCGCCGCGCTTTCCGGGGGCTCCGAGATCGACGCCGGCGTGCGCGGCGGCCGGGAGCGGATCCGCCTGCGTCACGACCTGTCGCCGCGTCAGGTCGAGGTGCTCCTGGCGGGAGGCGTGATCAACTGGGTGCGGGCACGGATCGCGGCTTGATGCGGCCTGGCCTCGTCCGGGCCCCTGTCGCCTGGGACCACGCCGAGGCCTTCCGGCGTCAGGAGAGCAACCGGCATTCCGGCACGATCCGGCTCGATATCTGACCGTCTGCGTTTTCGCGAAGAACCACGTTCCGCGAAGGTTTCCATGCTGCTCTATGACCACCCGCTCTCGTCCTATGCGCAGAAGGTCAAGATCGCCCTGCGCGAGAAGGGCGTGCCGTTCGTCGCCGAACTACCGGAGGGCTTCGGGACCGGCCAAGGCGACGGGCCATTCGCGGCCGCCAATCCGCGCACCGAGGTGCCGGTTCTGATCGACGGCGATGCGACGATCTTCGATTCGACGGTGATCCTCGAATACATCGAGGAGCGTTGGCCGGAGCCGCCGCTTCTACCGCACGATCCCGCGGCCCGCGCCTTTGCCCGCATGACGGAAGATGTCTGCGACACCCAGTACGAAGCCGTGAACTGGGGGTTTGGCGAAATGCTCTGGTTCCACCGGGCGACGGGCGACCTCGCCCGGCACCTGAGGGAACAGGCCGCCGCCCAGACCCGCCTGCTGCAGGACTGGCTCGCCCGGCGCCTCGGCACGGAGGACTGGTTCGGCGGCACGGGTTTCGGCTGGGCCGACACCGCCGTCGCTCCGATGGTCAACCGTTCGGTGCATTACGGGCTCGGCCCCGAACCGGGGACGGCACTGGCGAGATGGCACGCGCGGGTGAGCCGGCGGCCTTCGGTGGCGGCCACCTTCGCGGAGTTCGACGCCGCCGCGGCGCAAATGGCCGCGGCGGCGGATCTCTACACCACCGGCGGGCGGCGGCGGGAGTACCGCGACCACCGCCTGGAATGGATGATCCGATCGGGCGGAATCGACGTGGTCCGCGACGGCCTGCGCGACGACACCATCCGCTTTTCCTGGCCGGGATCCGCCTGACCGGGGCTACGCGGAAGCGCCCGAGGACATCGGCGGGCGCCGACATCGTCCCGCCGGCCGGCCCGCGATCCGCCCCGGACGGACAAGTGCGCGCAGCCGACTGGCGAAGTCGTCCGGGGGGCTATAGATTGCTTCTGCGGCCGGTACGGCGCGCGGGACGCACCGTTCCGTGCGCCGTTCCCGCCGGCTCATGGGGTCGATGCGATTCAGATGTCCGACGTCCTGATGAAGGGCACCGCCACGCCGTCTTTCGAGCTGGACGCCCGGGACAGTGTGCCACGGCCGCCCGTCCACGCAGCCGCGAATCCCGGAGGCCCGGCCGACGGCGACGACGGCCGATCCGGCACGGCGATCATCACCCGGACCAAGCCCAAGACCAAACGTCCGAGCCTGTACCGCGTTCTGCTTCTCAATGACGATTATACCCCGATGGAATTCGTGGTTCACGTCGTCGAGAAGTTTTTCAACAAGTCGCAGGAAGACGCCTACCAGATCATGATGCACGTTCATCAGAACGGTGTCGGGGAATGCGGAATATTTACCTATGAAGTCGCCGAGACCAAGGTGACGCAGGTGATGGACTTCGCACGCAAACACCAACATCCTCTCCAGTGCGTTATGGAAAAGAAATAGGCACCCCCACACAGAGGCCACGCTTTGCCCAGCTTCTCTCGCAGCCTAGAACAAGCTCTCCACCGCGCCCTGGCGCTCGCCGGCGAGCGGCGGCACGAATACGCGACGCTGGAGCATCTTCTCCTCGCCCTGGTGGACGATCAGGACGCCGCGGCGGTCATGCGGGCGTGCAACGTCGAGGTCGACACCCTCAAGCGCAGCCTCGTCGAGTACGTCGACACCGAACTCGCCAACCTCATCGGTGATGGGCGGCAGGATGCCAAGCCCACGGCCGGCTTCCAGCGGGTCATCCAGCGCGCGGTGATCCACGTGCAATCGTCCGGTCGCGAAGAAGTGACGGGGGCCAACGTGCTGGTGGCGATCTTCGCCGAGCGCGAGAGTCACGCCGCCTATTTCCTGCAGGAGCAGGACATGACCCGTTACGACGCGGTCAACTACATCAGCCACGGCATCGCCAAGCGGCCCGGCGCGTCGGAGCCGAAACCCGTACGCGGCGCGGAGGAGGAATCGGCCGCCGAGCGTCCGAGCGGCGATGGCGACGAGGCTCGCCCGAAGAAGAAGGGCGACGCCCTCGAGGCGTACTGCATCAACCTGAACAAGAAGGCCCGCGACGGCCGGATCGATCCGCTCATCGGCCGCGAGACCGAGGTACAGCGCACGATCCAGATCCTGTGCCGCCGCCAGAAGAACAATCCCTTGCTGGTGGGCGACCCGGGCGTCGGTAAAACAGCCATCGCTGAGGGGTTGGCGCGCAAGATCATCGAGAAGCAGGTGCCGGAAGTCCTCGTCGACGCCACGGTGTTCTCCCTGGACATGGGTACGCTGCTCGCCGGAACCCGCTATCGCGGCGACTTCGAGGAGCGCCTGAAGCAGGTGATGAAGGAGATCGAGGCCCACCCGAACGCGGTGCTGTTCATCGACGAGATCCATACGGTCATCGGCGCCGGGGCCACGTCGGGCGGGGCCATGGACGCCTCGAACCTGCTCAAGCCGGCGCTGGCCAACGGTTCGCTCCGTTGCATCGGCTCGACCACCTACAAGGAGTACCGCCAGTACTTCGAGAAGGATCGGGCTCTCGTGCGTCGGTTCCAGAAGATCGACGTCAACGAGCCCTCGATTCCGGATGCCATCGAGATCGTAAAGGGGCTCAAGCCCTACTTCGAGGAGTTCCACAAGCTCAAGTACACCACCGAGGCCGTGAAGGCCGCGGTCGAGCTGTCGGCGCGCTACATCAACGACCGCAAGTTGCCCGACAAGGCCATCGACGTCATCGACGAAACCGGTGCGTCGCAGATGCTGGTGCCGGAGGCGCGTCGCAAGCGCACCATTGGTGTCAAGGAGATCGAGGCCACCATCGCCACGATGGCACGCATCCCGCCGAAAACCGTGTCCAAGGACGACGCGCTGGTCCTCAAGAACCTCACCGACAACCTGAAGCGGGTGGTCTACGGCCAGCCCAACGCCATCGAGGCCCTGACCTCGGCGATCAAGCTCGCCCGCGCCGGCCTGCGCGATCCCGACAAGCCCATCGGCTCTTACCTGTTCGCCGGTCCCACCGGCGTCGGCAAGACCGAGGCGGCCAAGCAGCTCGCCGCGTCGTTGGGCGTCGAGATGCTCCGCTTCGACATGTCGGAGTATATGGAGCGTCACACGGTGAGCCGCCTCATCGGCGCCCCCCCCGGCTATGTCGGGTTCGACCAGGGCGGCTTGCTGACCGACGGCATCGACCAGCATCCGCACTGCGTGCTCCTGCTCGACGAGATCGAGAAGGCGCATCCGGACCTGTTCAACATCCTGTTGCAGGTGATGGACCACGGCAAGCTCACCGACCACAACGGCAAGCAGGTCGATTTCCGCAACGTGATCATCATCATGACCACGAATGCGGGCGCGTCTGACCTGGCGAAGTCCGCCTACGGCTTCACCCAGTCCAAGCGCAGCGGCGACGACGTGGAAGCGATCAACAAGCTGTTCGCACCGGAATTCCGCAACCGGCTCGATGCGATCATCTCGTTCGGACATCTGCCGAAGGACGTGGTGGCCAAGGTGGTGGACAAGTTCGTCCTCCAACTCGAGGCCCAGCTCGCCGACCGCAACGTCACCATCGAACTGTCCGACGAGGCGCGCGAGTGGCTGGTGGAGCACGGCTACGACGACGCCATGGGCGCACGCCCCATGGCGCGTCTGATCCAGTCCACCATCAAGACGCCACTTGCCGACGAGGTGTTGTTCGGGCGCCTCAAGGAGGGGGGTGCCGTCCGGGTGATCGTGAAGCAGCCCGAGGCGGGTGAGAAGCAGGCGCTCGGCTTCGAATTTCCGGCCGGCCCCGTCACGCCGAAGCCGGAGAAGGACGTCACCAACGCGGTGAAGAAGCACAAGCGCACCCGCGCCAAGGTCTCCCCCCGCAAGAAGGATGGCGGGTCGGGCAACGGTGGATCGGGCGGGGTCCGGACCGTACCGAAGGTGCCGTTGGTCAAGGCGTGAGCCGACGTCGTAAATGGTCGGGATCGGTTCATCGAACCGATCCCAGCCGGACAGGTGGCCACGTATTCACGCGCTACGGTCGACATTCGGGCTTGCGATGGTTAGCAAGCGCCCCTTGGAACATCGGCTGACCGGAGGAGCGCATGGAGCGCGTTCGGTTGCGCCATCATGAGGGGGCATCGGGATGACAGAGCTGCATGAGGGTCCCCTCACGCCTGTTCAACCGCAAACCATGCCCGGACCGAGCCGCCGCGACGCGCGGCGCATTCGCCGCCGCCGCCGGCATCGGGGTGAGGAGATCCTCGGCTGGATCCTCGTTCCCCTGATGGTGGTGGGTCTCTACTGGGGCATCACCGCCGGCTTCGAGGCCCTGGGCACGTCGCCGGGCCTCGTCTGGGATCAGCTCATGCAGGTCAAGGCGATGATGGAAAAGCGCAGCTGATCCATCATCGCGGCCCCCGAGGCAGCGTGCCGCCTCAGGTTCGGCTCAAGGCATGGACAGAGAACAGGTTCTCAGGATCGGTCCAAACGGCGCGGGGTGTCCAGCCGGCGGCCGTGGCCAAGGCGCGGAAACCTTCAAGGGTGTATTTGTAGCTGTTTTCCGTGTGAATGGTTTCGCCCTCCGCGAAGGCGAAGACATGGTCGCCGAAGCGGATCGACTGCGCCCGGCTGCTCACCAGATGCATCTCGATGCGGGACGCCTCTGGATTGAAGAAAGCCCGATGACAGAAGCCCTCGACATCGAGGGTCGCACCGAGTTCGCGGGTCATCCGAACCAACAGGTTGCGATTGAACGCCGCCGTCACCCCGGCCGCATCGTCGTAGGCGGCATCGAGAACGGCCTTGTCCTTCACCAGATCCACGCCGACGATGAGCGTAGCGCCACGCCCCAGCACACGGCCGAAATGCGCCAGGAGCTGCGTCGCCTGGGGCGGTTCGAAGTTGCCGATGGTCGAGCCGGGGAAGAAGCCCGCGACGGCCTTCCGCGCCAGGCCGTCCGGCAACGTGAAGGCGCGAGTGAAGTCCGCCGCCACGGGCGCGATGGTGAGGTTCGGGAAATCGGTGGCCAAAGCCTGTGCTTCGCTGCGCAGGAACGTCTCGGATACGTCGACGGGAACGTAGGCCCCGAGATCGGATAGGTGCATGAGAAGCCGCCGCACCTTCACGGTTGAGCCGCTGCCGAACTCGACGAGGTCCGCCCGCTCCGGGATCAGGGCGGCGATCTCGGCGCCCTTGGCCTCGAGAATCCCGAGCTCCGTGCGCGTGGGATAATATTCGGGCTGGCGCGTGATGGCCTCGAACAGGTCCGAGCCTGCCGCATCGTAGAAGTATTTCGCCGAGAGAAACTTCTGCGGCGCCGACAGGCCGGCGATGACGTCCTCCTCGAACTGCCGGCGGGCATCCGGCGCCGCCAGGGGTTTCGCGTTCGTGAAGACGGGATTGATGGTCAACGCGGCACTCTCCGGAACATCGAATCAGGCGTGGGTGTCGGACAGGCGCAGGCCGGTGAACTGCCAACGCTGGTGTGGGTAGAAGAAGTTCCTGTAGCCGGTGCGGGCATGTCCCGTTGGCGTCGCCACTGAGGAGCCGCGCAGAACGAACTGGTTCGACATGAACTTGCCGTTGTACTCGCCGAGCGCTCCGTCGACGGGGCGGTAGCCCGGATAGGCCGTGTAGGCACTGCGGGTCCATTGCCAGACGAGGCCGAACGCGTCGGCAAGTTGTCCATCGCAGGCCGCCACTTCCCACTCGAACTCCGTCGGCAGGTCGCGACCGGCCCAGCGTGCGTAGGCATCGGCCTCGTAGTAGCTCACATGCGTCACCGGCAGGGACGGATCGATGGGTCGGATGCCGGCGAGCGTCATACTCGCCCAGCCGTGCTCCTCCTGCCGCCAGTATCCCGGTGCTTCCCAACCTTCGGCCTGAACCGCGAGCCAGCCATCGGACAACCAGAGTTCGGGCCGGCTGTAGCCGCCATCGGCCATGAAGGTGAGCCAATCGGCGTTGGTGACGAGGCCGCGATCGATGGCACCCCCCTGAATCAGGACATCGTGTCGTGGGGATTCGTTGTCGAACGAGAACCCCTCGCCCGCATGCCCGATCTGCGTGATGCCCCGGGCGAGCGCGACGGCCCCGGAGGCGGCCTGTGGCGCCGGGAAGCGCCAAGCCTCGTCATAGGCCGGTCCGAGGGGGTTTTGCGCGAAGGCGTGCAGGATGTCGGTGATCAACAACTCCTGATGCTGCTGCTCGTGATACAGCCCGATCTCGAGAATCGGCAGGAGCGTCTCGAGGGACGCGGCCGAGGCCTCGGCCAGGAGCGCGTCCACGGCGCGGTCGACATGGGCGCGATAAGCCGCCACCTCGGCGGTCGTCGGCCGGGTGATGAGGCCGCGCAGGATCCGCGGCTGACGGGGGCCGGCGGCGACGTAATACGAATTGAACAGGTAGTGCAGGCGCTCGTCGTAGAGGGCGTAGCCCGGCAGATGGGCGCGCAGGAGGAACTGCTCGAAGAACCAGGTGGTGTGGGCGCGGTGCCACTTGGTCGGGCTCGCATCCGCCATGGACTGGACCTGCTGGTCCTCCGGCGACAGCGGGGCGGCGCGCCGTTCGGTCTCGTCGCGAACATGGTGGAACGCCGTGATCCAGGCGGCGCGATCGATGGGCCGCGCCGTCAGGGCGGGTGGCGGAAAAGCCTGCCGCTCTGTTGTCTCGTCACAGGTCTCGCGAAACGCTGCCGTCGCTGCCATGGCGGCCACTCCTAATTCAACAGACACAGGAAATAAGGCCGCGCCGCCATTCGGCAACGGAGCGGGAGCTGGGCCGTTCGCCGCGGGCACGGAACCGTCGCCTTTTTCCGGCCATGGTGACATTCCCTTTACCCTTGCCGTCGGACACTTCGCTTTCAAAGCGCGACAGTCGGACCGGGTTACGGGATGCGGATCGATCTCATGGCAGGTGCGACCACGGGTGCCGTGGCCCGAAGCGTGGCGCCGACGCCCACGATCCTCGTGTTCGATTCCGGGCTCGGCGGCCTCACGGTGCTTGAGCAGGTCCGTCGTGCGCGGCCCGACGCGGCCTTTGTCTATGCCGCCGACGACGCCGCCTTCCCGTATGGCCGCCTGACGGAATCGGTGCTCATCGCGCGCGTCCTCACGGTGATGGAGCGCCTTATCGCGCTCCACGCACCCGACCTCGTGGTGGTGGCCTGCAACACCGCCTCGACCCTCGTCCTGCCGGCCCTGCGCCAACGCTTCGTCACCCCCTTTGTCGGTGTGGTGCCGCCGATCAAGCCGGCCGCTGCGGCGACGCGCTCGCAGGTCATCACCCTGCTGGCGACCCCCGGCACGGTGGCGCGGGCCTACACCCACGAACTCATCGAGGCCTACGCCGGAGCCTGTGAGGTCACCCTCGTGGGCGCCCCGAACCTCGCGGGCTTCGCCGAGGCGGAGCTTGCCGGTGCGCCCAGCGACGATGCGGCCCTCGCTGCCGAGATCGCGCCCTGCTTCGTCACGCGGCCGGATGGGCGGCGCACCGACGTGGTCTGCCTGTCCTGCACGCATTATCCCCTGCTCCTCGCCCGGTTTCAGGCCCTGGCGCCGTGGCCCGTCACATGGATCGACCCGGCGCCCGCCATCGCGCGACGGGTGATCCAGCTCCTCGGACCGACGGATCGCGATGCCAGCGACGCACCACCCGTGCTCGGGGCCTTCACCGGCGGCGCCGGCCTGACGGATCCATTGCGGCTCTCCCTTGCGGTGCGCGGCATCGGGACCGTCGCGGTGGAGCCCATGCCCCTCGGGCTGCAATAGGGACTCGAGCGTCGGGATCGATGGCAGCCCACGCTCGCGAGCCGGCTCGGCATTGACGGCGACACCGATCTGCTCTACCGAACCGCCTGCAACGGGGCTCCGATGAGGGGCCCCGCTGCATTTTCAAGCGCACCCGTGAGTCGGCTTCGGCCGCTCTGTCGTTCCGGGGCAGGCCATCGGGCCGGTCCGGAAAGAGGAGGGCGCGTTCCTCGATAGATCTCCATTGCGAGAGGAACCGCGATGTCAAAACGCATTCAGGCGAAGCACAAGCTCGATCGCCGCATGGGCCAGAACATCTGGGGCCGCCCGAAGAGCCCCGTGAATCGCCGCGAGTACGGCCCCGGCCAGCACGGTCAGCGCCGCAAGGGCAAGATGTCCGACTTCGGCACGCAGCTGCGCGCCAAGCAGAAGCTCAAGGGCTACTACGCCAACATCACCGAGAAGCAGTTCCGCCGTTACTACGCCGAGGCCATCCGCCTGCGTGGCGATTCGGGCGAGAACCTGATCGGCCTGCTCGAGCGTCGCCTCGACGCCGTGGTCTACCGCGCCAAGTTCGTGCCGACCCCGTTCGCCGCGCGCCAGTTCGTCAACCACGGTCACGTCAAGGTCAACGGCCAGCGGGTGAACATCGCCAGCTACCTCGTGAAGACCGGCGACGTCATTGAGGTCAAGGATTCCTCGAAGCAGCTCGAGATCGTCGTGGTGGCCTCGCAGCTCGCAGAGCGCGACGTGCCGGACTACATCGAGGTGGATCACGCCAAGATGACGGCCCGCGTCACCCGCATCCCCAACCTCGGCGAGGTCCCCTACCCCGTCCAGATGGAACCGAACCTCGTCATCGAGTTCTATTCGCGCTGATCCCTACCGGATCACGGCCGAATACGAGAAGGGCCGCCCCTCGGGGCGGCCCTTTTTCGTTGCTTCCACGCCAGGGAAGATCGAACCGACCGTGCCGTCAGCGTGACACGGCCCCGGACCGATCGCGCAGGTTTCGCGTCCGCAGGACTTCGGAGGCTTGTCGAGCGCTTGGAGGCATCTCGACCAGACCTGCAGCATCGGGGGCGAGAAGGTCGGGCATGCGCACCCGGTCGGCGGTGGAAGACGCGTAGCCCGCATTCACCCCAGCATAGGCGCCGGTGAAATCCTCGGGCCAAGCCGGCACGGCCAGGGTCGCGAACCACATCAGGGTCAGCGGAACGATCCGCATGGTGTTCTCCGTAGCTCTATCCTCGCGCCCCTTCTGAAGCACCCACCGCACCGCTCGATGGCCGGGCCTTCCAGTGAAGGAGATCTTGGAGGGTTGAACGCAAAACGGCGGCCCCGGGGGGCCGCCGTTCACGCAAACTGATCCTGGAACCGTGGCCGAAGCGCGGCCGGGGTCCGAATCAATCGTCGACGTTGATGCTCTGAGCCTCACGGCCCTTCTGGCCCTCGACGACGCCGAGGACGACCTGCTGGCCTTCGGCCAGGGACTCGAGGCCGGCGCGCGACAGGGCCGAACGGTGCACGAACACGTCCTTGCCGCCGTCATTGACGGAGACGAAGCCGAAGCCCTTGGCCGGGTCGTACCACTTCACCGTGCCGCTCATCTCGGTGGACGGGCCGCTGGCGAAGCGTCCGCCGCCACGGTCGTTGCCGCCGAAGCGATCGCCACCACCGAAGCCACCACGGTCGCCGCCGAAGCGGTCACCGCCGAAACCGCCGGAGCGGGGCGGACGGGCATCGCGCATGGGAGCGGCTTCAGCCGTGGAGGTGTCCACGCTGGTGACGTCCGTCACCTGCGGGCCCTTCTGCCCCTGGGCCGTGTGAACCGTCAGGCGAGTACCGGGGAGGAGGTCGGCATGGCCAGCGGCTTCGACGGCGCGGATATGGAGGAAGGCATCGCCCGAGCCATCAGCCAGCTCGACGAAACCGAAGCCCTTCTCCTTGTTGAACCACTTGACCGTCGCATCGCGCTCCGGTCCCGAGGGGGCTGCCGCCGCACGCGACGGGCCACGGTCGAAACCGCCGCCACCGCCGAAACCGCCGCCGTAGCCACCGCCGCTCGGCGGAGCTTGATCGGGCCAACGCGGCTCGGCTCCACCCTCATCGAAGCCGCGCTTCTGCGGCCCCCTGAAATCACGACCACGTCCCATAGAAAGCTCGCAAAAACCGTCCGCCGACCATCATTTAAGAATACCGCGTGCGCGCCATCCCAGACAGCCCACGCTCCGCACTATCATTACCCCCGGCAGCGGTGACCAAGAATAACGCCATAGTCCTGACTGAAATGCGGCGCGCTCGCAAGGTGCATTTGTTAAGCAGCGTGGGGGTTCCCTCACTTTTGTGCGGCAAAATGCGTACCCAGCCCTACGCCACCGCGAAAGAGATTAGCAACGTTTTAGGGGCTTGGGCCCGGTTTGCGCAAAATTCCCGCCCTGAACTCCCTCTCCGGTCAGGACTTTAGGAAAGCGGAAAGGTCGTTGCCCCCAGATTCCGCCAGACCGTTCCCGGACGAGCGGTCGGAGTCGAATGCCGCCATCATGATCGCCACACCGACTTTCCCGGACCTCTCCGCCCTGGTGGTGGACGAGAGCTTGTATATCCGTCGCATCGTGCGGGACATGCTCATGCGCGTGGGCATCAAGCGCGTGCTCGAGGCGCCCGATGGGGCTGAAGCCCTCGGCGCCCTCGCTGAAAGCAAGCCGGACCTTACCATCATCGATTGGGACCTGGCGATCCTCTCGGGCGAAGAGTTCATCCGCCTTGCGCGCACGCCGAGCACCTCGCCGTCCCCGACGGTGCCGATCATTCTCATGCTCGGACAGCCGCGTCGCAACGTCGTCGACCGCGCGATTTCGCTCGGGGTCAACGAAGTCATCGCCAAGCCGTTCTCACCCAAGACCCTGTGGTCGCGCCTCGACGAGGTCATCAACCGGCCACGTCCGTTCTCGCAGGTGAAGAGCCTGCTCCGGCCGGTCCCGCGCGTCGCCCCGGCGGGCAGCAGCAACTGATCGGCGCGATCTCAGGAACACAGGCGGCGATCCGCCCAAGCAATTCAGGGCTTTGCAGTTTGCCTGCGACCCCTGTAGCTTGGTCGGTGAATGATGATCCGGCTCTCCGCCTGGGATCACGCGTTGAGGAATTCGGCACAGCCGATGCGGGAAGAGAGCGCCGCGACCATGCCGGCCCGCCCTGCGGCCGGGCCGATCACACCGGCGGCGGCGAACCCCGGGGGCACGCCGCGGTCGGAAGCGCCGGGCGCGACCCATCGGCCGCCGCGCCGCAATGCTTACGCCGCTCTCGATCTCGGCACCAACAATTGCCGCCTGCTCATCGCTGAGCCGGCGTCCCACGGCTTTCGCGTCATCGATGCCTTTTCGCGCATCGTGCGCCTGGGCGAAGGCCTTGGAAACGCCGACCGCTTGAGCGAAACGGCCATCGAACGTACCATCGAGGCCTTGCGGGTGTGCCGCGCCAAGATGCAGGCCCGCGGCGTCGTTCGCGCCAAGATCATTGCCACAGAGGCCTGCCGCCTCGCCGTCAACGGCGCGGCGTTCGTCGACCGGGTGCGCGACGAGGTCGGCCTGGACCTCGAGATCGTCGACCGGCAGACCGAGGCCTATCTCGCCGTGACCGGTTGCGCGGCGCTCGCCGATCCTTACGCCGAATCGGTGGTGATCTTCGACATCGGCGGCGGCTCCACGGAGATCGCGTGGCTCGACGGGGCGGCGACCAACCCGTCGACAGACCCGACCCTGCGCATCCGCGCCTGGGATTCCCTGCCCGTCGGCGTGGTCACGCTGGCCGAGCGCCATGGCGGGGCCGACGTGACCCGCCTGACCTTCGAAGGCATGGTGGAGGAAGTGGCCGACATGCTGTCCCGCTTCGCCATCCGGGCAGCCCCGGCGGCGAATGCCCGTCACTTCCACCTGCTCGGCACTTCCGGCACGGTGACCACACTCGCCGCCATGCACCTGCGCCTCGCCCGGTACGAGCGGCGCCGGGTCGATGGCCTCTGGATGAGCGACGGCGAGGTCGGCGGCGCCATCGACGATCTCCTCGACACCCGCCTCGACCAGCGCGCCGACAATCCGTGCATCGGCCGCGACCGGGCCGATCTCGTGCTCGCGGGCTGCGCCATCCTCGAGGCGATCCGCCGCGCGTTTCCGTCCGACCGGCTGCGCATCGCCGATCGCGGCCTGCGCGAAGGTCTTCTGATGAACATGATGCGTGAGGACGGCGTCTGGCGCCGTGGGGGTTACCGGTGAGCGACAGGCGTGGTGCCGGCGCAGGGTTGCGCGGCGAACTCAAGCAGCGGGTGAAGACCGGACGCGGTCGCACGGCCTCGCAGAAACGCTGGCTCGAGCGCCAGCTCAACGATCCCTACGTGGCCCGGGCCAAGCGCGAGGGCTACCGCTCGCGGGCCGCCTTCAAGCTCATCGAGATCGACGAGCGGTTCAAGCTCCTGAAGCCCGGCCAGCGCATCGTCGATCTCGGGGCCGCCCCGGGTGGCTGGTCGCAGGTGGCGGCCAAGATCGTGGGCGGCTCCGGCCGCATCGTCGGCATCGATCTCCTCGAGATCGAGCCCATGACCGGCGTCGAGTTCATCACCCTCGACTTCCTCGATCCAAAGGCGCCGGAGATCCTGACCGACCTCCTCGGGGGTCCGGCCGACCTCGTCCTCTCCGACATGGCCGCCAACACCACCGGCCACAAGCAAACCGACCATCTGCGCATCATCGGCCTAGCCGAGACGGCGGCGGAATTTGCCCGCGAGATCCTGGCCCCCGGTGGGTCCTACCTCGCCAAGGTGTTCCAGGGCGGAACCGAGGGCACGCTCCTGGCCGACCTCAAGCGTGACTTCGCCGCCGTTCGGCATGTGAAGCCGAATGCAAGTCGGGCGGATTCGAGCGAGCTCTACGTTCTGGCGACGGGTTACCGCGGCGAACGATCCGCGACGGAGGCGGACTAAAAGCTGTTGTCCGGCTTTCGAGAACAGACGATGCGAGAGCAAAGGCACCAGAGCATCGACCTCCCATCCTAACCCATCACTCCCGGTGCGTCCTTCAACGCCGCCATGTGCGCGGTTTGGGCGCTGGAAACCGTGGCCCGGTTCCCCATGTGAAGGGCAACGGACTTTCGTTGCCCCGCTGGGAGGATGCGCATGACGACCGAACGTGCAGTGCTGGCCGGAGGCTGCTTCTGGGGAATGCAGGATCTCATCCGTAAGCGGCCGGGCGTCGTTGCGACGCGGGTTGGCTATTCCGGCGGCGAGGTGCCGAACGCGACCTATCGCAACCATGGACGCCATGCCGAGGCGATCGAGATCCTGTTCGATCCGGCGGTCCTGAGCTACCGGACGCTCTTGGAGTTCTTCTTTCAGATCCATGATCCAACGACGCCCGATCGACAGGGGAACGATCGCGGCCCCGGCTACCGATCCGCGATCTTCTACGAGAACGCGACACAGAAGGCCGTGGCCGAGGACACCATCGCGGACGTCGATGCCTCGGGCCTGTGGCCGGGCAAGGTCGTGACCGAGGTGTCTCCCGTCGGCGATTTCTGGGAGGCCGAACCGGAGCACCAGGATTACCTGGAACGCGTTCCGCACGGCTACACCTGCCACTACGTCCGGCCGAACTGGACGCTGCCACGCCGTTCCGACGCCGCTTGAGCCGTTCCGGAATCGGACTAGACCGGTTGGCGCGGGTGAACCGGATGCCCCCTGCCCCCGCCCGTATTCCGGGCGGTGGTGGCTCAGTCGGAGGAGCGCGAGTTCAGCCCCATTTCACCGTGCCGTTCACCCCTGCAGCGTCGCTCTGGGCGCATTGGCAAGTGAGAGCAGAGTCTGGAGCAACAGATCGGCACCGGCCGTGCAGTCGGCCGACGTTGCTGATTCCGCCTCGTTGTGGCTGATCCCGTCCTTGCACGGCACGAAGATCATCGCCGTCGGCACCCTGAGGGCGAGGTTGCAGGCATCGTGCGAGGCGCCCGAGACCATGCGGCGGTGGGGCAGCCCAAGGGCCTCCGCCCCTCGCTCCACGAGGGCGACAATGCCGGGATCAAACGGCACCGGCTCCTGACGCCAGACGAGTTCGAGGGTGATGGCGAGGCTGCGCCGGGCGGCGATCTCGGTCAGGGTGGTGCGCAACTCTCCCTCGATGGCATCGAGGGTGGCGGCGCGGGGATCGCGGATATCGAGGGTGAACCGGACCCGGCCGGGGATGACGTTGCGCGATGGCGCGCCGATCACCGCCTCGCCGAGGGTTCCCACGGCGCTCGGGCCGTGGGCATGGGCAATGCGCTCGACCGCGAGCGCCACCTCGGCGAGGCCGAGGAGCGCATCGCGCCGGCGCGGCATCGGGGTGGTGCCGGCGTGGCTCTCGAACCCGGTGATCGTGCCATCGAACCAGAGAATTCCCTGGCCGCCCTCGACCACGCCGATGGTCTTCTCCTCCGCTTCGAGGATCGGCCCCTGCTCGATATGCAACTCGACGAAGGCCCCGATTGCGCGCGCCCCCGTCGGTTCGGTGGCGACAATGTCGAGACGTCCAAGGGCCTCGGCCACGCTCACGCCGTCCGCGTCCGTGCGGGACAGGATGTCGGCCGTGGCGAAAGTGCCGACATGGGCGGCCGATGCCATGGTGGCGGGGGCGTAACGAGAGCCTTCCTCGTTGGTCCAATTGACAAGGAGGATCGGCGCCTCCGTCTCGAGTCCGGCCTCGTTGAGGGTGCGCACCACCTCCAGGCCCGCGAGGGTGCCTAAAATTCCGTCGAAGCGCCCGCCTGTCGGCTGGGTGTCGAGGTGGGAGCCCGTGGCGATGGGGAGCCGGGTCATGTCGCGGCCGGGCCGTAGGGCGAACTGGGTGCCGAGTTCGTCCGTGCCGACGATGAGCCCCGCCGCCTCGCAAGCTGCGCGGAACCAGTCGCGGACCCGTCCATCCTCGGGCGACAGGGTCAGGCGGTTGATACCGCCGGCCGGTGTCGCGCCGAACTCTGCCGTCTCCATGAGGGTGGACCACAGGCGCGCGCCGTCGACCCGCAGATTGTGCCGTGCCGTGCCCATGAGGGCTCCCTTTCAAGAAATGAAGGCACCGGCCCTCTCTCCTGAACAGGAGGAAGCCGATCGCGATCGATCAAACCGCCGCTTCGAGCAGCCGTGCCCGATCCCCCTGGAACGCGGCATGGGCCGCCTCCGTGCGCCAGCACGCCGCCCGATGACCGGTCGCGACGACAACATCCGGGGGGGCGTCGACGTGGCACCGGTCCTCGGCGAGAAAGCAGCGCGGCGCGAAGGGGCAGCCCGGCGGGCGGGCGGAGAGGTCGGGGGGCGAGCCCGGGATCGTCTCGAGGCGCGAGCCCTTGGCCAGGGCCCCGTCGGCGCGGCTGCGCAGGAGGCCGATGGTGTAGGGATGGTGCGGGTTCAGCACCACATCCCGGGCCGAGCCCTCCTCGACGATGCGGCCGGCATACATTACGGCGATCCGGTCGGCGACCTCCACCGCCGCACCGAGGTCATGGGTGACGAAGATCGTCGAGAGGCCGAGTTCGGCCTGCAATTCACGCAGGAGCAGTAGGATCTGGATCTGCACCGTGGCGTCCAGCGCCGTGGTCGGCTCGTCGGCGAGCAGCACCTGCGGCCGGCAGGCGAGCGCCAGGGCGATCATGGCGCGCTGGCGCATGCCGCCCGACATCTCGTGCGGATAGGCGTCGAGGCGCCGCTCGGGGCTCGGAATACGCACGCGCTCGAACAGCTGCAGGGCGCGCCGGCGCGCGGCCTCAGACCCGATCTTCTCGTGCTGGCGGATCGCCTCGGTGATCTGCCTGCCCACCGTATAGACCGGGTCCAGGGCGAGCAGCGGCTCCTGGAAGATCATGGCAACTTCGCGTCCCCGCAGCGCGCGCAAGGCGCGCGACGACAGCGTCATGACGTCCCGCCCGGCGACGCGAATCTCGCCCTCGATCCGTGTCCTGCGCTCGGGGTTGAGGCGCATGATGGCGCGCAGCGTCACGCTCTTGCCGGAGCCCGACTCGCCGATGAGGGCCACGGCCTGGCCGCGCTCCAGGGTGAGGTCGACCCCGTCCACGGCCTCGACCACGCCGCCGAACACCACCTTCAGGCCCCGGATGGCGACGGCGGGTTCTTTCGCGATCGCGCGGCTCATGCGGCCACCGACAGGGTGGGGGCGGCCGAATGCCCGGAGCCCGGCTGGCGGGCGAGGCAGGCGACGCGGTGGACCGGATCGACGGGGGCGAGCGGTGGAACGCGGCCCTTGCACACCTCCTCCGCCAGGGTGCAGCGCGGGTGGAAGCGGCAGCCCGGCGGCGGATCAATGGGGTTCGGCGGATCGCCGGCGAGGGGCGCCACCTGCGTGCGCGCATCCGGATCCATCGACGGCATCGAGGACAGGAGCGCGGCCGTGTAGGGATGGGCTGGGCTCGCTAGCACCGTGTCGGCCGGGCCGATCTCCACGACTTGTCCGAGATACATCACCGCCACCCGGTCGCAGAGGAAGCGCACCACGTTGAGGTCGTGGGAGATGAAGAGATACGTGAGGGCGAATTCCTGCTTGAGGTCCATGAGCAGGTTCAGCACCTGTGCCTCCACGGATTTGTCCAGCGCCGAGACCGCCTCGTCGAGGACCACGAGGCGCGGTTGCAGGGCGAGCGCCCGGGCGATGTTCACCCGCTGGCGCTGGCCACCCGACAGCTCATGGGGATAGCGCGCGGCGAAGCGCGACGGCTCCAGGCCGACGCGGGCGAGGAGCGAGCGAGCCCGCTCGATGGCCTGCCGCTTCGGGACCCCGTGCACCCGCGGCCCGAAGGCGATGGAGCCCTCGACGGTCATGCGCGGATTGAGGGACGCGTAGCTGTCCTGAAACACCATCTGGGTCTGGGCCCGAAAGTCGCGCCAGGGCAGCGCCCGGCCGCCGATGAGCTCGCCGTCGAAGAGCAGTTCGCCGGAATCGTGCGGCATCAACCCCATGATGAGGCGCGCGGTGGTGGACTTGCCGCAGCCGGATTCACCGACGATCCCGAGGGTCTCGCCCTTGAGAATGGTGAAATCGACGCCGTCGACGGCCCGCACCACGGCGGGTCGGCCGCCGAGCCCCTTCTTGACGGGGAAGTGCTTCACGAGCCCGTCGATGGAGAGAAGCGGCTGGGCCGGGCCGCCCCGGTCGCGGTCCGGCGGAACGGTGAGCTGTCCGATCGGCGTGCTCATGCCTTCACCTCCATGGCGGATCGGAGCCCGTCCGAGAACAGGTTGAACGAGATTGAAACGATGAAGATGGCCAGCCCCGGCAGGGCCGCGACGAGGGGATTCACGTAGATCGCCGTGCGCAGGGTGTTGAGCATCAGGCCCCATTCGGGCTCGGGCGGCTTCACCCCGAGGCCGAGGAAGGACAGGCCCGAGGCCAGGATCATCGACACGCTGATGAGGCTGGTGGCGTAGACGAAGATCGGTCCCAGCACGTTGCCGAGCACCTGCACCCGGAGGATCGTGAAGGTCGAGGCGCCGGAGAGCCGGGCGGCGTCGACGTAGTCGCGCGAGCGGATCTGCGTGGTCACGCTCTCGGCGACGCGCGCGATCTGAGGTACGAACACGCAGGTGAGGGAGACGATGGAGTTGAACACACCAGCGCCTAAAGCCCCCGACAGGGCGATGGCGAGCAGCACCGACGGGAAGGCGAAGAACACGTCGATGGTGCGCATCAGCACGGTGTTGAGCCAGCCGCCGACATAGCCGGCGAGGATGCCGATGCCCGAGCCGATGACGAAGGCGAGGATCACCGGGGTGACGCCGATGAACAGGGACAGGCGCCCGCCCAGCATCAGCCGGCTCAGCATGTCGCGGCCGAGCTCGTCGGAGCCGAGGAGGTAGGTGGCGTCGCCGACGGGCTTCAGCCGGCGGATCATCGACCCGCGATACGGGTCCATCGGGGTGATCCAGGGCGCGAGCAGCGCCACCGCCACGATGGCGAGGATCACGCAGGCGGCGGTCATCGCCACCGGATCGCGCAGGAGCTTGTGGCCGACCTGCCCCCAGAACCCGCGCGAGGGCACGAAGGCGTCAGGCGCGTCCGGCAACGGCGCGGCGCCTCCGGCGACGTCGAGGAGCGGGGCGGTGGCGTGTGGGGCGAGCGTGGCCATCAGCCCCTCTCGATGCGCGGGTCGAGGGCCGTCTGCACGACGTCGACGATGAGGTTGAGGGCGACAAAGAACATCGCCAGGACGAGGATCGCCCCCTGAAGCAGGGGCAGGTCACGCTGGAAGATCGCGGCGTTGAGGAGGAAGCCGGTGCCGGGCCAGGCGAACACCGTCTCGATCAGGATCGAGCCGCCCAGCAGGTAGCCGAGTTGCAGACCCATGATGGCGAGCGCCGTGGGGGCGGCGTTCTTCACCACGTGCTTGAACACGCCGAACTCGCTGAGGCCCTTGGCCCGGAGGGCGCCGACGAAATCCTGTGCGAGGATATCGCCGACCAGGGCCCGGATGGTGCGGGCGATGACGCCCATCGGGATCACCGACATCGTGAGCGCCGGCAGGATGATGTAGCGCAGGTGCTCGAGATCGGGCCGCCAGTTGCCTGAGCCGTCCGGACCCGCGCCGGTGGACGGCAGCCAGCCGAGCTGAGCCGAGAACACGATCACCAGCACCATGGCGAGCCAGTAATGCGGCACGCTGACCCCGAACACCGAGACGGCCGAGGCGAGACGGTCGAGGATGGAATTGCGGAAATACCCGGCGACGAAACCGAAGACCATGCCGAAGGTGAAGCCGATGAGCGTCGCCACGCAAGCGAGGATCAGGCTGTTGACCACGGCGCGGCCGACCTCCGACGTGACCGGTCGCCCGCTGGCGATGGAGGTGCCGAGATCGCCCTGCAGCACGTGCCAGAGCCAGAGGCCGTACTGCACCACCAGCGGTTTGTCGTAGCCGTAGGCGGTGCGCATCGCCTCGATCGTCTCGGGCGAGGCGTCCACCGGCAGTACCGCGCTGAGCGGATCGCCGGGGGCGAGGTGGACGAGGAGGAAGCACACGATGCTTACGCCGATCGCCACCGGGGTGACGGCGACGAGGCGTCGGAGGATGAATCTCAGCATGATTTCAACGCTCTCCCCTCTGCGGGAGGAGGGTTCATGACCGCGATCCGCATGGTCACTTGGCCATGGTGATCGGCGAGAAGTCCTGGAACCAGTTCTGGGCCTGAATGAAGCCCTTCACCTTGGGGCTCATGGCGCGCGGGTTGGTGTCGTGGGCCACCATCAGGAACAGCGCCTCGTCGACGAACTTCTCGTGAATCTTCTCCAGAACCTTGGCCTGCGCGGCCGGATCGAAGGTGGTGCGCACCTCGCCAAATAGCTTGTCCATCTCAGGATCGCAGTAATAGCCCCAGTTGGTGCCGGCCGGCGTGGTGAGATTGCACTGAAGGTGGCGGATGAAGCCGGTGAACGGGTCTTGGATGAAGTACGAATAGTTGATCGCCGTTGCCTTCTGCGACATGTCGCTCTTGGCGCCGCTGCGCCAAATGTTGGTGAGGGTGTTCCACTCCGCCACCTTGAACTCGACCTTGATGCCGATATCCGCGAGATTCTGCTGGATCAGCTCGTTCATCGGTAACGGCTGCATCTGGCCCGAGCCCGAGGGTGCGATCAGAACCTTCGTCACCAGCGGCTTCTTCGGCCCGTATCCGGCTTCCGCCAGGAGCTTCTTGGCCGCCTCCGGATCGTAGCCGAGCTTGAACGACGGGTGGCCGAACCACGCCGATCCCGGCGGCATGAAGCCCTGCGCCGGGATCATCAGGCCGTTGAGCATCTCCTTCATGCCGTCGCGGTCGATGGCGAGGTTGGCGGCCTTGCGCACCCGGATGTCGTTCCAGGGCGAGCCTTCGACCCGCGACAGGTGCCAGGTCCAGTTGTGCGGGTAGCTGTTGGTGACGATGCCGAACCCGGCGGCCTTGAGGGAGACGACGGCGTCCGGCGGCGGCGCCTCGATCCAGTCCACCTGCCCAGACCGTAGGGCGGCGACGCGGGCATTGGCCTCCGGCAGGGGCACCAGCACGAGCTTGTCGAGTTTGGGCACCCGCGCCTTGTCCCAATAGGCCTTATTGGGGACCATCTCGGCGCGCTCGCGCGGGGCGAACAGGGTCAGCTTCCAGGGGCCGGTGCCCGACGGTGTCTTCGCGAAAGCGTCCCAGCTCTTGCCGAGCTTCTCCCACTGTGCGGGAGAGGACATCATGATCCAGGCGATCTGATAGGGCAGCGTCGCGTCAGGCACCTTGGTGACGATCTCGACGGTGTGCGGATCGATCACCCGGTATGTGCCCACGGCCGGGATGCGCGAGCGCCCCTGCGCCGCCTGGCGCGGATCGAACTGGGGCGCGTCGCTCTTGAGGAGCTTGTCGAGATTCCACACCACGGAGTCCGCCGTGAAGGCCGACCCGTCCTGGAAGGTCACGCCGTCGCGCAGCTTGAAGGTCCATTTGGTGTTATCGGCCGGATCGACGGTCCAGCTCGTGGCGAGGCCGGGAACGAGGCCGGAGGGCTTGTCCGCCGAGGACAGGTCCCAATTGATGAGGCCGTCATAGATCGTATAGCCGGTGAACCGCATGCCCTCGCCGCCATTGTCGGCCTGGCCGGTGGTGAGCGGGATGTCGGAGGCGGTCATCCCGATCTTGAGGACGCCCTGGGCAAGGGCCGCCGGCGCCATCAGGCCCGACAGGAGCGTCGCGGCGAGGAGTCGCCGTCCGAGGCGGGCGGGTCCGGTCCGAGGGGTGCCGGCCCAACGCGTCACTAAATCGATCATTCGCAAACTGGTTCCTTCGGCGGGCCGAGCCCGGACGGAACTCTGTATGCAATCCATCGGCCAGACCGGCAGGCGGGTCGGAGGGGTCACTGCCGATCACGGCATTTAAGGCACGACGGAAGGCCCCAGCGGAGAGCGCGGCAGGACGGTTTCGGGACGAGGAGGATCTGGCTTGTGGGCTCGGTTACTTCGTGGAGCTGGGTCGACGCACGCAAGCGCGTCCGTGAGGAGACCGCTCACGCAGCAGAGCGGGATCGCCCGGATGTGAAAACGGCGCGCGAGGCGTGGTTCGCAGGTCAGCCTGATCCGGATCCGGCCCGCCTCGTATTCCGCCACGAGGCCTGGCCCTCAACCCTATATGGATTGCCAGCGCAGGCGGAGCCTCGTTGCGCGGGGCTGCGCTCGCCCGTGCCGCATGCTCACTGGAAGGCGGCACGGCCGCAATCTTTCTCCTGCACCGTTTCCCACCGGTCTCCCGAATGCGCTTGTCCATCAGCGCGATCGTTCATAGCTCATGGTCATGACTGCGATCCCGTTCGACAACAGCTATGTCCGCTTGCCGGACCGCTTCTATGCCCACCGCACCCCGACGCCCGTCGCAGCCCCACGCCTGATCCGCTCGAACCCTGCGCTCGCGGAAAGCCTCGGAATCGACCCGGACTGGCTTGCCGGCTCCGAAGGGGTGGGGATGCTCGCCGGAAACAGCCTCCCGGACGGCGCCGCGCCGATCGCAACGGCCTATGCCGGGCACCAATTCGGCAACTTCGTGCCGCAGCTTGGCGACGGGCGCGCCGTCCTGCTCGGCGAGGTTGTGAACCGGGACGGGCGCCGCCGCGACCTCCAGCTCAAAGGGGCGGGCCCGACCCCGTTCTCCCGTCGCGGCGACGGGCGGGCGGCACTCGGGCCGGTGTTGCGCGAGTACCTCGTGAGCGAGGCCATGGCCGCCCTCGGCATCCCCACCACCCGAGCCCTGGCGGCGGTCACCACCGGCGAGTCTGTCATACGCGAGACCCGTCTGCCCGGAGCCGTGCTCGCCCGCGTGGCGGCCAGCCACATCCGAGTCGGGACCTTCCAATACTTTGCCGCCCGCGGCGACACCGAGGGGGTGCAGGCGCTCGCCGACCACGCTCTGGCCCGGCATGATCCCGAGGCGTCCTCCGCAGAGAACCCCTACCGGGCGCTGCTCGACGGTGTCGTTGCTCGCCAAGCCGACCTCGTGGCGGCTTGGCTTCTCGTCGGCTTCGTCCACGGGGTGATGAACACCGACAATATGTCGGTGGCCGGCGAGACCATCGACTACGGCCCCTGCGCGTTCCTCGACGCCTACGACCCGAACAAGAGCTTCAGCTCGATCGACGTGCACGGTCGGTACGCCTACGGCCAGCAGCCGGGAATCGCCCTGTGGAACCTGACCCGTCTGGCCGAGGCGCTTCTGCCACTGCTGGCCGAGGACGAGGGGGCGGCGATCGCGGCAGCCGAGGCGGCGCTCGCGGGGTTCAGTACGCGCTTCGGGGCAGCGTATCGCGGTGGTCTCGCGGACAAACTCGGCCTCTCCGGGGACCGGGACGGCGCCGCGCTTGCGGACGACCTCCTAACGCGGATGGCGGAGAATGGAGCGGACTTCACCCTGACCTTCCGCCACCTGTGCGACGCGGCCGAGCGACCGGAGGCAGACGCCGAGGTGCGAGACCTGTTCGTCGACCCGACCGCGTACGACACCTGGGCCGCGCACTGGCGGGGCCGTTTGGCCGAGGGGGGACGGCCCCCCGCGTCGACGGCGGCAGCGATGCGCGCGGTCAATCCAGCCTTCATCCCGCGCAATCACCACGTCGAGGCAATGATCACTGCGGCGGTCGAACGCGGCGATTTCGGGCCATTCGAGGAACTGTTGGCGGTGCTATCGCGCCCGTACGACGACCAGCCCGCCTATGCCCGCTACGCCGAAGCGCCCGAGGGCGGCGGAGCGGACTACCGCACCTTCTGCGGCACGTGAACGCGCAGGAAAGTCCGACCCACTCGGTTCAATGTGTCAATCACCAGTTCCCCTCTCCGGCCCCACCGTCGCTAGACACCGTTATAAACCGCCCGTCAGTTGAGCGGCCTGTTCGAGCTTGAGGCAGGCGAAGGCGAGGATGTGGAGATCTGCGAGTGTGCTGGGATAGCGCTCGTAGTCTTTGGCGCGGCGGCGGAAGCGCGTCGCCCAGGTGAAGGAACGCTCCCCCACCGGCGGCGCGGCAGCGGAACGAAGCCGCGCTTGGCGTCCGGCAGTTTGACGACGTGCAGGGCGATGCCGTGCTCTTGCGCAACCTGACCCGCCTTTTACCCGGTGTAACCTCGTGCACAAGGTCAGCGCGGGTGGCGAGGGCCGAAATAGGCTCTCTCGGGAGAGCCGCAGATCCTCCCCTACGCCCATAGGGTCAGACGTTCACCCAATCGTCACAACGAACCAGCCGTTACGAAACGGGGGCTTCATGAATATGTTGACCGTACGATTTCGGGAGGAAAGAAACTTGTGATGCGCACCCGATCCCACGGCACCGCTAGAGAGGACGCAGAGCGTACCAGAGCCAAGCTGGTCGCGGCCGGCATTCGGGAGTTTGCGCGCAGCGGATACGAACAAGCTAATTTGCGCGACATTTCAAGTTCTGCGGGCGTAAATCTTGCAATGATCTCTTACCATTTTGATGGAAAGGCGGGACTTTACGACAACGTGGTGCGCGATGTGGTCCGACAGGTATCGGATGTGTTCAACGACGCGTACCAGAATGCCGACTTGCAACTCTTGCAGCCCGAAATCGAGCCGAAACGGCAAGCTCTTGCCGGCCTGATGAGGCCATTCCTTGAAATGGCGACCCAGGAATTTCCGCCGGATTGGGGCTGGATCTTGATGCGCGAACAGTTGCAGCCCTCGAAAGCCTTCAAGCTCGTACATGAAGGCGTCGTCGAGCGATTCCTCCGGACCGTGGCGGCCTTGAGAGCTTCCATCGACAATCGCCAGCCGGATCACGACGACATGCTGCGGGCTATCGCGATGTATGGCGAGGTCATGGTCTTCATCAGCGCGAAGGCAAGCGTCCAGATTTTGATGAACGACATGTCGGCGGAGGTGAGGGGCGTCGAGAGCCTGACCCGCACCATCATCGACCGTCATCTAGCGTGACGTGTCTCACCCCGGCGAGCGGGCGACAGACGCCTCGCCCGCTGGGGACCTTCGGTTTGAGGCTTACTTCTTCCGCAACAATTCGAGCGCCATCTCGTCCGCCTTTTCTACCGTCTCGATCGACGTCCGCATCTCCTTGATCAACGCATCGTGCCGCAGCTTCTCCGCGTACACGAGCACGCTGGAAAAGATCGGCTTGTAGTAATGCAGCGCAAGCCGCATGACCTCGATCGCAGAGTAATCCTGCCCCCGTTCGTCCGGCGCCTTTTCCCGCATTTCGAGGCAGACATCATACTGGCATTTGATGATCTTGTTTATGTGGGTTTTCCGGGCGCCGAATTCGGACATGAACTTCTCTGCACGCTCACCCAGCTCAAGGGAATACTTGATGCTCCCTTCCATAAAGGATTTGATTTCGGGATCATGAACTATCGCCGCGGTTTTGGCGCTGCATTCGACGCCGACCTTCACGCCTGAATAGATGGCTTCGAGCCCATGGGTCACCTGAGCACGGGTAGCGGACTGGGACATTCTGGATTTCCTGTTCGAGATCTTTAAGCCAAACGGCCATTGGCAATATGCCAAACGCCTGTTTGTCATTTATGAACCAGACAGGGCCAGGGAGGTTCCGCGGGTTCGGAGCATTTCGTCGCTTGAATGCGAGACAGGTCAGGCTCGGGCGCGGGGAACTCGGGGATTTTCACGGGGTACGGTTTTCGAAGTTGGGCCATCGCAAGACCCACGACGGCCACCCTCGCGCTTGCGCCCCAATCCATCGTTCGAGGGGTACGGCCATTGGCCTGAATACGGACGTCGCCGGACCATCCTATGGAGATCGCGCGGCCGTCCTCGTGTGCGAGAAGTCCTTTCAGAGCATTCCCGCCAACCGGACCGTACGCGACACGCTTGAGTCCGGGGGGGCGCGCGGAGTGGCCCCAATACGGGCGGACGCGAGGCGCGACCGGGAGGCCCCGACGACCGCGCTGGCATGCGCGTGCGGGCAACGACAAGGCGATGCTGGGCGTCGAGCGCTCATGGATCATGGCCCGCCCGTATTGCGCCGCCGCCGCTCAGCGGGCCGACCCGCTCGGCCGCTTGCGGACCGAGGCTTGCCTGCGCCGAGCCGGCTTTCCGGGTCGCAACGGGCTAAGCAGGGCACCGAGGTCAAGAGTGGACCTTTCGCCGACATCGACCGCCCCGCCGGACGACAGCCACTCCAGGCCGGCCTGTCGACCGGTCCTGCGCAGGCTTTCGAGATAGGTCGGTCGCGTGTCGATCTTGCTCGCCATCTCGTCCCGTCCGAGTTCGACCGACGCGGGCAGAAAATGAAAACGTAAGCGGGAAAGGCGATGGAGTTCCGGCGCGTCCGTCGTCGCCTGCTGGCGCAAGTAGCCCTGACCTTCGCAGATCCCCATCAGTTCCCTGAGGAACAAGGCATCGAAGGTGATCTCGTTCACCCGGTTCATGATGTCTGAAACGCTACGGAGCAGTCCGTCGCGAATGAACGGTGTGACCTGGACGATGAGGATGTCCAGGCAATCGTTTTCGAGCTCCAGCAGCGCAGCGGCTTCAGACTCGCATTGGCTGTCGATGTCGCCCCCGGTCGCCACGTAGCCACGGCTTGGTCCGGGCCGCGTCGCACCGTCAAAGAATGGCCCTCGGCCGGCTTGCGCGAGGGAGCCGAGCGCAGGCCGGCCGATGCACCGCACCTTCAACGATCGAGAATGCGATCATGGGGTATCGGCGCGGCCGGTCAGTCCTTGGATCCGCCTGTGATGGCACGACGGGTGATCCGCCCGGGCGCGGCCGAGGGCATCATCGCGGCGCCGGAGGCGACGACGCTGGCCACCGCGCGAAGTTCCGGGGACTGGCGGGGGTCATCCGCGATCCGCTCCGCCTCGACCTGCAGGCGAAGGTTGCAGGCCCTGGACGGGAGATCATCGTTCGGGGTGCAGGCGTCGTGCCGGGCGCAGGCGGCGTCCAGGACGTCGATGGGAGCCAGGGGGGCGTTGTTGCCCGGGCCGCAATAATTGCCGTGGATCAAGAGGGTCGGTCGGGCGGGCGCGGTTCCTGCCTGGGCCAGGCACGGGGCCGCGAAGCCCGCGGCGAGGACGAACGAGGTGACGATCCGAGTGAACATGATGTGTCTGCCCTGTATGGTCGCGCCCCCTCAGGCGTGACGCCGACGGCGTTTCACGGGTCACCCCGGGGCCATCCCGCGCATGCGGTCCGCCCGTTCCCGCCTTCCGGTCCCTCATCGTCCGAGGGCCCCGTCGTGCACGACGTCCGAAAGGGGGATGCTCACCTTTGCCAGGGACAGGAGCGGCGTCCGACCGGGCGGGAAGGTCGTCTCCCAACCGCCGCCGAGCGCCTTCGACAGCGCGACGAAGTCGGTCGAGATCGCGGCCGTCGCCTGAGAAAGGTTGGTCTCCGCCTGGAGCACCGTTTGCGACGCCTGGAGGACGGTCGTGAAAATCTCGACACCCTGCGCATAGCGCGCCCGCGACAGGGCGAGTGCCTGGCGGGCATCGGCCACCTGCCTTGCCAGACGCGCGCGGCGACCCTCGTCGCCGCGCAGGGCGGCGAGGGCGTTGACGACGTCGTGCCAGCCCTGGAGCACTGCCTTCTGGTAGGCGATGGCCGCCTCCTGTTGTCGGGCGCGCTGGAGCACGAGGTTCGACTTAAGGCGCCCGCCCTCGAACAAGGGTATCGAGACCGACGGGCCGACGTTCATGTATTGCAGGGACGAGCCCCGAAAGAGCTTGCCCGGGTCGACTGAGTTCACGGTCGGGCTTCCGGTGAGCGTCACGCTCGGGAAGAACTGCGCTTCCGCGACCCCGATCTCGGCCACGGCCGCATGCAGGTTGGCCTCGGCCCTGCGGATGTCGGGTCGGCGCATGACGAGGCTCGACGGCACGCCGACAGGCACACGCGGCGGGATCGGCGGGATCGATGGGCCGGCGACGAGCTCCCGCGACAGTGCGAGCGGCGGTTCGCCGAGCAGCAGGGAGATGGCGTTGACCTGCTGGATCTCCTGCTGCTGGAGTTGCGGCAGCTGCGCCTTGATCGCCTCGACCTGCTGGGCCGCGCTCGACGTATCGAGGCCGGTAACCAGCCCTTTCTGCTGGCGCACCCGGACCACGTCGAGGATCTGCTCGTTGACCCGCACGTTGGCGAGGTTGATCCGGATGAGCTCCTGAGTGCCCCGTAATTGCACGTAGGCTCTCGCGAGCTCGGCCTGGCCGGAGATCAGCGCGTCGCGCCTCGCTTCCGCCGAGGCGTCCGCCTGGGCCTCGGCGGACTCGATCGAGCGGCGGACCTTGCCCCAGAGGTCGAGTTCCCAGGACGCGTCGAAGCCGAGGGTGTAGCTCTCGAAGCCGTTGGTCAGCGGCGCCGTCAGGTCGCCGCTGGAGGCAGCGCTACCGCTTCCACCCGTGGCGCCGACGAGCGAGTTCGACAGGAGGCCGATGGTGCCGTTCTTGCTGTACTGCATCCGGTAGGCGTTGCCCTGCCCGCTTAGGGTGGGAAGGCCCGCGGCGGCGGCCGTGTTGAGCTGGGACCGACTCTGGAACAGGCGTGCGGTGGCGGTCTGGACGTCGAGGTTCTGCGCGGCCAGACGGTCTTCGAGTTGCGACAGCACCGGATCGCGGAAGGCCTGCCACCACGCCACGTCCGGCTCTGACTCGGTGGTGCGCGCCAGAATCCGTCGCGGCGTCCGGGGGGTGAGTCCGGTATCGAGGTAGTCAGTCGCGTCTGAGAGCGGGGTGGCCGGGGTGGCGTAGTCGGGCCCGACCGTGCATCCGGCGAGGCCGAGCAGGCCCGCCGCGGCCACCGCGCGGGCGTGTCGTCCGGGGTATCGGCGCAGCGTCATCTCAATGTCCTCCGCCGTCGCCCTGGGCCGTCTTGGCCGATATCAGCAGGCACAGCGGCACGACGAGGAACGCCAGGACCGCCGCGTACTGGTACACATTGCCGTAGGCCAGGACCTGGGCCTGCTTCAGGTAGGTCTGGTAGGTGTGCGCGACCGCCTGCTGATGAACCGTCGACGCCGCCCGCCCGAGGGACCGGAGCGTGTGCTCGCTCTCCTGGATTAGCAGGTTGTAGCCCTGGCGCAGCGGCGTCATGTAGGACGAGAGGTGGGCTTGGTCCGCCTGCGACCTCTCCGTGACCGCCGCCGTCGAGATCGAGATCCCGATCGAGCCGAATACGTTGCGGAACATCGAGAACAGGGCCGACCCGTCGCTGCGGTACCTGTCCGGCAGGGTCAGGTAGGCCACCGTGGAGATCGGCACGAACAAGAAGGCGAGCGACGCCGTCTGCACCGTGCGCATCACGGTCAGCGTCCGGAAGTCGATGTCGGGGGCGAGGAAGCTCGAATAGAACATCGCCGCGCCCATGCAGGCGAACCCGAACATGATGATGTAGCGGGTCTGGACGAACTTCATCGCCACGCCGACGACGGGGATCAGGACGATGACCGCGACGCCGCCCGGCGACAGGATGAAGCCGGAGTCGAGCGCCGGGTAGCCCAGCACCTGCTGTGCGAAGTTGGGGACCAGGACAGACCCGCCATAGAGCAGCGCCCCGACCGCGCCGATGAGCACGCAGCCGATGGCGAAGTTCCGGTCCTTGAACACGTTGAGGTCGACGACCGGTTCGTCCGTGGTCAGCAGCCAGCAGATCGCGCCGACGGTCGCCACGAAGGCCATGACGGCCATGACCTGGATGAAGGGGGAGCCGAACCAGCCGTTGACCTCGCCGCGGTCGATCATGACCTGCATGCAGCCGATGCCGATGACGATGAGCGACAGGCCGACGTAGTCGAGGCCGCGGGCGCGCTTCTTCTTCTCGTCGGGCGGGTCTTGGACGAGGTAGGCGTTGACGAATAAGGTGAAGATCCCGACGGGCACGTTGATGAAGAAGATCCAGCGCCAGGTCGAGTGCTCGACGAGGTAGCCGCCCAGCGTCGGCCCGAGGACGGGGGCGACGACGGTCGCCACCGCCGTGACGCCGAAGGCGGCCCCGCGCTTGGCCGGGGGGAAAGTGTCGAGGATGATGGCCTGCTGGCTCGGCTGCAGGCCGCCGCCGAAGAAGCCCTGCATCAGGCGGAACACGATGATCTGCCCGAGGCTCTGCGAGATGCCGCACAGGAACGACGACACCGTGAACATCGCAATGCAGATCAGGAAGTAGCGCTTGCGCCCGATGGTGTCGGATAGCCAGCCGGCTATGGTCAGCACGATGCCGTTGGCGACGAGGTAGGCCGTCAGCGTGTAAGTCGCCTCATCATTTGAGGCGGCGAGCGAACCAGCGATGTAGGGCAGCGCCACGTTGACGATGGTGGTGTCCAGCACCTCCATGAAGGCCGCCAGCGTGACCGCAATGGCGACGAGCCAGGGATTATGGGCGGGTTTTCTACCGTTCGAGGCATCGCTCATTTAAGAATCACCGTCGGTACGACGCTGATGCCGAGCGGCAGCGGCTCGTCCTTCCTCAGACCGCTGTCGATGACGATCTTCACCGGCACGCGTTGGACGATCTTGATGAAGTTGCCGGTAGCGTTCTCGGCCGGGAACGCGGAGAACTTCGAGCCCGAGCCACGCTGGATCGAATCCACGTGGCCTTGGAGGTCGAGGTCGGGGTAGGCGTCGATGGCGATGTGAACCCGCTGCCCGGGACGCATGCCGTCGAGCTCGGTCTCTTTGTAATTGGCCGTGACCCAGACATCGGTGGTGACCAGCGACATTACCTGCTGGCCGGCTGTGAGGTAATCGCCGGCGTTGAGGTTGCGCTTCGTCACCCAGCCGTCCTGCGGGGCGCGCACCACGCTCCATTCGATGTTCAGGTCTGCCTGCTCGACCTGCGCCTTGGCCTGTTCGGCCTGGCCCTTGAGCTGGTCGACCTGCTGCTCGGACTGGCCGATGTTCTGCTGGACCGGCATGGCCTGGACGAGGCGCGCCTGTGCCTGCTCGACCTGCGCCTTGGCCTGCTGGTAGTTCGCCGCCGTGGTATCGACGTCCTGCTGCGTCGTGGCGAGTTTCGGCAAGCTCCTTTGGCGGTCATAGTTCGCCTGCTGCAGGGCGAGGTTGGCCCTGGCCGAGTCGAGGTTGGCCTGCGCGAGCTGAAGCGCGGCGGGAAAGTTCTTCCTCGCAATCTCGACGCCGAGCTTCTGGTTGGCGACCTGCGCGTTGCTGGCGTCGAGCTGGCCCTGGGCCTGCTCGCGGCTGAACCGGAACTGCCGCGGATCGATGCGGAACAACGGATCGCCCTTGTGCACGAATTGGTTGTCCGTCACTTCCAAGGCGATCACCTGTCCGGCGACTTGGGGTGCAACATTGACGATATTGCCGTCGGTGTACGCGTCGTCGGTGCTGATCTTCCCGCGCGTCGAGAGCCAGTAGTACAGGCCACCCCCGGCCAGCAGCAGCAGGACCACGGCGGCGATTCCGATGACGAGCGGCCGGCGTTTCCTCCGGGCTCGCCTGTCATCCCCGTCATCGTCCTTGTCTGGCCGGGAGCCCTTCCGGTCGTCCTGCCCCTCCGCTTCGTTGCGGTCGCGTCCGGCATTGGAACGACGGTCGCGTCCATCCTCGTCGCCCCGACCCTGGCGAGGCGGCTCATCCGGGTATCCTTCCTCGGAGCGTTCGTCACGACGCCGGCGGGACTGATCCTCGTCGTGTGGTGGGCGGCCTTCCGAACGGCGACGCCGCGCATCGGCCTCCCCGGAGCGGCGGTCGTCCTGTCGGGACCGGCCGCGTTCGATCGAGCCCACCTCGACAAGGTCCCGTCGATCCGACGATCCTCTCGACGATCCGTATGGGTCGTCCACGTCGTCTGCGCGCATGCGGCGAACTCACCCTTAACCCGCGCACGGCAACCGGCGGGACGAAGCGGACGTTTGCTAAGTGTCCGTCAAAACCATACGAACCGTACGTTTCGTTTCTTTTCTGGAAGCTGATGCCGATGTCAAGAGAAACGCTCGGTTCGGATAAGAGATCGCGGGTTCGTGTCCCGCGCGGCGAAGTGCGACGCGGCGAGATCGCGTCCATTGCGGAGCGCGTATTTCTCGAGCACGGCTTCGCGGAGACCACGATGCGGATGGTGGCGGTCGAGGCCGGCGCCTCGACCGAGACGGTGTACCGCCACTTCGGCTCAAAGGACGAGATGTTCATCGAGGTGGTGGGCAATCGTACCCGTGAACTCCGCCAGCGGATCGAGACCGAACTCGAAGGCACGGGGCCGCTCCCGACCGTCCTGGAAGCCGTCGGCACGAACCTCTACGTATCGATGATCATGCCGGAAGTGTCGGCACTGGCGTGCATCATCGTCGGCGAGGTACCTCGCAATCCCGCACTCGGCGAGGCGTTCTATGCGATGGCGCCCGGCCGGACGCTTGGCAAGCTCACTTCATATCTTACGGAAGCTCGGATCCGCGGCGATTTCGTCGGAGACGACCCTGAGCTTGCTGCGAACATGTTCATCGGGCTGATCATTGGGAAGGTTCTGCCGGTTCGCCTTTTCATCCCGCATCGCGAATATTTCAGCCCCGCGCACATGAAACGCCACGTCGGCGAGGCCGTGCGGATCTTCCTAAGCGTTTATTACCGCGGGGTGGTGGAAGGTGGCGATCAGGCTTGACCGTATACTTCGGCTTGGCAGATCTGATCGCCCCCCACGGGTTGGTTCAAGTGTAAAGTCAGTGCAGAATTGGCCTCTGCTCCAGGGGTAGCTTAGCGGGCGGAGCCGGTGGGGTGAGCGCAGTCGGCCAAGCGAACGAGTTGAGCCCGAACACCGCCGGGGCCGGTGGGCGTTAGCGCAGCGAAGCATGCCGACGCAGGCCGTTGTAGTGCCGGCGCCAACTCTCAATCACAATCTGCGCCTCCTTGAGCGTGTAGACGATTTCACCATTCAACAATTCGTCTCGTAGCCGTGCGTTGAAGCTTTCGACATCACCGTTCTCCCATGGTGAGCCGGGTACGATGTATGCGGTCTTCGCGCCAACGCCCGCGATCCAAGCCTGTACGGACTGGGCGATGAACTCCGGACCGTAGCACATCGGGAAGATGGCTCGACGGTTCTGGGGCGGCGCGCGACACGGATCGCAAGGCACTCGCGCGTGCACTCATCGACACGTTGAGCATCCGGAACGTGCGCCCGTCATGGGTACACGCCCGACAAAATCGTAGGACCAGACGTGATCGCGATGTTCCGCCTGCAGTCGTAGGCAGGATGGCATCCACCCTCCTTCAGAGTTCGGCATGCCCGGAAAACTTGCACTCAGCATGGACCAGTTTGCCAGGTCAGGGTCAATATCGGCCCCTGTCGATGAGGGGCTTGACGACCTCATCCTGGCACACCGATGCCGGTAGCAGGGGCCGTCCACCTCATCTGACGTTGATACTGAGATGGCCCGCTTCGGATTTGATTATGGTGACCTCCAGCGGCTCGCCCAGGAGCCTGACACGCTCGCGGGAAACGACGTGCGTCTCGTCATGAGTCGTCTCGCTTGTGCGGACGAGCCAGACAACGCCGCCAATCCGACGCAGTTGGCCGCCTTCGCGGCTCGCCGTCTGTACCCGGGGATCGCGGGCAGCCTCGCCGCTTCGTCGGGTATCTTCCTCGGCTCAGCCTACCATGCCGCTCTGGTGCGGCCAGGCGCCGCCCTCTACGGAATCGCGCCCCGACAGGTCGGTCCGACCCCGATGAGGCCGGTCGTCCGGCTCCAGGGGCGGGTCATGCAGGTCCGGTGCGTTCCCGCCGGAACGCACGTCGGATACGGGCACAGCGGCACGCTTACGCGAGAAAGTCATCTGACGACGGTAGGCGTCGGCTACCCGGATGGGTTCCCCCGGAGCGCCTCCGGCCTGGGGGAGGCATGGTACCAGCACCTCCGCCTGCCCATCGTGGGACGTGTCTTCATGGACAGCCTCATTCTCGACGCGAGCGATATCCCGCCGGGGAACCTGGAGCCCGGCAGTCTCGTCGGTTTGATCGGCCCAAAGTACGACCAAGATGCCGTCGCACGCGCCGCCGGCACTATCGGCTATGAGGTTCTGACGCGCCTCGGTCATCGTTTTCACCGCGTCTACCAAGATGCTTAGCACGACGTAGCGACCATCACGCCCCGACTGGCGGACGACGGTCCCGCTTTGGTCTCGGCGTCATCATGCAGCTGCCCGCTCATCCTTAGTCTTGTCGCCAGAGGCGCTTCTCCATGCATGTTCTCATCCTCGGTGGCGGCGTCGTCGGCGTCACAACGGCATATTATCTCGCCAAGGCCGGCCATCGCGTCACGCTGGTCGAGCGCCAACCCGGTGTCGGCCTCGAGACGAGTTTTGCCAATGCCGGCCAAGTCTCACCTGGTTATTCGGCGCCGTGGGCGGCGCCAGGAATCCCTCTCAAAGCACTCAAGTGGATGATGATGCGTCACCGCCCGTTGGTGCTCTGGCCGCGCTTCGAACCGCAGCTCTATGGCTGGCTCGCCCGAATGCTGGCGAATTGCACCGAGGAAGCGTATGCCCGAAACAAGGGACGGATGGTGCGGCTCGCTGAGTACAGTCGCGACTCACTACGCGACTTGCGCCGGGATACGGGCATTGCTTACGATCATCGCGAGAAGGGCACGCTCCAGCTCTTCCGAACCCGCAAGCAGCTCGATCATGTGGACGACGACACGCGTGTGCTCGACAAGTTCGGGGTTCCGTATGCCGTCCTCGATCCGGCGGGCTGTATCGCCGCCGAGCCGGCCCTCGCGCGGGTGCCCAACGTATTTGTGGGCGGCCTCCGGTTGCCTGGCGACGAGACCGGCGACGCGCACCTGTTCACCCAGCGTCTCGCTGCGCTCTGCAGCGAAGCGGGGGTTGTCTTCCAACACGGCGCCTCCATAGCGCGCCTCAGGCAGGGGGGTGGTACCGTTACGGGAGTCGAACTCGTTAGCGGAGAGGTGCTGGTCGCGGACGCCTACGTCGCTGCCATGGGTAGTTATACCCCTGCCCTGCTTCGCCCCCTGGGCATCGACCTACCGGTCTATCCCGTGAAAGGCTATTCTCTGACCCTCCCCGTCATAGACCCGGGCGCCGCGCCGGTTTCGACGGTCATGGACGAGACCTACAAGGTCGCCATCACCCGGCTCGGAGACCGGATTCGAGTTGGCGGGACGGCGGAACTCGCCGGATTCAGCCAAGTGTTGCGGCAACCGCGCCGCGAGACCCTTGCGCGTTCCATCGGTGATCTGTTCCCAGCGGGTGGCGACCCGGCTGGAGCCAAGTTCTGGACGGGCCTGCGACCTATGACGCCGGACGGAACCCCGTTTGTTGGAGCGACACGGCTATCCAACCTCTACACGAACACCGGCCACGGCACGCTCGGATGGACTATGGCCTGCGGCTCGGGACGCCTTCTCAGCGATCTTATCTCTGGGCGCAAGCCGGACATCCCCAGCGCCGACCTTGCGTGTGACCGTGGATTGTATTGAGTTGTTGCGCATGCGGTTTAATCGGCTCGATCCAAAATACCGGTCAGGTTAGTCGTACGAGCTATTCTGTTTGAGAGCTTAGCGACTTTCTGAGATGCACCTCTTTGCGCTCGCATGCGCTCTCCATTACGGACAGGCATTGAGGATGTTCTCCACGAAACGGCCTGCATCACCTCGAGTGGCTCGAAGCCATCCGCGAACATATCTTGCCTAGTCTCGACCCCAGTCGAGCGCCCTGGGGGGGGCAAGCACGCCCGTTTCAGCCTGACTGCTACCAGCGCAAGCGCTTGGTGACGCTTCCTATTGTCCACATAACGGCGATGCCGGGAGGCGTCGCGCGACCTACTCTCAGGTGATTCGCTGATCCGCACCTGATCCCGGTGAGGAGGAAGTGCGACATGGATTTCACCGCGCGGTGTTGGTGGAAGGATGAACTTGCCGCCTGCACCTTTAGAAATGCACGTCAACGCCCCCGAGCAAACTGTCGAAAAGTCGGGCTGGTATGCCCGGCGGTGGAAGATCGAGGTTTCCATCACATCCTGAAGACCGGCTGCCGGGACGAGTGCGGCGTCAAACTGATCGCGGTGGTCTGCATCCTGGCGTGGCGGATGTTCTGGACGACTATGGTGGGCCACGCGGCGCCGGAAGCGGACGCGCGCCTAGCCGTCACCGCTGACGAGATCGCCCTGCTGGACCACCTCGTCCCCGATCGGGCGGCCGGCGAACACACCCTCTTGGCTTACGTGGTGAAGGTTGCGCGCCTCGGCGGCTATCTCGCCCGCTCACGCGACCCGCCGCCCGGCAATCTCGTCATCGGGCGCAGCTTCGCACGGCTCGCCGACATCGCGCTCGGTGCCGCCCTCGTGCGCGCATCGCTGGGATGTGGGTGATAGAAAGTCGGTAACGACTGCCTTGCAGGGGGTAGCATGTGGGCCCGCCCCTACAATCGCGCGTTCGCCGCACGGATATCGGCCCTTTCGATTTCGTTCGGTCAGAACGAATTTCCAACGCAGATCCAGATCAGTTCGCAGGTCTCAGAGCCGGGGTTTCGCCAGCCATGATTAAGGTCACTGCGGAAATACATGCTGTCGCCTCCGGACAGAACATGGATGCGCTCATTCTCTATCGTCACCTCGAACTGTCCCCGTACCACAACCAGAAACTCCTCACCCTCATGCCGGTAGGAACCGTTGCTGTGGACGCCCGGCTCGATCGACCAGCGCTGGCAATCCATGATGTCCTTGCCCGACCCAAGACGCTCAATGCGAAGACCGGCACCGAGTCGGGGCAGCACGATGCCGCGACCGCGCATCACAGTTTCCTCGCCCGTGGCGGCCTCGTCGACACCCATCACTTCGTTCAGGGTCACCCCGTAATACTTGGAGAGTTTCTGAAGCAGGGGAATATCGATCCCCATCGATGTGCGTTCGAGGGAGGCTAAGATCGCAGGATCAATGTCGACGGCGGCGGCAGCTTCCTTGATCTTGACCCGCTTCGCGAGACGGAGGGCTCTCAACGAAGGGCCGATCTGAGGCCCGTCGGCGCTCGGTTCCTCGACCTTGGCAGCGGGAGCCGCGCTGTCGATCGCTTCGCGAATGGCGGGGATACTCATCCGGTTGACCGAGCGCATGCGCTTGATGCGAAGCGCAGTTTCGACGTCGGCCTCGCTGTAGGACCGCGTGCCGTTCTCGGAATACGTCGGCGTGATGAATCCTTTTTCTTCCCAAACCCGCAGCGTCGAAGCCGAAACTTGGGCCAGTCGGGATACGTCGGATATCTTCATAGATCTCTTCACCCGAAGCCCCATGTGGGGCACTTCGATCGACATTATCAGCGTGTTTCTAAGCGAGGCACCGATGTCAAACTACCCGCGGTCCTGTAGACGTCTCTTCGCATGTTCAAGGAGGAGCCGAGGCTCCCGGACCAGCGCCTCGCTCGGAGGCGTTTGCTGAATTTTTTTGCAATGATAGATATTTTAAACTTGAATCGCAACGCCCGCAGTTCGCCACGACGCGCGTTGGGGATGACGTACATCGGTCGCATAATTTCTCTCACTCATGACGTGGCTTATCTTGGGATAACAGCCAGTTTCTTTCGACTGAAACGTGCGAATTGTAAGGGATCATGGCGAGACGTGCCGACTGTTTTCCCTGCTTGGCGCCCGCCAGCTGGTCATATGTTTTGCAGACCCCCGCCAAAAAAGCAGCATTTTATCGCCAGACGCGCATTGACAGAGCATTAAATCTACAAAATAGTAGAAAAAGTTCAGTCAAAGCTCGAAGGGGGAGCGAAGCGATGTGGCGTGTCGGTGTCGACGTAGGAGGGACTTTCACCGATCTGTTTGCCTGGGAGGCATCGTCGGGCCGCCATCGCACCGCAAAGGTCCTCACAACGAAGCATGATCGCTCCATTGGCGTGGTTCGGTCGATCGAAACGGCCGATATTCCGTTCGATCAGATCGACTATCTCATGCATGGGACGACTACCGCAACGAACGCGCTGCTCGAACGCAACTATCCCGATGCTGCCTTCGTCACGACGGAGGGCTTCCGCGACACGATCGAGATCGGGCGCCAGCATCGTAAAGAACTCTACGATCCCTACCAGACCAAACCGGAACCGCTGATCAAGCGGCGCCACCGCTACGCGATCAACGAGCGCATGTCGGTGGCCGGTACCGCCCGACGCCCCCTCGACGAAGAGCGGGCTTTCGCGATCGCCCGCGACATCGCCGCGAAGGGTATCGAGGCCGTCGGCATTGGCTTCATCAATTCCTATGGCCTGCCCCCATTCGGTGGCCCAGGTTCGAAGTTAGTGCATCGTCAGTCGCGTGACGATGGCGGGGTGAGCGAGCGGCCCTGAGCCGCTCGGTTCGGTTGGCCAGATGACGACCTCGGGCGCAGGCGGCTGGTAGCCGAGCGACGAGTGCGGCCGGATGTTGTTATAGTGCCTACGCCATTGCTCGATCACGACGCTGGCCTCCTTGAGGGTGTAGAACACCTCGCCGTTGAGGAGTTCATCCCGCAGCTTCGCGTTGAA
>NZ_BPQD01000003.1 GCF_022179065.1 Methylobacterium adhaesivum
GATCAAGGGCTTTGCCCGTGATCGAGGGCTTTGCCGACAATCGGGTCCCTTGGCCGGTCCCCGGCGCGGACCTCGAAGCGGCCCCTAGGCGAGGGGACGCTTGACCGGGGAAGCACCGAGGAGCGCCGTCTTGTCGACGCGCAGAGCCTCGGCGATCTCGTCGAGGGCCGCCGCTTCGAGGGGAGAGATGCCGTCGAGATCGGCCACATCGGCTGCGACCAGGAAGGCGGCGGCACGGTCCGTCTCGCTGCGCTCGTGGAGACCCGCGACGCGGCGCAGGTTCTCTGCGCGTCCTGCCCGCGTCCGCGCCCGGGCGATGCCGTCGTAGAGTTCGCTCTCCAGCATTAACCGGTCGTAGCCCTTCTCCAGGATGGGATTGGCTTGGATGCCGGCGAGCGCCGTATCGAATTCCTCGCCGGCCACCTCGCCATCGGCGACGATGACGTTGGCGGCGGCCGAGACCATGGCCTGCATGAGGACCGTGTCGCCCGCATAGGCGGTGACGGTCTGGCTGAAGCGGGCGACGATGTCTTGGAAGATGTTCATGGGAGGATGTTCATCAGCGGAATGTGACCGGGGCAGCGTCGGCCTCCCGATATGGTGCCGGGGACCTCGCCCGTCCGCGTCGGGAAGGCAAGGGGTTTGAGGCGGGGGGATCGCCCCAGGCGGTACGTCAGAACAGGGCTACGAGGGTGACGCCCGCGACCATGAGGAGTCCGCCGACGATCCGCCACAGGCTCGCCGCATGGACGGTGAAGCCGATCCAGCCGAAATGGTCGAGGAGGATCGAGGTCGCGACCCCGGCGGTGACGAGGATTGCAAGGAACGGGGCCGCGCCGATGGCCTGTGCGGCGAAGAACTGCGACAGGACCACGAGGGCGCCGAGACATCCGCCGAACCAGGCCCAGGCCGGAACCTGCGCGGCCTGAGCGAGGGCCGGCAGGTGCAGGCGGCCAAGGGCTAGACCCGTCAGGAGCAGGGTGGAGCCGGTCCCCAGGGCCACGACGAGGCCGGCGGCGAAGGGTTGGCCCAGGGTCTTGGCGAGGGTCGCGTTGGTGCCGCCCTGGACGGCGTTGGCGATGCCGGCCAGAAGCGCGAGGCCATAGAGGTACCACATGGGGAATCCTCGCTCGAAGGGGCCGGCTCGGCGCTGTCGATCCGCGCCGGATAGGGCACGGTCACTAGAACAAGTAGGGCAGCGGCGGTCACACATGACGAAGGAAATGGGACGCGACGACGCAGCCGTCCGTGAAGGAGCCGGCCACGACCTGCGGGGGCACCTGCGGCGGGCAACGGCGGACGCGCATCGCCGCCTCGACGCGGGTTGGGAGAACCACGATTTCGGGGACCTGAAGGATTACGGCGGCTTCCTCAGCGCCATGGCGGTCGCCCTGGTGCCCCTCGAGGCGGATTTGGATCGCGCAGCCGAGGGCGTGTTGCCGCCCGACTGGCCGGCGCGCCGTCGTACCGACGCGATCCTGGCCGATCTCGCCGCCCTCGGCCGCCCGCTGCCGCCGGCGTCGGCCTCACCGCAGCCGCCGGCGCAAGCCGAAGCCGCCGGGCTGCTCTACGTCCTCGAAGGTTCGCGTCTCGGCGGTCAACTTCTCCTGCGCCGGGCCCTGGCCAGTTCCGATGCCCGCGTCCGCGACAACACCCGTTTCCTCCGGCACGGAGAGGGCCAGCGCCTGTGGCCGAGTTTCGCCGCCTGGCTCGCGGCGCGACCCCCTGCGGAGGCCGGCGGCGCCGTTGTTGGAGCCCTCAGGGCATTCTCGGTGTTCGAGGCGGCTCAAGGGATCTGACGGGCAGGCCGAGAAGGCGACGATGTTCGCGCCGGGGAATCGGCGGCTGGTCTGTCGGGAGTAGTCGCTGGGGCGGACGACGGATCACACGGAGCGCGCCTCAGGGGATTGGTACAGCCGCCAGAGCTCGAACCCCGAGAGCGCGATGACGGCAAGGCCGATGATCACGTGCACACCCGTGGCAAACTTCACATCCGCGAAGCCGAGCACCCACGGTGCCGCCGTCACCCATGCGCCGACGGCGAGGTTGAGGTATTCCTCCCAATCGTAGGACTTGCTGAGCGCGAGCATGGCGATGACGGAGATCGCGGCACCGCAGATGAAGGCGTTGCGGGCCGCGGCGGTCTCGCTGCTCAGTTCGAGGTACCAGGGGGCGAGAAACAGGGCGATCCCCAAAAACACGTTCAGGCCATTCAGGACCGCGTCCTCGGTTCGGTTTTCGATGGTGCGCATCGAAATCTCCTCGAATGACAGGCTGCCCGCTTACGAAGGCGACGGGAGCCGAACGACAGAACCCTGCCGTTTCCATTCAAGAACGTTCGCCTCGCGGCGGCCGAGCTGCCTTGATCCAAGTCAAGCCAGAATCGCGGTCAAGCGACCGCCGTAGCGCGGCGAAGTCGCATCGAGGATGCCGCCACGCTCCGGACGGCGTTCGCAACCGAGCCGCTTCGCCCGCCTCCGCCCGATGAGGCCGCAGAGACCGGGCATGGCCCGATCTATGAACACGCATGGGAGTCCGAGGCCGGAAAAAGCCTTCGGAAGATCCTCGCCATGACGAAGGCCCGAACCGAGAAGCCCTCGCCGTCGAGCAGGGAGCGGGCCGCATGCGGATCGTGGTCCATGACGGAGTTGGAGGAGCTGAGGTTCGACGACATGAAGGAGGAATCGAAACGTGCGGTTGCGTGAGCCGTGCGGCGGAGAATGGCCTGCACCGGTCCCGCGTCGGCGATGATTTGAGGTGGATCAAGGCCGATCGTTCGGTCCCGCTCGATTTTGGGGACGACCCCATCCGGAGACGAACGATGTCCAAGAGTTCTCCATCCCCGCTCGCTGTCATCCGCGATGTGTTCGTCGGCACGACCATCGAAACGGAGCGCGAGCAGAGGTCGAGCGCAATCGGATACGGGCTGACGCTCGCGAAAGCCGCGGGCGCTCACCTCACGGTTCAATCGGCCTCGTGGTGCCTCTCGGGCGACGAAGCCTGGCTCGGCACCTTCGATGACGATGGAATGGCCCTCATCGACCGCCGCCTCGACGATCTGGCTCGGGCCGTCGCGGACCGCGCGGCCGGCGAAGCGGCCCAGGCCGGCGTAGTCTGTACGACGGAGGCCCCGAGCCTGCCGTATCCGGATGTCGTCGGTCGACTGGCGTTCCAGGCGCGCCTGTTTGACCTGACCGTCCTCGACGCGGGGCTCGGGACATACGACCTTGATCGCGAGACCATCCAGAAGACGCTGTTCGAAAGCGGGCGCCCGGTCATTGCCGTGCCGCCGGAACACGATGCCTTCACCGGGCGGAGGATCATCGTCGCCTGGGACGGCAGCGCCCAGGCGGCGCGGGCCGCCAACGACGCCCTGCCGTTCCTCCGTGCGGCGCACGTTGTCGAGATCGTGTCCGTCGCGGGGACCGAAGCGCTTCATACATCTGTGCCGGGCGCCGAGTTCGCACCCCATCTCGCGCGCTACGGCGTGAACGTCACCGTCGTCGACGTGCCGGTGGTGGGTGACGTCGCGGAGACGCTGCGTAATCAGGCGAAGATGTTCCACGCCGACATGATGGTGCTGGGCGCCTACGGCCATTCGCGCCTCCGGGAGTTCTTTTTCGGCGGCGTCACACGCTCGCTCCTGCGCGGCAGTCCTGCTCCGCTGTTCCTGGCGCATTGAGATGGACATGGATCATGGCGCACCTTGGTGGGGCCGGCAGCGGGTTGGCCTGAAGCGCCTCCCTCCCCTCGGGGGTGACGCGTGAACCATCGAACCCCGGATCGAACATCCGGTGCGGATGGTCGTCGTCGATGAATTCGCACGTGATTCCGGTCTGCTCCCTCGATCTTCACCGTCCGATGCCGATCTTTAGCCCGCCCGTAGGAATTCCCTCTGTCAGTGCACCAGGAACAGGGGCACGGGGCTGCGACCCAGCAGGGCGTGCGTCACGCCGCCGAGGAACCACTCCTGGAGGCGCGAATGCCGGTAGGCGCCCATCACCAGCATGTCGGCGCCGAAGTGACGGATGTGGGTTCTCAGGGTTTCGGCGACGTCGCCGACGACCGGCAGGTCGTTCGCGGAAACCCTCACGCCATGGCGCGCGAGGTGTGGGGCGAACGCGGCGGCGGTCGCGGATGTCGACAGATCCTTCTCGCCGACGATGGACACGACCTCCACCGCGTCGGCGGCGCACAGGAACGGCAGTGCATCGTGGGCGGCCCGGGCCGCCTGGGCGCTGCCGTCCCAGGCGATGATGATCCGCCGCGTCGCGACGTCATGGCCGGGCGGGACGACGAGGAGCGGCCGCCCGCTCCGGAAGAGGACCCCGTCGATGAGGTCGCGGTCGAGAGCGACGTCCCTCGCCTCGCTGTCGAGGATCGTCAGGTCGGCGAGCCGCGCCTGTCCGACGAGGCGCGCGAGCAGGTCCGGGTAGGCGAGCGCCGGTGCCTCGGTGGTACAGATCACGCCCGAACCGGCCGCCTCCGCCGCGGCGCGTTCGGCGCCGGCCTGCGCGAGCGCATGCCGGCGCCGGTTCTCGCCGGCGACGAGACCGTTGACGATTCCCCAGGCCGCGCCGGCGACCACGGTCATGCGATGGGCCGAGGACTGTACGGTGAGGTGGGCCCCCGCGGCGGCGGCCAGGGAAAGGCCGTAGGCCAACGCGGTCCCGGCCTCGTCGTCGCCTCCCTCCTCGGTGAGGCACACGAGGAGATCGCGGATTCGCGACAGGGAGGACGGGGATGGCGAAGGCATGCGGGGCCTCGGTGGGTTCTCGTGTTCGAGCTTGCCACCGCCGGAACGCAGCGCGTTGACCCATCGCAATGTGAGCGACCGCTCCGCCCGCGCGGCTCACCGGCGCCCGGCCAGGGCCATCGTGCCGATCTGGATGACGAGGACGGGCAGGAGGCTGGCGCAGAGGACGATCGCCCACATGGACGAATCGGGCGGCACGAGGCCGAGTACGGTTCCGACCCGAGGCGCGTAAGCCGGACCGACGAGCAATCCCGTGCAGATGAGGAGTGCGGCCCAGATCCATGGATTGCGCGTCACCTCATTACGTAGCGGACCCGACGCGGAAGCCCGCATATTGAACACGTGCCAGAGCTGCGCGAAGGCGAGCGTCAGGAAGGTCACGGTGACGACGGCGGCGCGGTCGAGGGCAAGCCAGGCATCGGCCGCCGCGAGACTGGCGAAGGTCGCGCCCGTCATGAGCGCGCCGTGCGCAACGATCCGCACCCACTGCGCACGCTCCAGGATGGCTTCCTTCGGGGCGCGCGGGGGACGGGCGAGGAGGTCGTCCCGCCCCTCGCACATCGCCAGGGCGAAGGCCGGGAACACGTCGGTCACGACGTTCAGGTAGAGGATCTGCAAGGGCAGGATCGGGAGCGGCAGGGCGGAGAGGATCGCCAGCCCGACGACCATGATCTCGCTGAGGTTGCAGGCCAGGAGATAGGCCGCGAACCGGCGGATGTTGTCGAAGATGACCCGCCCTTCGCGAACCGCCCCGACAATGGTCGGAAAGGCGTCGTCGAGGAGCACCATGGCGGCCGCCTCCCGCGCCACGTCCGTCCCGCGCCGCCCCATGGCGACGCCGATATCCGCCTGTTTCAGGGCCGGGGCGTCGTTGACTCCGTCGCCGGTCATGGCGACGATCTCACCGCCCTGCTGATAGGCTTTCACCAATGCCAGTTTGTCGGCGGGACTCACGCGCGCGAAGACCGCGACCTCGTCCAGGCGGTCGCGTCCGTCGCCGAGGAGACCACCCTCCATCACCCGGTCCCCCGGACGGGCGAGCCCGACCGCGTGAGCGACGCTGAGGGCCGTGTAGGCGTGGTCGCCGGTGACCATGATCACCCGGATACCGGCCCTGCGGCAGGCCGCCAGCGCGTCCGGGACGCCCTCGCGCGCCGGATCCTCCAACCCGATCAACCCGAGAAAGACGAGCCCGCCGAAGGGATCCGCCGTCGCGTCCTCGGTCGTCTTCTCGGCACAGGCGATCACGCGCAGGCCCCGGCTGGCCAGTTCCTCGGCCCGGCGCCGCCACAGGCACCGGGCCGCGTCGTCGAGGGGGACGGCACCCGTCCCATCGTCGACGTGCCGCGAGGCGGCCAGCACGGCCTCCGGAGCCCCTTTGACCACGGTCAGGTGGTCCGATCCGGATGCATGGACCGTGGCCATCATGCGGCGGGCGGCGTCGAAGGCATGTTTCCGAACGAGCGGCCGCTCGCGCACGAGCGCCGTCCGTTTCAATCCGACGGACAGCCCCGCCCGCAGAAGCGCCTGCTCCATTGGGTCGCCGCTGTCTCCGACCGGACCTTCTCCGAGGGTGGCGTCGTTGCAGAGAACCGCCACCTGAAACAGACGTTCACTCCCACCGGCGGCCCCGGAACTCGGATCGGTCAAATCGACTTCGCCCAAGGGCAGCGACAGCCGCCGCACCGTCATCCGGTTCTCGGTCAGGGTGCCGGTCTTGTCGGTTAGGATCACCGTAGTGGCGCCGAGCGTCTCGACGGCCGACAGGCGCTCGATCAAGGCGTTCTTCCGGGCCATCCGCCACATGCCGCGGGCGAGGGTTAAGGTCGCCACGATGGGCAACCCCTCCGGGATCGCCGCGACCGCCAGAGCGATCCCCGCCTCGATCATGAGGCGAAGGTCCTTGCCGGTCGCGACCCCGACGCCGACGAGAGCAAGGGCCAGGGTCAGGATCACCCAGACCATCTGGCCGGACAGGCGCTCGAGGCGCCGCTCCAGGGGGGACCTGTCCGGCTCGGCCTGGGCGACGAGGCGCGAGACGGCGCCGAGTTCGGTTTCCGATCCCGTCGCCACGACGACACCGGTGCCGCTGCCGCGGGTGATCAGCGTGCCGCGCAACAGCATCGACGCACGCTCCGTGACGGGCGTGTCCGCGCCGACCGGATCCGCCGTCTTGTCGACCGGCACGGACTCGCCCGTGAGCAGGGATTCGTCCGCCCCCAGGTTGGACGCCTCGACCAGCCGGATGTCGGCCGGGACGGCATCGCCGCCCTCGAGCAGCACGATGTCCCCTGGAACGAGCTCCTCGGCGGCGAGCCCTCGCGTGCGTCCGTCGCGGCGCGCGCGGGCCGAGCGCCCCCCGAGCGCCCGCAATCCCTCGATGGACCGTGCCGCCCTCAACTCGGTGAAGAATCCGAGGCCGCTGTTGATGGCCAGGACCGCGATGATGGCCATCCCTTCCTGCCAATCGCCGAAGGCGAACGACAGCACACCCGCCGCCGCGAGCAGGTAGACCACGGGGCTCGCGAGCTGGTGGACGAGCAGGGCGCGCGGGCGGGTCTTCTCCTTCGCGGCGATCACGTTCGGGCCGTAGCGTGCGAGCCGTCGCCTGGCCTCCGCGTCCGACAGGCCCGAGCGCAGGCAGGTTCCGAACGCCCCCGGAACGTCCGCGACCGGCGCGGCGTGGATCTGCGCCATGCCCGGCCCGGCAGGTTCGAACGCGCCCTGCGGCCCTGACGTCACGGGTTCGATGGGTGGTCCCGGTTCAAGCATGCCGCGAGCCGTCCGGGCGTGCGGCATTCGGGTAGACATCCGGGGCGGCACCGAGGGCGATTCCAGTCCGCACTCCGCGCCCATCGAGGCGGCGACGCCGGAGCGGGCGATCGGGTCGTGTGCGTCGGCGGGCCATCCGGATCGATGCCGGTCCGCAGGCGGCGACGCGAGCGCCCCGGGCACCCACGGCTGCGGGGGAGAGGCGCCGGATCATGCGATGCTCCGAAAGGGACCAAGCACAGACCCTGTCCGCGCGGGACGCTCCGAACCTTGATCCATCTCAAGGCGACGGCGAACGGAGTCTGGGCTTGCTTGCCGGGTTTTCCCGCGGGTGCAGATCCCCGAGGCCAGACCATGCCCGGCTCGAACGAAGCGCGACCGGCACCACGGGCGATCCTTGGCCTAACTCGTCATGGATCCTGGTGGCTGGCCGGTGTTTCGGGCATGGCCGGCGCCATTCTGGCCTGTACGGTATCCTCGGATGCAGGGCTGGGGACCAGGGAATTCCCCAGAGGCTCCTACGGGGCGCCCGCCGTGTTCGGAGCGGTGTTCCACGCCGTCCGGACGAAGGCCGTCGAAGTGCGCAGCGACGGCCAGCTCGTGGATGCGGCGATATCCGGGATGGTCGCGTCGTTGGATCCGTACTCGCAGTATATCACCGCGGCCGAGCTTCGCGCATTCGATGAGGAGGATACCGGGAGCTACGTCGGGATCGGGGCCGAGGTCGAGGCGGGCGGGCGCGTCCGGTCCGCCTTGCCCGGCGCGCCTGCGGCACGGGCCGGCCTGACGGGTGGGACCGTCATCGAGCGGATCGACGGCAACCCCATTGGCGACCTCGAACGCGCCAGGATCGTCGACCGCCTGCGCGGCGAGCCGGGCTCCACCGTGCGCCTGCGGGTCGTTCTTCCGAAGGCCCGCGCCGCCACCGAGGTCGTCCTGACCCGGGAATGGCTCCCCCTGCACCCCGTCCGAATGCGCGCCCTCGGCCGCGTGGGCTATGTCGGGGTGGACCACTTCGACGATTTCACCACGGGGAGGCTGCTCAAGGCCCTGGCGAACCTCATGGCCGATATCGGGCCCGATGCGCTCACCGGCCTCATCCTCGACCTGCGTGGCAATCCGGGTGGCCTCGTCGTGCAGGCCGTGGCGGTCGCCGGAGTGTTCCTCGACCGGGGGGAGATCGTGCGCCTGGTCGGACGCGCTCCCGAGGACATCGAGCGTTTCGCCCTCGACCGCGGCGGACGGGACCTGGTCAACGGCCGCGCCCTCGTCGTGCTCGTGGACGGCGATACCGCTTCCTCGGCCGAGATCGTCGCCGCCGCCTTGCAGGATCATCGACGCGCGACGGTTGTCGGCACACGCACCTATGGCAAGGGCGCCGTCCAGACGACGTATGTCCATCGCAGCGGGCGCGGCCTGCGCCTGACGACGGCCTGGGTCGTCACGCCGGCGGGCCGCAGGGTGCAGGGAAACGGCATCGAGCCCGACCTCGCGGTCACGCGGGCTGTCGATGCCGCGACGCGGCCCGACGATGCGATGCTGACCGGGCGTCCCGGGCGGGATGCTGAATCCCTGCAGGATGGCATCGTCGAGGATGCCCGCCTCGATCCGGCTCGCGATGCCCCGTTGATGGCTGCGTTGCGGCACCTCGCGGCCGTGTCCGAAAGCCCCGGCCGCCGCTCGCGGAACATTGATCTGCCTCAAGGTGCGCGCGCCCCGGTGGGCCGAGAGTGAGCGATCGGTTTCGACGTGGCCTCACATGTTCGGACAGGTGAAGCATCCCATGAGCACGACGTTCGACGAGCGCGAGCGGGCCTTCGAGAGCCACTTCGCCCATGAGGAGGAGTTGCGCTTTAGGGCCCGTGCCCAACGCAATCGCCTGCTGGCGACCTGGGCCGGCGAGCGGATGCGGCTGACTCAGGACGCGGTCGCCGGCTACGTGGCTTCCATCACCGAGGACGGCGCCGTGGCGAGCGACGAAGCGTTGCTCGCTCGCCTGCAGGCGGACCTTCGTGCCTGCGGGATCGAGGAGACGCTGCCTGCCCTGCGCCGGGAGATGGAGCGCTGCCTCGCCCTCGTGCGCGCCGAGCAGCGCGTCGGCCTTCGGCTGGATCAAGGCTCCTCCGTCTAGGGGGCTTGCCGGCGTACGGACTCCACCACGACGGCAAACGGGAGAGACGCCATGCCCCAGGGAATACGTGAACCGGCCGAGGCCGCCAACCCGCGCGGCCATCCGGCCCGATCCGGTTCTCCCGCCAGGCTGCACCGGGTGACGCTGACGCTGGCTCGCTGCCCACAGCACCCCGACGGCAGCGCCGGGCGCGGCTACGAGATCCTGGCCCCCCTCGGACCGGACGGCCGCCTCGACGCGGCGCTCTGGCACGAGGCCCGCGACCGCTGTCGCGTCCGCCGCTTCTGGACGGGCGAGCCCGACCGGCACGGCCGGCTCGTGCACCGCGCCGGCGGCGAGGGCGGCGCGACCTGGCTCATCGACTACGAGGACTGGACGAACGAGGACGACGAGGCCGGCTACCGCCTCGGTACGCACGCCTTCGTCGAAGGCGAATACGTCTCGATCCGCGAGGCCGGCGACGACGCCTACCACACCTTCCGGGTTGCCCGGATCGAGCGCACGATCATCGGAGAGCGGTCATGACGCAGATCCCTCCGGCCCCTCACGGCAACGAACAGCCCACCGAGTTCGACGTCGCAGGACAAGCTTGGCTGACCTTCTGGCGCACCGTCTGGCTGGACCTGCCCCTCGCCTGGGCTCGCGAGGCCGATCGCTTCCTTTACCGTTGGGGGCGGCCGACGGACACCGGAACGGCGGGCCCCGGTTCCCACGCCAGCACCAACTTCAATCAGGCTGCGGACACGATCCCGCTGGGCCTCGGAGACTGATCCGAGAGCTTTTCTCGAGAGGGGATCGGTGCGTCCTGCTCTGAACAGCGTTCGTCGCTGGACGATCGAAAGAGGCTTCAGATCGGTTTCTTTCATCGTCGACAGGATCACCCAGAGTGCTCTGCTGCTTTGCGGATAGCAGGCGATCGCATTCCAAGTTTGGCGCCGCCACCCGTCATCCCGGGAGCGCAGCAGAATTGAAGATCCGAGTTGTAAGATCTGACGCCATTCGTAGCTCCGGTTTGTAAGCCTCCAGCCTCGTCCGGTGGGATGCGGCGGGCCTTCGCATCATCCTGGCGGCTCCGGCCTCGACCTGTCCTCTGGCGTATGAGGCGTCTGGGCATCGTCCGCGACGGAGTTCGCGAAAAGATGGCCCGCTGAATTCAGGATCGCATGTTCGGAACTCTTCGCGCGAGCGGAAAACCGTCGCTTCTGTCGATGCTGAAATCGGTGCAACACTGCTTTCGTTATCTGATCGGAGTGCACGGGAGGCAAAATCCCAACCGATCTTTTTTCGATTCATCTATGCCGATGTTGTCCGCCGGCGGGCCGCCAGGCATGGTGTTTCGTAGAAGCCAAACAGTCTTACACTGCTCGACTCCTTGATGATTCTCGCGCCCATAAGGTGTTCGAGATGATGGCGCGCACGATTCTACGCCCGTCCAGACGCGAGCGGCTCCGGATCGCTCCGTCGCGACGCAACGGATGGGCCGCGGCATCGTCGGAGCGTCGTGTCTCGATCGGTGAGGTCGGATTCCGCGCCGCTGCTACCGCCGTCGCGGGCTCGTGCCGACCAGTGAGGCTCAGATGACACAGATGTTGGCGGGTGTTCCCGTCTCGTCGTTGTGCTTCACCCGCTGCTCGAGGTCTGCGACTCGACCTTGAAGCGACGCGACCTCGCGGATCGCTCGTGCCAGAACATGGACGATGGCCTCCTGGCGGCGCGCTTCCGTCGGCTGACGCAAGGCTTCCTCGAGCTGGCGATTCAGAGTTTCGACCGGCATGTTCCGTCCCCCGTTCGATAAGACGCGATCGTCCGAAATCAGGAAGCTTCAGTTTTCCCACTCATTGCTTTCAAGGCGAAGCGCACGAAGCAATGGATGCGATTGTAACCATGAGGAGGATGCCGTCGAGGCCCGTGCGAAGATGGTACCGGGCAACGCCATGCATCGACAGGACGAGCGTCAGTGCCCCCAAGCTTTCTCGGATCATGAGTGCCACGCATTGTCGAGCGTTCGTTGAGACAAATCAATTTTCGATCCACCGGCCGGCTCTATCGATAGCGGCTCTTCCCATTGATGGAGCGTCCCATGGCTGACTCGGGTACGAAATTGGCGGTCAAGACCGAGAGCTTAGCGGAGCGTGCCTCTCCCTCTACGGAGTGGCGGCCGATGGAGACTTTGCGCCGCGACATCGATCACTTTATCGACGACCTCGGGAAAAGTCTGCGACGCGTCGCCTTCGGCCTCTCGGGCGGGGATGGCGCGCTCCTTCTCGGCAACGGGTCGCTTTGGCCGATGACCCCGGCGGCCGACATCGTGAGCAAACCGGACCGTTACGAGATCACGTCCGATGTTCCCGGCATGGACGAGAAGAACATCGAGGTGAAAGTGTCCGATGGCATGCTGACCATCCGGGGGGAAAAGAAGCACGAGACGGAAGAGAAGCACGAGGGATATTACCTGTCTGAACGTCGCTTCGGCGCGTTTCAGCGGTCGTTTCCGGTGCCATCCGGTGCCGATGCCGACAAGATCGAAGCGACCCTCAAGAACGGTGTCCTGACGATCATCGTGCCCAAGGCGGCTGAAGCGAAGGCCGAGAAGACAATCGCGGTCCAAGCCGCTTAGCGTACCTCATCGTACTCCAGGGCCGCCCAATTCTGCCGGTGAAGTCGGCGGCGTCGCGGGCTTCCATGAGTGCTCCGGCGCTGCGACGTTCCGATTGCCGTCGAGGTCGCCCGCGCGCTCGGAGCACCGCTCAATGTGCGGGTCGTGCCTCAGCGCGGCCGTTCCGGCGAAGAGGAACGCGCGATGGGGGCGATCGCAAGAAGTGATGTACGGGGGCTTGACGAAGACGTCGACAAATCGCTCGAGGTCCCGCCTTCCATCAACTTCCCGCCCCGGAGCGCCGAGGTTCGCGAACGCGCCGGCCCGGTCGAGGCCATCGCATGCCCAATCCTGCACCTGAGAGCCGGATATACTTTGATCCTGGTCTAGCGATCTCAGCGTCTCTTACGAAACTCCCGCTGCAGCCGCCGTGCCCAGAGCGAGAGCCGACCGCGACCGGAAGTTTTGTAAGGCACTCCGAGATCCTTTGCATGTGTGGTCATTCTAATGGCTATCCTGCCAGAGGGTCGCGGCGTCTTGCAGTGCCGCGCGACCAGCGCGTTGCGCGGTCTCTTGGTTCGGCAACGAATACAGTGAACACAGAAGGATGTGCCGATCGTGCCGAACCGTCCAGTTGAAGCGTGACGGATCCTTGGCGCAGGGCTCGATACACAGCGTCAACCGCGTCGGGACGCGCGACTGATAGCGCGGATCCCCGCATCTCTGAACGACCTGGGTTTCCACCACGCGTGAAGGCTGTCCGGTCCCGAGGCCAGGCGGCACGAGCACGGGGCGAAGGCCGCGCGCATCAGCCGCCCGATGAGGTTTCGCGTCGCCCGGGCGGCCGCGCCGGTGGCCGGACGATCCGCGATGGCCGACATCGGCGCCGCACGCACCGGGCATTCGGTGTTTCGCGACAATGGAGCTTTGGCCGGGCGGCCGATACGACGACGCCCACGATTGAGGCCGCGCAGGAGAACTCGGAATCTCGAATGGCAGGTCCGGCGGGACCCCCAACGGCTCCCCCTCGGATGGCAGCTCGGATGGTGCGGACGGCACGCCCGACGGCGCCGCCGGTGGCGGTTCCGGGGGATGTGCGGGGGCTTGATAGGAGTTGGCGGGTGTCGGATCGGGATGGCTGGCGACGCTCATCGATCGCTCCGTGATTCCGTAACGGCACCGGGTGAGTGCGGCCCCAATCGCGCTTCGGGCGGCGGTTCCTTTTCGAGGGGTGGCGGCCCGTAGGATGGCCTGGCGATCGCGGCCGGGGCGGCCAGGGTGCCGCGCGTCGACACCTCATGCGCCGCGCATTCGCCCTCGCGCCCTCGAACCACTCGACGGCCCATCAGCGCCCCGTGGGTTTCCGTCACGACGGTGCGCTGTCCATCCGCTCCCCCGTGCAGGCCGAACGAGATCACCACCCAATCGTGCTGCTTGCCGCGTTCATGAGCCCGCGCCGAGTTCGAATACAGCGCCGTGAACATCCATTCGCCGCGCCGGGTGTGCAGAACGGGCAGCCAAGGCACGCCACCGGGGTTGAAGCGCCGCGGCGCGAGCTTGGGCAGGACATCGCTCTGTGCACGGTACTCTCGATCGACATCGAGCAGCATCGACACAGGCGGCTCCAGGTCGGGCCTCCGGTCGGGTCGCCTGATCCGCGAGAGCATCGCGTTCACGGTGGCGCGCAGCATCCGAATCCGCCGCGGCCCCAAACGCGGCACGGCGGCGAGTTCCCCCCGCTCAGCCGCAAGCTCCAACTGTTCCAGCGTGGAGACGTGCAGCGTGTCGGCGATGCGCTCGGCCAGCACCGGTCCGACACCGGGAACCGTGCACAGCAAACGAACCGGATCGGCCGAGCCGCGCAGCTGCTCGAGGTAGGGCCAGCGCCCTGTTTCGAGCAGTTGCATGATCGTCCGGCTGATTGAGCGACCGACACCCGGGATCGCTTCCAAGGCGTCGCGTCCCCCTCGCGCGATCTCTCGAAGATCGCGATCCAGATGCACGACGGAGTCGGCGGCCTTCCGATAGGCCGCGACGCGGAAAACTTCACCTTGCGTCGCCTCGATGAGATCCGCCGCTTCGCGCAGGCGGTCGGCGATCGCTTGGTTGCCGGTCGGCGGCGGTCGTGAACGCCGCGCCGGTGAGGAGCGGGGCGTAAGGCGAGTGCCGAGCGCGTCCGTGCGGAGAGCGTCCTTGCCGAGCCCGTTCATCGCTCCACTCCCGTCGTTTCGCCACGTGACCGGTCGGGCCGACACCGCCCCCTCGCCTCGCGCGCGCATCTGCGGCCCCGCCGCTGCGTGAAACGAACGATCCGGTCGCTCGCCGAAACCTCCACCGCCGCAGCCGATTTTCCAGGGACCACCCTCGGCCGAGCCCCGAGACGCCGACATTCCGGGCGCTGCCGAACTCCAGATCATCGTCCCGAATACGGTATTCGGGGCGATGATGGGGAGTTCTTGTTTGACATCGTCTTGCCCCGAAAGCCGCCGCTCACCTTTCGGAGCGATGCTAATGGTACTCGCTGCTTCGGCTCATGCGCCGTGCCACGAACTCGCCCGAGACGGCGTGACGGGCGAAGATCAGCCATGCGGTCGCAAAGCCGATGGCGCCTCCGACGACGAGTCCCGTGAGCACGGCACCGTCGGCCTTCGCCGCATGCGCGGCCTGTTGATAGGAATGCTGACCGCGTTCCGAAACGGTCTTCAGACCGTCCGAGATGTCGTGGATATAATCACCAACCTGATGGCGAACCCGTCCGGCGAAGTTCTCTCGATCGCTCCGCGCGGGATGCGCGGCCTCGGGCGGAAGCGGCGTTTGAGTCTCTGCTTGAACCTGGGACATGATCTCGCTCCCATCTACCGCTGACCTGATTTCGATCCGTGGTCGCCTCAATGAATTTTGTCGGATCGGATCTTGGCAGGGCCGATCTTCTCTTCTGTATGGGAAGATCCCGTAAAGATCAGGATTTTCACTTTTCCCCCTGCGGACGCCTTGATCCAGCTCAAGTGCCAGGTCTCTGGGTTCCGCTAAAGAAGTCGCTGAATGCTGAAGCGCCTTCCGACGAGACGCGCGCGATAGGATCGGGCCGCGCCCATGCGACGGATCGAGCCAGACTTCGCATCGGAGATGCTATGAAGACCTTCGCACTGTCCCTTGCGGCCGTAATCTCGGCGGGAAACCTGCTTGTTGCTTCTGCGCCTGAGGCCCGTGCGGGCTATCGCGGTCATTCAGGACATCACCATGGATATCATCGGTACGTCCATCGCGATGCCCATCGGTACCACGGTCGCTCCTATCGGCACGGTGCGGACGGGGCCGTCGTGGCAGGAGCGGCGCTGGGCTTGATCGGGGCGGCAATCGCCGCATCGCGGGCACCTTATGATCCCTATTACTCATACGAATCCTGTTATGGCGCGTGCTGCGGGCCGTATATCCGGCCCTCTTACAGAGGTTACTGCTATTAATGACCCATCCTGATCGGACCCGTGTCATGGCCGTCGATATGGGGCTGCTCGATCGTGCCGTCCGAATCGTTATCGGCCCGTGAGGCACCAACGGCGTCTGGATGGGGTTGGCCGTCATGTTCTGAGGCTTCCTCACGGTCACGGACCTGAGCGGCCGAGCGTGCGGAGACCATTTGAAAGGAACGCGATCATGACCTATCGGACCGTCGGATATCTGCTCGCCGTTTGGCTCGGCATGACCTGTCTCGCGCAGGCGCAGCCCGCCGGGGGAGGGCCGGCGCTCCTCTTTCACGGCAATTACTGCGGTCCCGGCAACAACGCGCCCCTACCCCCGGTCGATGCCCTCGACGCCGCTTGTGCCCGCCACGACGCCTGTTATCCCGCGAGCGCCCTGCCCTCCCGTCGCTGCAACCTTCGTCTGCAATGGGAGGCCGATCGCCTCTCCCGCGATCCACGACTGCCGGACGATCTACGGGCACTGGCGGGTTTCGTTGCGGCCGGCGCGGCCCTCCTCCCGTTCGATCCGAACACGATGGTGGCCGAGGCGGAAGGGGATCGCTCCGGCGTCCCTGGCCGTCGTGCGGGTCAGCAACGGCGCAGTAAAATCACTCCCGGGTCGAGCATGCCCTTTCCGAGGGGCTGAACCGACGCCTGGGCGAGGCGGGACAAGTGCTCAGGTCGGGTATTCTGGCCTAGCGTTCGAGTGATGCGGTCGGGGCAGTGGGCGACGGGCGGGGCAACGATGGGCTCCTATCGCGACATCAGGGTTCAGCGCCCGGACCTCCGGGCTCGAAGATCGGCCGGTCCCGCGATCATCCGAGCGTGGACGGAGCGACGACGGAGGTTTTCCCGAGCACCGCGCCGGTCTCCGAGAACCTGTAGATCAGGATCTCGCTGGTGGTGATGTTGAAGTCCATCAGGGCCTCGGGGCTCATGGCCTCGAGATGCATGACGATGGAGCGAAGCGAGTTGCCGTGCGCGACGACCAGCACCCGTTGCCCGTTCTGAACGCTTCGAGCGAGCACCTCCTTGTAGAACGGAACCGTCCGGGCGGCCGTCATGGCGAGGCTTTCACCGCCCGGGGGAACCGCATCGTAGGATTTGCGCCAGAGGTGAACTCGTTCCGGGCTCCACTGGCTGCGCGCTTCCGCTTTGTTCAGGCCCGAGAGTTCACCGTAATCCCGCTCGTTCAGCGCGCTCTCGGACCGGACCGGGAGATCAGCCTGCTCCAACTGCTCCAACATGAGCGCCAGGGTGTGCTGCGCCCGATCCAGCTTGCTCGAGAACGCGATGTCGAAGTGAAACCCGAGCTCCTTCAGCTTACGCCCAGCGCGCTTCGCCTCTGCTACACCCCGTGCCGTCAAACCCGGATTGCGAAACCCGGAGAATAGGTTGTGCTCGTTGTCGGTGCTTTGCCCATGCCGCACGAGGACGAGTGTTCTGACTGCGGATGACATGGTTTCTCCCTGCGCGGCTTTGTCTACGCAGACAGCCACCCCGGATCAATGATCCGGTGCGCGGTCTCGCGCACCGCGGCGCCATCGGCTCGGCTTGCGATGGATCGAGGGAGATGCATCCGGTCGGGGCGACGATCGCGATGATTCACATTGAGGGATGGGGGCGGCTTCGGCTGGCCTTGATCGAAATCAACGCCGGTCTGGTCATCTGTTGACAAAGTCTCACGATCACGTCGGTCGCGAAATGGCTGCAGGAGGGCCCGACGCCATGAGCCCGATCAGAAAGCTCGATCAAATCCTCATGGAGGAAACGCCGTCCGGATGCCTGCTCACCATCGAGGATGAGACCGGAGACGCATACCAGATCATCGCGACGGAAAAGCAGATTAAAGTCATCCTTGAAGATCTTGCGGATTACATCAGGGATTCTGCTGCGGAGGACGCTCTCGTCGAACACGAGGAGATGGGGGACGAATAGATATCTCGCGCAAAGCGCGCGCCGATGCCGGGCCCTACGACCCCCCCTCGGCGCCGCGGCCTCACCGGTTCAGGGCATGCGCCAGCGGGAGGAGATTGATCGCGATCTCGAGGGCGATCAGCAGGACGACCACGACCTCCAGGCGGAGGGAGCGGTTCGTCTGGATCAGGTCGGTGAGGACGGTCGCCGTCTCGCTGATCACGGCGAGCTTGCGATGCAGGGTGGCCGTCCGCTCCCGCAGCTCGTATTCGTCCTCAGTGCGGGCGTAGAGGCGTTCCAGGCCCGACTGATCCCAGAGCACGTCCGGCTTCTCCTCGACGGCGACGCGGCCCGACACCCGGTGCTGGACGAGCAGCGTGCTCCCGATATGCTTGAGGATGGCCCGGCGCCCCCCGGACGCACGCCCCTTCTCAGCGAGGCGCCGCGCCAGCGGCTCGATGAGATCGAACACGGCCGCGACCTCGATCTCGTTCTGCGCCAGGGCGGTGCTCTTGGCCAGAATGTCGGCGATGACGATCAGGCGTTCGGGCGTCAGCTGGCGGATGGCGATCTTGCCGCCCGGCACGACCTGATCGTCGTGCTCTGGTGCGATCTCGATGGTGGCGGTCTCTTCCTCCGGGCGCGTCAGCGGACTGCGAACACGCATCCGCAGGCCGGCGGCGATCTCGTCCTCCTCGATTGGGGACAGCCCAACGGTGACGACGACTCCGTAACGGAAGACCACGGCGAAGCCGCGCCCGGCCCGGAAGGCGAGCGGATTGATCGAGAGCGTGTCTTTGCGTTCGAGACCCGCCGTATCGATGCGATCGCCGAGAATGCGGGCGCGGGCGATCAAGCGTTGCGGTTCAACCGGCTGCATGCCCTGGCTCGAGCGGAGCCCCCAGCCGCATTGATACCTCACACGGGTCGTGTCGGAGATCGACGCCCGATGAGGCTGTCGACGCCGTCGTGAATCGAATCGAACACGTCCGGTCGAGGGACACGGATCGGCCGAAGCGTTCGGACCCGGAGATGCTGCCCACCGTCGTCCGTCGCGTTGATTCAGATCAACGCGGAAGCCAGTGGAGGGCCCGAAGCTCGCTAGGTTCGACGCGATCCCCGGCGTGGTTCGGATTCAGGTCCACGATGGAATGCCCGTCGCACCGGGTTGCCCGGCATCGACAGTGGCCGAGCGATTTGGGAGAGCACTCTCGGTCGAGATCTTCTGCGACATGCTCCGCATGATCTTCCGGATCAGCATCCGACGACAGGAGCCATCGATGAAAGTCAAAGATGTGATGCACAAGGGTGCGGAATTCGCCGATTCCGCGACGCCCGTGGCCGCCATCGCCAAACAGATGCGCGATGCCGATATCGGCGCACTGCCGGTCAAGGCCGGGGGGCGTCTGGTGGGAATGGTCACCGATCGCGACATCGCCTGTCGCGCCCTGGCGAACGGCGGCGATTTCAATCGGATGACCGCGAAGGACATCATGAGCGGCCGGGTCGTCTGCTGCACGCCCGACGACGACATCGCCGATGCCATCGACACGATGGAAAAGAAGAAAGTCCGACGCCTTCCCGTCACCGATCGTGATGAGAACATCATCGGCATGGTGAGTCTCGGCGATATCGCGCACAAGGTCGGTAAGGACCTCTCGGGCGAAGTCCTGCGGGCCGTCTCCGCGCATCACCGCTGACAGGCCCGAGGTGGCCCGGATCGCGTCACGCCCATCGTAGGCGGGAGGCCTTCCGCGCGCATGCGCACGATGGGCGCCGGACAGGGCCGAGCCTTGATCGACGCGGATCCAGTGACGATGATTCTTTGCGAGTTGTCACGAGACCGACGCGCGATCAGTCTTTAGGAGCGTCTTCACAAAACGCCTGGGCGTGCCCGGTTCCCGCTGTGAAGCCGACGGTGCCGCGGGCGTTTTGCGACGAACACGAACGGCGATCTCATGGGATCGCAGGGTCGATCGTAGGATGCTGAAAGATCTGGACCAGCGCGCGGAGATGACGGTCTGGCCGAAAGGCAGGCCCGCGCACACGGCCGAAAGCCGTGAGTTCGCCACCCTCCGGGAGGCCCTCGAGGCTGCGGCCGAAGCCATCGACCGGCACGATGCACGGCCTTGGATCATTACGGAGGCTGGCGATATCCTCTCGCCGCGTTGGATCGAGGCACATACCAGCAAGGTGCCGCAGGACTCGGGCCGCAGCCGATCGGGCTGAGGCGAACCGAACGTCGAATACGTCTCGGATCCCTCGATGGAAGAGGCACGGGGCGATTGAGGCTGGGCCTATACCGGGCGAAGTCTCGCTGCCCTCGGAATGGACAGAGGTGGGCCTGCGCTATCGATGTCAGGATGGAACGAGTGGAGCGGGTACCGGGAATCGAACCCGGGTATTCAGCTTGGAAGGCTGCTGCTCTACCATTGAGCTACACCCGCATCGGGGCCGAGGCCGCCGAGTGTCGAGACGGAGAGCTTAACCTGAGCGCTCGTGTCCCGAAAGACGTTTGGTGGGGGAAGTAGGACTCGAACCTACGAAGCTTACGCAGCGGATTTACAGTCCGCCCCCTTTGCCGCTCGGGACATTCCCCCAAACCGCCGCCCGTGGGCAGCGCGCGGGTCCTTATGATGAGGCCTTGCGCGGGTGTCAACGGGGATCGCGGCAATGTTTGGCGCGGCCCCGCTGCCGGGCGGCCTCGGGCGTCCTGAGGCGCTGGATCACTCGATGCGGGCGAGGTCGCAGATCCGGACCTGGGCGCGATCGGCCCCGCGCCAATTGTCCACCGAAAGGGTGCCGGCGACGTGGAACTCGCGTCCGATTCCGCCGAGGATGGCCTGCCCGAGGGGACCTTGGGCCGCCCGGAAGCAGATGGCGCCGACAGTCTGGCCGTCTCGGCTGCGCAGGCGGGCGCGAACATGGCCGTTGCCGACGAGTCCCGCGTCGACGATGCGGTGCCGCGGCAGGGCGAAGACCGGTTCCGGGGCGCCCGAGCCGAACGGCCCGGCGCGCTGGAGCAGACGCACCACCTCGGCCGTGGCACCTCCCGCGCTCACCGTACCGTCGAGAAGGAGGGCTTCGACGGCGCGCGCTTCGCGCACGGCCTCGGCGAGGTCGTGGGCGAGGAAGGCCGAGAACGCGCTGGTGTCGGAGCTGCCCAGGGTGATGCCGGCCGCCATGGCATGGCCGCCGCCCTTGAGGGCGAGACCGGCTTCCACCGCCGCCCGCACGGCGCGGCCGAGATCGGCTCCCGGTATGGAGCGGCCCGAGCCCGTGGCGGTGCCGTCGGGCCGCACGGCGAACGCGAAGGCGGGACGGCCGAAGCGTTCCTTCAGACGGGCGGCGATGAGGCCGACGACGCCCGGATGCCAGTCGGCCGAGGCCGTCACCAGCACCGGGCGGTCGGGGTCGTGCGTCAGCGCATGGTCCATCTCGGCTTCGGCGGCGGCGACGGCCTCGGCCTCGATGGTCTGCCGCTCCCGATTGAGCCGGTCGAGCTCGGCGGCGATGCGGGCGGCCTCCGCCCCGTCGGAGGTGGTCAGCAGCCGCGCGCCGAGGCCGGCCTCGCCGATGCGGCCGCCCGCGTTGATGCGTGGGCCAACGAGATAGCCGAGATGCCAAGCTTCCGGCGCCTCGCTCAAGGCGGCGGCGTCCAGGAGAGCAGCGAGGCCGGGGCGTCCCCGCCCGCGCATCACCTTCAGGCCCTGGACCACGAAGGCACGGTTGAGTCCCATCAGGGGGACCACATCGGCGACGGTGGCGAGCGCCACGAGGTCGAGGGCGGCCGTGAGATCGGGCAGGCGCGCGTTCGCCACGCCGTCATGGCGCAGGCGGCGGTTGAGGGCGACGAGGGTGAGGAACACAACGCCCGCCGCGCAGAGGTGCCCGAGGCCCGACAGGTCGTCGAGGCGGTTGGGATTCACAAGGGCCTCGGCCGGCGGCAGGGTCTCGGGGGCTCCGTGATGGTCGAGGACCACGACGTCGAGGCCGAGGGCCCGCGCCGCTTCCAGGGGGGCGTGGCCGCTGGTGCCGCAGTCGACGCAGACGAGGAGGGTGGCGCCGGCCTCCCATAGGTTCGTCACGGCGGCGGCGTTCGGGCCGTAGCCCTCGGTGATGCGGTCGGGAATGTGGATGCGGACATCGAGGCCGAAGGCCCGCAGGTAGGCGGCGAGCAGCGCGGCGGACGCTGCCCCGTCCACGTCGTAATCGCCGAAGATCGCCACGGTCTCGCTCGTGGCGACGGCGCGGGCGAGGCGCGCGGCAGCCGCCTCCATGTCCACGAGGCAGGCGGGGTCCGGCATCAGGTCGCGCAGGCGCGGGTTGAGGTGGGCGTCGACCTCCGCCGGGCGGATGCCGCGCCCCGAGAGCACGCGGGCCAGGAGGTCCGGCAACCCGTGGGCCTGCGTCATGGTGGCGGCGTAGGCCTGCAGCGCCGGATCGGCGCAGCGATCGCGCCACGGCCGTCCGAGGATCGAGCGGGACACGTCGAGGAAGGCGCGGGGGGACTCGTCTGACACGCGGGGACCCTACTCCAGTCCCACCGTGCCCCGGAAACGAAGACGGGGCCGGCGATGGACGCCGACCCCGTATCCTGTCCTGACCGTGCGGGCGAGGCCTACCTCGCGGCGAGGCCCGCCTGGAGATCAGAGGTTCTTGACGATGGCGTCGACGACCTTCTTGGCGTCGCCGAACAGCATCATGGTGTTGTCGCGGAAGAACACCTCGTTCTCGACGCCGGCATAGCCCGAGCCCATGCCGCGCTTGATGAACAGCACGGTCTTCGCCTTTTCGACGTCGAGGATCGGCATGCCGTAGATCGGCGAGGTCTTGTCGGTCTTGGCGGCCGGGTTGGTGACGTCGTTGGCGCCGATGACGAAGGCGACGTCGGCCTGCGGGAAGTCGCCGTTGATGTCCTCGAGTTCGTGGACCTCGTCGTAGGGCACATTGGCCTCGGCGAGCAGCACGTTCATGTGGCCGGGCATGCGGCCCGCGACGGGGTGGATGGCGTACTTCACCTCCACGCCGTCCTTCTTGAGCAGGTCCACCATCTCGCGGAGCGAGTGCTGGGCCTGGGCCACCGCCATGCCGTAGCCCGGCACGATGATGACGCGCTCGGCGTTCTTCATGATGTAGGCCGCGTCGTCGGCCGAGCCCTGCTTCACCGGCCGGGTCTCGACGGCCCCGCCGCCGGCCGCCGCCGCGGCATCGCCGCCGAAGCCGCCGAGGATCACGGAGATAAACGAGCGGTTCATCGCCTTGCACATGATGTAGGACAGGATCGCGCCCGAGGAGCCCACGAGGGCGCCGGTGATGATGAGTGCGAGGTTGCCCAGGGTGAAGCCGATGCCGGCCGCCGCCCAACCCGAGTAGGAGTTCAGCATCGACACGACGACGGGCATGTCGGCGCCGCCGATGGGGATGATGAGCAGGCCGCCCAGCGCGAAGGACAGGAGCACGATGAGCCAGAAGATCGCCTTGCTCTCGGTGCCGATGAAGATCGCGATGAGGGCTACGAGGGCGATGCCTAGCGCGATGTTGATGGCATGGCGCTGGGGCAGCATGATCGGCTTGCCGGACATGCGTCCGTCGAGCTTGGCGAAGGCGATGACGGAGCCCGTGAAGGTGATGGCGCCGATGGCGACGCCCAGCGCCATCTCGAACAGCGACTCCTTGTGGATGTGGCCGTTCTCAAGGATGCCCACCGCCTGCGGCGCGTAGAGAGTGCCGGCCGCGCCCGCCACGGCCGCGAGGCCGACGAGGGAGTGGAAGGCCGCCACGAGCTGGGGCATGGCGGTCATGGGCACGCGCTTGGCGATGACCGCGCCGGCGCCGCCGCCGATGGCGAGGCCCAGCAGCACGATGATCCAGGCGCCGAAGCCCGCCGGCGGATGGCCGACGAGGGTGGTGAGGACGGCGAGCCCCATGCCGACCATGCCGTACAGGTTGCCCTGCCGCGAGGTGGTGGGGTGCGAGAGCCCCCGCAGCGCCATGATGAACAGGACGCCGGAGACGATGTAGAGGAGGGCCGAGACGTTCTGGGACATGTCTCAGGCCTTCTTCTTGTACATGCCGAGCATGCGCTGGGTGACGAGGAAGCCGCCGAAGATGTTCACGCTGGCGAGAACGATGCCGAGGAAGCCGAAGAAGCGGGCCCAGCCGGTGCCGTGCTCGATGAGCGGCACGCCGGCGGCGAGGATGGCGCCGACGATGATCACCGACGAGATGGCATTGGTCACCGACATGAGGGGGGTGTGGAGGGCCGGCGTCACCGACCAGACCACGTAGTAGCCGACGAAGATCGCCAGCACGAAGATGGCGAGTTGGAACACCGTCGGGTCGACGGCGCCGTGGGTCACGGCCGAGAGCCCGTGGGAGAGACCGTCGGCGTAACTCTTCGCCGCGGCGGCATGCTGTTGCGCCACCTCTGCGGCGGTTCGGGCCGCAGCGGCGGCGCCGCGCGCCTGCTCGGCGGCCTGATCGGGGGAAAGCGTGGCCATCGTATCCTCCGGCGAAATCAGGATTGAGTCTGGAAGGCGGGGTGAACGACCTGGCCGTCATGGGTCAGGTTCGTCGCCTTGACGAGTTCGTCGTCCCGCTTCACCGCCAGGGACTTCGTCTCCTTGTCGATCAACGTTTCGACGAAGGCGTAGAGGTTGCGCGCGTAGAGGTTCGACGCCGTGGCGGCGAGGCGCCCGGGCACGTTGAGGTGGCCGACGATCTTCACGCCGTGATCCGTGGTGACGATCTCGCCGGCCTTGGCACCCTCGACGTTGCCGCCGCGCTCCACCGCAAGATCGATGAGCACCGAGCCGGGCTTCATGGTCGCGACCATGTCGGCGGAGACGAGCTGCGGGGCCGGACGGCCGGGGATGAGGGCCGTGGTGATGACGATGTCCTGCTTGGCGATGTGGGTCGCCACGAGCTCGGCCTGCTTCTTCTTGTACTCCGCCGACATCTCTTTGGCGTAGCCGCCCGAGGTCTCGGCCTGCTTGAATTCCTCGTCCTCAACCGCCACGAACTTGGCGCCGAGGGACTCGACCTGTTCCTTGGTGGCGGGGCGCACGTCGGTGGCAGTGACCACGGCGCCCATGCGGCGGGCGGTGGCGATGGCCTGGAGGCCGGCGACGCCGACGCCCATCACGAAGACGCGGGCGGCCGGCACGGTGCCGGCGGCGGTCATCATCATCGGCATGGCGCGACCGTATTCGGCGGCACCGTCGACCACCGCGCGGTAGCCGGCGAGGTTGGCCTGCGAGGACAGCACGTCCATCACCTGCGCGCGGGTGATGCGGGGCATCAGCTCCATGGCGAAGGTGTCGATGCCGGCCTGAGCCAGGGCGCCAAGGGCCTCCTCGTTGCCGTAGGGGTCCATGATGGCGATGACGGTGGCGCCGCGCTTCAGGAGGCCGATCTCGTCGGCCATCGGGCGGCGAACCTTGAGGACGAGGTCGGCGTCCCCGGCCGCATCGGCGGCCGAGCTGGCGATGGTGGCGCCCGCCGCCGCGTAATCCGCATCCGGCACGCCGGCCTTGAGGCCGGCCCCGGACTGAACGGTGACATCGGCGCCGAGACCGATGAACTTCTTGACCGTTTCGGGCACCGCCGCGACCCGCGGTTCAGCCGGATCCGACTCTGTCAGGACAGCGATGCGCATTCAGGAAGTCCCCCTCGGCCACCCTTCGGGGTCGCCGTAAATCGACAGGAATATAGAGCCTCTACGCTGGTATGCCAGCGTCCCGAGGCTACGTCACGCCAACAAGAGGCAAAGCCGTCAGGCGAAGAAGAGATACAGCAGCAGCAGCACGGCGACCGCCGCGGGCGCCTTCCAGCTCACGGCTGGCGCGAGGGCACCGAGGGCCCCGGCCGCACCGGAGATGATGACGGCGAGGATCGCGGTCATCCAAGCCTCGTGGATGCCGCCGACAGCGAGGGCGAGCACCCAGCAGATGACGACGCTGGTGCCGATCTCGACGAAACGAACGAAGCCGCGATAGGTCTGTTCGTGAGTCTTCTCATCCATGGCCGGGCTGTACTGCACGCCGGACGCGGTCTTCAAACTGGCCATCTCAGGGTCGTCCCCATGGTGTTGTCTTGGTTTGTTCCAAGGGGATTTAGCGCATGCCCCGGCCCCCCGCAATCAGCATGCGTGCCATGCAAAGGCCACGAAGGAAATTTTGTCACGCCGGGCGGGAGGCGGCCCAACAGTCGTCACGCAGGCAGGGCGAGGCCCGCTCGGGTAAGGGCCTCACCTTGCCGGGTTTCAAGATCGGCGAGGGAGAAGCGCTCGATCTCGGCCTCGAACAGGCGGTGGTAGTTCAGCTCCGAGCGCAAGTGGAGGAACACCGCCCCAAGGCCGACGGCGGCACGGTCCATGAACACGAATTCCTGCGGCACGGTCACGGGTCCGCGTGCCTTCAGGGCCTGATGCACTTCGAAGGCCTGCCGCCGTCCATAATCGCCGGGCTTGACCCCGTCGGCCACCGTGCGGGTGCGGTCCTCCAGGATTGGGCCGTAGATGAAGCGCGCCCAGATATTGAGGATCTCGATGAGTTCCTTGTTGAGGTTCTTGAAGCCCCAGACCTCGTAGGCGTGGACGATTCGCGCCGTGTCGTTCTCGAGAAGCCCGCGATAGAGGTCGACCACGCCACCGACGAAGCGGGGATGGAAGATGCGCACGCAGCCGTAGTCGAGGAGGTTGATGCCCTGCGCCTCGCCGCCTTCCGAGAACACCGTGTAGTTGCCAAGATGCGGGTCGCCGTGGATCACGGCGGCGCGGCTGAACGGATGCCACCACGCCTTGAACATCGCCCGTGCCAGTCGGTTGCGGACCTCGAGGGGGGATTGCGAAAAGTTCAGGATGCGCTCGCCTTCGAGCCAGCCCAAGCTCAGGAGACGCTTCGTCGAGAGGTCGTGGTGGATGTCGGGCACCCGCACCTCGGGCACGTCGCGCAGGACGTTGCCATAGAGCAGCGCGTGCTTGGCCTCGCGGGCGTAGTCGAGTTCCTCGCGCACCCGGGCGCCAATTTCCTTTGCGATCTCACGGGTATCGAGCCAGGAGCTCATGCGTCGGTGGAGGGCGAAGGCCACCTCCAGTTGCTTGAGATCCGCCTCCACGGCCGACTGCATGTCGGGATACTGAAGCTTGCAGGCGAGCGCCGTCCCGTCGAGGGCGGTCGCCCGGTGGACCTGGCCGAGGGACGCCGCCGCCGCCGGCTTCAGGTCGAAATCACGGAACCGGGTCTGCCAGTCGGCGCCGAGTTCGGCCATCATCCGGCGCTTAACGAAGGCCGCCCCCATGGGGGGCGCATCGGCCTGGAGTTTCTGCAGCTCCGCGGCGTATTCGGGCGGCAGCAAATCTGGAACCGTGGCAAGGAGTTGCGCCACCTTCATAATCGGACCCTTGAGGCCGCCGAGCGCCTGGGCCAGGGCCGCCGCGTTGGTGGGGGCCTCCTTGCCGCCGAACAGCCGGGCACCGGCCATGCGGGCCGCGACCCCACCGACATTGGCGCCGACGCGGGCATAGCGGCTGGCGCGCGCGGAGAAGCGGTTGGCTTCGCTGTCGTGATCGGCCATCGGGCTGTTCGAATCTCGCGGGGGCTTCAAATCCCGGTTGCGGAGGCGTCCCCAACCGATGCTCCCGCCTGAGATAAGCCTGCCCACGCCCCCTGCCAGGGCGCTGCGCCGTTGCGGCGCGGGCGGGGTGTCAGGCGGCGGGCCAGTTGTCGCGGATCCAGCGCAGCAAGCCAGCCTCCTCGACCTCACCCGCCGCCAACGCGCGGATGACCAGAGTCGCCTCGGCTTGCGCAGGCTTGAAGGGAATGCCGTTCAATCGGAGGAGCGCCACCATGGCAACGAAGGCGATCCGCTTGTTGCCGTCGACGAAGGCGTGGTTGCGCGCGAGGCCGAATGCGTAGGCCGCCGCCAAAGCGGCGAAATCCCCGTCCTCGTAGCGCCACGTGTTGATCGGTCGTGCGAGGGCCGATTCAAGGGCGTTCTCATCGCGTAGGCCGGGCGGCCCGCCGAAGCGAACGAGCTGCCGCTCGTGGCCGATCATAACCTCCTGAGATGTCAGCCAACGGGGCTCACTCATTGTGCGAGCGCCCGCAGGGTATCCTTGTACTCGTCCATGATGTCATCGACGATGGCCATCGCCTTGTCGAAATCGGGATCGTAGGGCGTCAGACGCACACCGCCGTCAGGCAACTCCGTGACGTGAAGCCACTGTCCCTGCTGGAGATTGAGCTTCGTGAGCAGATCCTTCGGCAGGATCAACCCGGTGGAGTTGCCGATCTTCTTGACTTCAAGCTTCATGGCGAGCCTCCTTCCGTTGTACGCAATGTACAACGGAAGGTGCGTTCGGCCAAACTTTGCTCAGCCCTCCATCGCTTCCAGTTCCGCGATCATCCCCTCGATCATGGTGAGGCCGATCTGCCAGAAGCCCGGATCGCGGGCATCGAGGCCGAATGGAGCCAGCAATTCGCCGTAGGGCTTGGCGCCGCCGGCCGAGAGCAAGGCGAAGTAGCGCTCGACGAAGCCATCCTCGGCGCGGGCATAGACCCCGTAGAGGGAGTTCACGAGGCAATCGCCGAAGGCGTAGGCGTAGACGTAGAACGGCGAGTGGATGAAGTGCGGGATATAGGCCCAGAACGGCTCGTAGCCGGCATCCAGCGCGATGGCCGGCCCGAGGCTCTCGGCCTGCACGGACATCCACAGGGCGTTGATCGCCTCCGCTGTGAGTTCGCCCTCGGCACGGGCGAGGTGGACCTTGCGCTCGAAGGCGTAGAACGCGATCTGGCGCACCACCGTGTTGATCATGTCCTCGACCTTGGCGGCGAGCATCGCCCGGCGCTGGGTGGTGTTCGTGGTGGCGGCGAGCAGGCGACGGAAGGTCAGCATCTCGCCGAACACGCTCGCGGTTTCGGCGAGCGTCAGGGGCGTCGGCGCCATCAGGGCGCCGTTGGGGCCGGCAAGCACCTGATGCACCCCGTGGCCGAGTTCGTGCGCGAGGGTCATCACGTCGCGCGGCTTGCCCTGGTAGTTCACCAGAACGTAGGGGTGGGCCGACGGCACCGTCGGATGGGCGAAGGCGCCGGGCGCCTTGCCGGGGCGGGTCGGCGCGTCGATCCAATTACGGTCGAAGAACGTGCGGGCGATGTCCGCCATGCGGGGCGAGAACGCGCCGTAGGCATCGAGCACCGTGTCGCGGGCCTCCGTCCACGGAATCGTGCGCTGCTCGACCTTCGGCAGGGGCGCGTTGCGGTCCCAGTACGGCAGGGCCTCGACCCCGAACCACTTCGCCTTGAGCCGGTAATAGCGGTGCGACAGGCGCGGATAAGCCGCCTGCACGGCCGCCACCAGGGCGTCGACCACCTCAGGCTCGACGCGGTTCGAGAGGTGGCGGGATTCGGCGACATCCGTGAAGCCGCGCCAGCGGTCGTTGATCTCCTTGTCCTTGGCCAACGTGTTGGTGATGAGCGTGAAGGTGCGCAGATTCGCCCGGAAGACATCGCCCAGTGCCCCGGCCGCCTCCTTGCGCACGGCCCCGTCCGGGTCCTGCAGGCGGTTGAGGGTCGGCTCCAGGGTGAGCTGCTCGCCCTGCACGGGGAACCGCAGGGCCGCGATGGTACCGTCGAACAGGCGGTTCCAGGCCGAGCGGCCGGTCACCGACTTCTCGAGGAAAAGCTTTTCCGTGCGGTCGTCGAGCTGGAACGGCTTCTCGCGGCGCAGGTCCTCGAGCCAGGGGGCGTAGGCGGCGAGCGGCCCGTCCGCCATGGCGGCGTCCAGGGCGGCGTCGTCGATGCGGTTGAGCTCGAGGCCGAAGAACAGGAGGTGGGCGGAGGCCGTGGTGAGGCGCTCCTGGGTGTCGCCGTAGAACTTTTCGCGAGCCTCGTCGGTGGTGTCGCCCGAGTAGACGAGGCCGGCGAACGACATCAGGCGCCCGAGGAGATCCTCGATGCCCTCGTAATCCCGCACCGCCTCGGCGAGGTGCGCCGAGGCGTCGGGCCCGGTGGCGAGGTCGGCGAGGCGGCCGGCGAAGCGCTCGGAGAATTCGCGGCAGACGGTCTCTGCGCGGGCGAGGTCGGCGCGGAAATCGGGGGCGTTGATGCCGGAATAGAGGTCGCCGAGATCCCATTCGGGCAGGGCGCCGAGGTCGGCCGCGTGGGCGGCGGCCCGGGCGGCGCTGGCACCGTCTGGAGTGGCGACGAGGCCCGCGCGGAGGGCATGGGCGACGGCTCGGCTCGGCATGATGGGCTGCTTCCTGGGGGCACGGTCCGGGGACACGGCACGCGGGCGCCGTGGGCCGTGATATCGAGCGGGCGGCGTCCGCGATCAACCGCCCCGCGCGCGAAACCCGTGGGTGCGGCGTCGACGGCGCGGACCTCGGGAGATTCGGATCGTCGTTAAGCGCGGCTTTACGCTCTTGGGGCACCCTGCGGCTCGAAACGAAACAGTCCGGCGCCGTGTCACGAGCCCCCCTCGCGGCGCGGCCGCCCCCCTTCGAGACCCAGGCGTAACTCATGTCGACAACGGTTCTCATCGTCGACGACGATCCCGTGCAGCGCCGCCTCGCCGAGGCGATGGTGCGCCGGCTCGGGTTCGACGCGAAGGTCGCCGACAGCGGCACCGATGGTCTCGCCGCCCTGCGCTCGGGCGAATCCATCGACGTGATGCTCCTCGACCTCGTCATGCCCGGGGGCCTCGACGGCCTCGGCGTCATGGCGGAAATGCGCAAGTCCGGCCTCGATGTGCCCGTCATCGTCCAGACCGCCAACGGCTCCATCGATGCCGTCGTCACGGCCATGCGGGCGGGCGCCGTCGATTTCGTGGTGAAGCCCGCCGGCGCCGAGCGCCTGCAGGTTTCCATCAAGAACGCCCTCAAGGTCGATCACCTCGAGGAGGAGGTCCGCCGCATGCGCCGGCGTGCTTCCGGCTCTCTCACCTTCAAGGACCTCACCTCGAAGAGCCCCGACATGGAGCGGGTGACGCGGCTGGCCGAGCGCTCGGCCCGCTCGAACATCCCCGTCCTCATCGAGGGCGAGTCCGGGGTCGGCAAGGAGGTGCTCGCCCGTGCCATCCAGGGCTCGGGCGACCGGCGCGGCAAGGCGTTCGTCACCGTCAATTGCGGGGCGATCCCCGACAACCTCGTGGAATCGACCCTGTTCGGCCACGAGAAGGGGGCGTTCACGGGCGCCACCGAACGCCACATGGGCAAGTTCGTCGAGGCGTCGGGCGGCACGCTGTTCCTCGACGAGATCGGCGAACTGCCCCTCGACGCGCAGGTGAAGCTCCTGCGGGCCCTGCAGGAGGGCGAGGTCGACCCCGTGGGCGCCAAGCGCAGCGTGCGGGTGGACATCCGCCTCATCTCGGCGACGAACCGCTCGCTCCTCGATCTGGTGAAGCAGGGCCGGTTCCGCGAGGACCTGTATTACCGCCTCAACGTCTTCCCCATGACCCTGCCGCCGCTTCGCGCGCGCCGCGAGGACATTCCCGATCTCGTGCGGTCGTTCTGTGCCCGGTTCGCGGCCGAAGAAGGCAAGAAGGTCCGGGCCGTCACCCCCGAGGCCATGGCGCTCCTCACCCGCTACGGTTGGCCCGGCAACGTGCGCCAGCTCGAGAACGCCCTGTTCCGCGCCGTGGTGCTCGCCGACGGGGACGAACTCACCGTGACGGAGTTCCCGCAGATCGCCGCCCAGGTCGAGGGTTTCGACGTGCGGATTCCGGCGGCTCCCATGCAGCCCCTGGTCCAGGTCGGCGCCCTCGAACCCGTGCGCGAGATCGTCCGGGTCGAGGTGCGCGATCCCCACGGCATGAGCCTCGTCGCCGAGGAGACCGGCGAGATGAAGACCATGGATGCCCTCGAGGCCGAGATCATCCGCTTCGCCCTGCAATTCTACCGGGGACGGATGTCGGAGGTGTCGCGCCGCCTCGGAATCGGCCGATCCACCCTCTACCGTAAGCTCAAGGATCTCGGCCTCGACGGCGACGACAAGGCCGAGGAAGCCGCCTGAGGGCGAACAGCCGGGCCCGCCCCCTTTTGGGGCGTGCCGTTGCGCACCCGGCGCGCGAGTCGATATCGTTAACTCAGCCGATCGGCGCCCGCCGATCTCGAGGAGCTGCATCCATGGGCGTCACGCGCTCCGCCTCCGTCGCCCTGTCGGCCCTCGTTGCGGGCTGCATCGGATACGCCGCCCATGCCGAGGTCGCCGAAGCCCCGCCGGCCCGGCCGGAAGTGTCATCGGAGCGGACCGACGCATCCGTGGTGCAGAAGGCCTCCGTCGATCCGGCAACCCCGGAGGCGCCGAAACCCGTCCCCGTGATGCCGCCGTCTCCACCCGAGGCGGCTGCTCCGGCGCCTGAGGCGACCCCCGCCCCCGTCGCCGAGGCGCCCGCCTCGCCGCCGGTGCCGAGCGACCCGCTGGGGGCCGCCGTCGCGGCGCGTTTGGCCGACCCCGCCCCCTTGCTCGCCCGCCTCACTACGAAGGATCGCGAGGCGATCCAGGCGTTCTATGCCCTTGGCGCCTTCAAGCCGGCCTGGATCGTCGACGGCGCCTATACGGTGGCCGCCAAGGCGGCCGGGGCACGTCTCGCCGCCGCCGGCGAGGACGGCCTCAAGGCGGCCGCCTATCCGGTGCCGGTGCTGGGCACCCAACCCCTCACCGAGGCGCAGGTGGCCGAGGCCGAGCTCAAGCTCTCGGCGGCGGTGGTTCTGTATGCCCGCGACGCCCGGGGCGGGCGCATCCACCTGCCGAGCCTGTCCCGCCTCATCACGCCGACCCTCGACCTGCCCGCCGCCGACGCGGTGCTCGGCCGGATCGCCCCGGCGGGCGCGCAGGCCGGGGCGCTGCTCCAGTCCTACAACCCGTCCCAGGCCGGCTACCTCGCCCTGAAGGCCCGTCTCGCCGCCGCCCGGGGTGGCCATGGCGGCGGCGCCGAGCCCACGGTGCAGCTTCCCGCCGGACCGGTGCTCAAGGTCGGCATGCAGGACCCACGGGTGCCGGCCCTGCGCACCCGCTTCGATCTGCCGATCCGCAGCGCCGGGACCCTCGACGCCGCGCCGGGCGAACCCGATGCCTACGATGCCGCCGTCTCGGCTGCCGTCGCCGGCTTCCAGCGTCGCCGGGGCCTGCCCGCCACCGGCACCCTCACCCACCAGACCGTGGCGGCCCTCGGCCGCCCCGATGCCGCGCCCTCCTCCGACGACGAGGCCGCCCTCATCGTCAACATGGAGCGCTGGCGCTGGCTCCCGGCCGACCTCGGGCGTGACTACGTGATGGTGAACATCCCCGAATTCCAGGTCCGGGTGATCAAGGATGGCCGAAAGCGCGACGAAGCCCGCGTCATCGTCGGCAAGGTCGAGAGCCCGACGCCGATCTTCTCGGGGCTGATGGAATACGCCGTCGTCAATCCGTCCTGGAACGTGCCGCCCTCGATCCTGAAGAACGAGTTCCTGCCGGGCCTCGCCCGCGACCCGAACTACGCGGCACGGCGCGGCTACGAGGTGGTCTACCGCAACGGCAACGTCTCGGTCCGCCAGCCGCCGGGCGAGCGCAACGCGCTGGGCTTCATCAAGTTCATGTTCCCCAACAACCACGCGGTCTACCTGCACGACACGCCCAACCGGACGCTGTTCTCGTCGTCGCGCCGGGCGCTCAGCCACGGCTGCGTGCGAGTGGACGACCCCTTCCGTTTCGCCGACGCGGTCCTGCCCGACGCCTGGTCGGGCGAGCGACTGAAGAAGCTCATCGGTAAGGGCGAGCGCACCGTGCGCCTCGCCGAGAAGCTGCCGGTGCATCTGGCCTACTTCACGGCGTACGTGGACGATGCGGGCGTGTTCCGCACCCTGCCGGATCTTTACGGCTACGACGCTCGCATGAAGGTCGCCCTCGGCCTCGCGCCCGGCACCCTGCTGGTGGCCAAAGCCCCGGGGCCGAAGATTCCCGGCCCCAAGATCTCCGGCCAAAACCCAGCGCCGCGGCTCGCCGCGCCCGATGTGTCGCCGAAGCCGCGCGCCGCTGAGGCCCGGCGCAGGCCTGTGCGCGAGGTGCAGGCCGGGGAGCCGAGGCCCGCCCGCACCGCCGCCCGTCCGCCGGCGGAGTTCGGCTCGCCCGGCCTGTGGGAGCCGATGCCGCCGCGTCCCTCCGCCGGCTGGTGGTAGGCCCAGCCGAGCAAGCGCACGGCTTGGTTGAACGAGACTGAATGAGCACACGGCTCGGTCACGGATACGTGATGGGGACAACATCCCGTCGTGCGCCCGCACACGGCGGGGCACGATTTCGCCACGGTTGGATCTTAGCCATAAGGTGACTCAACCGGTGAACTGCCGAGGCCCCGATAACCGGACGTTTACGGTTTTCGGCAACCTTGCGTTCACCACGATCCGACGCGGCAGGCGGGATCTGGCGAGAGGGTAAGGCCATCGTGCGTCAGTTCCTGCGACACGGACCACGGCCGGGGTCCCCACAGCCGCGTCTGCGACGGGCGGCCATCGCCACCTCGGGCATCGTGCTCGCCCTCATCGCCGGCACGCGCGGCACACAGGATGCCGCGGCCAATGGCGACACCCGCACCCTCTCGATCTTCCATAGCCACACAAAGGAAAGCCTAACCGTCACGTTCAAGCGCGACGGCCGCTACGACCGTGCCGCCCTGGAGCAGCTGAATTGGCTCCTGCGCGACTGGCGGGTCGACGAGCCGACCAAGATGGACCCGCGCCTGTTCGACACCGTGTGGGAGGCCTACCGCTCCGTCGGCTCGCAGGAGCCCATCACCGTGGTCTCGGCCTATCGCTCGCCCGGCACCAACGCCATGTTGCGGCGGCGCTCGAAGATGGTGGCCGAGTACAGCCAGCACATGCTCGGCAAGGCGATGGATTTCTACCTGCCCGACGTCTCCATCGATCAGATCCGCGCCGTGGGCATGCGGATGCAGCGCGGCGGCGTCGGCTGGTATCCCCGCGCCGGCTCGCCCTTCGTCCACCTCGACGTCGGCTCCGTGCGCTCCTGGCCGCGCATGACCCACGACCAGCTCGCCCGCCTGTTCCCTGACGGCAAGACCGTCCACCTACCTTCCGACAACCGGCCCCTATCCGGCTACGAACTCGCCCGCGCCGAGGTGCTGGCCCGCGGCGGTACCGTGCTCGGCATCACCCAGGTGGCGCAGGTGGAGGAGGACGAGGGCCCGAGCATCCGGGGCTTCTTCGCCAGCCTGTTCGGCGGCGGCAGCAGCAGCGAGACGCCCGCTCCGGCCCCCGTCCCCGTGGCGCGGACCCGCGCCAAGCCCACCGTGGTGGTGGCGAGCGCCGACCCCGACGACCAGACCGGTGCCCGCGCGGCCCTCGCCTACGCTGCCCCAGCAGCGGGCGACACCCTCAAGTCGGCGCTGCTGCGCCGCGACGGGCGCGACGCCCGCAGCCTCCTCACCGCCGAGCCGGCCGGCGCCCCCGAGACGGGTAAGGCGGCGGACCTCGCGCCGTCCGAGGCCCTGCCCTCCCTCGAAATTCCCTTGCCTCCCCGCCGCCCGTCCGAACTCGCTGCCGTGGCTGCCGCCCTCGCCATGCCCCTGCCCCCGCCGCGCCCCTCGATCCAGGTCGCGGGCCTCGGCGCGGCCGGAATGGCGAATCTCGGTTCCGTGCCCGCCTCGGCTCCAAGCCCCGCCCCGGCTCCGAGCCCTGTCACGGCCCGGCTCGTTCCGGCTGGAGCCGATCCCAAGCTCCAGCTCCGCGCCCTGTTCGCTGCCGCCGCGCAAGGGGTGTCCGAGCCGGCGAGCCGTTCGGTGCCCGTGCGTGTCGCCGTTACCAAGGCCAAGCTCGACGGCGCCCCCGCCGGAAGCCTCACCCAACCGGCGGCCGTGGCCACCCGCTTCTCCGCCCGGGCGCCGGGGGACGACCTCGCCGCCGGCCGGTTCTCGGGTTCGGCCACCCGACCGGTGCCGGGCGCGCGCTGACGCCCGTCCCACACGGGAAAAAACCACGAAGGCCGCGGCAGGGATGCCGCGGCCTTCGTGGTTTCGCGAGGCGCGGTCCCCACCGGGGAGCCGCGTGTGATGAGGAGGGCCGGCGGCGGCCGGATCACACCATGCCGAGCGCCTGCATGTAGAGTTCGAGGATGGCTTCCTCCTCCTGGCGCTCGGCGTGGTCTTTCTTGCGCAGGGAAATGATCTTGCGCAGGGCCTTCACGTCGAAGCCCGTGCCCTTGGCCTCCGCGTAGACGTCCTTGATGTCCGAGGCGAGGCCGGCCTTCTCCTCTTCCAGGCGCTCGATGCGCTCGATGAAGCTCTTGAGCTGGTCGGCGGCGACGGATGAAGCATCGACGGCGGGTGCGGCGGAAGCGGCCATGGTCGTCACGATCCCTGATTGGCGAGGCGCATTCCGGAGAATGCGCCGGAACCGCTTCACTAAGCGTTCAAGCTTACCGGGTTGTTACAGCCTCCAGCGGGGGCTTGCCGGTGGCCTTAAGCTTTTGTTCCTGAACGGGCTTTCGCCGGTCCCCCAAGGACAGTCTCAGTGCGGCTCCGCCGCCGCCTTGGCGAAGGCCGCCTGCTGGTCCGGGGTGGCCTCGGACTGGTGCAGGCGCTTCCAGTCGGCGTAGGGCATGCCGTAGACGGCCTCGCGGCTCGCGTCCTTGGTGAGGGACACGCCCTTGGCGTCGGCGGCGTCCTTGAGCCAGTTCGACAGGCAGTTGCGGCAGAACCCGGCCAGATTCATCAGATCGATGTTCTGCACGTCCGTGCGTCCCTGCAGGTGGGAGACGAGGCGGCGGAACACGGCGGCCTCGAGTTCCGTGCGCGTGGCGGCGTCGAGTCCGGTCGTGTCGATATCGGTCGTGGTGCTGATGTTGGTCATGGCCATGTCCTCGGCGTGATGCGGCAACCCCTGTGACAGGTCGGATCGAAACACGCGCCGTCAAGCGCCGACGCCGATTCGGATTCGTCGGGCCTGCGCCAGGTCGAGTGCCAAACCGCACGACATTTAGCCCAGGGCAAGCCTACATCGGTCTTACACAAGAACTCACGGCCCACCGCCCGATGACGGAGACCGCGATACTGAAAGGGACTACATCATGACCATCCGTCTTGCTTCCGCTGTTGCTGCTGCCGTCTTGGGCCTGGGCGCGATTGCTTCCCCGGTAATGGCCCAGAGCTACACCGCTCCCGCCGGTGTGCCGGCCTATGCGGCGCCGGGCTACGCCGCCGGTCACGCCCTCGACGACGATGCGTTGACCACCGGCTCCATCGCCCCACGCCGGAATGACGCCTCCGCCAAGGAAGGCAATGCCGAGCAGAACAGCTTTCCCGTCTGGCAGTACGGCCGCACCTCGGGCGGCACGCGTTAAGCCGGAAGCGCAGATCAGGATCGACTGGACGGCGGGGTGGGAGCCCCGCCGTTTTCGTGTGGGCGTCCGAGTTGTCGGGTCAGGGCAGCATCGGCCGCAGGAGCCGGGCGAAGCGCTCCGCCCATTCGATCTGGCCGGTCTCCTCCGCGATGAGATCCTGGCGGATCTCCACCAGGGCGTTCCGCAGGCCGCGCGAGATGGCATGCCGGTCGATGGTGTCGCCGGGGAGCCCCCCGCCGTAGGGCTCGTTGTCGCCCACCGTCAGGCCGTCGGGATCGGCCCGCAGGCCGGCGATGAGAGGGGCGCTCATGCGGTCGTCCCGGTCCCACAGGATGCCGACGTGCCAGGGGCGCGCCACTGTGCGCCAGTACGGCGTGAAGCTGTGCATGGTGAGAATCGCCGGCGGAACGCCCGTCGCCTCGGCTGCCGCCACGTGGGCGTCGATGGCGGCGTCGAAGGGGGCGTAGAACCGGCGGATGCGCTCCAGCTTGCCCGCCTCGTCGATGCGGGCATTGCCCGGCACGATGGCACCGTCGGAGAGACGCATCACCAGGGTCGGATCGGCCCGTCCGCGGTTCGGGTCGATGATGAGCCGCGAGAACCGGGTGAGGATCGCGGGCGCGCCGAGGAGGGCGGCGAGATGCCGGGTCACGGCCGCCGCGCCGATGTCGTAGGCGATGTGGCGGGCGAATTCGTGGTCCGGCACCCCGAGGCGGGCGAGGTCGTCGGGCACGTGGTTCGAGGCATGGTCGCAGACGAGGAGCAGACCCCGGGCCGGATCGCCCGGAATGGTCTCGACGGGATGGGGTGGCAGCATGGGCGGCGGCGTCCTGGGGCTCGGGCGGGACCGTGCAAGTGTCCGGCCGCGCGGGTCGCGCGGCGTGTCCGCGCGATCGCACGCTTGCCGCGACGGCGAGCGTCGGGCACAGCACGTATCGCGGACAAGCGCGGGCACGGCAACAATCGGGCCCGAAGGAATCCGTGCCTTCGAACAACACGATCCGGCGCGGAACGCCGGGCGGCCTCCCTCGACCTCTTCCGCGATACACGGACACGCCATGACCGCGCCCTCCTCCGCCGACCACGCTGCGCCCCGCGCCCTCCTCCTCGGCATCCTCGACGAGGCCATCGCCGCCGCCCATCCTGCCCGCTGCCTCGTGCCGCACCTGCCGGCCCCCGGGCCCGGCCGGCTCATCATCCTGGGCGCGGGTAAGGCCGGCGGCTCCATGGCGGCCGTGGCGAGCCGGTTCTATCGGGAGGAGCACGGCGTCGACGGCAGCCGCATCGTCGGCCTCGCGGTGGCCCGCCACGGCTACGGCGAGGAGGCGCCGATGATCCGCATGGTCGAGGCCGGGCATCCGGTGCCCGATCAGGCTGGCATCGACGCCACCGCGGACGCCCTGAAGATCGCCGCCGATGCAGGGCCCGAGGACGACGTCCTGGTGCTGCTCTCGGGCGGCGGCTCCGCGAACTGGATCGCGCCCGCCGGAGAGCTGACCCTCACGGAGAAGCAGGCCATCACCAAGGCGCTCCTGCGCTCGGGCGCGCCCATCGACGAGATCAACTGCGTGCGCAAGCACCTGTCGCGGATCAAGGGTGGGCGCCTCGCCCTCATGGCCCGCAACGCCCGCTCGATCCTGACGCTCGCCATCTCGGACGTGCCCCACGACGATCCGGCGGTGATCGCCTCGGGCCCCACGGTGCCGGACCCCTCGACCCTGGAGCAGGCCCGCGCCATCTGCGAGCGCCGCGGCATTCCCCTGCCGGCCACGGCCAAGGCGCTCCTCAACGATCCCGTCAACGAAACTCCGAAGGCCGGCGACGCCGCTTTCGCCCGGGCCGAGTACCGCATCATCGCCCGGCCCATCGACGCCCTGGAGGCGGCGGCCGAGGCCGCGCGACGCGCCGGCTACGAGCCGGTGATGCTCGGCCCCGACGTCGAGGGCGAGGCCCGCGAGGTCGCCGCCGAGCACGCCAAGCTCGCCCTCACGTATCGGGCGGACGGCGCCAAGGTCGCGATCATCTCAGGGGGCGAGCTCACCGTTACGATCAAGGGCGAGGGCCATGGCGGCCCGAACCAGGAATACGCCCTCGCCCTCGCCCTCGCCCTCGACGGCGCCCCCGGCATCCTCGGCATCGCCGCCGATACGGACGGCACCGATGGCGGGCGCGGCGAAGCCACGGATCCGGCCGGCGGCCTCGTCGATCCCACCACCCTGGCGCGTGCCCGTGCCGCCGGCCTCGACCCGGCCGCGATGCTCGCCGACAACGACTCGACCCGGTTCTTCGACACCCTCGGCGACCTCGTCCAGCCGGGCCCGACCCGCACCAACGTCAACGATTGCCGGGTCATCCTTGTCGGATAGAAGTATGATCCAACGCCGTACGAGCCCTCCCCCCCCTGCGTGCCAAGAGGCGCATACGCGCGGTGGAGGGGGGGGGGCCCCTCTCCTGGGAGGAGAGGGACAGGGGGAGGTGTGTGACCTTTCCGGACGGTTCGCACACCTCACCCCAGCCCTCTCCTTCCAGGAGAGGGTGCCTGTTCAGCCTGACGCCGGCCCATCAGGCTATCTAAGACAGCCACCGAGCCGATACTCGAATCCTGTTGCCCGTAGAGGGGCGAAGGTTTTGGCAGCCGTGCTTTTCGCGGCCCTCGCGACCCCCGCCCATGCGGATCTGCGCATGTGCAACCTCACCACCAGCAAGGTCGGCATCGCGCTTGGCTACCGCGACACGCAGGGTTGGGTGACCGAGGGATGGTGGGACGTGGCGCCCAAGGGCTGCGAGACCCTGCTGAAGGGCGCGCTGGCGGCGCGGTTCTACTACGTCTACGCCTTGGACTACACACGTGGCGGCGAATGGTCCGGGCGTTCGCTCATGTGCACCAAGGACCGCGAATTCACGATCCGGGGCGTCGAGGATTGCCTGGCGCGGGGCTTCGACCGCAACGGCTTCTACGAGGTCGATACCGGCGAGCAGAAGAGCTGGACGATCCAGCTTACGGACCCGAACCAGCCGCCGGCGCCCTGAGGGGGCAGGGCGTCGCCCGACAGCCGGTTGGCCGAGTGCCGCGCCGGCAGGTGCCCGGACTGTCTCTGGCGGGGCCTCAGGATCGACCGGTCCCGTGCCGCGCGAAGGTGGCGCCGTAGAGCGCCTCGTATTGCCGCAGCAGCGCGTCGATCCGCACGCCCAGCAGCCCCTGAATCTCCCGCATCCGCCGGAAGTCAGCGTTCGTCCCGGCCTGAAGCCCGCCCAGCCTTGTGCGTTCGTCCGGATCCTGCTGTTTCTCCAGGGACCGGCTCGTCTCACGCAAGGCGAGGCCCCTCACGTGCCACTCCGCTGCCTCGAGGGTCGCGACCTGCCGGGCGAGGTGCTCGTTCACATCCATGAGCCGGGCGACGTTCGTCCGGAGGGACCGACGGATGGCGGCGACGTCCGAGGCAGAGATCGCAGCGTCGGAGGGAGCCATGGAATCTCGATCCTCGTTCTCGCTGGACGGCCGGGATAACGATCGGGGGCCATCCGTTAAGGGTTGCTTTAAGCCCTATCGATTGTTCAACTGAAAGAAGAATAACTCTCTTTTTATAGGCAGTGAGTCCGTCTTTTGACGCAAATTAAGGCGACTCTGGTTCGTGCTCTGGCGAATCCTCCTTCGGCACTCCGACGGCGACGGGTCCGTGCCGAGACCATGCGGGTGCCGTTCGCCATCGAATGCGGCCAATGCTCCTTTTGTCGGCACGTTCCACGAGGCGAACCCGCAGGCGAGTGCCATCGGGGCAATCTACGGGCGTCTCGAGGCTACGCCGGCGGCCGGAGACGGCGTGAGCCTACCGGCCGGCCGGGTTCAGCGGGCGAGGACGCGGACGGCATCCTTCGTCGTATCGACGGCCCGGGAGACCTCCTCAATGGAGCCGGTGATCGCGAGGGCGTCGCGCGCGATGGCCTGGACCGCCTGGGCCGCCTCCTGCATGCTCGTCGACATCTCGCGGGTCACCACGCTCTGCTCTTCGATGGCGGCGGCGGTGTTGACCACGTAGTCGCGCATTGTCCCCACCGAGCCCTGGATGGTCTCGAGGGCGCCGGCGACCTGCTCCGACGCCCCCTGAACGCCGTCGATCTCCCGCGAGATCTGATGCGTGGCCTGGGCCGCCTGAGCCGCGAGGGTCTTGACCTCCTGCGCCACCACGGCGAAGCCGCGGCCCGCCTCCCCGGCCCGCGCCGCCTCGATGGTGGCGTTGAGGGCGAGCAGGTTGATCTGGCTGGCGATGCTCTGGATCAATGCGACGATGCCGGTCATGGCGGTGGCGGTGCTGGTGAGCCGGCGCGTCACGGCACCGGCCGCCTCCACCTGCCCGTGGGCGTCGTCCGTCGCCGTGCGGGCTCGGGCCATGCCGTGGGCGATCTCGTTCACGGAGGCCGCGAGCTCCTCGGTGGCGGCGGCCATGGTCTGGACGTTATGGGCGGTGCTCCCCGCCGCCTGGGTCGCGGATCGTGAATCCTCCGATGAGCGCCGCACCGCGCCCTCGATGGCCCCGAAATTCTGTACGACGAGCTGGTTGAGGTCGCCCAGTAGGGCGATCTGTGTGGTGATGTCGGTGGAGAATTTCACTACCTTGTAGGGGCGCCCGCTGGCATCGAGGATCGGGTTGTACGAGGCCTCGATCCAGATCGTCCGGCCGCCCCTGCCGACCCGTTTGAACTGGCCCGTCTGGGGCTCGCCCCGTCGCAGGGCCTCCCAGAAGGCGACGTAGGCGGGCGCTTCGCGCAGGGCGGGCTCCACGAAGAGGCGATGGTGCTGCCCGATGAGTTCGGGGCGGGTGTAGTCGACGACGGCGAGGAAGTTGTCGTTGGCCTCCAGGATGCGACCGTCGAGGGCGAAGGCGATCACCGCCTGGGACCGGTGGATGGCTTCGATCTGCCCCCGGCGGTCCGCATCCTCGGCTTTCTGTCGGGTGATGTCGGTGGCAAACTTGATGATCCGGTAGGGCTTGCCGGCCCGGTCGAGCATGGGATTGTAGGAAGCCTCGATCCAGATTTCACGGCCGCCCTTGCCGAGGCGGCGGAACTGAGCGGCCTGGAACGTGCCCTGTCGCAGGGCTTCCCAGAACTCGGCATAAGCCCGGCTCTCCCGCAGGACCGGATCGACGAACAGGCTGTGGTGCCGGCCGACGATCTCCTCCGGCTCGTAACCGACCACGTCGAGGAAGTTCCGGTTGGCCCGCAAGATGGTTCCGTCGAGGGAAAACTCGATGACGCCCTGGGATCGCTCGATGGCCGAAAGTTTCGCTGAGGTATCCAGCGAGGTGCGCCGTAAATTCTTGAAGATCATGAGCGGGCGAATTCCTCAATCACTCTTTGTCGGCAACGAGGCTGCCGATTTCTCTCCGGGCGAAGACCCTGTCCGCGCCTTGCTCTTCCCAAAACATTCATGATCAAAAACGTCTCGCTCCGGTTAAGATTTCAGCGGGATCATCCCCTCGATTCAACTTTTAAGAGAGGAATTCTCGCATTGGAGGGCGCGCGCCGCGCTCCGGGCCTGCACTGCGGATACGGAGGCGGGCGTCCAAAGGGCTTGCGTCGGTCCTCGCTCTCAACGGCGGCGGGGCCGCGTTCGCATGTCCACCACGCATCGCACCGTCACGAACGCGATTTAAGCTCGGCGCCGCGTTCTTGACGCGCTGGCCCCATCGGTGCTTGTGGCCCTTCGCTCAATGCCCGGTCGCTCGAAACCGGCGGAGCCTCATTCGGGATGGAGACTCCATTGAAACGTTCGCGCCGCACGAAGATCATCGCCACCCTGGGGCCGGCCTCCGATACGCCGGAGATGATCGAGAAGCTGTTTCGCGCCGGTGCCGACGTCTTTCGGCTCAACATGAGCCACCTCCCCCGCGAAAAGCTGCCCGAGAAAATCGAGGTGATCCGCACCATCGAGCGTGAATTGCGCCGGCCCATCGCCGTGCTGGTGGATCTCCAGGGGCCGAAGCTGCGCGTCGCCGCCTTCGCGGAGGGCGCGGCGATCCTCGAGAACGGTGCCACCTTCGTCCTCGACAGCGATCCGACGCCGGGTGACGTGACCCGCGTGTTCCTGCCTCATCCCGAGATCCTCTCGGCCCTCGAGCCCGGCCACGTCGTCATCATCGACGACGGCAAGCTGCGCCTCGTCGTGACGGAGGTGTCCGAGGGGCGCGCCGTGACGAAGGTGGTCATCGGCGGCCGCATCTCGAACCGCAAGGGCGTGTCGCTCCCCGACACCGTGATCCCCGTCGCCGCCATGACGGAGAAGGACCGGGGCGACCTCGAGGCCGGCCTCAATGCCGGCGCCGACTGGATCGCCGTCTCCTTCGTCCAGCGGCCCGAGGACGTCGCCGAGGTGAAGAAAGTGGCGGCCGGCCGCGCCCTCGTCATGGCCAAGATCGAGAAGCCGCAGGCGCTGACCCGCCTCGAGGAGATCATCGAGGTGTCCGACGGCCTCATGGTGGCGCGCGGCGATCTCGGCGTCGAGATGCCCCTGGAACAGGTGCCGGGCGTGCAGAAGCGCATCACCCGCGCCTCCCGCCGCATGGGCAAGCCCGTGGTGGTGGCGACCCAGATGCTCGAATCCATGATCACCGCGCCCGTGCCGACCCGCGCCGAGGTCTCGGACGTGGCCACCGCCGTCTACGAGGGGGCGGATGCCGTGATGCTCTCGGCCGAGAGCGCGTCGGGCGCCTTCCCCATCGAGGCGATCTCGATGATGAGCCGGATCGCCGAGCAGGTTGAGCGCGACGCCCTCTACTGGACCATCCTCACGGCCCAACGCTCGGAGCCCGACGCCACGGCGTCCGACGCCATCGCGGCCGCCGCCCACCAAATGGTGGACGCCCTGAACCTCACGGCGATCATGGCCTGGACCCATTCGGGCTCCACCGCCCTGCGGCTGGCGCGCTCGCGGCCCAACGCCACGATCATCGCGCTTACCCCGAAGCGCGAGACGGCGCGGCGCTTGGCCCTGTGCTGGGGCACCCACCCCATCGTCACCAACGACGCCAGCGATGTCGACGACATGGCGTTCCGGGCGGCGAAGTTCGCCGTGCGCGAGCGTTTCGCCGATATCGGCGACCGGGTGATCGTGGTGGCCGGCGTGCCGTTCGGAACGCCGGGCGCGACGAACCTCGTGCGCATCGCCTTCGTGACCCGCGAGCACGCCGCCAAGGCGTGAGATCTACCGGCCGACCGGGTTCCGCTCCGCCGTGACCCGGTCGGCCAGCCGCGCCACTTCCGCCGCCAGGGCGTCCACGGCGACGTATTGGAGCATGTGCCCGATGCCCGGCAGCAGGACGAGGCGGGCGTTCGGGATCGCGGCGGCCAGCGGCACCGCTTGCCGCTCGGCGGGGACCGCCGCGTCGGCGTCGCCCGCGATCACCACGGTCGGCACCGTGAGGCCGGCGTAGCGCGGCGCCTGGGCCGCCAGGGCGGCGGGCAGGCCCGCCAGATCCCGGAGGTTGGCGGCGATCGAGCCGGGCCGCAGCACCAGGGCAGCGCGGCTGCGGGCGAGGTAATCCGCCGGTGCGTCTTGCGGCCGGAACACCGCGCCGCCGGCGCGGGAGAGGTAGTACAGCCCCACGGGCGTCGCCACGGTATGGCTGATGAGCCAGGTCATCGGCGCCCACAGGGCGAGGCGGTAATACCATGGGACCGCGCCCATGCGCGGATACGGCATCGCCACGGGGGCAGCGAGGACGAGGCCCGCCACCCGCTCGGGATGGTCGAGGGCGATGGCGGTGGCGAGCGCCCCCGACCAGGAATGGCCGAGCACGATGGCCGGGCCGACCCGCATCTCCGCCAGGGCCGCCGCGATGGCGTTGCCCTGGGCGGCGGGGCTCGCCATTTCGACGCCGCCGAGGCGGTCGCTCCAGCCCGAGCCCGGCCGGTCGAACGCAATGACCCGGAACCCCTCCGCCGCGAGGCGGCGCCCTACGCCTTCCATTGGATCGGAGGCGTTGGCCGAGGCGCCGTGCAGGAGAACGACGGTGCCGCGTGCCGATGGGTCCGGCCCCGCCGTGATGCTGGCGAGCCGCCCGCCCGGCACGGGCACGAACGGCCCCTGCGGCGGGTGGCGCCCCTCGATCCATAGGGTGATGAGAAGCGTCGCGAGGGCACTTGCGCCGAGCCCTGTGGCAACGAGGCCGAGCAGCCCCGCGAGCCCTTTCAGAACGATCATGGCGCGCTACAAGTCGCGTCCGTCGACATCGGGGACGAGGCGGTCGATGGCGCCCTGCAGCTTGTCCATGCGCGGATACAGGGCTGCGGCCCGGCGGAACGCCTCCAGGGCGCGGACCTTCTCGTCCCTGGAGAGATAGATCCGCCCGAGGGCCGCCCAGGCCTCGAAATGCCGGGGTTCGATCACCAGGGTGCGCTTGAGGTCGGTGATGGCCCCGTCCTGGTCCTTCAGGAGCCAGAACACCGTGGCCCGTCGGTTCCAGCCCTCGGACCAGCCCGGCTCCAGGGTCGTCGCCCGGTCGAGCAGTTCGATCGCCAGAGGGAAGTCGTGGCCGCTCATGGCCTGGCGCGCCCGCTCCGTGAGAAGGTCGGCCGTGGCGCTGCCTGAACGCCCGAGGCGCTGCTCGATGAGGCGGGCGATGCCCTTGGCCTCGGCATCGTCCTCCGCCGCCTTGAGGCGGGCGTAGAGGTCGTCGAGGCTGATCGCGGCCCGGGGCTTCTCGGCGGGCTTCGCGTCCTGCCCTGGCCGGGCGACCGCAGCGGGCACACCGCCCACGCAAAAAGCCGCGACGAGCGCGGCTTTGAGCAACATCGAAGGTTGTCTCGGAGCTGGGATCAGGTGCGGCATGGGGGGAGCTTCCTCGCCCCGCCCGGTGCCGTCAACCCGCCGCCTTGCCGCGCCCGCCCTTACGGAGAGGCGGGCGAGCGGGCCTCAGCCCTGGCGCGCCTTGAAGCGCTTCTGGGTCTTGTTGATGATGTAGACGCGGCCCTTGCGACGCACGAGCTGGTTGTCGCGGTGACGGCCACGGAGGGACTTGAGGGAGTTGCGAATCTTCATCGGTCTCACGTCGGCCAGGCTCTACGCCCGCCGCCTGTCCAAAGGGTCTCGGGAACGAGGCACCCCGAACGGCGGCCTCGGCGATGTGTGTGGACGCATCGCGGAAAGGCGGTTGCCTTATCAGGATTCGCGACGGGATGGCAAGGCGGCGCGATGCGAATCTGATCCCGCTGTCGTCGGAAACCGCCCGGGGCGGCGGTCATCCTGAGGGCAGGATAGACGGCTGAGGGAACCGGTTTTACGGACCGCCCTGCGATGGCAAGGGCAGCGCCCCCCGAAGGGCTGCCGCCCCTGAAACACAAGACGGCCGCCGGGCGGTGCCGGCGGCCGTTTCGTCGATTGGAAGCAGGGTCTCGGCCCTGCCGCCATCTTCAGGGCTGGGGAGCGGCCGGCACCGCGGGCGGCGTCTCCGCAGGGGGGGTGTCTGGCGCCGGTGCCGGCGTCTTGACCACATCCGCCACCGTCACCTTGGTCAGCTCCGGATAGGCGTCCACCACGTGGGCGCCGTTCAGCGGTTTGTTCTGGCCGTTATGACAGGTGGTGCAGTTCACCTTCGGCACGTCCCCGAGCACGCCCAGCCGGTTCCTCGGGAAGGTCGAGGTCAGGGGCTCCATGAAGTTGCCGTTGATGTCCCGCACCATCCGGATGCCGTGCCAGGCGGTGGTGCGCTGGGGCGTGCTCTGCTGCCAGTTCGAGATGGCCCGGGTGTTGTGGCAGAAGGTGCAGTTGACCCCCAGCCCTTCCGACATATGGATCATCAGGCCGTAGGTCTTCTCCGCGTCCTGGATCGGCTTGCCCTTAGAGGTCGGAAGCGCCGTGGTGGCGTTCACCCGGATGGCGTTGTTGTCAATGGACTTGTCGGCGAGGTACTCCGTCAGGCTGTCGTAGGGCAGCGACGCCAGGCCGACCGAGGGGGCGGCCATGTTCTGCCCGTTGTTGCGGGAGACGAACCCCGAGGTGTGGTTCGGGCCGGGGTTGGTGAACCAGATGTTGGCCGGCACCGGCTGGCCGCGGTGGCAGGTGTAGCAGGTGACGCCCGTGCCGCCGACGTGGTTCGCCTTCCAGTCGCTGTTGATGTGCTGGGTCATCTGCAGCATCCGGCGGGCGACGCGCTTCTGGTAGAGGCTGTCGTCGGCCATGTTCTCGGTGTTGTGGCAATAGGTACAGCCCTGCTCCGGCGCGACCCACTCCGTCATCGAGACCATGAGGCGATTGAACTCGTTGGTGGTGAGGCCGCTGAGAACCTTGACGTTCTCGTAGGTCTGTCCGGCGAGTTCGCCGCCTTCCTCCGCCGGGTCGGCGGGGGCGGGCGCCACGTTGGCGTCCCGGATCTCCGCGACTTCCGCCCGGGTGTGGACCTGGTCCATGCCCGTGCCGCGAAAGCCGTTCTGCGTGGTGGTGAGCGGGGGCCGCTCCCAGCCCGAGGTGCCGAACATCGCAATCGTGAGGAAGAAGGCGATGGAAGCCCCGAGGACGACGAAGAAGGTCTTCATGGGGTCCCTCCGGGCTGGCTCAGGGGATCGACGATGGGGCCGTAGACCTGCGGGTAGGCCGGGGCGACGCCGTGCTTGACCGCCCAGAGGTACCAGTTGTCGACCACGGTGCCGGTGAGCAGGATGCCGATGCCGCCCGTCAGGGTGGTGAGGACGGCGAACCACCAGGCCCAGCGGTGGATCGATTCCATGGTGGCGTTGAAGCCCATGGTCCAGCGCCAGAACAGGGCGGCGCGCTCCGTGGCCGTGCCGCGATCGACGATCTGATCGATCTCACGCTCGCCGCCGAAGCGGCTCACCGCCAGGATGGTGCCGCCGTGCATGGCGAACAGCAGAGTCGACCCGTAGAGGAACACGATCGAGAGCATGTGGAACGGGTTGTAGAACAGGTTGCCGTAGCGCAGCGAGAACGCGGCGGTCCAATCGAGGTGCGGGAAGATGCCGAACGGCACCGCCTCGCTCCACGATCCCATCAGCACCGGCCGGATGAAGCCGAGGACGAGGAACAGCCAGATGGCCGAGGCGAAGGCCCAGGGCACGTGGTAGCCGAGGCCCAGCGCCTTGGCCCGGCGGAACAGCCGCAGCCACCACAGCAGCACCGACGCGGTGAGGAAGAATCCCGCGATCAGCCACCACCCGCCCTCGGCCAGGGGCGGCAGGACCCTGAGGCCGTATTGCGGGCGCGGCGGCTCGAGGGCGAGCCAGGGCAGCTGGCGCACGAACTGGACGGGGTCCCAGTTCACGGAGGCCCACATGTTGAGGCCGATGATCTCGAAGGCGATGAGCCCGCAGGCGAAGGACAGCGCGCCGAGATAGCCGATGTAGATCGGGCCGACCTGCGAGTTGCCGAACAGGCCGATGAGGTAGGAGTTGAACGGCTTGCCCCAGCGATGCTTGCCGGAGGGCAGCGGGATGCCGAGTTCCGGCGTGACCGGGCGGACCTGAACTTCCGAGAAGATGTTCTGATAGTAGGCCATGGTTCGGTTCCCCCTCTCAGCGCCAGACCGGGAGATTGAGCCACCAGCCCCACCATTCCGGCCAGCCACGGGTCCAGAACGGGCCGCTGATGACGATGCAGACGGCGCTCCAGAAGCCCGCCGACAGGGCGAGGAACAGGCCGAGCCGGTGGATGCCGAGGGTGCCGATGGAGTACCCGATGGTGTCGCGGAAGAAGGTGTCCTCGTGCTCGGGCGTCTTCACGACCTCGCCCTTGCCCGGATTGGTCGAGGACAGGATCAGGGCGCCGTGGAGCGAGAGGGCCAGCGTTGTCGTGAAGAAGAACGACACCGCCAGCATGTGTGCCGGATTGTAGTGGAAGTGCAGATACTGGTAGCCGGTGTTCGACACCCAATCGAGATGGCTCAGGATCCCGTAGGGGAAGCCGTGGCCCCAGGCGCCCATGAGCAACGGGCGGATCACCACGAGGGAGACATAGGCGAAGATCGCCATCGCGAAGGCGAAGGGCACGTGGTAGCCGATGCCGAGCTTGCGGCAGATCTCGACCTCGCGAAGCGCCCAGGACGAGAACGCCCCCACCGCGCAGAAGGTGATGATCTGCCAGAGGCCGCCCTCCTTGAGGGGGGCGAGGGCCAGGCCGTATTTCAGGTCGGGCGGCGCGATGTTGATCTGCCAGATATTCCAGGTCGGGCCGAGGGCCGCGCCGTAGAGGATCAACGCCGTGCCGAGCACGGAGAAGAACAGCGTCGTGACGCCGAAGAAGCCGACGTAGAACGGCCCCACCCAGAAATCGAACAGGTCTCCGCCGACGAGCGTGCCGCCGCGGACGCGGTATTTTCGTTCAAAACTCAGCATCGCCATTGCGAAACCCTCCCGGCGCCACGGTTCGTGTCGGGTTTTTTTGGGAGTGGCGCGGGCGGGGGCCGATAAGGATCGGCCGCCCGCCCGCTGACCTTGCTCGAGGGTGTGCCCGTCAGGCGGGCATCGTCGGCAGGACGAGGCTCTGGGCGGCCGCCGCGCGCGGGGCCTTCGGGCCTTCCAGCCAGTTGAACCGGTCGGTGCTGAGCAGGATGAAGTGGATCAGCAGGGCCAGAACGAACAGGAACGTGAACAGCGCCACCAGGGTGCGGCGCGGATCGAACAGGAGCCAGACCTTGTGCATGGATGCGTCCTCCTCAGGAAATGAGCGAGGCGACGGTCTGGGCCGCCGTCTCCAGGGCCGCGTAGCCCTTGGGTCCCGGCAGCCACGGGCGCCACATCCAAACGAGGATGTGGGCGACCACGGCGATCGCCGTGAAGATGATGAAGCTCGTCAAGAAGATCGCGTGGAACTCCTTGGCTTCGGGTTCCGTCAGCCCGGACAGGCTGCTCGGTTTCTCGACTATGCCGTTGGCCATCGGTTCAACCTCCGTGGGTCTGGCCGCGCTCGAGCGCGGCGGCTGTCGCCGGGATCCTCCTGGATTTCGGCGGTCCTTCCCTCCAGTGCGGATGGGAGGTCGGTGATGGGCCGGCCGCGAGGGCCGTACCCGGAACGGTGAGTCATCCCAGGACGACGCGGGTCATCCCATGAAGACGCAGGGTCACCCCATGAAGACGAAGGGGATGGCCGAGACCGCCATGCTGCGCGCCTCGGCGAAGACCGAGCGCCGCTTCGGCGCGATCCCGACGGGGTGGGCCGGCATCACCCGCTGGACGCAGGCCGCGGCGAGGAAGAACGGATAGGTCGCCGCCAGGATCAGGCGGAACTGGACCGCATCCTGATGCAGGCGGGACACCGGATTCAGCGAGCGTTGCATGGGGCACGTCTCCTGTGGGCGGTTCGCGGCGGGTCGCGCCCCGGACGGGGCACCGACGGCGGGCAGGGACCGGGTGGACGGCGCCGCGCCGTTCCAGCCGGAAAGGGAGTGGGTGCGCGCGCTCATGCGGCGGCTCCGAGGGCCGTGTCGGCGCGGGCGCGTGCCACGTGATCGGGGGTGACCCGGGGGGCATCCTCGCGGCGCGCGGCGCGCTCGGCGGCATCCCGCAGGCGCTTGGCCGCCGAGATCCGCACCAGCACCGGATGGGCGTCGACGAGGGCGTCGAGATCCGCACGCGCCGCCTCGTCCCACGGCAACGCGCGGTGGAGCCGCCCCGGCGTCGCCTCGACGGCATCCATGTCGCGGGCGAGTGGCAGGATGTGGAAGAGCATGTCGAACAGGGCGTTGCAGACCTCCTGGACGAGGTAGGTCGCGCCCGAGTAGCCCATGAACGGCGTGCCGGTGTGACGCCGGATGATGGCGCCGGGAAACGAGGCCGGGACGAAGATCGCCCGCGCGCCGGCCTCGGCCGCGTACATTCGCTCGTTGAAGGACCCGAACAGCACCAGGGGCGGGTTTTTCGCGATCATCTCGCGAATGGCGGCATTGTCGGTTTTGGCGCCGGCCTTGCGGGACTCCGCGAAATGGCAGGGCAGGCCCATCTCGTCCTCGAGGAAGTGCCGGACGCCCCGCGCGTAGGTCTCGGAGGCGACGATGCCGAAGCTCGCCGTGCCGAAGAAGTCCTGGGTCACGGAGCGCCACAGGTCCCAGACCGGCTTGATGGTGGTGTGCTTCTCGCGCTCGATGAACGGCTCGGGGTCGAGGCCGAGGATCTCGCCCAGCGAGCGCAGGAACTTGGTGGTCGAGTGGATGCCGATGGGCGCCTGGAGGTAGGGCCGTTCCAAGGCCTCGCAGAGGAGCCGGCCGAACTCGCGGTAGAGGCAGATGTTGGCGTCGGCGTTCACGAGCTTGGGCACGTCGGCGAGATGCGCGCCCAGCGGAAACGCGAGGTTGACCTCGGCGCCGATGCCCTCGACGAGGCGACGGATCTCGGCGAGATCCGAGGGCATGTTGAAGGTGCCGTAGGCCGGGCCGATGAGGTTGACGCGGGGGCGCTCGCCGGCCTTGCGCTCCGGTCTTGCCGGGATGCCCTTCCTGGCGAACTTCCGGGCACCGTATTCCTGCCAGAGCCAGGCCATGGCCCGGTCGGCGGCCTGCCACTGGTCCTCATCGATGGTGCGCGGCAGGAAGCGCTGGAGGTTGGTGCCCTCCGGGGTCACGCCGCCGCCGATCATCTCGGCGATGGAGCCGGTGACGACGACGCTGGGCTGGCCCGGATCGAGGGTCGCATGCGCCCGCTTCATCGCGGCTTCCGTGCCGTGGCGGCCGAGTTCCTCCTCCGCCAGGCCCGTGACCACGATGGGCAACTCGTGCGGCGGCAGGGCATCGGTGTAGTGCAGCACCGAAGTGACGGGCAGGTTCTCGCAGCCGACGGGGCCGTCGATGACCACCTGGAGGCCCTTGATGGCGGTGAAGACGTAGACGGCACCCCAGTAGCCGCCGGCCCGGTCGTGATCGAGGACGAGCATCAGGCCATCTCCCCGATCGGATCATGGGCGGACTTGCCCCGGGGGGCGCTGGCCACCGCCTTGCGCAGCTTCGGCACGTCTTCCCAGATGCCGGCGCTGTGGCCCTCGCCGACGCCGGCGAAGAAGTCCCGCATGGTGTCGAAGCGGTGCCGGTTGCCGATGGCCGCGTTGATGACCTTGGCGAGCGACCCGGCGCCCGCGACGCCCATGAGCGGGCGGGCCGAAATGAGATTGGTGAAGTAGAGCGCCGGGATCGCCAGGGCTTTCGCCTTCTGGACCACCGGGGTGGTGCCGATGGCGAGATCCGGCCGGAAGTCGAGGAGGGCGGCGAGATCGTCCTCCAGGGAGGCGCGGAACCGGACCGTGACACCGCGGGCCTCGAGCCAGTCCCGGTCGGCCTCGGCATAGGGGGTCAGCGGGCAGGCGGTGCCAACGTAGCGCAGATCGGCGCCGCTCTCGACGAGGAGACGCCCGACGAGCAGCTCCGAGCCTTCGTAGCCCGACAGGGTGATGCGCCCTTTGATCGGCATCGCCGCGAGCGCCCCCCGGATCATCGGCAGCATCCGGTTCTTGGCGGCCTCGACGACGGTGCGGGGGACGGCGCAGGCCTCGCCGATGCGGTCGAGCCAGTCGGCGGTGCCGTCGTGGCCGACGGGCGCCGAGCCGATGATGGGGCGTCCCGCCGCCTCGAACTCGCGGATCGAGGCGGTGTAGAACGGGTGGATCGCCGCCACCGCCGCGCCGTCGAGCGCCGCGTAGAGTTCGCGCCATTCCCGCGTCGGGACGACGGGGCCCGCCGCGAGGCCGAGGGGTTCGAGGAGCCCGCCGATCACCACGGGGTCGGCGGGGAACATCTCGCCGAGCAGCGTCACCGTGGGTCGCTCGGAGCGGCCGGCGCGGGGCGCCTGCACCGGCCCCTGCTCGGCTTCCGTGCGGGCGAATTTCAGCATGGCGCCGGCCAGAACGTCCTTGGCCTCGGCGTGGGTCGGCACCCCGAAGCCCGGCACGTCGATGCCGATGATGCGCACCCCGTCGATCTGTTTCGGCAGGAGCCGCAGGGGCACGCCGGAGGCCGTGGGCACGCACAGGTTGATCACCACGACGGCGTCGTAATCGGCGGGTTTGGCCACATCGAACACCGCCTCGCGGATGTCCTCGAACAGCTTGCCGGTGACCAGGGTCTCGGAGTTGAACGGCACGTAGCCGACGCTCCGCTTCGCCCCGTAGAAATGCGAGGTGAAGGTCAGGCCGTAGACGCAGCAGGCCGACCCGGAGAGGATCGTCGCCGTGCGCCGCATGCGCAGGCCGACGCGCAGGGAGCCGAAGGCCGGGCACATGCTCTGCGGCTGGTCGTGCGGACCTTTCGGATAGTCCTTGGCATACTGGTCGAGGGTCTCGCTCATGCCGGCGGCTTTGGCGGCCGCCGTCATGGCGTCCTTGCCGGCGTGGCACCCGAGGCCGTCGCCCTTGGCGGCGGCGAGGTTCACCACCTCGGCCGGAACGGCCGGGGCCGCCAGGGTCGAGGCCGGGCGTTCCTTGTCCGCGCGGAGAATCTGGCGGGCGCGGAGATCGGCGATGTCGAGGGTGACGGCCATGCGCGTCAGACCTCGTCGTAGACGACTTCGAGGGACGGCTTCACGACCTGGGCCGTGCCGCACATATCCTCGAAGGTGGCGGGAACCAGGGTGACGCCCCGGCCCACGGCCTCGCCCTTGAACAGGCCGAGCAGCCCGTCCTGAGAGAGCGGCGTCGGATGGTTGGCCGCCGCGTCGTGGACGTTCCGGGCGAGATCGGCGAACAGCCCGCCCCACGGGCTCTCGGGCCGGCCGATGATCTCGTAATTCGCGCTCTTCTTGCGGATGTCGTCGTCGGCCGGGATCGAGGCCAGGATCGGGATGCCGACGGCGGCCGCGAAGGCCTGGGCCTCGCCGGTACCGTCGTCCTTGTTGATGACGAGACCGCCGACCCCGACATTGCCGCCGAGCTTGCGGAAGTATTCCACCGCCGAGCAGACGTTGTTGGCGACGTAGAGCGACTGGAGGTCGTTGGAGCCGACGACGATGACCTTCTGGCACATGTCCCGGGCGATGGGCAGGCCGAAGCCGCCGCAGACCACGTCGCCGAGGAAGTCGAGCAGGACGTAGTCGAAGCCCCATTCGTGGAAGCCGAGCTTCTCCAGGAGTTCGAAGCCGTGGATGATGCCGCGCCCGCCGCAGCCGCGCCCGACCTCCGGCCCGCCGAGTTCCATGGCGTAGACGCCGTCGCGCTTGAAGCAGACGTCGCCGATGGCGACGGCTTCCCCGGCGAGCTTCTTCTTCGTCGAGGTCTCGATGATCGTCGGGCAGGCGCGGCCGCCGAAGAGCAGGGACGTGGTGTCGCTCTTGGGGTCGCAGCCGATGAGCAGAACCTTCTTGCCCTGCTGGGCCATCATGTAGCTGAGGTTGGCCAGCGTGAACGACTTGCCGATGCCGCCCTTGCCGTAGATCGCGATGATCTGCGTCGCCTTGGTGGCGGCCACGGGCACGGGGTCCGGCTCGATGCCGGCCTCGGCGCGCAGGGCCTCGGATGCCTTCAGGGCGGCGCCGTTCAGCTGCATGTTCATGCGGCACTCCAATCCAGGATCATCTTCAGGCAGGCGGGCTCGCCGAAGGCCGTGCGATAGGCTTGCGCCGCGTTGGCGGCGGGCTGGCGATGGGTGACGAGACCGTCGAGGGACAGGCGCCCCGAGGCGACGAGGGCCGTGACGGCCGAGAGGTCCTCCGGCTTCCATTGCGCCGCGACCCGGATGCGGGCCTCGCGCAGGAAGGCGGGGGGAAAGCTGAAGGCGAGGGGCGCCTCGTAGAATCCGGCGAGCACGATCTCGCCGCCGGCCCCTAAGCGCCCGATCAGGGTGTCGAGGAGGCCGGCATCGCCGCTGGCATCCGTGATGGTGGCGTAGTCGCGTCGCGTGTCGGCCTCCGGGTGGAGTACGGCGTAGCCTTCGGCTCCCCCGGCGCGGATGGGATCGGTTTCCCACACCACCGGGGCGCCGCCGGCCGCCACGGTGAGGCGGGCCAGCAGCCGTCCGAGCACGCCGTGACCGACGATGAGGGAGGGGCCGGACGCGACGGCGCCGAGGGCGTGCCGGGCCGTCGCCGCCAGGGCGAACAGGATGCCGCGTTCACCCAGGGCGGGGTCGAGGGGCACGAGGCGGGCGCCGGCGCTGACGAGATGCGAGGCCGCCCCCCCGAACAGGCCGCGCACCGGCCCGAAGCAGCGAGCGCCCGGCACGAACACGGTCTGCCCGACCCGGACGCCGGATTCCGCCCCGGCCTCGATCACGGTGCCGATGGATTCGTAGCCCGGCACCAGGGGATAGCCCATGCCGGGAAACGTCGGCATCCGGCCCGACCAGAGCAGGCGTTCCGTGCCGGTGCTGATGCCGCTCCAGGCGACCGCTACCACGGCGTCGGCCGGGCCGGGGGCATCGAGGGTGAGGGTGGCGAGGGCGATCCGTTCCGGCTCGCGGAGGACGATGGCACGCGCTCGCATGATTCCCGCCTCCCCTCGTCGCGGAAGCCGTCGAAGTGCGGCCCATATGTCATCCTAGATAGACACTGCTATTCGTCAAGCATTACTTACACAATGGAGTGTCCAATCGACGCGACACCAGCAGTCGGGTCAGGAGCGGGCGACGCGTCGCGACCTCGCGGATTTCACCGAAGCCGGCCTCGGCGAGGAGCCGGGCCAGCTCGGCGGCGGTGCGGCAGCGGCCGGTGCCCATGGCGAGGAGGTAGAAGCCGAAATAGGCATCGGCCATGGCCTCGGCTCCGGGTGTGCCGGCCATGGGTTCGGCGATGAGGAGGGTGCCGCCCGGGGGCAAAGCCGCGTGGACGGCGCGCAGGAGGGCGCGGACCTTGGCATCGTCGTGGTCGTGGACCACCCGCACGAGGGAGACGAGGTCGGCCCCGTGCGGCAGGGGATCGTCCGGGAAGGCGCCCCCGAAGGTTTTTGCGCGCGCGTCCAGGCCCGCTTCGGTGAAGGACGTCTCCGCCCGCGCCGCCACGGCTGGCAGGTCGAACAGCATCAGGTCGAGGCCGGGCGCGCGGCGGGCGGCCGCCTTTAGGAAGGCGCCCTCCCCGCCGCCGACATCGAGGATGCGGCGATGATCCCGCAGCGGGTAGGCGTCGAGGATGTCCCCCGCGATCAGGTCCTGCGACGCCCCCATCAGGGCGCCGTAGGCGGCGACCGGTTCCGCGTTCGCGGGATCGCCGCGCGCCGCCTCCGCGTAGGCCCAGTAGCGCGACAGGTGGGTCGGGCCGGTCTCGCCGCGCAGGAGCGCGACGGGGTCGGCGAGATCCGCATAGAGCAGCGCGTGATGCTCGATCATCGCCGCGACGGAGGGATTGCCGATGAGCGCGGCGCCGAGGTCGGCCAGGGCGAAGCGGCCGTCGGGCAGGCGGACGAGGAGGTCGAGGGCCGTTGCCGCCTTGAGAAGGCGTTCGGCCCGGGCCGGTGCGAGGCTGGTGCGGGCGGCCACGGTCTCCGGCCCCAGGGGCGCGTCGGCGAGGATCCGGAACAGGTCGAGGCGCACGCAGGCGAACAGGGTCTGCGAATAGACGAAGCCGGCGCAGAGATCGAACAGGGCCTTCGTGTTCGCCCGGGCGATCCGCTGCGTCAGGGGAAAGCCGGCGGCCCAGCGCTGGAAGCCGGGCCTGGCGATGGTGCGGGTGCGGAAGGCCCGCCAGCGCGCCCGCCACGAGTTCTTCTGGGGGGGGCCGTCGTTGCGGCGCTCGTCCAGGCTCGCGGCCGAGGCGGTCCCTGGCGGGGGGGCCATGATGGTCGCGCCGTCCGCCGTCAGGCCAGTTCCCGCACGAGGCCTGCCGGAAGGAACAGCCGGGTCTGCGCCTCGATCTCGGCCCGCAGGGCATCGGCGCCGGGGCAGGCCGGGATCACCTCCACGGCCTCGCGGGCGAGGCGCTTGAGGCGGGCGAGGGCCCCGCCCATGCCGAGGAGGGCTGCGGCGTTGGGCCGGCCGAGGGTGGCGTCGCGGCCGACCGGCTTGCCGACCTCCTCCTGACGGCAGGCGACGTCGCGCAGGTCGTCGGCGACCTGATAGGCCTCGCCGAGGCATTCCCCGAGGAGGCGCCACGGCAGGGCCGGTGCGCCGGCCGCCGCCGCGCCCGTGACGGTGGCGGCGGCGAACAGGGCGCCGGTCTTGGCCTGCTGGTACTCGGAGAGGGCCACGGTGGGCTCGGATTCCCAGGCTTGGCCGGCTACGATGCCGTTGGGCGAGCCGACGGCGCGGGCGACGAGGCCGACGAGGGCAGCCAGCCGCTGGGGTGAGCGCGCCGCGCCGCGCGCCAGGGTCTCGAAGGCCGAGACGATGAGGGCATCTCCCGTGAGCACCGCGAGAGGCTCGCCGAAGGCCGCGTGGACCGAGGGCTGGCCCCGGCGCAGGGGGGCGTCGTCGAAGCACGGCAGGTCGTCGTGCACGAGGGAGGCGCAGTGCAGCAGTTCGATGGCCGCCGCCGCCGCGTCCGACGCCGCCGGATCGTCGTCGCCGCAGGCCCGTGCCACGGACAGGCAGAGGCGCGGCCGGATGCGGTGACCACCCGGGAACACGGCGTAGCGGATGGCCTCGGCGAGGAGCGGCGGAGCACCGGGGGCCTCTGCGTGGGCGACGGCGGCGTCGAGGGCACGTTCGATGCGACGGTTGGCATCCATCTGACGTCTCTCCCGAATGCTGAGTGTCTTTTTAACTTGCCATTTGAAAGTGTCAGATAATATTGACACTCGTCAAGGTGCGGTTTCGACGACGAAGGAGCCGACACGTGCGGGTGGTGGTGATCGGGGCGGGGATCGGTGGTCTGACGGCGGCCCTGCGGCTCGCCCATGCGGGCCTCGACGTGACCGTGTTGGAACGGGCCGCGCATCCGGGCGGCAAGATGCGCAGCGTCCCCGTCGAGGGTCGGGCCGTGGAGGCCGGACCCACGGTGTTCACCATGCGCTGGGTCCTCGACGAGATCTTTTCGGAATGCGGCGCCAGCCTCGACGACCGTGTGGTGCTCAACCCGGCGGCGATCCTCGCCCGGCATGCCTGGGGGCCGGACGGCCACCTCGACCTGTTCGCCGATCCGCGCGCCTCCCGCGATGCCATCGGGGCGTTTGCGGGGCCGCGCGAGGCCGAGGGCTACGACCGGTTCCGCGCCCGGGCCGCGGCGGTCTACCGGACCCTCGAGGGGCCGTTCATCCGGGGGCAGCGCCCGAGCCCCTTCGCCCTCACCCGCCGGGCCGGCTTGTCGGGGCTTGGCGATCTCTGGCGCATCCAGCCCTTCACCACCCTGTGGTCGGCGCTCGGCGACGACTTCGCCGATCCGCGCCTGCGTCAGCTGTTCGCGCGCTACAGCACCTATTGCGGCGCCTCGCCGTTCCGGGCGCCCGCGACGCTGATGCTCGTGGCCCATGTCGAATCACAAGGCGTCTGGCACGTGGCGGGCGGCCTCAGCGCCCTCGCCCGGGCGGTGGCGGATCTCGCCGCCGAGCGCGGCGCGCACCTGCGCTACGGTGCCCACGTGGCGCGCATCGTCACCGACCGCGCCGGCGTCACCGGCGTGGACCTCGACACCGGCGAGCGCCTCCCGGCGGAGGCCGTCATCTGCAACGCCGACGCGGCGGCCCTGGCCGACGGTCTCCTCGGCGCCGAGGCCGCGCGGGGTGCCGAGCCGGTTGCGCCGGGCGACCGCTCCCTCTCGGCCGTGACCCTGTGCATGAACGCCCGCGCCGAAGGCTTCCCGCTCCTGCGCCACACGGTCTTCTTCTCCGGCGACTACGCCGCCGAGTTCGACGGTATCGCCCGGGGACGGCTTCCCGCCGACCCCACGGTCTATGTCTGCGCCCAGGACCGGGGCGATGTCGCGCCCGGGGAATCCGGGGCCGAACGCCTGCTCTGCCTCGTCAACGCACCGGCGGGCGGCACCTTCACCCCTCCGGAGATCGCCACATGCACGAGCGCCCTGCATCGCCGTCTGGGAGCCTGCGGGCTGAGGCTGACGGACACGCCCGCGACGGTGACGACGCAGCCGGCGGAGTTCGGGGCGCTGTTTCCGGGGACGGGGGGCGCCCTCTACGGCCGGGCCTCGCACGGGTGGATGGCGTCGTTCCGGCGGCCGGGGGCGCGGACGGCGGTTCCGGGCCTGTATCTGGCGGGGGGCAGCGTCCATCCGGGGCCGGGGGTGCCGATGGCGGCCCAGTCGGGGCGGCTCGCGGCGGACAGGCTGCTGGCGGACCGGGCCACCGCCCGCGCTTCGACACGCCGGTCGGCCGGGGCGGCTACGTCTGGTGGTATGTCGACGCCCTGAGCGACGACGGCCGCCAGGGGCTGACCATCATCGCCTTCATCGGTTCCGTGTTCTCGCCGTACTATGCGTGGGACCCGAGACGTGACCCGTTCCGGCACTGCGCCGTCAACGTCGTGCTCTACGGGGAGCGGTCGAACCGCTTCTGCATGACCGAGCGCGGGCGCCGGGCCGTGTCGCGGGACGCCACGCACCTCGCCATCGGTCCGAGCGATCTCGAATGGGACGGCACGACGCTGACCATCAACCTCGACGAGGTGACGGCGCCGATTCCCTCGCGGGTGCGCGGCACCGTGCGGGTGCGCCCCACCGGCCTGACGCCGGGCCCGTTCACCCTCGATGCGCGCGGGCAGCATCGCTGGTGGCCGATGGCGCCGTCCTCCCCCGTCGAGGTCGCGCTCACCGAGCCGACTCTGGCCTGGAGCGGCACGGCGTATTTCGACACCAACCACGGCGACACGCCCCTGGAGGACGCCTTCACCAGTTGGACCTGGTGCCGGGCCGACCTCAACCAGGGCGCCGCGATCCTCTACGACGTGCGGCGGCGCGACGGCACCACCCAGAACCTGTCCCTGCGGTTCGATTCCACGGGCGCGCGGCGCGAGATGGACCCGCCGCGCCCCGCCGCCCTGCCGCCCACCCGCCTGTGGCGCATCCCCCGCTCGACCCGCAGCGACGACGGGCAGGCCCGGGTGGCGCGCACCTTCGAGGACACGCCGTTCTATGCCCGCTCCCTTCTGGAGACGCGGCTCTGCGGGCAGGCCGTGCGGCCGGTCCACGAGAGCCTCTCGCTGGACCGGTTCAAGAACCCCCTGGTGCGCCTGATGCTGCCGTTCCGGATGCCGCGCCCGTTGGCGTGACGCGACGCCCTTGGAGCATCCTCCGGCGGGTCATACGTTTTCCGCCTGATCCGTTCGGTAATGTGGTGACTCGCAGTCTCCCTCTCCTGAAAGGAGAGGGAGACTGTCGCGCCCGCTCGATCCGAAGTGATCAAGCGGACATCGTATCACTCCGGTCCGTCGGCCCGATTCCGCTCGCGATCCGCCCGGATGCCGCGCTTGAGCACCATGAGCTGCCAGATCGCCAAGCCGAGGGCCAGGGCGAAGACGAGGCCGATATCGAGGGCGGCGAAGAGCGAATCGCTCACGAGGCGGCGTGCGACGCACCCTCGGGCGCGAACGCCGGGCTCGAAAAGGTCTCGCGTTCGCGTAGGGCCTCGACGAGGTCGAGGACGCGGGCGATCTGGCCGGGCATGTCCCACCAGGCCGGCCCGGTCGCGACCGGTTGGGTGGCCACGGCCTCCACGAGGAAGGCGACCTCGGGCAGCGGCGGCGCGGCCCGATCGGCCCCGTCGGCGAAGGACGGTATCAGGGCGCGGGCGAGGAGCGCCGCCTTGCGCCGCCCCCCGACCCGGGCGCGGCTTCCCACCGGGTCGAGGCCCTGACGTTCCAACTCACGGCCGATCTCGGCATAGATGAGCCGGGCCGCGCGGATCGCCGGGCGGCAGGTGTGCGGCAGGCCCGAGAGTCCCGCCTCCGAGCGGAGGTAGAGAAGGTCGGCGGCCGCCAGCAGGCGGGCGACCACCCCGGCCAGGGCCGGGCTCGGGCGCGGATCGGCCAGGAACGCGTCCGGGTCGATGCCGGCCTCCTTCAGCCAGTCGACGGGCAGGTAGAGGCGGCCGGCCCGGGCATCCTCGCCGACATCCCGGGCGATGTTGGTGAACTGCATGGCGATTCCGAGGTCGCAGGCCCGGGCGAGGACGCCCGGGTCGCGTGACCCCATGATCAGGGTCATCATCGCGCCGACGCTGGCCGCGACCCGCGCGGCATAGGCCGTGAGGTCGGACAGGGTCGCGTAGCGCCGTCCCTCCCCGTCCCAGGCCAGCCCCTCGATGAGCGCGAGGGGCAGGGCCTGCGGAATCGCGTGGGCGACGACGAGGTCGGCCAGCGCCCGGTCGGCGGGGGCATCGGCGGGGCGCCCGTCATAGGCGCGCGAGAGGCGTGCGGACAGGCGCGTCACGGCCGCCGCCCGGGCCCCGGGCGCCACGCAGTCCACGGCGTCGTCGGACAGGCGGCAGAAGGCATAGAGCCCGTAGGCCGGGCGCCGGACCTGGGCCGGCAGCAGGGCCGAGGCGGCGAAGAAGCTGCGCGAGCCCGCCCGGATGGCGTTCCGGCAAGCCGCCCGGTCGGCTGCGTCGGCATGGGGCGTCGCCCAGAGGGGCGGTCGGTCGGGTTCCGGCACGGCCCAGAAGGACGGCCTGACGGCCTCAGGCGAAGACACGCGCATCCGGCACCACGGAATCGAGGACTCGGGCAGAGGAGAGGACGCCGGGGAGCCCGGCGCCCGGATGGGTGCCGGCCCCGACGAGGAAGAGGTTGCGCACCCCCTCCGAGGCGTTGTGCGGCCGGAACCAGGCCGATTGCGTCAGCACCGGTTCGAGGCCGAAGCCCGAGCCGCGATAGCTCAGGAAATCGTGGGCGAAGTCGTTGGGCGTCGTCACCTTCGACGTGACGAGGGATTCGCAGAGGCCCGGCATCACGGTCGCCTCGAGATGCCGGGCGATGGCCTGCCGGTAGGGTTCGGCCAGCGCCGTCCAGTCCTGGCCGCCGTCAAGGTTCGGCACCGGCGACAGCACGTAGAAGGCGTCGCATCCGGGCGGGGCCAGCAGGGGGTCGGTGGCGGTCGGCCGGTGCAGATAGAGGCTGAAATCCTTCGCGAGGTGCTTTTTGGTGAAGATGTCGTCGATGAGGCCGCGATAGCGCGGGCCCATCAGGATGGTGTGATGGGCCACGTCCGGATATTTCCGGTTGGTGCCGAAGTACCAGACGAACAGGCCCATGGAGGAATGAGCGCGCTTGAGCCGCCCAGCGCTCCACCGACGGGCCTTTCCACCGAGCAATGTCCCGTAGGTGAAAGCCGAATCGGCGTTCGACACCACGATGTCGGCCGGAACCGTTTCCCCGTTCGCCAGGGTGACGCCCGTGGCCTTGCCGCCCGTCACGGTGATGCGGGCAACGTCGGCGCCGCAGCGCAGCGTTCCCCCCTGCCCCCGGATGAGGTCGCACAGGCCGTCGACGAGGCGCCCGGTGCCGCCCATGGCGAAGTGGACGCCCCAGCGCCGCTCCAGATGGGCGATGAGGCAGTAGATCGCGCTCGCCCGGAACGGACTGCCGCCGATGAGGAGCGGGTGGAAGGAGAAGATCGTCCGCAGGCGCTCGTCGCGGATGTAGCTGGCTACGAGATCGTAGACGGAGCGGTGGCCGCCGAGGCGCAGCAGGCTCGGCATGATCCGCAGCATGTCGGTGACCGACGAGAACGGCACGTGGCCGAGTTCCTCGAATCCGACCCGGCAGATCGCCTCGGACCGGGCCATGAAGGCCTCGTAGCCGGCGACGTCGTCGGGGGAGAATTTGGCCACCTCCGCCCGCATGGCGGCGATGTCGCCGCTGTAGTCGAAGGTGGCGCCGTCATCGAAGCGAATGCGGTAGAACGGTCGCATGGGCGCGAGGGTCACGTCCTCGTCCATGCGCCGGCCGCACAGGCGCCACAGCTCCTCGAACAGGAACGGCGCCGTGACGATGGTGGGGCCGGCGTCGAAGGTGAAGCCGTCCTGGCGGTGGACGCGGGCCCGGCCGCCGGGCTGCTCAAGGCGCTCCAGCACCGTGATCCGATAGCCCCGGGCGCCGAGGCGGATGGCAGCCGCCAGACCTCCGAAACCGGACCCGATCACCACCGCGTGCGGACGGGGATCCTGGTTCGTCGCGGTGTTCGGCATGTCGGCGAGTGTCAACATAACCTGACACTAATCCGCGTCCGCGACGTGAGGCAAGGCTTGTTTTAGGACGCGGCCTCGGCCGGGCTCGAACTGAGCTGGCGGATCACACGGGCGACCGTCTCGGGTGCCTCCTCGTGCGCGAGGTGGCCGAGGTTGCGCAGCAATTCCACCCGGGCGTGGGGCAGGCGCTTCTGCAGGGCGAAAGCGGTGTCCGGCGAGATCGCCAGGTCGTCTCCACCCACCACCAGGGTTGTTGGCACGGTGAGTCGAGGAAGCGCGCGGTCGAGGGTGGCCAGATCCCAGTTCGCCATCATGCCGAGCGCCCCGCCGACGTGGCCGGGGCAGCGGAACAGGCGCCGGTAGAGATCGAGTCCCTGGGCGTCGAGGCGTGAGCCGGTGCCGCGAATCAGGCGCTCCACCGCCGGGCGGTCGGCGGTCCAGGCGAAGAGTCGCGGGGTGACCGGGTTGAGGAACAGCATCCGGGCGAGCCCCGGAAACAGTACCGCGGCGAGGCCGGGGAACGGCGTCAGGGCGCCGTTGAGGGCGACGAGGTGGCGGGGCTCCAACCCGTCGAGGCAGAGGCGGACGAGGAGGGCGGCGCCGGCGGAGTGCCCGACCACGATGTCCGGTGCCACCCCGAGGGTCGAGAGGAGCTCGCCGATCGCCGCCGCCATGCCGGGCAGGGACAGGCGGGCGGCCGGCAGCGGGTCGGTGAAGCCGTGGCCGGGCAGGTCCGGCGCCACCACGAAGAAATCCTGCGCCAGCAGGGGCGCGAGGCCCCGCCAGGAATGGGTTGCCGCCCCGGTGCCGTGCAGGAGCAGGAGCGCGGGGGCGTCCCGACTTCCAAAGGTCTGGACGTGCCAGGTCAGGCCGGAGGCGGCGACGAAGCGGCTGGCCTCGCGGTGGGGCCAGTCCGCGCCTTCACGCTCCCAGACGGGTCGGTCGCTCGGCGCGGGCATGGGTCTGTCCTCAGGTCGCCGCCCGGATGGCGGCGCTCATCGCCCCCGCATCGGCGTAGGGCAGCGGGAGATAGCGCCCCCCCATGGCCTCGGCGAGGCGGCGGGCGGTGTCCTGCGGCCGGGCGGCGGTGTCGATGAGGATGGTGCGCACCCCATCCGCGCGCAACCCGGCGGCGGCCGAGAGGGCATCGGCGCCCGCCTGCGCCCGGCCGGTCGGCCCCGAGCGGGCGACGTTGGCGCGCCCGTCGGTGAGAACCACCACGACAGGTGTGCCCCCGCCCCGCCGCACGGTCCGGGCCAGTTCGGCGGCCGCGTCGAGGCCGGCGGCGAGGGGCGTGCCCCCGCCCCCGGGCAGGGCGCTCAAACCGCGCCGGGCCCGGGCAAGCGCCCGCGTCGGCGGCAGGATCACCTCCGCGCCCATCCCGCGAAACGCCAGGACGGCGACACAGTCGCGGCGGATATAGGCTTCCGAGAGCAGCAGCTCGACGGCGCCCTTGGCCTCGGCGAGGCGCTCCAGGGCGGCCGAGCCCGAGGCATCGACGGCGAAGATCGTCGTGGTCTGCGTGCGCTGGACGAAGCGGGTGACGCGCAGATCCTGCGGCCGGATCCGGATGCGTCGGGGCTCGCCCGCACCCTGGCGCAGGCGCTGCCAGGGCGCGGCGGCACGTAGCGTCTCGACGAGGGCAAGGCGCCCGTGGCGCGGATCGCCGGCCCGCGCGCCCATGGGACGGCCCGCTCGGGGCGACGCGGCGGGGGCGCCCGCCTTGCCCGCCTGGGGCTGGCGCGGGCGCGCCCCCGCTGCGAGGAGGCCGGCGAGGAGGCCGGGTGCCAGGGCGCTGCGCACGGCCTCGATCATGCGCTCGTCGAGGGGGGCGGGATTCTGATCGTCCTGTCCGGCACCTGATTCCGGCTCGGGCGCCGCATCGGGGTCCGTCTCCGGCGCGTCGGCCTCGGGCACCGGCTCGGGCATCCGCGTCGCCCTCGGGCCGAGGACGAGGCGGGCGGCCAGCACGGTGTCGTGTTCGCCCGGAGCGTCGCGACCCGCAAGGCGCGCCAGGAGGCGCGCGACCCGCGCGGCCAGGAGCGGCCCGCGCAGGGAGGCGATGCCGAGGGCATCGGCGGCCCGGCATAGGGCGGCCAGCGCGTCCGCGTCCGGCGGGCCGGGGTCCGCCACGCACGGGTCTTCCAGCGGGACCGCGTCGCGCCAAGGGATGTCCGTGAGGTCGATCCGGAAGGCGAGGCGGTCGCACAGCGCCTCTGGCACGGCCTCGTCGCCCTGGCCCTCGTCGAGGAGGATCACGCCGAGGCGGGCCGGGCAGCACCGGCCGAGGCCGTCGCGCTCCACCCGTACGGCGCCCGCATCGAGAACGGCCGCGAGGTGGGCGGCGTGGCCCGGCGACAGGCGCTCGGCCATGGGGACGACGAGGAGACCGCCATGGGTCTCGGCCAGGAGGCCGGTCTCGGCGACGGGGCGCCCGGCCGCGAGGGTGGCCGGCAGGTCGAGGCCCCCGAGCAGGCGCGCATCGGTGATGCTGCCCGGCATCCGCCGGATCGGGAGCGCCGCCGGCAGGGCGTTTCGCAGGGCGGCGAGCCAGGTCTCGCGCACGGGCCCCACCCCAGCCCGCACCACGACGCCGCCGGTCCCGTGCGGATCGGCCGCCGCGAGGCGCGCCACCAGCAGGGCATCGGCCCAGGCCGTCACGGCGCGAGTACCTCCGCGACGGCGCGCGTGACGCGGGCAGTGGAGCCGGATTCGTCCAGCGGATTGCGGCGCAGGCGGTGGCGCAGCGAAGCCGGGGCGATGCGGGCGAGGTGATCGAGGCCGATGGTCTCGGCGCCCTCCAAGGCGGCGAGCGCCCGAGCCGTGCGCATAAGGGTGAGTTCGCCGCGCAGGCCGTCCGTCCCGAGGGCGAGACACAGGCGCGCCGCCGCTTCCAGGGTTGCGTCCGGCACGGTGAGGGATGGCAGGTGCGCGCGGGCTTGGGTCAGGGTGTCGCGGATGGCGCGATCGGCCTCCGCATAGGCGGCGCGAAACGCCGCCGGATCACGCTCGTAGGCATCGCGTCGGCGCACCACGTCGATCCGCGTGGGGAGGTCCGTCGGCGTCGTCACCTCGACGGCGAGGCCGAAGCGGTCGAGGAGCTGGGGGCGCAATTCCCCCTCCTCCGGGTTGCCGCTGCCCACCAGCACGAAGCGGGCGGGATGGCGGATGCTCAACCCCTCGCGCTCGACGGTGTTCACGCCCGAGGCCGCGACATCGAGGAGGAGGTCCACGAGGTGATCGTCCAGCAGATTGACCTCGTCGATGTAGAGGAAACCCCGGTTGGCGCGCGCCAGCAGGCCCGGCTCGAACGCCTTCTGTCCCTGGGTCAGGGCCCGTTCGAGGTCGAGGGCGCCCACCACCCGGTCCTCCGTCGCGCCGAGGGGCAGGTCCACCACGGGCACCGGGACGATGTGGGTCTCGAGGCCGCCGGCATGGTCCCGGCAACGATGGCACAGGTCGCCGGGGCGGGCGGGATCGCAGGCATAGGGACACCCCGCCACCGCCCGCATCGGCGGCAGCAGGGCGGCCAGGCCCCGGATCGCCGTCGACTTGCCGGTGCCGCGGTCGCCGAACACGAGAACGCCACCGACGGAGGGGTCCACGGCCGCGATGAGGAGCGCCTGGCGCATCTCGTCCTGACCGACGATGGCCGAGAACGGGAAGGTGGGCGGGGCCGGATGCGGCTCGGCGTCCGGCCGGGGGACTGTCGTGCGTCCCGGTGCCCGGATCGCATCGGCCTCCGGGGCGAGGGGCGGGACGCGGGCCGGCTCACGGGACATCGCGCGGGTCGATCCGTTGACGATCATGGGTTCGATCTCCCGTTGCCTCGACGTGTGGTGCGCGGCCCCTGCCGCCTGCCCTGCGGAGGGGGGCGTCCGTCTACTCGGCGGCCGCGCGCTCGACGCCCATGCGGCCCCAGATGGCGCTGAGGGCATCCACCAGATGGTCGATGTCGGCATCCGTGTGCAGCGGCGACGGGGTGATGCGCAGGCGTTCGGTGCCGCGCGGGACCGTGGGATAGTTGATCGGCTGGACGTAGATGCCGAACTCGTCGAGCAGGGTGTCGCTGATCGCCTTGCACAGCACCGGATCGCAGACCATCACCGGCACGATGTGGCTGTCGTTGGCGAGATACGGAATGCCGGCCGCGTCGAGCCGCGCCCGAACCGTCGCCACCCGCTCCTGATGCCGGGCGCGCTCGATGCCGCTCGCCTTGAGGTGGCGGATGCTCGCCGCCGCTCCCGCCGCCACGGCCGGCGGCAGCGACGTGGTGAAGATGAAGCCCGACGCGAAGCTGCGCACGAAGTCGCACAGCTTGGCCGAGGCGGTGATGTAGCCGCCATGCACCGCGAACGCCTTGCCGAGCGTTCCCTCGATGACGTCGAGGCGGTGGGCGAGGCCGTCGCGCTCGGAGATGCCGCCGCCGCGTGCGCCGTAGAGGCCGACTGCATGCACCTCGTCGAGATAGGTGAGCGCGCCGTGCGCCTCCGCGACGTCGCAGATCTCCGCGATGGGGGCGATGTCGCCGTCCATGGAATAGACCGACTCGAAGGCGACGAGCTTCGGCCGGGCCGGATCGAAGAGGCGCAGCTTGCGGTCGAGGTCCTCCGGATCGTTGTGGCGGAAGATGTGGCGCTCGGCCCGGCTCGCCTTGATGCCCTCGATCATGGAGGCATGGTTCTCCGCGTCAGAGAACACGGCGCAGTTCGGCAGCCGGCCCGCGAGGGTGCCGAGTGCGGCCCAATTCGAGACGTAGCCGGAGGTGAACAGGAGGGCGGCCTCCTTGCCGTGGAGGTCGGCCAGCTCCCGCTCCAGGAGCACGTGATAATGGTTGGTGCCCGAGATGTTGCGGGTGCCGCCGGCCCCGGCGCCGCAGCGGTCGAGGGCTTCGTGCATGGCCGCGAGCACCGCCGGGTGCTGGCCCATGCCGAGGTAGTCGTTGGAACACCACACGGTCACGGGCCGGGTGCCGCCGGGGGTGTGGTGGGTGGCATGGGGGAAGCGGCCGTTGTGGCGCTCGAGATCCGTGAACACCCGGTAACGGCCCTCGCGGTGGAGGCCACCGAGTTCTGCGGCGAAGAAGTCTTCGTAGTTCATGACCTGTCCCCTTCCCGTTTCTTGTGCGTGGTCTCTGCCCGATCTCGTGCTCGTCTACGCGATGCTGTGCTCACCCGGTGGTTTCGGGGACGTCCCGGCTACGGGTCGCGAGGGTCGGGGCCGGTGCGGCCGTGCCGTACTCGACGGCGCCCCGCGCCGGCACGGGCGTGGCATCGGCGCCCCTCCCCGGCAGGCTCCACTGCCACAGGGCGGCCGAGGGCAGCGGCAGCATGAGAAAGCCGTGCTCCAAGGTGGCGAGCGCCATCAGGGTGGCGACGATGGTGAAGCCGACGAGTTCGTGGGCGTCGATCCCCTCCCCCAGGGCGGCCTGTGCCAGCCACACAGTCCCGAACCCTGCGAGCGCCACGGAGACCGGGAACAGGGGGTTCATCGGCCGGTTGCGCAGGAAACCGGCGAGGTAGGCGAGATGCGCCGGCAGGAACTCGGCGTTGAGGTTGCGGACGCCGAGGAACATGTTGAGCCGGGCCGAGAGGTTCATGCCCGCGAGGATGAGGTAGGTCCACAGGGCGAAACGATTGGGGCCGCCCCAGGTGAGGCCGAGGATGGCCGCCCCCCCGAGGAGGATCGCCGCCTCGTGCCACAGGCTGGTCGCCAAAGCCGCGCGGAAGCGGGCAAAGCCCCGCGCGCCCTGCGGGCAGGCCTCGGTGCGCGGCCCCGAGACGAAGCCCATGTAGTAGCTCATCTCCTGCCAGCCCCAGACGAGGAGCGCGCCGGTGAAGGCCGTGTAGGCGCCCGCCTCGCTGGTGTCGGTGGCGCTGGCCCCGATGGCCCACAGGGCGGCGGCCAGGATCAGGGTCCCGACCGCCATGCTCCAGGGATGGGTGGAGCGGGGCCGGTGGTCGAGCAGGATGATGAGCCCGGTGGAGAACCACCAGATCACCACCGCGTAGAGAGCCGGAACGGCGTAGGCGGCCATGACCTACCAGACCGGCTCGAGGCGGATTTCGGCCGGCATCGGGTTGTCGAGGGTCGGCAGGGCGTAGAGTCGGGCGAAGTTGACGGCCGAGGCCGCGATCCAGGCCCCGTGCTTGAGCTTGCCCACGAGCCCGCCCCGCGCCTTGGCGTCGGCGATGCCGTTGGAGCAGGCCAGCAGCCGGTCGAGGGCCCGCTTGAACTTCGGGTTCTCGAGGTCGAGGGTGAGGGGGAAGGTCTGCTTCGAGATCTCCGAGGTGATGCGGAACACCTTGAAGTCGTAATCGGTGGGATCGACGCCGAGCGCTTTGTGGAAGGCCGGGCGGCAATGATCGCGGACATACATGGTCGCGAAGACGGCGAGCAGGAAGAACTTGATCCAGTAGCGGTTCACGCCCGTCGTGAGCTTCGGGTTCGCGCGCATGAGCAGGGCGAAGGCTTCGCCGTGGCGGAACTCGTCGTTGCACCACTTCTCGAACCACTTGAAGATCGGGTGGAAGCGCCGCTCGGGATTGCGCTCCAGTTCGCGGAAGATGGTGATGTAGCGCGCGTAGCCGATCTTCTCCGAGAGGTAGGTCGCGTAGAAGATGAACTTCGGGCGGAAGAAGGTGTACTTCTTCGATTTCGTCAAGAAGCCGAGATCGACGCCGATGCCGAAATCCTTGAGCACGTCGTTGATGAAGCCGGCGTGGCGCGCCTCGTCGCGGCTCATGAAGCCGAACAGCTCGCGGATGTCGGGGTTCTTGGCGCGCTTGCGCATCTCGGCGTAGAGCACGCAGCCCGAGAACTCGGCGGTGATGGACGAGACCAGGAAGTCCATGAACTCCTTGCGAAGTTCAGGATCGAGCCCGGACATGTCGGCGTCGAAATCGGCGTTGCGGGTGAAGTGACGCTTGTTCGGATCGGCGCGCAGCTCGGCGATGAGCTTGTCCCAATCCGCCCGCACGGGCTCGACGTCGGTGCGGTCAAGTTCCTCGAAATCCGTGGTGTAGAAGCGCGGCGACAGGAAGGTCGTCTCCTGCGCCGCCTTCGTGCCCTCGTTCATGGGGAGCTTCGGCTTCACGGTCTGATGCTGGATCGAGACGGTCACAGGCGCCTCCTCTCGGAAAAGCTGACTTCGTAGAGCTCGGTGAGTTCGAGGTGGCCGGCGAGCTTGGTCCACAGCCGCTCCAGGCGTCCCGCCCGGATCACCGTGGCGGTGCGGCGGACGACGAGGCGCTCGCCGTAAGGAACGCTCACGGGGGAATCGTGAACCTGGACCTCGTCGCCGGGTTCGATGTCGAAATCGGCGTCGAGGATGACGTGGGCGTGGAGACTCTCGGGCGTCTGCTCGATCTCCACGGTGCAGGGCACCTCGACGCTGGTGCGGCTGGTCAGCCAGGCGATCATCGGGCGGCTCCGGGCTCGGGCAGCAGGCGGGCGAACGCGACGAAGTTCGAGGGTCCGAAGGCCCCGAGATTGACCGCGCGCCCCGTGAGCTCGTCGTCGAGTTGCAGGCTGCCGTCGTTGAAATGCGTGAGGCGAAACGGTGCTTCGCGGCCGAGGCCGGCCCTGAGGCGGGCCTGCCCGAAACCCCGCAGGGTCGCCCGCATGAAGTTGTCCTGGCCAGGCGCCACCGTGGCGACGGCGGTGCCACGCTCCGCGTCGCGCAGGAGGATCGCGCCGTCCGTCCGGTCCTCGGCGGTGAAGCGGAGCGTGCGCACGGCTTGCGCCGGTGGCATCCGGGTGAGGCCGACGCCCTCGTATCGCCCGATGCCGACGCTGCCGAGGACGAAGGCGATGAGGAGACCGGCGCCGATGGGAAACCAGCTCGTCCGGCCGAAGGGGGCGTTCAAGGTGCGTCCGCTCATGGCGCCCCTCTTCAGCTGGCGGTGGCGAGGCGGTGGCCGCGTGCGCGGCGCCGGATCACCGGGCTGGCGGCCTCCTCGTCGATCGCGCGGGCCGCCGAGAGGGCACGGGCGAGGATCGCCGAAACCTCCGCCGCGTTCGGCACCGAACGCATCATCGGTTCGGGGCGCGTCACGTGCCACGGCCGGGCGTGCGGCCAGAGATGGAGATAGGCGATGCGGTTGCCGGGTTTCACCGCGAGGGCGAGGTCGCCGCTGCCGTCGGAGAAATGGCGGCAGCCGGCCTCGGACACGAGGCTAAAGGGAAGGTTGAGGGTCATCGGCAGAGCGATGCCGACCCGCATCACCACCCGGCGGTTGGTGATCGTGTAGGTGGTCGTGCGGGCCGACAGCCAGCCGAGCAGGCCAAGGAGCGCGATGGCGCCGGTCCCGACGACGAGCGTCGGTCCGGCCGCGCGGGCGGCGTCGAGGACACGGCCCTCCATCGCCGGGGGTACGGCCGCCCACAGGGCCAGTCCGGCGAACCACAGGCCGACGAGACGGATGTGCAGGGCGCGGTACGCGATGGCGAGGCCGCCGGGACGGCCCTGCCAGAGGATGTGCTCGCCCGCCGGCAGGGGGGCGGGCAAGCCGGGCGGCGCGTCGAACCGATTTGCGGGAACGCCGTGGGGGGCCGTGCGGGCGCGGGTCACAGGTAGGCCTCCTGACGACCGGGGGTGGCGTAGAGGGTGCCGGCTCCGAAGAAGGCCATGATCCGCTCCTCCTCGTAAAGGGTCACGGAGTCCGGATCCGCGTGAGCGGGAATGTCGGCGAACTGGTGGGCGAGCAGGGCCTCGGTCTTCACCGTGCGGGTGAAGCGACCCGTGCGGCAGAAGGTGTTGGGCATCAGCACCCGCCGGCCGCCGGCTCCGAGTTCGACCTCGTAGTAACGGACCATCGATTCACCCCGGTCGACCCAGAGATCCGAGACGGTGCCGGCGGGCTGCCGGTCGGCGCCGAACACGGTCATGCCGATGGGATTCGGTCCGTCCTCGTGGACCACGAAGTGTTCGGCCACCCGCAGGGGCACGATGCGCTTGTCGCCGTCCCAGGTGCGGTCGTGGGAATTGTCGCGGTCGGCGAAGGAGCCGGGGCCGATCTGGTCGTGCATGCCGTCGGTCTCGGGCTCGAGGGGGGCGCCGGGCCAGACCTCGTGCTTGTGGCCGCGATAGTTCCAGGTGTTGGGGCCCTCCTGCGGCGGCGCGGTCTTCACCTTGCCGTCGGAGAGGCGGAAGAACTTCGGCGTCGGGATCAGGATCGGATCGGGCGAGGCGCGCCGACCGGCCGCCAGTCCCTCGGCTTCCAGGGGGTAACCCTCGCGGCGGTCCTCGCGGCGCAGGTAGAAGATCAGCCCGGCGAAGAAGATCCAGAACGCGTAGAGCACCACCTGCGCGACGTCGACGTAGCCCGTGATTTCACCTCTCGGCATGGCGTGTCTCCCGGTTCTCAAACGGATGGGTTGGGCAGGGCCTGGCCTGCGTGCCCGGCGCGCCGCCGGGCGGCGGGGTCGCGGACCAGGGGGCCGATGGCCACGAGGGTGGCGAACAGCAGGGCGATCTCGAGGTGGTAGACCATGAGGTAGCCGGTGGAGGGCTGGTTCATTCCCTCCCCCAGGGCGCCGGAGGTCGCGAGATACGAGCCGAGATCGCGCAGGATGCCGCTCGCCGCGATGGCGACACCGGCGGCACTCGCCTGCACGGCGCCCCAGGCGCCGAGCGCCAGCCCGGTCTCCTCCGGGCCGGCCTTCGCCATGGAGGCCGTCAGCGTGCCGTGGGCGAACAGGCCGCCGCCGAGGCCGATGAGGGTGACGCCCAGAGCGAAGAGCGGGATGGAATCGAGGGGCGCTGCGAAGATCACCGCCGAGAAGGCGAGGATGCCGGTGCCGGACCCGGCCGCCGCCACCCGGAAGGCGTCGCCGCCCCGGCCGAGCCAGCGCGCGGCGAGCAGCAGGCCGAGGCCGCCGCCGGCCGCCAGCATCGCGGTCAGCGCCGTGGTGGCCGCCACGGGCAGATGCAGGATCTGGCCGCCATAGGGCTCGAGCAGGATGTCCTGCATGGAGAAGGCGGCGGTGCCGAGCCCCGTGGCGACGAGGCGGCGGCGGGCAAGCCCGCTGTTGGCGTAGGCCGCCCAGGATTGCGAGAAGGTCCGGCGTGGGGCGTGCCGGTCGGTGCGGGAGGGATCGCGCGCCTCCTGCTTCCACAGGGCGATGCCGTTGAGCACGAGGGTGACCACGGCCGCGCCCTGGATCACCTTGATGAGGCGCAAGGCCGAGAAGTCGGCAAGAAGCAGCCCGAACGCCACGGCGCTCACCAGCATGCCGACGAGCAGCATCACGCACAGGAGCGCCACCACCTTCGGGCGGACATGGGCGGGGGCGAGATCGGTGGCGAGCGCCAGACCCACGGTCTGGGTGGTGTGGAGGCCCGCCCCCACGAGGACGAAGGCGAGGGCCGCCGCCACGTGTCCGGGCCAGACCGGCCCGGTGGTGTCGCCCGACAGGATGAGGAGGGCGAAGGGCATGATGGCGAGCCCCCCGAACTGCAGCAGGGTGCCGAACCAGATGTAGGGCACCCGGCGCCAGCCGAGCACCGAGCGGTGTGTGTCGGAGCGAAAGCCCACCAGCGCCCGGAACGGCGCGAAGACGAGGGGCAGGGACAGCATCACGGCGACGATCCAGGCCGGCACGTCGAGTTCGACGATCATCACTCGGTTGAGGGTGCCGATGAGGAGCACGGCGGCCATGCCGACGGTGACCTGGAACAGGGCGAGGCGCAGCAGGCGCCCCAGGGGCAGCTCGGCGGTGGCCGCATCCGCGAAGGGCAGGAGGCCGGGTCCGAGGCGCATGAGGCCCCGGGCCATGGTGCCGCCGAGGCGGGTCACCGCGTGCCCCTCTCGTCCGTGGACCGGCGGGTCAGCGCGAAGGCCTGCGACAGGTAGAACGCGCTGTTGACCCGGTGCGTCCGCGCGAGGGTGAAGGCGCCGAGGACCGGTTCGGTGGCGACCCGGCGGCGCAAGGTTCCTTCCGCCACGGGCACGATGGCGGGCGCCCGGTCGGCGCGGGGAAAGGCGCGGCCGGTCCAGTGCATGAGGGTGAGCAGCGGCGTGCGCGGCGCCACGGTGAACACCACCGAGCCGTCCGTCCGCAGGGACAGTTCGGCCAGCGCCCGGACGATGTCGGGGGTGGCGTAATGGATCAGCGAATCCATCGCCACCACGTGGTCGAAGCGCCCGAGGGAGGTGTCGAGCATGCAGCCGACGCGAAAGTCGATGCGGGCCGCCTCGGGGCATTCGGCGAGGCGTTCGCGGGCGAGGCCGACGAGCTTCGGCGAGACGTCGATGGCGACCACCTCGGCGCCGCGCCGCGCCGCCTCGAGGCTGAGCGCCCCGGTGCCGCAGCCGGCATCGAGGATGCGCCGGCCGGTGAGGTCTTGCGGCAGCCACGACAGGAGGGTCTCCCGCATGGCGTCGCGTCCGGCCCGCACGGTGGCGCGGATCTTCGACACCGGCGCGTCGGAGGTGAGGCGCGCCCAGGCGTCGACGGCCGTGCGGTCGAAGTATTGGGTGAGCTGTGAGCGGCGGGTCGCGTAGGTGGTGCTGGTCATGGCGCGCGCCCTCAATCGAAGCCCAGGAATTCGAACAGGTCGCGGTCCTTCATGGGGAGCGCGGAGAGCGGCTTGCCGCCGGCCCAGAGATGGGCGGCGAGCCGCATGTATTCGTCGGTGACGGCGACGAGTTCGGGCGTCGGCTCCATCTCGAACAGGGTCGATTTCTTCAGGCGCGAGCGGCGCACCACGTCGAGGTCGGGGAAGTGTGCGATGCGCTCCAGGCCGGTGGCGGCGTTGAAGCGGTCGATCTCGTCGGTCTTGGCCGAGCGGTTGGCGATGACGCCGCCGAGCCGGACGTTGTAGTTCTTCGATTTCGCGTGGATCGCCGCGACGATGCGGTTCATGGCGAAGATCGAGTCGAAGTCGTTCGCCGTGACGATGAGGGCCTGATCGGCGTGCTGGAGGGGCGAGGCGAAGCCGCCGCAGACCACGTCGCCGAGGACGTCGAAGATGACGACGTCGGTGTCCTCAAGGAGATGATGTTCCTTGAGCAACTTGACGGTCTGCCCGACGACGTAGCCGCCGCAGCCCGTGCCGGCGGGCGGGCCGCCGGCCTCGACGCACATGACGCCGTTGTAGCCCTCCGCCACGAAATCCTCGATGCGCAGTTCCTCGGAGTGGAACTGCACAGCCTCCAGGGCATCGATGACGGTGGGGGCCAACCGCTTCGTCAGCGTGAAGGTCGAATCGTGCTTCGGATCGCAGCCGATCTGCAGGACGCGCTTACCGAGTTTCGAGAACGCCACCGACAGGTTCGACGAGGTGGTGGACTTGCCGATGCCGCCCTTGCCGTAGACGGCGAACACCTTGGCGGTGCCGATCTTGAGGTTCGGGTCAAGTTCGACCTGAACGCTTCCTTCAGGTTGCCGCGACGCGACCGGGTTCCGGATGGCGATGTTCATGCTGCGACCCCTGCGGTGATACCCTCGAGACGGTCTTCGAGTTCGTCGCCCGCATTGCGCAGGGCGTCGAGCATGGCGGCGTCGGGCTGCCAGAAGCCGCGCTCGTGCGCCTCGATCAGGCGGTTGGCGACCTTGGCCGAGGCCGTCGGGTTGAGGGCGGCCATGCGCTCGCGCATGGCCGGATCGAGGACGAAGGTGGCGGTGATCTCGCGATAGACCCACGGGTCCACCTGCGCCGTGGTGGCCGACCAGCCCATGGTGTTGGTCACGTGGGTCTCGATCTGGCGCACGCCCTCGTAGCCGTGGGCGAGCATGCCCTCGTACCATTTGGGGTTGAGGATGCGGGTGCGGGTCTCGAGAGCGACCTGCTCGGTGAGGGAGCGGACGCAGCCCGCGCCCCGGGTCTGGTCGCCGATATAGACCGGCGCCTCGACCCCGCCCTTGGCCCGCTTCACCGCCCGGCTGATGCCACCGAGCGTATCAAAGTAATGGTCCACGGTGGTGACGCCGAGTTCCACCGAGTCGAGGTTCTGGTAGGCGAGATCGACATCGGCCAGCACGCTCGCGAGCAGGGCTGCCTGCTGCACCGGGCGCCCGTCGCGGCCGTAAGCGAAGCCCTTGCGGCGCGAATAGGTCTCGGCGAGCTCGTCCTCGCCGTCCCAGCGGCCGTTCTCGACGAGGTGGTTGACGTTGGAGCCGTAGGCGCCCTCGGCGTTGCCGAACACTCGAAGCGCCGCCGTCTCGAGGTCGCCGCCGTGGACGCGCTGGTATTCGAGGGCGTGGAGGCGGACGAAGTTCTGCTCCACCGGCTCGTCGGCGGAGGCCGCCAGCAGGCAGGCCTCGGCCAGGAGCTTGATCTGCAGCGGCAGCAGGTCGCGAAAGATGCCCGAGAGGGTGATCACCACGTCGATGCGTGGCCGCCCGAGTTCCTCCAGCGGAATGAGTTCGGCGCCCGCGAGGCGGCCGTAGCCGTCGAAGCGGGGCTTCGTGCCGAGCAGCGCCAGCACCTGCGCGATGGGGCCGCCCTCGTTCTTCAGGTTGTCCGTGCCCCACAGCACGATGGCGATGGAACGCGGCAGGGGCAGGCCGTCCCCGAGGTGGCGGTCGAGGAGGCGCTGGGCCTGGGCGGCACCGTCCTGCACCGCGAAGGCGCTCGGGATGCGGAAGGGATCGAAGCCGTGGAGGTTGCGGCCCGTGGGCAGGATCGTCGGATTGCGCAGGAGGTCGCCGCCGGGGGCGGGCCGGATGAAGCGGGCATCGAGCGCCCGCAGGAGGGCGGGGACCTCGTGGTCCTGGTCCAGCAGAGCATCCGTCGTCGCGAGGTCGCGCAGGATCGCGAGATCCGTGGCCCTCGGTACCGGACCGCCGGCCTTGAGGGCGGCTTCGGGGCTCGCCCCCGCCACCAGGGCGGCGACGCTGTCGCGCTCCAGGCGGACGCCGTGGGCGGAATCCGCCATGGCGAGGAGCATGTCGACCCGCTCCGCTCCCGAGAGCGGCGCCCCGACCACATGGAGCCCATGCGGGATCAGGGTGTATTCGAGTTCCAGCACCGCGCGGCCGATGCGGCCGATCTCGGCCGCCGCGTCGGTCCAGGCGGGGGCGGCCGGCGACAACTCGACCACGGCCGCCTGCGCCTGGATCAGGCCTGCGAGGTCGGTGCGCTCGATATGCGCCTCCGGCTCCAGGCCGCGCCAGCGCTCGATGGAGCCCTTGAGGTCGATGAGGCCGCGATAGAGCCCCGCCTGGGCGATGGGTGGCGTGAGGTAGCTCACCAGGGTCGCGGCCGATCGGCGCTTGGCCAGCGCGCCCTCGGAGGGGTTGTTGGCGGCGTAGAGGTAGATGTTGGGCACGTCGCCGATGAGCCGGTCGGGCCAGTCGGCGGCCGAGAGGCCGGTCTGGCGGCCCGGCATGAATTCGAGCGCCCCGTGGGTGCCGAAATGGATCAGCGCGTGGGCTTTGAAGTCCTCGCGCAGCCAGCGGTAGAAGGCGCTGAAGGCGTGGGTCGGCGCGAACCCCTTCTCGAACAGGAGCCGCATCGGGTCGCCCTCGTAGCCGAAGGCGGGCTGGATGCCGACGAAGACGTTGCCGAACTGGGCCCCCAGCACGAAGATCGACGCGCCGTCCGATTGCTGCCGGCCCGGGGCCGGGCCCCATTGCGCCTCGATCTCGGGGAGGTACCGCTCGCGCCGTACGTGGGTGTCGGTGGGGATGCGGGTGTGGACGTTGGCGGTCGCCCCGAACCGAGCGGCGTTGCCGGTGACCACGGCCTCGCGCAGGGCCTCGACGCCCTCCGGCACCGTGACGGCGTAGCCCGCTTCCCTCATGGCCGCGAGGGTGTGGTGGAGTGATTCGAACACCGACAGGTAGGCGGCGGTGCCGGTGTTTCCGGCGTTGGGCGGGAAGTTGAACAGCACGATGCCGACCCGGCGTTCGGCCCGCTCCGACCGGCGCAGGCGCACGAGCTGCTCGACGCGGGCGGCGAGCATTCCGGCGCGCTCGACGCAGGCATGCATGTCGCGGTCGTCCTCGCCCGCCGGGAAGACGCAGGCGACGTGGCAGCCCCGGCAGGCCGCGCCCGATTTGTCGGAGCGGCCGCCGAACACCATCGGGCCGGTGGCGCCGTCGAGTTCGGGGATCGCCACCATGATGGTGGATTCCACCGGCAGCAGGCCGCGGTCGGAGGCGCCCCATTGCTCCAGGGTCTGCAACTCGGCCGGATGGGCGGCGATGTAGGGCACGTCGAGGCGGGCGAGAATATCCTGCGCCGCCGCCGCGTCGTTGTAGGCGGGGCCGCCGACCAGGGAGAAGCCGGTAAGCGACACCAGGGCGTCGATGACCGGCACGCCGTCCTTCAGGAAGTAGCGCTCGATGGCCGGACGGGCATCGAGGCCGCTGGCGAAGGCCGGGATCACCGTGAGGCCGCGCGCCTCCAGGGCGGCGATGACGCCGTCGTAGTGCGCGGCGTTGTCCGCGAGCATGTAGGAGCGCAGGCCGAGTACGCCGACCGTGCCGCGATGTCCCCGCTCCGGGACTCGCGGGAGCGCGCCGGCATCCTCGCCCATCCGTCCGGGCAGGCGCGGATGGTACACCCCGACTTCCGGGTACTCGACGGGTGGGCTGGCTTTCAGCGTGCCGCGATAGATCCGGCGCGGACCGTCGGCGTAGCGGTCCACCAGGGCGCGGATCATGTTGAGGACGTTCTCGTCCGAGCCCGCGAGCCAGTATTGCAGGGTGAGGAAGTAGGCCCGCACGTCCTGGGCGGTGCCGGGGATGAAGCGCAGGATCTTGGGCAGGCGCTTCAGCATCCTCATCTGCTCGGCGCCGGTGCTGGCGGCGCGCGTCTTCGGCGAGCCCCGCAGGCGCTTGAGCAGCGCCATCGGCCCGCTCTGGCTGCCGTCCATGGTGAAGGCGCCGATGCGGGTGAGCCGGGTGGCGGGCGTCGCGCTCATCATGCAGACGAGGGCGTCGCAGGCGTCGCGGCGGGCGGCGAGATCGGCCAGGACCGGCTGGAAATGGTCCTCCATGAACAGCATCGCGCAAAGGAGGATGTCGGCCCCCGCGATGTCGGCCCGGCAGCGCGCGAGTTTTTCGGCGTTGGTGCTGAACTCCGTCGCCGCGTGCAGGACGATGGAGAGACCCGGAGCCTCGCGGCGCAAGGTGCGGCCCGCCCGTTCGACGGAGCTCGCGAGATGCGTGTCCATCGTCACGATGACGATGCGCACGGGGATGGGCTCAGCGGCCGAAATGCGCTTTTGCATCGTACAGCGTCTCGACGGTGATGCGGGAGAGGGCGCGCTCGCGAGCGAACCGTTCGGTGTTGGCGCGGGCCTTCGCCCGCACGAAGAACGGGATCTTCTTGAGTTCCTTCTCGGCCGAAGCCTCCCAGGCGGCCACGATGCCCTCGGGTGGCACGGGAACCGGTGGCGGGGTGATGGTTTTGGCGGGCGCGTCCGGTCCCGCCCCATGCCGGGCGAGGTGCGAGGGCGCGGCGCCGTCGTGGAACTCGGCATCGTCGCGGAACATGCCCAGCAGGTGCTCCTCCAGCCCCATCATCAGGGGGTGGACGAGGGTGTCGAACAGGACGTTGGCGCCCTCGAACCCCATCTGCGGCGAGTGCCGGGCGGGGAAATCCTGCACGTGCATCGGTGCCGAGATCACCGCGCAGGGGATGCCGAGGCGCTTGGCAACGTGACGCTCCATCTGGGTGCCGAGAACGAGTTCGGCCCCCGCTGCCTGGATCGCTGCCTCGACGTCGAGGTAATCGTCGGTGATCGTCGCCTCGATGCCGTGCAGCGCCGCTTCCGCCCGCACCTCCCGGGCGAATTCACGGGTGTAGGTGCCGAGCCCCACCACCTTGAAGCCGAGTTCCCCGGCCGCGACCCGCGCGATGGCGAGCGCATGGGTGGCGTCGCCGAAGATGAAGACCCGCTTGCCGGTGAGGTAGGTCGAATCGACGGAACGCGAATACCAGGGGAGCCGCGAGGGCGCGCCGGCGAGAATCGGGGCCGGATCGACGCCGGCCAGGGTCGCAACCTCCTCGACGAAGCGGATTGTGGCGCCGACCCCGATGGGCACGGTCTCGACCATGGGCTGGCCGAAGGTTTTCTGGAGGTGCTGGGCCGCCGCCCGGGCGATCTCGGGGTAGAGCACGACGTTGAAATCGGCGGCCCCCAGGCGCCCGAGATCGGCGGGGCTCGCGCCCCAGGGAGCGACGACGTTCACCGCGATGCCGAGCGCCGCCAGGAGCTTCTCGATCTCGACGAGATCGTCGCGATGCCGGAAGCCGAGCGCCGTCGGGCCGAGGATGTTGCAGGTGGGGCGTCGACCCTCGCGGGAGGTAAGCTGGGGCTTGGGACCGGCCAAAGCGCGCACGAGCCGATAGAAGGTCTCGGAGGCGCCCCAGTTCTCCTTCTTCTGGTAAGCCGGGAGTTCGAGGGGGATCACGGGGATCGGCAGGGCCAGCGCCCGGGCGAGTCCGCCGGGATCGTCCTGGATCAACTCCGCCGTGCACGAGGCTCCGACGATCATCGCCTCGGGCCGGAATCGCTCGTAGGCGGCCGAGACGGCGTCCTGGAAGATCGCCGCGGTGTCGGCCCCGAGGTCGCGGGCCTGGAAGGTGGTGTAGGTCACGGGCGGGCGGGCGTCGCGCCGCTCGATCATGGTGAACAGGAGATCGGCGTAGGTGTCGCCCTGGGGCGCATGCAGCACGTAGTGCAGGCCCCGCATGGCGGTGGCGATCCGCATGGCGCCGATATGGGGCGGGCCCTCGTAGGTCCAGAGCGTCAGCTGCATGGCCTTCAGACCTCCAGCCGGGTGCGACGCACGAGGGGACGGGCGAACAATTCGGCCAGATCGCCCGCCTGGTCGTAGCCCTGGATCGGGGTGAACAGCAGTTCGATCGACCACTTGGTCGCGAGACCCTCCGCCTCGAGGGGGTTCGCGAGGCCGAGGCCGCACACGGTGAGGTCGGGGCGCGCCGCGCGGCAGCGGTCCATCTGCGCGTCGAGGCTCTGGCCCTCCACCACCTGCGTGCCGGCGGGCAGCAGGGCGAGTTCCGGCGCCATGTGGCCGCGATGGAGGTAGGGCGTGCCGACTTCGATGAGGTCCGCGCCCATCTCCCGCGACAGGAAGCGGGCGAGCGGAAGTTCGAGCTGGGAATCGGGGAAGAAGAACACCCGTCGCCCCCCGAGCTGCGTCCGGTAGGGGGCGAGCGCCTGCTCGGCCCGGCGCAAACCGGGCGCGGTCACCTCGGCGAAAAGCCGTGGATCGACGGAAAAGGCGTCCGCCCCCGCCCGGAGCCACGCGGTGGTGCCTTCGGCGCCGAGGGGAAACGGCGCGGGAATCCGCGTCGCGCCGCGCGCTTCCAGCACGCGCGCCGTTTCGGCGAGGAAGGGCTGGGCCAGGAGAAACCGGGTGTTCGGTCCCACGGACGGCATCGCACCGGCTCGCCGGGCCGGCAGGAAGGCGACGCGCTCCACCCCCATCCCATCGAACAGGCGCGCGAACTGATCCTCGACCACGTCGGCGAGCGCGCCGACCACGAGGAGGGACGGGGCGGCCCCCGCCTCGGCGCGGGGCAGCTCCGGCACCAGGGCGGCGAGGCAGGCATCCTCGCCCTGGGTGAACGTCGTCTCGATGCCGCTGCCGGAATAGCTCAGCACCCGCACGTCCGGGGCAAAGCTCTGCGACAGGCGCTGGGCGGCGCGCGGCAGGTCGAGCTTGATCACCTCGGACGGGCAGGAGCCGACGAGGAACAGCAGGCGGATGTCCGGCCGGCGCTCGATGAGGCGGCGGGTGACCCGGTCGAGCTCCTCGTTCATGCAGGCGAGGCCGGCGAGATCGCGCTCGTCGATGATCGCGGTGGCGAAACGCGGCTCGGCGAAGATCATCACGCCGGCGGCGGACTGGACGAGATGTGCGCAGGTGCGCGACCCGACGACAAGGAAGAACGCGTCCTGGATCTTGCGGTGGAGCCAGACGATGCCGGTGAGCCCGCAGAACACCGCGCGCTGGCCGCGCTCCTGGCGGATGGCGACATCGCAGCCGGTCTCGGCGGGGGGGGACACGTGGGCATTCATCGTGCGCCCTCCGCATCGAGGTGCAGGGCGGGCGCGGTCTCGAGGCGCGCAGCCCTGAGCTTCAGGAGGAACTGCGTCGCGTTGACGGCGTAGGAGGCGTAGGCCGCAAGCGCCAGGAGCATCAGGCCGCCGGTGTCGAGCCAGCCCGTCACGAGGGCCATCAGGTAGGTGCTGTGTAGGGCCAGCACGAGCATGCTGACCATATCCTCCCAGTAGAAGGCCGGGGCGAACAGGTAACGCCCGAAGACAACCTTCTCCCAGATCGAGCCTGTGACCATGATGGCGTAGAGCAGCCCGGTCTTGGCGACGATGGAAGCATTGGCCGCCCATGCGCCCTCCCCCGTCGCCAGCGTATGCAGGACGAGGGCGAGACTCCCAAGGAAGACAAGGAACTGTAGCGGCGCCAGGACGCCCTGAACCAGGGTCCAGGCGGTGGCATCCCGGCGCGCGCGCTGTTGCGCGTCGTAGAGGGGCTGTCTCGGTCGGCGCCCTCCCTGAGCCATCGCCATGCTCTCTCGTTCTTCCCGTCCGACCCTTTGCCGGAGGTTTATGAGGCGAGGTTAGGAAGGCTCTGGAAGAGTGTCAAGCTAGCTTTACGTCAATTCATATTTACGAATTGAATGCAAAATAGTTATAGAATCGGGATTGTCAAAATGGTTCCAAAGCGTATCGTCGCGCCTTGTCGAGGGGGCACAAGCGTCTCCCTCGCCGTGAGGCATCCCGGCACGGTGTGCCCTGAAATGTGGAAGCTCGACGCCTAAGATCGTAGCGAAGCAAGAATGCCATCAGCAACATTGGGAGCGTCCAATGGATGAGATGAGGCAGTGTTCGGAAGGCTTCGCTTACGACACGTCCTGTGCCGAGATGTCGGACCTGTGCGAATCCGCTGTCGCCGCGAACCACCGCTCGGTCGACCGCGATGCGCGTTGGGGGGACGAGCTCGTCCGCCTCGTCGAAGCCGAGATCATTCCCCGGTTGATGATCGCCCACCGGCCCGGAACCAAGGCGGAATCCGGAATTATTTCTCTGGACGCGGCGAAGATTGACGCCTTCTGTGCCCTCATGCTGGCGCCCGCCGGAGAGTCGGTCGAGGTCCGCATCGCCGCCCTGATCGACCAGGGGTTCACCCCCGAAAACCTCATCCTCGACCTCCTCGCCCCCACGGCGCGTCACCTCGGTGTCCTCTGGGAGGAGGACCTGTGCGATTTCGCTGAGGTCACCGTGGCCATGGGGCGCCTCCAACGGGTCATGCACGAGATCACCCGCCGCTTCGGTGGCGAGACTCCGCAGCACCGGCATGGGCGCAGTATCCTGCTGATGCCGTGTCCGGGTGAAGCGCACAGCTTCGGCCTCGCGGTGGTCGAGCAACTGTTCCGCGATGCCGGGTGGGACGTCACCAGCACCCTGCGCGATCCCGAGATGGATCCGCTCCAGAGGATCCGGACGACGTGGTTCGACATGGTCGGCGTGTCTCTCGCCTGCGAGACACTGCTGCCGAACCTCGTGGGCGCCGTGAGTGTTCTGCGACGCCATTCGCAGAATCGCGCCGTTCGTGTCATGGTCGGTGGACCGGTCTTCACGGCCGATCCAGATTCTTGCAAATGCGTCGGTGCGGATGCAACCGCAGGTGACGCCCGCCACGCGATCAGCATTGCCGAAAGCTTGCTTGATCTTCCGGCTCGACCCTGCTGAAAGACCCGCCCGACCACATCACGACGTGGTGCACCTTGAACAGCCTGGCGCTTCCTGCCGCGAGTGGCGCATTCGCGGCGCTTCACGAGACCCTCGGTCCCCTCGACGCGCAGGCCGCCGGGCTCCTGGTCGCGGCCGCGACGGATCTGTCCCTCGTGATCGACGCCGATGGCGTGATCCGAGATGCCGCCTTCGGCGGGAGCGATCTCGTGGGCGAGGGCTGCGAGACCTGGCTTGGCCGGCCCTGGGCCGACACCGTCACCGTTGAGAGCCGCCCGAAGATCGCCGCCCTCCTCAGGGATGCCGCTCCGGGTTCGGTGACCCGCTGGCGTCAGGTCAATCACATGTCGGCCACGGGCATCGACCTGCCCGTCCGCTACGCTGCCATGCGTCTGAAGGACGATGGTCCGATCATCGTCCTCGGTCGCAATCTCCGGGCGATGGCCTCCCTCCAGCGGACCCTGGCCGAGACGCAGCAGGCCCTGGAGCGCGACTACCTGCGCATGCGGGGGGCCGAGACCCGCTATCGCCTGCTGTTCCAGCTCGGGGCCGAGCCGGTCCTCGTGGTCGATGCCGCGACGCGGCGGGTCACGGAGGTCAATCCGGCCGCCGCGCGCCTCCTGGGCAAGGCCGACAAACGCATCGTCGGCTCCGACGCCGTCGATCTGTTCGACGCGGCCAGCACACGAGATATCGAATCCCTGTTCGCCGGCCTGCGGGTCACGGGCCAGGCGAGCGATCTCGAGGCCCATCTCGGCCACGGGCGTGGTCCCGTGCGGCTCTCGGCCTCCCTGTTCCGCCAAGAGAGCACCACGAGCGTGCTCCTGCGCCTGGCATCGGGTCCGGACCCGGCCGCCGATGCCGGTCCGGGACGGTTGAGCGCCGGCACTCTGGACGTCCTGCGCAACCTGCCCGAAGGCTTCGTGGTCACCGATCCGGCGCGGCGGATCCTCGTCGCCAATCCGGCTTTCCTCGATCTCGCGCAACTCGCCACCGAGGAGCAGGTGCGCGGCGAACCCCTCGACCGCTGGCTCGGCCGCGACGAGACCGAGGTCGCCGCCCTGTTCTCCACCCTGGCGCAGCACGGTTCGGTCCGGCACTACGCCACGGGCTTTCGCGGCGAGTACGGGGCCCTGGAGGACATCGAGGTCGCTGCCGTCGCGGTGCAGGGCGGAGCCCAGCCGTGTCTCGGCTTCACCATCCGGGCCGTGCCGCGCCGGGCCGCGCCGGCGGCGTCCGGCGGGCACGAGCTGCCGCGATCCGTCGAGCAGATGACGGAACTCGTCGGGCGGGTCTCCATGAAGAACCTCGTGCGGGAATCCACGGACCTCATCGAGCGCCTGTGCATCGAGGCGGCCCTGCGCATCACCCGCGATAACCGCGCCTCGGCCGCCGAGATGCTCGGCCTCAGCCGCCAGGGGCTCTACGCCAAGCTGCGCCGCTATGGGATCGGCGACCTCGATGGACCGGAATCCACGGACGAAGCGTGAAGCTTCGGCGAACCGACGATTCCGTGATTGTAAATCAAACTTGACACGTAGGAGTGTCGTTTACTAGCGTTCTTCTGGCGACGAGCCTTCCGTGGATCGTCCGATGGCGCCAGGAGGCCCGGTGAATGACACCGTTCGCGTTCAGCTGGTGGCAGATCGTTCGTCTCGGTCTCGTCCAGACCGCCCTCGGAGCCGTCGTGGTCCTCATGACCTCGACCCTCAACCGCGTGATGGTGGTGGAACTCGCGCTGCCGGCCATCGTCCCGGGCGGCCTCGTCGGACTGCATTACGCCGTGCAGATCCTGCGTCCGCGTTGGGGTTACGGCTCGGACGTTCACGGCCGGCGCACCCCCTGGATCGTCGGCGGCATGGCGGCCCTGGCTCTCGGCGGTTTCGGGGCCGCCGTCGCCACGGCCCTCGCGGAGGTGCATCTTGCCGCCGGCATGGCTTTGGCAGTCTTGTCCTTCCTCACCGTCGGGATGGGGGCGGGCGCCGCCGGCACCTCGCTGCTCGTGCTGCTCGCCACCGGGGTCGAGGACCGCCGCCGGGGGGCGGCCGCCACGATCGTCTGGGTGATGATGATCGCGGGCTTCGCCATCACGGCGCCGCTCGCCGGGCACTTCCTCGATCCCTTCTCCGGGGGGCGGCTCGTGACCGTCTCCGGCACGGTGTCGGTCCTCGCGTTCCTCGTCGCTGCCCTGGCCGTGCGGGGCATCGAGCCGACCCGATCGGGGGGGGACGCACGGCAGGCCGAGGCGAAGAAGCCGTTCCGGGAGGTCCTCGCTAGGGTCTGGTCCGAGCCGGCCTCGCGCCGCTTCACCGTGTTCATCTTCGTCGCCATGCTGGCCTACTCGGCACAGGAACTCATCCTCGAGCCCTTCGCCGGCCTCGTCTTCGCGATGACCCCGGGGGGGACCACGAAGCTCGCCGGGCTCCAGCACGGCGGCGTGCTCGCCGGCATGCTGCTGGTGGCGGGGCTCACCATGGGGATCGGCGGCCCTCTCCTCGGTTCCCTCAAGATGTGGACGGCTTTGGGCTGCGTCGGCTCGGGCGGCGCACTCCTCGCCATCGCGGGCGGCGGCATCGCGGGTCCCGACTTTCCGCTTCGCGGCGCCGTCTTCGCCCTCGGCCTCTGCAACGGCATCTTCGCGGTTGCCGCCATCGGTTCGATGATGGGTCTCGCGGGAGCCGGCGGCGAGGCCGAGCGCGGCACCCGCATGGGGGTGTGGGGCGCGGCGCAAGGGGTGGCCTTCGGCACCGGCGGCGTCCTCGGCACCGTCGCGGTGGATGCCGCCCGCCTCGTCCTGCCGCCGGTCCACGCCTATGGCAGCGTGTTCGCGGCGGAAGCCGCGCTGTTCCTCGTCGGCGCCGTCCTCGCCCTGCGCATCGCCCATGCCCCGGCGCCGTCCGGCGCCCGCCGCATCAAGCTCGCCCTGTTCGCTCCGCGCCTGTCCATGAGGTGATGCCCATGTCCGAGGTAAGCCCCCGATCCGACGTGAGACCCCTGTCCAACGTGTCCGAACCTGAGGTCTTCGACGTGGTGGTGGTGGGCGGCGGTCCCGCCGGAGCCACCGCCGCCACCGATCTCGCCCGTGCCGGGCGGCGGGTGCTGCTCCTCGACAAGCCGGGCCGGATCAAGCCCTGCGGCGGCGCGATCCCCCCGCGCCTGATCCGCGACTTCGCCATCCCCGACAGCCTCCTCGTCGCCAAGATCAGGTCGGCCCGGATGGTCTCGCCGGGGGATCGGCGGGTCGATATGCCCATCGGCGACGGATTCGTCGGCATGGTCGACCGCGAGCATTTCGATCCATGGTTGCGCAACCGGGCCGTTCTGGCCGGAGCGGACCTGCGGGCGGCGACCTTCGAGCGGATCGTGCGCGATGCCGAAGGGGTCGCTACGGTCCATTACCGCCAGGACGCCACGGCCCGCCAAGCCCGCGCCCGGCTCGTCATCGGGGCCGACGGAGCGAGCTCCCCCGTCGGGCGCGCGGAGATCCCGGGCCACGCCGCGATGAAGCAGGTCTTCGCCTATCACGAGATCGTCCGTGTGCCGCCCGAGGGGGGCGGTGTCGAGGCGACGCGCTGCGACGTCTATTATCAGGGCAAGCTCTCGCCGGATTTCTACGCCTGGGTCTTTCCCCACGGCGATACCGTCAGCATCGGCACGGGCAGTGCCCGCAAGGGATTTTCCCTGCGCAGCGCCATCCGGGATCTGCGCGCGTCCACCGGCCTCGACGCCGGACAGACGGTGCGCCGGGAAGGCGCGCCCCTCCCCCTCAAGCCCCTGCGCAAGTGGGACAACGGACGCGACGTGCTGCTGACGGGCGACGCCGCCGGCCTCGTCGCCCCGGCCTCCGGCGAGGGGATCTACTACGCGATGTTGGGCGGGCGCCTCGCCGCCGAGGCGGCCGAGCACTTTCTCGTGACGGGCAAGGTGTCGGCCCTGGCGCTTGCACGGAAGAAATTCATGCGCCTGCACGGGCGGGTCTTCTTCATCCTGCGCATCATGCAGGGGGTCTGGTACCGCAACGATCCCCTGCGCGAGCGCTTCGTCTCCATCTGCCGCGACAAGGACGTCCAGCAGCTGACGTGGGATTCCTACATGAACAAGGAGCTCGTCCGGGCCAAGCCCGTCGCGCATCTGCGGATCTTCTTCAAGGACCTCGCGCACCTGTTCCGGTGGGTGTCGCCGTAATGGAACCTGGCGCCTGGAACTGGACGCCGATCGCCGTCGCGGCGGGCATCGCCCTCGTGGTGGCGGTGGCCGGCGGTGTGCTCACCACCATCGGCCCGTGGTACCAAAGCCTGCGGCGCCCCTCCTGGAAGCCGCCGGACTGGGCCTTCGGACCGATCTGGACAACGATCTTCACCCTGGCGGCGGTCTCGGCCGTCATCGCCTGGAATGCCGATGCGCGTCCGGAGCGCCGCAGTGCACTCCTCGCGGCCTACGCGGTCAACGCCGTGCTCAACATCGCCTGGAGCGCGATCTTCTTCCGGATGCGCCGGCCGGATTGGGCGCTCGCCGAGGTCGTGCTCCTGTGGCTCTCGATCCTGGCCCTCATCGTCGTGACCCTGCGGGTCTCCGTCCTCGCGGCTGTGCTCCTCCTGCCCTACCTCGCCTGGGTCGGGATCGCCGCCGTGCTCAACCGCGCCATCGTGCGGCTCAACGGTCCGTTCGGAGCGGGCTAGGGCGATGGCCGCGCTCTTCGCCTCCGGGCACGTCATCGACGCCATTCTTCTCCTCGTGGCTTGCGAGGCTTGCGTGCTGATCGTCTGGGGGCGCCGGCGCATGGCCCTGCGGCCCTTGCTGTTCAATCTCGTCTCGGGGGGCGCCCTCATGCTGGCCGTGCGCGGGGCGCTGACGGCGGCGCCGTGGTGGGCCATCGCCGCATGCCTGTTCGCGGCGTTCCTCGCCCATGCCGCCGAACTCGGTCTGCGTCTGCGCAATGCCACCGGCACGTGCGCCGCCTGCGGCAAAACAACGATATCGGCGGGCGGAACAATGCCGAAAAGCGTCGCGTTCCCGACGCATGAGTTAATATAATTCCATATCTTGGATTGCGCGGAGATCAGGTGTGATGCATCGCCTCGTCGCCATGGGCCTCGGGCCCGGCCTGTTCCTGTGTTCCGCCGTCAGTCCCGCCGGTGCCGAAGAGGCCAGGGCCGATCTGGTGAAGCGGGGCGAGTACCTCGCTACCGCCGGGGATTGCGTCGCCTGTCATACATCCCCCGGCGGCAAGCCGTTCGCCGGCAACTATGTCCTCGATACGCCCATCGGGAAGATCCGCACCCCGAACCTGACGCCCGACAAGGAGACGGGGCTCGGCAATTGGAGCGCGGACGACTTCTATCGCGCCTTCCACGACGGCATCACCAAGGACGGGTCCTATCTCTACCCGGCGTTTCCGTTCGCCTGGTACACGAAGGTGACCCGAGCGGATTCCGACGCGATCTTCGCCTATCTGCAATCGCTGGAGCCCGTCCGCGAGGTCCGCAAGCCGTCCGAGATCCCGTTTCCCTTCAACATCCGCACCGCCCTCATCACGTGGCGCACGGCGTTCTTCACGGCGGGCGAGTTCAAACCAGACCCGGAGGCGAGCGCGGAGGTGAATCGCGGCGGCTACCTTGTCGAGGGCCTGGGCCATTGCGGCATGTGCCACAACGCCAACAAGATCGTCGGCAACAGCGGCCTCGCGGGCAAGCTCGGCGGCGGCGTCATCGACGGCTGGTACGCGCCCAACATCACGCCCGACGACCATACGGGCATCGGCGCCTGGACCGACGATCAGGTGGTCACCTACCTCAAGACCGGGACCGCCCCGGGGGACCGCCCCGGTGTCGCCGCCGGCCCCATGCGTCAGACCATCGAAGAATCCCTGTCCAAGATGACGGACGCCGACCTCAAGGCGATGGTCGCCTATCTGCGCACGCAGAAGGCCAAGGAGAGCTACAAGACCAAGGATCTCCAGGCCTTCAACGCGGCCGGTGCGCCGGGGGCCGGCACCTATCTCAGCTACTGCTCCTCCTGCCACAAGCCCGACGGCAAGGGCGTCGAGGGCGCGATTCCGGCGCTCGCTGGCAACACCTCGGTGCAGGCGCAGGGACCCGAGACGGTGATCCGGGTGATCCTCGGCGGCCTGGCCGCCCAGAACGGCTACGCCCCCATGCCGGCCATCGGCGTCGGCATGACCGACACGGAGGTGGCCGACGTCACCGACTATATCCGCAATGCCTGGGGCAACAGTGCTCCCGTCATCACCGAGCGCGGTGTGGTCGCGACGGCGCGGGAGAAGACCCAGACGATGCTGGCCGGCAGCGCGCCCTGCGCCGAGGTCGCCCAGCCGGAGGTCGCCAAGGCCCTCGACGAGGCCGGCGCCAACGAGGCCCTGAAGGGGCTCACCCCGGCGGACTTCATCCCGCGCCTCGATGCGCTGCTGCCCCGGATCAAGGCGGCGGCACCGGGGGCGAAGGACGACGACATCGTCAACGGCGTCACCACGGCGTTCTGCAAGGCCGGCCGCGACGATCCCGCCTATCAACCGCTCGGCTGGCACGCGGTCATCGGCAGCTTCTCCAGCATCGCCTACAGCCAGATCAAGAACCCCGAGAAGCAGGCCGCAACGCCGGGAACGAGCCCCATGGGGACGACCAAGCCGAATTGAGTTCGGATGGCCCATCTGCGCGACCGCGAGGAGCACGGCCGGTTGGGGCGTGCGTCGGTCAGCCTACGATCGGGTTTGCCAGAAGCGGCTCCGGGTCTTCGGGGCGGCGCTGAAGCACCCGCCAGATCAGGACGACCAGGCCCATCAGGGCCAGACCGGCCAGGGAGAGGGGCATGACGCCCACCGGCATCCCCTCTTCGCCGTATCGCCGATGCAGCACCTCGGTCATGGCAAGCCCCCATCCGGAGGCGAGCCAGACAAGGACGAAGAGCGCCATCCGCTCCCGCGCCGTGGTGCGCGCCAGAAGGGCGGGGCCGAGGAGGGCCAGCCCCACGCCGAGGATCGGCAGATCGTAATCATAAGCGTAGGGGCTCACCAGAAGGCTCGCCACGGCGGTGAGGCCGACCACCTGCGGCGCGGGCATCCGGCGGCGTATGGCGAGGGCGATGAGGCCGAGGGCCGCGAGGGCGACGCCGGCTTGCACGGCCAGGGCCACCGTCGCCGGCGCGCCGAGGGTCCGCACCACGGCATAGGCCGAGATCATCCGGTACAGCGGATAGAGGCCCTCCTCGAGGAAGACGCCCGCCTCAGCCACACCGTCGCGGAACGCGGCCCAGACGGAGGGACCAAGGACCAGGGTGGCGAGTCCCGCGAAGACGGCGGCGACACCGGCGGCGATGAGGGCCGTGCGCCAATCCCGGGTCATCGCCGCCTGGAGTGCGAAGCCGATGGCGAGATGCGGCTTGATCGCCATCAGGCCGAGGGGCAGGCCGGCCCGCGGATCGCGCCGCAGCAGGCACAGGCAGGCCGCGCCGATGAGGCTGCCGGTCAGGAAGCCGTTCTGTCCGCAGACGATGGTGACCGCCAGGGCGGGAAACAGGAGCGCGAGGAGCATGCCGAGGTGAGGCTGCGCCAGCCGCCGCAGGACCATGAGATAGGCCGCCAGGGTCGCGCCGGTGAAGAGGGCATAGGCGAGGCCGCGCGGCAGGAGGGCGAAGGGCGCGACCACGAGATTGAAAACCGGCGGATAGGTCCACGGCAGGAAGGAGCCCGGCTCCCCGATGCTGCGCTGAAACGCGAGCAGCGTCGCGAAGTGATAGGCCCGGTCGATCTCACCGCGCCAGACGAGTTGCCCCGCCAGGCGGAAGGCATCGAAATCGATGAGAGTCGCCGCGCCCTGCCCCGAGGCCGTGCCTGCGAGACCGATGGCTTTCGAGGCGAGAAGCAGGACGAGAAGGACGAAGATCGTCCAGGCGAGCAGGGGCGATGGGCTCGTTTCGCTGCGACGGTACACGGTCGCTGCCGGGTTCTTCGATCCTCCCGCCAGGGCCGTGCGCATCATCTTCGTTCCGCCTTGGACCGGCGAGCCGAACGTCGTTCCGGTCGCACGAACCCTGGCAAGCTCCGTTTAAAAGTCCGTGAACCCGAACCGGCCCCACCCGAGCCGCGTGTCTCTCACAAAACGCCCGCCACGCCGTCGCGCTTGGAGCGAGAACCGCCGTGACCGGGCGTTTTGCGAGTTGCTCTCAGGCGGCGCCGGCATGCGGCGCTGGCACCTCCGTCGAGATGGCGTCCACGGTCCGCTGAGGCGGACTGCCGAGGCCGTCGGAGCGGACGATTCGGATCTGCTGGTTGACGGGCTGCATGTTGCCGTAGGGCGTCGAGAACGCGATTTCTGCGGCGTCCCGGCCGACGCCGATGCGAACCAGCCCATCGAGATCGGCCTGGCGGGTGGCATCGAACAGCCACCAGCGCCCGTCGAGATAGGCCTCGAACACTGCATGGAAATCGCTCGGCACGAGGCCGTGGGCGTAGCAGCTCACGAAGCGGGCGGGTATGCCCAGCGCCCGGCAGAACGCCGTGCCGATATGCGCGAAGTCGCGGCAGACGCCCGCCCGCTTGAGCAGGCTCTCGTGGGCGGTGGTCTCCCCGTCGCTGGAGCCCGGCTGATAGGCGATGTGGTCGTGAATCCAATTGCAGATGGCATTGACGCGCTGGTGCCCCTTGGGCAGGGCGCCGAATTCCGCCTGCGCGTAGGGCGTCAGGCGATCTGACGAGACGAAGCGGCTCGGCAGCAGGAACGGCAGGATGTCGAGGGGCAATTGCGCGATCGGCGTCTCGTTGATCGTCGCCGGATCGGCCCGGTGGACGGTGAGTTCCACCTCGGCGTTGTACTCCAGGGAGAACTGCCCCGTCGGCACGTTCACGCCCAGATAACGGTTCTGGAGATCCGGCGTGACGTAGATCTCACGCTTCAGATCGGGCTTGAGGACCAGGGTTTCGCTGAGGATCTCGAGGCTCCGCAGCTTGGCGACCTCGAGGTTGAAGATGAAGGTCGTATCCGACAGGACGTTGTACGACAGACTGCAGCCAAGGGTGTAGCGCATGGAAAATCCTTCCTTCGTGCCCGTGGGCTGCAAGGATTGCGCCCGTTCAAACGGGCGGCGTCACACGTCCCGCCGCCCGCCCTCCCCGCCCTGGCACACCGGACCTCTTCAGGCGCGCGGCAGCAGGATCACGGTGAGCGAGCGCACGCCCTGGGCCCCGTGAATCAGCACGCCCTCGATATCCGCCGTCGCCGAGGGGCCCGTGTGCAGCACCGCGTAGGCAGCACGCGCGAAGTCCGGGCGGCGGTAGGCCGCCTGGATATTGACTAGGATGTCGGCCGGATCGAGCAGTACCACGAGGTGCTGAGCGAGATAGGCGACGGCGTTCACCCGCAACTCGTTCTGCGTGAACAGCACGGATCCCGTCTCGGCGACGCCGAACACTGCCCGCACGATGGCTACATCGACATCGGCGAGGTCCTGCGGGCGGGCGACTTCGGCAAGGTCGCGGTTGCCTGCGATCTCCGGTACGGCGGACGCGATGACCGTGGCACCGTCCAACCGCTCGCGCACGGCTGCGAACGGATCCGCCCCGGCGACCGGGGTGGCGATGCGGCCGCCCATGCGCTTCAGGCGCTCGCCGAACTCCGCCATGAGATCGTCGCCGACGAGGGGGGGAAACAGCGGTACCTCCGGCAGCGGATGATCGCCGGCCGGTCGGTTCTTCCGGATGCGGGCCAGGGTGTCCTCGCGCGCACTCACTTCTCACCGTCCGTCGTCTTCGAGGTGGTCTTGCCCATGCGGTTCTGCTTGTACCAGCTGTGGAAACTCTGGCGCGGGGTCTCGGGCATCTCGCGCCCTTTCCCCCAGGTGTTGAGGGGATTGTAGACGGCGAAGCGCGGCAGGATCTTGAGGGCGGAATCGGCCGCCCCGATGGCGGCGCGGTAGGCGACCGGACGGCTCAGCACCTGCCCGGCCGCCTTCATCATGCCCTGCTTGAGCAGGGGGATCTGGTGTTCCTCCGCGAGCACCTTCCGCCACGCGAAGATCTGCTCGTGGATGTTGATCTTGACCGGGCAGACGTTTGTGCACGAACCGTTCATGGTCGAGGAGAACGGCAGGGTCGAATATTTGCGCTTGTTGAAGGTCGGATCGATGATGAGCCCGATGGGCCCCGAATAGGTCGCGCCATAGGAAAGGCCGCCGGAGCGCCGATAGACCGGGCAGGTGTTCATGCAGGCGCCGCAGCGGATGCATTTGAGCGAGGTCCAAAACTCCTCCATCCCGAGGCGCTCGGAACGTCCGTTGTCGACCAGCACCATGTGCATCTCGGAGCCGGCGCGCGGCCCCCGGAAATGCGAGGTGTATTGCGTGATCGGGGAGCCCAGCGCCGAGCGCGACAGCAGGCGAATGAACACGCCGAGATGCTCGATCCGGGGGATCAGCTTCTCGATGCCGATGGAGTGGATCTGAAGCTTGGGCACGTTGCCCGAGAGGTCGGCATTGCCCTCGTTGGTGCAGGTGACGACGGTGCCGGTCTCCGCGATGGCAAAGTTGCACCCGGTCATGCCCGCATCCGCCTCGAGGATGAGGGGCCGCGTGTGCATCCGCTGGCTCTCGGCGAGGTAGTGCGCGTCGTCGTTCTCGGGATCGGTGCCCATGGTGCGGGCGAAGACCTCCGCCACGTCGAAGCGGGTCTTGTGCACCGCCGGCACCACGACGTGGCTCGGCTCCTCGTTGTCGAGCTGCTGGATACGTTCGCCGAGATCGGTCTCGATCACCTCGATGCCGGTGCCGGCCATGTAATGGCGAAATCCGCACTCCTCGGTGAGCATCGATTTCGATTTGATCAGGGTCTTGGCGCCGTGATCCTTGAGGATGCCGTGGACGATGCGGTTGTGGTCGGCCCCGTCCGCCGCCCAGTGGACGTGGACGCCGTTGGCTTTGGCGTTGGCCTCGAACTCCTCGAGGTAGCGGTCGAGGTTCGCCAGGGTGTGGGTCTTGATCCGCGAGGCGAGCTCGCGCAGCTCCTCCCATTCGGGAATGCCGAAGGCGGCCACATCGCGCTTGCCCCGCAGGTCCCACAGGCGGGCGTCGTGCGCCTTCTGGTGCAGGGGGGCGGCGAGGAAGCGCTCGGCGGCCTCGGCCTGATCGATGGGGCGATCACCGCGGATCTTCGCGCCGCGCGGCTGCGGCTCGCGGGCGGCCTTGGCGACCGAGGGCTTGACCGCCACGGGTTTCGTCGCGGCCTCGGCGTGCCGGAGGCGTCGGCCGTCCTGGCCGTGGTCGCTCTCGGGGGCCGTCTCGCGCAGACCCTGATCCTCGATGCTCATGCGGCGGCTCCGTTGAGGATGCGGGCGATGTGAATGAACTTGAGCGGCGTGCCGAGGCGGGCGGCGCAGCCCTTCTGGTGCATCATGCAGGAGGAATCAGCCGAGACGACGTATTCGGCACCGGCCTGGGCATGGTCCGTGACCTTGTCGTAGCCCATCTTGGCCGAGACGGCGGGCTCGAACACCGAGAAGGTGCCGCCGAAGCCGCAGCACTCGTCGGGGCGGGACGGGGTGACGATCTCGATGCCCTTCACCTTGCGGAGGAGGTCGAGGGGCTTGGAATAGTAGGGCTTGTTGAGTTCCGACGGCCGGGCATGGTGGATGCCGCGCAGGGCGTTGCAGTTCGAGTGGTACCCCACCTTGTGCGGGAACGCCGCCCAGGGAAATTCCTCGACCTTCAGCACGTCGTGGAGGAATTCCACGAGTTCGAAGGTCCGGGCGCGCACCGCCTTCACGTCGTCCGTCTGCGGGATGGCGGTGAGGTGCTCGCGGACTTGATGCGCGCACGAGCCCGATGGCGTGACGATGTAGTCGAACCCCGTGAAGTTCTTGACGAACAGGGCCTCGGTGGCGGCGGCCTCGGCGTGGCAGCCGGTGTTGGTCATCGGCTGGCCGCAGCAGGTCTGATCGAACGGATAATGGACGTCGAGGCCGAAGCGTTCGAGGAGTTCGAGGGTGGCGATCCCGACCTCCGGCTCGAAGGCATCGACGTAGCACGGCACGAACAGTCCGACCCGCATGGCGTTTTTCTTCTGCTCGCGGGCGGCCTTGCGGGGCCGCCCACCCTGGAAACATTCGAAACGAGCTTCCGGTTTAACGAAGCAGGTTCGTCTTGGCGAGGTCGAGGACCGAATCGCCGCGTCCGCTCATGACGGCGCGCAGGACGTAGAGGCTGAAGCCTTTCACCTGCTGGCCGTCGATCTTCGGCGGCATCGACAGTTCCTGGCGGGCCACCACCACGTCGAGGAGGGCCGGGCCGTCATGGGCGAGGATTTCGCGGACGGCGCCTTCCAGTTCGGTCGGGTCCTCGACCCGCACGGCGTGGATGCCGGCGCCCCGCGCCATGGCGGCGAAATCCGGGTTGTCGAGGGCAACGCCGGTCTCGATGTAGCCGGCGGCCTTCATCTCCATCTCGACGAAGCCCAGGGTGCCGTTGTTGAAGACCACCACCTTCAGGGGCAGCTTTTCCTGACGCAGGGTGAGGAGGTCGCCCATCAGCATGGCAAAGCCGCCGTCGCCCGAGAGGGAGACCACCTGGCGTCCCGGCTGCGCCGCCTGCGCTCCGATGCCCTGCGCCATGGCATTGGCCATGGAGCCATGCACCCACGAGCCGAGCAGCCGCCGCCGGCCGTTCATCTTGAGGTAGCGGGCGGCCCAGATCGTCGGCGTGCCGACATCCGCCGTGAAGATCGCGTCTTCGCTCGCCGCCTCGCTCAGGAGCTTGGTGAGGTATTGCGGGTGGATCGGGCCCTTGCCGGATTTGAGGCCGAACCAGCCCTTCTTGGGGGTGCCGGTGGCGAGGTCGTCGAGATCCTCGCGGGCCTTGGCGTAGTGCTTGAGCGCCGCGTCGAGGTGCTTGCGGTCGTCCTTTGCCGTGAGTTTCGGCATCAGGGCCGCGATCGTGTCCCCCACGTCGCCGACGAGACCGAGATCGAGCTTGCACCGGCGGCCGAGCTGCTCGGGGCGCAGGTCGACCTGGGCGATCTTCGCATCCGTCGGGTAGAACTGGCGGTAGGGAAAGTCGGTGCCGAGCATCAGTAGGGTGTCGCAGCCCATGATCGCGGCGTAGCCCGACGAGAAGCCGATGAGGCCCGTCATGCCGACATCGTACGGATTGTCGTACTCGACGAATTCCTTGCCGCCGAGGGCGTGGACGATAGGGCTCTTGAGGGCTTCGGCGAGCTCCAGCAGCGCGGCATGGGCCCCGGCGCAGCCCCGCCCGCACAGCAGGGTCACGCGGCTCGACCCGTTGAGGAGGTCGGCGAGGGCATCGAGCTCGCGGGTGGCGGGGCGCACCATAGGTTTGCGCGGGATCAACCCGGGATTGGGAGCGACGGCCCGCTGCGGCGCATCCTTCAGGGCGACATCGCCCGGAATCACCACCACGGCGACGCCGGACAGGCCGATGGCCGCCCGCATGGCATTCTCGAGCACCTGCGGAAGCTGCGACGGGTCCGAGACCATCTCGCAGTAATGGCTGCATTCCCGGAACAGGTTCTCCGGATGCGTCTCCTGGAAGTACCCCGAGCCGATCTCGGCGGAGGGGATGTGCGCCGCGATGGCCAGCACCGGCGTGCGCGAGCGGTGACAATCGAACAGACCGTTGATGAGGTGAAGATTGCCTGGGCCACACGAACCGGCACAGACCGCGAGCTGTCCGGTGAGCTGGCTCTCCGCTCCGGCCGCGAAGGCGGCGACCTCCTCGTGCCGGACATGCACCCAGTCGATGACCTCCCGAGCGCGTAGGGACTCGGTCAGGGCGTTCAGGCTGTCGCCGACGAGGCCGTAGATGCGGTGGACCCCCGCCTGCGCAAGGGTCTCGACGATGAGGTCCGCGACGGTGACGATCTTCATGGGGCTCGATCCCTCGGTGGAGAGTTTTCAAACCGTACGGGATCGTCTCGTGTTCCCGGATCGCCGGGGGCGGTACGATCGTGCGCCGGTCCTTTCGAGGCGGCCACCACGGGGGGCCCGCGACCGGACGCGACCGACCGATCGTGGGGGATCAGCTGTGCAGCCCGCGATAGGGCTCCTGAGCCCCACACCGTTGCGCGATCGCCTGGGAAACCTCGTCGACGATGTCGCCGATCAGATCCCGGTCGTCGCCTTCCGCCATCACCCGGATAACGGTCTCGGTGCCGGATGGCCGCACTACGAGGCGGCCGGACGTGTCCAGGCGGGCCGTCGCCGCCGCGATGACGTCGAGGACCGCTTTGTCCCGGAGCGGGTCCCCCGATCGATAGGGCACGTTCCTGAGAATCTGCGGCAGCGCCTCGAAGCAGCGGCAGACCTCGCTCACGGGGCGGTCCAGGCGCTTGACGACGCTGAGGAGTTGCAGGGCGGCCACGAGTCCGTCGCCCGTTGTGGCGTAGTCCGACATGATGATGTGGCCGGATTGCTCGCCGCCAAGGTTGTAGCCGTGCGCCCGCATGTGTTCGAGGACGTAGCGGTCGCCCACCGCCGTACGGGCGAGGCCGAGGCCGATCCCAGCGAGATAGCGTTCGAGGCCGAGGTTCGACATGATCGTGGCGACGAGGCCAGGCTGCGTCAGGCGCTCGTCCTGCTGCCAGGAGCGAGCCATGACGGCCATGAGCTGGTCGCCGTCGACAACGAGCCCCCGTTCGTCGACGATGATCACCCGGTCGGCATCGCCGTCGAAGGCGATGCCGATGTCGGCGCGTCGCTCCCGCACCTTGCTGACCAGGCTCTCGGGCGCCGTCGATCCGACATCGCGGTTGATGTTGAAGCCATCGGGCTCGACCCCGATGGCGATCACCTCGGCCCCGAGTTCCCAGAGGGTTTCGGGGGCGACGCGGTAGGCGGCACCATTGGCGCAGTCGACCACGACCCGCAGGCCGTCGAGGGTCATTTGGCGCGGCAAGGTGCGCTTGGCGAACTCGACGTAGCGGGCATGCACGCTCTCGATCCGCTTGGCCCGTCCGAGCTCGCGTGGCCCGGCCAACCGCGTCTGGAGCGGCCCGTCGATCAGAGCTTCGATTTTCCGCTCGACCGTGTCGGAGAGTTTGAATCCGTCGCGCCCGAACAGCTTGATGCCGTTGTCCTCGTAAGGATTGTGCGAGGCCGAGATCATCACGCCGATATCGGCGCGCATGGAGCGGGTCAGCATCGCCACGGCGGGCGTCGGCATCGGCCCGAGCTGGAGCACGTCCATGCCGACGGAGGTGAAGCCCGCGATGAGGGCGGTCTCGATCATGTAGCCCGACAGGCGCGTGTCCTTGCCGATCACGACACGGTTGCGATAGCCGGAACTGCGGAAGTGCAGGCCCGCGGCCTGCCCGACCCGCAGGGCGAGTTCCGGCGTGATGACGCGATTGGCGAGCCCGCGAATCCCGTCCGTTCCGAAATATTTCAGCATCACCATCACTCCGGCTCGTCGTGCGATTTCGGACTCGGGTCGCGTTCGGCGTCGATCACTCCACCGTCACGGATTTCGCGAGGTTGCGCGGCTGATCCACGTCTTTCCCCATGAACACCGCCGTGTGGTAGGCGATGAGCTGGATCGGCACGGCGTAGACGATGGGGGCCACCACCGCGTCGCAATCCGGCATGGTCACGGTGGCCAGGGTCTCGAGGCCCGCCGCCGCGGCGCCCTTGGCGTCGCCAATGAGGATGATGCGCCCGCCCCGCGCCGCCACCTCCTGCATGTTCGACACGGTCTTCTCGAAGATCGCGTCATGGGGCGCGATGACGATGACCGGCACGCTCTCGTCGATGAGGGCGATGGGGCCGTGCTTGAGTTCGCCCGCCGCATACCCTTCAGCGTGGATGTAGCTGATTTCCTTGAGCTTCAGGGCACCTTCGAGCGCCATCGGGTAGCTGGTGCCGCGCCCGAGATAGAGCACGTCGCGGGCCTTCGACACCTCGCGGGCGAGGACCTCGATCTCGCCCTCGCGCTTCGTCGCCTCCGCCATGAGGCCCGGCACGGTGATGAGGGCGTCGACCAGTTCCCGTTCGCGCTCCGCGCTGAGCGTCCCGCGCGCCCGGCCGGCCACGATGGCGAGGCACAGGAGCACGGTGAGCTGGCACGAGAACGCCTTCGTGGAGGCCACCCCAATCTCGGGGCCGGCCAGCGTCGGCACGATCGCCGAGGCTTCGCGGGCGATGGTCGAGGTCGGCACGTTGACCACTGCCAGGGTGTGCTGGCCCTGGGCCTTGGCGTAGCGCAGCGAGGCGAGGGTGTCGGCGGTCTCGCCCGACTGCGAGATCACCAGGGTGAGGCCGTCGCGGTCCAGCGGCGGCTCGCGGTAGCGGGCCTCGGAGGCGACATCGATCTCGACGGGCAGGCGCGCCAGGGTCTCGAACCAGTACTTGGCGACGAGCCCGGCGTAGTAGGCCGTGCCGCAGGCCGCGATGGAGAGCCGGCTCAGGCGCGCGAACTCGAACGGCAAGGCGTCAGGCAAGGCAATACGGCTGCGCGCGAGATCGACGTAATGGGCGAGCGTGCGGCCCACGACCTCGGGCTGCTCGTGGATCTCCTTGGCCATGAAGTGGCGGTGATTGCCCTTCTCGACCTGATAGGCCTGGGCGACGATGCGCTGGCGCGGCCGCTCCACGAGTCCGCCGTCAATGTCGTGGATGACCGCGCCGGCCCGCGACAGGACGGCCCAGTCGCCCTCTTCCAGGTAGGTGATCTCCTCGGTGAACGGCGCCAGCGCCAGGGCGTCTGAGCCGAGATAGATCTCGCCGATTCCCGCCTCGACCTCCCCGAACCCGATGGCGAGGGGGGCGCCGTGCCGAGCACCGACGAGAAGATCGTCGTAGCCCGAAAAAATGAATCCAAGGGCGAAGGCGCCGTGCAGGCGCGGCAGGCATGCGGCCACGGCTTCCTCCGGGCCGAGGCCCTGGTCCATCTCCCGGCTGACGAGCTGGGCCACGACCTCCGTGTCGGTCTCGCTCTCGAAGCGGATACCGAAGCCCTGCAGCTCGGCCTTCAGCTCGCGAAAGTTCTCGATGATGCCGTTATGGACCACGGCGAGGCGCGCCGTGGCGTGCGGGTGGGCGTTGGTCTCGTTGGGCCGCCCATGGGTCGCCCAGCGGGTGTGGCCGATGCCGATGGACCCGCCCAGGGGCTCGTCGCGCAGGCTCATCGCCAGGTTGGCGAGCTTGCCCTCCGCCCTGCGCCGCACCAGGCGTCCCCGTTCGAGGGTGGCGATACCGGCCGAATCGTAGCCACGATATTCGAGGCGCCGGAGGGCCTCGATCAGATGGTCCGCCACGAAGGCCCGACCGACGATCCCGACGATGCCGCACATGACAAGACGCCCCGGTTCTGTTGAAGGGCGCCGACGCTCGGTTGGCGATCGTCGGCGGAGATCGTGGTGTTACGGATTCATGGATGGCGCACGCGTCAGGGACGCGGCCCTGCGATGCTCCGGGGGCCTCGGCCCGTGTCCAGGGGCTGCCATCGGACGGGCGGGGACCGGTGACGGCGCCCGCCCGTCCGGGTATCTCACGCGAGGTGACGGCCTTCCGCCATGCCGTACTGCAGGTAGTGCTGCAGGGGATCCATCTGCGCCGCCGCCACGTCGGGGTTGGCGGCGAGATAGGCATTGTTGTCGAACGCCGTCCCGGAGGAGCGTCCCTGGCGCCAGCCGATCTCCTCCTGGTGCAGGAGGGGATTGAGGCCCTGCGCCGCGACGTCCGGATTGGCGGCGAGGTAGCCGTTGGTCGAGAAGAGCGCGTTCGGATCGCGCCCTTCGCGCCAGCCGTAGGTGTTGTAGTGCTCGAAGGCGTAGCCCTCGGCGTCGTGGTTGGCCGGCACGGCGGCCGCCACGTCCGGATTCGCGGCGAGGTAGTAGGTCGCATCGAAATCGCCGTAGATCTCGTGGCCGTTGGCCGCCGTCACGGCACCCGGGAAGGCGAACCGGCCTTCCGCCTTGCCGTACTCCTCGTAGTGCAGCAGCGGATTGAGGCCGGCGGCCGCAACGTCGGGGTTCTTGGCCAGATAGGCTTCGGCCGAGAAGTCCGGCCCGGCGCTGCGCCCCTCCTTCCAGCCATACGTCTCGTAGTGCTGGAGTGGGTTGAGACCGGCAGCGGCAACATCGGGATTGGCCTTGAGGTAGGCGTTCGTCGAGAACTCCGTGTTCGGGTTTCGGCCCTCGCGCCAGCCGTACTGGGCATAGTGCTGATCGGGGTCGAGCCCGGCGCGCCAGACATCGGGGTTCTGAGCGGCGTAATACAGGTCGTCGACGCCGGGCTGGCCGTCCCGCTCCTGCACGGTGCCGTCGGCGAACGTGATGGTGCCGACGCCCGTGAGGTCCGTCACCGTTCCGTCCGGTGCCCGCATCACACTGTGACCGTGGCTGAAGTCGAAGGTCGCCTCCCCTAGCTTGAAGGCGAAGGTCTCGCTTCCGAGGGGAGCCGGCTTGGTGCTGTCGATCCGCAGGGTCGCCTGGGCACTGAGACCCGCCGGATCGGCGACGGTGTAGACGAAGGTGTCGCTGCCGCTCGAGGTGGCGGCGTAGCGGTAGTCGCCGTTGGCCGCGACCACGAGGACGCCGTGCTGGCCCGTCACCTGCACGGAGCCCGAGGTCGGTATGGGGGCGGTGACGCCGTTGTCGAATCGGACAGCGGCCACGTGCAGGGTATCGCCGTTCGGATCGGTGTCGTTGGACAGGACGTTGCCGGTGGCGGGGGTCTTGTAGGCGATGCCGGAGCCCACATCGCCGTTGGCCACGGGCGCACCATTGGCGGGCTGGGACGGCGGGACCGAGGGCGGTACGGTCGGTTCCAAGGGCGGCACGGTCGGAATCGAGGGAATCGTGGGGGGCTCGGCCGGAGCGGGAGGCTCCGCGCCGGGGATCGAGACGACGTCGATTCCCAGGACCGTCAGGGTCTGCGTCTGGCGGACGCTGGCGCCGTGGACGTCAATGACGTCGTAGCTCGCCACGAACACCCGATGGTCGTTCGCCGTGAGAGAATCGAAGACCGCATCGGCCGGATCGACGATGAGCCTGTGGGTAGCGGCGTCGTAGCGCAAGCCCTCCGGAACCGTCTCGGAGGCGGCTCCTCCGTCGATGGAAAAGGCGAGATTCCGGATCGCCAGGGTTTCGGTCTCGCCGGCATCCGGATCGCTGGCGCCCGCGAGGAGATCGAAGCCGGCGACGGGGCCGTCCTCGGTGACCGACGCCACGAGGGCGGCGGTGACCATGGGCGTCTGGTTGCCGGGCTGGGAGGGCGGCTGCGACGGCGGAGCGGGTGGTGTGACCGGCGGAGTCACCGGCGGCGACGCGACGTCGATCCCCTTGACCGTCAGGGTCTGCGTCTGTTGGGCGACGGCGCCGTGGATGTCGACGATGTCGTAGCTCGCCACGAAGGTCCGCTGGGCGCCGGCCGCCAGGGGATCGAAGGTGGCATCGGCCGGATCGACGGTCAGCGTGTGGGTGACGGTGTCGTAGGCCAGGCCCGTCGGGACCCCTGTCGAGGGCGTGCCGTCGACGGTGAAGGTGACGTTCTTGACCGCGAGGGTGGCGGTCTCCCCGGCATCCGGATCGGTCGCGCCGGAGAGCAGGTCGAAGCGCGCGACCGGGCCGTCCTCGGTGACGGAGGCCGTGAGTGGCCCAGCCACCACCGGCGCGTGGTTCGTCGTGACCGGCGGAACGCCGTCGATCCCCTTGACCGTCAGGGTCTGTGTCTGACGGGCAAGGGCACCGTTGACGTCGGCGACGTCGTAGCTTGCCACGAAGGTGCGCTGGGTGCCGGCCGCCAGGGCGGTGAAGGCCGCATTCGTGGGGTCGACGCTCAGCGTGTGGGTGGCGTCGTCGTAGGCGAGGCCCGCCGGGACCGTCGCCGAGGGCGTGCCGTCGATGGTGTAGGTGATGTTCTTGACCGCGAGGGTGGCGGTCTCCCCGGCATCCGGATCGGTCGCGCCGGACAGGAGGTCGAAGTGCGCGACCGGTCCGCCCTCGGTCACGGAAGCCGCGAGCGGCCCAGCGACCATCGGCGCGTCGTTGACGCCCGTCACCGTCAGGGTTTCCGTCTGCGGGATGCTGGCCCCGTGGATATCGACGATGTCGTAGCTCGCCACGAGAACCCGCTTGGAACCCACAGCGAGCGAATCGAAGACGGCATTGGCCGGATCGATGGTCAGCGTGTGGGCAGTGGCGTCGAGGGTCAGGCCCGTCGGGATCGTCGTCGAGGACGCGCCGTCGATGGTGTAGGCGAGGTTCTTGACGGCGAGGGTCGCAGACTCGCCCTGATCCGGATCGCTTGCACCCGCGAGCAGGTCGAAGGTGGCGACGGGGCCGCCTTCGGTCGCGCCGCCGACGAGGGCGCCGGCGATCATCGGAGCATGGTTCGTCGTGGTGGTTGGAGCCAGCTTGATGCTGACATCGTGCCGGCCGAGCCCGGTCAGCAGGATGTCGAGCTTGTCGTCGACGAGACTGCTGACCGTCGCGCCGGCCCCCGTCACGACGACCTGACGTCCGGCGGGCGCCACGAGATCGACCAGGACATGGCCCTCGCCCACCATCGAGAAGTCCAGATTGGTCCCGTCGCCGACGACGCTGATGAGATCCCCGCGATCGGCCACCTTGGTGATGTGCGTGACGTCGTCCGGCGTCGAACCGAGATTGATCTGGAAAGTCCCGCCGTCCTTGTCCACGAACACGCTGTTGGCGTCGTAGGCGTAGTAGCCCGTCACGCTCTTGATCGTTCCGGCATTGCCGAGATCGAGGGAGAATTTGCCCGCGCTCGCCGAGCCCACGACCGCCGTGACGGCATTGGCGGTGGTATCGAACTGGTAGTTGAACGAGGCCGCGTCGAAGGCGCTCATGCGCTCGGCGAGATCGGCCAGGGTGACGAACTCGGAGCCCGCGTCGTAGGCGGTCTTGATGAAGCTCGTGAACATGCCGGTCGAATACTTGGACGTCGTCCCGTCGATCGGCCATTCCGTCACGCCGTAATCGTGCCAGGGCCAGACGATCACCGGCATGTCCGAATGGGTGGTGAGGCTCTTGAACTCGTCCTGCCAGATGGAGGCGGCCGTTGTGGCATCCTTCCCCTGGAAACCGATGAGGGTGAAGTCCGAGGACACGTTGGGGGCGATGTAGACCTTGGAATCCATGGGCGTCAGGTGCCCGATGGCGCCGGGGTAGCCGGCGCCGATGAGCGTCGTCCCGCCGGTGACGTAGGTGTAGTACTGCTCGATGGCCTGCGCCGTCGGTAGCAGTTCCGGCGCGCCCGGAACCGCCGCGCCGGCGACGGTGATGCCGAGCTTGCCCTCGATGGTCGTCTTCGAATCGCGGAATTCCGTCGCGAACTGCGTCGGGTTCGTCGCCAGAAGGGCGTTCGTGTCCTCCGGGTGCGAGATGGTGTGGGACCCGATCTCGTTGCCCATGTCGAGCATCTGCTTGTAGTACGGCGCGGACACATCCCAGTTCGTCGACTGGCCGTCGGTGCCGTTGCCGATATCGATGTAGTATGATCCGACGAAGTTGTAGTCCGTCTTCCATTGCTGAAGGATGGGCATCATCTTGTCGTAGATGCCGCCGCTGACGTCGGCGGTCTCCTGAGCCTGGTCCATGTCGGAGCGGGACGCCACGATGGCGGCGTCGCGGCTGATCTTCAGGCTGAGTTCGGGCCCGGCAGCCGGCTTCTCGACGTAGTCCAGGGCGTGCTGGAGCATGTTGTTGTCGCCGAGCAGGCTCTCGTTGGCGAAGTGCACATTGCGACCGCCGGTCTGCGTGCCGATCACCGCATCGACGGTGGTCGAGTTGACCGTCTGCGTCGCGATGTGGCTCACATCCGTGCCGTCCGCACTGGTGAACCAACTGGTGCTCATCTTCGGGTAGCTCTGGATCAGCTCGTTGGCGGTGTAGCCCTCGAGCATCGGATTCGAGAGATCCTTCGCGTTTACCGTGACGGCGGCGTCGCTCGCTCCGCCGGCGATGGTCAGGTCGAGCAGGGTCTTCATGCGGATATAGGGATCGGCGCCGAGGGTCGCGCCGGTCTCATCGTTAGTCATGAAGTTGCCGGCGGTGATCAGGTTGACGCCGTACTTGTAGACCGCCTGGGTGAGGACATCCTGGATCTGTCCGACATCGGCTGATTTGACATTGCCGAACGAGGGAAACACGAGCGTGTCGTAGCTGGCTATCTTGGTGAGGTCCTTGAGGTCGCTCTCGGACAGAACATCGAACGACAGCCCGGCGGCCACGGCCTGATTCTGGGCCGCCATGAACAACTGCGAATACGCCATGAGCCCGGCGGGTGTACCGCCGAAATACTTGGCCGCCGTGGTCTCGGAATAAACGATGCCGATCTTGTGCGCGTCGGTCGGATGGGGGGGCAGGGTCGCGGGATCGTAGACCGTCAGGGCCGCCGCCGCGAAGAATCCCGGGAGCGCCTGCGCCTGCGGAGATCCCGCAACGCCATGGTTGATATTCACCTTGACGTCGAGGTTCAGGTCCGTGTCGTCCGGTGTGAGCAGATTTTGGGGAACGGAGAACTCGATGGACTTGCCATCGGACGAATAGGCATACTGTAGCAGAACAGCCGGACCTGTCGCGCCCGTCGGAGAGATGCTGTAGAGGTACGGTTTCCCGTCCGAATAGAAATTGACGTAATACTCGGCGCCGGTCCCCGCGCCGTCGAAGGACTGGAATCCCGTCGAACTTTTCCGATCGGTGTTCAGCCACAGCTTCGTGTCGGGCAGGAGCGCATCGGGCGCCTGGAGCGCGAAGACGTAGGCCCCCGCCTCCAATGTCCCGTAGACGGCGAAACCTGTCGCGCCCTCGCCCGGCAAATCAATGCGATCGCTCTTGGTCCACTCGGCGAGATTACCGTCGATCGAATGTGCCATGTCGTCCTCCAGTATACGGTTTCACGAGCTTCAAGCTCGTATCCAAAGCGTATTCATGGCAGCCGGAATCCACATAGCAGAGAACGGGTCCATTCATCGACCAATCAAGAGTCGAGGAAGTCCGGAATATCTGCTGGCACAAGATCCTGTGCTTGGCCGTTGATTGTTGAATTTTTAGAGCACATTAACAATTTGTTAACACATAAAACTTAAGGATGACTGCCCTACCCCTATTGATCCGTGGCAGGTACTCCCGCCGTCTGGATACCTTGGCCGTCGTGGTTCGACGGAGGGCGGCGTGAACAAGGCGGGCGATCAGGTTCGGCTCCCTCCTGCGCATGCCGCCATCGTGAAGGGGGGCCCCTGCCGCAGTCGCGCCCCTGCCTCCTGTTCGCGGCCCGGGCGATCGATGGCCGCCCGAGTGATGCGGCTGGCCGGCGCCGGCCTCGCCGTCGCAGCCGCTGCGGTCACCGTCCCCGCATGCGGCGCCCCGATGGCCCGGGAGATCCTCGCCCTCTACGACGGCGTGCAGGAACCGGCGCCGGACGGGACGCGGATCCATCGGTACGCCGAGTTCGTCCTCAACCACCTCGGCTATTCCGTGGTCTATCGCGACATACGCGGCCCCCTGCCGGAGCCCGGCACGGTGGGGCGCTATGCCGGGGTTCTGACCTGGTTCGCCGCACCCCCGACGTCCGCCAAGCCCTATCTTGCCTGGGCGAAGATGGCGGCGCGCTCGGCCCGGCGCTTCGTTATCCTCGGATCGACGGGTGGTGCGTTCTGGTCCGGCGACCATCCGGCGATCAACGCCGTCCTGGCCGAACTCGGCCTGCGCCACGAGCGGCGGGCCGTCGAACTCACCCTCGGCACCGGACTCGTCCCGGTGTCGAAGCGGCTCACGGCGTTCGAGCGCGGACCCGATCCCGTGCTACCGATCTACGAGGTGGTCACGACGCTGCGCTCCGATGTCGAGCCCTGGTTGCGCCTGGCCATCCCCGAGCGCGAGGGCGGTGGGACGAGCGTCGCCGTCGCCACGGGTCCGCGGGGCGGCTACGCCGCCGCGGGTTATGAGATCGTCGAGGAACCCGGTCTCGGGCGATCGCGCTGGTTGATCGACCCGTTCGCCTTCTTCACCCGCGCCCTCCGGCCCGAGCCCTGGCCGATCCCCGACATCACCACGGTGTCGGGCCGCCGCCTCTACTTTCACCATGTCGAAAGCGACGGGTTGAACGATGTCATCGTCGCCCGAAAGCAGGAGCCGCTGCTCGTCCCGCAGGTGTTCCTGAACGAGATTGTCTCCGCCTATCCCGACCTGCCGGTCACCCTGGCCCTGACCCCCGGCGACCTCGATCCCCTGCTCGGTGGCAACGCGACGCCGACGGACCTCGTGCGGCAAATCTGGTCGAAGCCGAACGTCGAGGCGAGCGTCGCGTCCTACACGCGGCCGCACCGGTGGCAGTTCTTCGCCGAGTCGGACCGCAGGGTGGAGATGGCGCTGATCGCCGCGCACGCGCCCGAAGACCGCTTCGGCCTACGCCGGTTTCTCGGCCTCCTCGGATATGGAGCCGCCATCGACAGCTACGTCGCCGGGGGGCGCGACCTGCCCCGGGAGTACTTCCGCTTGCCCTTCGACCTCCGGACCGAGACCGAGACGGCTCTGGCGACGGCGCGGACCTTGCTACCGCCCGACAAGACGATCCGCCTCTACCAATGGACCGGGGACGCCCGGCCCTTCGAGCGGGCCGTCGCGGCGACGCGCCGCCTCGGGCTCCTCAACATCAACGGCGGCGAGAGCCGCCTCGATCCGGGCTACCCCTCGGTCAGCCACCTCGCGCCCATCGCGCGGCCCGTCGGGGCCGAGCGGCAGATCTACGCCGTCGGCGCGGACGAGCTGTCGCGGTTTAGGGCGTGGCGCCCCATCGTGGCCGCCCTCCAGAGCCAGCGGACCACGGCCCTGAACACCGCCGAGCCACGCCGGCTGAAGGGCGCCAGTCTGCATTATCACCTCTACTCCCTCGCCCAGCAGCCGGCCCTGCGCGAGGTCCAGGCGCATCTGTCAGAGGCACGCACCGCGCCCGTCGTGCCGATCTCGACCGCCGATTACGCCGAACTGGCGCAGGACTTCGCCGCCGTCGCCGTCGATGCCGAGGCGGACGGCACCTGGACCGTCAGCGAGCGCGGCGCGCTCCAGACCGTTCGCTTCGACGCCGCCGCAGCCATCGACATCGATCTGTCCCGCTCCACCGGGGTAATCGGACGGACCCGCCACGGCGACGCCCTCTACGTCACCCTCGACCGCGCGGTGGAGCCCGCCCGCATCGTCCTCTCGACGGATGCCTCGGCCCCGGCGGTGGTGTCCCTTGCCGACGCGCGCTGGCGCCTGTGGCGGATGGAGCGGTCCGGAGCGGACTGGAGCTACGTCACGAGCGGCTTCGGCCCGGGCGACTTCGTGTGGGACGGCGTGCCCGAGGGGACCTACCACGTGATCGCGCGTCGCGACGGGGAGGACCTCTGGAGCGCCGAAATCGCGGCCAGCATGGACGGCCGCCTCCGCTTCAGCATCCCAGTTACGGGGCTCGCGCCCCTCGGCGTCGCGATTCGACGCCTCGCCACGGCGCAGGTGGTGCGATGACCAGTCCGCGCATCCTCATGGCGGTCATCGTGGCGATCTGTCTCGCGGCGGGCTACCTCGCCCGGTCGGGGCCGGAGGAGCGCATCGCGACGCTGGTTCGCGACGGTCGCCGGGCCGAGGCCTCGCGCGAGATCGACGCGGTCCTGGCCGGCGGTCAGGCGAAGGCGCCGATGCTGATGACCCTCGCCCATCTCCAGGATGCCCTCGGCGATCCCAAGCACGCCACCGAGACGATGGAGCTCTATCGCCTCGCCCGTCCCGACGACACGGTCGCGCTGGACTGGCTCATCAACCGTTACGAGGGATCGGAGGACCCCGAGGGGCTGGCCGACGCCCTGGCGGCCCGGCTCCATGCCAAGCCCGAGCGCGAGACCCTGCTCCGCCTCACCGCGCTTCACCGCTATGCCGGACGCTTCGCCGACGAGCGCGCCGTACTGCAAGCCTATGCCCGGCTCCGGCCCCTCGATCCCCCGCAGATCCTGCGCCTCGCCGCGCTCCTCGCCGCCGAGGGACGCGACGCGGAGGCGATCACCGTCCTGCGAGAGGACGACACCGAGGCGGCGGGGGACGCCGAGCGCCGGCGCACCCTGCTGTTCACCCTGCTCATCCAGGCCGGACACCATGCCGAGGCGGCGGAGCGCGCCCAGACTTGGCTCGCCCGCTGGAAGAAGCCCTGGCTCGCGACCCAGTTCACCCTCCGCCTGGCCCGGAATGCGCCCACCGACGTGGCCGCGCGCCTCGCGCGGACCAGCGCGTACCAGTACCCCGAGGGCGGGCTTTACCTCGCCAGAACCCTGGGCGAGCAGGGCAGCCGGGGAGTCGCGGAAGCCGTCCTGGCCGACTGGCCGTGGCCGAACACGCGCCTCACCGTGCGGGAGGTCCAGAGCTTCGTCGAGGTCGCCGCGATCTTCGGTCGGCCGGCTCACCTGTGGGAGGCGTTCGCCAGGGTGCGTGCGCAACCGGCCGAGAGCGCGGCGCAGGCCGCCTTCGCCGAGGCCCTCGCGGGCCAGTACGGCGACGGTGCCGTGCTCGGCCTTCAGCCACCCCTGGCCATCGACCTCCTGCGGGAACGGCCGGTCTTCGGCGCGCGCATCGCCCTGGCGACGGGCCGCCGGCCCCTTGCGCAGCAGCTCCTCGCCGGGGTGGATCCCGGCGCCCTGTCCGTCGCCGAGCGGTCTGGCTGGTCGACCCTGTTGCGGATGGCTTTCGGACCGTTGCGCGCCTTCGAGATCCTCGACGCGCTCCGCCGCCGGGGGGATCTGCCGCCGAGCTTGCAGGCCGCCTACCTCGGACTCGGCGCCGAGGTCGGTCGGATGGGCGCGAGACGCTCGATCCTTGCCGAGGTGAATCAGATCGGACGGGTGCCGCAATGAGATGGACCGTCGATTCGATCGCCCCGTTGCGGGCCGCAGGCCCCGCGACCGCCTTGCGGTTTCTGACGCGCGACGTCGCCGCGCCCCTCTTCTCCGTCCGTGGCCGCTACGAAGCGGGCCTGATCTTCGTCATCCTGCTGATCGTCGAATGGATCATCCCCGGCCCCGCATCCCTCGCCCGCATCGCGCCGCACCCGTTCTGGATCCCGGTGATCCTGATCAGTGTGCAGTATGGAAGCGCCAGCGGTCTCTTCGTGGCGGTCGTCGCCGCCTGCCTGAGCTGGGTGGTCGGATGGCCGGCGCAATCCGGGTCGGAGGATTACTTCACCTATTCCCTGCGCGTCTGGCGTGAGCCGGTCCTCTGGATGATCGGCGCCCTCGTCGTCGGCGGACTCCGCAACCGGGAGATCAAGGACCGCCGCGCGATCCATGAGCGGTTGGTCCTGGCGGAGACGCAGCGCGATACCATCGGCTCCTACGCCCTCGAGCTTCAGGAGGAGCTTACCCGCTGCGAGCGCAAGGTCGCGACCACGGAGGTCTCGTCCGCCGAGGCCGCCGTCGAGGCCCTGAGCGCCTTGCGCGGTGACACGCCCGCCGAGACCCTTCCGGTCCTGCACGCGGCCATCGCGAGCTGGATGGGGAGCGCGCGGTGGACGTTCCATGGGCTCGACGGCGACATCGTGGTCTCGTCCCTCGGCCCGCGCGGCGCCGGGCCGCCCCCGAGTGTGGAGACCGCCTTCAAGATCAGTGTCGTTCACGCCATCGCCCTCCGGCACATGGCCGTCCTCAGCGTGTTCGAGGCCGCGCAGGCTGCGTTGCTCGAGGGCCTCGGCGTCTATGCCTGCTCCATCCCCCGGGGGCGGGGCGGCAGCCATGGCCTCCTCGTCATCGAGACCCTGCCCGCGCACCGCCTCACGGATGCGACGGCCGAAGCGGTCGCGATGATCGCGGGGGCCTTGGGCGAGCGTCTCGATCGCCAGACGCCGCAGGTCGTGGCCGTCAGCCGCGTCCGGGAGGTTCAAGACGGGCCGACGGTCGCCGTGGTGCTGCGGCGCGGGGGTGGTGTCGAAGGCCGGGTGAGGCATGTACCATGAACGTCGTCGAGACCATCCCCGTCATCCCCTATCCGGCACGGCTCACGCCCAGGGCGCGGACGGCGCTCGTCCTCCTCTTCGGGCTGGACACCCTCGTCCTCGCGGGCTTCCTCGTGGGAGATCTGAGCGGAGCGGCGGCCCTCATCGGGCATGGCTTGAACGTTTGCCTCTTCGTCGCGACGGCCCGCCCGGCCTTCGCGGCCGACCTGACGTTCCTCGTCGTCGTGGCGCTCCTCGCCGCCGGCGCGGGCCCGTTCGGCATCCTCGCGAGCGTCGTCCTCTATGCCCTGCTCGCGCGCACCAACGTAGCCGCCGCGGATCTGGAGCGCTGGTATCGGCAGATCTCGGGTGCCCCGGAGCCGAACGCGGCGGCCGCCCTCTACGATCGCATCGTCGACGGCCGTGCCCGGCGTCCCGGCCCCGATGCCGTCGCGCGCTTCCATGCGGTGCTCGAAGGCCCCCTGGCCCAGCAGCAGGCCCTGCTGGGACTGATCGGCCTGTCGTATTTCCCCGAATACCGGCCCCTCCTGCGCAAGGCCCTCTGCAGCGAGGAGCCGAGCATCCGCGTCCACGCGGCCGCCGTTTCGGTCAAGCTACGCACGGCCCTGCGGGCGGAATTCGGCCGGGCCTGCGGTGACGCCGGACACGCGCCCGCCGCCGACCTCGTACGGGCCGAACGCCTCGCCCTCCTCGCCGACAGCGGATTCCTCGATCCGGCGGAGAGTGCCACGGCGCGCGAGGCCGCCCTCACGCTCTGCCGGCCGATCCTGCAGGGACGACCGGAGGACAGGCGTCTGCGCCGGCAGGTCTTCGAGCTCCTCGCCGGCCTCGAACGCTGGGACGAACTGCGCGCGTCCCTCGACGCGACCCGGGCGCGCTCGCCCGAGGACGCCGCCCTCGGCCTCCGTTGCCTCATGGAGCTCGGCCGCACCCGCGACCTGCACCGCGCGGTCGTTCGTCCGGCCTCCGTCCCATCCCGACCGGGAGCGAGCCATGATCCCGTTCTTCGCTAGGCCCCGCCCCGCACCCCCGGAGGCGGATGTCTGCCTCATCGTCGAGGGATGCTATCCCTTCGTCCCCGGCGGGGTCTCGACGTGGATTGACTGGCTCATCAAGGGCCATCCCCACCTCACCTTCGCGGTCGTCGCCGTCGTCGCCGACTCCGCGCCGCGCGAGCGGCGCTACCAGCTGCCCGAGAACGTCGTCGATTTCCGCTGCCTGCCCCTCCACCGCCCCTTCGAGGCGGCTTCCTGCCGGGAGGTACCGCGGCCGGCGGGTGTGGAGGAGGCCCTGGCCGACGCGTTCATCCTCCTCGTGACGGGCGGCGGCCTCGCTGCCTTCCAGACCCTGGTGCGCCTCGTCGCCGATCCCCGCAACGCCCTCACCATCCAGTCCCTGATGGTCTCGCCCCTGTCGTGGCGCCTGACCTGCCGGATGTACGAGCGGCTGATGCCGCACGCCTCGTTCCTGCACTTCTTCTGGGCGTGGCGCGCTCTGTTCGGGGGCCTGTTCGCGGTGCTGGTCTTCGATCTGCCGAAGGCCCGCGTCTACCATACGATCTCCACGGGTTACGCCGGCCTGCTCGCGGCGCGGGCCGTGATCGAGACCGGATCGCCAGCCTTCATCACCGAGCACGGCATCTACACCAACGAGCGCCGCGTCGAGATCCTCATGGCCGAGTGGATCTGCGATACCGTCGACAAGGGCATGGTCCTCGACGACGGGCGGGTCGACCTGCGGGACGTCTGGATGCAGGTCTTCGAGGCGCAGGCCCTGATCTGCTACCAGGCCTGCACGAAGATCGTGACGCTCTACGAGGACAACCAGCGCCTCCAGCGCGCCCTCGGAGCGCCGGCCGAGCGCCTAGCGGTGATCCCCAACGGCATCGACCTCGCGCGCTTCGAGAGCCTGCCGCAGGCCCCCGCCGACGCGCCGCCCACCATCGCCCTCATCGGACGGGTCGTCCCGATCAAGGACGTGAAGTCCTACATCGAGGCGGCGGCGTTCCTGCGCGCCGCCGTGCCCACCCTCCAGGCCCTGGTCCTGGGACCGGTCGACGAGGACCCCGCCTACGTCGCCGAGTGCCGGAGCTGCGTCGCGGAGCACGGCCTCGAGGACACCGTCGTGTTCACCGGCGCCGTCAACATCGCCGCCTACCTCTCCCGCATCCACGTGGTGGTTCTGACGAGCCTGAGCGAGGCGCAGCCCCTCGTCATCCTCGAAGCCGGGGCGGCGGGCATTCCCTGCGTCGCCACGGATGTCGGGTCCTGCCGCGAGATCCTGGAGGGACGCTCCGACGAGGCGCCCCGTCTCGGGCCCGGTGGAGTCGTGACGGCCCTCGTCGATCCCCGCCAGACGGCCGAGGCCGTCGGGCGCCTCCTCGGCGACGCGGAGTTCCGGCATGCCTGCGGCGAGACCCTGCGGACGCGGGTGCGGCGGTACTACGCCTCGCGGGACGCCCTCGACAGCTATCGCCGAACCTACGCGGAGCTCCTCGGGATCCCGGGCGAGCACGCCACCCGGAGGGCATCCTAGCCATGGCCGGCATCGGATTCGAGCTGCGCCGCCTCGGGCGCCGGGACGACCTCCTCGGACCGATGGCGGCCATCGTCCACGCGGCCATCGTGGCGGCCGGCCCCTGGCTCTACACCGTCCTCGTCATCCTGATGATCAGCGAGGTCACCCGGGGCGTGATCGGCGAGGAGGAGCTGGCGACCTTCCGGGTGCTCCTTGTCTACGTCTTCTCCATCTCCCTCGTGGCGACGACGCCGGTGACGATGATCGGCGTGCGGGTCCTCGCCGACGACCTCTTCCTCCGGCGCTACGACGACGTGCGGGCGTTGTTCCTCCTCGCGATGCTGGCGGGCAGCGCGCTCACCCTGGTGCTCGGGGGCCTCGTCCTCTGCGTCGTGATCGAGACGACGGCCGCCGTCGCCGTGGCGGGGATCGCCGGCGCCGAGCTCGTCGCCATGGTCTGGGTCGCCCTCGTCTTCTGCGGGGCCATGCGCGACTACCTCCAGGTGACGATCGGCTTCGTCCTCGGGCTCGCCGTCGGCACCACCCTGGCGGTCTCGGCGGCGTTCGGCGAACTCGGTGCCGTCGCGATGATGCTGGGCTTCGCCCTGGGCTTCCTCGTGGTCTTCGTGTGCCTGACGGCGCGGTTCATGGCGACCTTCACGGCCCCCTGCCACGACCTCCGCCCGGTCGTTTTCCGCGTCGTCCAGCGCGTGCGGATCAGCCCCGCCCTGGCGCTCGGCGCCTTCGCCAGCGGCCTCGGCGTCTGGATCGACAAGTGGGCCATGTGGTTCAGCGGCTACGGCGAGCGCCTTGATGTCGGCCTCATCCACGCGCCCCTCTACGACGCGCCGATGTTCATCGCGAGCCTCACCGTCGTTCCGGCGCTGGCCCTGTTCGTCACCAGCGTCGAGACGACGTTCTTCGAGAACTACCGCACCTACTTCCGCGCCATCGACCAGCACGCGACCCTGAAGACCATCCTCGAGCGGGAATCGATCCTCCGGCACGAGACCGTCAAGACGCTGACCGGGATCGTCACGATCCAGACCGCGCTCTGTACCATCGTCCTCCTGACGGCGCCCGCGATCATCGAGGCGTTCGGGCTCGAGTTCCAGCAGCTCAACGTCTTCCGCATGGGGGCGACGGGCGCCCTGTTCCAGTTCCTGTTCATGACCTGCTCGGCGATCCTCATCTACTTCGACGCCACGCGCCTCTACGCCGCCCTGCAGGTGGCGTTCGTCGTCTGCCTCGGCGGCCTGACGGTGGTGTTCTCGCGCTTCGATCTCGGGCTCGCCGCCGCCGGCTACATGATCGCCTGCATCGCACTGGGCTTCTGCGCCCTCGGCGCGCTTCTCACCGTCCTGCGCAGCATCAACCACCGCACCTTCGTCGGAAGCGCGACACGATCCGCAGGCTGACCCAACGGCACCATCACGGGAGGGCATCATGAGCTATTCTTGGAGACGCCTCGTTCCACGCGCTCCCCGCCCGGGGGCCTGGATCCTCGCGGCCTGCCTCGGCGCCGGCCCGGCCCTGGCCGACGGGGCTCCCAGGAACCTGCTCCACGTCGGCGACCGCCTGAAGATCACCCTGTTCGAGACCATCGAGGTCTCCGATGCGGCGACCGGCTCGGCCGCCAAGGAAAGCGGGTCGCCGCCCATGGTCCAGACCGCCTATCCGCGCCTCGACCTCTCCGGCGAGTACGGCGTCGAGCCGAGCGGGGCCGTGACCCTGCCCCTGTTCGGCCCGATTGCGGCCGCCGGACGCTCGACGGAAGACTTCCGCACGGCCCTCGGGGAGGCGTTCACCCGCACCTACCAGCGCACGGCCAGCATCACGATCTCGTTCATGCAGCGTTCGCCGGTCTACGTTGTCGGAGCCGTCCGTTCGCCGGGCGCCTATCCGATCTCCCCCGGCATGATCGTCGTCCAGGCCGTGGCCCTCGCCGGCGGCGATCTCGCCACCTCGGCGTCGAACCCGGCCATCGAGACCATCCGCGAACTCGATCGCCGTGACGCCGCGCGGGAACGGGTCAAGACGTCCCTCGTGCGCATGGCGGCGCTCACGGCCGAGCGCGACGGCACGCCCCTGGCGAAGTCGGTGGATTCCTTGCGCCACCTCACCGGCATCGACGGCCTCGTCGCGACCGAGCAGCGAATGGCGGCCCTGCGGGCCCAGAACGCCGGCAGCGCCCGGGCCGCGCGCGACGCGACGATCGCCGCCATCACGGACGAGATCGAACTGATCAAGCAGCGCAGGACCGGATACGACGCCCAGATCAAGGTTCGCGGCGAACGCCTGAAGATGATGGAGGCGCTGTTCGCGCGCCAAGTCGTGGAGAACGAGCGCGTCGCGGATGTGCGGCGGGACTTCGTCGACATGGAGGGCCGCCGCCGGGACATCGAGATCAGCCTGCTGCAGGCCGAGCAGCGCCTCGAAGCCGCCCGCAAGGCCGCGCTCCAAGCCGATCTCGACCGCCGCCTCGCCCTGGAACGCGACCTCGCGAGCGCGGCCGCCGAGGCGCGGGAGGCCGAGCGGGCGGCGGCGGTGCTCGCCACGACGGCGGCCATGCAGGAACTCGCCAGCCCCCCCGGCCGGGACAGCGAGGCCGTGGGCGTGGTGTTCGAGATCCTGCGCGCGACGAGCGACGGCTTCGAGACCCTGAGCGCCCGGGAAACCGACCTGCTCGAACCGGGCGACGTCCTTCGGATCTGCACGGGCAAGTGCCGGACGGGTCCGGCGACCGAGAAGTTCGTCGCCAAATGAGTGTCCGCGCGCGGGGCCCGATGCACGCTCCGCCGGCCGCGAAAGCCACTTCAGGGGAATTCGGCCATGACGTTGACGTTTCACTTCCATCGCCGTGCCCTGTTGATGAGTGTAGGCCTCGGCACGGCCGCCCTCTTCGGCGCCACGGGCTCCGGCATGGGCGCGGCTCTCGGCCTGCGAGCGCCGGCGCGCCTCGGTGGCATCGACGTCGAACGCTGGGGCTGCCAGTACCAGAACATCGACCTGGCGGAGGTGGCGCGCTCGCCCCTGGATCTCATCGTCCTCGATCCGGTCGTCCAGGGCATACCCCTGACGGCAGCGCAGACGGCCCTCCTGCGTCGCAAGCCGGATGGCGGACGCCGCCTCGTCCTGGCCTATGTCAGCATCGGCGAGGCGGAGAGCTACCGGGATTACTGGCGGGCGGATTGGCGCGAGCATCCACCGCCCTGGCTCGGCCCCGAGAACCCGAACTGGCCCGGCAGCTTCGCCGTGCGCTTCTGGCATCCGGCCTGGTACGACAGGTTGCTCGGCCCCGGGGAGACCCTCGACCGCGTCCTCGAAGCCGGGTTCGACGGCGTCTTCCTCGACAGGGTCGACGCCTATGGTGACTGGCCCGATCAAGGGATCCGGGCACAGGAGGCCATGATCGCCCTGGTCAAGGCCGTGTCGGATCGCGGGCGCCAGCGCCATCCCGGTTTTCTCGTCGTCGGGCAGAACGCCGAGCCCCTGCTCCTCAGCCGGATCTACCTCGATGCCATCGACGCCGTCAGCAAGGAGAGCCTGCTCTACAACCTGCGCGGTCCGGGCGAGGCGAACACCGAGGCGGATGTGCAGTGGAGCCTCAAATACCTCCGCAAGGCGCAGGCGCACGGACTTCCCATCCTGGCCATCGAGTATGCCGACACGTACTTCCTCAAAATGAAGTGCCGTTTCCAACTTCGAAAACTCGGCATGACGCCGTTCATTGGTCGAAAAATGCTGGATACTCTGCCGATTTATTGACATAGGCGAATTTTAATAAATAATTGATCTTAAAATCTAGCGAACACTTGTCCATCGGAAGGCCGTGCCGAGTCTGGTTTCGTTCAGAAGGAGACGGGGTGTGACAAAGGATCGGAACGCGGCCGAGCTCGCCTCGGCATTGGCACGGTGCCGCATGGCCTTCATCGGGGTCGGCGTGATGAGCGGCCTCGTGAACGTGCTCTATCTCACGGGCTCGTTCTTCATGCTGGAGGTCTACGACCGGGTGATCCCGAGCCGGAGCGTGCCGACCCTCGTCGGTCTCGCGGTCCTCGCCCTCGTGCTTTACGCGTTCCAGGGCGCCCTCGAGACCCTGCGCGCGCGCATTCTGACCCGCGTCGGGGCCGCCCTCGACGAAGCCCTGAGCGGACGCGTGTTCGACATCGTGGTGCGCGGCCCCCTCAAGGGCACCACCCAGGGGGACGGTCTCCTGCCCCTGCGGGACCTCGACCAGCTGCGCGGGTTCCTCGGTGGCACCGGCCCGTCCGCCTTCTTCGACCTGCCCTGGATGCCGATCTATCTCGTGATCTGCTTCCTGTTCCATCCCCTCATCGGGGTGGCCGCCCTGGTGGGAGCGATCGCTCTGGCCATCCTCGGCCTCCTCACGGATGGCGCCACCCGCCGGCCCGCGCAGACGGCCACGGGGCACGGAATGCGCCGCAACGGCCTCGCCGAGGCCGGTCGCCGCAACGCCGAGGTCCTGGCCGCCATGGGCATGCAGGCGCACTTCGCCACCCGCTGGGGACAGGCCAACCGCGACTACATGATGGCCCAGCAGCGGACCTCCGACATCGTCGGCGGTTTCGGGGCGGTGTCGAAGGTGTTCCGCATGGCCCTGCAATCGGGCGTGCTGGCGCTCGGGGCCTGGCTCGTCATCAACGGCCAGGCGTCGGCCGGCATCATCATCGCGAGCTCGATCCTGGTGGCCCGCGCCCTCGCTCCGGCCGAGCTCGCCATCGTCAACTGGAAAGGCTTCGTGCAGGCCCGCCAGTCCTGGGCCCGCCTGTCGGACCTCTTCGCCGCGATGCCGCCCAGCGCCCGGCCCCATGCCCTGCCCGCTCCATCCCGCAGCCTGCGGATCGAGAGCATCAGCGTCGCCCCTCCCGGGACCTTTGTCCCCGTGGTGCGGGACGTCAGCTTCGCCCTCCGGGCGGGACAGGGATTGGGCATCATCGGCCCGAGCGCCTCGGGCAAGTCGAGCCTCGTGCGCGCCATCGTCGGCGTCTGGCCGACGGCGCGCGGCAAGGTCCGCCTCGACGGAGCCGCCCTCGACCAATGGGCGTCCGGCGACCTCGGCCCCCATCTCGGCTTCCTGCCCCAGGAGGTGGAGCTGTTCGCCGGCACCATCGCGGAGAACATCGCCCGGTTCGACCCGCAAGCCCCGGCCGGGGCGGTGATCGCCGCCGCCCGGGCGGCGGGCGTGCACGACCTCATCCTGCGCCTGCCGAAGGGTTACGACACCCGCATCGGCGAGGGCGGGGCCGGGATCTCGGCCGGCCAGCGCCAGCGCGTCGGCCTTGCCCGTGCCCTCTATGGCGATCCCTTCCTCGTCATCCTCGATGAACCGAACGCCAACCTCGATAGCGAGGGCGAGAACGCCCTGACGCAGGCGATCCTCGGGGTACGCGAGCGCGGCGGCATCTGCGTCGTCGTCGCCCATCGCCCCTCGGCCCTGGCCGCCGTGGACCTCATCCTGATGATGGCCGACGGGTGCGTCCAGGCCTTCGGTCCGAAGGAGGAGGTGCTCAAGAGCGTGCTGAGGCCGGCCTCCGTTCCATTCGATGCCCGGCCCACCGTCGGCGTGCTTCGGGAGAGTGCATGATGGCCCACGCGTTCAGTCTCCCCGCCGCCGCAGGAGCTTTCGGACGCTCCACGGCGCACCGGTCGATCCACGGCCACCTCGCCCTCGGCCTCGGCCTCGCCGCCGCCCTCGTGGTCGGCGTCGGCGGCTGGGCGACCGTCACCCAGATCTCGGGCGCGGTGATCGCGCCCGGCCAGCTCGTGGTCGAATCCGACGTCAAGAAGGTTCAGCATCCCACCGGCGGCGTGGTCGGCGAGCTGCGGGTCCGGGAGGGGGCACGCGTCAAGGCGGGCGACGTGCTCATCCGGCTCGACGCGACGCAGACGAAGGCCAATCTCGACATCGTCCTCAAGGCCCTGGACGAACTCAGCGCCCGGCGCGCCCGCGACGAGGCCGAGCGCGACGGCCTTTCGGAGATCCGGTTCCCAGCCGAGCTCCTCGCGCGCCGCGCCACTGACCCCGCCGTCGCCCACCTCGTCGAGGGCGAGACCCGCCTGTTCGCCGCCCGGGTAGCGGGCCGGGCGGGCCAGAAGGCGCAGCTGCGCGAGCGCATCCTTCAGCTGCGCGAGGAGATCAAGGGCCTCACCGAGCAGGCCGGGGCCAAGCGGCACGAGATCAGTCTCATCACCGACGAGCTGAAGGGCGTGCGCGAACTCTACGGCAAGAACCTCGTCTCCCTGGCGCGCGTCAACGCCCTCGAGCGGGACGCGGCCCGCCTCGACGGCGAACGCGGCCAGCTCGTTGCCTCGACCGCCGCCGCGCGCGGCAAGATCACCGAGACCGAACTCCAGATCCTGCAGATCGACGGCGACATGCGCTCCGAAGTGGGCAAGGAACTCGCCGACATCCGCGGCCGCTGGTCGGAGGCCGTGGAAAAGCGCGTGGCGGCCGAAGACCAGCTCAAGCGTGTCGACATGCGTTCACCCCAGGACGGGATCGTGCATCAGATGAGCGTGCACACCATCGGCGGTCTCGTGACACCGGCCGAGCCCGCCATGCTCATCGTGCCGGAGGCCGATCAACTGGCCGTCGAGGTGAAGATCCAGCCCCAGGACATCGACAATGTCCGCCTCGACCAATCGGCCAACCTGCGCTTTGCGGCGTTCAACCAGCGCACGACGCCGGAGATCGATGGTGTCGTCGCGCGGGTTTCGGCGGACGTGACCCTCGATGCCAAGACGGGCGGCAGCTACTACACCGCCCGCATCCACCTGCCGCCGGATCAGCTCGCGCGCCTGGGATCCCTGCGCCTCGTCCCCGGCATGCCGGTCGAGGCCTATCTGCAGCTCGGCGATCGCTCGGTCCTGAGCTACCTCACGAAGCCCCTCACCGACCAGGTCGCCAAGGCTTGGCGGGAACGCTGAGACGAGCTTCGCCCGCCTGTCGAACGACCCGCCCGGCGGCGCGCGACGCGGCGAGGGCGCGCCATGGCCTCGTCGTCGGCGGACCCGCTTCGAGCCGTCCCGTCGCGCGACCTCGCCTGCGGGCGGAGGATCAGGTCGGCGGCAGAAGACGACGGCGCCACTGAACCCTGCGTGGGGCGGTCGAGAAGCGCCATCGCGCGCCGCGCGCTCCCGACACGGGCGACCGACCTGCTTCCTGAACATGCCTCTCGGCCATCGCCTGCACGGGATCGCCGATGGGCCGGATCACGATCCCTGGACCAAGGCTTGCGCGAGAGATTTTGGGCCGTCGCGGGCATTGCCCTGGTCTTCGTTCCTTCGCGCCCTTCGTCATCGCGCTTTTCACGCATACCACCGGCCGATCAAAACAGATTTCATGATTGCGGAATCGAGTAAGATTTCTATCGTCAGGAAAAACAGAATTTACTTTCTCAGGACCTGTGGCAAGTTGTTGTCTGAGTGATCAGTTCAGCGGAGTCTAAATTGCAAAATGTATCCCGAGAACATACTCGAAAGGCTGTCGATCACGGCGGGCGTGCAATCCGAAGCAAGCCCCCTTAGGGCGCCTCCCGACAGAACCGAGATCGGTTTGTCGTGGGGACGCGGGATCAAGCAGGACACTGGAGGCGGATCGAAGGTCCCTACGGAGGTCATCGATCCCAACATGAGCACAGGACACCCGCAGATAGGACATTCGCAGGGAAGAGTTGTCCTCATCAACAGTCATACGATCATTCGAGAGTGTTTGGCCCAAGCTATGCGGTCGTGGACCTATGAGGTCGAGACGCTGCCCTCCGTCGAGGGATGCGTCGATCTGATCTCGAGGCATACGTGCGACCTCATTATCCTCTGGGGAGGCAGCCACCTCGATCTTGCCGCGGACCTGGATTTCCTCCGCGGCGCGTGCCGATCCTGCCCGATCCTGGTCATCTGCGACACGGTCGGCGCCGAGACCGTGATCAAGGTCTTGGAGAGCGGGGCGCGGGGTATTCTCCCGACAAGCTCCAAACTCGACATTCTCAACGGCGTCATGAGCCTGATCCGCTCCGGTGGGGCTTATGTGCCCCCTGACAGTATGATCGAAGCCTATAGAGCCGAGCCGACTGTGTCGGTTCAGCCCAGCATCGACCTGCCGTTCACGCCCCGGCAATCGGCGATCATCGCGGCGATCCGCAAAGGGAGCCCCAACAAGATCATCGCCTACGATCTTGGCATGTGCGAGAGCACGGTCAAGGTTCATATTCGAAGCATCATGAAGAAGCTCAAGGTCCGAAATAGGACGGAATTGGCCCTGAAAGCCATGGATCTGCGAATCTGATTCGAGCGAGCGTCTGTTCGATACGCTCGTTCGCGGCGTCAGGGAACGTTTCTCATTTGACCGGCCTGTGAAATCTGCATGCAAAGCCTTTCAAATGACTGTTTGACGGGTTATTTGACATGGTTGAGAACGACGTTCGACTTATAAAAGACTGGTCCTGGATGTGTGGTTCTATATTGAAATCATAATATTAAGTGCGTATGATTGTCGTGATATTTTTATATTTCAGTGAGAGGGTTATTTTACGCGAAGATAAAGCCACGATGGTGCGCGTGGTGTGTTTCGTCGTCGATTGGGCGTCATTTTCAAGGTGTTTCCATGTCTCGAAGGTAGCGATTGAAGTCCCTCCCATGACGCAACGCTATTACTTTCATCTCGTCGCTTCCGTCGATGAGATCGTCGATACGGTCGGTGTCGAGATCGAGACCGAAGAGCAGGCTCGGCGGGATGCCCTGGCCGTCATCCTGGAAATGCAAGATGCGGGCGACCTTCCGCAGGATCATGCCGACTGGCGGCTCGAGATCCGCACCTGGAACGATCAGCTCATTCTGGTGATTTCACTCTGATCGAGGGGCGCATGAGAGGATGTTGCCCTCAACTGCGTGGACCACATCGGCCGCCATGACTTGAGTTAGCATTGTAGGGTCGTGGGCTGTCCGGTGACGGATCGAGCCGGAACCGTTTCAGGGTGTTTCGGCCATGCCTTTCCGATCTGTGCCTGGGATGCAAGGCCCCGCAAGGATCTGAGCCGGTGGTCATGAAAGCCGTCCGCATCGAGGAATTTCGTCGGCTCGTAGGCATGTCCGGGTCCCGGTCTGCCCGTAGGCTCACGTGAACGGGGTGGGCGACGAGAGAGACCTGATCGGTCGTGGGTCAAGCCGATAGGCGGCTGTCATGAAGGCCGTCGATTTGATTCACCGGCGTGCGGGCGTCCCGGCCGATCCGGCGCAAGCTCCATCTTCGAACGGGGGCCTGTCGGCGCAGCGGCTCGTCATATCAAAACCCCATCGCGAAGGGATCAACCGGATTTAGTATGGCCATTCTGAAATAATCGTTGTGGTTGTAAGATATTCGCAGTCCCGGCGGCAAATAGACGCGTCTGTAATGTTCGGTTTTTTGGTGGTGCGATAATTGACAATCAGACTACGAATACGCTTCCTCCGCCGGAGGTTTTCATGTCGAGGCGATGAACAATAATCTGATGGCAATTGTACTCTTGCGCTCAGAATGGTTCTTCTGCGCGTCGATCCCATGAATAGGCGCCTTGCCTGGTGCGCGAGACGAGCGTTCCATGCGGCTGGTGACGATTCCTGGCGCGGGAAGCGCCCTCGAACGGAGAGCGTAGATGTCGAGGTGTCGGCTGCGATGTCCGGCTCTGCTTCATCGCTGCGATATCACGCGTTGCGGGACGGCAGGGTTGAGGAAGGTGTTCTGCGATCCCGCCGGATCGGGCGCACCGCTCAGGTCGCGTCCGACGATGCGGCGACCGGTCCATCGAAGGCAGTGTGGTCGAACACGGGGCGGATCCGCCTCTCGTCTCGCTCGCCTATGAACCCCGATGCGGCGCAGTTCACCGGCGCGTTCGAGCCCGGTGCGAGCGTGGCGCGCCGTGAAGGTTCGACGGTGGGTCGCGAGCCGGGGTGGCGGGGAGAGGTCCCTGAAGCAGCCGTGAGCGTGATCCGAATTCCACTGATAGGATCTAATATAACCATGACGTAGCTCCTTAATCCATGCGGCCGCGGAGTGATCGTATGGCCAAGGTCAAGTGTCTGGTTCCGTATTCGTTCCATAAATCATGGGTTGATAGCGTGGTAGATTCTTGGAACGATTTTATAATTACGACAGCAATCGTTTATCGTTGCTAAATTTTATTTGCGTCCGTAGATTAAGAGAATCGCTGGCCCCTCGTCCAAAGCGTTGGCGCCCGAGAGTTCGATGTGCTCCCGCCTGTTCCGGAGCGAAGAGGCTCTCGGTGTACCCCATCCCCGTTCTTCGCGATGTGCCGGCTCTCCTCGATGGGATCGGCGGTGGGCTCGAGAAGCCGTCTCGACCCGGGCCGACGGAGATCGTCGGACACGTCCCGTCCGCGAGGATGCGCGTCCGGCCCCTACGCCCAATACCCAAGGTTCATGATGAACTCCCCGACCCGTATTCTTCTCGCCGCGCTTCTCGGACTGGCCGTGGCCACGCCCGCCCTGGCGGAGTGCCAGATCGCCGACGCGAAGCTGGAGGAAGCCATCCTGCAGAAACCCGACCTGCGTGGGCCGTCCAATCGCCAGGCCGTGAAGGACCTTCGCAATCTTCGCGACGCTGCCTTCACGCTCTGGTCCTATGGACGACACGCCGATTGCGAGCGCCTCATGGCCAACATCCGTGAGCTCATCGCCGGCCCGAACATGACGAGCCTCGGCGACAACGACGAGGATGCAGCGGAGCAGCAGATGGCCGCCACCGATCCGAAGGTTCAGCGGGGCGCCATTCAGGGTCGTCGGAACGAGAAGGATGCAAAGCCCCTGATCAGCGTCGATGCCCTCGCGTCCGGGTTGCGGACGGACCAGATCATCGGTGCGGAGGTTCGCAGTTCCGACGACAAGATCGTCGGCGAGGTGAGGAACATCGTTTTCGGGACGAAAGACGGCCGGGATTACGCCATCGTCGCTTCGGGTGGATTCTTCACCCCGGGCAAGGACAGCATCGTGGTTCCGATCCGGTCCCTCAAGGTGTCCCAGGAGCGCGACAGCTTCTTCCTTCCCATGACCCAGGCGGTGGTCAAGACCGTTCCGCTGATGCCGGACCAGACCTACGACTGGCTTTCGGACGTCGCTTGGAAGAGTCGGAACGACGCCCTGTTCGGCCGGCCATAGCAGCGTGGGCGATGGCGAGCCGGGGAGGGATTCAGTTTGAGCGACCATGACGGGTCCTTGCCATCGGCGGATGACCGAGCGGCTGCCCTCCAGGCAGCGGGTGCCCTTGAGGCGGAGAACGGGCGCCTGCGACGCGCCCTCGACGAGGCCGTGCAGCGCCTGGCCGAGGGAAGGCCTGCGGTCAGGCGCGACTATGAACGCGAAATCGCGGAAGGTCGGGCGGCCCTGGCCCATACCGAGGGCCGGGTCGCCGAACTGGAACGGACCCTCGCCGATCTCACCGCCCGCTACGCCACTCTGGCCGTGAGCGAAGCCCGGTATCGCCTCGCCGTCGAGAGCGCCAAGGACTACGCGATCTTCACCCTCGATCTCGCCGGGCGCATCACCGGGTGGAACACCGGCGCGGAGAATCTGCTCGGATGGTCCGAGGACGAAGCCCTCGGGAGCCCGGTGAATCTCATCTTCAGTCCCGAGGACAACGCCGAGGCCATCGCCGAGGAGGAGATGCGTCTGGCGGTCACGGAAGGCCGGGCCGACGACAATCGTTGGCACCTGCGCAAGGATGGCAGCCGGTTCTGGGCCAACGGGCTCATGATGCCGATGCGCGACGATGCGGGCGGGCTGACGGGCTTCCTCAAGATCCTGCGGGATCTCACCGAGGCGCAACTCGCCAGCGAGCACCAGCAGATCCTCATCCACGAGCTCAATCACCGTGTGAAGAACACGCTTGCGACCGTGCAGGCGTTCACGACCCAGTCGCTTCGCTCCGCGGCATCCTTGGCGGACGCGCGCGAGGCGATCACTGGGCGGCTCATTGCCCTTGCCAAGGCGCATGATGTCTTGACCTCCGAGAACTGGGAGGGAGCGGACCTCGACCGGCTGGTGGACGATGCCTTGCGCCTCCATAACGTCGTTCGGACCTGCTGCCGCTGGCAGGGTGACCGCGTGCGGGTGGTCCCCCGCACGGCCCTCGCCCTGTCCATGATGCTGCACGAGCTTGCCGCGAACGCTTCCGTGCACGGCGCCCTGTCGAATGAGACCGGCACCGTCACGGTGTCGTGGATCGTCGTGGAAGCCGCAGGCTTGTCCGGCGCCGAGCGATCACGCCTCAACCTGCGCTGGCAGGAGCAAGGTGGCCCCCCGGTGACACGACCGACCCATCGGGGATTCGGCCGCCGGATGATGGAGCGGAGTCTCGCCAACGAACTCGGGGGCGAGGTGCGAATCCACTACGATCCGGCCGGCGTCGTCTGCACCGTGGACATTCCCCTCGAGGCGGCCTGAGCACGCGACTCGGATCCGTCCACCGCCTGCGGAAAAGTTACCGACTTCCTCCACGTGGAGCGGGCTTGGTCATGCAAGAGGAATGGCGACCCCGGTTGGGCTCGAACCAACGACCTGCCGCTTAGAAGGCGGCTGCTCTATCCAGCTGAGCTACGGAGTCAGGAGGGCCATGCCCCGTAAAAGCCACGGGAGCGGCGCCGGGTCAACCGACCGATGTGGTCCTGGGGCCGGGACGACGAGGCCGCGCGTCCGGGCGGCACGGTCTTCTGGTTGGGGCGGACGCCGGACCGGGGGCGATGCACCCCGCATTGCCGTCGCCGCTCAGACGGCCTTGCCGACGAGATGGCCGATGCCGGCCGTGACGGCCATCGCGAGGGCACCCCAGAATGCGACGCGCGCCGTCGCGCGGGGGACGGGAGCGCCGCCGACCTTCGCGCCCAGCGCTCCCAGGACCGCGAGAAAGACCAGGGACGCGGCGGAGACGAGGACGATCACCAAGTTCGCGGGCGAGACCGCAGCCACGAGGAGGGGCATCGCCGCACCGGCCGAGAAGGTTCCCGCCGAGGTCAGGGCGGCCTGGATCGGGCGGGCCGTGGTGAAGTCCGAGATGCCGAGTTCGTCGCGGGCATGGGCGCCCAGCGCATCCTGGGCCATCAGTTGTTCGGCCACTTTCAGGGCGAGGGCGTGATCGAGGCCGCGCCGGACATAGATTTCGGCGAGCTCCGCGCGTTCGGCCGCCGGGTCCTGTTCGAGTTCGCGGCGCTCGCGGGCGAGGTCGGCCCGCTCGGTGTCGGACTGGGAACTGACCGAGACGTATTCGCCGGCCGCCATCGACATCGCCCCGGCGACGAGCCCGGCCGTGCCGGCCACGAGGACCTCGCCGGCGGCGACCGAGGAGGCCGCGACGCCCACGATGAGGCTCGCCGTGGAGACGAGCCCGTCATTGGCGCCGAGCACGGCGGCGCGGAGCCAGCCGATCCGGTCGATGAGATGGCTCTCGGCATGGGCGTGTCGCATGGCGGTCACGATCGCTCGGTCGGGGCGGCAGGCGGGCGTTCGGCAGGATACGACGCTGGATCATCCAAGGCGATGATCGCGGCGTCTGCGAACCTCTACAAATAGCGTCGCGTCCGCCCGGACGCGGCCCGGCACTCACGCGGCAAGGCGCTGGTGCCCCTGTCGCCCGTCGCCTCGGTGGCTGTGGCGACGGGCCCGGCCCAGATCAGCCGCGAGCGCCTCCAGCGCAGGATCTCGGTCCAGGCCAACGTGCGCGGCCGCGACGTGCGGAGTTTCGTGCGCGACGCGCAAGCGGCGGTCAAAGCCCAGGTCGGCCTGCCGCCGCGCTATGCTTTGCAATGGAGCGGCCAGTTCCAAAACCTGCAGGAGGCGACGGCTCGGCTCTCCGTGGTCGTGCCGGCCGCGATGGCGGTGATCCTGGTGCTGCTCGTGGTGATGTTCGACGACGTCCGCCTCGCTGGCCTGATGGTCCTCAACGTGCCCGTGGCGGCGACCGGCGGGATCGGCGCCCTCTACCTGCGCGACCTGCCGTTCTCGATCTCGGCGGCCATCGGCTTCATCGCGACCTTCGGCATCGCCATCCTGAACGGCGTGGTGCTGACGAGCTACAGCCGCGATCTGGAGTGGATCGGCCTCGACCCGCGCAAGGCGGCGATCCGCGCGGCCGAGATGCGCCTGCGGCCGGTGCTGACGACCGCCCTTGTGGCGACCCTCGGCTTCCTGTCGATGGCGCTCTCGACGAGCGTCGGCGCCGAGGTGCAGCGTCCCTTGGCCACGGTTGTCATCGGTGGCCTCGTCACCGCGACGCTTCTCACGCTGGTTGTCCTGTCTGCCGTCTATCCCTACCGCGCGCATCTCCTCCTGCCCCGGCGCGCGGCGTCGATGCCCATCTTGTCCGATCGCTCCGACGGCCGGGCGCGTGCCGAAGGCTAGGAGCGCGGGCCAGCGGACCGCCCGTGGCGTCGGTAGCACGCCAACCGGCCCTGTCACGGTCGAAGGTCGATGTGTTTCCGGGACGATGCCGCCGCCGCGCAGTGCTGGCGATTGCGGACCCGTCGCGGCTTGGCCGGCAAACCGAGACGCCTGGTCCTTTGTTCGAGACTGTCCGTCACTGCCTATAAGTCAGTGTTTCGACGGATTGTCTTCCGAAGCAATGCATCTTCATCGTTTATGCCTCGCAAGCGTGTGCAGGTTTGTCACGTTGTGAAACATCCTTGATGGTGGTGGGTGGGGCTTTCCTAAAACAAAGAGTGTAGCGATAGCCTGGTGTCGTACACGAGCTGCGCCTCATAGCCTGAGGCGCTGTCGCCGTGAGACCGACACCGGTGGCCCGATCCGACGGGGAACCGGGGGCGGGACGGCGCGAGCGGCCTTTGGCGAGTTCTGGACCACTGGAATGAATGACGGCGCGATTATCCTCCTGACCGATCGCCCCGATCAAAGCCGGGCTCTCGAAGCGGTCCTCAAGACGGTGGGTCATTGCGAGGTCGTGTTCGACGATCGGAATTTCGCCAACAGTGCCAAGCCCATCGCGATCGTGTCCGATCTCACCCTCACCCGGTACGAATCCTCTCGGCGGCTGCGTGCCCTGGTGTCCCTGGACCGCAAGAAACGGATCCCGGTGATCTGCCTCATGCGTTCGACCTCGGACGGAGCGCTACGGCAGGCGCGCGACCTCGGTGCCACGGTCTGCCTTCCGGCCTTTACGGCACCGAACCTCATCGCCCAGGTGATCCGCGACCAGGTCGGCGCGCATGACGAGGACGGGGACAGCGTCTGCGCCGAAGGTGTCGCGCGGGCCACGGAAGTGCTCACCAACCTGTTCGACGGGGCGCGGGAGGGGAGTGTCGCCCTCGGGGTCCTCGAGGCGGGTCTAATCCCGATCCTGGCGGCCGTCCGCGAAGGCGGCCTGACGCGGTGGCTCGACACCGTCTGGACACACGACGACGCAACCTACCAGCACTGCCTCCTCGTGGCCGGCGTCGCCGCGCAATTCGTCACCTTCCTGAACTTCCGCGAGGAGGATCGGCGGCATTTCGTGCGGGCGGCCCTGCTGCACGACCTCGGAAAGGCCCGCATCCCCCAGGCGATCCTGAACAAGCCCGGCCGCCTCGACGCCGACGAGATCGCGATCATCCGCACCCATCCGGTGATCGGTTACGACATCCTGCGCGGCAGCGGCTGCGATAGCCTGACGCTCGGTGCCGTGCGCCATCACCACGAAATGCTCGATGGGTCCGGCTATCCCGACGGCCTCGCCGGAAGCGCGATCAGCGACACCGTGCGGGTGCTGACGATCTGCGACATCTACGCGGCCCTCACCGAGCGTCGCGCCTACAGGGACCCGATGCCCGCTCGTGATGCCCTCGCCGTGCTCGATAGCATGGGCACGAAGCTCGAAGGCCGTCTGGTGCAGTACTTCGGCAGGGCCATGATGGCGGTGCGATAGCCTTCGCCTCGCACCGCGGCATCCTCGTCGCGCTCAGACCTCGAAGTTGAGCAGGAGCGCGCTGGCGACCCGGCCGCTGCCGCTGGCGCCGGCCGCGGTGTAGGAGCCGCCCTGGCTCTGCAAGGACTGCAGCTGCTTGATGAACGTCGCCAGGAGCTCGCTCGCGCTCGTCCCGTCCGTGCTCGACGTCGTCGCATCGGCGACCTGAGTGGAGCTGTCGTCGGAGGTGCTGTCGCTCGATGCCGAGGGGGGCGGTCCGCCGGCCGGCGGGGGGCCGGGGGGCGGTCCGCCGGCGCCGCTCAGTCCGGCTTGGCCATCCTGGCCGCCACGGCTGAACAGGCTCTTCAGGGTCGTGGCCTGCTCGTCCGTGAGGGTGCCGTCCGAGACCGCTTTGCTGATGAGGTCGTCGATGCGGCTCTTCATCTGCGACGGGTCGAGCCGTGCCGAAGTGGAGGAGCTCGTGCTGCTCGAAAGGCTCGCGTCGATGGTGTCGATGGCCGAATCGAGGGCGGTCTTGTCGGTCGCGCTGATCTGGCCTGTCTCGGCCCTGGACGAGACGGCGTTGTGAAGGCGCTGCTTGGGCGACGTGAACGACGCGGCGGTCGTCGTGTCGAAGGTAGACATAGGCTGCTCCGTCAGAGTGGGAGTATTTCCCACGAGATGGATTTAGCGCCAGGAGGGTTAAGAAGTCGTGAGCGCGCGGCGGTTTGGCGGTGGCGAAACTCCCGGAGCGGCGGGCTCGGTGGACCGATGCAGCGAAGGGGGCGGAGCAAGGCCATAATGGGGCGGTGACGCGGGCGCTGAAGCCTTTGCACAGGCATCGCGCCCGGCGGGAAGCCGGGCGCGATGCTGCAGCGGTCATGCCACCTGGGTTGGTCAGAACCGGTAGTTCAGGCCCGCCCGTACAACGGCGAAGCCCGTGTTGCCGGACCCGATCCCATAATAGGCCGGAACCGTGGCGTCGTAGGTGGTCAATGTGCTGCCACCCTTGTTCAGCTTGACGTACAGGCCTTCGATCTTGGCCGAGAGCTTCTCGGTGAAGGCATATTCGAGGCCGCCGCCCACGGTGTAGCCCGTGCGGCTGGTGCTCGGCAGTGTGTAGAGATACGACCCGGCATAGGACGAGGTCGAGCCTCCGCCATAGGCGAAGCCGCCGGTGCCGTAGACGAGCACCCGGTCGAAGGCATAGCCGACGCGCCCGCGAACGGTCCCATAGTAATCGAGACTTGGGCTGACGTTGTAGTACGGCGTGGTGCCGAGATAGGCCGCATTCGCCCTGGCCTCGGCCAGGCCCTGGATGTCGGTCTCGACGCCGAGGACCAAGCCGGACCCGGGTGTCAGCTGGTAGTTGTAGCCGATCTGACCGCCGCCCGCGAAGCCACCGCCCTGCGCTCCGCCGGTGACGGTACCGTAGGTGGCATCCGTGAAGGTTCGCCTGCCCTCACCGAAGGCGTATCCGGCATTCACGCCGAGGTAGAATCCGGTCCAGGTGAAGGCCGGCGGAATCGGGAGCGGCGGGGGCACCTGCCGGCGCGGCAGGTCGGCCGCCTGCGCCGCCTGGAGTGCCGATCCGGCAAGGAGAAGGACGGTGAACTTGGCCCGCAGGCGGGCGAAGGACGACGTTTGAAACATCGGATCTCTCTGATGGAGGTGGGTTTGGGGGGCGATCGTGTCGGATCCGTTCGGGATGCCTGATCAGACGGCCAGGAAGAGCAGGCCGACGATGACGATGGCCAGGAAGGCGCAGAACGCCAGGTCGGTCCCGCGGGGAGGGAAGGTGCCGGGCATGGGGAGGAAGTCCGATGCCGGTGTGTGGACGGGAGACGCGAACATGGGCGTCACGGCAGGCGAACCGCCGCCACCCTCAGAGGGGACGGTTTCGGGGTGGCGGCGATCTGCGCCGCTCCGGGCATGGGCCGATGCTGGGGAACATCCGTGATCCGGGCGCCGAGGGCGGGCAGGGCGAGGGCGACCGCCACGAGGAGGCCGCGAAGGAAGGGCTGGCTCGAAGGAAATCCGTCGAGGCGGCGAGGCCGAGGGCCGTCGAGGCGCAGGGGCGCCAGGGGTTGATAATCGACTGACGGCCTCAGCGGGGTCATGACGAAACTCCGTGGGAAAATTAACCACGCAGTTTCAGTACGTGTGTAAAAATCCCACGTCAAACGAAAATCGTGTGTCGAGGGTGCTCCTGCACACTATGTGGGATTGTCTCCCACACCTCGCGCTCTAAGGTGATGGCATGTCGAAGACTGCCGCGAACACACCGGAAGGGACCAGCCTGCATGCGCCCCTGGCACGGCTGCTGCGCCCCCTCGTGCGCCTGTGCATCGGCAGGGGCATCACCTTTCCGGCCCTCACGACGCTCCTGCGAGAACTCTACGTCAACGTGGCCGAGTACGACTTCGCCCTGTCGGGCAAGGAGCAGACCGACAGCCGCGTCAGCCTGCTCACGGGCATCCACCGCAAGGAAGTGAGCCGCCTGCGGGGAGCGGGGGCGCCGGTGAGCGTCGTTCCGGCCGTGGTCTCACGCACGAGCCGGATCGTGGCGCGCTGGCTCGCCGATCCGCGCTTCACTGATGCGGCTGGCCATCCCCTCGCCCTCCCCCGCCTGGCCGAAGGCGAGGCGCCGTCCTTCGAAGGGCTGGTCTCGTCCATCACCCGTGACCTGCGGCCCCGGGCCGTCCTCGACGAGTGGCTCGACCGTGGGCTCGCCCGGCTCGACGCCGAGGACCGGGTGGTGCTGGCCGAGGCGGCTTACGTGCCGAAGGGCGGCGGCGAACCGCAGCTCTACTATTTCGGACGCAACCTGCACGACCACATCGCCGCCAGCGTCGCCAACGTCATGGGCGAGACGCCGCGCTTCCTCGAGCGCGCCGTGCACTACGACGGCCTCTCGCGCGAACTTGCCGAGCGCCTCGAGCGGCGCGCCAAGGAGATCGCCATGGAGGCGCTGCAGCAGGCCAACCGCGAGGCCCATGCCGCCTGCGAGACCGATCCGGGCGGGACCCATCGCTGGAATTTCGGCCTCTACGTCTACGGCGAGGACGCGCCCCCCGCCCCCGGGGCCGACGCGTGAGCAGCGGCTCCCGGGAGAGCCCCTCCTCCACCCGTCGTGGCGTCCTGCGATGGCTCCGTGCCCTCCCCCTCGGTCTCCTGCCGGCCGGTCTGTCGCGACGTCCGGGGCTGGCCCAATCCCTGGACCAGGGGATCGGCGGCACGGGCGCGCGCCCGACGGAGGGGCCCGGCGAGGAGGGCGACCGGGGGATCGGCGGCACCGGTGTCATCGGAACGATCCGCCGGTTCGGCTCCATCGTGGTGAACGACCTGCGCATCACCTATCCGAAGGACGTGGCCGTGCGGATCGACGGCCGCGTGGCGTCCGTCTCCGACCTCAAGGTCGGCCACGTCGTCCGGGTGGTGGCGCGCGGCGCCGAGGGTGCGCTCTCGACCCGAAGGATCGAGGTAACGAGCGAGGTCGTCGGTCCCGTCGAGGCCGTGGAGCGGCGACGCCTCACGGTTCTGGGACAGCGGGTCTCCGCCCCGGCTGGTTCGGCGATGGGTTGGAAGGTCGGCGACCGCGTCGCCGTCAGCGGCCTGCGCCGGCCGGACGGCGTGGTGGTGGCGAGCCTCATCGAGGCCCGGCCGGCCGGTCCGGCCCAGGTTTCGGGACCCGTCCGGCGGACCCCCGATGGGACGGCGACCATCGGGGGCCTGCGGCTCGAGGGTGTTGCCCCGAGCCTCGTCGGCCGGCGTGCCGTGGTGACGGGTGAGCCGGCCGGAGCGGCCCTCGTCGTCTCACGCGGCGAGGAGACGCGCGCCCTGTTTCTTCCCGGCCTGACCCGGGTGTCCATCGAATCCTATGTCGGGCGCCGGGGTGATGGGCTTGCCCTCGGGTCCGGTTACGCGGTCTCGGGCGCGCCCGATCCCGCCCTGCCCCGCCGGGGCAGCGTGCGGGCGATCCTCACCACCGAGGTCGCCCGCGACGGGCGCCTCTCCGTCGAGCGCCTGCGGATCGAGGACCGGATCGACCGACGCACCGAGGACGGTCCGTTCGAGGGCGGTTCCGGCCCCGGACGCGGGGCTCCCGGACGCATCGACCGATTCGGGGATCCGGGCCGGCCGGGCAGCTTCGAGCGTCCGGGCGGCACGGGACCGGGCGGCTTCGAGATCGACACCCGCATGCCGGGCGGCGGGCCGGGCGGATTCGGCGGTTCCGGCGATTTCGGGCGCGGCGGACCCATGGGTGGGGCTCCCCCTGGAGGCTTCGGCGGTGGCGCCGGTGGTGGTGCCCCCTTCGGTGGCGCGCCACCCGGCGGCCCACCACCCGGCGGCGGACCGGGCGGCGGCTTCGGTGGTGGACCACCCGGCGGCTTCGGTGGCGGGCCGGGCGGCGGCTTCGGGGGCGGGCCGGGCGGCGGCCGGGGACGCTGATCACCAAAATAAAAAGCCCCCCGGCCGAGACCGGGGGGCTCTCGTTGTGGGCCCTGCCCCCGAGGGACGGAGCCTCAGACGGGGATCAGGGCTGCAGGACGCCGTTGATCACGTGGATTACGCCGTTCGACTGCATCACGTTGGCGATGGTGACCGTGGCGGTGTTGCCCTTGGCGTCGGTCACGTAGACCTTCTTGCCCTTGGTCTGGACCACCAGGGGCTCGCCCGCGGCGGTCTTGAGCTGGGCTTCGCCGCCACCGTCGCGCGCGAGCTTCATGAGATCCTTGGCGGTGTAGGTGCCGGGGACGACGTGATAGGTCAGGATCTTGGTGAGCGTCGCCTTGTTCTCGGGCTTCACCAGGGTCTCGACGGTGCCGGCCGGAAGCTTCGCGAAGGCGGCGTTGGTGGGGGCGAACACCGTGAACGGGCCGGGGCCCGACAGGGTGTCGACGAGGCCGGCGGCCTTCACGGCGGCGACCAGGGTGGTGTGGTCCTTCGAGTTGACGGCGTTCTCGACGATGGTCTTCGAGGCGTACATCGGTGCGCCGCCGACCATCGGGTTCTTGGCGAGGGCGGCGGCCGGAAGGGCTGCGCCGATGGCGAGGCTGAGGCCGAAGGCGGCGAGCTTGGAGGCCAGGGGGCGGCGCACGGTGATGTTCAGCATCGATTTATGTCTCCTTGGACGTCCCGGATGGGGCGATCGGGGTGACTTACGGGACGTTCGGAGCCAAAGTTTCAGGACTGGTCCGATAAAAAGCAGTCCGCACGGCGGGATTGCTTTGAGAAAACGATAAGACGTCCGGAACGGTCCGCGCCTCATCAACGAGGGGGCGGGTCGGATTTCGGGCGAACGGGGGGACACGCAATGGTGAGTTCGTTGGCGGTGCGCCGTGGCTGACGATCTTCTAACTCGCGATGCACCGCTTCGCGCGCATCTCGCCGCCATCGCGGCCGGCGATCAGGCCGCCCTCAAGTCGCTTTACGACGAGACGGGGGCGAAACTCTTCGGGGTGGTGCTGCGTATCGTCCGCAATCGTGAGGCGGCCGAGGACGTGCTTCAGGATGTCTATCTCCGGATCTGGCAGAATGCCGGGGCCTACGTGCCCACGGCGGGCCGCCCGATCACTTGGATGTGTGCCATTGCCCGTAACAGGGCCATCGACATGGTGCGCGCCCGCAAGGAGACCCCCCTCACGGATCTCGTCGACGGCGAGGATTGGATGAACCAGGTGCCCGATCCCTACGACGGCGAGAGCGACATCCTCGATCGCGGCGCCCTCGCGCTCTGCCTCGGCCGCTTCGACGACCTGCACCGGCAGTGCCTCGTAATGGCCTATTGCGAGGGCTTTTCCCGTGAGGAGCTGGCGGCCCGGTTCGGGCGCCCGGTGAACACGATCAAGACCTGGCTCCACCGCGGACTGGCGAGCCTGCGCTCCTGCCTGGAAGCCAACGCATGAGCGACGGTCCCACCGACCAGGGCCTGCCCGACCGCGACATCGAGGCCGCCGAGTACGTCCTCGGCACCCTGCCCCAGGCCGAACGCATCGCGTTCGCCCGTGCCCTGGCGTCCGACGCGGAGCTTCGCGCCGCCGTGGCCCGCTGGCAGGCGCGCTTCGCCCCCCTCGACGAGGCGATCCCCGAAGCCGAGCCTCCGGCCGGAATCTGGCTGCGGATCCGGGCCGCGTTGACGTCCACCCCGGACGACGCGCGGGTGAGGGACCTCACGCGTCGCCTGCGGCGCTGGCGCCTTGGGGCCGTCGGCGCCTCTGCCCTGGCCGCCGGGCTCGCCCTGGCGCTCGGCCTCGGCCGTTGGCTGCCGACCGATCCGGATGCCGGCCAATACGTCGCCGTGGTCAACCGGGGTGGTGAATTGCCGGCCCTGGTGGTCCGGGTCGATACCCGGCGCGGCCTCGCCCAGGTCCGGTCCGTCGCGGCGGATACGCCCCGCGAGAAGAGTCTCGAACTCTGGTACATCGCCGATGGCGGTGTGCCGCGCTCCCTCGGACTGGTCGAGCCGGGACGGGTCAGCATACCCATGCCGAACGCCGTGCGCGAGACCGCCGGCCTCGACAAGGCGGTCCTGGCCGTCACCGTCGAACCCTCCGGCGGCGCGCCCGGGGGAGTTCCGACCGGACCGGTGGTCTATTCGGGCAAACTCTTCCGGGATTGATCCGATTTCCGTGTTCTCGAAGCGGGGACCGTCTCATGCCAGATCCCGTCGATCCCTTCGGGATGGCGGATTTGGACTTCGCCCGATTGACGCGCGGCCGTTGCGAGGGGGGCGGCGGGTTGCCTGCGTGGACGATGACTGGCAGGCGTCTTGGCATGCAGGTGCCATCCGTTCCGCCTAGACCCGTTCCGCGCCGATCCGTCCTTCGCAGATCCGCCCTGCGCGACGCCCTGCGCAGCGACGCCGCCGGCGGCCTCATTCTCATGGCAAGCGCGGCGCTGGCTCTCGCGGCGGCCAACTCGCGCCTGGAGGCGGAGTATTTCGGCCTACTCGCGGCCCATATCGGACCCTTGAGCGTGCTGCACTGGGTCAATGACGGCTTGATGGCGGTGTTCTTCCTGCTGGTCGGCCTGGAGATCAAGCGCGAGGTTCTCGACGGCCGCCTGCGCACGTGGCCGGACCGGATCCTGCCGGGCGTGGCCGCCCTCGGGGGCATGCTCGCTCCGGCCCTGATCTACGTGTTCGTCAACCGGGCCTCGCCCGGCACCCTCCGGGGTTGGGCGATTCCCACGGCCACCGACATCGCCTTCGCACTGGGCGTCCTCTCGCTGCTCGGATCGCGGGTACCCGTCTCGCTCAAGGTGTTCCTCACGGCGCTGGCCATCCTCGACGATCTTGGCGCCGTTCTCATCATCGCGGCATTCTACACGGCCGACCTGCAGGTGCCGGCGCTGGCCGGCGCCGGGGCCACCGTCGCGGTCCTGTTCGGTCTGAACCGGGCCGGCGTGAACCGGCTGGCGCCCTATCTGGTCCTTGGCGGCGTGCTGTGGGTCCTCGTCCTCGCATCCGGCATCCACGCCACCATCGCGGGCGTCCTCCTGGCTCTGACGATCCCCCTGCGCCCGAGTCCCGGCAGGCCCGACGATCCCGCCTCCCCGCTGCATCGGCTGGAGCATGCCCTCCATCCCTGGTCGGCCTATCTCGTGCTGCCGCTCTTCGGTTTTGCCAATGCGGGCGTTGCCCTGGGGGGCCTGTCCACCGCGATGCTGCTCGAGCCCGTGACCCTCGGCGTCGCCCTCGGGCTCGTCCTCGGCAAGCAGGTCGGGGTCTTCGGCATGATCGTCGCCGCCGTGAAATTCGGCCTCGCCCCGCGGCCGGCCAAGGCCGGGTGGTGGCAGCTCTACGGACTGTCGCTGCTGTGCGGTATCGGCTTCACCATGAGCCTGTTCATCGGACTCCTCGCCTTCGCGGATAGGCCGAGCCTCGAGACGGACACGAAGGTCGGCGTGCTCCTCGGCTCCGTGATCAGCATGCTCGCCGGGGCGCTCGTGCTCCTCCTCGCTCCCCGTCCAGACGCCGCCCCCCGAGGCTGACGCACCTACGAGACCCGATGTTCACTCCGACGCCACCCCTCGCCCCCGACGACGTCGCACACGTCATCCAGACCGCCCTCGCCCCGGCCTTCCTGCTGACGGCCCTGGCGACGCTCCTGAACGTCTTCTCGACCCGCCTCGGGCGGGTGGCCGACAAGGTCGATGCCGCCTCGTCACGCCTCCAGGGCGCGGGGGTCGGCGAGACTCGGCGGCTGGCCCGGCAACTGGCGTACCTGCGGCGGCGCTCGTTCGTCCTCGACGCCGCCGTCGTCCTCGCGTCGGCGGGCGCCATCATGACCGGGGTGGCCGTGCTCACGCTCTATGTCGGAACGCTGCGCGAGGCGGCGACGGCTTCGCTCCTGTTCGGATGTTTCGGCGTCGCCCTGGTCTGCACGGTGGCCGCCATCGCGGCCTTCCTCTGCGAGATCCTGATGGCCGGGCGCGGCGTGCGGGACGAGGTCGACCGCCAGACCCAGCGGGCCACCGAGCCGGAGCGTTCAGTTCCTTAAGGACGTCGTCCTGAAAGCCGGAAGCCAGCGTTCGGGACGATGCCGTAACGCGCGAGGGGCCTACCGGCCGTTCTGGAACTTGAGATCGAGGGCCGCGAGGGCGAGGAGCGGCGGCGGCATCGGCACGCCGGCCTTGCGCATGGTGAGGGCGGCGGCGCGGCAGCTCGCCTGATCGTTGCTCGCGGCGGCGGTCTCGATCGTCGCGACGGTGGCGGCATCGGGCTTGGGCGGCGGCGGCGACGCAGCCGGGGCGGCCGGTCCCTTCGCCGAGGCGTTCGCCTGGGCCAGGGCGGCCTTCCGGTCGCCGGGGACCACGGTGTCCTTCGTTTCCGTCGCGCCGCTGAGGCCGGATTTCTGCTGCGGTTCGCCCCCCGAAACGGAGGGCTTGCCTTCGGTCTTGCCGGAGGGGTTCGACACGGCCGTCGCTTGGGACTGTGGCGTCGCGGCCTCCTGCTTCTTGGCTTCCGGTGCCGTCACGAAGGCCAGGAGTTCCTTGCAGAGGTTGGCCGGTCCGCCAGCGGCCGGCTGCGGGGGCGCAGCCTCCTGCGCGAGGGCCGGCAGGGCGAGCAGTCCGGCGGCCGTGAGGAGCCCGACGCGCGACAGGGACTTCAGCATGATTGTGTCCTCAAACTTCGGGCCGGTGCGGAATCATCACGTCGGCCGAACCGCGTCTCGATGGAGTCTCAGGACCGCTTCGGGTGGGAGGCTTCGCCCTGGACCTTGGCGCGATCCTCGGCCGTGGCGTCGCCTAGGAGCGGGAGACCGTTCCATCTCGGGCCGACGAGGTTGGTGCCGGGCTCGGAGACCCGTGTCCCGGAGGTGGCGAAGGCCTGGTAGGCGAAGGTCTGATTGCTGGTGAGGGCGAACATCGCCACCACGCCGAGGGCGATGGCGGCGATGACGGCGGCGGCGAAGGCTTTCATGGTCGGTTCTTCCTCGTCTGGCTCACTCGGCCGGGGCCGGATGACGGCCGGTGAGCTGGGGACCGCTCGCGGTCTTCGCCTGCTCCTTCTCCACCCAGAGATCGTGGTGGGCGCGGGCCCAGGCCAGATCGACCTCTCCGCTACCCATGGCGTCGTAAGCGCCCTTCATGCCGAGGGTTCCGATGTAGATATGGGCAAGGATGCCGACGATGAAGGCGATGCCGATGAGCGAGTGGATCACCTGCATGACCTGCATGCCGTTGATGTCGACGAGCGTGAAGGGGAACAGCATCATCAGGCCGGTGACGCCCATGGCGGCCCCGAAGCCGGCGACCATCCAGAACACGCCCTTCTGACCCGCATTGAACCGTTCGGCATGGGGGTGACCCTTGCCGAGGAAGCCGCCGCCGGCCTTGATCCAGGCCCAGTCGATCCGGTTCGGGATATTATCCTTCAGCCAGAGGCCGACCATGATCACCACGCCGAGCATGAACGGCCACGCGAGGTAGACGTGGCTGTATTTGGCCCATTGCGCCAGGGCGCCGAATGCGTCCGGCCCGATGAGCGGCATGATCAGGCGCTTGCCGAAGATGTAGTTCAGGCCCGACAGGGACAGGATGATGAAGCACGTCGCCGTCATCCAGTGGGCGAAGCGCTCAAAGGCGTTGAAGCGCAGGATCTTGCGACCGGATTCCTGCGTGTCGTCCGTGAGGATGCGCCCGCGCCACATGAAGAATGCGCCGAGCGCCGCGATCATCCCCAGGATGCCGAGGCCGCCGATCCAGGGCAGCCAGGACTCGCGGAACGCCCGGTACTCGCGCCCCTGCGGCTGGATCAGGTTGGCGGATTTGCGATCCGGGATGCTGACGCGGCCGGTGATCTTGTCGGCCTGCTTGAACAGGAATTCCTCGTTGACCGAATCCGCCGTGGGCTTCGTGCCCATGGGGTTCATCCCGTCCTGCTGCTGCGGGTTCTGCGCCTGCGCGGGCGCGAACGCCCCCGGGGCGGCCAGGAGCGTCGTCGCGAGGACGAGGGTGCTGAAGAGCGTGACTGCCCGCCGCATGGGCGTTCCTTTCGATTCATCTCAACGTCGGCGGGACCGTCGCCGTGGCGGCGGTCCCGGAGCGGCGATCAGATCGCCACGGTCTCGCGGTAGGCCGTCTTCCAGCCCCAGGCTCCGGAGCCGTAGCCGCGCTTGACCACGCGCTGCTTGTAGATCTCGGCGATCATTTCGCCGTCGCCGGCCAGCAGCGCCTTCGTCGAGCACATCTCGGCGCAGAGCGGCAGCTTACCCTCGGCGAGGCGGTTCGAGCCGTACTTCTCGTACTCGGCTAGCGACAGGTCGGGCTCCGGCCCGCCCGAGCAGTAGGTGCACTTGTCCATCTTGCCGCGCGAACCGAAATTGCCGACGCGCGGATACTGGGGGGCCCCGAACGGACAGGCATAGAAGCAGTAGCCGCAGCCGATGCAGATGTCCTTGGAGTGGAGCACCACGGCGTCGGCCGTGGTGTAGAAGCAGTTCACCGGGCACACGGCGGCGCAGGGCGCGTCGGTGCAGTGCATGCACGCCATGGAGACCGAGCGCTCGCCGGGCTTGCCGTCGTTCAGGGTGACAACGCGGCGGCGGTTGATGCCCCAGGGCACCTCGTGCTCGTTCTTGCAGGCGGTGACGCAGGCGTTGCACTCGATGCAACGGTCGGCGTCACAGAGGAACTTCATACGGGCCATGGTCGATGCGCTCCTCTCACGCGGCCTTGATCTGGCATAGGGTACACTTCGTTTCCTGCATGCCCGTCACAGGATCGAAGCCGTAGGTGGTGACCGAGTTGGAGCTCTCGCCGAGCACCACCGGGTCGGTGCCCTTCGGGTAGTAGTCACGCATGTCGCGGCCCTCGTACCAACCCGAGAAGTGGAAGGGCATGAAGGCGACGCCCTTGCCGACGCGATCGGTGACGAGGGCCTTCATTTTGGCCTTCGAGCTGTTCTCGGCGCCCGTCACCCAGACGAACTGACCGTCCTTGATGCCGCGCTCGGCCGCATCCCCGGTGTTGATCTCGACGAACATGTCCTGCTGGAGTTCGGCGAGCCACGGGTTCGAACGGGTCTCCTCGCCGCCGCCCTCGTACTCGACGAGGCGGCCCGAGGTGAGAATGATCGGGAAATCGCGGGCGACGTTCCGCTCCACCGCCGACTTCTGCACCGAGAAGCCGATGTTCGGCATGCGGAACTGCCGCTCGTCGGGCCGGGTCGGATACTTTGCCACGAGGTCGGGGCGTGGGGTGTAGATCGGCTCGCGGTGCACCGGCACGGGGTCGGGCAGGTTCCAGGCGTTGGCGCGGGCCTTGCCGTTGCCGAACGGGATCACGCCGTGCTCGAGGCAGACCCGCTGGATGCCGCCCGACAGGTCGGTGGCCCAGCTGATCGTGTCGGGCTTGTCACCGCCGATCTTCAGGATAGTGGCGCGTTCCTCGTCCGTGAGGTCCTTGTCCCAGCCGAGCTTCTTGAACACCCCGAAGGTGAATTCCGGGTACCCGTCCGTGAGGTCGGACCCCTTCGTGAACGAGTTCTCGGCCAGCAGGGTCTCGCCGTTGCGCTCGGTGCCGAACCGGGCCCGGAATGTGCTGCCGCCGTCCTTCACGTGGAGCGAGGTGTTGTAGAGGATCGCCGAACCGGGATGCCGGAGTTCCGGCTTGCCCCAGCACGGCCACGGCAGGCCGTAATAGTCGCCGCCGACCTCCGGATCGTCCTTCGGCGCGCGCAGGGTGATGAGGTCGAACTTGTGCTGGTTGCGCATATGCGCCTTCAGCCGCTCGGGGCTCTGGCCGCAATAGCCCGTCGACCAGCCGCCGCGGTTGATCTCACGCAGGAGATCCTCCGCCGAGGGAATGTTGTTCTCGACCTTGATGTTCTTGAACAGCGTGTCGGCGAAGCCGAGCTTCGTCGCCAAGCGGTAGAGAACCTCGTAGTCGTTCTTCGACTCGAAGGCCGGCTTCACGATCTGCTCGCCCCACTGGATCGAGCGGTTCGAGGCCGTGCGCGAGCCGTCCATCTCCAGGGAGGTGCAGATCGGCAGGAGGTAGGTGTTGTCCTGACGGGCGTCCAAGGCCGCGAAGGTGGTGGGGTGCGGATCGGCCACCACCAGCAATTCGAGCTTGTTCATGCCCTCCACCGCCTCGGGCAGGCGCGTGACGGTGTTGCCGCCGTGGCCGAACACCATGAAGGCCTTGAGGGGGCTGCGCTGGTCGATCTGCTCGGGCGGCAGGTTCACGGCATCGAACCACCGGGTGGAGGTGATGCCGGGCGCCTCCATGTTTTCCTTGCGGGTGCGCGCCTTGCGGCCCGCCGTCGCCGGCACTTCGTCGAAACGCGACTGCAGCCACTCGTAGGGCACGTCCCAGACGCGGGCCCAGTGCTTCCAGCCGCCCTCGACGAGGCCGTAATAGAGCGGCAACGACGTGACATCGAGGCCGAGATCGGTGGCGCCCTGCACGTTGGTGTGGCCGCGGAAGATGTTGGCGCCGGTGCCGGGCTTGCCGACGTTGCCGGTCGCGAGGCACAGGATGCACAAAGCCCGCACGTTGGCGGTGCCCACCGTGTGCTGGGTCGCGCCCATGCACCAGATCAGGGTCGCGGGCTTCTCCTTGGCGAACTTCTCCGCCACGCGGCGAAGCTGCTCGCCGGGCACGCCCGAGACGCGCTCGACCTCCTCGGGCGTCCACTTGGCGACTTCCTTGCGGACGTCGTCCATGGCGTAGACGCGCTGGCTGATGAACTCCTTGTCTTCCCACCCATTCTGGAAGACGTGCCACAGGATGCCCCAGACGACCGGGATGTCCGTGCCCGAACGGATGCGGACGTACTCGGTGGCGTGCGCCGCCGTCCGGGTGAAGCGCGGATCGATGACGATCATGTTCGCGCGGTTGATCTCCTTGCCCGACAGCACGTGCTGCATGGAGACCGGGTGCGCCTCGGCCGGATTGCCGCCGAGGATGATCATCGTCTTGGCGTTTCGGATGTCGTTGTAGGAGTTGGTCTGGGCGCCGTAGCCCCAGGTGTTGGCGACTCCCGCCACCGTGGTCGAGTGACAGATGCGCGCCTGATGGTCGACGGAGTTCGTGCCCCAGAAGGCGCCGAACTTGCGCATGAGGTAGGCGGCCTCGTTGGTGAACTTGGCCGAGCCGAGCCAGTAGACCGAATCGGCGCCGTTCTTCTCACGGATCGCCTTGAGCTTGTCGCCGATCTCGTCGATGGCCTGATCCCAGGAGATGCGCTGCCACTGCCCGGCGACGAGCTTCATCGGGTACTTCAGGCGCCGGTCCGACGAGACGAGCTCGCGGATCGCCGCGCCCTTGGCGCAGTGGGTGCCCCGGTTGATCGGGCTCGCATAGGACGGCTCCTGGCCGACCCAGACGCCGTCGACCACCTCGGCCGTCACCGTGCAGCCCACCGAGCAGTGGGTGCAGACGTTCTTCTTGATCACGGTCTCGGGGCCGACCGCCGAGGAGCCGGCGGCCTTGGCCTGGCGCACGGCACCGAGCTGGAGCGAGCCGGCCGCCGCGAGGGCACCGGCCGTGAGGCCGGATTTGCGCAGGAATGCGCGGCGGTCGAGAACCCCGGCCGCGAGGCCGGCGGCCACCGCCTGATGCTTGGTGCGGCTTGCCGCGCCGCTCTTACGCTTCGTCAGCATGGGTGCCTCACTTCTTGCCGGCGGCGTTGGAGCTGTTCTGCAGCGTCTCGTACCCGTTGGTCCGGTAGAACGCTTTCACGTGGTCGGTGAGGCGGTAGCGCCCCTTGGTTTCGTCCTGGCCCGGATCGTAGGCCTGGGCGTCCGTGGCGGTCATCGGCGTCGCGGCGACACCGACGGCCGCCGCCACGGTTCCGCCGCCGAGCGCGCGGAAGAACTGGCGACGACCGAGCTGGTCCTTCGTGTCCTTCTGGTCCTGTCGCATGGTCGACACTCCTCAAACGGCGGGGGATGCGCGGTGCGCGCAGCCCGTTGAATTTCGATGGCGACGGACGCTCACGCGTCCATCGCGAAGGCTTGCGTCTCGATCTCGACGAACGCGGAGCCGAGGCCCCCGACGCTTCGATAGAAGCGCGCGGCCTTCGCCCGCTCGAGATCAGCGAAGAAGCGGCCGGCCCATGGCTCGATGTGCCGCACGAAGAACGCGCGCGCGGCGTCGGGCTCCGCGTCCAGCCGACCGGAGACGAGGCCGGCCATGCAGTCGAACAGGATTGCCAGATGGTCCTCCGGCTCCGTCATCGCCGCGTCGCGCTCGATGCCGAGATTGCGCAGATCCTCGCGGACCCGGGCCAGCGGCCGCTCGTTCAGGAAGCCGGTGCGGTAGTAGGAGGCGTAGGGCAGGAGTTCGCCGCGACCGACCCCGATGAAGAGGTCGTGGTACTCACGGGCGACCACTTCCGGCACCGCCCCACGGCTGGCCCGCGCCAGATCCTCGACGAGCCGGCCCAGCGTGCTGTCGTCCCCTTCGAGGCCGCCGAGCATCCCGAGCAGATCGCCATGCGGCGCTCGCCCGAGGAGAACCGCGAGGAGGTCATAGAGCCGTGCGCGCCCATGATCGACCTCGTCGACCGCGCTCACCCAAGCCTGGTCGTCCTGCCGTCCTTCGACCGCATGATCGGTAGCCAACCCAACGGAACGCATCCTGACCCTGAACCCACCCCGGCCTGTTCCAGCCGGACCATCTACTTTGGAGCTAGGATAAAAAGCGTTCGAGTTTGGCGCAATCGGGATTCTAAGGCTCAGCTCGGCATTGCGCCGCCATGGCGTCGCAGTCTTTGCTTCGTAACAACTGCGGGAGTTGTTACCGGCGTTTCATTGGCGGAATTCGCCGGAGCGCCGTCCGGTGGAGGTTCGACCGGTGCAGCCTCTGCCATGAGGGGGGGCGCGGTGGTGGCAGAGACTGGCCCGACATCGGTGTCGGAGTCGGGTGGCGGAGGCTCGGGCTCGGAGCCTTGCGAATCACCGTTCGCATCGTCGGACGGCTCTGCATTGAACAGGCGGCCGAGCATGGCCTTCACGTCGTCGCAGGGCAGCAGCGGCCCGAGGCCGGGTACGCCGCCGGGGGTGTTCCAGTCGTAGGCGTATTCCCGCGCCTCGCTCACGAAGTCCCGGATGGCAGGATCGACGGACCACATCTTCCGCAGGGCCGCGTTGCGGATGGCCGCCGGCACGCCGGCCCGCAGGAACGGCGTGAGGTCGGTCGCCGCCGTGAGATCCGCCAGCGACGGCAGATCGGCCAGGAGATCGCGCTCCGCCTCCGCCTCGGCCGATGGCGCAGCCCCCTCCTCCGCGACAACGGGAAGGTCGGAAGGGTCGACGATTTCCGCCGGCGGCGGGGCCTCGGGCGCCTCGCTCAGGCGGACATCGCGCTTGCGCCGGGCCCAGCGCGCGAGAAAGCCGTCGCTCATTCCCGCCTCCCCTTGCGTCCGCTCCCGCCGGAACCGCCGGCCTGCCGGGCCAAGGCTTCCGGGTCGGCCCGGTCGCGCTTGCGCTTCTCGAACACGCGTTCGATGTGGTGCGCCTCGAAGAACGCGAGGAGCTTCGCCTGGAGATCGGGCGGCATCGGCACGGCCTCGACCACCTCACCGATCCCTTCCGCCATGGATTCCCCCTCGTAGGGATCGGCGGTGACGGTGGCGACCTCGTAATCCTCGTCGCCGAGCTTGCGCAGGGCGACCCACAGGGCGGGACGCCCTGAGACGAGGTTGTCGCGGTAATGCGCCGTCTCGGCCGGATGCAGGTGCACGTCGTAGGCGCCGGCGTAGAACGTGCCCTCGTCGTCCGTGCCGGACAGGCGCGTTCCCGGCGGGGCCGCTGGGGCGGCCGGCAGGATCGCGACGGGAAGCCAGGCATGGGTCGCCCACGGCCCCTTGAGGCGGCGCTTCTCCACCACCACGCCGACCTCGAAATGGTTGTCGGGCTTCAAAGGCGGGCCGGGCTCGGTGTCTGACATCATAGGGTTCCTCAGGCCGCCGGACGCTCGGCGCGGAGCGGCAGGCCCGCGACGATGTTCTGCGGCTTCACCTGGACGAGGTTCGCCGGGGTCCCGGCGAGGAGCAGGTAGACCGGACGGTCGCCCACGGCCGGATCGACCGCCGCCGGATCGGCGAAGGTGAGGCCGAACAGGGCGACGACCCGCTCTTGCGTCGCTGCATCGACGGTCTCTCCGTGCCACAGGGCGTTGCCGATGCGCGTGCCCTCGGCGTCGAGGCCGACGAACCAGCGCCAGTCCGTGTCCTCCAGGCGGTCGAGGGGGGTCACCCGCACCTCCGTGTTCAGGAGATGGCGGACGAACGTCTCGATGACGCGGGCCAGGCCCTCCCGGCTCTTCGGGTTCGAGCCGAGGTTCAGCGCCATGGAGAAGGCGTCCGAGCGACTCCAGTAGCTCCAGGCGGTCTCGTCGGTGAGTACGTCAAGTTCGTTGGCCGCCTCCTTGCCCAGCATCGCCACGAGGGGGGAAAGCGGGGCGGTGCCTTCGCGCGCCTCGATCACCTCGGCATCGGCCAGGAGCACGGCGCCGTCGTGCCGGCTGACCCGCTGGGTGCGGAAGAACAGCTCCGCCGCCCGCAGCACGTAGGGGTCGTCGCAGCCATCGAGGGCATTGCGCAGGATGAGGTGGACGAGCTGGTTGAGGAACAGGGACGGCGTTCCCTGCAGGCCCCCCCGCACAAGGTCGAGATAGGCCGCCTCGAGGGAGCGCGCGCCGAGGAGCCGGTCGCGGAAGGCAAGGAGCACCGCCCAATTCTCGCGCGCATCGGCGTCTGCGATGGCGGCCAGTTCCTCGGGCGCTACGGCACGGCGGGGCTCGGCCCTCAGGCTGGCGTACAGCGCCCGCTCGGCCGCGCAGGCCTCCTCCGGCGGGACGAGTTCCGGCCGCGCGAGATAGGCGAGGATCAGTTCGTCCGTGGCGGCCAGTCCCCCGCCTTCGGTGCGGCGTACGAGATGGTGGCCGCTCGACACCCAGAACTCGGTCATGACGGAGAACGGTCCCTGTTGCGTGCGTCGTGGGCGATCATGATGTGCGGCTCCGCGCGAGGCCGATGAGGTCGGCCCGCTCCTCCGGCTCGTCCTCGTCGGTCTCGACGAAGCGGAAGGCGCGAGCGCCGGCATGGAGGCGGTCCTCCCCGCCGGGCTTCTGATGCAACGTGCGGAAGGCTTCGCTGATCGCGCCCTTCGTCTCCGTGCGATGCATCGCCACCACGGTCCCGATGGGCAGGTCGCAGAGCGAGGCGGCGAAATCGATCTCCTCCCGCGCCGCCACGAGGGCCGCCGTGCGGTCCGGGGCGCCGAGGCGAGCCTGGAGATGGCCGGCGAGTTCGGCGACGGCCGCGTCGCGCTCGGCCTCGTTCGCCTCGCTCACCACCACCAGGGTCGAGAACGCAAACGAGCGTACGCCGAGGAAGCCGGAGCGGAAGGCGATGCGGTCCTTGCCCGTCAGGCTCGTCAGGTCCCGGTCCCAGAACAGGAACGAGCCGGTCACGGCCCATTCGCCCGGCTCGGCGGCCTCGGCGAACACGAAGGCGTCGGACGGGTCGAGGCGCAGGGTGCGGGGGAGCTTGAGGGCACTCACAGGCGCACCGTACGGGTGGCGGGGTCGTGCCAGTCCGGCTCGGTCAGACCCGGCACGAGGGCCAGCCGTTCGGTGGCACCGCCCCGCTCCAGGAGGGCATCGCCGTTGCCGTCGATCCCGGCCCTTGCCCCGACCGCCGCCGGCAGGTGGGCGAGATAGCGCGCGGCGATGCCGGAAAACCCGTCCTCCTCCCAGGCGGCGAACGCCTTCATGAGGTTGCGGGCGAAGCTCTCGGCGAGGGGAAGGCGGATGTCCGGTCCGAACCCTTCCTCGTCGAGGGCCGTGGAGCCGGGGGTGAGGCCGGGATCGCCCCACTGCGCCTTCGAGACGAGGAGTGTCGCGGAAAAGACGAGCCAGTCCGGGACCGCCGCCTCGGCGCAGTCCTCCGGCCAGGCGAGGCGCCCGCCGCCGAGGCGCGCCCCGTCGAACATCAGCGTCCCCGGCCAGATCAGGGTGATCGGCATCTCCGGGGGGCCGTACGTCCCCACGGCATCCACGAGGGCGACCATGCCGAGGAGAAAGGCCCGCCGGGCCGAGGCCAGGGGCTCGCCCGGCGCCAGGATGACGGCGAGGTCGAGCACATCCTCCCGCTCGACGATCACCAGGGTCCCGGCCGCCTCGCCCGCCTCGGCCTCGGCGAGCGCGCGGGCCCGCGCGAAGGCCTCGTCGGTCGCCGGCACCCGCAGGCCGGTGAAGGCCGGCGGCAGCACGAGGTCGGCCGGGTCGGGCGCGGGTGAGGCAGTCATGGTCGAGGCGTTCATCGGTGAGGCCTTCACGGGGCGCGCAACGGCATGGGACGCGGAATGATCCGAAAACCTTGTGCGATGGAAGGGAGGCGGCCCGGTGCGGTCAATTGATCCGGTCGTAGTTTCGAGCCGTTCGAATATATAACGGAAGCGCCCGGTCCCGCGAAGGGGCCGCGTCCGTCCCCAATGCCTCAGGGTCAAACGTGTCCGATCGCATCGTGTTCGCCTGTTCCTGCGAGGGAACCATGCCCCTCGACGCGTCCGCTATCGCGCGCGGCTGTGGCGGAACCCTGAAGACCGCCGACCAGCTGTGCGGACGGGAGCTCGACCGGTTCCGCGAGGCCTTGAACCTCGGCGTGCCCGTCACTGTTTCCTGCACCCTCCAGGCGCCGCTGTTCGACGAGGTCGCCGAGGAGATGGGCGCGGAGGACCGCGTCGTCTACGCCAAGATCCGCGAGACCGCCGGATGGTCCACGGAAGCGGCGCAAGCGGGGCCGAAGATGGCCGCGCTCCTCGCCGCCGCGGCCGAGCCCGTGCCCGACGTCGGCACCGTCGCCCTCGAGAGCCAGGGCGTCGCCTTGATCTACGGCCGGGACGCCGTCGCCATCGAGGCCGGGCGGCGGCTGGCCGGGGATCTCGACGTCACCGTGCTCCTCACCCGGCCGGACGCCGTCGAGCCGCCCCAGCGCAACGACTTTCCGATCCTCCGGGGAACGATAGCGGGGGCCACCGGCCGCCTCGGGGCGTTCACGCTGCGGATCGACGACTATGCCCTCCCAGCCCCCTCGTCGCGCACCCACCTCATCTTCGGCCCGGCGCGCAACGGGGCCACCTCGACCTGCGACGTGGTGCTGGACCTGACCGGCGGTACGCCGCTGTTTCCCGCCCACGACCTGCGCAGCGGTTACCTGCGGGCCGACCCCCGCGACCCGGCGGCGGTGGAGCGGGCGATCACGGCGGCGGCCGACCTCGTCGGCACCTTCGACAAGACGCGGTTCGTGGATTTCCGCGCCGATCTCTGCGCCCATTCGCGCTCGAAGATCACCGGCTGCACCCGCTGCCTCGAGGTCTGTCCCACGGGGGCCATCGCGTCGGCGGGCGATACCGTCGCCATCGATCCGGCGATCTGCGCCGGTTGCGGCAACTGTGCCGCCGTCTGCCCCACGGGGGCGGCCGCCTACGCCGTGCCGCCCGCCGATGCCCTGATGCGACGTCTGCGCAGCCTGATGCTGGCCTATGGGCAGGCCGAAGGCCAATCGCCGACGCCCATCGCTCCGACGATCCTGTTCCATGACGGCGACCACGGTGAACCCCTCATCGACGCGCTCGCCCGCCACGGCGACGGCCTGCCCGCACGGGTGTTGCCCGTGCGCGTCAACGAGATCACGCAGCTCGGCCCCGAAGCCCTGGCGGCCCTGTTCGCCTACGGCGCGGCCGGCGTGCGCATCCTCGCTCGGGCCCGGCCCCACCACGACCTCGACAGCCTCCACCGCACGGTGACCCTCGCCGACACCCTGGCGCAGGCCCTCGGCTACGGCGCGGATGCCCCCGTGGTCTCGGTCATCGAGACCGACGATCCGGACGCCCTCGCGGCGGCCCTGTCGGAGACGGCGCCCGGCACGCCCTCCCCCCGGCCGAGCCGGTTCATGCCCGTCGGCGGCAAGCGCGAGGTTCTGCGCTTCGCCCTGCGCGAGATGTACGAGGCGGCGCCCGAGCCGACCGCCTATGTGCCCCTCGCGGCCGGCGCGCCCTTCGGCGGCCTCGACTTCCGCACAGACGATTGCACCCTCTGCCTCGCCTGCGTCGGTGCCTGCCCGACGAACGCCCTCTCGGACAGCAGCGATCGGCCGTTGCTCGCCTTCGAGGAGAGCCTGTGCGTCCAGTGCGGTCTCTGCGCGGCGACCTGCCCCGAATCGGTGATCGACCTGAAGCCTGGCCTCGACTTCGAGGCCTGGACGGCGCCCCGCCGCATCGTGAAGGAGGAGGAGCCGTTCTGCTGCATCGCGTGTGCCAAGCCGTTCGGCACCCGCAGCACCATCGAGCGGGTCGTCGAGAAGCTGCGCGAGCGCCACTGGATGTTCTCCGGCACGGGCGGCGCGGAGCGGATCAACGCCCTGATGATGTGCGAGGATTGCCGCGTCGAAGCCGCCCTGAACCAGGGGTTCGATCCCCATGCCGGGCCGGAGCGCTCGCGCACCCGCACGACGGAGGATTACCTGCGCGAGCGGACGGAGCGCGGCGAGGCGGTCTGAGCCCGGGCATGGAGGGGCTGCGCTGGCGGGCCATGACGACGGACGACCTTCCCGCCGTCGTGGACCTGGCGAACGCCCTGTTCCCGGACCATTACGAGGCGCCCGAGCGCTTCGCCGAACGCCTGGGCGTGGCCCCCGACCTGTGCCGGGTCCTGGCGCCCGGGCCGGGGGCGATCCGGGGCTACCGTGTCGCCTATCCCTGGCCGCTCGGCCGCATCCCGCCCCTCGACCGGCCCCTACCGGACGGTCTGGGGGCGTGCGGCGCGCTCTATCTCCACGACCTCGGCCTGCACCCGGAGGCGGCGGGCCGGGGGCACGCCCGCGCGGCCGTCGCCGATCTCGTCGCCCGCGCCAGGGAACAGGCCATCGCCCTCGTGGCGGTGAACCGCTCCGCTGCCTTCTGGGACGCGCAGGGATTTCGCGAGGCGCCCGGCGACGCTGCCCTGGCGGACAAGCTCGCGGGCTACGGCCCCGAGGCCCGCTACATGGTGCGGTGGCCCTGACGGGTTCAGGGCAGGGCCGTCGCCTTTTCGAGGAAGCGTACCAGGGCCGCGCGGTCCTCCGCCGCCGTGATCGTCTGTTCCGGCATCCGGGTGCCGGGGGTGTAGCGGGCTGGGCCGACCTCGAACAGGCGGGCGATGGTGGCCGCGTCCCAGACGAGGTCCATGGATTTCAGCGCCTCCGAATAGCGATAACCGGGGGCGGTGGCGATGCGGCGCCCGATGATGCCGGCGAGCGTCGGGCCGGCGCGGGGTCCGTCCTCCGGCGTCAGGGCATGGCAGGCGACGCAGGCGCGGTAGACCTCGGCGCCGCGATCCCCATGGAAGGCCGCGAGGGGATCGGACGGGCGCGGCAGGCTGAGCGCCCCGATGGGCTCGCCCGTGGCGGCGTTCCAGCGCCGGACCAGCCGATCGCTTCCGCCGGTGACGAGTTCGTCGCCTCGCCAGGCGACGGACCAGACCGGCAGGCCCGGCCCGACGAGGCGGCGCAGCACCCGTCCACCGTCGCGGGCGACCACCGCCACGGTCCCGCCCGCCGTAGCGGCCGCGATCCGGGTTTCGTCCGGCGAGAGGGCGAGCGCGATGACCGGGTTCGGCCCGACCTCGACAGCGGCGCGCTCGGTGCCGTCCGGCGTCAGGACGCGCACGGTGGCGTCGCCCCCCGCCACCGCGATCTCGCCGTCGCGGGTCACCGCCAGGGCGTTCAGCGGCGTCGGCAGGGTGACGACCACGGGCGGCGCGGCGCTGTCCACGGCCGACCAGATCCGCAGGGTGGCGTCGTAGCCCGCCGTGGCGATCCGGCCGTCGGGCAGGTACGCGACGGCATTGACGTTGCCCGCATGCCCCACGAGTTCCCGCGCCGGCCCGCCCGCGAGGGGCCGGATGCGCGCGGTCCCGTCCCAGGAGGCCGAGGCGAGGCTGAGGCCGTCCGGCGACACCGCGAGCCCCGTCACCGGCCCGGTATGCTCGGCAAAGACCCGCTCGGGCTCCGACTGCCCCACCCGCCACAGGGCGATGCGGCCGTCTTCGGAGGCGGTGGCAAAGCCGCCGTCCGGCAGGGCGACGACGGCGTTCACAGCCCCCTCGTGGAACCGCAGAACGCTGAGCGCGGTGCCGGTCGCGATGCCCCAGACGATGACCGCCTGATCGAAGCCGCCCGATACCGCGACCTCGCCGCCGGGGAGCACGCCCAGGGCCCGCACCGGGCCGCCATGGCCACGCATCTGCGCGGAGGCCGGCGTCGCCAGCAGGACGGCGAGCAGGCCGAGGGATCGAAGGAGACGCAGGCGCCGCATCGTGGTGTCGGATCCGTTCCCAAACCGGCCGCATCGCGGCGCCCGGACCATAGACGAGGCGCCCGCCCCCTGTCCCGACCTCGGCCCTGGGGCCCTGTGCCGCGCGAAGCCACGTCGGACGGCGCCTCCCGCCCCGCTTGATCAACGTCGGCCGATGGCGCATCGCAGGGGACATGAATGGCCTTGCCCCCTTGGACCTCCTTTTGGAAGCCGGGATTTGCCGACCGCCCATCCCCGCGAAGACCGCATGAGCAACGGCGTGACGCGGCTCGCCTCGGCGGCCCTGATGCCCCTGGCCGATGCGGTCGCCTGCCTGACCTCCGGCGTCTCTCCCGTGGCCGAGGACGGGCGGCCCATCCACGCGGCCCTCGGCTTCACGGCGGCCCGCGATGTGATCGCGGAACGCGATTGGCCCGAGGCGACCACGGCCCTGCGCGACGGCTGGGCGGTGGCGGCCGATGACGTCATCGGGGCGTCTGCCTATGCGCCGATTTTGCTGACCGCGCCGCCGGTCTGGGTCGAGGCCGGCGAGGCCCTGCCGGACGGCGCTTGCACGGTCCTGCCTCCGGAGGCCCTGGAGGGCCGTGCCTTCGTGGCGGATGCCCCCCCCGGCGACGGCGCCCGGCGCAGGGGCGAAGACCTGAAGGCCGGAGCCTGCCTGCTCGCGGCCGGCACGCGCATCGTGCCGAGGCATCTCCTCACCCTGGGCGCTGCCGGTCGCGACGCCGTCCCCGTGCGCGTCCCGCGCATCGGTCTCGTCGCGACGGGACGGGCCTCGCTCGTCGCCGCCCTTCTGTCGGCCCTCATCGCCGCCGACGGCGCCGCGTCGACCGAGGTCATGGCCGCCGGCGACGACCCGGACGCCCTTGCCGCGGCGATCCGCGCGGTGCGGGCCGACGCGGTGTTCGTCCTCGGCGGCACCGGTCCCGGCCGGACCGATCACAGCGTCGCCGCCCTGGCGCGGGCCGGCGCGGTTGCCGCCCACGGCATCGCCCTCCGGCCGGGCGAGACCGCCGCCATCGGTCGCGCCGACGGCTGCCCCGTCCTGCTGCTGCCCGGCCGTCCGGAGGCGGCCCTCGCGGTCTATCTCGCCCTCGGGCGCCCCCTCGTGTCGGCCCTCACGGGCGCCCGTCCGCCGGAGCCCGCGACCGCGACGCTGCTGCGCAAGGTCACGGCCACCATCGGGGTCAGCGACGTGGTGTTCGTGCGCCGCGCCGCCGAGGGGATCGAGCCACTCGGCGGCGTCGACCTCGCCCTGTCGCGCCTCGCCGAGGCGGACGGGGCGATCCTGGTGGAGCCCGAGCGGGAGGGTTACCCCGAAGGAGCGACATGCGAGGTCCTGCCCCTGTGACGAAGGCGGACAGCATGCCCTTCCGCGAGCGACTCGCGGCCGCCGCCCGGCAGGAGCAGTTCCTGACCGTGGTGAGCCGCGAGGAGGCGTCGGCGCGCTTTCGGACGGCGGTCCCCCACGTGGCCCTGCCGGCCGAGAGCGTCGCCCTCGCGGAGGCGTTGGGACGGGTGCTGGCCGAGGATGTCGCCTCCCCCATCGACGTGCCGCCCTTCGACCGGGCCATGGTGGACGGGTTCGCCGTGCGCGCCGGGGACACGCAGGGCGCGGGGGCGGCGAGCCCGCGGCGCCTTCGCCTCAACCACGAGATCCTGGCCTGCGGCGTCGCCCCCGGCCTCGCGGTCACCGAGGGCACCGCGACCCCCATCGCCACGGGCGGCGTGATCCCGCGCGGCGCCGATGCTGTGGTGATGGTCGAGCAGACCGAGTTCTTCGCCGACGCACTCGCCGTCGACCTCGTCCAGGCGGCGCGGCCGGGCCAGTTCGTCGGCTATGCCGGGGGCGACATGGCCGCCGGGGAAACCGTCCTGCGCAAGGGTCTGCGCATCACCGCGCGGGAGATCGGCATGCTGGCCGCCTGCGGCCTGGCCCGCGTGCCCGTGGTGCGCCGGCCCCGCGTCGCGGTCTTGTCCACGGGCGACGAGCTCGTGCCGGCCGGCGCGCCCCTTCCCCCCGGGTCCCTCTACGATTCCAACGGACCCATCGTCGCCGCGTCGGTGACGGAGAACGGCGGCGAGGCCGTTCCCCTCGGCATCGTGCGCGACGATGCGGCCGCCCTCGCGGCGGCCCTGGCGCGGGCGCTGGCCGAGAACGATGTCGTGGTCCTGTCGGGCGGCACGTCGAAGGGGGCCGGCGACGTCTCGCACCGGATCCTGCGCGACCTCGGGGCTCCCGGCATCCTCGTTCACGGCGTCGCCCTGAAACCCGGCAAGCCCCTGTGCCTCGCGGTGGCGGACGGCAAGCCTGTCGTGGTGCTGCCGGGGTTTCCGACCTCGGCCATGTTCACGTTCCACGATTTCGTCGTGCCCCTCGTCCGCGCCATGGCGGGCCTGCCGCCGCGCGAGGAGGAGGCGGTCTCGGCCGTCCTGCCCCAGCGCGTTGCCTCCGAACTCGGGCGGACCGAGTTCGTGATGGCGGCCCTGACGCGGACGCCGGAGGGGCTGGTCGCCCTGCCCGTGTCGAAGGGATCGGGCGCCGTCACCGCCTTCTCGCAGGCCGACGGCTTCTTCGCCGTTCCCGCCGCCCGCTCCGGGGTGGAGGCGGGCGAGACCGTATCGGTCACCCGCCTCGGGGCGGGCTTGAGCCCGCCCGACCTCACTCTCATCGGCAGCCACTGCGTCGGCCTCGACCGCGTCGTCGGGCTCCTGGCCGAACGCGGCCTGCGGACCCGGACCCTGTGGGTCGGCTCGGCCGGGGGGCTCGCCGCCCTCGAGCGCGGCGAATGCGATCTCGCCGCCCTGCACCTCCTCGATCCCGCCACCGGCCTCTACAACGCGCCGTTCCTCGCCGAAGGCTTCACCCTCGTGCCCGGCTGGGGGCGCCTCCAGGGCGTGGTGTTCCGGCCCGGCGATCCCCTGTTCGAGGGGGTGGACGCGCGGGCGGCCGTGGCCGCCGCCGTGGCCCGGCCTGAGACCGTGATGGTGAACCGCAATGTCGGCTCAGGCACCCGCGCCCTCATCGACGACCTCCTCGGCGGACAGCGCCCCGCCGGGTTCTGGAACCAGCCGCGGTCCCACAACGCCGTGGCTGCGGCGGTGGCGCAGGGGCGGGCCGATTGGGGCGTCGCCATCGCCACCGTGGCCCGCGCCTACGGCCTCGGATTCCTGCCCCTGACGCAGGAGCGCTACGACTTCGCCCATGCGGCGGCCGACCGGGCGAAGCCGGCCGTGGCGGCGTTCCGCGCGGTGCTCGCGGAGGCGCCGACGCGGGCGGCCCTGCGCGACCTCGGCTTCGCCGTGGATGCAGTGTCATGAGTGCCCCCCGGATCATCGGCCTCGCCGGCTGGAGCGGCGCCGGCAAGACCACCCTGCTGACGCGCCTGATCCCGGCCCTCGTCGCCCGGGGCCTGCGGGTCGCGACCCTGAAGCACGCCCACCACGCCTTCGACGTGGACCAGCCGGGCAAGGATTCCCATCGCCACCGGGCGGCGGGCGCCGGCGAGGTCATCGTCTCCTCCGCCCTGCGCTGGGTCCAGATCCACGAGGTGGCGGACGGCGCCGAACCCACCCTGGCCGATCTGCTGCGAAAGCTCTCGCCCTGCGACCTCGCCCTCGTCGAGGGCTTTAAGCGCGAGGCGCACGCGAAGATCGAGGTCCACCGCGCCGCCAACGGACGGCCCCCGCTCCATCCGGACGATCCGCGCATCGTCGGAATCGCGAGCGACACGGCTTTCCCGCAGGCCCCTGTTCCGGTGGTGGATCTCGACGACATCGCCGGGATCGCCGACCTCGTCCTCGCCGGCGCCGAACCCCTCGGCGCGACCCTGGACCGCCTCGGGAGGCATCATGGCGCAGCTGAGTGACGATTGCTTCGCCTTCGGCGGAGCCCTGATGCGGATCGAGGACGCGGCCGGTCTCATCGCCGAGCGCCTGCCCGTCCTCGCCGGGACGGAGTGGGTGCCCCTCATCGAGGCCGACGGCCGCGTGGCGGCCGAGGACGTGCGCGCCGGCCACGACGTTCCGCCCTTCGCCAATTCCGCCGTCGACGGCTACGCCGTGCGCCACGCCGATCTGACGCCGGAGGGAGAGACCCGCCTGCCCGTGCGGGGGCGGCTCCCCGCAGGGGCGGCGCCCGAGGCCGTGGCGGCGACGGGAGGCGCCGTGCGGATCTTCACCGGCGCCGCCCTGCCGCCGGGCGCCGATACCGTGTTCATGCAGGAAGACGTGCGCCGCGAGGGCGAGGCCGTCCTGTTGCCGCCGGGCCTGAAGCCGGGCGCCAATGCCCGCGCGGCCGGCGAGGACGTCGCGCGCGGCGAACGCATCATCGCGGCGGGCCGCCGGCTGGTGCCGCAGGATCTCGCCCTCGCGGCCGCCACGGGCCATGCGCGCCTGCCCGTCCGCACCCGCCTGCGCGTCGCCCTGTTCTCCACCGGCGACGAACTCGCGGAACCGGGCGCACCCCTGGGGGCCGGGGCCATCCACGATTCCAACCGGGTGATGCTGGCAAGCCTCCTCACCCGCCTCGGCGCGCAGGTGGACGATCTCGGCATCCTGCGCGACGCGCCCGAACCCCTGGCCCGGCGCCTCGCCGAGGCCGCCCGCGACCACGACCTCATCCTCACCTCCGGTGGCGTGTCCACGGGGGAGGAAGATCATGTGCGCACCGCCGTGGAGGCCGTGGGCCGCCTACTGTTCTGGCGCCTCGCCATCAAGCCGGGGCGTCCCGTCGCCATGGGGCTCGTCGGCGGGACGCCGTTCGTCGGCCTGCCGGGCAATCCCGTCGCGGTCTACGTCACCCTCCTGTTCGTGGTGCGGCCTCTCCTCGCGCGGCTCGGCGGCGAGACCCTGGTCCCGGCCATGCGCCAGACCGTGCGGGCCGCCTTCGCCTATCGCAAGAAGGCCGGGCGGCGGGAATTCGTCCGGGTCAGTCTCGCGACCGGTCCCGACGGGGTCGTGGAGGCGCACAACTTCCCCCGTGAGGGCGCCGGCCTCCTCACCTCCCTCACCGGCAGCGACGGCCTTGCCGAGTTGCCGGACGAGGCCATCGGCGTGACCCCCGGCGATGCCCTCGCCTTCCATCCGCACGCCGCGCTCTGGTAGCCCGGCTCACGCAGGGATCGTCGAAACCCGGCGTATCGGACGTCGACTGCCTATTGATCTTGTCCAGTCAGGCGTAGCATCGCGGGGCGTTGCCACCTGCCGGACGTCATGACCGAAACGATCCACGAGACGTTCGCACGATTGATGACCCTCGACCGCGACGTCCTCGCCATCGCGTGGCTGTCCCTGCGGGTCAGTCTCACGGCCGTCGCGATCGGGCTCCTGCTCGGCATTCCCCTCGGCGCGTTCCTCGCCGTGACGCGGTTCCGGGGGCGGTCCGCCCTCGTCGGGCTGCTCAACGCCTTCATGGGCCTGCCGCCGGTGATCGTCGGGCTGGTGCTCTACCTCGTCCTGTCGCGCTCGGGACCCCTCGGGTCCCTCGGCCTGCTGTTCACGCCCGGCGCCATGGTGGCGGCCCAGGCGATGCTCGCGACCCCCCTCGTGGCGGCCCTGACCCGACAGGTGGTCGCCGATGCCGAGGATCACCTCGGCGAGCAACTGCGCTCGCTGGGCCTGTCGGCTCCCCGCCGGGCGGGGGTGCTCGTCTACGACACCCGCTTCTCCCTCGTCACGACGGCGCTCGCCGCCTTCGGGCGGGCCATCTCGGAGATCGGGGCGGTGCTCGTCGTCGGCGGCAACATCGACGGGCACACCCGGACCATGACGACGGCGATCTCGCTCGAAACCCAGAAGGGCGATCTCAGCCTCGCCCTCGCCCTCGGGATCGTCCTCATCGCCCTCGTCGTCACGGTGAATGCCGTCGCGGCCCTCCTGCGCGGGCATGCCGTCCGCGCCTACGGGTGATCCGCATGGCGGGCATCACCCTCACGGACGTCGTCCTCGTCCTCAACCGCACCATGATCCTCGATCGCCTGAGCCTCGCGATCCCGCCTAACGGCATCACCGCCCTCGTCGGCCCCAACGGGGCGGGCAAAAGCGCGACCCTGCGGGTGATCGACGGCCTCCTCGTCCCGGCGCGCGGTAGCCTGACCGTGCCGGGCACGCGCCGGGCCTTCGTGTTCCAGAAGCCGGCCCTGATCCGGGCGAGTGCGTCCGCCAACGTCGCCCTCGGCCTCGCCGCCTTGGGGCTGTCCCGGACGGAGCGCCGGGCGCGCACCGGGGCGGCGCTCGCCCGGGTCGGCCTCGCCCACCGGGCCAATGACCCGGCGACCCGGTTCTCGGGGGGCGAGCAGCAGCGCCTCGCGCTGGCCCGCGCCTGGGCGGCCCGGCCCGACCTCCTCCTCCTCGACGAGCCGACGGCGAACCTCGATCCCGGCGCCACGGACCTCGTCGAGGCCCTCGTCGCCGAGATGGCGGCCGAGGGCACCAAGGTGGTGCTCGTCTCCCACAACCTCGCGCAGGTGGCGCGCCTCGCCGCCGACGTGATCGTGCTGGCGCGCGGCCGTGCCGTCGAGCACGGCCCGACCCGAACCACCCTTCTGTCCCCGCGCACGCCCGAGGCGCGCGCCTATCTCGATGGAGAACTGCCTTGGTCGTCCCTCGCCGCGGCTTCCTGACCCTCGGGCTCCTCGCCCTCTTCGGCACCGTCGCCCCGGCCTCGATGGACCGGGCCCGGGCCGAGCCGGCCTCCATCGTGGTGGCCTCCACGACTTCGACGGAGCAGTCCGGTCTGTTCAAGCACATCCTGCCCGCCTTCGAGGCGAAAACCGGCATCGCCGTGAAGGTGGTGGCGTTGGGCACCGGACAGGCCCTCGACGCCGCGCGGCGGGGCGACGCCGACGTCGCCCTCGTCCACGACCGGCCGGCGGAGGACGCCTTCGTGGCGCAGGGCTTCGCCAAGGCGCGCTTCGACGTGATGTACAACGACTTCGTGCTCGTCGGCCCGAAGACCGATCCGGCCGGCGCCCGGGGCACGGACATCACCGCCGCCCTGAAAAGGATCGCGGCGGCCAAGGCCCCGTTCGTATCGCGCGGCGACCGCTCCGGCACCCACAGCGCCGAGCTGCGGAGCTGGAAGGAGGCCGGCATCGATCTGCCCGCCGTGAAGGGCGAATGGTACCGCGATGTCGGCCAGGGCATGGGGCCGGCCCTGAACACCGCCTCCGCCCTCGACGCCTATATCCTGGCCGACCGGGGCACCTGGCTCGCGTTCAAGAACCGCGGCGACCTCGCGATCCTGGTCGAGGGCGACAAGCGTCTGTTCAACCCCTACGGCGTGATGCTGGTCAACCCGGACAAGCACCCCACCGTGAAGGCGAAGGAGGGACAGGCCTTCATCGACTGGCTCGTCTCGCCCGAGGGCCAGGCCTCCATCGCCGCCTATCGGATCGGCGGCGAGCAGCTGTTCTTCCCGAGCGCCAACGTATCCCCGGTCACGAAGGCCAAGCCGTAGCCCTCAGCGCGACTGGCGCTGGCGCACGACGTACCAGAGGGCGGCCCCCAGGCCGATCACCACGAGGCTGACCCAGACCCAGTTGAAATCCATGGCCGCCATCGTGTTGGCGGTGGAGTTGGAGCCCGCCGGTCCGGACTCGGGGATCGGCGGGGCCGGGTTCATCGCCTGCGCGACGGCATGACTCGACGATCCGAGCAGGAGGAGAAGAGCCGCGAACCTGGTCATCGATCGATCCTCGCGCTTGCGGTCGGTCATGGCTTTTCACCCGCGAAGCGAAAGGCGGGCGCGGCGGCGAGCTCGGCCTTCGTCATCCGCAATTCGGCTCGCACGGGGGCGTTGCCCGAGTCTCCGGCGAGGATCGTCGCCGGCTCAGCCGGTGCGGTTCGCGCATCCACCGTCCCCGTCGCGTCGGTGACGCGGCCGCTATGCTGGTTCTGGACGGCGCCGAGGACCTCCCGCGTGGTGTCGCTGCCTGGCATCGTCGAGGGCCCGGCTTTGGCCGCCTCCGCCGGGCTCGCGGCATTCTTCGGGGTGGCGACGGAGGTTGGCCCGCCCGTGAGCGGCACGTCGCCGACGTTCCAGGACAGGAGATCGAACGGAACCGCAACGTATTTCTCGCCGATGCCGAGAAAGCCGCCGACGCCGATCACCACCGTGTCGATCCGTCCGTCCGGGCCGAGCAGCACCTCCGCGATGGTTCCGACGCGGACGTGATCCTGTCCGATGACGCCGACGCCGAGGATCTTCGAGACCCGTAGGCTTCCGGCTTCCGGCGCGGTGCGGAAGCGGGGCTGCGTCGTGGCTTCGACGCCCTCGGCCGCCCGCGCGGGGGCGTCGAAGGCGAGGGTGCCCGTCCCGCACAGGAGGACGAAGAGGAGCACGGCGCTCCGGCGATATGGTCTCATGGTCGACTCCGGAGGGCGGGAACGCATCCCTCGAAGAGCCAATGCGCCAGCGGGCGATCCGGTCCATCGAAGCGCCGAATCAGCCTCGCCGGGGCGACAAAGCGCGAAAACTCGTCCAGAGCACGGGTCCGGACCCCGCATTCGAGGCCCCCGCCCCCATGCCTGCCGAGACTTTCCTCGTGGCGGCCGCGCTTCTGCCCTTCCTCGGCAGTGTCGCGGCGGCCCTGCTGCCCCGGGACGCGCGCAACGCCGCCGCCCTCCTCGCCGGCGTCGTGACGCTGGCGAGCCTCGCCTGCATCGGCGCGCTCTATGCTCGCGTCAGTGCCGGCCCCGTGGTGTGGATCCTCGACTGGCTGCCGACGCTCGGCGTCGGGCTGACCTTGCGCCTCGACGGGCTGGCCTGGCTGTTCGCCGTGCTGGTGCTCGCCATCGGCGCCCTCGTGGTGCTGTACGCGCGCTACTACATGTCGGCGCAGGATCCGGTGCCGCGCCTGTTCTCGTTCCTCCTCGCCTTCGTCGGCGCGATGCTGGGCATCGTGCTCGCCGGCAACCTCATTCAGCTCGTGGTGTTCTGGGAACTGACGAGCGTCTTCTCCTTCCTGCTGATCGGCTACTGGTACGACAACCGCGCGGCTCGCGACGGCGCCCGCATGGCGCTGACCATCACGGCTTTGGGCGGCCTGTGCCTCCTCGTCGGCATGATCCTCGTCGGGCGCATCGTTGGCAGCTACGATCTTTCCGTGGTGCTGGCGTCCGGCGACGCCATCCGGTCGAGCCCGCTCTACCTGCCGGCCCTCGTGCTGATCCTCATGGCGGCGCTCACGAAGTCGGCGCAGTTCCCGTTCCACATCTGGCTGCCCCGGGCCATGGCGGCGCCGACGCCCATCAGCGCCTACCTGCACTCGGCCACCATGGTGAAGGCCGGTATCTTCCTCATGATCCGCCTGTGGCCGGTGCTGGCCGAGACCGACGCATGGTACTGGATCGTCGGCACCGCCGGCATGGCGACGATGCTGGTGGGGGCCTGGAGCGCGATCTTCCAGCACGATCTCAAGGGGCTGCTGGCCTATTCGACGATCAGCCACCTCGGGCTCATCACCCTGCTGCTCGGCCTCAACTCGCCCCTCGCCGTCGTCGCGGCGATCTTCCACACGGTGAACCACGCCACCTTCAAGGCGTCGCTGTTCATGGCCGCCGGCATCATCGACCACGAGACCGGCACCCGCGACATGCGCCGCCTCAGCGGCCTGTGGCGGGCGATGCCCCACACGGCGACCCTCGCCATGGTGGCCGCCGCCGCCATGGCCGGCGTGCCCCTCCTCAACGGCTTCCTGTCGAAGGAGATGTTCCTGTCGGAGGCCGTCGACAACGTCGGCGACCATCCGGTCCAGCTCGCCCTTCCGGTGCTGGCCACCGTCGCCTCGGCCTTCACGGTGCTCTATTCCCTGCGCTTCATCCGCCAGACCTTCTTCGGGGCAGCGCCGCACGATCTGCCGAAGGCGCCGCACGAGCCGGTGCGCTGGATGCGGCTTCCCATCGAAGTCCTTGTTCTCGCCTGTATCGCGGTCGGCCTCGTTCCGAACCTCACCATCGGGCCGGCTCTTCTCGTCGCCGCTCGCGCGGTGTTCGGCGGGGCCACGCCGGACTACGACCTCGCGATCTGGCACGGCGTCAACGCGGCGCTGGCCCTTAGCATGGGCGCGCTCGCCGGCGGCGTCGGCCTGTATCTCGCCTTCGGCCGGCGCATCAACAACAACCCACGGGGCGGCCCCTGGCTCATGCACCGCCTCGACGGCGGCTGGATGTTCGAGCGGGCCATGACCGGCCTCGTGCGGGGCGCGCGGTGGCTCGAAGGAGCCCTCGGGGCGACCCGTCTCCAGGCGCAGCTGCGCACCCTGTTCCTCGTCGCTCTGATCGCCGGCCTGTCGGCGGTCCTCGCGGGTGGTCCGGCCGCCGTGCCGTCGGTGCCCCTCACCGGGATCGATCCCGCCTTCGCGCTCCTGTGGCTCGTGGGTGGCGCCTGCGCCGTGGGGGCGGCCGAGCGCGCCAAGTATCACCGCCTCTCCGCCGTGATCCTCACGGGCGGTGCCGGCCTCGTCGGCAGTCTCACTTTCGTCTGGCTGTCGGCGCCCGACCTCGCGGTGACCCAGCTCCTCGTCGAGATCGTCACCACGGTGCTGCTGCTGCTGGGCCTGCGCTGGCTGCCCAAGCGCGACGAGGCCATCGTGGCGCCCCCCGACGAGACTCGCCGCGCCCGCCGCCGCCGCCTCACTGACCTCGTCGTCGCGGCCGCTGTGGGAACGGGGCTCGCCGGTCTTGCCTACGCGGTGATGACCCGGCCGGCGCCCGAGGGCATCGCTCGCTGGTTCATCGAGGCGGCCTATCCCCAGGCCGGCGGGCGCAACGTCGTCAACGTCCTGCTCGTGGATTTCCGCGCCTTCGACACCCTGGGCGAGATCAGTGTCCTCGGGATCGTCGGCCTGACGGTGTTCGCCCTGCTGCGGCGGTTCCGCCCGGCCGCCGACAGCCTCGAGCGCCCGAGGCAACAGCTTCGGCAGGAGGCCGCCGACCGTGCCCACGCCGACCGCGCGGTCGGGGACACCGCTACCGACGCCATGCTGATCCCCGCCGTGGTGATCACCTGGCTGTTCCCGTTCGTCTGCGTGCTCGCCCTGCACCTGTTCCTGCGCGGGCACGACCTTCCGGGCGGCGGGTTCGCGGCCGGAATCGCCCTCACCATCGCGTTCGTCCTCCAGTACATGGCCCATGGCGCCCAATGGGTGGAGGAGCGCCTGCGCATCCGGCCAATCGCCTGGATCGGCGTCGGTCTCCTCGTCGCCGGGGTGGCGGGCGCGGTGCCGTGGCTGTTCGGCCGCCCCTTCCTCACCGCTGCCTTCCAGTATGCCGAGGTGCCGGTGCTGGGTAAGATCCCCGTGGCCTCTGCCGTCGCCTTCGATCTCGGCGTCGTCGTCCTCGTGGTGGGGGCCAGCGTCCTCATGCTCGTCGCCCTGGCGCGGCAATCCCTGCGCCGGGCCCGCGAGGCGGCGGTCGAGCAGGATTCCAGGCTGGAGACCCGCGCCTGATGGAGATCGTCCTGTCGCTGGGGATCGGCGTGTTCGCCGCCTCGGGCGTGTGGCTGCTTCTGCGCCCGCGCACCTTTCAGGTCGCCCTCGGCCTGTCGCTCCTGGCCTACGCGGTGAACCTCTTCATCTTCGCGATGGGCCGCCTAAAGGTCGGCGCCCCGCCAGTCCTCGAATCCGGCACCGATGCGGCGGGAATCGCCGATCCCGTGCCCCAGGCCCTGGTACTCACCGCCCTCGTCATCAGCTTCGCCCTGACCGCCCTGTTCCTCGTCGTTCTCCTGGCCGCCCGGGGCGTCACCGGCAGCGACCACGTCGACGGACAGGAGCCCGGACAAGAGACCGGCCAAGGGAAGCCCAGCCAACGGGAGCCCGGCCGATGAGCGCCTGGAGCGACCACCTCCTCGTCCTGCCCATCGTGCTGCCCATCGCGGCGTCCGGGATCATGCTGCTCCTGGACGAGCGGCGCAGCGGGCTGAAAGCAGCCATCAGCCTCGCCACGGCGACGGCGCTCCTCGTCACCGCCCTCGCGTTGGCATGGCGCATGACCGACACTCCGGAGGTCTACCGCCTGGGCAACTGGGCCGCGCCCTACGGCATCGTCCTCGTGGCCGACCGGCTCTCCGCCATGATGCTGATGCTGACGGGTGTGCTCGGCCTCGCCGCCCTGGTCTTCGCCGTGGCGCGCTGGGACCGGGCGGGCCCGCGCTTCCACGCCCTGTTCCTCCTCCTGCTCATGGGGGTGAACGGCGCCTTCCTCACGGGTGACCTCTTCAACCTGTTCGTGTTCTTCGAGGTGATGCTGGCCGCCTCCTACGGGCTGGTGCTGCACGGCTCCGGCGAGGCCCGCATCCGGGCGGGCCTTGCCTACATCGCCGTGAACCTCATCGCGTCCCTGTTCTTCCTCGTCGGCGTCAGCCTCGTCTACGGGACCATGGGCACCCTCAACATGGCCGACCTCGCCCGGCGCCTGTCGGAGACGGGCGGCGGGGCGGGCCTGTTCGAGGCCGGATGCGCGGTGCTCGGTATCGCGTTCCTCATCAAGTGCAGCGCTTGGCCCCTCGGGTTCTGGCTGCCCCCGACCTACGCCGCCGCGAGTCCGCCGGCGGCGGCGGTCCTCGCGATCCTGAGCAAGGTCGGCGTCTACGTCGTGGTGCGCCTGAGCCTGCTGCTGTTCGGTGCGGGCGCCTCGGAAGGGTTCGGCCAGGGCTGGTTGTTCGCCGCCGGCCTCGCCACGATTGCGTACGGCACCCTCGGCATCCTCGGCGCCCGCGATCTCATGCGGGCGGCGGCCTATGCGGTGATGATCTCGTCCGGCACCGTGCTGGCCGCCCTCGGCACGGGCAACCGCGCTGCCCTCTCGGGCGCCCTGTTCTACCTCGTCGGCTCGACGTTGGCTGCCGGCGCGCTGTTCCTGCTGGGCGAGATCCTCCAGCGCGGCCGCGACCCCGCCGCCGCCTCCCTCGCCGTCTTCGCCGACGAGTACCGCGATCCCTTCGACGACGAGGGCGCCACCGAGACCGGCCGCGCGATCCCGGCGGCGGTGGCCATCGTCGGGGGCGCCTTCCTGTTCTGCGCCCTCATGCTCGCGGGCCTGCCGCCGCTCGCCGGCTTCGTCGGCAAGCTCGCGATGTTCTCCGGCCTCGCCGCCGGGGCGATGCCGCCCGCCGCCTGGGCCTTCATCCTCGTGCTGACGCTCTCCAGCCTCGGCACGCTGATGCCCCTGGTGCGCCTCGGAACCCTCGGGTTCTGGGTGCCGCACGACGATTCCGACCCGGTGATCGGGCCCTTGGAATTCGCCGCCCTGGCCGGGCTCCTCGGCGCCTGCCTCGTGCTGACCCTGTGGGGCGGGGCGGGCCTGGCCTATACCGACCGGACCGTCGCGGGGCTGTCGAACGCCGCCGGCTACATCGGTGCCGTCCTCGGGAGCGGCACGCCATGAGCCGGCTCCTGCCCCATCCCCTGCTCTCCCTCGCGCTCGCGGCCATGTGGGGGCTGCTGAACGCCCCCGTCACCCCGGCGACGGCGCTTCTCGCCGGGCTCGTTGGGTGGCTCGTGCCCTTCGTCATGCGGCTCCTGCGGCCCGGTGCCGTGCGCGTGCGCGCGCCGGGCGTGATCCTCCGGCTCGCCGGGACGGTCCTCGTCGACGTGGTGCGGTCCAACATCGACGTCGCCCGGGTGATCCTCGGACTCAACGCCGGGACCCGCCGCACCGGCTTCGTCTCGATCCCCCTCGACCTGCGCAACCCCACCGGCTTGGCGGTCCTGTCGATCATCGTCACGGGCACGCCCGGCACCCTGTGGGTCCAGTACGATTCCGGCACCGGCCGCCTGCTCCTCCACGTCCTCGATCTCACCGACGGCGATGCCTGGGTCCGCCGGATCAAGGACCGCTACGAGCGCCCGTTGATGGAGATCTTCTCGTGAGCGCCGCCACCCTCCTCGCCTGGGGCCTCGGCCTCGCTCAAGGCATGCTCGTCCTCGCCATGGCGCTGGCCGCCTGGCGGGCGTTGCGCGGTCCCCGTGCCCAGGACCGCGTGCTCGGCCTCGACACGGTCTACCTCAACGGCATGCTCGCGATCATGGTGCATGGCCTGCGCACCGGCAGCGGCCTTGCCTTCGAGGCCGCCCTGGTCGTCGCCCTCCTGGGCTTCGCCGCCACCCTGGCCCTGGCGAAGTTCCTCATGCAGGGTGAGGTGATCCAGTGACGGGCGCGGATGTTCCGGTCTGGACCGCGTGTCTCGTGGTCGTCCTGGCGCTCACGGGGGCGGGGTTCTCCCTCGTCGGCGCCATCGGCCTCGTGCGGCTGCGGACCTTCTACGAGCGCGTCCACGCCCCGACCCTCGGGGCAACCCTCGGCATGGCCCTGATCGTGGCGGCCTCGATCCTCTTCTTCTCGGTGGCCGAGGGGCGCCTCGTCCTGCGCGACCTTCTGATCGGCGTGTTCCTCACGGTGACCACGCCCGTGACCCTGATCCTCCTCGGCCGCGCCGCCACCTATCGCGACCGGGCCGAAGGCAATCCCGACGCGCCGCCCGATCCGTAGATCCCGACGACGTCCGACCGGCGGCCCCCCGAGGGGCGCCGGTCGGTTGCTTCGCGTCAGCGGCGCGGCAGGGAATGCAACGCCTTCAGGAACACGTCGACGTCGTGCCGGGTGTTGTAGAAGGCGAGCGAGGCGCGCACCGACTGGTCGACGCCGAACCGGCGCAGGGCCGGCAGGGCGCAGTGATGCCCTGAGCGCACCGCGATGCCGCGCGCGTCGAGGTGGTGGGCCACCGCCTCGTTCTCGTGTCCGTCGATGACGAAGGACATGACGCTGGCCTTGCTGCGGGCCGTGCCGAGGAGGCGCAGGCCCCTCACCTCGGCAAGCCCACCTTGCGCGTATTCGAGGAGGTCGTGCTCGTAGGCCGCGATGCCGGGCAGGCCGACGCTTTCGAGGTAATCGAGGGCGGCCCCCAGGCCCACCGCCCCGGCGATGTCGGGCGTGCCGGCCTCGAACTTCTCCGGCGCGCCTTTGTAGACGGTCTTCGAGAACGTGACGTCCTCGATCATGTGGCCGCCGCCCTGCCAGGGCGGCATCGCCTCCAGGAGGTGCTTCTTGCTGTAGAGGGCGCCGATCCCCGTCGGCCCGAACACCTTGTGGCCGGAGAACACGAGGAAGTCGGCATCGAGCGCCTGCACGTCCAGCGGAATGTGTGGTGACGACTGGGCCGCGTCGACCAGCACCGGCACGCCGTAGGCGTGGGACAGCGCGATGATCTCACGAACCGGGTTGATGGTGCCCAGCGCGTTCGCGACGTGGGTCACCGACACGATCTTGGTGCGGCCCGACAGCAGGGCGGCGAATTGCTCGAAGATGATCTCGCCCCGGTCGTCCACCGGGATCACCCGCAGGGTCGCCCCCGTGGCCTGGGTCAGAAGCTGCCAGGGCACGATGTTGGCATGGTGCTCGATCTGGGAGACGATGATCTCGTCGCCCGGACCGACGTTGGCGCGGCCATACGAATTGGCCACGAGGTTGATCGCCTCCGTGGTGCCGCGCAGGAAGACGATGTCGTCCTTGGAGGGCGCGTTGAGGAAGCGCCGCACCTTCTCGCGGCCGCCCTCGAACAGGTCCGTGGAGCGCGCCGCCAGGGTGTGGGCGGCGCGGTGGATGTTCGAGTTGTGGCGGGCGTAGAACTCGCTCGTCGCGTCGATGACGCTTTGCGGCTTGTGGGTGGTAGCCGCGTTGTCGAGCCAGACCAGGGGGTGACCGTTGACGCTCTGGTGCAGGGCCGGGAAGTCCTTGCGGACACGCTCGACGTCGAAGGGTGCGGCCACGGGGCTGGAGCCCTGCGTCGAGACATGGGGCGCAGGCCCGTGACCCTGGCCGTGGCCCGGCTGCCCCCGGGGCGACGCGTCGCCCGGGCGGCTGCGGTCGGTGAGGAAGTAGTAGTCCCCCTTCGAGAATGGCTCGTCGGCGATGTCGACCCTGCGGGTCGCGTCTCGCCTAGCCGGCTCCGGCGAGAGCCGGCCGGTCCGCGAAAAGGCCTCCTGGGCCTCGTCCTTGCCGTGGCTGCCGGGCGCCGCCGGAACCAGGGAGGGGGCGAGGCCGTGGGCGAACCCGTTCGCGCGCGGATGGTCCGTCGCGACCGTGCGGTGGAGGTCGGCGCCGCCGGGCAAGGCGGCGGCCACCTCGGGCACGCTCGGCACGAAGAATTCCGGCAGGGTCCGCCCCGGGGCCTGTGCCTCCGGGTGCACCGAGGGGAACACCGAAGCCTGCGCAAAGCCCGGCCCCGACAGTCCGGCCAAGCCGACCGGCGGCGCGCCGAACGCGCGCGCCGCGAGCGTCGCGACGTCGGGCTGCAGGCCCGAGGGCGCCGAACCCGATGGGACCGAGGGCGTGCCCAGATCCGCCTTGGGAGCCAGGGGATGGCCGAACCCTTGCGGAAGGTTCTCGAGGCCCTGCGGCGCTTGCGGGGTCTGCGGCAGGTTGGAGGTCAGGGGCGCACTTGCGGCCTGCCCCTGACCGTAGATCTCGCGGGCGAGGCGCCCGACGAGATCGAAATGCGCCGCATCGCCGAACACCCCCGTGGGGAGGCCGACGGACGGTGCGTCAGGCGTAGTCATGATAGTTGCCCAGGAGCACGTTATCGAGACGGGCAATGGCGTCCTCGACCAGCACGGCGGCCGAGAAGTAACGGGTCACGAGGTGCGAGGCGATGGAATGGTCGTTGGTGCCCATGTAGCGCACCGACAGGCCGGTCTCGATCTCGCCGGTGACGCCGGACTTCTGCAGGCCGACCACGCCCTGCTCGCCCTCGCCGACGCGCAGGAGCAGGATCGAGGTGGTCTGGGCGCCGGTCACCGGATCGATGTCGATGGGCAGCTTGTCGCTCGGCACGATGGGCACGCCGCGCCAGGTGAGGAAGGGCGAACCGAACAGGTGGATCACCACCGGCGGCACGCCACGCCGCGTCGCCTCACGGCCGAAGGCCGCGATGGCGCGGGGATGGGCCACGAAGAAGGCGGGCTTCTTCCACACCAGGGTCAGGAGCTCGTCGAGATCGTCTGGGGTGGGCGGGCCGCCGCGGGTGGGGATGCGCTGGCGCTGGCTGACCTCGTGCAGCAGGCCGAACTCGGAATTGTTGAACAGCTCCCACTCCTCGCGCTCCTTCACGGCATCGACCGTGAGGCGGATCTGCTCGCGGAGCTGGTCGATCTCGTTGGAATAGAGATCGGTGACGCGGGTGTGGGTGTGGAGGATCGTCTGGATCGTCGAGAGGTGGTACTCGCGCGGGTCCTCCTCGTAATCCACGAAGGTGGTGGGCAGGCGCGGCTCGCCGGTATGGACCGCAAGCAGCTCGATGCCCTGCTCGCCGTGGGAGTTCGTGTGGCCCTTCAGCCGGTCACGCTCCTCGACGTATTGGGTGATGCGCGAGCGAATGCCTTCGTCCTCGATGGCCGAGCGGTCGAGGGTGAGCAGGGTCACCGCCGAGAGCGCCTTCACGGCGGGAGCAGGCGTGTTCTCGCCGACGAGATCGCCGTCGCCGAAATAGTCGCCGCCGGTGGCCAGACCCTGGCGCAGGCGTCCCTTGAACGGGCCCGACAGGGTCAGTTCGACGGTGCCGTCGGCCACCACCGTGAGGCTGCGGTCGGTTGAGCCTTCCTCAGCGATGACCTCACCGGCCTTGTGCTTCGAGGCGGTGAACTTCGCGGCGAGCGCGCTGAGTTCGGCGTCGCCCAGCCGGCTGAACAGCGGGATGCGCCGCAGGGAGGCGGGGCGCACGGCGCGGCCTCCCTTCTCGTTGGACAACTCGATCCGGCCGGGCTTCGCCAGCACGACGGCGCGACGGTTCACCCGGTAGACGCCGCCGGCGACGTCGACGAACGGCAGCAGGCGATGGAACCAGCGCGGCGTGTTGGCCGCGTTCTGCACCGACGTGACGGTCGCGGTGGCGAGATTGCGTGCCGCAGAGGCGCTCACGCTCAGACCGGGTCCACTCATAAGGGGTCGTCTCCGTATAGTGCGGGGGAAGTCGTTCGGCGAAGTCCAAGGGGGCGCCGCGATGCGATCATGATCGCATCGGAACCGCGCCCGACGCGCGTCCACCTTCGTGATGATTGATGGAGCCCCGGATCGCGACGTCGTTTCGTTGTGGGGCGAGCGGATTTAGCTTCGTAAATCGCCGCCGGTCAACGAAACACTTTTCTATATTTTCTTTGATCCGGAGTTGTGGTTGCCTTCGATTGCCGGCTTACGGCAATGTCTGTTTCCGGCACTCATCCGTGAAGAGTTTTCGCCTCTTAATGTCTGCCGTCGCGGAAGCGGCAACCGGACGGTTGTTTCAAATCCCATCGCCGAAGAACTGGTCCATGCTGAGGGCGGGGGCTTCCGCGGTTTCGATCCGCGACACCACCCGCGCCGGCACGCCCGCCACGGTGGTGTGCGCCGGCACGTCGTGCAGCACCACGGCCGCAGCAGCGACCTTCGCCCCCTCGCCCACCCGGATGTTGCCGAGCACCTTGGCGCCGACGCTGAGCAGCACGCCCCGCTCGATCTTGGGATGGCGGTCGCCGCTCTCCTTGCCGTTGCCGCCGAGCGTCACTGATTGCAGGATCGAGACGTCGTCGGCGATCACCGTGGTCTCGCCGATGACGACGCCCGTGGCGTGATCGATGAACACCCCCGAACCGATGCGCGCGGCGGGGTGGATGTCGGCCCCGAACACCTCCGAGATCCGACTCTGGACGTGGAGGCTCAGGGTCGCCCGGCCCTGGTGCCAGAGCCAGTGGGCCACCCGGTAGCCTTCGAGGGCGGCGAGCCCCTTGTAGAACAGGAACGGGTCGAGATAGCGCCGGCAGGTGGGATCGCGCTCGCGGATGGCGACGAGGTCGCGCACCGCATGGGCCCCGGCATACGGGTCGGCCTCGAAGGCGGAGAGGCAGAGGTCGCGCATGGAGAGGCGGGCGAGGTCGCCGTCGCCGAGCCGGTGGGCGAGCCGGTACGCGAAGGCGTGGGAGAGGCTGGGCTGGTCGAGGATCGTCGCCTGGATGATCCCGGCGTAGAGCGGTTCCTCGACGATGGCCGCCTCCGCCTCGCTCCGCATGGCCCGCCAGACCTCGGCTTCCGCCGTGGTGTGGCTGACGCTACGCAGGGGCGGCCGCGTGAGCCCGGCGCGGGCGATGCCAGCCTGGAGGGCGCTCGACATTCGATCTGGTCCTTCAGCGGAAGGTGGGATGGGACGGGATGCGCTCGGGACAGGCGGTCGTCGCCGATGCGACCCGCCCTGCCCCGACCGGGTGCCGGATCAGGCGATGCGGGTGAACAGCGAGGCGATGTAGCCGATGAGGATCCCGTGCCCGGCGAATTCCACGTCCACGGCGAAGGGCTCGCCCCGTCCGGAATGGATGCCGACGACCCGTCCGGTGGCATGGCGCCAGATCCCCAGCGCCTCCGCAACGTCGAGCCTCGCGAAAACAACCTGATCGCCCTGAGCCATGCTGTCGTCTCCCTGATGGCCGGTTCCCTGGAGCGGTGCCGGGCCGGGGTGCAAGTTTCTATTTCGTCGTTGTTCTGTGGTTCTGTATGCTATAAGTTCGGGTTCATGAAGTATATATTTCGTATTTGATTTGATTATACGATGAATGCCATGCATTGGAAAGACATGCCCGACGTCTTGGTGTTCGGTGTGTCATGTCTTGCGAGCCCCGCTGGTCCGGAGCAGGCGCCTGCGCCCGGCGACGAGGACGCGACGTCCCACCTCGAGCGGCCTGGACGGCACGAGAAGGGTGCATGTTCGGGAGACGAGGCCGTTGAGGGCGCATGAGGACGCGATCCATGTCGCCGCGGTTCCATCGGGGCGCCGGTCGGTCGAGGCGGCTGGCTGCGAACGGCGAGGTGCCCAGGGACCGGGCGCCCCCTCGCGGCAACCCGTTCATCAGCGCGGATGACGATCGGGCGATCGCCGTCGATGACGCGCCCGCGCCCCTATGTGGTGGCGGGTAAGGCAGACGGGTGGTTCGGCCCAAGGCGCCTGAACCGGTCCACACCCAATCCGGAGGCGCCATCGCCATGCCCCTGCGCCCGCAGCGACGATGCGATCGGTTCGCGTCGCTGTGCTTCGACCCCTCGGCAGGGTGGGAGTATCAGCCCGTGGCGAAAGGTCGAATCCGCCCGGCTCAGACCTCGAACGCGCTGGACGAGCGACCCCATTCCCCTTTACGAACATGCGCGTGGGGCCTGTAGCTCAATGGTTAGAGCCGACCGCTCATAACGGTCTGGTTGCAGGTTCGAGTCCTGCCGGGCCCACCAATTTTCTGAATGACGCCCCCGCGAAGTAGGCAAGGCGCACCGGCGGGCGGTGATGCTTGCGGCCATGAATGTGTTCTCATCGGTGTCGGAGCTTTGCCAAAAAAATAGAATTAAGGCTGAGTGAAAGATGCGGTGGCAATTTCGTCTTGGTGCGTCAGGATTGATTCGAGTATCGCAAGATGAATTGAGGTTCTCGGCATCTTAACGCCCTGTTGCGTAGGCCGAGCTCCCGCTCCGCGCCGAGGAGGCTCGGGTACGATCGTGCTTGGATGCTTGTGACTTCGACAGCGTGCATCCGGTCGCCTGTAAGGTCTGTCTCGGAGGCTAGCGTTGAGGGCGGCTTGGCGCGGGCCACCGCCCTGCCGAAGAGTTCGTTCCTTGTCGGTTCGGAGGATTGAAGCTGCCTTTGCCGTGCGCCCCCACCGGCTCGTGGGTTCGGTGGCAGACGAATGCGTGCGGTTCTCCGAGGACAAGGCCGGGGAACCGCTCTATAGGCGGGTCGCCCGCAGCGTCCGGATTTTCGCCGACGACACGGCTGGCACTTCGGGCCGGATTGTCTGGCAGTATCCTTCCATGAGTCGAGCGAGATTTATTCAGATGTCGCCTGCGCCTCGGTCCACGATGGCCACGGTTCCGCGCGTAGCCCGTTTGGCGTCGCCGACATTCACGGGCCGCATGATCCGAAGGTTCGCGGGCAGGTCGGTGTCCATCCTTGTCCTGGGTCTGGTCGCGATGTCGGGCCCTCTCGCCGGGCCTGCGGCGCCGATGCGCCACCCGGGGGCCTTGAACGCGCGCGAGCAATTTGCCGGCGTCGCCCAGGCGGTGCGACAGGGTCGGCAACCGTGGGCGGCATCCTTCGCACGGCTGCGGGCCAACGCCCACGACGATCCTGCTTATACCCCGCGACCGGTCGCGGTTCTGGTGCGGGGGGCAGCGCCCGGGCAGCCGGCCGAGAATTACGCTCGCCTCTTCAACGATGCCGCCGCCGCCTACGCCCTTGCCCTCGACTGGCGGCTGACCGGTGATACACGCCGCGCGGCCACCGCCGCTGCGATCCTGAACGCCTGGGCGAGCACGCTGACGACGATCACCGGAACGTCGGACAAATACCTCGCCTCCGGGCTCTACGGTTACCAGCTCGCCGTCGCGGCCGAGACCCTTCGCGACTTCTCCGGCTGGCAGGCCCAAGATCGCGCCGCCTTTGCGCGCATGCTGCTCGGCGTGTTCGCGCCGATGAACGAGGCGTTCCTGGCACACCACAACGGCGCAGCCATCGATCACTACTGGGCCAACTGGGACCTCAGCAATGTCGCCGCGCTGGTGGCGATCGGCGTCTTCACCGACCGGCGCGACCTCTACGAGCGCGGGCGCGACTATTACCTCAACGGTCCAGGCAACGGCGCGATCCTGCACGCGGCCTGGAAGACGTATCCCGGCGGCCTCGCGCAGTGGCAGGAAAGCGGGCGCGACCAGGGGCATACGCTCCTGGGCATCGGCTTGGCGGGCACCCTCTGCGAGATCGCCTGGCAGCAGGGCGATGACCTGTTCGGGGCCTACGACAACAGGCTGCTCGCCGCCGCCCGCTACGTGGCACGCTACAACCTGGGCGGCGAGGTGCCCTATACGCCCTACACGAACAGCGACGTGACGCAGCCGGTCATCTCGGACAAGGGCCGTGGGGAGATCCGGCCGATCTGGTCCCTGCTGGTCGGACACTACGTGCAGCGCAAGCATCTTGCCGCGCCGGAACTCGTCCAGGCGGCGACTCAAGCCGGTCCCGATGGTGGGGGCGGTGATTACGGCCCCAACAGCGGCGGGTTCGATCAGCTCGGCTACGGCAGCCTGACCTTCACCGTGCCGTGACGGGACCTGCGGGCGCCTCGCCTCTGGTTGCAATTCGGGGTCTGCCCGGCCCACCGGCCGCCCATCAGGTCCAGTAGAGGATCCTGGCGGCCGGCAGATGCCTTTGCAGCATGTCCTGGAGCGATGCGCGAAGGGAGCGCATCGTCTCGATGGGATAAACGAACTTCGTCGAACCGAACTTCGTCAGTTTCCGGGTGCGGGCCGCCTCGTCGAGGTCGAGGTCGCTGCCGGGGTACCAACCCTGCAGCACGGTCTTCGAGGCGGGCGTGAACCGGTGGGTGATGAGTTCCGCCGTCAGATCGAGGTCGGGAATGCCCGCCAGGGACGCGGCGGCGCGGGCGAAGAGATCGTCGTAGCCTGCGGGCGAGTCGGCGAAGGGTTGGATCGGCGCCACCGTGAGCCCGACCCGGTATCCGTCGCGAGCCAAGCGTCCGAGGGCGTCGAGGCGGGCCTGGAGCGGGCTCGTGCCCCCCTCGTAGCGGATCAGGGCTTCTGCGTTGACCGACATGCGCACCCTCACCCGCCGGCCATGCGGCAGGCCGATCAGGGATGACACGTCGCCGAACTTGCTGGTGAAGCGCAGCTGCACCGGGGCGTCCCAGCGCCCGAAGAACCGCACGGCTTCCGATAGGCTGCCCGTCACATGCTCGATGCCGAGGGGATCGGCATAGCACGAGGCCTCGAAGGTGGTGCCCTCGTGCGCCCGCTCCGGGGAGGCCGAGGTGACGCTGCCGCCGCCGAGATGCTCGGGCAGGACGGCGAGGATCTCGTCCACGTTCGCGTAGGCCCGCGTGATCGGCGGCCCCGCAAGCGAGCCCGCGAGATAACAGTACTGGCAATGGGCGTGGCAGCCCTCGGCGAGGTCGAAGCGCCAGTCGGCCGAGGGCGGGATCGGCTGCAGTCGGCGCTTGCTCGGCGGCGCCACCACCACCGCGAGGGTCGCCTTGGCGGCACGATAGGCGGCGCGCGGGTCAAGATCCTTCGGCAGGTTCAGGCGATCGCCGGCCAGTTCCACGACCTCGGCGCCGAGGGCGGCCGCGCGCTCGGCCATCGCACGCCCATGACCGAATCCCCGCGCCGCCCGGGTGATGAGCACCTGGCGGGGACGCCACAGGCAGGACCGGGGGGCTGCGGGGGCGGACAGCGGTGACGGGGATGAGGCCATGGGGCGGCGCCTGTTGGAGGGGTCGTCACGGAAGGGCGCGGTCTTGAGGCCGGAGGTTCCCTGGACAACGCCGGTCTGGGGCGCGGGTGCCGCCCGCTCGCTGAGCGAAACCGCCGCGCCCGTTCCCAGCCGGTCTGCCCGGATGCGGCGCGGGGAAATGGGGACGGACGAATCCCGGACGGGATGGGGCGACGGGTGATCTTGACCGCCGCGGCGCGATCCTCAAGAACGGAACAAAGATCGAACGAAGCGCCGCGCCCAGGGTGCGAGGCCAGGATGCCGAACGACGCCGCGACCACGACCGGGGCCGCCACGCCCGTCCGCAAGATCATCCACATCGACATGGATGCGTTCTACGCATCGGTCGAACAGCGCGACGATCCGAGCCTGCGCGGGCGGCCCCTCGCCGTCGGCGGCTCGCGCGAGCGCGGCGTCGTCGCGGCGGCGAGCTACGAGGCGCGGGTGTTCGGCGTGCGCTCGGCCATGCCGTCGGTCACGGCCCGCCGGCTCTGCCCCGACCTCGTCTTCGTCAAGCCGCGCTTCGAGGTCTACAAGGCGGTCTCGGCCGAGATCCAGGCGGTGTTCGCCGAACACACGCCCATCATTGAACCGCTCTCCCTCGACGAGGCCTATCTCGACGTCACGGAGAATCTGAAGGGCTTCACCACCGCCACCGAGGTCGCCCGCGCCATCCGGGCCGAGATCCTGGCCCGCACCGGCCTCGTCGCCTCGGCGGGGGTGTCCTACAACAAATTCCTCGCCAAGGTCGCCTCCGACTACCGTAAGCCCGACGCCCTGTTCGTCATCACCCCGGCCATGGGGCCGGCCTTCGTCGAGGCCCTGCCCATCGGGCGCTTCCATGGCGTCGGCCCGGTCACTGAAGCCAAGATGAAGCGCCTCGGGATCCTAACGGGCGGCGACCTCAGGGCCCGGTCCCTTGCCGAGTTGCAGGCCGCCTTCGGCAGTTCGGCGGGCTACTACCACGCCGTCTGCCGCGGGATCGACGAGCGGCCCGTGCGGGCACACCGCATCCGCAAGTCGGTGGGGGCGGAGAATACATTTTCCGACGACACGACGGAGTTCGCCGTTCTGGTGGAACGGCTGCAGCCCATCCTCGACAAGGTCTGGGCAGCCTGCGCGAGCAAGGGCGTCGCCGGCCGCACCGTAACCCTGAAGGTGAAGTTCTCGGATTTCGAGCAGATCACCCGGGCGCGTTCCCTCGCCACCCCCGTCGGCAGCCGGGATGCTCTCGCGCAGATCAGCCTCGGCCTGCTGCGCGACGTGTTTCCCCTGCGGCGCAGCGTGCGCCTCATCGGCGTGTCGCTCTCGGGCCTTCAGCACGGGGCGGCCGAGGCGCCGCGCCAGCTCGGCCTTGCGGTCTGAAGCATCGTCCCGAAGAGTGGCCGCCGGCTTTCGGGAAAAGCCGATGCGAAAGCAGGAACTTCGAAGCATCGTCCCGAAAGGTGGCCTCCGGCTTTCGGGGCGGACGATGCTCCGGCCGGAGCCGGGATCACGGGTCGGGATAGGCCGAGCCGTCCTCGGCCGTGGCGGGCGCCCCGATATACCGGCTGTGCTCCGGGACAGCGACCCGCTCGAAGTCGCGGGCGAGGACCTGGAGGGCGTCGCGCAGGGCCGCGCCTTCGAGAGGCCGCCCGTGGCCGGTGATCGCCCGCTCCGGCTCGAGGGCGGCGAGGGTCTTCACGGAAGCATGGGCGGCGGGCCAATCGACGGTGAAGTACATCGGCGGTCCGTGCAGCTCCGGCTCCTGCACGGCGACGGCATAGGCCGATTCCTGCGCGGTGGTCACGAAAGCGTCGCCAGCGATGAGGCTGCGATCCGCCTCGCGCCACAGGGCGACCTGGCCGACGGAATGACCCGGGACGTGGATCCAGCGCCAGCCCGGCATGGGCGGGACCGCGCCGTCCTCCGGCAGCGTCTTCAGCCAGTCCGAGACATCGACGGGCGCACGCGGGTAGAGGGGCGAGAGACGCGCCATGAGACCGCCGCCAACCTCGGGGGCCGGCTTCGGATAGGCGGCGGAGCCGTCGAGGTAGGGGCGCTCCAGGGCATGGGCCCAGACCGGCACCTCCCAGAGTTGCGCCAGATCGCGAAGGGCGCCGACATGGTCGAAATGGCCGTGCGTGAGCACGATGGCGGCGGGCCGCGCCCCCTCGCCGAAGCGCCGGGCCGCCGCCGTCACGATGGCCGCCTTCGATCCGACGATGCCGGTATCGACGAGCACCCACCCGCGATCGCCCGCGCCGGGAGGGCCGTAGAACACGACGTTCACGATGGCGTGGCGCTGGTAGGCGAGGTCTTGGGTCACCGCGTGGGTGCCGTCCTCGCACAAAGGCGTCTCGATCACGGCCTCCGGTGCCACCGGAATCTGCTGGGACATGGGCGTGATCTCCGAAGTCTTCGCGTCGGATCGTTGTGGTCCGGCCGCTTGCCGCGTCGCTCAGAATAGTCCTGCCCGTGAAATTCGTTCCGGCAGAGAGGATTTTCTGGGATTGAGCTTCGCGGCTACAAATTGATCTATGATAAAGGGCCGGATTTTTGCCGTGCTCGCGGGATCGAGAGGGATCGGGTGTGGTTGATCTGCGTGTCCCAGCCAAGTGCTGGCTTTCCGGGGAGGCACGAGCATGACCCAGTCGCGACCAGCCTTCGTGGACCCGGTCGAGGAGGGCGCCCAGGCCCGCATCCACGGACGCCCCAAGGATGCCTGCCCGTATCCCGCCGGCAGCGAGGAGCGCGCCGCCTGGATGGAAGGTTACGATGGGCTGCCGCGTGACGAGGCGTCGGCTGCGACGGAGCGCTGAGCGCGGCCTACGCGCTGACGCCGGCCAGGATGGCGGGAAGTTCCCCCGGAATCTCGCGGGCGAGGTAGCCGATCCCGCCGTGGCGGCGGCCGAGGCGGCGCCCCGCTTCGCCATGCGCGTAGACGCTCCAGAGCGCCGCCGTCTCGGGGGCGGCCCCACGGGCGAGGAGCCCGACCATGATACCCGCGAGGGTGTCCCCCGATCCCGAGATCGCGAGGCCGACATGGCCGGCTTCGTAGCACCAGGCGCGCCCGTCGGGCGTGACGATATGGGTCCGGCTGCCCTTCATCACCGTCACCGTGCCGAACCGCTCGGAGGCTTGCCGGGCCGCCGCGAGGGGATCGGCCTCGATGGCCTCGCGGTCCTGGCCGAGGAGCTGGGCCATCTCGCCGGCATGGGGGGTGAGGACCGCCGGGCTGGCGCGCATCCGGGTCAGGCCGGGATCGGCGCGCACGGCGATGAGGGAGCCCGCATCGAGAACGAGGGCGGCCTGCGCGGCGCCCCGCACCAGGGCCGTGACCACGGCCTGGGTCTCTGCGTCCTCGATCATGCCGGGACCCGCCAGGACGGCGTCGCTGGAGCCGGCCCGTAGGGCGAGGCCGTCGGCCCCGGCCCTGTCGATGTTGCCGTCCTCCGTTTGGGGCAGGCCGATCACCAGCGCCTCCGGTACGGCGATCCCGAGGGGGATCGCGAGATCCCGGCACACCGCGAGCTGCAGCTTGCCCGTGCCCGCCCGTAGGGCCGCGTTGGCGGAGAGCAGGACGGCCCCGGGCAGGCCGGTGCAGCCCGCCACCACGAGCACGCGCCCGCGACCGTCCTTGCTGTCGCCGCCCGGAGCGGGGAGCGCCATCGCGCGGAGCAACTGCTCGGTGACGGGCGTGACGGTGCTCATGGGAGGTCCCTATCGCGTCCCGCCGCGATGCGGGACCGGCTCGGCGGCGTCGTTGGCGTCGCGTTCGGAGGTAACGGCGGTGCCCTCTGCCTCAAGGGGTGCGACGAAGTTGTAGCGCACGAGGTCGAGGCCGCTTCCCGGCGAGGCATCCGCCGAGAACGCGTATTCGGTCACCCCGCAATTCGCCACGTCGCCCTCGGCGTCGATGGCGAGGATCTCGGCCTCGGTCATGTCCTCGAGCAGATAGCGCAGGCACAGGACGACGACCTGATGCGCGACGATGAGGACGCGCCGGTCGTCATGGTGGAGCGAGATCGTATCGAGGGCGCTGCGCAGGCGTAGGATCACGTCGCACCAGCTCTCGCCGCCGGGGGGACGATGGTAGAACTTGCCGAGATCGGTGCGCAGGGCGGCCTGCTCGGGATGAAACCGTTCGATCCCGGCCCGCGTCAGGCGGTCGAGGATGCCGAACTCCTTTTCGCGCAGGCGCTCGTCCAGGAGGAGCGGCAGGGCTTCCGGAGCGAGGCCGCCCGTGCGCCGGATCGCCCGCGCGGTCTCGACCGCGCGGCGGTAGGGCGAGGCGAGCAGCAGGTTCGGTCGCTCCCCTTTGGGCATGGCCGCGAACCAGTGCCCGAGGGCCTGGGCCTGCCGGTGGCCGAGGGCACTCAAGGGAACGTCGACGTCCCGCTCGGGGATGTCGATCCGCGCCGCACCCGCTGCCTGCGCGGCATCCCGGGCGACGTTGCCGGCACTCTCGCCATGGCGGACGATCCAGAGGCGGAGGGGATGTCTTTGCGGCACGAAGGACTCCAGATGCCCGAGCGGTACGACGGGGCGCAACGCCCCGCGGAGGCCCACGTTCCGGTCACGGCGTCACCCGGCCGGGCCGGCGAGGCAATCGACGCCCCCTCCCCGTGGTGACATTGCGGTCCTGCTGACGGCCGTCATGAAGCAAAAGCGATGCAGCATCATGCGGCGCGGCGTTTTCGTCGGCTGCCCGAAAGATGCGCAACAGGATGCGGCGACCGGCGTTGATTCCAGAATAGCGGGCGAGGGCGAATGATCGTCCCGACGACTTTGTCGAGCCCGAATCATCGTGAGGAATTCAAAACATGACCATTGGTGCGCGTGAGATTTACGTAACGGCCCTGAAGAATACGCATGCCCTCGAGCTGCAGGCGCTGCAGATCATGGAGCGGCAGGTCGAGCGCCTGGAGAATTATCCCGAGATGGCGGCAGCCCTGAGGGCGCATATCGCCGAAACCCATGGCCAGCGCGACCGCCTCGAGGAGGCCCTCGCTTCGCTTGCGGAGAGCCCGTCGGCTCTGAAGGAGGGGTTCCTCGGCTTCGTCGGCAACATGATGGCCTTGGCCCATGTCCCGGCTCAGGACGAGGTCCTCAAGAACGCATTCGCGAACCAGGCCTTCGAGAACTTCGAGATCGCCGCCTACCGGTCCCTCCTCACCATCGGAGAGGCGGCGGGCCAAAGTGCGCATGCGACCGCCTTCACCCAGTCGCTGCGCGAGGAGGAGACCATGGCCAAGACCGTGGCCGATCTCGTCGTCCCAACGACGCAGCGCTACCTCACGCTGACCCTGAGCGGCGGCACCGCGAGCCACTGATATCGGTTTCGGACGGTCACTTCGGGCTCTGCCTCGCAACGGCGTCACGAAACTGACCCAGTGGAAGTCGGAGGAGGCTTGGGCCGACCCCCGCGCTTCCCATTTCGGGAAACGCCGCCCAGGCACCCTTACGGCGGCGCTAACCCAGCGGCGGTAGTCTTTCCGTCGAGCCAAGTTGCGTATCGGCTCGTATCGCGTGGGCACGATCGCTCCGCCAGCCCGTGACAGAATCGGGCGGCAGGGTGGTCGTACCCCGCGTCTTCGGCGTGATCAGCCTCGGGACCCCGCGGCGGCTACGGCAGACGACCGGCCAGTCGATCCACGGCGGCCGCCACCGTATCCTGATGAAAATGATGGAGCATGTGGCCAGCGCCCGGCACCCAGTCGAAGCGGGCCTGCGGGATCGCCCGGGCCGCAAGCGCCCCCTGCAGCGCGTTGTTGACCACGAGGTCGGCGGTTCCGCCGAGGATGCCGACCGGCACCGTGCAACGGGTATAGGACAGGGCGGCGCGGCTCAGGGCCGGCCAGACGCTCAAGGCATCCTCGCCCTCCGCGATCATCCGTTCCGGGCCGCTGGCGAGGGCGAACGGGAAGCTCTTGGCGACGGCCTCCGGCATGATCTGCGGCAGGAAGATCGCGCGCCACAGCAGCGGCAGCAGGGTGGGGTCGCTGGTTCCGGCGAGCAAGGGGCCGATCATCTCCCCGAGACCGGGGGTGAAGCGCGGTCCGAACAGGATCTGTTCGAGACGAATCTCGGGAAAGCACAGGGGTGCGAGGGCGAGGAGGCCCGCCGTCTCTTCGGGAAACAGCAGGCCGTAGCAGAGCGCGACGGTTCCGCCGAAGGAGTGGCCGATCACGATGGGGCGTTCGATTCCGAGGCTCTGCAGCGCCTCGTGGATCAGCGTCGCCTGGCGCCATGGCGAGGCATCGACGAGGCGGTGCCGCGCGCTCAGGCCATGGCCCGGGCGATCCACCGCGATGACGCGGTGATGCCGCGACAGGCGGGGCTCGAGGGCGAGCCACATGTCTTCGAGGGCGAGCAATGTCCCGTGGATGAGCACGAGGGGCGGCCCCTCGCCCGCTTCGGCATAGGCGAGGGAGCGCCCCTCACCCAGGGAGACGGAACGGCGGGGCACGGTCGGATCCGCCATGCGGTCGAGGGCCAGGGGAAGCGAGGCGATCCGGCTCATCTCAGGAACGCCGGCCCCTCGGGCGCGGCGCCAGCAGCGCCGTCGCGGCCAAGCCCAACCCGACGGCGCCGGTCACGAGGGCGAGGGGATGCAGGCTGGCGCGGGTATAGGCGCTGGTCCGCATAACGTAGCCTGGCTGGTCTCCCCTGGTATGGCCGGTCTCGTCCTGCTCCGGGCCGTGCAGGCTTCCCTCCGGCCGGCGCGGCCGGCCGGGCCGCTTCTGCATGGCGACGATGGCCGGGGCGAGGAGATCGAAGGCCCCCGGCGCGAACTCCTTGGTCGCGGCGAAGACCTTGCCGGCGCCGCCGACGAAGACGTCGCGCTGCGGATGGACCGCGCAGTGCAGGATCGCGTGGGCGACCTCCTCCGGCGGATAGACCGGCGGCGGCAGCATCGGCTCCCGGTCCATGTAGTTGCGGGCGCGGCGCGGCAGCGGCGTGTCGATGGAGGTCGGCTTGATCAGGCTGACCGAAACCGGGGCGCCTTCGTGGCGCAACTCCATCCGCAGGGCGTCGGTGAACCCCTTCACGGCGTGTTTGCTCGCCGAGTACATGCCCTGGAACGGGAAGGCGAGGTCGGAGGCGACGCTGCCGACGTTCACGAGGGCGCCCCCGCGCCGGGCGAGGTGCTCGACGGCGACGAGGGACCCATAGATCGTACCCCAGAGGTTCGTCTGCACCAGCCGGGCATGATCCGCGTCGGAGACCTTCCGCAGGGGGCCGTAGATGGTCACGCCCGCGACATTCACCCAGGTATCGAACCCTCCGAAGGCGGCGATGGCCTTTTCGGCGATGGTCTCGACCTCGGCCCGCACGCCGACATCGGCCACCACGGCGATCGCCCGGCCTCCGCTCGCTTCGATCTCCGCCACAATGGCGTCGAGGGCCGCGCCGCTGCGGGCCGCGAGGACCACGCGTGCGCCGTTCTTCGCGGCCATGCGGGCCGTGGCGAGGCCGATCCCCGAGGAGGCCCCCGTGACGACGATCGTCTGCTCGTTGAGGGCTTTGTGTTTCATGGGATCCTCCGGGCCGGGCGTGAAGATCCCTGCGCGTCGGGGAGCCTACGCATGGGCGGCGAGGGCGTTGCACAATGAGGTGGCCTGCGCGCAATTCACGCGCATGGGACCGGTCATGGGTCTTGCGGCGCTCCGATCGGCGGATCGATCCGGTAGTGGATCGGCTTGAAGCTGCCGTTATTCGATTGTAGCGCCGAGCAGGCCGTCAGACCGATGATGAGATCCTGCTGCGCCTCGAAGGTGATGTGGTCGCCTGCCCGGCTCAGGGGCGGCGCCACGGTGATCGCCCCGGTGGCGCCATTGATGGGCACGTTCATAAAGCAGTTGAAGGCGATGGGAATCTGGTCGGAGCCGATGCCGTAGGGTTCGAGGGCCGCCGCGAGATTGCCGAAGCAGCCGCGATGCGGATCGGTGTCGCCGTAGATGATGCGGAAGGTATCCTTCGAGCACGGCGTCAGCAGGAAGTCGTGCCTCCCGACGGTGTCGGCCACGATGGTGAGCATGACGTTGGAGCGGTTCGAATAGAGCGGGTCCCCCGTCGTGAGGTAGATCCGGCTCGCGTAGTCGAGGGTCCGGCCCGAGGACAGCACTTCGCCGGTATCGTGGCGGTTGTACGCGAGGAGGTCGGCCACCTGCTCGCCGCGCGGGTCGATGACCGTGAGGCGTTGCCCCCGGTCGAGGGTGAAGGCGACGCCCGAACGCGGCGCGATCTCCTTGGGGAATCGCGTCTCACACATCTGGCTTGCCCTCAGCCTGATGGCGACCCTGGAACGGGCAGCGCCATGCATCCGAGACCGCCCGTCCGCTGTACTGGCGGGCCTCCGACACTTCGCCGTGGCGTGCCAGCATCGGGTTGGCCGAACCGGCAAAAGCCGTATCCCGCTCGAGGATCGAACTCCGAAGCTTCTCGTAACGGTTGGCCGCCCGCAGAACCTCGAACTGGGCGTGGAGGTTGAATACCAGAACCGGAGAGGAAAAGCGGCGCGCCGGCCGGCTCGCACGGGGGTGGAGGCCGACGATGAAGAAGGCCTCGCCGCCGAAGCTGAGAGAGAAATGCGGGCTCTCGGGATCGGTCGCGACGCGTTGGTCCCAAGGATGCCCAAGCCAGGAATCCTTGTCGGCCAGGGACTGGGCGCGGGCCCACAGGTGACGCTCGAACTGCTCCTCGCCGAGGTCGCCCGGCCCCTCGAACACCACGGCGAAGCTCTGGAACAGGTCCGGCGTCTGCTTGTAGCGTGCGGCGAAGGCCAGAAGCGCGGGATAGATCCGCATGTCGTCCCAGCCGGAGGTGATGTCCCGCGCGACGACGATCTTCATCTGCCCTTTCGAAAGGGCGGATTTGGCGCCGACGCAGGGAAATGGCGGATCACGGATGAAGTCGCGAAAGGCGTGCGCGAGGGCATGATCGCGGTCGTCCCTGGGAAATTGCATACGCACTCATCACTCGAACGCCGGACTGCACGAACGCTGGGCAGCCGGTACAGTCTTTAGGCAACCGGTCACGGCGCCGTGTGTTCCGGATGAAGACGAGAGGTCGCGGGACCGTGCCGGGGACGTCAGGACCCTGCCGGACGGTCCGCCGACGCCCATATGCGAAGGCTCGGCGCCGGTGGTGCCCGGACGAGGGACGGCGACACCATGGCCGAATCGGAGAAGCGTCCACCGCGCGCGGTCCACTACGTCGGCTTTCGCGACGACCGCTACTGGAATGCCTACCGGGTGTTCGGCGGCCCGCGCGTCATCCATCGCCGCTGGGACTTCTACGCCACCCGCGATGTCGGGCCCGACGATGTCGTGATCTTCGCGCAGGGCGACGAGGCCCAGCCCGTGGCCGAGCGGAACGCCACCGATCTCGACGAGCGGTGGCTGTGATCGCGGGATCCGATGGGTGACACGCCCGCTAAGCAGGTTCGCGTTGGCAGGCCAACGCTTCACTCTGCTTGGCTCCTCGGTCTGTCGCAGGTTTTGGGCACAAGACCGGTGACCACTTTTGCGAAACCTGCTTATGCCGGCTGCTCGAACAGGAAGCCGTCCACGGCCGGAATCGTCACCGAGAGGCTGGCGCCGTAGGAGGCCTTCGTGACGCGCCAGGGGCGCTCTGAGCGGGCCCGGATCGCCTCGGAGGGGCGCAGGCGCCGGAACGTCCCGTCGGTGTCGATCTCCTCGATGATGAGGAAGCCGTAGACCTGGAGGCGGGCGGCGATGAGCTTGGTCTCGCGGTCGCCGGCCGCCACCGCGAGCGTGCCGGTGGCGTAGACCGCATCCATGACCGCGCGCTGGTCGCTGCGCCGGGACGCGGGGGTGGTGGCGCGGACGGCGCTTCCGGGCCGGGCCGGCGGGGGCTGCGGGGTCGCCCGCCGAAACGGTACGACGTTGTCCATCCTTGCCGGAACGCTATCCATCGGCCGATACCTTTGTCTCACGCCACGCGAACCGGGAACGACGTGCCCCCGGCCCGCGACGACATTTCGACGGATCGGCTTAATATGCCATTAGGCACGCGGCGGACGCGCGCCGCCGGAGCGTCCCGAAACGAGGCGGGTCAGCCGAGCCGGGCGGTGAAGGCCGCTTGCGTCTTGGCGCGGACCTCGTCCTCGGTGACGCTGTCGGCGAGCTCGATGAGGGTCATGCCGCCATCGCCCTTCTTGTCGATGGTGAAGACGCCGAGATCGGTGATGACCATGTCGACGACATGGGTGCCGGTCAGCGGCAGGTCGCAGGCGGTCAGGAGCTTCGGGCTCTCCGAGCCGTCCTTGTTGCGGGCGACGTGCTCCATCACCACCACGACGCGCTTGACGCCCGCCACGAGGTCCATGGCGCCGCCCATGCCCTTCACCATCTTGCCCGGGATCATCCAGTTGGCGAGGTCGCCGTTCTGGGCCACCTGCATGGCGCCGAGGATCGACAGGTTGATATGCCCGCCCCGCACCATCCCGAAGGAATCCGACGAGGAGAAGTAGCTCGTCGTCGGCAGCTCGGTAATGGTCTGCTTGCCGGCATTGATGAGGTCGGGATCCTCCTCGCCCTCGTACGGGAACGGGCCCATGCCGAGCATGCCGTTCTCCGATTGCAGCTGCACCGACATCCCATCCGGGATGTAGTTCGACACCAGCGTCGGAATGCCGATGCCGAGATTCACGTAGAAGCCGTCGCGCAGTTCCTTGGCGGCGCGCTCCGCCATCTGTTCGCGGGTCCAGGCCATGGTGATGTCTCTCCCTGCTGCTCTCAGACGGTGGCGGGTTCGCCGCGCTTGCGGGTCGTGCGCTGCTCGATGCGCTTCTCACGGACCGGCACGTGGATGATGCGCTTGATGAAGATGCCGGGCGTATGGATCGCATCGCCGTCGATCTCGCCCGGCTGCACGAGGTGCTCGACCTGGGCGACGGTGACCTTGCCGGCGGTGGCCATCATCGGATTGAAGTTGCGGGCCGTCTTCCGGTAGACGAGGTTGCCTTCCGTATCGCCCTTCCAGGCGTGGACGATGGCGAGATCCGCGACGAGGCCGCGCTCCATCACGTAGGACTCCCCGTCGAACTCGCGCACCTCCTTACCCTCGGCGATGAGGGTGCCGACACCCGTCTTGGTGAAGAAGGCCGGGATGCCCGCGCCCCCGGCGCGGATGCGCTCGGCCAGCGTTCCCTGCGGATTGAACTCGATGGCGAGTTCGCCGCCGAGATACTGCCTGGCGAATTCCTTGTTCTCGCCGACATAGGACGAGATCATCTTGGCGACCTGGCGGGTCTCGAGGAGCTTGCCGAGGCCGACCCCGTCGATGCCGGCATTGTTCGAGATCACCGTGAGCCCCTTGACCCCCGACGCGCGGATCGCGTCGATGAGCTCGTCGGGAATACCGCACAGGCCGAAGCCCCCGGCCATCACCGTCATCCCGTCCGTCAGGAGGCCGGCCAGGGCCTCCGTCGCATCGGTGCGTACTTTCTTCATGAGCGCCCTCCCCTAAAGGTCTCCGGCCAAACGTCTCGACTGCCGGCAGCATCGCGCTCCGTTGCGGTTAAGCCAAGCACTTCTCGATGACCAGCCGGGGCCCTGCGATGCGCCTCGACAGCTGCGCCCGGGTGTCATTCGCCGCGTCGCGAACCGCTGCCGCGGCGATCGGCGGTGCACGACGCCGTGTCTCCGGGAGACAAACCGCGCCGGAAGGGGTAGGGGTTCGAGGAGTATCGGCGTTCGTCGTCGGGTGGGGGCGCCCACGACGATGCCCGGCCGGATGCGCCGGCCCGGCCGGTTTCCGCCTCTCCTTACGGAGTGCCCTGTCGCTGCGCCGTCTCGCTTCCCTCTTCGGCTTGAGTGTTCTGGCCGCCGGCCTCGCGGGGGGATGCTTGCCGTGGACGGTGCCGACCGAGCGCGCCGTGGCCTTCGTCTCCGGATCGCTCGTCCGCACCTACGGCATCGCCCTGACGGCCTCCGGCCCGGCGGAGGTGGCGCTCCTGCCCCTGCCCCGGCTCAGCCTCGGGGGCGTGCGTTTCACCGCGGCGACGGGCGAGGACACGCCCCTGGCCGAGGGGGGCGCCCTCAAGCTTCAGCTCAATCTCTTCGCGCTCCTCCTCGGTCGCACCGAGGTCAACACCGCCTCCCTCGAGGGGGGAACGATCCATCTGCCCACCCGCGACGGCGATAGGCGCTGGGCCGGGCCGATGGCGCAGGCCGCCGCCCTGCTCGCGCCCGGGGCTCCGCACCCGCGCCGCCTCACCCTGAGCCGGGGTACGGTGACGGGGCTCGACCCCCGCGACGGTCGCGTGCAGACCGCCCGGGACGTCAATCTCATGGTGTCCTGGCCGAGCTGGAGCGCGGAGGCCGAGATCGCCGGCGCCTTCTCGTGGAATGCTGTTCCGGCTCGCTTCACCGTCTCGGGATTGCGGATCGCCGACTTGGCCGGGGGGGCGTCGAGTCCCTTCGCGGCGACGGCGGACTGGCCGGCCGGCAGCCTTTCCGCCGAGGGCGAGGGCTCCCTCGGGGGGCGCGCCATGGACGCCTTGGCCCTGAGCGGTACGGCCAGTCTGCGGACCCGCTCCCTGCCCGAGACCCTGGGCTGGATGGGCAGCGACGTCGCGCTGTCCCCGGTGATCGAAGCTTTCGCCCTCGCAGGCCGCTTCGAGGTCCGGGATCGGGCCCTGCTGTTGCCGAGCGTCCGCGTTCACGTGGGCGAAGACCGGTTCGAGGGAGCGGGCTCGGTGTCCTTGGCGGGGGCCCGGCCATCCATCCAGGCGACCCTGGCGGCCGACAGTCTCAATCTCGCTCCCCTCCTCGCCGAAACCCTGCGTCTGTTCGGTGCCGACGAGGCTCCGGGCTGGAGCGGACGCAGCTTGGCCCTGCGACCGCTCACGGGGGGCGATCTCGACCTGCGCGTCTCGGCGGGCCGGGCCCGCATGGGGCCCCTCGCGTTCGAGGACATGGCCGCCAGCATTCTCGTGCAGCAGGGCGGCGTCGAGGCGGCCCTCAGCCGCGCCACCCTGCAGGGTGGCCTCCTGAAGGGGCGCCTCGGCCTCGTTCCCCTGGCGGCCGATCCGGATAAAACCGAAGTCAAGCTCCAGGGCACCTTCGACGGCCTCGACCTCGGCGCCCTGCTGGTCGATCTCGGGCAGGATCGCTGGGTGTTCGGGGCTGCGCGCGGCCACTTCGCCTTCGAGGGCGTGGGGGCGACGGCGGACGCCCTGGTGCGCCACCTCGACGGCCGCGCCACCGTGGCCATTAACGGGGGGGCCCTGGCGGGGATCGACCTGTCCGATGTCCTCCATCGCAACGGCGCGGTGGCGGCCGGAGCGCTGGCCCGCCGCAACGGCCGGACCGCCTTCGAGCATGCCAGCCTGACCCTGCAGGTCGTCGACGGCATCGGGGAAATCGTCGATGCCACCCTGCGCACCCCTGCCCTGACCGGCGCCCTGAGCGGTGCCCTGGTCCTGCCCGAGCGCCGGGTCGAGACGCGGGCGCAGCTCCTGCCCCGCGCCGCCGCCGATGGAAGCACCCGTCCGGGACCGAGCTATGCCATCGTCGGCCCGTGGGACGCCGTCACGGTCCGCAAGGCCGCCCCGGAGGCGGGCGACGGCCTTACGTCGGGATCCCTGCGCACCTCGACCACGAGCCGCAAGCCGGATCTGCCCGCCGCCGCACGCGCCTACGCGCCCTGACCGGGCGCCGTGCGCCGCGATCGAACGCGCGACGGCTAAACCAGCCGCCCCCTCCCCGGGGCTCGGGCCCGCATGGCTCAGCTGTCTTCTCGAAGGGCCTCGGCAACGCGGGCCTCCAGGAGGTCCGGACGGCGGATCACGAGGGCGCCGCGGGTGCGGTCAATGAGCCCGTCGGCCGCCATCACGGTGAACTCGCGGGTCACCTGTTCGCGCCGGCACCCGATGCGGGCGGCGAGGACGTGGTGGTAGGGCGGCGGGGTGACGACGCGCGCGCCGTCCCCGCCCGCGCGCGGCACCGATAGGCGCAGCAGTTCGGCGTAGAGGCGATGGCGCAGGTCGAGGAGCGCGTGTTCCATGATCCGGGTGTTGAGCTCGCGCACGCGTTTCGCGAGCAAGCGGAACAACCGGTCGGCGATGGCCTCGGACGCGAAGATCATCTGACGGAAGATCGGCGCCGGCACCACGCAGACCTCGCCGCGCGTCAGCGCGGTGACGTTGGCCGAGCGACCGATGCCGTCCAGCGCCGCAAGCTCCCCGAAGAAGGCACCGCCCCGCATCTCGCCCAGGATCACCTCTTTGCCCGATTGTGACCGGTTGAGGATGCGGACCTCGCCCGAGGTGAGGAAGTACACATCGGTGGAGATGTCGTCGTAATCGACCAGAACCTCGTTCTCGTCGAACCGGCGCCAATGGCAACGCGTCTCATAGGACGACAACTCGATTCCCGGTTCCTTGAAGAACGGGATCGTTGCCAGCCGACTCATCGAAAACTCCCGGTGGCGCCATGCGCCCAATTCTGACCCGAGGTGGATCGCTGCCGATCCGGCGCGCCAACCAAACCTCTGATAGAGCCATGCCTCCGGATCGCCGAATGGCCGACGATCCCGCTATGCGATGGTGGCGACCGGGCGCGGGCCGGTCAAGCTGCAGCCCCCGCGATGGACGTGGACAGAACGGGGTCGGACGACTGTTATCCAGGGGGCCGATCTTGTCGTGCCTGCGTGGAAAAGTGGGGATCGATACTACGCATTCACTTGCAGAAACTAACATGGATCGGTAGCCGGATTTTATCCCTGATGGGCACGTGTCCCGCTCGCTCGGGGGCGGACTATCGCGATGCCCCAGCTTTCTCCCGTCGTCCCCGACTTTCCGGGCCTCGCCAGGAACATCCGGCCTGCCGAGCCGTCCCGAGCGGTCTCGCGGGTGGACGGATTTGCCCGGTCCGCGGAGGTTCAGACCACCCTCGGCGAAGCCTTCACCTTGTCCGGGTACGGCCTTCATACGGGGCGGGCGGTGACCGTTCGGGTGGCGCCCGCGGACGCCGGGGCCGGCATCGTGTTTCGACGCGTCCGCAGGAGTGGACCGGCATGTGTGCCCGCCCTGTGGCACCTGTATGAGGCGCAGCCGCTCTGCACCGCCCTGCGTGGGCCGGACGGGACCCTGGTGCGGACGGTGGAGCATCTGATGGCGTCCTTGAGCGCCTTCGGCATCGACAACGCCACCGTAGACCTCGATGCGGAGGAGCTTCCAATCTTCGACGGCAGCGCCCTCCCCTGGTGCGCGGCCTTGGCGCAGGCCGGTCGGCACACCCTCGCGCTCCCGCGCAGCCGCCTACGCATCCGCCGGACGGTCGAGGTGAGGGAGGGCGACCGATGGTTGTCCATCGAGCCCGCCGAGCGCTTCAGCGTCGCGGGCGAGCTCGCCCTCGCCAAGCTCGGCCCGATGCGCTGGCAGGGCGAGATCACCCGGGACAGTTTCGTCGAGGCCCTCGCCCCCGCGCGCAGCTTCGGCCGCCTGAAATGGGCCGTACCCCTCAAACTCTACGCCTACGCCACGGGGCGGCCCGTCCTGCGCGGGGCGAATCTCCGCACCACGGCGGCGATCCTCGGTGACCGTGTGATCGGCGGGATGCGTGGGGCCGACGAACCCGTGCGCCATCGCATCCTTGATCTCGTCGGCGATCTCGCCCTCATCGGTCATCCGGTGCTCGGTCACGTCACCGCCCGGCACACGGGACACCGGCTGAACCACGCCCTCGTGGCAGCTTTGCTGCGCGACCCCACGGCCTGGGAGCTCGTCTGATCCGCGACGACCCGGCGGCGGCGGGCCGGCTCGGGACGAGGAAACCGTCGCGCGGCGCTTGCCACGGCCGGGGCACGGCGCCAGAACGCCGTCCATGCTGCGCGTCAACGACCTCACCTACCGCATCGGCGAGCGCCTGATCCTCGACGGCGCCACCTTCTCGATTCCTGACCGGGCCCGGGTCGGGCTGGTGGGGCGCAACGGCGCGGGCAAGACCACCTTGTTCAAGGCGATCCTCGGCGAGCTGCCCACCGAGGGCGGTACCGTGTCGATGCCCAAGGGCATGCGCATCGGCGCCGTCGCCCAGGAGGCGCCGGCCGGCCCCGAGACCCTGCATGCCGTGGTTCTCGCCGCCGACACCGAGCGCGCGCGCCTGATGGCCGAGGCCGAGCACGCCGACGGCCTACGCCGGGCCGAGATCGAGACCCGGCTCGTGGATATCGAGGCGCATTCCGCGCCGGCCCGGGCGGCGGCCATCCTGCACGGCCTCGGCTTCGATGCCGAGGCGCAGGGGCGGCCGTGCTCGGACTTCTCCGGCGGCTGGCGCATGCGCGTGGCGCTCGCCGCCGTGCTGTTCTCCGAGCCCGACCTGCTGCTGCTGGACGAGCCGACCAATTACCTCGACATCGAGGGCACGATCTGGCTCTACGACTACCTCGAGCGCTATCCCCGCACGGCGGTGATCATCTCGCACGACCGCGATCTGCTCGATGAGTGCGTCGACCACATCCTCCACCTCGACCGAGGCAAGCTGGCAATCTACCGGGGCGGTTACACCTCGTTCGCCCGTCAGGTGGCCGAGAAACGCGCCCTCCAGGCCAAGGCCAAGGTGAAGCAGGACGCCGAGCGCGCCCATCTCCAAAGCTTCGTCGACCGGTTCAAGGCCAAGGCCACGAAGGCGCGCCAGGCGCAGTCCCGCGTCAAGCGGCTGGCCAAGATGGAGATCATCGCCTCGGTGATCGAGGACGACGTGCCGGCGTTCCGCCTGCCCAGCCCGGAACGGCCCCTGTCGCCGCCCATCGTCGCCATGGAGCGGGTGCAGGCGGGCTATCCCGACCGGATCGTCCTGTCGGGGCTGAACCTCAGTCTGGCCCCCGACGACCGGGTGGCCCTCCTCGGCGCCAACGGCAACGGCAAGTCCACCTTCTGCAAGCTCATCGGCGGCCGCCTGCCGCCCTTGAGCGGCGAGATGCGGCGCTCGGGCAAGATGGAGGTCGCCTACTTCGCCCAGCACCAGCTCGACGAGCTGCGCCCCGCCGAGAGCGCCTACGCCCATGTCCGCGAGCTGATGCCGGACGTGCCGGAATCAAAGGCCCGCGCGGCGGCGGCGCGCCTCGGCTTCTCCGGCACCAAGTCCGAGACACCGGTCTCGCAGCTCTCGGGCGGCGAGAAGGCCCGGCTCCTGATGGGACTGGCCGCCTTCAACGGCCCCCACCTCCTCATCCTCGACGAGCCCACCAACCACCTCGACATCGAGAGCCGGCAGGCCCTGGTGGAGGCGATCAACGACTACGAGGGCGCCGTCATCCTCGTCTCCCACGACCGCTTCCTTGTGGAGGCCTGCGCCGACCGGCTGTGGCTCGTCTCCAACGGCAGCGTGAAGGCGTTCGACGGCGACATGGACGATTACCGCCGTCTCGTCCTCGCCGGTCCCGAGCGGCCAGCCGAGAAGGAGGCGGCCGAGGCCGCCGGCGGCGTCAAGGCGGTGGAGCGGCGTTCCAACGCCGAGCGCCGGGTGGCGCTGGCCCCCTTGCGCAAGAAGATCGAGGCCGTGGAGGCGCGCATGAAGAAGCTCGCCGAGGCCATGGCCAAGATCGACGCCGCGCTCGCCGACGGCACCGCCTTCCAGGCCAACGCCGCGAAGGCCGGCGAACTCGCCAAGATGCGTTCGGACGCCGCCGGCGCCCTGGAGGCGGCCGAGGAGGAATGGCTCGACCTCAGCGGCGCCATCGAGGCGGCGGAAGCCTGATTCAATCTCCGAAAGTGCGGCCTCGGCACCACAGTGCCTTGCCGTTTCGGGGCCGGTCGAACCGCTTCGGGTGGTTGCGGGGCACGGGCCATACGTTCGCCACATGGGCACGCTTGAGGGCAGGGACGGCGCCGGCCTTAAGCGTGCGTTCACCGCGATGCGCGACCGTCGTGACGGGGCGCGCGGATCGGGGCGGCCCGGGTTTCGAGCGAGATTGACGGGGCGGGGCCGTGCGAGGCACGGGCGCCCGGGGGGAGCGGGTTCATGACGGTTCTGACGCTGCGAGCATCGAAGGCGGGGCTGATCGGGGCCGCCCTCGTGGCGGGCGCCCTCGGTGGTTGCGAAACCTACGGCACGGCCACCGCGCCGAAGCAGTTCGCCGTGCTCGAGACCGACACGACGGGCGCCACCAACGTCAACATCGCCTCGCTCAGCGAGGTGATCCAGCGCAACCCCAACGATGCCGCCGCCTACGTCACGCGCGGCGCGGCCTATGCCCGTTCGGGCCAGTTCAACGACGCCATCGGCGATTTCACCAAGGCGGTGCAGATCGATCCGAACTCGGCGTCGGCCTACAACAACCGGGCGCTCGCCAATCGCCAGATCGGTCGCAACGATGCCGCCCTCGCGGACTTCTCGAAGGCCATCGCGGCGGACCCGAATTATGGTCCGGCCTATATTGGGCGTGCCAACGTCCTGCGGGCGCAGGGCGACCTCGACGGGGCGACCAACGATCTCAATCAGGCGATTCGCCTGACGCCGGAATCGGCTGAGGCCTATCACGCCCGCGGCCTGGTGCGGCAGAAGCAGAACCAGAACATCCAGGCCATCGCCGATTTCGACGCCGCCATCGACCGCAATCCGTTCGTGGCCGCGCCCTACGCCGCCCGTGGCCAGAGCCTCATCGCCACCAATCAGTACGACAAGGCCATCGAGGACTACAACGCGGCGCTCAACGTCAACAACAAGGACGCCACGTCCTGGGCCTATCGCGGCGTCGCCTACGAGAAGTCCAACCGCCGCAAGGAAGCGGTGGAGAGCTATCAGCGCGCCGCGCAGCTCGATCCGGGCAACGCCATCGCCAAGCAGGGCCTCGGCCGCGTGCAGGGCGGCGTCGGTTCGCTGTTCAACTGACGCGGCGGCCCACCCTTCGGGGCGGGTTCGGGCCGGGGTCGATGCGCGACGGGACGACCGTCGCGGACTTCACGCCCTAAGGTCGGGGCGGCGGCCGTTCTCGTGGGGGCGCGGCCAGCGGCGCTCGCCGTGGATGCGCCGCACGGTGCCGGTGGCCGAGCGGTAGACCACCGTTTCTGTCTCGACCCGGTCCGGCTTGAAGCGCACGCCCTTGAGGAGCGCTCCGTCGGTCACGCCCGTGGCCGCCACGATGACGTCGCCGCGCGCCATGTCGTGAAGCTCGTACTTCCGGTTGGGGTCGCTGATGCCCATTCGTGCCGCGCGCTCGCGCTTCTCGTGGCTGTCGAGGATGAGCCGCCCCTGCATGTGGCCGCCGATGCAGCGGAGCACCCCGGCGGCGATGACGCCCTCGGGGGCAGCCCCCGTGCCGAGATAGATGTCGGCGCCCGTTTCGTCCGGACTCGTGGTGTGGATGATGCCCGCGATGTCGCCGTCCGAGATGAGGCGGATCCCCGCCCCCGTCGCCCGCACAGCGGCGATGAGGCCCATGTGGCGTGGCCGGTCGAGGATGATCGCGGTGATCTGGGCCGGATCGACGCCTTTGTGGCGGGCAAGCGCCGCGATGTTGTCGGCGGGGCTCGCGTCGAGATCGACGAGGCCGGCCGGGTAGCCGGGGCCGATGGCGATCTTCTGCATGTAGACGTCGGGGGCGGCCAGAAGCGAGCCGGCCTCGGCGAGCGCCATCACCGCGATGGCGCCGGGCATGTCCTTCGCGCACAGGGTGGTGCCTTCGAGGGGATCGACGGCGATATCGACCTTCGGCCCGGCGCCGGTGCCGAGGCGCTCGCCGATGTAGAGCATCGGGGCCTCGTCGCGCTCGCCCTCGCCGATCACTACGGTGCCGTCGATGGCCAGGGTGTTCAGCTCGGCCCGCATGGCGTCGACGGCGGCCTGGTCGGCTTCCCGCTCCTTGCCCTGACCGCGCAGGTGGGCGGCCGCGATGGCGGCGCGCTCGGTCACCCGCACCAACTCCAGGGCCAGGGTGCGACCGACCGAACCCGCGGATGTCGTGTTGCCGTTCGCCATTTGGACCTGTCCGCGCCTTTCGCCGTTCGTGCGATCTCTATGAACTAAAGTTCGAGAAACGCCACCGCCCGGTGCGTCGTCATCCCACGTTTGTGCGAAATCGTGCGACGTGCCGCCTATTCCCGCTCAATGCGGATGAGTTGCGGCGCCTCGGCCAGCAAGCCGTCCGCCGCGATGGCCTCGAGGGCCGCGCGAATGGTCCCCTCCGTCGCCGCGTAGGTGATGAGCACCAGGGGCACGGGCTGGCCGGAGCGGCCGTGCGGATCCTTGGTCGCGGCGCTCTCCGAACGGCGCTGGAGAATGCTCTCGATGGAGATATCGCGCTCGGCCATCCGGGTGGCGACGCCGGCCGCGACGCCCGGCCGGTCGTGGACCGTGAGGCGGATGTAGTAGCCGCCCTCGTGGCGCTGCATGGCGACGCGCTGTGAGGGGCTGAGCGCGGTGCTCGGGCGGCCGAAGGTCGGGCGCTGCATCCCGGCGGCGAGGTCGGTGATGTCCGAGACCACGGCCGAGGCCGTGGCTTCGCCGCCGGCCCCGGGGCCGATCAGCGTGAGTTCGCCGACCGCGTCGGCATCGATGGTGACGGCGTTGGTGACGCCCATCACCTGGGCGATGGCCGAGGATTTCGGCACCATGGTGGGATGGACCCGCTGCTCGATGCCGCCGGCGGCCACCTGTGCGACGCCCAGCAGCTTGATCCGGTAGCCGAGTTCCTCCGCCATGGTGAGGTCGAGGGGCTGGATTGCCGAGATCCCCTCCACCGAGACGCCCTCGGCATCGATCTCCACCCCGAAGGCGAGGCTCGTGAGGATGGCGAGCTTGTGGGCGGTGTCGAAGCCCTCGACATCGAAGGTCGGGTCGGCCTCGGCGTAGCCGAGCGCCTGAGCGTCCTTCAGGCAGGCCTCGAAGGTCAGGCCCTCGCGTTCCATCCGGCTGAGGATGTAGTTGCAGGTGCCGTTCATGATTCCGTAGATGCGCGACACGGCGTTGCCGGTGAGGCCCTCGCGCAGGGCCTTGATCACCGGGATGCCGCCGGCCACGGACGCCTCGTAGGCGAGGCTGACGCCCTTGGCTTCCGCCGCCGCCGCGAGGGCCGCTCCGTGCTTGGCCAGCAGCGCCTTGTTGGCGGTGACCACGTGCTTTCCTGCCGCGATGGCGGCTTCTACCGTCGCCCGGGCCGGTCCCTCCGCCCCGCCGATGAGTTCGACGACGCAATCGATCTCCGAGCTGGCGGCGAGCGCCACGGGATCGTCGAACCAGGTGACGCTGGTCAGATCGAGGCCGCGATCGCGACCCTTGTCGCGCGACGACACGGCGACGATCCGGACATCGCGCCCACCCGCCGCCGCCAGGGCATCGGCCCGACGGGCGACCATTCGCACGACGGCGGACCCCACGGTGCCGAGACCGGCGACGCCGAGGCGGAGGCTCTGTTTCATGGGTCGCAATCCGTCATCTTGCCAAGCCCGTCCGGGCATGCCCGCGCGGGGCGACCGTCCACGGGTCAGTCCGTCCGCTCCCGCCGGGAGCGGCGGGCTCTTCTGCAACGAATTTTCGGGGGGTGCAACAAATCCGCCCTCAGCGGAATCGGTCCCAGCGCGCTCCGAGCGCCGTCATCAGGAGGCCGTAGAGCACGGCGGCGTTCAGGAGATGCCAAAGGAAGTGCGTGCCGAGCGGCAGGCTCGCGCACAGATTCCGGTCGAGGGTGCGGACCGTGAGGGACAGGCCGAACAGGACGGCGATGATGAACAGCGCACGGCCGCTCGCGCGTCGGTGGAACCCCCGTCTCGCGTCCGTGGTGAGGAGGAGGCCCGTGCCGACACCCAAGAGGGCGAGGATCGCCGGGACGTAACCGATGGAGCCGTTGCTCAAGGCATCGAGATCGAGGCCGCTCGCGGCGGTGAGGGCCGGTTCCAGGCCGAACCCGAAACCGAGGAACAGCAGGGTCAGGCCGAGAGCCGCCGCGCGGCCGAAACCGAAGAAGCGCCGCAGGGCCAGGAAGAAGTAGGCGTGGATGAAGGCCGCGATGGGGATCACGTCGGCGAGCAGCGACCAGCGCACGGCCAGGGTGTGGAACAGGAACGAGCCGAGGCCGACCACGGCGACGAGACCAGCCAGCGCCCGCACGAACGGATCGGGCCGATCCCCTTCCCGCTCCCGCCACAGCACCGCGCCCGCCGCCGCGAGGAAGGCGGCGTTGGAGAGCGCATTGGCGGGCTCCGCCCAGAACGTCGCGTCGGTGCGCTCGCAATAGGCGCGGATGGGTGCGAACCACGTCTCGCTCATGCCTTGCGCCCCTCCTCCCTCCCCGCCGGCTTGCCACCGAACCGCGAAGCCCCGATGACGGACCCCGTCGAGGGGTCAGGACATCAAACGCCATGCGGATCGCCACCTGGAACGTCAATTCCATCAAGCAACGGGTCGGCCACCTCGTGGCTTTCCTCGATGAGGCCAAGCCCGATGTGGTCTGCCTGCAGGAGTTGAAGTGCCAGGACGACGGCTTTCCCCGCGCCGAGATCGAGGCGGCGGGGTATGCCGTCGAGACCTTGGGGCAGAAGGCGTACAATGGCGTCGCCCTGCTGGTGCGCGCGCCCCTCACCCTCGGCGAGGTCCGGCGCGGCCTGCCCGGCGACGAGAACGACGAGCAGGCGCGCTACATCGAGGGCCTGGTCACGGGCGAGGGAACGGCGCCTGTGCGCGTCGCCTCCATCTACCTGCCCAACGGCAATCCCGTCGACAGCCCGAAATATCCCTACAAGCTTGCCTTCATGGAGCGCCTGCGCCGGCACGCCCGCGATCTCATGATGCACGAGGAGGCCATCGTGCTCGCGGGCGACTACAACGTGATCCCCGAGGCCGAGGACGCGTCCGATCCCGACGCTTGGCGGGACGACGCCCTGTTCCTTCCCCGGACCCGCACGGCCTTCCGCGCCCTCCTGGCCGAAGGCTTCACCGAGGCCCTGCGCGCCTGCGATCCCAAGCCCGACCTCTACACCTTCTGGGACTATCAGGCCGGTGCCTGGAACCGGAACGCCGGCATCCGCATCGACCACCTCCTGCTCTCGCCCCAGGCCGCCGACCGCCTCGTCTCGGCCTCGGTGCAGAAGCGCCTGCGGGGCTTGGAAAAGCCGTCCGACCACGTACCTGTCACGGTGGAGCTCACCTGACGGCGGAGCTCCCGCGCGGCGAAAGCCGCTGAACCAAGCCGGCCGTGGCGGGTTGGCACGTCGTTCCCTCCCGACAGGAGCCTCAACACGTGAAACTCTACGGCACCGGCTATTCCCCTTACGTCCGCAAGGTCCTCGTGGCCCTGGCCGAGAAGGGGCAGAGCGCCGAGCATATCCCGCTGTTCTTCCACGATCCCGATCCGGCCTTCCAGGCTGCGAGCCCCCTCGGCAAGATTCCCGCCCTTGACGACGACGGCTTCCTCCTCGCCGATTCCTCCGCGATCCTGCACTACATCGAGGCGAAGTTTCCGAGCCCCGCCCTGGTGCCGACGGAGGCGAAGGCCCTTGGCCGGGCGATCTGGTTCGACAAGTTCGGCGACACCGAAATGTTTCCGGTGATCATCGTGCCGTTCGTCGAGCGGGTGGTGAAGCCCAACCTGCAGGGCAAGCCCGGCGACGAGGCCGCCGTCGCCACGGCGCTGAACGAGAAATTCCCGAAGATCTACGACTATCTCGAGTCGCAGATCGACGGGCCGTACCTCGTCGGGGACGCCTTCAGCATCGCCGACATCTCGGTGACGACGTGCTTCCACAACCTGCATCTGGCGGGCGAAAAGGTCGATGCCGGCCGGTGGCCGAAGCTCGCCCGGTACGTCACCGCGACCCTGGAGCGCCCGTCCTTCGTCACGGCGCTGGCGGCACGCACGAACCCGTAGGCCCGACAGGCGCCGCGATCCGAGCATCACCCCGAAGACCCTATTCGGGGTGATGCTCTAACGGCGGCGCTTCGCGGACCCCGTCACCTGTGCCTGGGCCTGCGAGGCCTGAGCTTGTGCCGCCTGGCGGTCGTCCTCGCTCGCAGCGGACCAAGCCTTGTCGTAGAGAGCAACGATCCAATCGTCCTTGCGCCCCTGCGCGGCCTCGCGGGCGAGCGTCAGCCACATCAGGCCCCGAGCGCGCTGCTTCGGCACGCCCTGACCGTTGATGAGGAGTTCGCCGAGGAGCGCCTGCGCCGGAGCGTGGCCCTTCTCGGCCGCGAGGTTGAACCAGCGGGCGGCCTGGCGCGGATCGGCCTCGACGCCGGTGCCCTCGAGGTAGAGCCGGGCGAGGTTGTACTGTGCGTTCGGGTCGCCGAAATACGATGCCGCGTAGTTGAACATGTCGTAGGCCCGCTCCGGGTTCGGGCGCACGTAGGTGCCCTTGATCCCGTCGAGGAAATAGGCGCCCAGAGCCGTGAAGGCGCTCGCCATCACGCCGGAATTCTGGGCGTCGGGTCCCTCGTCGGTGGGATCGTCGGCGATCCGCGAGAAGAACTCGAACGCCTTGAGATCGTCGTGGGGGACGCCGTCGCCTTCGGCATACATGCGGCCGAGCTTCCACAGGGCCAGGGCATGGCCCTGGCCGGCGGCGTATTCGAGGGCGCGTGCGGCCCCTTCCTTGTCGCCCGCGTTGTAGTCGCGCACGCCCGAGCGCAGGGCCTCGCGGGCCGTCCGGTAGCCGGCCGGGGGCACGGGCGTCCGGGCGGTGGCGTCGAGGGCTTCGGCAGGCATTCCGCACAGGAGCAGAACCCCCGCCGCCACGGCGAGCGCCGCGCGTCCGCGCCGATCCGGAGCGGCCCCAGCCGGCCGCGCGGAGCGGCCGAGGGCGGTCCTAGATGTCGGCATAGGTGTGCGTCTCCTCGGCGCCGCCCGGATGGGTCACCGCGCCGTCCACGGCGGGGCCGACGGTCTGCATGTACTTCCAGAGATAGCCGGAGGTCGCCGAGTTGGTGCGCGGCGTCCAGGCGGCGCGGCGCGTGGCGAACTCCGCGTCGCTCACGGCGACGTCGAGGGTCCCCTTGATGGCATCGAGGGTGATGATGTCGCCGTCCCGGATCAACCCGATGGGACCGCCGATGGCGGCTTCCGGCCCGACATGGCCGACGCAGAACCCGCGCGTCGCGCCCGAGAACCGACCGTCGGTGATGAGCGCGACCTTGTCGCCCATGCCCTGGCCGTAGAGGGCCGCGGTGGTGGACAGCATCTCGCGCATGCCGGGGCCACCCTTGGGACCCTCGTAGCGGATGACGAGAACCTCGCCCTCCTTGTACGTGCGCTTCTGGACGGCCTCGAAGCAGGCCTCCTCGCCGTCGAACACCCGGGCCGGGCCGGTGAAGACCTGCGCCGATTCCGGCATGCCAGCGACCTTCACGATGGCGCCCTCGGGAGCGAGGTTGCCGCGCAGGCCGACGACGCCGCCTGTCGGGGTCAGCGGCGTGTTGGCGGCGCGGACCACGTCCTGGTCGGGGTTCCAGTGAACCCGTTCCATGTTCTCCGCGATGGTGCGACCGGTTACCGTCATGCAGTCGCCGTGCATGAAGCCGTGATCGAGGAGCGTCTTCATGAGGAGGGGGATGCCGCCGACCTCGAACATGTCCTTGGCGACGTAACGCCCGCCCGGCTTCAGGTCGGCAATGTAGGGCGTCCGCTTGAAGACCTCGGCCACGTCGAACAGGTCGAACTTGATGCCGCATTCATGGGCGATTGCCGGGAGGTGGAGCGCCGCGTTGGTGGAGCCGCCGGAGGCCGCGACGGCGGCGGCGGCGTTCTCGAGGCTCTTGCGGGTGACGATGTCGCGCGGACGGATGCCCTTGGCGATGAGTTCCATCACCTTCTCGCCGGCCGTCATGCAGAACTTGTCGCGGATCTCGTAGGGCGCGGGCGCGCCGGCCGAATAGGGCAGCGCAAGGCCGATGGCCTCCGAGACCGTCGCCATGGTGTTGGCCGTGAACTGGGCGCCGCAGGCGCCGGCCGAGGGGCAGGCGACCTGCTCCAGCTCATCGAGGTCGTCGAGGCTCATGTCGCCCACCGCGACCTTGCCCACGGCCTCGAACAGGTCCTGCACGGTCACGGGCCGCCCCCGGAACGAGCCGGGCAGGATCGAGCCGCCGTAGATGAAGATCGACGGCACGTTGAGGCGCACCATGGCCATCATCATGCCGGGCAGGGACTTGTCGCAGCCCGCCAGCCCGACGAGGGCATCGTAGGAATGGCCGCGCATGGTCAGCTCGACGGAATCGGCGATCACTTCGCGGGACGGCAGCGACGCGCGCATGCCGGCATGCCCCATGGCGATGCCGTCCGTGACGGTGATGGTGCAGAACTCACGCGGGGTGCCGTTGGCCGCCGAGACGCCCTTCTTGACTGCCTGGGCCTGGCGCATGAGCGAGATGTTGCACGGGGCGGCCTCGTTCCAACATGAGGCCACTCCGACGAGGGGCTGGTGAATCTGTTCCTTTGTAAGACCCATGGCGTAGAGGTACGACCGATGCGGCGCGCGCTCGGGCCCCTCCGTCACGTGACGGCTCGGAAGCTTCGACTTGTCGGTGCTGCGCGCGTCCATGGTCAATCTCGCCACCCCGGCCCGGTACGCTTGACGACGAGGTCCGGTCACCCGCCGGACCGAGGGCGCGGCCCCGCGCGAGCGGTGCGCGAACCCGTACGGTTCGATGCGGGAAAGACTCGGAACTCCGCGGTAAAGCGTTGGGGGGACTACCGTTTACCGCGCAGCCTGAGGTGGTCCTGGTTTATGGCGGGATCGCGGCGGGGGCAGGCGCCTCCCATGGCAAAGTCTGGATGGTTTTGCGGTGTTGCGACCCCGCCACAGCCTCGCTTGCGTCCACCACGAAGAGGTTTTGCGGAGCCTGATACGCGACGAAGCCCGGGGCGTGTGGCGCCCCGGGCTTCGTCGTGTTCGTCTCGGCCGAGGGCGGCGGTCTCAGGCGGGCTTGCGCATCCGCAGGATCTTGAAGAAGCCGCCGGGGAAGGTCGGGGCGACGCCGATGAACTCGACGCCGTTGGCCCGTGCCCAGGCCTCGATCCGCGTGGACTTGAAGTCCGAGGACCAGCCGATCTTGGTGCAGAGGGGGGCCACGATTTCCTCGACCTTGGCCATGGGGCCATCCGTCTGTCCGAAGTGGTTGGCGAGCACGATCTCGCCGCCCGGCCGCACCACGCGCAGGAATTCCGATAGGGCGCCTTCCGGATCGGGCACCAGGGTGATGAGGAACTGCGCCACCACGGCATCGAAACTCGCATCGGCATAGCCGAGGCGGCACACGTCCATCACTTGGAGGCCGCGGACATGGGTGAGACCGCGCCGGCGCACCTTGGCGCGGGCGCGCTTCAGCATGTCCTCGGAGAGATCGACGCCGCAGACGAAGCTCGTGCGCGGATAGTAGCCCAGCGACAGGCCGGTTCCGACGCCAGCCTCGAGGATGCGCGGTCCGCAGGCCACGGCCGCCTCAACGGCGTCCCGGGCGGCCGGTTCCGTCAGCTTGTCGTAGACCACGTCGTAGACCGGTGCCCAACGGGCATAGGCCTTGCGCATCAGGGCGGTGCTCGGACCGGCCTCCCGCGGCTCGCTCAGCATGTCGATTTCGTCGTCCTATGGGGAAAAGGTTCGGGGCGCGCGCACGCTCAGGCCGCCTGCGCGGCCCCAGCCTGCAACGCGTCGATACGCCGAATGGTGCCACCGCCGAGCACCTGCGCCCGCGGACCGTCGTCGGCGTAGATCACGCAGGCCTGTCCGGGCGAGACGCCGTCCTCGGGCGTCGCGAGCACGATCTCGGCGGTGCCAGCGGCGGCGTCGAGGGTAAGGGAGGCTGCGCGCGGCTCGCGGGTCGAGCGTACCCGCACGGCCACGGGAAGATCGGCGGGGGCCGTGCCGGAGAGCCAGTTCACGTCCGTCAGGCGGATGCGGCTCGTCGCCAGGGCCTCGCGTGGGCCGACGATGACGCGGGCCGTGTCTGGTTCCAGGCGAACGACGTAGAGGGGCTCGCCGATAGAAAGGCGCAGGCCGCGTCGCTGGCCGACGGTGTAGTTGACGATCCCCTCGTGGCGGCCGAGGACGCGTCCGGAGAGGTCGACGATGTCTCCGGCCCGGGCCGCGTCGGGCCGCAGCCGGGCGATGACGTCGGCGTAGCGCCCCTGGGGTACGAAGCAGATGTCCTGGCTGTCGGCCTTCTCGGCCACCGATAGGCCGAGTTCGTGCGCGAGACGCCGGGTCTCGTTCTTGGGCAGCTCACCGAGTGGAAACCGCAGGAAGTCGAGCTGCTCGGCCGTGGTGGCGTAGAGGAAGTAGCTCTGGTCCCGTGCCGGGTCGAGGGCGCGGTAGAGCCCGCGTCCGCCCTGCGGCATGGGACGGCTCGCGACGTAATGGCCCGTGGCCAGGACGTCCGCGTCGAGGTCGCGCGCCGTCGCGAGGAGGTCGCGGAACTTGATGGACCGGTTGCACTCGACGCAAGGGATCGGCGTCTCGCCGGCGAGGTAGCTTTCGGCGAAGCGATCGATCACCGATTCCCGGAAACGATCCTCGTAGTCGAGGACGTAATGAGGAATCCCCAGGGCCTCGGCGACGCGGCGGGCGTCATGGATGTCCTGACCGGCGCAGCACGCCCCCTTGCGATGGGTCGCCGCGCCGTGGTCGTAGAGCTGGAGCGTGATGCCGACGACGTCGTAGCCCTGACGCTTCAACAGCCCGGCCACGACGGAAGAATCGACGCCGCCGGACATGGCGACGACGACGCGCGTCTCGTGCGGAGCCTTGGGAAGATCGAGGGAATTCATCACGCCAGATTTCGCCGACCGGGCCGGTCCGGTCCCGGGCACGAGTCTATAGCGTTCCTTGTACGCGAGTTCCAGGGACCGGGCGACGGGGCTCGCTCGCGTGTCCCGCGCCCAACGCCCGCCGCACTCTTGGATGGCAGGACGAGATCCGTCCGGGACCGGACGTTTCGGGCGGCAGCCCGAACCCGGCAAAGCCGTCCGCGATCGGCAGATCCTGCCGAGCAGGGGCGGAATTTCCTCGGAGCGTTTTCCCGATTCGAAAGATAAATTCCGTAAAAACAAGAGCTTAGAAGATTTTTTGGCTTGGCTCGGCCCTTGCTGACTAGTCCGGCAAGGAGAGTTCGGACGCCATGGCACAAGCATTCCTCGAAACGGATATTTTCCTGCGTCGCGCGGCTCCGGCTCCGGCGCGCACCACGACGCGGACCGGCTCGCGGCCCGCTTTCACGCTCGATGATCCGAAGGCGGCCGCTCCCGAGGCGGCGAACCCGTCGCGGGATACCCGTAGCCGACCGCAGCGTGCGGAGCGCGATCGCCCCGATGCCGCGTCCGCCTCGGACAGGACCGACCAAGCGAGGACCGATCAAGCCAGGACCGATCAAGCGAAGGCCGAGCGTCCTGCGCCGTCTCGCGCGGCGGTTGCAGACGCCGCCTCGTCCGAAGACACCACGCGGCAGACGAGCGACGAGCGGCGGGCCCCGGCGAGCGCATCCGACCCGACCGCTCCCCGCACACCGTCCGAGGCGACCGATGCCGGAACGGGACAGGTTGAGGCGAACGCGGCCTCCACCGACGAAACTCAGGATGAGAGCGACGTTTCCGACGCATCCGCCGAGGACCAGGATATAACGCTCCTCGGCCTTTTCCAGGCCCAGCCTCCGATTCCGCCTCGGCCGCAGCCGGTACCCGGCCAGAGCGGTCAGGCTGCGCCGTTCTTCGGCGCGGGACCGGCCGGGCAGGTTCAGGGTGGTTCGGCCCAGGCCGCATCGGCTACGGGAACGGCCAAGGCGGATCTGGGTCAGCCCTCATCGGGGGCGGTCCAGGCGCAGGCGGGCGCCGTGCCCGTCATCGCCGGTCAGGTCGCTTCCGCCATGCCCGGCGTTTCGAACGCTGACGGCACCGATCAGGCACTGGCCTCGCCGACGACGGACGCCACCCAACTCGCGGCAGGGACCGCCCTATCGTCCAAGGATGTGGTGCCGGGGTCCACCGATCCGAGCGCCATCACTCAACCGAAAGTCGCCGACGCCGGCCCCTTCGATCCGGCGCAACTGGGACTGGCCCCTCCCCTGGGCGCGGCCCAGCCGCCGGACGGCGCGCCGCCCGCCGCCGGACAGGCACTCGTCGGCCTCGCCATGGCCGCGTCGAGCGGCGCCAAATCCGATCCGAAACCGGCGGGAAAGCCGGGGGCTTCGACGGTGTCGGTCCAAGGCGTGGCGGGCGCCGCCCAGGCGCCGAAGGGCGTGCCGAACGCAGCTGCCGGCGAGGCTACCGCTGCCTCCGCGAGCGCGACGGTCGGCAAGTCCGAGGCCGCGTCCTCCGGCAAGTCCGATCCGGCCGTCGCCGTGCAGGAGGTGGCTGGGAACAAGGACGCCGCGGGCGGCCCGGCGGTGATGCCCATGCCCGATGCGCCGCATCACGCCGCGCCGGAGACCTTCGACACGCATCTTGCGGGCGTTGCCGCCGGAGCCGCCACGGCGGCGACGTCCGGCACAGCGGCGCCAGCCGCCCAGGCCACGCAAACCCCGGTGCCGGCGTCGCCGCCGATCCCGCTGGGAGCCGTGCCGATGACCATCGGTCTGCGCTCGCTTCAGGGCTCGAACCATTTCGAGATCCGCCTCGATCCGGGCGATCTCGGGCGCATCGATGTCCGTCTCGACATCGATAAGGAGCGCGGCACCGTCATGGCGCACCTCGTCGTCGATCGCATCGAGACCCTCGCCCTGCTCCAGCGGGATGCCGGCAGTCTGCAACAGGCCCTGTCGCAGGCCGGCCTCGACGCCTCCGAGGCCAACATCAACCTGTCCCTGCGCAGCGACACGCAATCCGGCGGCCGCGGCACCGAGGATCAAGGCTCCGACGGACGCCGTCCCGACGGCGGGTCCGGCTCCGGCCGTCTCAATCAGCCCGAGGGCCGCGCCGCCCTCGAGGCCATTCCCCTGCGCACCTTGAGCGGCCTCACTGGCCTCGACATCCGAATCTGAGGGAGACTCCATCATGTCAACCGGCATCAGCAGCGTCACGGGCGCCACCACCACGGCGAGTTCCGCCACCAAGACCTCGTCTCAGGAGATCGCGGGCAACTTCACGCAGTTCCTCACCCTGCTGACCACGCAGCTGAAGAACCAGAACCCCCTCGACCCCATGGACACCAACCAGTTCACCCAGCAGCTGGTCCAGTACGCCGGCGTCGAGCAGCAGCTGAAGTCCAACGACCGCCTCGATGCGATCCTGAACAACGCCAAGTCCTCCAGCACGGCCTCGGCCACGGGTTTCATCGGCCAGACGGTGACGTCCGACGGTAAGACGGCGGATCTGGCCGACGGATCGGCGACCTGGACCCTGAACCCGTCCAAGGCCGCCACCCAGGCGACCATCACGATCAAGGATGCCAACGGCAACGTCGTGGCGAGCCAGAGCAAGTCCCTGACCGCCGGTGCCCAGTCCTACGTCTGGGACGGACGTCTCTCCACCACGGGCATGAACGCGCCGGTCGGCACGTACACGATCCAGGTCGATGCCCGCGACGCCACGGGGTCGGCGGTGACGGTCGCCACGCAGGTCACCGGAAAGGTCGACGGCGTCGACCTCAGCGGCACCTCGCCGGTGCTCCTCATCGGCTCCGCACGGGTTCCGATCAGCAGTGTCCGGAACATCGGATCGGGGTTGTCCACATGAGCGTGGGCACGATTCAGATGTGATCCTTTGGCTTCAAGATATTTTAAGTGGGCACGAGTAGCTTCCAAATTCGACAGGTCAGTCGAGTTGTAGAGCGTATCATGACCGAACCGAGCCGCCCGAGAGTTAAGTATGTCATCGGGCCTGATGGTAGTCCGTTAACCATTGCCGATCTGCCGCCGACAACCACTCGGCGTTGGGTTATTCGCCGAAAGGCTGAGGTCGTCGCCGCCGTGAGGGGGGGATTGCTGAGCCTGGAGGAAGCCTGCCAGCGCTATACCCTCACCACGGAGGAGTTTCTGAGCTGGCAGTTCTCCATCGACCAGCACGGCCTTGCGGGGCTGCGAACGACTCGGATCCAGCACTACCGCCACTGAGTGTCTCTCACACAACTCCCGCTGCGCCGCCGGGCCCAGAGCGAGGACCGGCGATGGTCGGGAGATTTGTGAGGCACTCCGAGACGGGCGCCTGCCCGCTCGAAGCATCCACCGGATCCTCTGCCCCGACGGGGACGAGGCGGGCGGTACGAAAGACAAAGTTACACGGCACTCCCTTCGAAAGACCGCGCCCTCCCCGGGGCGCGGTCTTTTCGCGTTCCGGATTCCTGTCCCGTTTTGGGGCCGATCCTAACGGACGTTAACCGGTCGCTAACCACGATATGGGCAAAACTTGCCGGGTGGGGACGGGCGATCCGTCACGTTTGCTCGGGTGGAGGCGTCGCGCCGTGAAGTCGGTTCTTGAACTGGTGACGAAGATGGGTCCGGCACGGCTGACCGCCATGGCCGCTGTCACCATGACCCTCATTGGCTTTTTCGCCTTCGTAATCCTGCGGGTTTCGAAACCCGACATGGGCGTGCTGTTCGCAGACCTGTCCATTCAGGATTCCTCGGCGGTGATCCGCGAACTCGACACCCGCGGTATCCGCTACGAGGCCAAGGGCGATGCCGGTCAGACCATCATGGCGCCGCGTGCCGATTTACCCCGCCTGCGCATGGATCTCGCCGGCAAGGGACTGCCGAGCCAGGCCGGCGTCGGCTACGAGATCTTCGACAAGGGCGATGCCTTCTCGTCGACCAACTTCGTCCAGAACGTGAACCATCTGCGGGCGCTCGAGGGCGAACTGTCCCGCTCCATCCGGGCCATCGGCCGGGTTCAGGCCGCGCGGGTCCACCTCGTCATCCCCGAGCGGCGCCTGTTCGAGCGCGATCGCGAGACGCCGAGCGCCGCCATCGTCCTGAAGCTCATGGGCGACCTCGACCAGGGGCAGGTCCGTGCCATCCGCCACCTCACCGCCTCGGCGGTGGAAGGGCTCAAGCCAGACCGCGTGTCCATCGTCGACGAGCGCGGGCGCCTGCTCGCCGACGGCGCCCGCGATGCGGAAGCCGACAAGAGCCTCGGCATGGAGGAGAAACAGGTCGGCATCGAGCGGCGCCTGCGGGCGCAGATCGAGGAGATCGTCGCCGGCGTCGTCGGGACCGGCCGCGCTCGGGTGCAGGTCAACGCCGAACTCGACGTCAACCGCATCGAGAGCCGCTCGGAGAGCTTCGACCCCGAGAGCCGCGTCGTGCGCTCCACGCAGACCCGCAACGAGAACTCCCTGACGGCCGGAAACGAAGGGGCCGTGACCGTCGGCAACGAGCTGCCGGGCGCCAACCAGACTCCGGCCCCCCCGGCCCAGAAGGACTCGAGCAACAAGAACGAGGAGACCACCAACTACGAGATCTCGCGGGTGACCCGGACCGAAGTGGCCGAGGGTGGTCGGGTCAAGCGGCTCTCCGTTGCGGTCCTCGTGGACGGCGCCTACGTGCCGGGAACGGACGGACGGCCGACCTACCAGCCGCGTCCGGCGGCCGAGGTCGAGCGCATCGCAACCCTGGTGCGGACGGCCATCGGCTTCGACAAGGCGCGCGGCGACCAGGTCGAGGTGGTCAATCTGCGGTTCGCCGAGACCCCGGCGTTGCCCGAGGTCGCCGAGCCGAGCCTGCTCCAGTCGCTGATGCCCCAGTCGCGGGAGGACGTGATGCGCATCGTCGAACTGACGGTGCTGGCCATGCTCACCCTCATCGTGTTGCTGTCCGTGGTGCGCCCGCTCCTGCGCAAGATGCTCGACACCGAGCCCGGCCCCGTCGCCCTGGTGACCGGCCCGGCCTCCGATCCGGCCCTGGCGCTGACGCCGCGTGAGAACACCACCGCCCGCCTCGTCGACTTCGCCCAGGTCAATGGTCAGATCCAGACCGAGGCGGTCCAGCGCGTGGTCGATATGGTCCGCGCCAGTCCGAACGAGACCGTCGAGGTCCTGCGCAACTGGATCAACGAGCCCTGAGATCCGCCGATCCCCCCTCTTTCCACAGACGTTGCCCTAGGGAGTTGAGGCCATGTCCTCAGGTATGAACCTCAGCACGGAAGTCGCGGCCACGGGTGGCGCGCTGACGTACACTTCGATGGGCGGCATCCAGCGCGCCGCCGCCCTGCTGCTTCTGCTCGGCGAAACCGAGGGCGCGCCGATCTGGCAGATGCTCGAGGAGGACGAGGTCAAGAAGGTCTCGCAGGCCATGGTGCAACTCGGCTCCCTCGAGGCCGATACCGTCGAAAAGCTCATGATCGATTTCGTGGCGCGTCTCTCCTCGGGGGGCGGCATCTCGTCGAACTTCGAGCGGACCGAGTCGCTGCTGCTCAAGATCTTCCCGGAGAGCCAGGTCTCGACAATCATGGCCGAGATCAAGGGCGCGTCGGGGAAGCGCGTCTGGGCGAGTCTGACCCAGATCGATCCCGAGATCCTCGCCTCGTTCCTGCGCAACGAGTACCCCCAGACCGTGGCGGTGGTGCTCTCGAAGGTCCGCTCCGACTACGCCGCCAAGGTTCTGACCATTCTGCCCGAAGACTTTTCCATCGACGTCCTGAACCGGATGCTCTGCATGGAGACCGTGCAGAAGGAGGCCCTGCGGCACATCGAGGAGACCCTGCGCACCGAGTTCGTCTCCACCATTGCCCAGACGACGCGCCGCGACGCCCACGAACTCATGGCCGACGTCTTCAACGCCTTCGACCGGCAGACCGAAGGCCGCTTCCTCGCGGCCCTCGACCAAGCCAATCGCGGTTCGGCGAAGAAGATTCGCCAGCTCATGTTCACCTTCGAGGATCTGCTCAAGCTCGATCCGGGCAGCGTGCAGACCCTGCTGCGCAAGACCGACAACGAGACTCTCTGCCGGGCCCTGAAGGGCGCCAACGAGCGGGTGCGCAGCTTCTTCCTGTCCAACATGTCCACCCGTGCGGCCAAGAACATCACTGACGAGATGAGCGGGCTCGGGCCGATCCGGCTCAAGGACGTGGACGAGTCCCAGTCCAAGATGACCGAACTCGCCAAGGAACTGGCCGAGAAGGGTGAGATCATGATCGCCAAGTCGAGCGGCGAAGAGGAGTTGGTCTATTGAGCGCCCGCCCCTTCCTGTTCGACACGGAATTCCGGCCCCGTCCGGCCAGCCCCCCTCCCCCCAAGGACGAGGCGGCTCAGGCCGAAGCCGAGGCCCAGGCGCTGGCTCACGCCCAGGCGCTGGCCGAGGCTCACGCCCAGGGTGTGCAGGAGGGCCGCGCCCAGGCCGAGATGCAGACGCAGGCCCGCATGGCCGATGCGCTCACACGCCTCGGTCTCGCCGCCGCCGGGCTGCTCGGCCAGCTCGATGCCCGCGATACCGAGCGGGAGGAGCAGGCCATGACCTTCGCCGTGACCCTCGGCCGCCGCATCGCGGGGGAAGCCCTCGATGCCCTTCCGTTGACCGCCATCGGCGACGCGGCCCGCTCCGCGCTCCAGCATCTGCGCGGCGTGCCGCACCTCGTGGTGCGGGTCCACGAGAGCCTCGTCGACGACGCCGAAGCCCTGGTGAAGCGCCTGGCCCGCGAGCGCGGTTTCGAGGGCCGCCTCGTGGTGCTGGGCGAACCTGACCTCGTCCCGGGCGATGCCCGTATCGAATGGGCCGACGGCGGCGTGGTGCGCGACCGCGCCCGTATCGAAGCCGCCGTGCTCAAAGCCCTCGGCCTTTCCGCCTGATCTTTCAGAAAGCCTCGCCATGTCCGACGATTTCACCCTGCCGCAGCTCAACGGAACCGATGCCTCCTTCGACGGGCTCGGCACCGAATCCATCCGTGAGGCGCCGACCACCCCGAAGAGTGCCGCCGATCTCGAGCAGGTCTTCGATGTGCCCGTGGTGATCTCGGCGGTCCTCGGCTCGTCGCGGATGCCCATCGGCGACCTGCTGCGGCTCCAGCCCGGCGCCGTGCTCGAGCTCGACCGCAAGGTCGGCGAGGCCATCGACATCTTCGTCAACAATCGTCTCGTCGCCCGTGGCGAGGTCGTTCTCGTCGAGGAGCGCCTCGGCGTGACGATGACCGAGATCATCAAGAACGACCACTGACCTTTCCCGGCCCGCCGCGCGCCCGCGCGAGGCCCCGATACGGAGACCTTGAGTCATGCGGCTTCTCATCATCGGTCGTCTCAACAGCGAACTCGTCACCGCGTCCCGGATCGCCATGAACCGGGGTGCGGCCGTTACGAATGCTGAGAACCTGCCGCAGGGGCTGGCGGTGCTGCGCGCCAAGGGCGCCGATCTCATCATGATCGATGTGGGCCTGCCGATCCGTGAACTCGTGACGGCCCTCGTCGACGAACGCATTCGGACCCCGGTCATCGCCTGCGGCATCACCACGGATGCGCGGGCGGCCGTGGCGGCGATCCAGGCGGGCGCCCGCGAATACATCCCCCTGCCGCCGGATCCGGACCTCATCGCGGCGGTGCTGCAGGCGGTCTCCGAGGACGGTCGTGCCTTCGTCTGGCGCGACGCGTCCATGGAGCGGGTGGTGCGGATGGCCGAGCAGATCGCCCGCTCCGAGGCTTCCGTGCTCATCACCGGCGAGAGCGGTACCGGCAAGGAGGTGCTGGCCCGCCACGTCCACAGCAAGTCGAACCGCACGGCCAAGCCGTTCGTCAGCGTCAATTGTGCGGCCATCCCCGAGGCGCTCCTCGAATCCGAACTGTTCGGTCACGAGAAGGGCGCCTTCACCGGGGCCGTCGCGCGCCGCATCGGCCGGTTCGAGGAAGCCAGCGGCGGTACGCTCCTCCTCGACGAAATCTCGGAGATGGACGTGCGGCTGCAGTCGAAACTGCTGCGCGCCCTCCAGGAGCGGGTGATCGACCGGGTCGGCGGCTCCGCCCCGGTCAAGGTCGATATCCGGGTCCTGGCGACCTCGAACCGAAACCTCCTGGACGAGGTCCGCAAGGGCACGTTCCGCGAGGATCTGTATTACCGCCTCAACGTCGTGCACCTGAAGCTGCCGCCACTGCGCGAGCGCCCCAGCGACATCCTCGAACTCGCCGGCCACTTCGCCCGCAAATACGCTGAGGTGAACGGCCTGCCTGCGCGGCCCCTGAGCCGCGAGGCGCAGGCCCTCGTGTCCGCCAATCCGTGGCGCGGCAACGTGCGCGAACTCGAGAACACCCTGCACCGCGCGGTGCTGCTCGCGTCCGGTCCAGAGATCGGTCCGGAGGCGATCCTGACGCCGGAAGGGGAGAGCATCGGCGAGCCCGTGGCCGGCCCGGCCGAGCGCGCCGCGCGCGTCGCGGAGGCGGCCACTCGCGGCCTCGTCGGGCAGACGGTGGCGCAGGTGGAGTGTGAACTCATTCTCGAGACCCTCGACCACTGCCTCGGCAACCGCACGCATGCCGCCAAGATCCTCGGCATCTCGATCCGGACCCTGCGCAACAAGCTCAACGAGTACGTCGATGCCGGCATGAGCGTGGTCGAGCCCGGCAGCGTGCGCCCCTCGGCGACTTACGGCTGAAGGATCCGCGCGGGACTTCGCTCACCGTCGGCTCTTGCTCCGAGATCGTGTGGTGCACCGAGGTGCCCGCGCGGCGGCAGGACACGTGATCACGGCGGTCTCGTGATGACGGCGCTCGCGCGATCGCGAAAGCTTGGTTCATCCGGACCGTCGTCTCCGTCCGGATGAGCGGTGGAAGCGCGGGCCCCGTGACGGGGCGTGATCAACGCGTCAGCGGTTCCGCGCCGCTTCGTCGGCCACCTGCGCGGCGTGGGCCCGCTCGAGCTTCTCGAGGGAGATGAATCGGGCGATGTCGGCCTCGACATCGCGAATCGTCTCCTCGACGAGGTGCTGCTGCAGGGCGATGCGTGGATCGTCCGCCGTCATTCCGTCACGGGCCTGGAGACGCTGCACGGCCTCCTTGACGACGACGTAAACGGCTTGCCGGGCCTCCCGGGTCATGGACGGGTTGACGGCACGGGCGACGAGATCGGCGAATTCGGACATGGGTTTCCGGATTTGACGCGAGGGGAGCCTGGAACCTCCGCGAGACGCTTCTACAGACGCTGGTCCTTCAGGCCCGCCACGATGAGCGCGAGGGAACTCCACAGCACCAGGAAGCAGAAGAAGCCCACGAGGACGCTGTAGCCCCGGCGCGGATAAAGCGAATCGTGGGGCAGATCCGGGGGCACGAAGGTCGCCAGGAAGATCTGCTGCTTGGTGGCCGCGACACGGGCGCGATCGACCATGAGATTGGCCGATTCGTTCAGCTTGCCCGCGATGGTCTTCTCGACCTGCAGGCCTTCGTATTCCAGGAGCGCCCGGGTCATGTTGTTCGACGGATCGGTGCCCGTGAGCCCCTCCGTGGTCAGTTGCTCCTGAAGCCGCTTGGTCTGCTGCTGGATCGCCGCGAGGTTGGCCACCAGGGTCTGGATGCTGCGGGCCTTCTCGTCGAGATTCGAGCCACGCAGAACCTGCAGATCCGTTTCGGCCTTGAGTTGGTCCTTGCGCAGGCTGCCGAGGGTCGTCAGCGTCGCTTCCGCCGCCTTGATCGGATCGATGATGCCCCAGCGATTGCGGAAGGTCTGCAGGGCGAGGTGGGCCTCGCGCAGGCGGGTCTGGGCGCGAACGGCATCGGACTCCGCGTGCGCCACGAGGTCGGCCTGAGCCGCCCGGGAGATCTGATTGATTAGCACTTCCGTGCGGGCGATCACCTCCTTCGAGATGGCGAGGGCGTCTTCCGGCGTGAAGGCACGGACCGTCAGGGTGATGATGCCCGAGATCACGTCGATGCGCGCGATCACGTGCTTGCGCCAGTACTGCGTCAGTTCCTCGATGGGCTGCGGCGGCCGGAATCGACTCCAGAAGTCGGCCTCGTCGCGGGAGAACATCGCCGAGATCTTCAGCGTTTCCTCGATCTTGGTCACGAGGGTCTGGCTTTGGATGTAGTTCTTGACGATGAAGCTGTCTTGGCTGTTGTGCTTCTGCACCAAGTCGGCGAACTGGCCCACCGACGCGTCTTCCATGGGCTCGACATTGCCGCGCACGGTGAACTGCGCTTCGGCGATGTACTGGTTCGAGGCGAAGCCGTAGAAATAGACCGCCAGCAGCAGGGTCGGCAGCAGTACGAACACGCTGAAGTTGCGGATCAGGTCGCCGATGAGGTTGGGCGGCTTCGAGGAGGCCGGGCGCAGGCCCGGCAGTCGTCGCCAGTCGAGGCGTTCGCCCGCCTTGCGCAGGAAGGCCGGTGCCCGGCCGGCCGGGATCGGTTCCACGGTCTCGGCGTTGCGCCGCAGATCGGGCACCGCCCGCAGGGCGAGGTCGATCACCCCGCGCAGGCGCTCCGACTGCTTGACCTCGTCGACATTCATCACATCGGGTTCCTGGAGGCTCGGCGCGCGAGCGCGACCCCGCAGCGCGCGCCCGGCGCGACGCGGAGCCGTTTCGACGCCATGCCGTTGACCTGCCGAGTCCCGCTTTTTTCGGCCCTTTTTAAGGCGTGGGCCGGTTGGACGCGGTAAGAGGCGCCACCCCTCAGGGAACCCGATGAAACGAGACCGGACAGACGTGGCGCGCGCCGATACCCAGGCGCGCGGAGAGAGTGCCAGGGGAAAGAAGATCAAGGTTCGTGAGACGGCGCCGCCCGGGCCCGAGAAGATCCGCTACGCCCGAGCGAAGTTCGACGCTGTCGTGCTCGTCTGTACCAAATGCGCCAAGCGCCAGGGGCTGCCGAAGGGGGCCCTCCGCAGCGTTCTCAAGCGCGCCATGAAGGAGCGCGCTGGATCGTCGAAGGAGCGCATGGCGAAGCCCCGCCTCGTCGAGGTCGGGTGCCTCGGCCCGTGCCCGAAGCGCGCCGTCGCGGTGGCGACGACGGCGAGCTTGGCGCGGGGCCGCATCGCCCTCGTCGATCCGGCCGGGGACCGTCAGGCGATCCTCGACGCCCTCCTCCCCGATTTCGGCCCCAAAGCCGCGCTAACGCCGCCCGGCGCGCCGGAGGACGATGGCTCCGGACCGCGCATCCCCTGAGACCGAAGGCTGGCGGGGCCCGCGATGAAGCTCGTTTCCGGCGTCACCATCCAGCGGAATCGCCCCGAATGACCGCGCCCGGCACCGGAGGACGGCGGATCGGCCGGGCGATCCTGCGGCGGCTGCCGCTTCTCGGCACCGTGCTCGGCCTCGCCCTCGGCATCTGGCTCGTGGTGACGCACGATCTCCACGCGGTGGCCGATGCGTTCGGGCGGATCGGCGCCCTCGGCCTCATCGGCATCGTCCTCGTCCGGGGCGTCGTCGTCGCCCTGTGCGGGGTCGCCTGGGGACGGCTCCTGCGGGGGCTCGCCGGGGTGGAAGCGGGGGCGTTCCTCATCCTGCGCTTCGTGCGGGAGGGCATCAACGTCCTGCTGCCCGTGGCGTCCGTGGGCGGCGACGTGGTGGGGGGGCGCCTGCTGACGTTCTGGGGCGTGGCGGGGTCGCTCGCCGCGGCCTCGATCCTCGTCGACATGCTGCTGCAGGTGGCGACCCAAGGCCTGTTCGCGCTCCTGGGTGTGGGGCTTCTCACGCGGGTCGGCGGCGGCACGGCCGAGGCCCTGGCGACGTGGACGGCGGGGGCGCTGGCGGTGACGGCGGTGCTCGTCGCGGCGTTCTTCGCGGTCCAGCGCAGCGGCGCGGCCCGGGCCGTCGTGCGCCGGTGCACGGACCGGATGCGCCGCTGGGCCGGCGCGGCCGTGGCCCCATCGGACGGCGCGCCGGGCGGGGTGTACGCGGCGCTGGACGCGATCTGGGCGCCGGGCCGGCGCCGGGACCTCGCGGCGGGGTTCGTCCTCCACCTCTTGGCCTGGGGGATGGGAGCCGCCGAGATCTGGATCGCGCTCGCCTGCATCGGCGGCGCCGAGGTGAGCTGGACCGAGATCCTGGTGATCGAGGCCCTGAGTCAGGCGATCAAGTCGGCGGCGTTCCCGGTGCCGAGCGGGCTCGGGGTGCAGGAGGGCGGCTTCGTGCTGCTCGGCGGTCTGTTCGGCCTCGATCCGGGCACGGCGCTGGCCCTGTCCCTGGCCAAGCGCGTGCCCGACGTGGTGCTCGGCGTGCCGGCCCTCATCGCCTGGCAGATGCTGGAGGCGCGCCGCGCCACGGTGATGCCGTCTGCCTAATTCGGCTCGGCGAGGAGGCTCTCGACGAAGGCGCTGAGGCCCGTGCGGCGCTCGCGCTTCAGGCGCTCGGCCACGAGGATGCCTTCGAGGCTGCGGAAGGCGTCGTCGAGGTCGTCGTTGACGATGACGTAGTCGTACTCGCTCCAGCGCTGGATCTCGAGGCGGGCGTTGGCGAGGCGCTTCTCGATGGTGTCCGACGAATCCTCGGCCCGGCGCTCGAGGCGGTGGCGGAGTTCGGCGAGCGAGGGGGGCAGGATGAACACCGTCACCACGTCCTGGGTGAGCTTCGTGCGCACCTGCCGCGTGCCCTGGTAGTCGATGTCGAAGATCATGTCGCGGCCGGCGCCGAGCACCCGCTCCACGGGGCGGCGCGGGGTGCCGTAGAAGTTGCCGTGCACCTCGGCCCATTCGAGGAGGTTGTCGGCGGCGCGCAGGGCCTCGAAGGCCTCGCGGTCGATGAAGTTGTAGTGCTTGCCGTCGATCTCGGACGGGCGCCGCTGGCGGGTGGTCACCGAGATGGAGAGGTCGAGCCCCCATTTCTGATCGGACGCCATCTGGCGCGTCAGGGTGGTCTTGCCGGCACCCGAGGGCGAGGACAGGATGAGGATGAACCCGCGCCGCGCGATGCCCGTGGCCTGCATGGAGAAAAACCTATTCGACGTTCTGAACCTGCTCGCGGAATTGCTCCACCACGGCCTTCAAGTCGAGTCCGATCCGCGACAGCGTGATGTCGCCGGCCTTCGCGCACAGGGTATTGGCCTCGCGCCCGAGCTCCTGGGCGAGGAAATCGAGCTTGCGGCCGATGGGGCCGCCCTGCCCCAAGAGGTCGGCGGCGCTGGCGAGGTGGGCGCCGAGGCGGTCGAGCTCCTCCCGCACGTCGGCCTTGGCGGCGAGGAGCACCGCCTCCTGGTGCAGGCGGTCGGGGTCGAGGGTGCCGATGGCGATGAGGGTCGAGACCGTGGCCGCGAGGCGCGCCCGCACGGCCTCGGGCTGGCGGGCCGGGCACGCCTCGGCGGCGCGGGTCAGGCGGGCCATCTCGGCGAGCTGGCCCTCGATGATGGCCTTGAGCTGCCGGCCTTCGGCGCGGCGGGCCTCCACGAGGTCGGTGACGAGGCGCACCACCCCGTCCGCGAGGTCGCGCGCGAGGGCGTCGGCGTCGAGGCTCGCATCCTCGTCGGCCTCGACGACGCCGCGCAGCCCCAGCAATCCGTCGAGGGTGGCGGGCGCGACGCCCTCGGGCAGGGGCACACGGGCCACCGCCGCCGCGAGGTCGGCCAGCAGCGCCTCGTTGATCCGGATGCGCGGCGCGGTGTCGGGGCGGGACAGGGTGAGGGAGAGCTGGCACTGCCCGCGCGCCAGGGTCTTCTGAAGGGCGGTGCGGGCGACCTCCCCAGCCGCGTCGTAGCCGTTCGGCACCCGCAGGCGCACCTCGAGCCCGCGTCCGTTCACGGCGCGGACCTCCCAGGCCCATTGGACCGGCCCGGTGGTGCCCGTGGCCCGGGCGAATCCTGTCATGCTGGAGAGGATCATGCTGGTATGCGACCGATTGTGACCGAGTTCGCCGGACAATGCCCCGCATCCGGCCGGGTGGCTACCGGGTGAGCGTGCAGGGAGGCGTTTCCCGGTCCCTGGCGACCGTCTTCACGCATCCCGTCGGCGGCGCGGGTCCCCTCTCCTGGAAGGAGAGGGACAGGGTGAGGTGTGTGAGTTTTCCGGAGAGGTCACACACCTCACCCCAGCCCTCTCCTTTCAGGAGAGGGAGCGCCATCGCGGTCTACGCCGATCCGTCCTGCGCTCGTGACATCGCCCTGGCGATGCCGACTCCCGTCAACGCGCGCGCCCCGCCCTCACGGCTGCTTCAGCACCGGCACGGTTTTCGGCGAATTGAGGTCGAAGGTCTTGTTGCGCAGGGGGTCGAGGCGCGTGCCCTCCGAGGCGTCGAAGGCCTTGGAGCGCGGCGCCGTGGGGTCGCCGCCGCCAGCGAAGTTCGTGCCCTCGGCCGGGGCGAAGGCGGAGGCCCGGCCGGGGTCCGGGGTGGGCTCGACCTTGTCCACGGCGGCGTCCGGGGTCGGGGCCTGCCGGGCGCGCTCGACCTGCCGCCAGCGGGCGACGTTGCGCGAGTGGCCCTCCAGGGTCTCGGCGAAGGCGTGGCCGCCGGTGCCGTCGGCGACGAAGAACAGGTCCTTCGTCCGCGACGGGTTGGCCACGGCCTCCAGGGCGGCGCGGCCCGGATTGGCGATGGGGCCGGGCGGCAAGCCCTCGATGACGTAGGTGTTGTAGGGCGTCGCGCGCTCGATCTCGCCGCGTTGGATGCCGCGCCCGAGGGTGCCGCGCCCGCCCACCAGCCCGTACACGATGGTGGGGTCCGATTGCAGCTTCATGCGCTTGTTGAGGCGGTTGACGAACACGCCGGCGACCCGGGGCCGCTCGTCGGCCCGGCCGGTCTCCTTCTCGACGATGGACGCCAGCGTCACCATCTCGGCCGGGGTCTTGACCGGGATGTCGGCGGAGCGGCGCTTCCAGATGTCGGCCAGGACCTCGCGCTGCTTGGTGCGCATGAGGTTGACGATCTGCTGGCGGGTGGCGCCGCGCTCGAACTTGTAGGTGTCGGGCAGGAGCGCGCCCTCGGGCGGGATCTCGTTGATGTCGCCCGTGAGGATGTCGTTCTCGTTGAGGCGCGCCACGATCTGCTCGCTCGTCAGCCCCTCGGGGAAGGTGACGGCGTGCTGGACCTGACGGCCCGAGGCCAGGGTGTCGATGGCCTCACCGATGCTGGCATGGGCCTTGAACGTGTACTCGCCGGCCTTCAGCGCCTTGCCGCTGAAGCGGGCCGCCCACTCGAACAGGGCCGTGTGGGTGATGACGCCCTCGCGGGTCAGGGCCTGGGCGATCTCCGTGGTGCCGGAGCGGGGCGAGATCACCACCACCTTGTCGGCGGGGAGCGGCCCCGGCTCCTTTACCTGACGCTCGAACAGGGTCAGCCCGATCATCACCCCGATGGCGAGCACCACCGACAGGGTGAACAGCCCGGAGACGGTGGCGAGCAGCCCGCCGCGCCGGCGCGGCGGCAGGTCGGGCGGGGGCGGCGCGGCCGTGGGCTTGATCGCCTCGCTCGGGCTGCGCGGCGACAGGCGCTGGGGCAACGCCCGCTCCTCGGAGGCGGCCGGCACGGGCTCGGGGGTCGGGCGCTTGCGGAAGAACATGGTGATCCTGTGCGGGCCTTCAGGGCCCCCTCCCCGGCTGCTTTTACCGCACGGGGCGTTCTCGCGCGACACCGGGGCGGGCGCGAAGGGCGGGCCTTTTGGCGCGCGAGCTTAGTCGGTTTTGTGGCGAAATGGGGATTGTCGGATGAGCAGCGTCAAACAGCTAGAAACTTCTGCATATTTTGCTGGGGAAATTACGAGATTTTCGCGGAAGCTACGGATTTTGTATGGTTTCTGAAGTGTTCTTATGTATTGCACGAAGCTTGTACATGAGCATTTCGCCGTGGTCTGTCAATTTCCAATAAGATGTTTTATCTTTAATGCTTCTATTTCTTGTACTTTTGGATATAACTCCAAGAGCAACTAGTTGTACAAGGCAGGTTTCGAACGATTTAGTGGTTATTTTGGTGCTGTCAATGTGATGCTTTGATAGTATTTCGTCTTTTTTCATATTATGATAATCATAGCCGAATAAGGCATCATTTATTCGAGCGCGCATTGTGCCTTCATTGGCTTCATCAATAAGCGATGGCGTTACAGCAGCAATGATTGTGTCCCAATCGATCAAAACTTCCCAGCTGAGTTCCTCTGATTGTGCAAATATATCGCCTCTAATATAGTAAGAAATACTGCATTCGATTTGAATTTTGTCTTTTCCCTGAGATAATAGGCTTGCTCCAGCTGGGGCGGCATGAGCGCGTTCTATTTTTTCTTTCTCTAATTTATCAATGATTTTGCGTAATTTGAGTATTTCTTGCGCGGCAGACTCATCTGGGACATTGTCTCCGCGTACCCAGCCTATTGCCGGAGTGGATTTTGTTAACTGTACAAGGCTTCGGCTTACTACCGATCCAAGCTCGGTGGGGTTTTCCCAAAATCTGACAACTTTTTTCTGCGCCAGTGTCCTAAATTTTTGTAATTTTTCGCGTTCTGAAATGCCGGCCTCCGTTTTATTGGCGGGCAATGTACTTGTATCTTTGTGTAAAAATGCAATAATTGGCTTTTGCTTATCGAGTGCGTACCGATATTCCATTTCTGTATAGCTGATACCGTCTGGTCCTAGAGATCCATACTTTCCAGCTATAATAACTATGTAGTAATCACAATCATCAATAACTTTTTTGATCAATGTCCATTGATCTTCGTTTGCTGCGGGAAATAGCTCCATTCCAGATGGAATACAGTCGAGCTCCAATAGGGCTTGAGTTATTTCTTGCCGCTCTGTTATCAAATCTTTAAAGGTAGAGCTAACAAATACTTGAAATCTCTTCTCTATCATCTCAATTCCATGAGGGCACTTGCTCTAATCCACCCGCCGCATCACCAAGCTCGCATTCGTCCCGCCGAACCCGAACGAATTCGACAGCACGACATCGACGCGCTTGCGCTTGGCCTCGTGCGGCACGAGGTCGATGGCGGTCTCGACGGAGGGGGTGTCGAGGTTGAGGGTCGGCGGCAGAACCCCGTCGCGGATGGTGAGAACGGAAAAAATGGCTTCCACGGCGCCGGCCGCACCCAGTAGGTGGCCGATGGCGGATTTGGTGGAGGACATGGCGGCGCGGGGCGCGGCGTCGCCGAGCAGGCGCTCCACGGCCTTCAGCTCCAGTTCGTCGCCCATGGGCGTCGAGGTGCCGTGGGCGTTGATGTAGTCGATCTCGGAGGCCTGGATGCCGGCGCGCTTCACGGCGGCGCTCATGCAGCGGAAGGCGCCGTCGCCGTCCGGGGCCGGCGAGGTGATGTGGTAGGCGTCGCCCGTGAGGCCGTAGCCCACCACCTCGGCGTAGATCTTGGCGCCGCGGGCCTTGGCGTGCTCGTACTCCTCGAGCACCACCACGCCGGCGCCCTCGCCCATGACGAAGCCGTCGCGGTCCTTGTCGTAGGGGCGCGACGCCCGGGTCGGGTCGTCGTTGAAGCCGGTGGACAGGGCCCGGCAGGCGGCGAAGCCCGCGAGCGCGAGGCGGTTCACCGGGGATTCGGCCCCACCCGCCACCATCACGTCGGCATCGCCGAACTGGATGAGCCGGGCGGCGTCGCCGATGGCGTGCGCGCCCGTCGAGCAGGCGGTGACCACGGAATGGTTCGGGCCCTTGAGGCCGTGGGCGATGGAGACCTGGCCGGACGCCAGGTTGATGATCCGCCCGGGAATGAAGAACGGCGAGATCCGGCGCGGACCCTTGTCGTGCAGGGTCACGGACGCGTCGTAGATGCCGCCGATGCCGCCGATGCCCGATCCGATCATCACGCCCGTGGCGCATTGATCCTCATGGGAGGTCGGGTGCCAGTCGGCGTCGTCGAGGGCCTGACCGGCGGCCGCCATGGCGTAGACGATGAACGGATCGACCTTACGCTGCTCCTTCGATTCCATCCAGGCGTCCGGATCGAAGGTGCCGTCGCTGCCGTTCCCGAACGGCACGGAACAGGCGATGCGGCAGGCGAGGTCGTCGACGGGGAACGCCGTCACGGCTTTCGCCGCCGACTCCCCGGCGATCAACCGGCTCCAGGTGGCCTCGACCCCGCTGGCCAGCGGCGTCACCATGCCCAGACCCGTCACCACTACCCGCCGCATCGCACTATCCCGAACCGGTCCCGTCCTGAAACGAATGGCGCGCGGGGTCGTGTACGACCCCGCTTCCGGCGCCTCGTCGCGTCGAAGTTAAGCGGAGTTCTTCTCGAGGAACTTCACCGCGTCGCCGACCGTCTGGATGGTCTCGGCGGCGTCGTCGGGGATCTCGACGTTGAATTCTTCCTCGAACGCCATCACGAGCTCGACGGTGTCGAGGCTGTCGGCGCCGAGATCATCGATGAAGTTCGCGCCCTCGACCACCTTCTCCGGCTCCACGCCGAGGTGCTCGACAACGATCTTCTTCACGCGCTCAGCGATATCGCTCATCGGTCTTGGTCCTTAGCTCTTCAAGAGTCGTGATGGTGTCGCCGTGGCCGCCGGCCCGCGACCGTGTGTGCTGGTCTCGGATGCGGCCGGTGTGTTCGCTCGCGCGCGTTTCGGGCGGGCCGCGACTCGGGCCCGCGTCGTTATGGGAATCTCCGCAACACGCCGAACCGTCAACCCCCCTCGCACGGCAGGCGGGGTGTTAACACAGGGTTCCGGTGCTGGCGAGGCCCGGTTCACAACCCGTTCAGCGCCGTGGCTTTTTCGCGCCGCCGGCGTGTTTTTCGGGTGTGCGGTGCAGCAAAGCTTGCCGCCGATGACGGATCACACCATCGCCATGCCGCCGTTGACGTGGAGCGTCTGGCCCGTGACGTAGCCGGCCTCGTCGGAGGCGAGATACAGGGTGGCGGCGGCGATCTCGTCGCCGGTGCCGAGGCGGTTCATGGGCACGCGGGTCAGAATCCCCTCGCGCTGCTTCTCGTTGAGGGCGTCGGTCATCGGCGAGGTGATGAAGCCCGGCGCGATGCAATTGACCGTGAGGTTGCGGGTGGCGACCTCGGCCGCCATGGCCTTGGTCATGCCGACCAATCCGGCCTTGGCGGCGGCGTAGTTCACCTGGCCCGGATTGCCCGTGGTGCCCACCACCGAGCCGATGTTGACGATGCGGCCGTGGCGGCGCTTCATCATGCCCTTCACGGCGGCGCGCGACAGGCGGAAGGCCGCCGTGAGGTTCACCGCGATCACCGCGTCCCACTCGTCGTCCTTCATCCGCAGCACGAGGTTGTCGCGGGTGATGCCGGCGTTGTTCACGAGCACGTCGAGGCCGCCCATCGCGGCCTCCGCCGCCGGCACCAGGGCCTCGACGGCTGCCTTGTCGGAGAGGTCGCATTCCACGATGTGGAGGCGCTCGCCGCCGAGGTCGGCGACGAGAGCCTCGAGGGCCGGGCGCCGCGTGCCCGACACCGTGATGGTGGCGCCCTGCGCGTGGAGCACCTTCGCGATGGCGCCGCCGAGGCCGCCCGTGGCGCCGGTGACGAGGGCCTTGCGGCCGGTGAGATCGAACATGGGAGAGCCTACCTTACGAAAGCGGGGAACGCGGCGACGTCGTCGGGAGTGCCGACGGCGCCGGCCGAGGCCCCCGCCGCGATGCGCTTGACGAGGCCGGTGAGAACCTTGCCGGTGCCGACCTCGGTGAACAGGTCGATGCCGCCGGCCGCCATGGCGGCGACGCTCTCGCGCCAGCGCACGGTGCCGGTGACCTGGGCCACGAGGGCGTCGCGGATGGCGTCGCGGTCGCTGATCGGGGCGGCCAGTACGTTGGCGTAGACCGGCACTACGGGGGTGTGCATGGCGACCTCCGCGAGGGCGGCGCGCATGGCCTCGGCCGCCGGGGCCATGAGGCGGCAGTGGAACGGCGCCGAGACGTTCAGCATCACCGCGCGCTTGATGCCCTTCGCCTGCGCCAGGGCCACGGCCCGCTCCACGGCGGCCTTGTCTCCCGACAGCACCACCTGGGCGCCGCCGTTGTCGTTGGCGACGTCGCACACGGCGTCTTGCGCCGCCTCCGCCGCGATGGCCCGGGCCGCCTCGATCTCGGCGCCGATGAGGGCCGCCATCGCCCCCGCGCCCGGCGCCACGGCCGCCTGCATCGCCTCGCCGCGAATCCGCAGCAGACGCGCCGCGTCCGCGATGGAGAAGGTGCCGGCGGCGGCGAGCGCCGTGTACTCGCCGAGCGAATGCCCGGCGACGCAGGCCACGTCCCGCTTGAGATCGAGGCCGCGCTCGGCCTCGAGCACCCGCAGGGCGGCCATGGCGGCCGCCATCAGGGCCGGCTGTGCGTTGGCCGTGAGGGTGAGCTCCTCCGCCGGCCCCTCGAACATCAGCCGCGACAGGTTCTGGCCGAGCGAAGCATCGACCTCATCGAACACGGCACGGGCCTGCGGGAAGGCCTCGGCGAGGGCCTTGCCCATGCCGACGGCCTGACTCCCCTGTCCGGGGAAGATGAGTGCGCGTGCCATGGGTCTACCGTCCGTCGCAAGGTCGGAAAGGGCGGGCCACTCGCATCGCGGGCGGGCGAAGTCAATCGGAGGGCGACCGATCCGGCTCAAAGGGCGGCCCGATCCCGGCACCGATCCCCCGGCGCGGGGCATCGCACAGAATTTGCTCTAGCGTCGGCCAGAAGCCGCCGCAGCCATTCGGATCGTTTCGTTCCCGCACGGCGACCGAGGAGTCGTTTCGACATGACACAGCCCGGACAGTCCCAGGGCGTTCCGGTTTCGGACGCGCCCACCGTTCGTTCGATGGAGCCCACCTACTACGACGCCCTGGTGATCGGTGCCGGCATCGCCGGCCTCAGCTTCGCGGCGGCGGCGGCGCGCGAGGGCCGGCGGGTCCTTCTCGTATCCGCGCGCAACGCCCATCCGCGCGAGTTCCGCGCGGAGAAATTCTCCGGCAACGAAATGGACGTCCTCGACCGCCTTGGTCTCGGTGCCGGCGCCCGCACGGTGGCGACGCAGATCCACACGGTGATCGAGGGCCGGTGGGGCCGCCTTCTCAAGCGGGTGCCGTCGCGGGAATACGCCGTCCGCTATCCGGACTTCGTCGATGCCGTGCGTGGCAGCATGCCCGACTCCGTCGACAGCGTCATCGGCCGGGTCACCGCGACGACGACGGGGCCCGAGGTTCAGACCCTGACCCTGGCGGATGGACGGCGCTATGCCGGGCGCCTTCTCGTGGTCGCCACCGGCCTCGGCGAGGCCCTGACACGCTCCCTCGGCTTCGAGCGGAGGATGGTGAGCGACGGCCACGCCCTGGTCATCGGCTTCGACACCGCCTGCGACTTCGACCGGTTCGCGGGTGAACAGCTCATCTGGAGCGGCGAGGACGCCGATGACGGCATCGCCTACGTCACCCTATTCCCCCTCGGCGACCGTATCCGTGCCAACCTGTTCACCTACTGGCCGCACGGCGGCGCCACCAGCGACGACTTCCTGGCCGATCCCACGACGGCTCTGCAGCGCCTGATGCCCGGCCTGACCCGGACCTACGGCACGATCCGGGCGGTCGGACCCGTGCAGCAGCGCCCCATCGACCTCGTGGAGATCGCCAACCCCGTGCGCGACGGCGTCGTGGTGATCGGCGACGCGTTCTGCACCACCTGCCCCGGCTGGGGCACCGACATCACCAAGGCCCTCTCGGACGTGACCGTGCTCGCCCGCCACCTGCCGGGCTGGCTCGACACGCCGGGTATGGCCAGCACCAAGATCGCGGCCTTCTACGCGGATGCGGCCAAGGTCGCGGCCGACGAGCTCTCCGTCGGCAAGAGCCTGCGCATGCGCCGGATGAAGATGGACCGCGACGTGGTCTCGCGCTTCCTCACCTTGCGCAGCACGGTTTTCCGCCGCGGCCAGCAGGCCCTGAAGGACCTGGCCGCGCGCCTGCGCCATGCCGTGCCGCATCACGGCTCGGGCACGCCCACCATGAACTCCTGATCCGGCCTTCGCCCTCCTCCGGGTCCCGGACGCCATCCCGGACCCGCCGGAGGCGTTACGCTTCCGGTCTCGGATTCCGTCAGCGAGTGCGGCGGGATCCGCACGGGGGCCTCGCCTTCGACCGCGTTACGCCAGCAGGCCCCCCGGCCACGCCCTGAAAGTGTCCCTTCAACGGGGCGTGAAGAACCGCTCGAACGGGTGCCGCCTCCACCGTGGCCCACCCCAGCCTTGTTGACGCACGTCAAGGGGTGTAAGAGGCCGGTTCAATTCCCCACACCCTGTTCGAGGAAGGAGCCGTCCCCATGGCTCGCGTCACCGTTGAAGACTGCATCGACAAGGTCGAGAACCGGTTCGAGCTCGTGCTGCTGGCCAGCCACCGCGCGCGGCTCCTCGCCGCCGGCGCGCCCCTGACAATCGACCGCGACCGCGACAAGAACCCCGTCTGCGCCCTGCGCGAGATCGGCGACGAGACCATCACGGCCGACGATCTCAAGGAACAGCTCATCCATTCGATGCAGAAATACGTCGAGGTCGACGAGCCCGAGGCCGAGACCGTGCCGCTGCTGTCGAGCTCGCCCGCCGCGGCCGCCGTCGCCCCGCAATCCACCAGCGACGACGTGCAGTTCGACCGCATGAGCGAGGAAGACCTCCTGCGTGGCCTCGAGAACCTCGCGCCCCCCACCGAGACGGACGAAGAGGCCGAGTAAGTATCCCTTACGAAACGCCCGTGGTGCCGCCGGTCTCGTTCCGGGTCCGGTGGCGCAGCGGGCGTTCGGTGAGAGACACGGCGCGGCCCGCCCACGATGCGCGTCCCCCGACCCGGCCCCTGGCCGGGTTTTTTCTTGGCCCGAAGCCTTCGTCCGGTCCGCCGCGTGCCAGAAACGCCGGCCTGCGGTGGGGCGCTTCGGGTCTGCGGTCCGTTTCATCGTGCCTGCGGCACCTTTGTGCGCGCCTGCGGCGCTTGAGGGCTGGCGTGGGCGCGTGCGATGCGGGACAAATTCTCCTCGCGCCCGCGCTGCGGGAGCCGAAATCCGAAAAGGGTCTGTCTCGCGGATGATGCGCCAATACGAGCTTGTCGAGCGGGTGCGGCGCTACAACCCCGCCACGGACGAAGCCCTGCTCAACCGCGCCTACGTCTACGCCATGCGCGCTCACGGCACCCAGAAGCGGGCGTCCGGCGATCCGTTCTTCGCCCATCCCCTCGAGGTGGCGGGCATCCTCACCGACCTGCGCCTCGACGACGCCACCATCGTGGCCGCCGTGCTGCACGATACGGTGGAGGACACCACCGCGACGCTGGACGAGATCTCCGATCTGTTCGGCCCCGAGATCGGCGCCCTCGTCGACGGCCTGACCAAGCTGAAGCGCCTCGACCTCGTCTCGAAGCGCGCCGCCCAGGGCGAGAACTTCCGCAAGCTCCTGCTGGCGGTCGCGGCGGACGTGCGGGTGCTGCTGGTGAAGCTCGCCGACCGCCTGCACAACATGCGCACCCTTCACCACATGCGCGTGGACAAGCGCGAGCGCATCGCCCAGGAGACCCTCGACATCTACGCGCCGCTCGCCGGCCGCATGGGCATGCAGGAGCTGCGCGAGGAGCTCGAGGATCTCGCGCTGCGCAACCTCAAGCCGGAGATCTACGCCACCATCGCGCAGCGCCTCTCCGACCTCTCGGCGAAGTCCGAGCGCCTCGTCGAGAGCATCGAGCAGGACCTGACCACCCGCCTCGCCGCGCGGGGCATCGTCGCCGAGGTGACGGGGCGGCAGAAGCGGCCCTACTCCATCTCGGCCAAGATGGAGCGCAAGTCCGTCGCCTTCGAGCAATTGTCGGACATCTTCGGCTTCCGCATCATCGTGCAGACCCTGGCCGATTGCTACGCCGCCCTCGGCGTCGTCCACACCACCTGGCCGATGGTGCCGGGGCGCTACAAGGACTACATCTCGACCCCGAAGCAGAACGATTACCGCTCGATCCACACCACGGTGATCGGCCCGAAAAGCCAGCGCGTCGAACTCCAGATCCGCACCGCCGCCATGGACGAGATCGCCGAGTACGGCATCGCGGCCCACGCCCTCTACAAGGACATGAGCGGCCGGGAGGCCAGCGGGCGGGACGAGACCGGCGTTCCGCCGCACCTCGCCACCGAGAGCGGCGCCTATCAGTGGCTGCGCCGCACCATCGAGCTCCTGGCCGAGGGCGACAGCCCGGAGGAGTTTCTGGAGCACACGAAGCTCGAACTGTTCCAGGACCAGGTGTTCTGCTTCACCCCCAAGGGGCGCCTCATCGCCCTGCCGCGGGGCGCCACCCCCATCGACTTCGCCTACGCCGTGCACACCGACGTCGGCAATTCGGCGGTCGGCGCCAAGATCAACGGCCGCATGGCGCCGCTCCTGCACGAGCTCGTCAACGGCGACGAGGTCGAGATCGCCCGCGCCGACGGGCAATCGCCCCCGGCCGCCTGGGAATCCCTCGTGGTCACGGGCAAGGCCCGCGCGGCCATCCGCCGGGCGACGCGCTCGGCCGTGCGCCGGCAATATGCCGGCCTCGGGCGCCAGATCCTCGACCGCGCCTTTGAGCGGGCGGCGCGGAGCTTCTCCGAGGACAAGCTGCGCGGCGTCCTGCCCCGCCTCGCCCGGACCTCGACGGAGGACGTGTTCGCCGCGGTGGGCCGGGGCGAGATGTTCTCCGGCGACGTGGTGCGGGCGGTCTATCCCGACCACAAGGACGAGCGTCGCACGGTCTCGACGCCCCTGCAGCAGCCGGCCGGCGACGGCGCCGGGCGCCTGAGTCTGGCCAAGGACCAGACCATGCGCCTGACCTTCCCGGAAGGCGCCGTCGAGGCCGGGCGCCCCGACGCGATTCCCATCCGGGGCCTCGACACCGACCTGCCCGTGAGCTTCGCCCCCAACGGCGGCGCCGTTCCGGGCGACCGCATCGTCGGCATCCTCACCCCCGGCATCGGGGTCACGATCTATCCGATCCAGTCGGCGGCGCTTGCCGCCTTCGACAACGAGCCCGACCGCTGGCTCGACGTGCGCTGGGACGTGGAAGCGGGGGCGAGCGAGCGCTTCCCGGCGCGTCTGGCCCTGCAATCCATCAACGAGCCCGGCGTGCTCGCCTCCATCGCCCAGGTCATCGCCGACCACGACGGCAATATCGACAACCTGTCGATGAAGCGAAAGACCCAGGACTTCACCGAAATCGTCATCGATCTCGCCGTCTGGGACCTGAAGCACCTCAACGCCATCGTGGCGGAGCTGCGCGGCAAGCGCACCGTCGCGCGGGTGAACCGGGTGAACGGGTGAGGGAGGGACGCTTGCGCCCCTCCCCCGGCCCTGCCAACACACACGCGACCCTCGAGACCAACCGGAGCCCCCCATGACCCCTGAGCAGGTGCTCGCCGAATTCCGCGACGCGCAGGCCCTCCTCGAAGGCCATTTCATCCTCAGCTCCGGGCTGCATTCGGGGGTGTTCCTCCAGAAGATGGCGATCTTCTCCGATCCGGTGCGCACGGAGCGCCTGTGCAAGGCCCTGGCGGCGGCGATCACCGAGCGGTTCGGCCCTGTCGACATCGTCGTCTCGCCCGCCATCGGCGGCATCGTGCCGGGCTACGAGACGGCCCGCCACCTCGGCGCCCGGGCGATCTTCGTGGAGCGCGATCCCGGCGGGCCGTTCACCCTGCGGCGCGGCTTCAGCATCCCGGCGGGCACGCGGGCCGTCATCGTCGAGGACATCGTCACCACGGGGCTCTCGGCCCGCGAATGCCGCGCCTCCCTCGCGGGCGAGGCCGGCGAGATCGTGGGGGCGGCCTGCCTTATCGACCGTTCGGGCGGGCGCGGCGAGATCGGCCTGCCGCTGGTCACCCTCGTCACCCTCGACATCCCGGCCTACCCGGCCGACGCCCTGCCACCCGAACTCGCCGCCCTGCCGGCGGTCAAACCCGGCAGCCGGGTGATGCACAAGACCTGATCCGGCCCTTGGGCACGGCGCGCCCGGGAGGGATCGATCGGCGTTCGCGGGACGACGCCGATCGGGACATGCGTCGCTCTTGCCGGAGGCTTTGTTTCCGGCTCTCGAATGAAACCTGACCGGGATGCGTGGATTCACTACACGTAATACTTGTTCCCCTTGACAGAATTCGTCCAATAGTCCTACTCAGTTTGATATTCATGCGCGCCCCGTCGAGCTGTCACCATCTTGTCGATGAAGAGCTTGATCGAAACCGTATCTTAAGCACGATTTCTGTATGACATCGGGCTGAATGACAGGGGCGCGTGTGCGGGCATTGCCTGCTTTGTCTTGAAAATGGATCGTTTCATGAGCGCACAACAGCGCAGCGCCCTCTTCATCGATGGGGCCAACCTCTACGCCGCGACCAAAGCCCTCGGGTTCGACATCGATTACCGTCGCCTGCTGAAGGAATTCCAGGCCCGGGACAATCTCATCCGAGCCTTCTACTACACCGCCATGGTGGAAGATCAGGAATACTCTTCGATCCGCCCGCTGATCGATTGGCTCGACTACAACGGCTACCGGGTCGTGACCAAGCCGGCCAAGGAGTTCGTCGATTCGGCCGGCCGCCGCAAGATCAAGGGCAACATGGACATCGAGCTCGCCATCGATGCCCTCGAACTCGCCCCCCGCATCGACCACATGGTGCTGTTCTCCGGCGACGGCGATTTCCGCTCCCTCGTGGAGGCGATGCAGCGCAAGGGCGTGCGCGTGACCGTGGTGTCCACGATCCAGACCCAGCCCGCCATGGTGGCCGACGACCTGCGCCGGCAGGCCGACGAGTTCCTCGATCTCGTGCACCTCATCCCGCGCGTCGGGCGCGACCCCGGCGAGCGCAACGCGCGCCCCGTGCCCGACCGTTTCACCGCCAGCCCCGCCGACACAGGCACCCGCTCGCGCGGCGAGACCCCCGAACGCTCGGCCCGCCCGAGCCCAGCCCTCGAGACCCGCTACGGGATCAGGCAGGGCGACGAGCCCCAGGAGGGGTAGGAACGTCGTCGGGCAAGACGTGAGGCCCCCTCCTTTCCAGTGAGGGGGCGAACCCGTGTGCGGGCTATGCCCTCGCGTCGAGCCAGGCGATGACCTGTTCCGCGCTGCGGTCGGGCGGGAAGACCGGATAGAACACCTTCGTCACCCGCCCATCGTCGAGCACGAGGGTGAGGCGGCGCAGCAGCGTCAGGCCCCCGGCCGTGAAGGTGGGCAGGGTCATCGCCCGCGTGAGCGCCCCGTGCGGATCGGCGAGCAGGCTGAACGGCAGGTGCAGGCGCGTCGCCACCTCGCGCTGATAGGCGCTCGTCTGCGTCGACAACCCGTGGACATGGGCGACCCCGCGCCGGACGAGTCCGGCGTGATGATCGCGAAAATCACAGGCCTGCGGAGTACAGCCGCGTGCGCCCGGAATCGCATCCCAGTCCGGGACGAGGGTGGGCTGGCCGGGTTCGCCCGTACGCGGATAGGCGTAGACCACCGCCCGGCCCTTCAGGCGATGCAGGGACACCCGGGTTCCGTCCGTCGCCTCCAGGGAGACGTCGGGGGCGATCATGCCTTCGAGGTGGCGGGCGCCGCCGTCATCCACCGGGGCGGGCAGGTCGGCGGGGAGAGACGAGAAGTCGGGGGTCATGCGCGGCGATCCGGAAGAGTCACGGGCCGCCAGCCTATCTCCACCCGCGAACAAACTCAGCCCGGGAAAACCTTAGCCCAAGGAAACCTTAGCCCAAGAAAACCTTAGCCCTTGTCACGCATGATCCGGGCGCGGTCGCGCTGCCAGTCGCGCTCTTTCGAGGCCTCGCGTTTGTCGTGGAGCTTCTTGCCGCGTCCCAACCCCAGTTCGATCTTCGCCCGGCCGCGCTCGTTGAAGTAGATCTTCAGGGGCACCACGGTGAAGCCCTCGCGCTGGGTGGCGCCGATGAGCTTGTTGATCTGCTTGCGGTGCAGCAGCAGGCGGCGCGGCCGCTTGGTCTCGTGGTTGAAGCGGTTCGCCTCGACGTATTCCGGGATGTAGGCGTTGAACAGCATCAGGTCGGTGCCCGATGGTCCGGCATAGGCCTCGCCGATGGTCGCCTTGCCCTTGCGCAGGGACTTGACCTCGGTGCCCGTGAGCGCGAGCCCGGCCTCGAGGGTGTCGGTGATCTCGTAATGGTAGCGGGCGGCGCGGTTGTCGGCGACGACGCGGCGGTCGGAAGCGGGTTTGGGTGCCATCACATCGTCGGTTCAGGCCGGCCGCCGGAATGCGGCCGGGCCAGGGGATATGGTCCGTCCGGCGCGGTTTCGCCAGTTGGAATCACGCGTCCGGAAATCACCCGTCGAGGAGCCCGGCATGGCGCAGGGCGGCGTCGATGGTCCCGCGGCCGGCCTCGGTGACGGGCAGCAGCGGCAGGCGCAGTTCTTCGCGGATATGGCCCAGCCGAGCCAGCGCGTACTTCGCCGGGGCTGGGTTCGGCTCGACGAACATGGCCGTGTGGAGCGGCAGCAGGCGGTCCTGCAAGGCCAGCGCCTTGGCGTAATCGCCGGCGAGCGTCGCCTCCTGCAGGTCCGCGCACAGGCGCGGGGCGACGTTCGACACCACCGAGATGCAGCCGCGCCCGCCATGGGCGTTGAAGCCGAGCGCCGTCGCGTCCTCGCCCGAGAGCTGGATGAAGTCCGGCCCCATGGCCTGGCGCTGGAGGCTGACCCGGTCGAGCTTGGCCGTGGCGTCCTTCACCCCGACAATGTTCTTCAGCTCGTACAGGCGCGCCATGGTCTCGACGCTCATGTCGACGATGGAGCGGCCGGGAATGTTGTAGAGGATGATCGGGATGCCGATGGCGTCGTTGATCGCCTTGAAGTGGGCGTAGAGCCCGTCCTGGGACGGCTTGTTGTAATAGGGCGTCACCACCAGCACGGCGTCGGCGCCGGCCTTTTCGGCATGGCGCGCCCGCTCCACCGCCTCGGCCGTGGAGTTCGATCCGGCGCCTGCGATCACCGGCACGCGCCCGGCGGCCGTCTCGATGCAGATCGCGACCACGCGGTCGTGTTCGGCCGGGGTCACCGTCGGAGTCTCGCCCGTGGTCCCGACCGGCACGAGGCCGTGGATGCCCTCCTCGATCTGCCAGGTCACGAGCTTGCGGAACGCGTCCTCGTCGAGGGCGCCGTCCCGGAACGGGGTCACCAGGGCGGTCATCGCGCCCTTGAGGCGCCGGGTGGTCGTGTCGGTCATCCTGGCGTTCCCGGCCCCGGGGGCTCGTCTCGCGGCAGGGCCAGGACCGGCCCCGCGTCAGGCGGCGAGACATAAAGCCTTGGCCGCACGGGCGCAAACGCTGCGTTCACGGGGTTAATGCCTTCTTAATGCCCTCTGGGTGAGCTTGAAGGAGGCCCGCACTCGCAGGGATTCGCAAGACCATGGTGCTCCGGACGTGCTCGCATCGCGCCACCCTGGTCCTCGCCGTGGCCGGACCCCTCCTGGTCGGCTCCGTCCTGATGGCGACCGTGCCGGGCTCCGGCGTGTCCGCGGCGGAGACCCCGCCGTCGCGTGAGGCCCCCCCGGCGAGCGACGCCGCCGCGCCGTCGAGCGTTCTCACCGATACGACGACGCCCGATCCCGTGGCGGCCGACGCCCTGAAGATCGAAACCAAGTCCGCCGAGACGCCGGCCGGAGCGCCCCCCGCCTCCGCCCTCCACGCCACGGCCAAGGCCTATGCCTCCGCCGATCCGGAGGCCGGCATCGCCTTCCCCCTGCCCGATGCGGCCGTGTCGTCCGTGGCTCCGGTGCCGGAGGTGCCCGATCCGCGCCGCGCTCTGGGCATCGCCCCCGACCTCGACATCCCGGCCCTGCGCACGGCCATCGACACCTATCGCAAGGGCAAGGTCGCCGAGGGTGACCGCCTGCGCGAGGCGTTCACGGATCCGGCCGTCCGCGCCCTCCTCGAATGGGTCGCCATCCGGGCCGGGGCCGGGATCGGCTTCGAGCGCACGGTGGCGTTCACGCGGACCAATCCCGATTGGCCGGCCGGTCCCCTGCTCCGCCGCCGCGCCGAAGAGGCTCTCCTCATCGAGCGCAAGCCCCCGGCCGTGGTGCGCGCCTACTTCGCCACCACGAAGCCCGCGAGCCCTCCCGGAAAGTTCGCCCTGGCGCTGGCCTTCCGTTCTGAGGGCCTCGACGGGGATGCAGCCACCCTCGTGCGCGACCTGTGGCGCTCCGACACCTTCGGGCGCAACCTCGAGACCCGGGTGATGGACGCGTTTCCGGGCGTGCTGACCCGGATCGACCACCGCTTCCGCATGGAGCGCGCCCTCCTCAAAGAGGATTACGAGACCGCCGGCCGCGCGGCGTCCTACGCGGGGACGAGCTACGCCACCCTGGTGCGGGCGCGGCGCGCCGTGGAGGACAAGAGTTCGGCCGCGCCCAGTGCCCTCAACGCCGTGCCGCCCTCGCTCCGGGGCGACTCCTCCTACATCCTGTCGCGGGCGCAGTATCTGCGCCGCACGGAGAAGTACGCGGAGGTCGCCGCCCTCCTGTCGGTCGCGCCGACGAACCCCGACATTCTCGTCGACGGCGACGAGTGGTGGGTCGAGCGCCGCATCGTCGCGCGCAAGCTCGTGGATCTCGGTGATCCCCGCACCGCCTACGTGGTCGCCGGGCGCCACAGCGCCCGCACGGTGGAGAAGCGCATCGAGGCCGAGTTCCACGCCGGCTGGATCGCCCTGCGCTTCCTCGACGATGCCGGCGCGGCCGCGCGCCACTTCGAGGCCGCCGCCGCCATCGCCGAGACGCCGATCTCCCAGGCCCGGGCCGCCTACTGGCAGGGCCGGGCCGCCGAGGCGCTGGGCAAGGCCGAGGACGCGAAGGCTGCCTACGAGCGCGCCGCCCTCCAGCCCATCGCGTATTACGGTCAGCTCGCCCGGGCGAAGCTCGGCCGCGCCAGTCTGGCGCTGCGCGCGATGCCGGAACTCGACGCGCCCGCCCGCGCCGCTTTCGCCGACCGGCTGCCCATGCGGGCCCTGCGCCTGCTGGAGGCGGCCGCCTTGCGCGATCTCGCCCTGCCGCTCTACATCGACGCGGCGACGAAGCTCACCGACCCGGCCGAACTCGAGGCTCTCGGCACCATCGCGGTGGACGTCCGCAACGCCCGCGCCCTCGTCGCCATCGGCAAGATCGCGGTGCAGCGCGGCCTGCCGCTGGACATCCACGCCTACCCGACCATCGGCATTCCGGCCTACGAGGCCTCGGCCGCCGTGCCGCTCGTCGAGAAGGCCATGGTGTTCGCCATCGCCCGGCAGGAGAGCCAGTTCGACCCCCTCGCGCAATCAAGCGTCGGCGCGCGCGGCCTCATGCAAATGATGCCGGCCACCGCCCAGCGCACGGCCCGCCGGGTGAGCGCCGCCTTCGACCAGGACCGCCTCACCAGCGACCCCGCCTACAACGCCCGCCTCGGCCAGGCCCATCTCGGCGAGCTCATGGACGATTGGCGCGGCTCCTACATCCTCGCCTTCGCCTCGTACAATGCCGGCGGCGGCAACGTGAAGAAGTGGATCGACGCCTACGGCGACCCGCGCAAACCCGGCGTCGATCCCATCGACTGGGTCGAGCGCATCCCCTTCACGGAGACGCGCAACTACGTCCAGCGGGTGATGGAGAACCTGCAGATCTACCGCACCCGCCTCGACACCAAGAGCGCGCTGCTCATCGAGGGGGATTTGCAGCGCGGAGCCCGCTGAGGCGCCTGCCGCGTCGTTTCTCGTGCACGGTGGTATTCGATCGGGAGGTCGTTCAACGCGAACGACGCGAGGGGAGTATAATTTTAAGATCTAGTTCGGAGGTTGGTGACGAGTCCGACCGTCGTCATCGGCAGGAGAAATATTTCTTATGCCGCACGGGGCGTCGGTGGATTTCAGGCAGGTTTGTGCGGGAGAACTCCAGCGCCCCTGGCATCGGGTGCGCTTTCTCGACCCGGCCCTGGAGGCGGATTTTCGCGAGATCCAGCGTCCCGCCCGCCGGCGGCATGTCGTCATCGAGATCATGCTTCTCGCGCTGCTCACGATCGTCATCGCGCCGATCGATTATCTGGAGAACCCGGACTGGAAGCTCGCCTGGTTCCTGCGCTTCGCCGTGTTGATTCCCATCAAGGCCGTCGCGGTGCGGATCGCCCTGCGCGCCCGGACCGATCGGACCCTCGATTTCGCCGCGGCGCTGTCGTTCTGCTGCGGCATCGCCATGATGACACCTGTCGGGCTGTTCCTGGAAGCCGAAGGGCCGGATCCGCTGCTTCACGGTCCTCGGTGCGGTGATCGTCATGCACACGGCCTTTTCCGGGCAGCGGATCGTCGGCGCCAGCCTGACCCTCGCATTCGCCCTCATGGTCTTCGGGGCCGCCTGCGTCCTCATCGAGGGCGGGCATCTCGGCGGCATGATCACCTTCGCCGCCTTCATCGCGTTTTTCTCCGTCGTTGCCCTCGGCGTCCATCTCTACGTGATCGAGCGATCGGCGCGCGGCGTCTTCCTGCGGGAGCGAATGCATACGGCGACGAACGCCAGACTCAGTCATCTGGCAGGTGAACTCGACCGCCTGGCGCAGACCGATGCCCTGACCGGCATCGGTAATCGCCGGCAGCTGGAGCGCGCCCTCGACGAAAGCTGGCGCCACGGCCTTCAGCAGGGAGGCTGGATCGGGCTGGCGCTGTGCGACGTCGATTATTTCAAGCCCTTCAACGACCGGGCCGGGCATCCGGCGGGGGACGATTGCCTGCGCCGGATCGCCGGCTGCCTGGACATGGCCTTTGCCGGCCCGAACGTCACCGTTGCCCGTTTCGGCGGCGAGGAATTCGCCATCGTCGCGTCGGATCACTCACCCGAGGCCATAATTCGCCTCGGCGAGGCGGCGTGCTCGGCCATTACCGCCCTGGCGCTGCCCCACCCCGGCCGGCCGGATGGACCGGGGCAGGTGACCATCAGCGTCGGCGTGTCCTGCTTCGTACCGAGTCCGGTCATGACGCAAGGCGACCTCATGCGGGCGGCGGACGGAGCCCTCTACGAAGCCAAGCGCCTCGGCCGCAACCGCGTCGTGGCCCGCGCGGTGCTGCCGGCGCGTCCGAATCTGCTTACCCCGTCCGACGCGTCGGACGGGCGGGATGCCGTTCGGATCCGGTCCGCGTCGTGATCCGCCGCCGCCGGGTGGCGCAGCGTCAGGGGCTTGGCTCGGTTCGGGCGCGGGTGAACAGCGCGGCGAGCGTCGCTCCGGCGAGGTAGGCGGCCAGGACCAGGGCTCCGACCTCGACCCAGAGGCCGGCCCGGCCCGGAACGCTGGCGGTCGCGGCGAGGCTGCCCGCGACGAGGACCGCGAGCGCCATGAGCATGGCGCCCGCCCGCGCCATCGGCCTGCGCGGCGGGCCGGCGAGGCGGCCCACCACCACCCCGAGGAGAAAGCCGAGCACCAGGGCCGGGCCGATCAGCGTCAGCAGGGCGATCACGCGGCGTTCCTCACGGACGGAGTGCGAGCCCGATACCCTCGGCGGGGGCGCGGGCGGCCGGTTCGGTGGCGATCCGGTCGGGCGGCAGCCCGGCCTGGAGCAGGTATTCGGTGAGGGCGAGGGCGCGCTGGCGCGCCAGGTCCGGCTCGGGTTCGGCCGGGGCCTCGGCGGCCGGTTTCTCGGGCGGGGCCTTCGCCTTCTGGGCCTTGCCGGGCTTGTCCTTGTCCTTGGCGGTCGCCTTGGCCCTGGTGTCCGTGGCTTTGGCCTCCGTGGCCTTCTCGACGGAGGCCGTGCTCTCGACGGCGGTCTCGACGGCGGGTTTCGGGCCCGGCGCGGCGCCTGCCGGGTCGGTGTGCCCCGACACCGCGAGGCGGCCGGCCGGGCAGGCCTTGGCCCAGGCGGCCACGGCGTCGAGGAGGGGCTGGAACGGGGCCGGCACCGTGGCGCTACCGGCGGGGAACGCGAGGGGCTTCGGGGGTTCGAGGGCGGCGAACCGCGTTCGGCAGGCCGCGTCGTCCGGTCCGGTGGCGACGCCCGGCACCGCGATCGCCGCGCTGCCCTGCCAGCCGACGGGCAGCGTCCGGGGCAGGCCCGCCTCGAGGCGCCGCGCGCCTTCGGGATAGAGACTGTCGCCCGTGAGGGTGAGGTCGCGGTCGGCCACCCGCACCTCTCCGCGCGCCAGCACCGAGAGCGCGTTGATCCCCGCCTCCAGGGCCTCCGGCAGGCCCGGGGGCGCGCCGTCCGCCAACCGGCTCCGGTCGACGATCCGCTCATGGAAGAATTTTGGGCGCAGGGCGGCGAGCACCCGCGCGCGGGTGGCGGCATCGGGCAGGTGACCGCCGAGGGTGACGCTGTCGGGCTCGCGCCGCACCTGCACGCGGTAGGGCTTGAGCGGCCGGCTTTCGAGATTGACGGGGCCGGCCTCGACCCCGGCGGGGCGCCCGTCGCGCATCAGGGCGGCGATCTCGCCCGAGGCCTGCCCGTCGAGGACGATGCCGGTGACCGTCACGGCGCCCCCGGCGAAGCTGACCCGTCCCTCCTGTAGCAGGGCGGCGAGGCGCAGCGCGAAGGAGGCGAGGCTCGCCGGATCGATCCGGGCATCGAGACCCCGCGCCGTGCGTGTCTCGTCGAGGATGCCGGCCCCTTCGGCGATCTCCGTGGCGCCGGCGCGCAGGGCGGCGCGGGCGCTCTCCGAGACCACGTGGCCGGTCAGGCCGACGCCGCCGCCGGGGGCACGCAGGATGGCGAAGGCGAAGTCCGGAACCCGCGCCGGCAGGATCTCGATGGTCCCGAGGGTGAACCCCGTCGGCGGGGTCGCGAGGGCCGCGCGCAGGGCGGCCTCCTCCTCCGTCGAGACCGCCTCGCCCCGGATCGACAGGCGGGTGTCGGAGAGGTCCGCCCGGGCCCCGGGCCGCAGGGCCCTGAGGGCCAGGACGGCGTCGGACGCGGCCTCCCGGAACTCCGCCGGAGCGCCGTAGGCCGCGTGGGTCGAATCGGTGATCTGGGTGCCGGGCGCCAGGACCGAACCCATGGCCTCGGCCAGGGCGCGCGGGCCGATCTCCGCCGGGCGGTTGCCCGAGAGTTCGATGCGGTCCGGCCCCGTGCGCGTCGCCGACCAGACGAAGGGCGCGGCGGTCTCGACGAGGCCGAGGTCCCCCTCGATTCGGCGCAGGCCCGGCAGGGCGGCGAGCCGCGTGTTGGCGCCGTCCCGCGCGGCGGCATCGGGCGCCTCGCCCGAGACGATGAGGTCGCGGCCCCGCGCCGTCGCCGTCAGCCAGGGCTCGGCCCCGGCCCGTGCCGTGTCCTGCACCACCTGCCCGGCTTGCTCCGCGAGGTGGGCTTCCAGGGGCGGCGTCACGACGGGCACGGCGACGCCGAGGAGGACGGCGAGGCCGGGCAGGCCGACGAGCCAGCCGAATCGGCGGACTTGGTTGCGAAGGAAGGCGGACACGGGGATTCCGGTGACGGGCGGCGCGCGATGCCGCCTCACATCACACCGCCTTCACGGCATCATGAAGGCCGTCAGGCGTCGCGCAGCATCTCCAGTTCGAGCCAGCGGTCCTCGGCCGCGCCGAGCTGGGTCTCGGCCTCCGCCAGGAGGGCGGACGCCTTGGCGAAGCGCGCCGGATCGCGGGCGTAGAGTTGCGGGTCGGCCAGCACCGCGCGCAGCTTGGCGATGTCGGATTCGAGCTTCTTCATCCGCTCCGGCAGGGTCTTCAGTTCGTGCTGGTCCTTGAAGCCGAGCTTGCCCTTGGGCGACGCGGTCTCCGCTTTGGTGGTTTCCTTGGCGCTGTCCGCGGCCTTGCGCTGCTCGGCCCGGCCGGCGCGGGTGGTGGAGGCCACGGTGCGGGCCTGCACCCCCTGGCCGCGCTGGGCGATCATGTCGGTGTAGCCGCCGGCATACTCGATCCAGGCGCCCTCCCCCTCGCTGACGAGGACGCTGCCCACCACCCGGTCGAGGAAGTCGCGGTCGTGGCTCACCAGGATCAGGGTGCCGGAATAATCGGTGAGCATCTCCTGCAGGAGGTCGAGGGTCTCGAGATCGAGGTCGTTGGTCGGCTCGTCGAGCACCAGGAGGTTGGCGGGTTGTGCCAGGGCGCGGGCGATGAGGAGGCGGTTGCGCTCGCCGCCCGACAGGACGCTGACCGGCGTCCTGGCTTGCTCGGGGGCGAACAGAAAATCCTTCATGTAGCCGATGACGTGGCGGCTCACCCCGCCCACGGTGACGGAGTCGCCGCTGCCGCCGGTGAGGACCTCCGTCACCGTCATCGACGGCTCCAGCACCGCGCGGGTCTGGTCGAGGAGCATCATCTTGAGGTTGGTGCCGAGCGCGATGGTGCCGGAATCCGGCGGCTGCTGCCCGGTGAGCAGGTTGATGAGGGTGGTCTTGCCGGCGCCGTTCGGGCCGACGATGCCGAGGCGGTCGCCGCGCATCACGCGGATCGACAGGTCGGCCACGATGGTGCGCTCGCCGTAGGCCTTCGTGGCGCCCTTGGCCTCGACCACCAGGGCGCCCGAGGGATCGGCCTCCGTCGAACTCATGGTGGCGGTGCCGACGGGGCGGCGGTCCTCGCGCCGGTCCTTGCGCAGCTGTTGCAGGTTGCCGAGGCGCCGGACGTTGCGCTTGCGCCGGGCGGTGACGCCGTAGCGCAGCCAATGCTCCTCGTCGGCGATCTTGCGCTCGAGCTTGTGCCGGTCGCGCTCCTCCTCCTCGAAGAAGGCGTCGCGCCACGCCTCGAAGGTGGCAAAGCCCTGCTCGATCCGCCGGGTGGTGCCCCGGTCGAGCCAGACCGTGGTCTTCGACAGGGCCGAGAGGAAGCGCCTGTCGTGCGAGATGAGGACAAGGGCGCCGCGCACGCTCTTCAGCTCGGCCTCCAGCCACTCGATGGCCGGCAGGTCGAGGTGGTTGGTGGGCTCGTCCAGCAGCAGCACGTCGGGCTCGGGCGCCAGCGCCTGGGCAAGCGCCACGCGCCGGCCCTCGCCGCCCGACAGCTGCGACGGGTCCTCCGCACCGGTCATGCCGAGACTCTCCAGCAGGTAGCGGGCGCGGTAGGCGTCGTCGCCGTGGGTGAGGCCGGATTCGACGAAGTCGAGGGTGGTCTTGAACCCCGAGAAGTCCGGCTCCTGGGCGAGATACCGGATCGTGGTGCCGGGCTGGACGAAACGCACGCCCTTGTCGGGCTCCACCAGCCCGGCGGCGATCTTCATGAGGGTCGATTTGCCCGAGCCGTTGCGGCCGACGAGGCAGGTGCGTTCGCCCGGCGAGATCGCCAGTTCGGCCCGTTCGATGAGCGGCGTGCCGCCGAACGTGAGGGCGACGTCTTGAAGGGTGAGGAGCGGGGGAGCGGCCATGGCCGGGCTTATGGCAGTGCCGGCGCCCGCGAACAAATCGTTCGGGGCGCCGGACGCACGCGGCCTGAGCGGTGGTGCGGTCTACATCACCGGGTTGGCGGGTCCCGTGGGGGCGGGGCCGACGTCGGGGCCGATGCCCGGATCGTTCACCGGGATCTCGGCGGGCGTCACGTCGGGCGCCTCCGTCGGGGAGCGCCCCGGAAAGTCCGGCTCCGGCAGATCGGGACCGGGCGGCGGCGTCTGCGGTGCCTCGTAGGGCGTCTCGGGCACGGGCGCTTCGGGGATCGGGGAGCCGGGATTCGACATGGATTGGCCTCGCGAAAGGTCGGGGCTGAAGAACGGGCGCCCGACGCGACGGTTCCGAGCCTGCCCCGGCTACTTCTTCGTGAGGAGCAGGTTGCCCTCCTGGCCGAGCTTCTTCTGGATGCGCTCGGCGAACAGGGCCAGGAGCAGCGGCAGCCGCACCTCGACCCGCACGGTCTCGGGGCGCACGTCCACCTGCCCGTCGACCTTCTGGCCCATGGCCGCCATGGCGAAGTCGAGGCGATCGTCGGTCCAGGTCATCCGGTCGACGGCGATGCCGGTCTTGCCGAGCATGCCCTGGACCTGATCCAGGCCCTCGGCGATGCGCCGGCGGGCTTCGGCGAGGCCGAGTTCATGCGGAATTTCGACGATCAGGGGCTTGGGCATCAGAGTCCTGCGCGGGTTTGAGAGTGCCTCACGAAACGCCCGGTCACCGCCGGGTCTCACGCCGAGCACGACGGCGCGGCGGGAGCTTCGTGAAAGACACTACGCCAGCCCCGGACATGGGGACGGCCACCGGCGAGACAACGCCGGCGGCCGCGGATCGGCCCGTTTTCGCAGCGGCGCGGCTCTCTAAGGTCAGTTCACCACGTGCAAGGCGACGCGGGTCACGCCGCCCAGACCGATGGCGCGGGCCGGCCCCTTGGCGAGATCGATGATCCGGCCGCGCACGAACGGCCCCCGGTCGTTGATGCGCACCACAACGGAGCGGCCGTTGCGCTTGTTCTCCACCCGCACCCGGGTGCCGAAGGGCAAGCTGCGATGGGCCGCCGTCATTCCGTTCGGGTTGAAGCGCTCGCCGTTGGCCGTCTTGCGACCGCTTCCGTACCAGGAGGCCGCGCCGCTCTGGGCGGCGGCGGGCAGGCTGGCGAGGGTCATGACGGTTCCGGCGACGGCGGCGGCCACACGAACAGGCTTGATGTTCATTCGATCTTGCTCGGTTGTTTCGGATGGCCGGCAAAATGAAGCGGAACGGGGCCAAAATAAGACCGGGTGAAATAAGGCAATTCCTGCCACGAATGAGGCTAGAGGCGACAAATTTGTTAAACTTATCATGGGTTGTATTTGAGTTTCTCATGTGACGCCGAAAAGCTTCGATCTTTCCTTGCGAATGCTTGTTCGGCGCCCAGGGCCGGTTGCGCAGCGGGGCCAGGACACGCCAAAAGAAGAAACCGGCTTTGCATGGCGTGAAACCCAGCCATGCGCAGGGCTGCCGGCAAGCAGTGGAGAATATTTTTCCGGACCGGAGACAGCCGTCGCCGATGTGGCGGCGTTTCAACGATACAGCCGGTCCAATGTCGCTGATTTCTGTACGGTGTGGTAGCCGACCTCCAGCAACGGATAGCCTGGGGACACGTGAATAAAGTCACGGGTTGTTTGGGCGTGTCGTCCGGAGGGCCGGCGAAGACACACCCGGCAAAAATTGCAGCCCCAAATCGAGACACATTCTCCTCAAGCCGGCAACGCAGCCTTTACGTTAACGGGCCCATGGTCCGCCTTGTCAGTCGCGTAACCGGTGTTTGCCATGGCTTCCCCGCGTACCGTGGTTGCCGGCACCGCCGCCCGGAAAAGTGTCTCGCGTCCCGGGCGGCTCGTGTCGGCGCCGCGGATGGGTCTCGTACCCGCCGCTCAACGTCTTCCCCTCGACGAAATCCTCGTCGGTGATTGCATCGCGGCCATGAACGCCCTGCCGGCGGGCAGCGTCGATTGCGTGTTCGCCGATCCGCCCTACAACCTCCAGCTCGGCGAGGGCTCGCTCCTGCGGCCCGACCAGAGCCGCGTCGACGCCGTCGACGACGCCTGGGACCAGTTCTCGAGCTTTGCCGCCTACGACGCCTTCACCCGCGCCTGGCTCACGGCCGCCCGCCGGGTGATGAAGCCGAACGCGACCCTGTGGGTCATCGGCTCCTACCACAACATCTTTCGCGTCGGCGGCGCCCTTCAGGACCTCGGGTTCTGGATCCTCAACGACATCGTGTGGCGCAAGGCCAACCCGATGCCGAACTTCCGGGGCAAGCGCTTCACCAACGCCCACGAGACCCTGATCTGGGCCTCGCGCTCGGCCGAATCCAAGGGCTACACGTTCCATTACGAGGCGCTGAAGGGCGGCAACGACGACGTCCAGATGCGCTCGGACTGGTTCATCCCCCTCTGCACCGGCGACGAGCGCCTGAAAGGCGCCGACGGCCAGAAGGTCCACCCGACCCAGAAGCCCGAGGCCCTGCTCGCCCGCACGCTCCTGTCGGCGACGAACCCCGGCGACGTGGTCCTCGATCCGTTCTTCGGCACCGGCACCACCGGGGCCGTGGCCAAGCGCCTGGGCCGCCGCTTCATCGGCATCGAGCGCGAGACGGTCTATGCCGACGCGGCCCGCGCCCGCATCGATGCCGTCGAGCCCCTGTCCCAGGCCGCCCTCATGGTGGCACCGACGAAGCGCGCCGAACCCCGCGTCGCCTTCCTCAGCGTCCTCGAGGCCGGGCACATCCGGGCCGGCGAGACCCTCACGGACGCGCGTGGCCGCCATTCGGCCGTCGTGCGCCCCGACGGCACCCTCATGGCCGGCCCGGCCTCGGGCTCGATCCACAAGATCGGCGCCCTCGTCCAGGGCCTCCCCGCCTGCAACGGCTGGGATTTCTGGCACGCCACCCGCGACGGCAAGCCGGTGGTGATCGACGTGTTTCGGAGTCTGATGCGTGCGGCCATGGGGTCGGCGGCCTGATTTTTTTGGACGGACGCCCGGCGCGTTTCCTTCTCCCCTCTGCGGGAGAAGGTGGCCCGCGAAGCGGGTCGGATGAGGGGTGCGCCGCATCCGGATGGGGCTTCCCCTCTTGCGGGACTGCGTCCCGGCCCGCCTGCTCCGCAGGCACCCTCCCCCGCAGAGGGGGGAGGGTTCGCGCCCGACCTTATCTGCGCGTTCTCGGCCGCCCGCGCTTGCGCGCCACGTCCGGCGGCGCTGCCTCCTCCCCCTCCCCAAAGAACCCCTCCCCGTCCTCGGGCGGAGGCGGCACGGCCGCGACTCGTGGCGCGGGCTTCGGCACGGGGCGAAAGCTCGGCGGCGGCGGCGGGGCTTCCTCCTCCGGCTCCGCGAAGAGCGGCGTGTCGGGAATCACCCGCATGGCCTTCGGGCGCCCACGTTTGACCGGCTCCGGCTTCGGATCGAAGGCGTGGGCGAGCACCTTCTTCATCACGCCCGGCAGGGGCTCGTCGTCGAGATCGCGCCGGGGCGTGAAGCGCATGCCGGCGGGGGGCTGCGTGCTCAGGGCCACGCGGGCGAAGAACACCGTCAGCTCCAGGGGGAAATGCGTGAAGCCGTGGCGCACGAGGCCGGGCAGCCGCTTCCAGCGGGCGTCGAACGGCGCGTCGAGGAGCGCCTGGGCCGGGTCGTAATCGGGCTCCCACGGGCTCATGGGCGGTTCGGCCATGGCGCCGAGCAGCCCCTCGGGCGGGCGGGTGCGCAAGAGGATCGCCTCGTCGCCGGCTCGCACCGCGACGAAGGCCGCGCCCCGGCGGAGCGTCCCCTTCACGGCTTTGAGTTTTCGCGGGAACGTCTCCTGCGTACCGGCGGCGCGGGCGCGGCACGGCGCCATCCAGGGACACAGGGCGCAGGCCGGGCGCTTGGGGGTGCAGATCGTGGCGCCGAGATCCATCACGGCCTGTGCGAAGTCGCCCGGCCGGTCGTCGGGCACCAGGGCCTGCGTCACCACGCGGACCTCGGCGCGGGCCGCCGGCATCAGGGTCTCGATGGCGTGGAGCCGCGTCATCACCCGCTCGACGTTGCCGTCGACGGCGGCCTCCGGGCGGCCGAACGCGATGGCCGCGATGGCGCCGGCCGTGTAGGCGCCGACCCCCGGCAGCTTCCTCAGGCCCACGAGGGTGTCGGGAAACGCGCCTGCTGCCGCCACGGCCTTGGCGCAGGCATGGAGGTTGCGGGCGCGGGAATAGTAACCGAGCCCGGCCCAAGCCGACATCACCGCCTCGTCGGGTGCGGCCGCCAGGGCGTCGACGGAGGGAAACCGCTCGAGGAACTTGTGGAAGTAGGGTTTGACCGCCGCGATGGTGGTCTGCTGCAGCATCACCTCGGACAGCCAGATCCGGTACGGGTCCGGCGCCTCGCCCGGCAGGGCGCGCCAGGGCAGCACGCGGCGATGCCGGTCGTACCAGGCCAGAAGCTCCGTCGCCTCGGGGGCTGGAAGGGGGGTGTCGGTCACGGGGCTCGACCCTGGCATGGGCGCCCGTCCTACCCCGGCGGCGGAGCGCATCCAACCCTTCGCCACCGTCCCTTCGCGCCACCGTCCCTTCGCGCCGTCGGCAACGCCGTGCTAACCATTCGGGGCCGATACCGGCGGGATCGTGGGAGAGACGGAACGGTGCGCATGGCGCGGGTGAAGCCCCTGGCCGAACTGCTCGATGCCTGCATCGGCCCGGCCTTCGCCGCGCAGGGCTTCGCCTCCACGGACATCCTCGCCGCGTGGCCCGAGATCGTCGGCGAGCGCCTCGCCCGCTACTGCCAGCCCTCGAAGCTCGAATGGCCGCGCCGGCGCCGGCGCGAGGAGGAGGGCCGGCCCGATCCCGGCACCCTCGTGGTGCGGGTCGAGGGCGTGTTCGCCCTCGAACTCCAGCACCTCGCCCCCGTGGTGATCCAGCGCATCAACGCCCATTACGGCTGGGCCTGCGTCGCCAAGATCGTCCTGCGCCAGGGCCGGGTCGACCGCATCGGCCGGAAAGTGCCGCCGCCGGTGATCGATCCCGTCCGCCGCGGCGAAGTGGCGCTCGCGGTCGGCACCATCGGCGACGACGCCCTGCGCGACGCCCTCGACCGCCTCGGCACGGCGGTGGTGGCGACGTCCTCCAAGGCCGCTCCGAGGCGCTGAGAGTCCCTCCCGCCTTGTCAGGAGGCCCAGGGGATTCTACCGCAGACGCCAGACGATACCCCGGTCCGCAAGCGGAGCCAGTCACAGCCATGATCACCCGGCGCGACGCCATCAAAGCCACCGGTCTCGCCCTCGGCGCGGCGACCCTCCTGCCCCGGTTCACCCTGGATGCGTTCGCGCAAGGGGCCGTGAACCTCTCGACCCTGATGGAGCCCGGACCGCTGGGCGACGTCTGGCTCGGTCCGAAGGACGCCAAGGTCACGATCATCGAGTATGCCTCGATGACCTGTTCGCACTGCGCCGCCTTCCACCGCACGACGTATCCGCTCCTGAAGGAGCGCTACATCGACACCGGCAAGGTGCGCTTCACATTGCGCGAATTCCCCCTCGACCCGCTGGCCACCGCCGCCTTCATGCTGGCGCGCTGCGACGGCGACGCGAAGTACTATCCCATCACCGATCTCTTGTTCGACCAGCAGCAGGCCTGGGCCTACGTCCAGAAGCCGCAATCGCCCGTGGACGCCCTGGAGCAGATGCTGCGCCAGGCCGGCTACTCGAAGGACAAGTTCGAGGCCTGCCTCAAGGATCAGAAGCTCTACGGAGCGATCAACGCCGTGAAGCAGAAGGGCATGGACACCTTCAAGGTCGATTCCACGCCGACCTTCTTCATCAACGGCGAGCGATACACCGGCGAGATGTCCATCGAGGGCATGGAAAAGGTGATCAAGCCAATTCTGGGCGCCTGACGCATCGCTTTCGCGGTGTCGAGGCAAAACGACGTTTTTTCGAGCAAGCGCAAGGGTTTAGGCGGTACCGGGGTCGCCTTGACACTCAAGGTGGGCGAAACTATGTTGCCGCCCGCTTGAAGGAGGCGTTCCGACCGGTTCTCTTCGCTCTCGCCAATGTGAGTTTTCGCGTATGAGCGGCAACGACGCAGGGGACGGGCGCGGCACCGGTGGGGAGCAAGCGCGGGACGAGGACCTCTCCCAGAGGCTCAAACGTCTCGAGACGCAGATCGAGCGGAAGCGGCCCAGTGCCCCGTCCGGTTCGGCGCCGCGTTCCGGTTCTTCGACCGGGCCCTCTCCTCTCGGCCAGGCGATGCGACTCTCCACGGAGTTCATCGCCGGCGTCCTGGCGGGGGGCATTCTCGGCTGGATGTGCGATCATTTCCTGGGGACGAAACCCTGGGGCCTGATCGTCCTGCTGATGCTGGGCTTCCTGACCGGCGTCTACAACGTCATGCGTGTCTCGGGCGCTCTCCCGAAGGCGCCGACGAAGGAACGGGACCGCTAGCGGTTCTGGAAGAGCGCCGCATGCGCGGCTTTTGGTGGTGGCGGGCCCTGCGGCCCGTTCGGTTTCGAAGAGGACGGGAGCGGCAATGGCCGTAAAGATGGATCCGATCCACCAGTTCGAGCTCAAGCCGCTCGTCTCGTTCGGTCATATCGGCAACCAGGAGATCGCGTTCACGCAATCGTCCCTGTACATGTTCGCCGCCGTCGGGATCATCGCGCTGATCACCGTGGTGGCCACGGCGCCGCGCTCGGTGGTGCCGGGCCGCATGCAGTCCATGGCCGAGGTGTTCTACGAGTTCATCGGCTCGACCCTGCGCCAGTCCGCCGGCCACGGCTCCGAGCGGTTCATGCCGCTGATCTTCTCCCTGTTCATGTTCGTGCTCGTGCTGAACATGCTCGGCATGATCCCCTACGCCTTCGCGGTGACGAGCCACATCATCGTCACCTTCGCGCTGGCGCTGCTCGTGATCGGCACCGTGATCGTGTACGGCTTCATGGCCCACGGCACGAAGTTCCTGAAGGTGTTCGTCCCCTCGGGCGTGCCCGGCTGGCTCATGCCGATGATCGTCGCCATCGAGATCGTGTCGTTCATCTCGCGGCCCATCAGCCTCGCGGTGCGTCTGTTCGCCAACGTGCTCGCCGGCCACATCGCCCTCAAGATCTTCGCGGGCTTCGTGCCGGCGCTCCTCGCCGCCGGTGCCTGGGGGGCGATCTCGCCCCTGCCGCTGGCGCTGAGCGTCGCCGTCACGGCCCTCGAGTTCCTCGTGGCCGGTCTGCAGGCCTACGTCTTCGCCACGCTCGCTTCGATCTACCTCAGCGACGCGCTGCATCCCGGCCACTAAGGCCGGGATCATCCCGATCCTTCGATCGGGGCACCCCCTTCCGTCCCCGGTTCGCCCTGGCGGTCCGGATTTCTCTCCCCACACGACCGAACTGACCTCAGGAGCATTTTGATGGATCCCTTAGCTGCCAAGTACATCGGTGCCGGCCTCGCCTGTCTCGGCATGGCGGGCGCCGCCATCGGCCTCGGCAACCTCTTCGGCCAGTTCTATGCCGGTGCCCTGCGCAACCCCTCGGCCGCCGACGGCCAGCGTGGCAACCTGCTCCTCGGCTTCGCCCTGACGGAAGCGCTGGGCATCTTCTCGCTGCTCGTCGCGCTGCTGCTCCTGTTCGCCGTCTAACACCCGCGAACCGAGACCGGACCGGACGCGGCGTTCCCGAGGGAATGCGAGACGCGTCCGGTCCTCACCTCAAGATTTGACCGAAGGACGTCATGGCTCAGCCGGCCCATCCGACCGCAACGCATGAAGGCTTCGCCGCGACGCCGGCCTCCGAGCACGGAGGCGGCTTCCCGCCCTTCGAGAGCCACACCTTCGCGTCCCAGCTCATCTGGCTCGCCCTCGCCTTCGGGCTGCTCTACTACCTCATGGACAAGATCGCCCTGCCGCGCATCCAGTCCATCCTGAACGATCGCGCCGCGCGCCTGTCCACGGATCTCGACGAGGCCCAGCGCCTCAAGACCGAGGCCGACACGGCAGGCGCCGCCTACGAGAAGTCCCTGAGCGACGCCCAGGCCAAGGCCCAGGCCATCGCCCTGGAGACCCGCACGGCCCTGTCGCAGGAGGCCGAGACCAAGCGCAAGGCGCTGGAAGCCGAGCTCAACGCGAAGATCGCCGCCTCCGAGGCGACCATCCGCAGCCGCACCGCCGAGGCCATGGGCAACGTCCGCGGCATCGCCGGCGAGACGGCGTCGGCCATCGTCGAGCGCCTGACGGGCCGCAGCCCCGACGAGGCCACCCTCACCAAGGCCCTCGACAGCGTCGCGCTCCCGCACTGAGCGGGGGACGGCCGCACCTCTTCTCCGCCGGACCGCCCGAACGGGGCGGCGACGGCTTCGCCCAGGGCGGGTATTCGCGCCGGGCGCCATCGCGTTGGGACCACGAGCATGTTGTTGGAAGCCGAATTCTGGGTCGCAGTCGCCTTCGTGCTGTTCATGGCCTTGGTCTGGAAGGTCGGCGGCTTCAAGCAGATCACCGCCGGTCTCGACGGCCGGGCGAAGCGCGTCCGCGCCGAGCTCGACGAAGCCCGCCGCCTGCGTGAGGAAGCCGCGAGCGTGCTCGCCGACTACAAGAAGCGGCGCTCGTCCGCCGAGGCCGAGGCCGAGGCCATCGTGTCGGGCGCCCGTGCCGAGGCCCAGCGCATCGCCGACGAGGGCCATGCCCGCCTGAACGAGTTCATCGCCCGCCGCACGAAGTCGGCCGAGGCCAAGATCGCCCAGGCCGAGGTCCAGGCCACCGCCCAGGTTCGGGCCGCCGCGGCGGACGCCGCCGTGAAGGTCTCGGAGGTCATCCTGCGCGAGCGCATGCAGGGCGAGGCGGCGCAGGATCTCGTCCGCCGCAGCCTCGGCGAAGTCCGGACCCGGCTCCAGTCCTGATCCGCGCGTTATCGACCGACGAGAGAGCCGCCGAAAGGCGGCTTTTCTCGTTTTCACCCCCTCGCCGGCCAAGCTTCGTCCGACCGCGCAAGCGTGCGGCTCGCATACCTCCCGCCTGGGCGTCGAGCGCGACAGACTCCCTCTCCTTCCAGGAGAGGGGACCCGCCTTACTTGCTAGATCGGTCCGAGACCCTGACGAGAGGGTTCCCAGGGCCCGCACCCCGACTTCACTCGCCTCGAGCGCCCCAGCGGAGACCTGATGCCGCCGATCATCTCGATTGCCAGCCTGTCCAAGGTCTACGCCTCGGGCCACAACGCCCTGAAGAACATTTCCCTCGACATCGACAAGGGCGAGATCTTTGCGCTGCTCGGCCCCAACGGGGCCGGCAAGACGACGCTGATCTCCATCGTCTGCGGCATCGTCACGGCGAGCGCTGGCAGTGTCCGCGTCGACGGCCATTGCATCCAGAAGGACTACAAGGCCGCGCGCAAAGCCATCGGTCTGGTGCCGCAGGAACTCACCACCGACGCCTTCGAGACCGTCTGGGCCACCACGGGATTCAGCCGCGGCCTGTTCGGGTTGCCGCCCGATCCGGCCCATATCGAGCGGGTCCTGCGCGACCTGTCCCTGTGGGACAAGCGCGACAGCCGGATCATGACCCTGTCGGGGGGCATGAAGCGGCGCGTGCTCATCGCCAAGGCGCTGGCCCACGAGCCGCGCATCCTGTTCCTCGACGAGCCCACGGCCGGGGTCGACGTGGCGCTGCGCCAGGACATGTGGCGCCTCGTGCGCAAACTGCGCGACGGGGGCGTCACCATCATCCTCACCACCCACTACATCGACGAGGCTGAGGAGATGGCCGACCGGGTGGGGGTGATCCGCAACGGTGAGATCATCCTCGTGGAGGACAAGGCCGAGCTCATGCGCAAGCTCGGGCGCAAGCAGCTCACCCTGCAGCTCGATGCCCCCCTAGCCGCCCTGCCCCCGGCCCTCGCGGGCCACAGCCTCGCCCTGGCGCCGGGCGGGCGCGAGCTCGTCTACACCTACGACACCAAGGGCGAGGCGGGGCTCACAGGCCTCCTCGCCGATCTCGGCGCCGCCGGCATCGGCTTTCACGACCTCCACACCAGCCAATCGTCCCTCGAGGACATCTTCGTCGATCTCGTGAAGGAACGGGCATGAACTGGTACGCGGTCCGCGCCCTCTACCGTTTCGAGATGGCTCGGTTCTGGCGCACGGCGCTGCAGAGCATCGTCGCCCCGGTCATCGCGACCTCGCTCTACTTCGTGGTGTTCGGCGCGGCCATCGGCTCGCGCATGACCTCCGTCGAGGGCGTGCCCTACGGCGCCTTCATCGTGCCGGGCCTGATGATGCTGTCGCTCCTGACGCAGAGCATCGCCAACGCCTCGTTCGGCATCTACTTCCCGCGCTTTGCCGGCACGATCTACGAGATTCTGTCGGCGCCGGTCTCGCCCCTGGAGATCGTCCTGGGATATGTCGGCGCGGCGGCCTCGAAGGCGATCCTCATTGCGCTCATCATCCTCGCCACCGCAACGCTGTTCGTGCCGCTTCGGATCGAACATCCGTTCGTGATGGTGGGCTTCCTTGTGCTGACGGCGGTGACGTTCAGTCTGTTCGGCTTCCTCATCGGCCTGTGGGCGGACGGATTCGAGCGGCTGCAGCTCGTGCCGCTCCTCGTGATCACGCCGCTGACCTTCCTGGGCGGCAGCTTCTACTCCATCGACATGCTGCCGCCGGTCTGGCGGGCGCTGAGTCTGGCCAACCCCGTGGTCTACCTCATCAGCGGGTTCCGCTGGGCGTTCTTCGGCCATTCGGACGTGAGCATCGGCGTCAGCCTCGCCATGGCGCTGGCGTTCCTCGTCCTGTGCCTCATCGGCGTCACCTGGATTTTTCGGACGGGCTATCGGCTGAAGAGCTGAGCGCATTTCGCCATAGACCCGAGGTCCGCCGGTTTCTCATGCAGTCCTTAGGTGATGATCCGGTCCTTGACGAGCGCGGGTCCCCTCTCCTGGAAGGAGAGGGACAGGGTGAGGTGTGTGACCTTTTCGGAGAGTTCGCACACCTCACCCCAACCCTCTCCTTCCAGGAGAGGGGGCCTCGTTGCGACCGTTCAATCTGAGGTGACCAACCGGAGACATAAGCGGCTGCTTTGCGGGCGTTTCGTCGAAGGCCCCATCACGGCCGTTCGTCGAGGAAGGCGAGGACGCCCGTGCGATGCGCCCGGTCGCCCACCGCCGTGCTGTGGTCGCGGTTGGGCAGTTCGAGGGATTTGGCGTTGGGCATCAGCGCCACGAGGGCCGGGCCGGAACCCGAGACGGTGTCGAGGGTGCCCACGGTGACGAGGGTCGGCACCTCGATCTGGGCGACCTCGGCCCGCGACAGGGTCTGGCGCGAGCCGCGCATGCAGGCGGCGAGCGCCCTGAGATCGCTCTTCGTCTGCTCCGCGAAGGTGCGGAAGGCGGCGGCCGTGGGGTTCGGAGCCGGGGCGCCGGGCTCGGCCTCGAGGGCCTCGGCGATGCCCTCCGGCAGGCCCCTGCCCTCCACGAGGTGGAGGCCGAGGCCGCCGAGCAGGAGGGAGCGCACGCGGGGCGCGTCGTCGAGGGCGAGGTAGGCGGCGATGCGCGCCCCCATGGAATAGCCCATGATGTCGGCCCGTTCGATGCCGAGGTGGTCGAGGAGCCGGGCCGCGTCGCGGGCCATGAGGTCGGAGCCGTAGGCCTCCGGATCATAGAGCTTCTGGCTCTGCCCGTGGCCGCGGTTGTCGAGGGCGATCACCCGACGCCCGGCCTTCGCCAGGGTCTTCACCCACTGGGTGTTGACCCAGTTCACCGCATGGTTCGAGGCGAAGCCGTGGATCAGCAGGATCGGATCGCCGGCGCCGCCTTCGGCGGGCGTGTCGAGGTAGGCGATGCCGATTCCGTCGGAGAGGAAGGTCTGCATGGGGGGCTCGGAGGGCTCGATCGGGCGGGGTGAACGCTCTTGTGGTCCGCGTCGGCGCCCGAGGAAAGCCCTCGGGGCCGGCCGGATGCTTGCCCCGGCCGGATCGGACTGGCATCACCCGTCGCGATGAAGGACACCCAGCCCTACGGCGCTCACGCCCCCACCGGCCTCGTCGCGCGCATCGCCGCGCGCACGAGCCGACTTCCGTACCGAAGCTGGGCCGCCCGGCGCCTCGCCCTGTTCCTGCGCCGCATCGGCATCGGCCTCCTGCGCGGGCGCCCCCTCGACGTGGAGCGCTACGGCGCCCGGATGCGGCTCTACCCGTACAACAACAACTGCGAGAAGAAGGTGCTGTTCACGCCGCAATTCTTCGATCCGGAGGAGCGCGAACTCCTGCGTGCGCGTCTGGCGCCCGGCTGCACCTTCCTCGACATCGGCGCCAATATCGGCGCCTACGCCCTGTTCGTGGCGGCCTTCGCGGGGCCGCGCGCCCGCATCCTCGCCGTCGAGCCCCAACCCGACGTGTTCGACCGGCTGACCTACAACATCGGCCAGAACCCGTTCGGGACGGTGAAGGCCGTGGCCTGCGCGGTGGCCGACAAGGCCGGCGAGCTCACCCTGTTCGTCGATCCGCGCAACCGGGGCGAATCGAGCCTGAAGATCGTCGGCACCAACGAAGGCGCGCAGATCCGGGTGCCGGCCGTCACCCTCCTGGATCTCGCCCGCGGCGAGGGCATCACCCGCATCGACGCGATCAAGCTCGACGTCGAGGGCGCCGAAGACCTGATCCTCGAACCGTTCTTCCGCGAGGCTCCGGCCGAACTCCATCCGCGCCTGCTTCTGGTGGAGAACGGCACCGCCCAATGGCAGATCGACCTCTCCGGCCTGCTGGAGGCGCACGGTTACCGTCTCCTCGCCCGGACGCGTCTCAACCTCGTTTTCGAGCGGGCGACCTGAAGCCGGGAGCATCGTCGGACGCTGCCCGACACCCGCGGAAGGGATGATCCCTTCGGAAATCCCATTCACACCACCGGGATCGCCTCCCCCAGCGTGACGCCCTCCGGGTCGACCCGGCAGCGATGGGCGTGGACCGAGACGCCGGCCGCGCGGGCGGCCTGGTAGGCGGCGTCGAAGGCCGGGTCGAGGTCGCGGGCGACGTCGAAGCGGTCGGCCTGCATCTGCACGACGACGATGAGGATCGCCCGGCCGCCACCCGCCACCACCTCGGCGAGGTCGGCCATGTGCCGGGCGCTGCGGGCCGCCGTGCAATCGGGGAACTCGGCGAGGCCGGCCTCCCGCATGAGATGGCAGTTCTTCACCTCGACATGGCAGGGCCCCTGCCCCTCCCCCTCGGCCAGGAAATCGACCCGGCTCGCCTTGGCGTAGCGCACCTCCGGCCTCAGGCGCGTGTAGGGGGCGAGGGCCGGCAGGGAGCCGGCCGCGAAGGCCTCGGCCACGAGGGCGTTGGGGCGCTGGGTGTCGATGCCGACCCATTGCGGGCCGCCGGGCAGGTCGGCCTCCACCAGCTCCCAGGAGAACCCGAGTTTTCGCGCAGGGTTCGTGGAGGCGGAGAGCAGGGTGCGGGCACCGGGCGCCAGCAGGCCGAGCATCGCCCCCGGATTGGCGCAGTGCGCCGTGACGAGGCGGCCGTCCGCGAGTTCCATATCGGCGAGAAAGCGCTTGTAGCGCCGCACGAGGCGCGCGGGAATGAGGGGCGCGGGGAAACGCATCGGGACCGCCTTGCGGTTGAAAGGGAACGGATATCGCGAAAAGTCGCGATCCGGGCGGGCATTCCCGGTTGCGGCGGGGGGCATCGTCCGTGACGGGCTGGTAAGTCAACCGCCGATGCGACAAACTTCATCACGCTGACCAGGGAATGCCGACCGGCGCCCTCGGTCCGTTCACGAGGCCCATCATGTTCAATCTGTTCGATATCCTCCAGGCGCAGGCCGGTCCGGGCGCTCAGGGCTTCGGACAGCAATTCGGCCTGTCGCAGGACCAGACCCGTCGCGCCATGGAGGCGCTCCTGCCCGCCTTCACCATGGGACTGCAGCGCAACGCCGCCAACGACCCGACGGGCTTCGCGCAGCTGTTCAGCCTCGCCGGCGCCGGCGCGGCGGCCTCCCGTCCCTTCGCCTCGCCGCAGATGGACCTGCTGGTCCGCCAGCTGTTCGGCTCGCCGAACCTGAGCCAGGCGGTGCTGCAGCAGGCGGCGGGCGCCAGCGGCATCGCCACGCCGATCCTGAAGCAGATGCTGCCGATCATGGCGGGCATGATCGTGGCCGGCATCGTCCACGTGATGATCAACCAGTCGCCGCAGCCCGCGCCGGCGCCGGCCCCGAACACGTTCGGATTCCCACCCCATCCCTACTGGAACGACATGGTGAACGCGTTCCTCACCGCGGGCGGTCTGGCACCCGCGGCCCCGGCGCCGAAATCCCCGCCGCCGCGCCAGGCCGCGCGACTGAAGCCCCTGCCCGCCTCCACCAAGACGGCCGCCGCCCAGACCGACGCTGTGCCGTTCGACCTGTTCCAGCAGATGTTCCAGTCCGGCCTCGACGTGCAGCAGGAGAACGCCAAGGCGATGCAGCGCCTGTTCGATACCTTCTGGCAGAACGAGGAGCCGGGGCCCGATCAGGGCGGTGCGTCGATCAAGGCGAGGCGGTGACGGTGGTCTTCGTCGCCTGAGCGTCGACGGAACGCCCGGGAGGTAGGCTCCTCGCCGTCAGGCCGTTGGTGACGGGGTGCGTTTCGCAAACTGTTCGTCGCGCGACCCGCGCCTACACGCGCGAACTCCGTTCAGGATGCGAGCATCGCCGTGGAGACGGCTCGGAAGAAACCGCTCAGCGTTTCGCCGAAGCTGCGGAGGAAGACGACGATACCGAGGGTGATGATGGACACGATGAGGCCGTATTCCATGGCCGTGGACCCGTCTGCGGCTCCGAGGAAGCGCTGGAGACTTCTCCGGAAGCCCTGAAGCGCAGGTGAAGCGCAGCGGTCACTCCCGCCGCTCGGACCGCCTGCCATCGTTCATGAACCTTTTCGCCGGTGTCGAAGCCTCCGTAGGCTAACCGTTAGGACCTTGCAGGGAGCTTAAACAGACCTTCTAAATCGGTTCAGTCATGTGAATTGCCGACGTGCCGAGACGGCGCAGCAAGACCTCATGAACGAGCGACGTCGATCGCAGCGTGACAACGATGTCGGAGACGGATGCCGCCCGAGCAGAGCGATGAAATCCCACTCGCGTGAAGAAGGGGGCGCCCGTGTCGCGCCTCGCGGCCTTCGATTGTCTTGCACCCTCGCGTCCGAACGCTCTGAGCGAACCTCGAACCTGTTCTTGCCGAACGCCTGAAATCCCGCCGTATCTGACTTCGGCATTCCGGATTCGATAGGGGCGGACTTCCGAGGGGTGAGGCGAATCGACGGCCCGGAATACTGGTCGCTTCCCAGGCAATGGCATTCGACGTTCCGGTCCGTCAAACGTCCTCGGGCACCTTTACCATCCAGGCCGATGATGCGGCCGTCCACGACCACCGTGGGTCGATCCGAAGAACGCACACGGTGGTCCCAGCCCGAACCGGCGTAATCAGTCGCGCTTGGTCTCCTTGCGCAGGGCGTCGATGCGCTGGGAGGCTTCCGCCTTGTCGAGATCCGGCGAGAACGCGTCGGGGTCCTTCGCCTGCTCGGACAGGGTCTTGAGGTACGAGGCCTGGGCGCCGGTCATCGGCTCGCCGCCCGTGGTCCACTCGCTCGGATCCTTGATCTGGTTCGACGTGTCCTTCGGGTCGATCTTCGGATTGGTCTCGTCGGGCTCGACGGTCGTCTGAGCAGCCTTGGTCATGGTCGCCTCGCGTTCATGGAATGTTCTGATCGAACGCGGGGGCGAGGCTGCGGTTCCGGTGGCCCGGCCCCGAAGGACCGGGCCTTACGTGCGTCAGGCCGCCACGGCCTTGGGCTGAACCTCGGCGGTGTAATCGTCCATGAGGGTCTTGGTCAGGGTGGCGGGCACGAAGCGGTAGGGGCCGATCTCCGAGACTGGCGTCACCTCGGCGGCGGAGCCGGTGATGAAGCACTCGGAGAAGCCTTCCAGCTCGGCCGGCAGGATGCGCCGCTCCACCACGGCGATGCCCCGGCGCTTGGCCAGCTCGATCACCGTCTGGCGAGTGATGCCGTTGAGGAAGCGGTCGGCCAGCGGCGTGTGGAGCGCGCCGTTCTCCACGAAGAACACGTTGGCGCCGGTGCACTCGGCGACGTTGTCCTCCCAGTCGAGCATGAGGGCGTCGGCGTAGCCCTTGTTCTCGGCCCGGTGCTTCGAGATCGTGCAGATCATGTACAGGCCCGCCGCCTTCGAGCTGGAGGGAGCGGTGCGCGGGTCGGGGCGGCGGTAATCGGCGATGTCGAGGCGGATGCCCTTCATCTTGGTCTCGGGGTCGAAGTAGCTCGGCCATTCCCAGGCCGCGATGGCGAGGTGGATGGTGTTGCCCTGCGCCGCCACGCCCATCATCTCCGAGCCCCGCCACGCCACCGGGCGCAGATACGCGTCGGTGAGGCCGCTGGTCCGGAGGACGAGGTCCTTGGCGGCCTCGATCTCGTCGACCGTGTAGGGGATCTTGAAATCGAGCAGCTCGGCCGAGCGCAGCAGCCGCTCGGCGTGCTCGCGGCTCTTGAAGATGCGCCCGCCATAGGCCCGCTCGCCCTCGAACACCGACGAGCCGTAATGCAGGCCGTGCGAGAGCACGTGGATCTTGGCGTCCTTCCACGGCACCATCGTGCCGTCGTACCAGATGCTGCCCTCGCGCGCGTCGAACGGGATCAGGGACATGGCGGGCTTCCTCGACACGCGGGCTTGCCCTCGAAGCCAGCGTCTATGGGAGTGGGAGATCTCGGGGGGAGATCTTGCGGCCGGGCATGCCACGCGGCGTGAGGCCCTACCGGAAGGCTTGACGGGTAGCAATGCGCCTGAAATATGTCAACAACACTGACATAAAACGAGGCCGGTTCCAGCGTGACCCTCCCCGCGACCCAGACGGCCGGCGGCGCAACATCCGAACCGGGCCACCACTCCGGCGCGGCCGGGCAGAGCCCCGGCGACGACCTCATCGAGCTCCTGTTCTTCGCCTATCGCGATTTCGTCGGTGACCCGGACCGCATCCTGGCGCAATACGGGTTCGGCCGGGCGCATCACCGGGTGCTGCACTTCGTCGACCGCTATCCGGGCCTGACCATCGCCGAACTCCTCGATATCCTGCGGATCACGAAGCAGAGCCTCAACCGGGTGCTCAAGGACCTCATCGAGCAGGACTACATCGTGCAGAAGACCGGGACGAGCGACCGGCGCCAGCGGCTGCTGTTCTGCACCGACCGGGGCACGGCTTTGGCCGGAGACCTCATCCGCGTGCAGACCCACCGGGTGACGCGGGCGCTCGCCGATCCGGCGGCCGTGCCGGCGGAGGGAGGCCTGGACGGCGGGGCCATCTCGGCCCAGAACTTCCTGCTGGCCATGATCGAGCCCGAGGAGCGCGCGGCCGTGCGCCGCCTCATGGCCCGCCGCGCCCGGAGCGTCGCCCGATGACCCTGCCCGGCCTGAAGGCGAGCGTCGAGCTGCCCGACCATGCCCCCCACATCCTCGTGGTCGACGACGACCGGCGGGTGCGCGAACTCCTCACCCGCTTCCTCTACGAGCAGGGGTTTCGCGTTACCGCCGCCGCCAACGTCGCCGAGGCGCGCAGCAAGGCGCAGTGCTTCGTGTTCGACGCCCTCGTCCTCGACGTGATGATGCCGGGCGAGACCGGGTTCGACTATGCCCGGCAGGTCCGCGAGACCTCGCGGGTCCCGATCCTCATGCTCACCGCCCGCTCCAACCCCAACGACCGGGTGATGGGCCTCGAGATCGGCGCCGACGACTACCTGCCGAAACCCTTCGAGCCGCGCGAACTCATCCTGCGGCTCAACAACATCATCAAGCGGCGCACCGAGGGGACGCCCCCCCGCGAGCCCGGCCTCGAAACCGTGACCTTCGGGCCGTTCTCCTACCGCATCGACCGGGGGGAACTCCGCCGCGACGACGAGACCATCCGCATCACCGAGCGCGAGCGCGAGATCCTCACCGTGCTGGCCCAGGCCGGCGGCGCCAACGTCGAGCGCGAGGCGCTCGCCGGCGCCGGCGGACTGGCCGGCGAGCGCAGCATCGACGTCCAGATCAACCGCCTGCGCCGCAAGACCGAGGTCGATCCGGCCAACCCCCTGTTCCTGCAGACGGTGCGGGGCGTCGGGTATCGCCTCGCCGTCGACTGACGCCCCGTGCCGCGGGCGCCCCTCCCGAACCGCGTGCTCGCGGCCCTGGCGCGCCTGCCGCCGCCGCGCCGCCTGTGGCGGCTCCTCAGCCGCGCCATCGGCGACGTGCTGCCCAAGGGCCTCTACGCGCGCTCGCTCATCATTATCATCGCGCCCGTGGTGCTGCTGCAATCGGTCATCGCCTACACCTTCATGGAGCGGCACTGGCAGCTCGTGACCCGGCGCCTGTCGGCCGCCGTCACGGCGGACGTCGCCGCCCTCATCGACGTCTACGAGAGCTACCCGCAGGACAAGGACGCCGAGACCCTGACCCGCATCGCCGGGACCCGGCTCAACCTCGACCTCGACATCCTCAAAGGGGCCACCCTCCCCCCCGCCGGTCCGAGGCCGTTCTTCTCGATCCTCGACGAGGTCCTGTCCGACGAGATCAAGCGCCAGATCCGCCGGCCGTACTGGATCGACACGGTGGGCCGCTCGAGTCTCATCGAGATCCGCGTCGCGATCCCCGACGGGGTAATGCGGGTGACGGCGCGGCGCAGCATGGCCTACGCCTCGAATTCGCACATCTTCCTATTGTGGATGAGCGGCTCGTCCCTCGTGCTGCTCGGCGTCGCGATCCTGTTCCTGCGCAATCAGATCAAGCCGATCCTGCGGCTCGCCGCCGTGGCCGAGAGCTTCGGCAAGGGCCGCGAGATCGAGTTCCGCCCGCGCGGCGCCCGCGAGGTGCGCCAGGCCGGCCACGCCTTCATCGAGATGAAGCGCCGCATCGAGCGGGCGATGGAACAGCGCACCACCATGCTCAACGGCGTGAGCCACGACCTGCGCACCATCATCACCCGGTTCAAGCTGACCCTGGCCCTCATCGATCAGACGGCGGATGTTGAGGATCTGCAGCGCGACGTCGACGAGATGAGCCGGATGCTGGAGGCCTACCTCGCCTTCGCCCGGGGCGATTCCGGCGAGGCGGCGGTGCCCACCGACATGCGCGCCCTGCTGGAGGACCTGCGCACGGACGTGGAGCGCCTCGGCGCCCATGTGGAGGCCATCGAGATCGACGGCGAGGCCAGCGTGACCCTGCGGCCCGACGCCATCCGCCGCTGCCTGTTCAACCTCGCGGCCAACGCCGCCCGCTACGGCGACACCGTCGCGGTGGTGGGGCGCCGCGAGGCCCGCGCCTTCCTCGTCTCCATCGACGACGACGGGCCCGGCATTCCCGCCGACCAGCGCGAGGAGGTGTTCAAGCCGTTCGTGCGCCTCGACGACGCGCGCCAGGACGCGGGCGGATCGGGGCTCGGCCTCTCCATCGCCCGCGACATCGCCCGCGCGCATGGCGGCGACGTCAGCCTGCACGATTCGCCCCTCGGGGGGGTGCGTGCCACCGTACGGATTCCTGCCTGACGCGGCCGTGAACTCGGTCTTGGCGCCGCGCCCCCCGGTCTGCTAAGGGAAAGGGTGCAATCGCGATCCCACGGGCCGGCGCGCCGGGTCCGACTTGAGGCTGAGTGACCCCATGAATCCGCTGACCCCGCTCCTGACCCTGCTGCTCCTGCCCATCGCCGCCATCGGCCTGCTGCTGTACACGGATGCGGGCATCGAGCCGGCCCTGTTCTATTCCACCGTGAAGACCTTCGTGGTGCTGTTCATCGTCGCTGGCGGCCTCTGCTACGGCGCCAGCCGGCTGGCCGAGCGCGCCTGATCGTTTCGCGATTTTTCTATGCTGTGATCGCGCGGCCCGGACCTCAGGTCCGGGCCGTTTTCGTTTGAGGGACGGGGATTTGAGAAGGGCGGAGATCCCCGCTTGCCTTCCGAATTCACGCATCTCGCTGCGACCTCTTGCGCAAGCTTCGACAGGTCGGCGCAGAGCACGACAGGTCCCCTCTCCTTCCAGGAGAGGGGGCCCGCGCTGCCCGCGAGATGCTTGAAGACGGTCGCCACGTGTGGGGAAGAGGGAAGGCGCGCCGACGGGACAGCCTCCTGCTCAACGTCCCTTCCTGAGCGCTTGCAACAGGCTTCGCCCGCAGCCCCTCACGCCGCCGCGTCGGGCAGGCGAAACCCCTCGATGCCCTGGCGTTCCGGATTGATGGCGGCGAGCGCGCGCTTGGCCGCCTCCAGGGGGTGCTCCGACTCGATGCGGACCCCCTTCAGGTCCGGGCTCTTGTAGACGGTGACGATGGTGTCCATCACCTCGGTGAGCGTCGTGCGCTTGTCCTCCGGGGCGGCGATGAGGAGCTGCAGGCCCCAGGCCTGATAGAGGTCGACCAGCGCCTGGGAGTTGCGCACGTCGAGCTTCGAGAACGCCTCGTCGAGGAGGCAGAGGCCCAGACCCGGATTCTCGTCGCCGGGTCGGTCGCCGGGATAGTAGGCCGAGGCCAGGGACGCCGCGATGGCGACGTAGAACGGGGCCTGCGCCTCGCCGCCGGACCCGCGCAGCGCCCGGTTCGACATGGTGGTGCGGTTGCCGGCCGCGTCCCGCATGCCGATCTCGTAGACGAAGTAGTTGCGGTAATCGGCGAGCCGTGCCGCGCTCTCCTCCCCGGCGATGAGGGCCGAGATCTCCTCGATGGCCGCCGAGAGCGGACCCTCCGCCGTCTCGCCCTGCCCCGGCAGGACCGCCTGCGCGGCGTCGGGCGAGCGCGCCACCTCCGTCGCCAGGGCATGGACGGCGGCGTAGCGGCGGTCGACGGCGGCCTCGAAGGCGTAGGTCTGGCCCGTGAAGGTCTGGCTCGACAGGCGCTCGTTGAGGGCATCCAGACGGGCGCGGACCCGCTCGAACTTGTCGGCGAGGCGGGTGAGCAGATCCTCGGTCATCAGGCGGCGCATCTCGCCCTCCGCCCGCACGGCCTGGTCGCGGTAGCGCCGGAGTTCGTGGCCCGCGACCTCGTCGTAGGCGCGCCGGGTCCAGCCGTAGCCGAACGAAGCCGGGGCGTCGCCGCGCCCGAGCGGATTGTCGATGCGCCACTGCACGCAATACTCGGCGAGATCGCGCTCGGCGGTGCGGCCCTGGGTGCGGGCGGTCTCGCTCGCCTCCCGCGCGGCGCTGCGGGCCGCGCTCGCGGCGGCGGCGAGGTCCTTGGCGTCGAGGCCGGCGAGGTCGGCCCTGGCTTTCGCCACGGCGCGCGGGTCGAAGCCCTCCGGGCGCACCAGCCGGATGCGCACGGTGTCGCCGCCGACCCAGCGGGCATGGGCCACGCGCCGGGCGGCCAGGGCCGCGCGGGCCGCCTCGCGGGAGGAGGCCACCTTCGCCTTCAGGCCCGCCTCCTCGCCGAGCAAAGCGTCGCGTTTGGGCTCCAGCACCTGCACGAGTTCGGTGAGATAGGCCGAACGCTCCTTGGCGAGTTCCTTGAGTTCGGCTTCCAAGGCGCCCGTATCGGCCTTCTCGACGGAGTCCCGCTCGGTGGCGAGGCTGCGACGGCGGCCCTCGAGGCCGTCGCATTCGGCCCGCAGGGCGGGAAGATCGATGGCGCCTTCGGCGAGGCGGGCTTTTAGACCGGCGGCGATGCGGGCGGCCTCGCGCAGCACCCCGGCCTCGCCGCGCAGGCGCCGGGCCTCGGCCACCGCGCGCTCCATGGCCTCGCGGCCCTCCTGGGTCGGGCCGCGGCTGCCCCGCGTCATCATGAGCTGGACCGGGCGCACCACGGAATAGGCCATGCCGGAGGTGGAGCGCCCGCTCGGCGCCACGGCGCGGCTCATGCGCGACAGGGCGGCGTCGTCGGGCGCGAGGTCGTAGCCGCCGAGCCGTGCGGCGAGGAACGCCTCGGCGTGGGGGTCGCGAGTCTCGATCATCGCCAGCGGGCCGTCGTCGTAGCGTCCGCCGCGGCGACGCGCCGTGTCCGTCGTCTTGACCAGCAGACAGCGGTAGAACTGCGCCTTGCGGGCCTCCAGGTGGGCGAAGGCTTGGTTCAACTGGTCGGGCTGCACCACCAGGGCCTCGCGGGCGCCGCCGAGCAAGCCTTCGAGGGCCATGCCCCATTTCGGCTCGACGATCTCGGCGAGTTCGCAGATCGGCACGGCTTCGATGTCGAGGCGGGCGAGTTCGTCGCGGAAGGCCGCCACGTCCGACGACAGGCGGGGCGCCTTCGACGTTCCGCCCCCGGCGAAGGGGGCCGACAGGGCGTGCGCCTCCGTCTCGGCGGCCCGCGCCCGCAGGGCCATGTCCTCGGCCGCCGTGTCGAGGGGGCCGGCGATGTCGGGCAGGCCCTGCAGCCCCGCCACCAGGGCGCCGAGGGGGCCGTCGGCGCGCAGGATCTCCTCGGGCGGCGCCTCCCGGCGCAGCCCGGCGCGGGCACAGGCCTCGACGAAGCGGGCCGCGCCGGGATCGATGCGGCGGATCTCGCCGATCACCGCCGAGAGGCGCGCCACGTCCTGGATCAGGCCGACGAGTCCCGCGACCCGGAGCGCGAGGTCGCGCCGGTCGCGGGTCAGCATGGCGAGGCCGGCATCGGAGGCCGCCAGCCGCCCCTGCGCCAGGGTGCCGGCCATCAGCGCCTTCTTCTCGGCGATCTCGCCGTCGATGTCGCGCACGAAGCCCTGGCTCGTCGCCAAGCTCTCCCGGGCGATGCGCAGGCGCTCGGCGACCTCAGTTAGGCCGGCACGGGCGCCCGTATAGTCGACGATGCGGCGGCGCAGGTCCGCGCTCGCCGCCCGCAATTCGTCGAGGGCCGCCGACAGGCTCGCCTCCGCCCAGGCCTCGTAGCGGGCGAGAATCCGGCCGAGATGACCGAGCCGCCGCTCCAGTTCCTCGATGGTCTCCAGCAGGCGGCGCCAGTTCTCCACGGATTGCCGGATGCGGGCGACATCCAAAGGCTCGGGTTCGAGCACGAAGGAGCGCACGAAGGCCGAGGAATCGAAGATCGGCTTGAACGCCACGGCGTTGGAGAAGGTGCGCAGGAAGTGGCGGGGCTCCGGCACCGGCGCGCCCTCGCGCAGCAACCCCAGCACTTCGGCCGTGAAGCGCTCGCCGGACGCGCGGAACTCCTCGAAGGTCTCGGAGCGGATGCGCAGGTCTTTGGCGATCTCGGCCCAGGGCGCGACGAAGCTCCCGTCGGGCGTCTCGCGGACGTAATCGGCGACCTCGAAGCGGTGGCCGGTGCAGACGAAGCGCGACAGGGTGGTCTCGCGGCTGTCCTCGGCGCGGGCGGCGAGCGCCAGCCCCACGGAAACGACCCGGCCCGAGACCTCGTTCTCGAACACGAGGACGATGAGGGTCTCGCAGGCCTCGCGGGTCGGGCGCCCGCCCTCGGCCGGGTCGCTGATCCAGCCGAGGCAGTAATCGCGCACCGTGCGGGCGGACCGGCCCGAGGCCGAGGCGTTGAGCGCCAGCCGGCTCGCGTTGTTGCCCGCCAGCACCGTGCCGACGGCGTCGAAGATCGTCGACTTGCCCGCGCCCGTGGGCCCGACGAGGGCCGTCGCGCCGCGAATACGGATCTGTTCGCGCCGGATCAGGTACCAGTTCGAGAGGGCGATGTCGGTGAGGCGATACACTGCGGCCGGGTGATTCTCGTCAAGGGCATGGAACGTCGGCCTTCGAATGGACGCCCGCGCCGGGCGATGCAAGCCGCCGGGGGCGGATCAGGCGGCGTCATCCCCGGCCGAGGCCCAGGCCCGGACATGCTCCATCCAGGCGTCCGGCGACAGCACACCGACGCCGGGCAGGACCATCAGGGGCGTGAGCTTTTCCGCCTTGTCGCGCTCGCCCAGCCGCAGGGCGCCTTTTCGCGAGAACAGCCGTAGGATCTCGAGGAGGCGGGTCTCCTCCGGCGGGTCGCTGCGGGTGGCGGTGCGGATCGATTCGGCGATGTCGTCGGTGGTGCATTCCACGACGCCCTCGGTGGTCACCCGGTGGTCGCGCAGACCCTCCTCGTAGGCGAGGCGCAGGGCCAGCAGCACCAGGGTCTCGTCCTTGCGCAGGCGCTCGGACTGCGCGTCGTGGCGCACGCCGTCCGGGGGCACCTTCAGGAACACCATCTGGTCGCGGTGGGACACCTCGAAGGCATAGCCGAGGCAGGCGAAGTATCCTTGAAAGAACGGCGCGTAATGCCGGGCGAGGTCGTAGGTCCGGCCGATGCCGGGCGTGCCGGAATAGACGCACTGGCTCTTCAAGAGCACCTGCAGGGCGCGCGTCAGCTCCTCCTCCGATGGCGCGCGGGCGCCGGGCGGCGGCGGCTCGTCGCCGTCGACGATGGCGCGGAAGGGTTCGAGCATGATGGCGGTCCGGAACGCGAACGGGGCGCCGTGTCTAGCCGCCCAGGCCGCGCGGCGCCAAGGGTAATCGCACTCGCGGCGGGGTCAGGGGACACCCTCGATGCTTCGTCATCCCGGGGCCGCGCAGCGGAACCCGGGATCCAGACCCGTAGGTCCCATAAGTCTTGGCTCCGTTGGCGGCTCGGGATTCCGGGTTCGCCTGACGGCGCCCCGGAATGACGGGCCGATGTGTTTTCCCAAACATCCTAGGGGCGTGTCGCCCGGTTCAGGCGGCGGCCGGCTCTGCGCGGAACAGGGAAAGGCACTTCGTGTCCCGGTGCATGCTCAGGATCGAGGCCCGGTCGAGGGACGGGTTGGCGGCCAACACCCGGCGGACCTCGGCCACGATGCTGTCGTAGCGCGCCGCGTCGTAGTTCGGCTCCAGCGGGCTGACCGCGATGTAGGTCTCCACCACGAGGACGCGCTCGCTGCGCTCACGCCCGACCTCGACGGCGACCCAGGCGGATTTGATCAGGCACTTGCCGGACACCATGGCGAACCTCCCAACGCCGCCGCATTCCTTCCCGGGCGGATCGGCTTCAGGATGAACTCTGTCATCCGCGCTGCCAAGTGCAGTCTCGGCAATGCAGGGGACAGTCTTGAAACTGCCGAATATTGCGCCGCAAAACGTCAGCGGCTGCGTTCGATCAGAAAATCCGGGCAGTCGAGCCAGCCGTTGGCGACCCGGCCCTCGACCCGCGAGAGCCGGTAGCGCGTGCGCAAGGTGCCGTCGAACAGGACGTCGAGTTCGCGCAGGCGCTGGAACACCACGAAGGCGTCGACATCGGTGACAGGGATCTGCGAACCCCGCAGGCTTCCCTTGCGCCCGAGCCGCGCCTCGACGAAATCCGCCATCCGGTCGGGGGTGACGGCGACCCGGTGCCGGAACGCGTCCTTGGCGGCGATGAAGGCCTCCACCACCGGGTCGAGGAAGATCTCGGGCAGGGGCTCGAAATCCATGGGCGGGCGCTTCAGGCGCGGCGCGTAGAGCTGGGCGGCCCCAATGGGCGGGCGCAGGAGCGACACGCCGGAGGCGGGCGCGTCCGTCATGGCCTCGTCGGCGCCCGCGACGGCGCGGAGCGCCGCGGCCGTGCGCTCGATGCGGTCGGAATCGCGGTGATCCATGTAGCGCAAGGCCGCCGCGATCCGCCGCTCCAGGCGCGCGACGATGTCGGCGACGGCATCGAGGTGGCGGTCGAGGCCCTCGAAGATCGCCAGGATCTCGGCGAGATCCGCGCGCGCGGCCCGCTCGGCCGCCTCGATATCGGGCGCCCGGCCCTCGCGCAGGCCGGCTTCCGCCAGCGCCCGCAGGGTCAGGGGATCGCGCAACGCCCGGCCGGCCTCGCGCACGATGCCGGAGCGGAACCGGAACGGGTTGAGGCGGGTGTGGAGGGTGCGGTAGTCGCTGACGATGTGGCGGGCGACGAACTCGTCGAAATACAGCCGGAAGGCGGCGCGCTGGTCCTCCTGCGCCAGGATCCGCGCCTCGATCTTGCGCATGGAGCCGGCGAGCGTCCGCAGGTGGCTGAGGAAGGCCCGCGAGGCCTTGGCGGCGTTGACGAGGGCCTCCGAACGCTCGGCCGGATTGGCGATGGCGCTCTCGAGGCTGCCCAGCACGTCCAGGACGGCGCCGCCGTACGAGCGGGTCTCGCCCCGGTCGAGGCGGGCGAGTTCCTCGACGAGGATGCGGGCCTCGGGGTCGAAATCCACCACCGGTACGTAGCGCTCGCGCCGTTCCACCAGCCAGCCGGCATCGAGCAGGCGCCGGTAGACCGCCGAGCGGCGCTCGATGGGGTCGACGGGTGTGGTCTCGTCGTCGGCGATCTCGCCCTGGGCGAAATCGGCGGAGAAATCGCCGATGGCGGCCAGCAATTCGGTCTTGCGCAGGGGCTCTGCCGTGTCGCCGAACACCCGCGCGTGCAGGTGCAGCAGCAGCACCGCGTTGAAGGCGCGGCTCGGGGAGGCCAGGGGCCGGAACAGGTCGTCGGAGAGGCGGGTGAACAGCACGGCGGGAGACAGCCCGCCGGAGCAGCGCCTGTCAATCGCCCTGGCGTCCGCCACGGGATCGGCCGGGGCGCTATCCTCGGGCAAGTGAGGCACCAAAGCGCCGTCATGCTAGAAGCGGGGCAAGGCGCCACGCGAAGGCGCCGCGAAACGATCACGGGAGACCCCATGCCGACGCCGGATCGCCAAGAGTCCCGCCCTGCGGTGCAGGAGCCACGCCCGCCCGAACTCGCCACCCCGTGGCGCACCGACGCCCGCGCCGCCCTCCAGGCTGAGGCCCGCGCCTTCGCCCGCGACGTGGTGATGCCCATCGCCGACGAACTCGACCGGCGGAAGGCCGAGATGCCCCGCTCCCTGATCGACGCCATGGCGCAGAAGGGCTGGTTCGGCATCACCATCCCGAAGGAGCATGGCGGCCTCGGCCTGGGGGTGTTCGAATACTGCCTCGTCTCGGAGGAGCTGGCGCGGGCGTGGCTGTCGGTGGGCAGCATCCTGGCGCGCGGCCAGGGCCTCGGGACCCAGGTGCTCGACGACGGGCGCCGGGCCGAGCTGCTCGCCCGCTCGGCGCGCGGCGAATGGATCGGCAGCATCGCGCTGTCGGAGCCCACCGCCGGCTCGGACCTCGCCGGGGTCCAGACGCGGGCGGTGCGCGAGGGCGACACCTGGGTGCTCACTGGAACCAAGCGCTGGGCCGGCTTCGCGCAGGCCGCCGATTTCGTCGAGGTCCTGGCCCGCACCCGCGATCCGGAGCCCGGCGAATCGCGCTCCGCCGGCCTGGAGCCGTTCCTCGTGGTGAAGCAGCCCGGCACCTTCCCGGAGGGGATGACGGGCCAGGTCATCGACAAGATCGGCTATCACGGCTTCCTCACCTTCGAGCTCGCCCTCGATCGTGTGCGCGTGCCCGAGAGCGACCGTCTCACCGGCCTCTACGGCGACCAGGGTGCCGATGCCGATGCCGGCGGCTTCGCCTCGGTGCAGCGCGGCCTCAACATCGCCCGCGTCCACACGGCGGCCCGCGCCGTCGGCGTCGCCCGGGCGGCGGTGGAGGATTGCCAGCTCTACCTTCAGGAGCGCGAGCAGTTCGGCCACCCCATCGGCGACTTCCAGGCCCTGCGCTTCGCGCTGGCCGACATGGCGGCCGAGGTCACGCAAGCCCGTGCGTTCTGGCAGCAGGTGGCCCACTTGCTCGATGCCGGCGAGGCGGCCGAGAGCGAATCGGCCATGGTCAAGCTGCTCGCCACCGAGATGGCCGTGCGGGTGACCAACCAGGCGATGCAGCTTCATGGCGGCAACGGCTACACCACCGAGCGCCGGGTCGAGCGCTACTGGCGCGACGCCCGGCTGACCACGATCTTCGAGGGCACGAGCGAGATCCAGCGCCGGATCATCAGCGACCGGATGCTGCCCCGGCCGTGACGGGGCGCGGAGGAGAGTGGTGTCGTCCGTGAGAACGGGCGATCAAACGGCGAAAAGTATCACTCTACTTTCGGTTTGTATGTCGCGGGTCCCCTCTCCTGGAGGGAGAGGGACAGGGTGAGGTGTGTGGATTGTCCGAATAGGTCACACACCTCACCCCAACCCTCTTCTTCCAGGAGAGGAAGTCCGTCGCGCCCGCTCGAACCGAACCGATCAACCGGCGCTTCTATGTGGCACGCCTACCCCTTCCAGCCCTTCAGGGCGGCGAAGGGGCTGCTCGACGGGTCGGGCGGGGGCGGGTTGAGGATCGGCTCCACCTGGGCGATGGCGTCGGCCAGCGAAAAGGCCGAGCCGGTGGGCAGCTTGCCGCCGGCGGCGTCCTTGTGGCCGCCGCCGCGGAACCGGCGGGCGCCCTCGAGCGCGGTCTCGTCGTTGGAGCGGAACGACATGTTTCCCGTGCGCTGGACGTTGAGGACGCGCTTGGCCTTGCCCGCATCCATGATGAGGTCGGAGACGCGCTGGAACGTGCCGGAATCGAGGCCGAACGATAGGTAGGTGCCGTCGGAAAGCGGTTGGAAGAGGTCCGAGCGGGCGAGCACGCGGGCGAGACGCATCCGGGTGGTGAGGCGGGGATCGTCGGTCGCGTCGCCGGCGAGATAGCCGTTCACGATGGCGGTGCGGATGCCCCCCACCCCGGCTTCGAGTTCGGCGGGCGAGGCCCCTTCGCGCAGGCGCGCGGCGAGAGCGACCAAAAGGTCGCTGACGAAGCGGTCGTGCCATTCGTGGCCGATGGGGACGAGGTTCGAGACGTTGTCCCAGAACACCTCGTCGAGGGCGTGACCGCCCGCGAAGGTCGGCCGGTCCTTGCGCCAGAGATCGACGGCGTCCACCGCCTCCACGAGGGCGAGGAGATCGGCGTCGCCTTCCGTGGCCTCCGGCGCGTAGAGGGCGCGGCGGTGATAGGCGAGCTTCGTGGCGCAGCGGCCCTCGTCGATGAGGACGGTGATGGCCGGGTCGTCGAGGTCGAACCGCGACACGCTCGGGTCGTCGGCCTCGGCCACGGGCTCGAGGTTCTGCTCGCGCAGGCGGTCGATGGAGGAGGCGTGGTGGTCGAGGACGATGAGGCGGTGGCGCTCCTCTTCCGGACGGCCCCGGTTCATCGCCGCGAAGTTGCGGATGAAGGTGACCGCCACGGGTTCGAGGCCGAGATCCGTGAGGATCAGGGTCTCGGGTTTGCGGGTGCGGCCGAGGCGCTTCAGCTCACCCTCGACCACGGGGCCGACATCGCTGTAGCGCGGCACGTGGACGATGCGGGAGACGGGCACGAAGCGCCCGACGATGGTCGAGGCCCCATAGCCGTCGAGGTCGTGGTGGGTGATCTGGGTGACGGTCAAAGTGGGTCCTCGGAACGATTCAGGGACCGCTTATGCCGCAGTTCCGGTTCCGCCGCGACCCAGATCCGAGTGCCAGACGAAACGCCCGGACACGGGCCGTTCGCCTCTCGATCACGACGGCGCGGCGGGCGTTTCGGGAGAGACACTCAGGAGGTCTGCTTGCGCGCGACCACGGCTCCGGCGAACAGCAGGGCCGCCCCCGCGGCGATGAGGCTGATCATGAGGAGGCGGCGGGGCTGCTGGGCCGATTCCGCCTGCACCGGCGGGACGATCATGCTGAAGAACTCCACCTGCCGGGCGGCGATGATGCGCGCCCGCTCGTAGGCGGACAGCACCTTGGCGAAGTACTTCTCGGCCTCCTCGCGCTCCTGCTCCAGGGCCTCGAACTTGGTGAGGGCGTCGGCCAGGACCCGGCGCTGTTCCGGGTCCTGGCTCGCCGATTGGTTCTCGATCCGGGCGATGGCCTCGTCGAGATCCTTGATCTGGGACTTGAGGTCGATGATGCGGCGCGATTCCGGCCCGAGGTCGCGCTGGCCGAGGTTGAGCTGCACCGCGAGGTTGATGCGCGTGGTGCGAAGCTCGCCGATCACCTTCAGGTTCGCGTCGTTGGTTTTCTTGGCGTCGAGCACGCCCTCGCGGTTGCGCAGGGTCGCCATGGCGAGGCGGACCTTGGTCATCCGCTCCTCGGCGAGCTTCAGCTCGCGGGCGCTCTCGGCCACGGCGTCCTCGCGGGCGCGGTTGCTGATGCCGTTCACCATGCGCTCGCTCTCCTTGAGGATCGCCTGGGTGAGCGCCAGGGATTCGGCCGGATCGAACGCGTTGACCGTGAGGGTGATGATGCCGGACCCGCTCTCGATCTTCGTCGTCACCCGCTCGTTCCAGTAATGGACGAAGCGTTCGATGGGCTCGTCGCGGCGGAAGCGGGACGCCACGTCGATCCCGTCCCGCGAGAACATGTCGCGCAACGGAAGCTCCTTCTCCAGAACCTCCACGAGGGGGCGGCTGTGGATGTAGTTCAGGGTCACCAGGCTGTCCTGGGCCACCATCTGGGACACGACGCCCTTGGTGGTGCCGACCTGATCCGACGAAGCCTTGTCCGAGGCGCCGAGGGCCGGCCGGAGGGCGAAGCGCGCCTCCGTGACGTAGCGGTCCGAGGCGATGAGCCCGTAATAGATCCCCCCGAGCAATGTCGGCAGCACGAAGCACAGGACGAACAGGATCGGGATGACCGGATCCGACTTGACGTGGCTCTGGTAGGATCGGATGCCCTTCTTGCGGTCGGCGAAGCGGGAGACGCGGGCGACCTGGCGCAGGGACTCCGCGACGGCGTTCGAGCGGTCGGCCGTGGTGCGGTCGGCCGTGGCGATGGGCTGGCCGGTGGGATTGCGGATCTCGACGCTCATGTGCCTTCAGCCGTTCGTTCCGTTCGGGCGGCCGCCATCCGCCGTGCCCGCCCCATGCGACACCGGAACGGCGAAAGCATGTCCGAACCGGCGGTCAGGCATTGAGGCGGCGATAGACCTCGATGGCGTCGTTGACGTCCTCGTACAGGATCGCGCGCCCGTTGATGAGCACGATGCCCTGCTGGCACCAGGTGCGGATCGTCTCCATGCCGTGGGAGACCATGATGACGTTGGAATTGACGCGCCGGGCCGCGAAGGCGTCCTCGCAGCGCTTCTGGAAGCGGGCGTCGCCCACGGCCGTCACCTCGTCGATGAGGTAGGTGTCGAACGGGATCGCCATGCTCATCCCGAAGGCGAGGCGCGAGCCCATGCCCGAGGAGTAGGTCCGGATCGGCACGTCGAGGTAGCTGCCGAGTTCGGAGAAATCCTCGACGAAGTCGAGCACCCTCTTCGGGTCCTCGCCGTAGATGCGGGCGACGAAGATGACGTTGTCCCGCCCCGTCATCTGCGGGTGGAAGCCGCCGCCGAAGCCGAGGGGCCACGACACCCGCATGGTCCGCTGCACCCGCCCCCGCGACGGCGCCTCGACGCCGGCGATAAGGCGCATCATCGTCGACTTGCCGGCCCCGTTGATGCCCAGGATGCCGTAGCTCACGTTGGGCTTCAGCGTGAACGACACGCGCTCGAGGATCGTCCGGCGATGCCCGTCCGTCCGATAGATCTTGGTGACGTTGTCGAAGCGGATCACGGTCGGGGTGCGGCTCCAGGCCCGGGGACGCGCGCCGAGCCCCCGGCGTGTCGCTCGCGAAAACGGCGAATCTGAGGATGGCCCGCGCGGGGCCCGGCGCGCGGTGCGTGCCTCCCGGGTGACAGGGGCGCCGCATCGCCGGGAATCGTCACATTCGCGCGACGAACCGCACGATCGCGCCTTGCACCCCGCGAACTCCGCTAGTACAGCGTGCCACCCGCAGCGTTGCGGCGACCCAGAAAGGCTCTCCGGTTCAACCACCCGGACGCCGTCGGTCGCGATGCCGGGGGCTGGAGGGGTGGCCGAGTGGTTGAAGGCGCACGCCTGGAAAGTGTGTATACCGGAAACGGTATCGCGGGTTCGAATCCCGCTCCCTCCGCCAGCACTCATACGATTTCCATGCGATTGTTTGGTTTTGGTTCGGACGCCTCTGATGGTCCCGATAAAAGCCCGCTCATGAACAAGTGTCGTTAATTTGACATTGTATACTGCAACTTCTAGGATGTAATAGCTTGCCTGTGCCGCTTAGGAGGGGGGCATGCGTTCGCTCCGATCAAGCCATTGGAAATTATGCAAGGGGCGTGGATGCGTATCTGCGGCGAAATCCTTCCGAGCGAACCTGTTATTCAAACATTCCGTGCCTTCGAAGATTATCTCTGCGGAATAGCGATCCTCATTGGTACGTACGGCGATGCGCGTAGGACAAGCAATCTCCGTATCGAAATTTTTCGTGCACATATTAATATGCCAGTCCTAGCCTGGCGGGAAATCAACCTTGCTTCGGTCTACGACAATTCCTTCGTCGAAGTATTCTTCGATCCGGAAGAGGCTTCCCGTGATGCGACGTATGTCGTCCGCATCTGCTCGGACAACGCCTCGCATGACAATGCCGCCACGCTTTACCTGTCTGACGGCGAGGAGCGCATAGCTGGGCATGTTACCTGCAAAGCTAACGGTCGGATCAATGACGCAGACGGAATTCTTGCTAAGCTGACTTATGCTCCGCCAGTCACGAAAGAGTCAGTTCCCCCGAATCTCGAAATCAGTTTAGTGACACAATGTAATCTCAATTGTGTGCACTGTATTTCACGTGATACTCGCAAAACGGTTGGGCATCTTCGCCGGTCGGTCCGAGATGAAGTTCAAGCCTGGGCCGCAGATGGTCGCCTTAAAACTGCCTACACAGACTTCAGTGGTGACATTCTGTGGGCCGATCAGAAGTTCGGTGGGGAACTCGCGTTCTTCATCGATCTCGATATTCCGTTTCACCTCGACACCAACGGAACGCACCTGACGCGGGAGGCGGCGGATCGCCTGCTTGCCTCGAAAGTGACGTCGATCAACGTCTCCATCGATGCCGCACGGAGCGAGACTTACAAGCGTATCCGCAAAGGCTCACCTGCCTTGGATATCATCTTCGACAACATGCGAACTTTATCCGAGCGCCGGTTAGCCCTCGGGCGACAAGATCTAAAACTGTCGGCGGCTTTCGTTCTCATGCGTTCGAACATCGAGGAACTTCCGGATTTCGTACGTCGTGTGCATGCCGTTGGGTTCGACACGGTGAGGACGATCCATATGCAGGCCTACACGGCCGATATGGATGCCGAGAGTCTCTGGTTTCACCAGCAGGTGTTCAATGAATTCCGCCTCAAGGCCATCGAGACGGCGGATGCATTGGGCGTGGAACTCTTCATCGACCGTCCTTTCGACGATCGCGACAACCAGATCGGGACTTCGTACTGCACTCAGCCGTGGAAGGGCGCCTACCTGCTCGGCAACGGCGATGTTCTCGCCTGCTGCGTGCCCGGGCTACGGATGGGCAATGTATACGAAGAGTCCATGGAAGCCATCTGGAATGGTCCAAAGTATAGAGAGCTCCGGCGGACCGTGAATTCGAACGCGCCTCCGCCCTCATGCATGGCCTGCCCCTTCAACCGTAAAACCAACAATCCCTTGAGTTATACGCCTCATCACGTCATTCGTGGACGGGACTACAGCCCGGCGCTGAAATCCGCGTAATTACGCATGCCCACCTACCGCTTCACCATCCTCATCGACGACCAGACCCCACACGAACCCGTCTTCCGCCACCTGCGCGACGCCGATGCCGCCTATGACGAAGCCAAGCGGCTCGCCCAGGAAATCTGGGCGGCGAGCGGGGATCGGCGGCTGATGCGGGCCGTCGTGGTCGTCACCGACGCGGCGGGCGAGATCGTCCTCGAATTCCCCTTCACCGAGGCCATCACGGCCCCCTGAAACGAGACCGGCGCCGATGGCGAAAAGCCACGGCGCCGGTCGGGTCGTCGGCCTCGAAAAAATCAGTCGAGGCGCGAGGCCTCGGGGCCGGTGGCGCGGATGGTTTCGGGCAGGGCGGCGAAATCGGGGTAGCCGGCCTCGCGGGCCATGGCGTCGAGGGCGGAGAGGGCGTCGCTGGCGCTGCCGGTCCACAGGACGGCGCCATTGGTCTTCTGCTTGATCTGGAAGATGCTCATGGGGTTCGTCCAGTCATCGAGGGGTGATCTGAGGTCGAAACGCGCCCGACGGGCTTGAGTTGCGGGCGCGCGAAGGTTTTCGGACGCCGCCGCCGCGCCCGGCCGGAGCGAACCCGCGCGGACGCCTTGAAAAGGCCGGCCTCGGCGGGCACGCCTCCACGGATCATCGCGCGATCGATCTTCGGGGCGCGGGACGAACCCCTGTCCGGACCTGCCATGCGCGCGCGATCCCTCCTCCCCGCCCTCCTCGCGGCCTGCGTCGCGACGGGGACCGTCCGGGCGGCCGAGACCGCCGCCGTGCCCGACCCGGCGGCCCTGGCGCCCGCCGTCACCGTGGTGCCGGCCGAGACCCGCGAGGTCGTCGAGCGGGCCATGGTCACCGGCACCCTGGTGCCCCGCGACGAGATCCTGGTCGCCCCCGAGATCGAGGGCACGCGCATCACCGAACTTTTGGTTGAAGAGGGCGCGCGGGTGGAGAAGGGCCAGCCGCTGGCCCGCCTCTCCGTCGAGATGATCGTCACCCAGGAGGCCGCCAACGCCGCCGCCCTGGCGCGGGCCGAGGCTGCCATCGTCCAGGCCCGGAGCCAGATCGTCCAGGCGGAGGCGGCGCAGGTCGAGGCCGATCTGGCCCTGGCGCGTTCGCGCAGCCTCGTGACGACGGGCAACGCCACGGCGGCCGTGCTGGAACAGCGGGTCTCGGCCGCGCAAGGGGCGGCCGGGCGCCTCGCCGCCGCCCGCGGCGGGCTCCAGCTCGCCGAGGCCGACCGCGCCACCGCCCGCGCGCAAGGGGCCGAGATCGCCCTGCGCCGCGCCCGGACGGACATCCGCGCGCCCGAGGGCGGCATCGTCAGCCGCCGCACGGCGCGGGTCGGCGCCACGGCGAGCGCGCTGGGCGAACCCATGTTCCGCCTCATCGCCCGGGGCGAGATCGAACTCGAGGGCGAGATCCCGGAGGTCTCGATGCCGGGGCTGAAGGTCGGCGATCCCGTCGTTCTCGACGGCGAGGGCGGCCGCACCCTGAGGGGCCAAGTCCGCCGCATCGATCCGGAGGTCGACCGCATGACCCGCCTCGGCCGGGCCCGTATCGCGCTTGCCCCCGACCCGTCCCTGCGCATCGGCGCCTTCGCCCGCGGCAAGGTCGAGGTCGCCCGCCGGCGCGGGGTCACGGTGCCGCTCTCGGCGGTGCTCTACGCCGCCGACGGGGCGGCCTCGGTGTTCGTGGTGAAGGATGACCGCGCCGAGGTCCGCCGGATCGAGCCGGGCCTCGCCGCCGACGGCGTCCTCGAAATCCGCTCCGGCGTCGCGGCGGGCGAAGCCGTGGTGGCCCGCGCCAGCTCCTTCCTGCGCGACGGCGACCGGGTGCGGGCGGTGCAGCCGGCCCAGGCCGACGCCGCGCCCGCGCGCTGAACCGGAGCCGACGCCATGCGCCTCAACATCTCCGCCTGGGCCATCCGCAAGCCGATCCCGTCCCTCGTGCTGTTCCTCGTGCTCGTGGTGCTCGGCCTCGTGAGCTTTCGCGCGTTGCCGATCACCCGGTTTCCCAACATCGACATCCCCATCGTCGCCGTGACGGTGACGCAGGCCGGGGCGGCGCCCTCCGAACTGCAGACGCAGGTGACGAAGGTGGTGGAGGACGCGGTGGCGGGCGTGAAGGGCGTCAAGCACACCCTCTCGGCCATCACGGAGGGCATCTCGACGACCACCATCGAGTTCCGCCTGGAGACCAACACCGACCGGGCGGTGAACGACGTCAAGGACGCCATCTCGAAGGTGCGGGTGAACCTGCCCCGCACCATCGACGAGCCGATCATCAACCGGGTCGAGATCGCCGGCCTGCCGATCATGATCTACGGCGCCGCCGCCCCGGCGATGACGCCCGAGGACCTGTCCTGGCTCATCGACGACGTCGTCGCCCGCCAGATCCAGGGCGTGAAGGGGGTGGGCGGCGTCGAGCGCCTCGGCGGCGTCGCCCGCGAAATCCGCGTCACCCTGAAGCCCGACCGCCTGCTGGCGCTCGGCATCACGGCGGCCGACGTCAACCGGCAGCTGCGCCTCACCTCCGCCGACATGGCCGGCGGGCGCGGCGAACTCGGCGGCCAGGAGCAGTCGATCCGCACACTCGCGGGGGCGGCGAGCCTCGACACCCTGGCCCAGACCTCCATCGTCGTGCCGGGCAACCGCAAGGTCCGCCTCGACGAACTCGCGACCCTCGTCGACGGCGCCGAGGAGCCCCGCACCTTCGCCCGCTTCAACGGCGAGCCCGTGGTCGCCTTCGCGATTTCCCGCGCCACGGGGGCGAGCGACGCCGAAGTGGCGACGGCGGTGGCGAAGAAGATCGACGAGCTGCGGGGCAAGCACCCGGGCGTGCGCTTCGACCTCATCGACACCTCCGTCACCAACACGGTGGGCAACTACCACTCGGCGATGCTGAGCCTCGTGGAGGGCGCAAGCCTCGCCGTCATCGTGGTGTTCCTGTTCCTGCGCGACTGGCGCGCGACCCTCATCGCCTCCATCGCCCTGCCGCTCTCGGTGCTGCCGACCTTCTGGGTGATGAACACGCTGGGCTTCTCGCTCAACGCGGTCAGTCTGCTCGCCATCACCCTGGTCACCGGCATCCTCGTCGATGATGCCATCGTGGAGATCGAGAACATCGTCCGGCACATGCGCATGGGGAAATCACCCTACCGGGCGGCCCTCGAAGCGGCGGACGAGATCGGCCTTGCCGTCATCGCCATCACGGCGACCATCATGGCGATCTTCGCGCCGGTCTCGTTCATGAGCGGCATCGCCGGGCAGTACTTCAAGCAGTTCGGCCTCACCATCGCGGCGGCCGTGTTCATGTCGCTGCTGGTGGCCCGCCTCGTCACGCCGCTCCTCGCCGCCTACTTCCTGCGCGACCACGGCCCCGAGGACGAGCGCGCCGGCCCGGTCATGCGCGCCTATATCCGTGTGGTGGCGTGGTCCGTGCGCCACAAGTTCATCACCCTGGTGGTCGGCCTCGTGTGCTTTGCCGCCTCGATCCTCTCCACCGGCCTGCTGCCGGCGGGCTTCCTGCCCGCCGAGGACGCGGCCCGCACCATCTTTGTCGTGGAGCTTCCGCCAGGGGCGCGGCTCGCCGACACCACCCGGGTCAGCGACGGCCTCGTCGATCGCATCCGCGCCCTGCCCGAGGTGCGCAGCGTCTTCGTCGATGGCGGGCGGCAATTGCCGGGCAAGAAGGAGGTGCGGCTCGCCACCTTCACCATCAACCTGACGCCGAAGAACACCCGCCACCGCACCCAGAAGCAGATGGACATCGCCATCGGGGCGATCCTGCGCGAGGTGCCCGATATCCGTTTCTGGGCCCTGCGCGAGAGCGGCCAGCGCGACCTCACCCTCATCGTTTCGGGGCCCGACAAGGCCGTAGTGGCCGACGTAGCGGCCCGGCTCCAGCGCGAGGCGGCGGCGGTGCCCCACCTCGTCAACGTACTCTCCACGGCGCCGCTCGACCGCACGGAGATTCGCATCCGCCCGAAAGCCGGGGTCGCGGCCGATCTCGGCGTCTCCACCGATCTCATCGCCGAGACCGTGCGGGTCGGCACCATCGGGGACATCGGCGCCAACTTGGCCAAGTTCAACGCCGTGGACCGGCAGGTGCCGATCCGCGTGATGCTGCCCGAGCGCCTGCGCGGCGACCTCGCGCAGTTGGAGAGCCTGAAGGTGCCGGTGAAGGGCGGGGCCTCCGTGCCCCTCTCGACGGTGGCCGACCTCAGTCTCGGGCGGGGGCCGACGGCCATCGACCGCTACGACCGCGCCGTCCGGGTGGCCCTCGAGGCCAACATGGAGGGCTCGGATGCCCTCGGCTCCCTCATCGCCAGCGTCCTCGATCTGCCGGCGGCCAAGACCCTGCCGCCGGGCGTCGTCATCCGCCAGACCGGCGACGCCGAGGTGATGGGCGAGGTGTTCGAGGGCTTCGCCCTGGCCATGGGCGCCGGCCTCATGATGGTGTTCGGCGTCCTCGTGCTCTTGTTCGGCAACTTCCTTCAGCCGCTCACCATCCTGTTCTCCCTGCCGCTCTCCATCGGCGGGGCGATCCTCGGGCTCCTCATCTTCAACAAACCCATTTCCATGCCGGTGGTCATCGGCATCCTCATGCTCATGGGCGTGGTGACGAAGAACGCCATCATGCTGGTGGATTTCGCCCTCGAAGAGATGGCCAAGGGCGTCGACCGCGCCACCGCCATCACCGATGCCGGTGCCAAGCGGGCGCGCCCCATCGTGATGACCACCATCGCGATGGCGGCCGGCATGGTGCCCTCCGCCATGGCGCTCGGCATCGGCGGCGAGTTCCGCTCCCCCATGGCCATCGCGGTCATCGGCGGCCTCATCGTCTCGACGGGCCTGTCCCTCATCTTCGTGCCGGCGATCTTCGTGCTAGTCGACGACCTGTCGCGCCTGTTCGTGCGCGGCTTCGGCCGCTTCATCGGCGCCAGGGACGAGCCGGAGGACGGGCCCTTCGCCCTGCCCCCGCCCTCGGCCAACGACCCCAAGGGGTTTTCGCCGCGCATCGCGGCGGAGTGAGTCTTTCGCGATCTCGCCCGGTTTGGTGCGGTTTCCGGGGCATCACATCGGGGCGTGGTGACTCGCAGGTCCCCACACCTTCCAGGAGAGGGACAGGGTGAGGTGTGTGACCTTTTCGGAGATGGACCACACCTCACCCCAACCCTCTCCTTCCAGGAGAGGGAGCCCGTCGCGGCCGCTCGATCCGAAGTGATCGCCCAAAATCGGCCCGACCCGCCGGCCCCCCTCACTGCGCCCAAGGCGCAGCCGACAGGGCACGGGCGAGATAATCCGCCAGCGCCGTGACCCGCGCGGGGCGCGGATCGCCCGGCGGCGTCACGAGGTGGAGGGCGATCGGCGGCGGCGACCAGTCCGGCAGGACGCGTTCCAGGCGCCCCGTCGCGAGGTCGTCCCACAGCATGAAATCCGGCTGCACGGCGAGGCCGAGCCCGGCGCGGAGCGCCGGCGCCAACGCATCGGCGTTGTTGGCCCGCAGCGGTCCGCCCGGAATCACCACGGCCTCGGCGCCGTCCGGGCCGACGAAACGCCAGCGCTCGGGACTCGGCAGGTAGGCGTAGCCGAGGCAGGCGTGACGGGCGAGGTCGTGCGGATGCCCCGGCCGCCCATGGGCGTCGAGGTAGGACGGCGCGGCCACGAGGGAGCGGTGGACGCCGCAGAGCCGCCGGGCGCGCAGGGACGAATCCGGCAGGGCCGCGATGCGGAGCCCCAGGTCGAACCCTCCCCCGATGAGGTCGATGACCGCATCACTGAGGTGCAGATCGATGGTGAGACCCGGATGGGCGGCGAGGAAATTCGGTAAGAGCGGCGCCACGTGCATCACCCCGAACGACATCGGGGCCGCGAGGCGCACCCGCCCGCGCGGAGCCGCCGCTCCGGCGCTGGCCTCGGCCTCCGCCGCCTCGCCCTCGGCCAGCAGCCGAGCCGCCCCCTCCCGCGCCGCGAGGCCCGCTTCCGTGAGCGCGAGCTTGCGCGAGGTGCGGTGGAACAGGCGAGCGCCGATGCGGGCTTCGAGCCGCGCCACCGCTTTCGAGACGGTGGCGGGCGAGACCCCGAGATCCCGCGCCGCCTGACCGAACGAGCCGGTCTCGGCCACCTTGGCGAACACCGCCCAGGCCTCGAAGTCGGGGAGTTTCATGCTAAATCCGGAAACGATGTGTTTCCATCGTTTCCGTTTTCTTTGAATTCGGCAAGGGCCATGTTGGCTTCAACACGAAGGAGATATCGCCATGGCTCGGCACGGACTGCATCACGTCACAGCCTTTTCCGGCGCGGCGGCGCGCAACCTCGATGTCTACACCCGCATCCTCGGCCTGCGGCTGGTGAAGAAGACCGTCAATTTCGACGAGCCGGGCACCTACCACCTCTATTACGGCGACGAGACCGGCCGGCCCGGTACGATCCTCACCTTCTTCCCCATCGCCCATGCGGCCCCCGGCCGGGCCGGCGTCGGCGAGACGGAGGAGACGGCGTTCCGTGTGCCTCGCGCCGCCATCGGCTGGTGGGTGCAGCGCCTCGTCGAGACCGGCCTTTCCCATGAGGCGCCCGTCGCGGTGATGGGCGAGCCGACCCTGCGTTTCCGCGATCCCGACGGGACGCGTCTGGCCCTCGTCGGCGTCGCCGAGGCGGGCGAGGCATCGGCCTGGACCGGCGGCGACGTGCCGCCCTCGCACGCCATCCGCGGCCTGCACGGCGTCACCCTTCTGCTCGGCGAGTCCGGTCCCACGGCCGCGATCCTGACCGACGTCCTCGGCTTCACCGAAGACGCGCGCGAGGGCAGCGCGGTCCGCTACGCGAGCGGCGCATCGGAGGGCGGTTTCGTCACCCTGCGCACCGAGAATGCGGTCCCGCGCGGCCGGCAGGGCGCCGGCACCGTGCACCACATCGCCTTCCGGGCAGCGGACGACGCGGCCCAGGAAGCCATGGTGCGGGTCCTCACCGAGCGGTTCGGCCTCGCCGTCACCGAGCAGCGCGACCGCGCCTATTTCCGCTCGGTCTACTTCCGCGAGCCCGGCGGCGTCCTGTTCGAGATTGCCACGGATATGCCCGGTTTCGATATCGACGAGGCCGTGGCTGACCTCGGCACCGGATTGAAGCTGCCCGCAGGCCTGGAGCCGCACCGGGCCCGGATCGAGGACGCCCTGCCGCCCCTCATCTGAAGTGAACTCCCGTCGATCAATTCGCCACGGCCGCATCTCTGGAAGGTTGAGGTGACTCGCGGGTCCCCTCTCCTCCCAGGAGAGGGAGCACCGTTGCGACCTTTCGATTCGTTGTGACCCGGCATCTTCCGTTCGTTCGCCCCGACCCGCATCCGGCGGGCCGGGCGCCCTTTCAAATACGTGCCCGGAGAAGTGTCATGACCGCGTCCGACCCGACCAAGCTCGGCTTCGTCCACCGCTTCGAGGCGGGGACGGCTTCGCATCGCCCGCCCCTGCTCCTGCTCCACGGCACCGGCGGCGACGAATCCGATCTCCTGCCCCTCGGCCGCGCCGTGGCGCCGGGGGCGGCCCTGCTGTCGCTGCGCGGGCCGGAACTGGAGAACGGAATGCCCCGCTTCTTCCGGCGCCTCGCCGAGGGCGTGTTCGACGAGGACAGCGTCCGCCGCCGCGCGGCCGACCTCGCGGCCTTCATCGGGCAGGCGCGGACGGCCTACGGGCTTCCCGCCCCCGTGGCCCTCGGCTTCTCCAACGGTGCCAACATCGCCGCCGCCGTCCTGCTGCTGCATCCGGGCGTGCTCGCCGGGGCCGTGCTCCTGCGCCCGATGATGCCCCTGGCCGACCCGCCGGCCGTCGCCCTGGACGGCCTGCCGATCCTGATGCTGTCGGGGGCCCAGGACCCCATCGTGCCGGAGGCGAACGCCCGGGCGCTGGCCGAGGTGTTCCGCAGGGCCGGTGCCCGGGTCGAGCACACGATCCTGCCGGCTGGACACGGCCTGTCCCAGGGCGATGTCACCGCCGCCGAAGCCTGGATCGCGGGCCTCGCGAAGTGAAACGGGCGCCGGCCTCGCGGCCGGCGCCTCTTTCCGTGACGCTTCAGAAGTTCGCCACGATCTGGAACCGCACGAGGCGGGGCGCCCCGGGGGAGATGTTGTTGTTGCCGTCGGCGGTGGCGATGTAGCGCCGGTCGAACAGGTTCTCGATGTTGACCTGGGCGCGGACGAACTCATTCACGCGGTAGAACAGGCCGAGGTCGAACCGCGAGAAGCCCGGCAGCCGGACGGTGTTGTCCGAGGATGCGAAGGTGTGTGTCTGGTAGATGTAGCCGACGCCGAACGAGAACGCCTGGGTGACGTCGAACTTGTTCCAGAGGGTGAAGGTGTTGAACGGCACGAGGCCGACAGTGTTGCCCGCCGTGATCGGGGTGCTGCCGTTGGTGAAGCCGCTGACGATGCGGGCGTCCGTGAAGGCGTAGCCGCCCGCCACCTGCCACCAATCGGCGACGTAGCCGTTGGCGCCGATCTCGGCGCCCTTCGTGTTGGTCTGTCCGGTGGCGAGGAAGAAGCCCGGCTGGTTCGGATCGCTGAGGCGCTGGTTGAAGCGGTCGAGGTTGTACAGGGCGCCCGTGAGCTGCAGCACCGGGCTGACGTCGTATTTCACCCCGATCTCGGAGTTCACGAACTTCTCCGGCTGGGTGACGGCGAGGCCGCTCGTCAGGGTGCCGAACTGGTCGCCGGCGCTCGGCAGGTACGACACCGAGTGACTGGCATAGAAGGCGAGGTTGGCCAGCGGCTTCACCACCACGCCGACGCGCGGCGAGACGAGGTCGTCGATGCGGCTCTGAATGACGTTGGTGCGCCGGTCGCGGGCCGAGAAGTCGAAATGGTCGTAGCGCAGGCCGCCGATGAACTGCAGGTGCTCGTCGACCTCGATCTGGTCTTGCGCGTAGACCGCCGCCAGGCCGAGATCGTAGGCGCTGTTGACGCCCGACGCGATGTTGCGGAACGTCACCGGCACCCGCGAGACCGGGCTCAACGGGTTCACCACCAGAGTCTGTGTTCCGGTCGTGGCGAAGAACCCGTCCTGCCGGAACGCGATGCCGGTCTGGTAGCCGAGTTCGAACCCGCCGAGGAGGGTGTGCTTGAGGGGGCCGGTGTCGAACTTGTAGGTGAAGTCGTTCTGGCTGAAGTAGTTCGTCCGGTTGGTCTCGTTGTTGTACGCGGCGATGTTCACCCGCGTCCCGGCGGCGTTCACCGCTCCGCCCGGATAGATGTTCTGATAGAACTTCTGGTAGTCGGCAAACCGCAGCTGGCTGTGCATCTGCACGCCCGAGTCGAACGCGTGGTCGAGGACCGCCGTGGCGATATTGGCATCGACCCGCGCGTAGCTGTCGAACGGATTGCCAAAGAAGGTCGCGGTGTTGTCGCGGTAGCGATAGGGCCGGCCGAACTGCGAGGGAATGCCCCGGTCGGCGGTGCGCTCGTCGTGGAAGTACTCGTAGGAGAGCTTCAGGGTGGTGGCCGGCCCGAGCAGGAAGGTCATCGTCGGATTCACGCCGTAGCGGCGGATGTCCACGAAATCGCGGTAGGTGCCGGTGTCCTCGAACACCCCGTTGAGGCGGAAGGCGACGGTCTCGTTGATCCGGTCGCCGGCATCGACGGAGACGCGCTTGTTCCAGTACTGGCCGCCCTGGAGCACCACCTCGCGGACCGGCACGCCGTCGGCCTCCTTCAGCACGCGGTTGATGATGCCGCCACCGCCGCCGCGGCCGAAGATCATCGCGTTGGAGCCCTTCAGCACCTCGATGCGCTGGGTGTTGTACAGGTCGCGGAAATACTGGACGTCGTCCCGCACGCCGTTGACGAAGAAGTCCGCGTTGGACCGCTGGCCGCGGATGACGACGTCGTCGCGGTTGCCCTCGCCCTGGTGCGGGATGATTCCGGGCACGTAGCGGATCGCCTCGTTGATGCTCTGGAAACCCTGGTCGCGGATCTGCTGCTGGGTCACCACCGACACCGATTGCGGCGTGTCGAGGAGCGGCGTGTCGGTCTTCGTGGCCGTGCGGGTCTGCCGGGTCAGGTAGCCGATGGTGGCGCCGCCCGCCGCCGCGCCCTCGACGCTGAGCTGGTCGAGGGTGACGGCCTGGCCTGTTTCCCCCGGCGCAGGCTGCGCCTGCGCCGTACCCGCCGCCAAGCTCCCCGCCAAGAGGAGCCCGACCACCGGCCCATCGCATCTCCGAAGCATGATCGTAACTTTCGTCGTCCCGCCGGGCCGTCAGGCGGCGCGTAACAAGTGGGAAACATTCCCCACGGCCGGCGCCCGTCTACGATGCGGCGCAGGAACGACAAGCGCTCCGAAATGGCTATTCCGGCTGTTGATTTTTAGCTGTTCTAAGACTTGTTACAGGAAGACCGCTAAGTGCCGTGGCATCGGCACGAAAAAGAGCTCATTTCCATCCTGTAATTGCTCCAGTCTGGCAAAGTCTCTTGTGGGGATTGATAAAAATACAACACGGGTCGCGGCGGGCGGCCCTGTTGGCGCCGTGGTTGAGGCCGCCCCCTCCCCCATGCTAGGCGCCCCCTCAGAGAAGCCCGCATCGTGAAGAGTCCGAGGCGCCCATGATCCCCCGTTACAGCCGCCCCGAGATGACCGCGATCTGGTCACCCGAGACCCGCTTCAAGATCTGGTTCGAGATCGAGGCGAACGCCACGACGGCGCTCGCCGAGATCGGCGTGGTGCCGAAGGCCGCCGCCGACACGATCTGGGAGAAGGGCCGCGACGCGGTGTTCGACGTCGCGCGCATCGACGCCATCGAGGCGGTGACGAAGCACGACGTCATCGCCTTCCTCACGCATCTCGCCGAGATCGTCGGCCCGGAGGCGCGCTTCGTCCACCAGGGCATGACCTCGTCGGACGTCCTCGACACCTGCTTCAACGTGCAGCTCGTGCGCGCCGCCGACCTTCTTATCAAGGACGTCGATGCCCTGCTCGCCGCGATCAAGCGCCGGGCCTTCGAGCACAAGATGACGCCGACCATCGGCCGTTCGCATGGCATTCATGCCGAGCCCGTCACCTTCGGGCTCAAGCTCGCGCAGGCTTACGCCGAGTTCGAGCGCAACCGCGCCCGCCTCGTGGCGGCCCGCGAGGAGGTGGCGACCTGCGCCATTTCGGGGGCGGTCGGCACCTTCGCCAACATCGACCCACGCGTCGAGGCGTACGTCGCCAAGGCCATGGGCCTGTCACCCGAGCCGGTCTCGACCCAGGTGATCCCGCGCGACCGCCACGCCATGTTCTTCGCGACTTTGGGCGTGGTGGCGAGCTCCGTCGAGCGCCTGTCCATCGAGGTGCGCCATCTCCAGCGCACGGAAGTGCTGGAGGCGGAAGAGTTCTTCTCGGAAGGCCAGAAGGGCTCGTCGGCCATGCCGCACAAGCGCAATCCCGTGCTCACCGAGAACCTCACGGGCCTCGCCCGCATGGTGCGCTCCTACGCGCTCCCCGCCATGGAGAACGTGGCCCTGTGGCACGAGCGCGATATCTCGCACTCTTCCGTCGAGCGGATGATCGGCCCTGACAGTACCGTGACCCTCGACTTCGCGCTCGGCCGCCTTACCGGGGTCATCGACAAGCTGCTGATCTACCCTGAGCAGATGCAGCGCAACCTCGACAAGCTCGGCGGCCTCGTCCACTCGCAGCGCGTGCTCCTCGCGCTCACCCAGGCCGGCGTCTCCCGCGAGGATTCGTACCGGCTGGTCCAGCGCAACGCCATGCCGGTCTGGCGCGGCGAGGGCGACTTCCTCACCCTGCTGAAGGCCGATTCCGACGTCACCGCCGCGTTGACGCCCGAGCAGATCGAGGATTGCTTCGACCTCGGCTACCACTTCAAGCACGTCGACACGATCTTTTCGCGGGTGTTCGGCGCCGCCTGAACCCCGTCGCACGATTCCTGCGTCGCGCATCCTCTCTCAGCGATCCGAAGGCCAACCCGTGTCGAACCCCCGCATCGTCTACCTCAACGGCGACTTCCTGCCCTTCGACGAGGCGCGGGTACCGATCATGGATCGCGGCTTCCTGTTCGCCGACGGGATCTACGAGGTCTCGGCGATCCTCGACGGCCGCCTCGTCGACAACGAAGCGCACCTCGCCCGCCTCGACCGGTCCCTGGGCGAGATCGACATCGCCAACCCGCACACGCTTGGCGAATGGGTGGCCCTGCAGACGGAGCTGGTGGCCCGCAACGGCGTCGCAGAAGGTCTCGTCTACATGCAGGTGACGCGCGGCGTGTTCGAGCGCGACTTCGCCTATCCGCCGGCCGGCACCCGGCCGACGGTGATGATGTTCACGCAGGAAAAGACCGTGGCGGCCAATCCCCTGGCGGCCAAGGGCGCGCGCGTCATCACCGTGCCGGATCTCCGCTGGAAGCGCCGGGACATCAAGTCCGTGGCCCTCCTCGCCCAGGTTCTGGCCAAGCAGCAGGCCGCGGCCGCCGGGGTGGCGGAAGCCTGGATGGTCGAGGACGACGCGGTGACGGAGGGCTCGTCCTCGACGGCCTTCATCGTCACGGCCGGCGGCACCCTCGTCACCCGTCCGCTCTCGACGGCGCTCCTGCCCGGCATCACCCGGCAGGCGGTCCTGCGCCTCGCGGCCGAGGCCGGGCTCGCTCTCGAGGAGCGCCTGTTCTCCGTGGCCGAAGCCCTTGCGGCGCAGGAGGCCTTCTACACTAGCGCCTCGGCCTTCGTGATGCCGGTGGTGGAACTCGACGGAAAGACCATCGGCACCGGCGCTCCCGGTCCGCACACGCGGCGGTTGCGCGAACTCTACCTGGAACTGGCCCGCGCCGGGACCTGATCCCGGCACAAGACGGCCGCGTCTCGTCGCAACGCAGGAACGCATCGGCATCGCATCGGTTTGTCCGGGACATGTCCCCCTCCGAAGAGGTGAACCGATGCGTACGATCCGGCCCGCGATAGCATGGCCCCTGGCCGCCGGCCTGAGCCTGATGGCGTCCGCCGCCCTCGCCCAGACCACCGCGCCGAACCTGCCGCCCCCGAGCCAGACCGTGCCCGAGAAGATCCAACCCGATGCCGGAGCGCCTGGTACGGGGGGGACGCTGAGCGACCGCCTCGAAAAGAACGACGGCGTGATCAAGCCGCCGGCCAACACCGCCCCCGGCCTCGTGGTGCGCCCGCCCGATCCGAACCCCGGTTCGATGCCGGTGATCAAGCCCGGCGATCTGCCCGGACGCGAGCCCGGCACGGAGGCCAAGTGATCCGGCGGAGGGAGACCGCCATCCCCCGATGATTCGGCACGGGTTTGGCGCCTTGCTTGATTTCCGCGGACGGATCGCGGAAAGACCCGGAGATTGCGGAGGTCCGGCCCATGCGGCCGGGCCGCCTTCGCGCGGGTCCTCCGGACAGGTCTTTTGTGAATGACAAACGTCGTCGTCGTAGGCGCCCAGTGGGGTGACGAAGGCAAGGGCAAGATCGTCGACTGGCTCTCCGAGCAGGCCGACGTGGTGGTTCGCTTCCAGGGCGGGCACAATGCCGGGCATACCCTGGTGGTGAACGGCGTCACCTACAAGCTGGCGCTGCTGCCCTCCGGCGTGGTGCGTGGCGGCAAGCTGTCGGTCATCGGCAACGGCGTGGTGGTGGATCCGTGGCACCTCGTCGACGAGATCGCCCGCCTCCAGGCCCAGGGCGTCGAGATTTCACCCAAGACCCTGCGGATCGCCGACAACGCCACGCTGATCCTGCCCCTGCACCGCGAACTCGATCATTTCCGCGAGACCTCGAATGCGGGGCTGAAGATCGGCACGACGAAGCGCGGCATCGGTCCGGCCTACGAGGACAAGGTCGGGCGCCGTGCCATCCGGGTCGTCGATCTCGCCGACGAGAGCACGCTCGCCGCCAAGATCGAGCGGGTGCTGACCCACCACAACGCCCTGCGGCGCGGGCTCGGCATCGACGAGGTCGATGCCGGCGCGCTTCTCTCCGAGCTCAAGGCCATCGCGCCCACCATCCTGCCCTACGCCGACACCGTGTGGAAGCTCCTCGACGAGGAGCGCCGGGCCGGCAAGCGCATCCTGTTCGAGGGTGCGCAGGGCGCGCTCCTCGACGTCGACCACGGCACCTACCCGTTCGTGACCTCCTCCAACATCGTCGCCGCCCAGGCCGCCACGGGGTCGGGCATGGGCCCGTCGGCCATCGGCTACGTGCTGGGGATCGCCAAGGCCTACACCACCCGTGTCGGCGAGGGTCCGTTCCCCACCGAGCTCTTCGACGAGATCGGCGAGACCATCGGCGCCAAGGGCCGCGAGTTCGGCGTCAACACCGGGCGCAAGCGCCGCTGCGGCTGGTTCGATGCCGTGTTGGTGCGCCAGACCGTGAAGACCTCGGGCATCGACGGCATCGCTCTGACCAAGCTCGACATCCTCGACGGGTTCGAGACCATCAAGGTCTGCACCGGCTACCGCCTAGAGGGCCAGGTGATCGACCATCTGCCGGCCAACCAGGCCGCCCAGGCCAAGGTCGAGCCCATCTACGAGACCATCGAGGGCTGGTCCGGCACCACGGCCGGGGCCCGGTCCTGGGCCGATCTGCCGGCGCAGGCCATCAAGTACGTGCGCCGCATCGAGGAACTCATCGGTGCGCCAGTGGCGCTGCTCTCGACCTCGCCGGAGCGCGACGACACGATCCTGATGCACAGCCCCTTCGAGGATTGAGAGCGAAGCGGACGGGCGGCGCATCCGCTCCTGGGCGGGGCGCCGCTTCTTGAGGCGAGCGGACCCGAGGCACGATGGCCGACTACTATCCCCTGCTAGCGCGTGCCCTCGAGGCGATGCCGGATCGCTCGCCGACCCTGCGCAAGGCCGTCTACGAGCGCGCGCGCAGCGCCCTGATCGGCCAGCTCCGCTCCCTCGACCCGCCCCTGTCCGACGCGGACATCGATCTGGAGGCCCGCGCCCTCGAAGTCGCCATCGAGCGGCTCGAGACCGATTACGCGCCTTCGGCGCCCCCGCCCCCGCCTGAACCGACGGCGCCCGCTCCGGCGGACACCTGGCAGGACCTGCCGGAATCGATCCCCGATGCGCCGGAGCCCGAGCCGCTTCGCGTCGCCTCCCGGGCATCGGAGCCGTTCCTGCCGCCGGCCCCTCCGCCCGATCTCGGGCGGACGCCCTTCATGCCGCCGGAATCCCAGGCTCCGGCGCCGATCATCCCGATTCAGGCCCGCAAGGGCCGCGAGCCGGCCCCCCCGTCCGATTCGGCCGAGACGCCGCCGACCGCCCCCGAGCCCGCTCCCCCGGAGCCGGAGACGGACGACCTCGCGGCGGAGTCCGGCGCCGGGCGCCAACGTCCGCGCATCGACGTCGTCGCGCCCTCGGCCGGCCGGTCCCGCCTCCTGCGCAATATCGTCGTGGGGGCGGTGCTGTTCACGGTGATCGGCCTCATCGCCGTCGCGGCCTTCCTGCTGCGCGACAAGCCGGCGGACCTGCAGCCCATCGCGTCCGAGCAGCAGGACACGGCGCCGGGCGGGGCGGAGAGCAAGTACGCCGACCGCATCGGCGGCGACCCCGCCCCCGCCGCGTCACCGGCCCGGCCCGCGCCGTCGAACGCGTCTCCGAGCCCCGCTCAGCCGAGCGCGGGCCCGGCCGATCTCGCGGTGGCGCAGCGGGCGGTCTTCTATGAGGAGAACACCTCCGCGGCCAACGCCGACCCGACGGTGGTGCAGGGTCGTGTCCAGTGGCGCCTGGAGACGGTCAACGGCGAGCGTGGCCAGCCCCTGGAGACCGTGGTGCGAGCGAACCTCGATTTCCCCGATGCGGGAATCGCGCTGACGATGACGATCAATCGCAACCGCGACGCGACCCTGCCGGCCTCGCACACCATCGAACTCGCCTTCACCACCGAGGGGGCCCCCGGCAGCGCCCGGCGCACGGTTCAGGATATCGGCCTGCTCCAGGCCAAGGAGGAGGAGAATGCCCGGGGCTCGCCGGTCTCGGGCCTGCCCGTGCGGGTGCGCGAGAACCTGTTCCTCATCGGTCTGTCGTCCCTGCGCAACGACATCGAGCGCAACACCGATCTGCTGCTGCACCGGAACTGGTTCGAACTGGCGGTGAAACTGAGCACCGGATCACGCGCCATCCTCACCTTCGAGAAGGGCGGCTCCGGAGCGCAGGTGATGGAGAAGGCCTTCGCCCAGTGGCAGTGAGGGGGCGGGCGGCCCTGTGAACAGGGCCGCCATTGGCCCCGTGACGGGGCCGCCATTCGTCCGGTGACGACCGCCGTCAGCTAAGGGCGTGGCCGGCCGCGCGGGGTGCCTCCCGGGAGGCGAGGTTGCGCTTGACGGCCTCCTGGATCTTCTCGAAGGCGCGGACCTCGATCTGGCGCACGCGCTCGCGCGAGACGCCGAACTCGCCCGACAGATCCTCCAGCGTGATCGGATCGTCCGCGAGGCGGCGCGCCTCGAAGATGCGGCGCTCGCGGGCGTTGAGGACCGACAGGGCGTCGCGCAGGGCCGAGAGCCGGTTCTGGCCCTCTTCCTCGCGAGCAAGCACCGTCTCCTGGCTCGGGCTGTTGTCCACGAGCCAATCCTGCCACTCGCCCTCGCCCTCTTCGCGCAAGGGCGCATTGAGCGAGGTGTCGCCGGAGAGGCGGCGATTCATGTCGATCACCTCCTGCTCGGGCACGCCGAGCTTGACGGCGATCTGGGCCACCTGATCCGGCTTGAGGTCGCCCTCTTCCAGGGCCGAGATCCGGCCCTTGGCCTTGCGCAGGTTGAAGAACAGCTTCTTCTGGTTGGCCGTGGTGCCCATCTTCACGAGGGACCAGGAGCGCAGGATGTATTCCTGGATTGCCGCCTTGATCCACCACATGGCGTAGGTGGCCAGCCGGAATCCCTTGTCCGGCTCGAAGCGCTTGACCGCCTGCATCAGGCCGACATTGCCCTCCGACACGACTTCCCCGATGGGCAGGCCGTAGCCGCGATAGCCCATGGCGATCTTGGCCACGAGGCGCAGGTGCGACGTGACGAGGCGGTGAGCCGCGCCGCGGTCCCCCTTCTCGCGCCAGTCCTTGGCGAGGGTGAACTCCTCGTTCGGCTCCAGCATCGGGAACTTGCGAATCTCATCGAGGTAGCGCGACAGGCCACCCTCGGTGGCGAGCACGGGCAGTGCGCCGGCCATGATGTCATCTCCTTCAACGGTCCCCCAGAGGGGCGGACCCGATCCGAACCGCCGCTCCCTTGAGCCGGCTTTCCGGTTCCCCATATCTACCGGGAAACGCGAAACCCCGGAAGGCGGTTCGGCGCGCCAACATCGCAGTCAACGCGCGATGTCGGCGTTGGCCCATGGGTGTCACGAAACGCCGCGCCCGGCGGTGCCGTTCCGCACGCCCATCGGATTGGCGCTTGACCGTTGCGGATCGGCATCGGCGATCGCCTCAGGCGGTGGCCCCCTTCCGGCGCAGGGCGTCCGCCAGGGCCGTCATGTCCGGCGGCAGCGGGCTTTCGAAATACAGGGTCTCCCCCGTGCGCGGATGGGCGAAGCCCAGGACGCAGGCGTGGAGGGCCTGGCGCCCGAGGGTGAGCAGGGCCGCCCGCGCCTCCTCGCCGAGGCGACCCGCCTTGGTCTTGAACGCGCTGCCGTAGACCGCGTCTCCGAGCAGCGGATGGCCGCGATGGCTCATGTGGACGCGGATCTGATGCGTGCGCCCGGTCTCGAGTTCGCAGCGAACCAGGGCGACGAGGCTCGCCGCGTCGAGGGCCTCCTCGACATGATAGTGGGTGATGGCCTCGCGCCCCGTTTCGGCCCGCACCACGGCGATCTTTTCGCGGTTGCGTTGGCTGCGGGCGAGGTGTGCGTCGATGGTGCCGACGCGTGGTTCCGGTACGCCCCAGACCAGGGCGCGGTAGACCCGCTCCAGGGGGCCGGTGCGGCCATGATCGGCGAACTGCTCCGTCAGCCCCTTATGGGCCCGGTCGTTCTTGGCCACCACGAGGAGGCCGCTCGTATCCTTGTCGAGGCGGTGGACGATGCCCGGACGACGCACGCCGCCGATCCCCGACAGGCTGTCGCCGCAATGGGCGATGAGACCGTTGACGAGGGTGCCGGATTCGTGGCCGGGCGCCGGATGCACCACGAGGCCCGCCGGCTTGTCGATGACGATGAGGTCATCGTCCTCGTAGACGACGACGAGGGCCTGGGTCTCGCCCCGCGGCGCCGCCGCCACCGCTTCGGGAATCGTCACCGTGAGTTCGGTCCCCGGACCGACCTTCACCGACAGGTCGAGCACCACCGCCCCGTTGCGCCGGACTTGGCCCGTCCGGATGAGATCCTGCAGCCGCGCCCGCGACACGTCTGGAAAGGCCCGCGCCAGGGCCCGGTCCAGGCGCTCCGGGGTCACTTCGTCGGAGAGTGTCGTCCGACGGTCCTCTGGTTGCTGCAACGATCGTCCCTCCGCCTCGAAACCTGCGCCCGCCGGGGGACGCAAAAACACGCGCCAAAAACACGCGCGAGGGCACTTGCTCCCCCGCCGGACCGTCGCTATACGAACGCCACGCCGCCGGGAAGCTTCCTCCCGCCGGACGGTCCCACCGGGATCGGAACCAAGGGAAGCGGCGCGGGCCTCTCAAGGGCCGCGTTGGATTGAAGACCGCGCCCATCGTCTAGCGGTTAGGACAGGTCCCTCTCACGGATCAGACCGGGGTTCGATTCCCCGTGGGCGCGCCAATCCATTTGCTCCATGAATCATCATTTGTCGATGTGGACTGTTGAGCTTTTGATCAATCTTACCATGACAGCTGGGCATTGCCGCTTTTAGCGCCGTTGATGCGTCGCGAAACGTTGAAAAGCTTGGTTTTTCTGCTGGAATTTCAAATCGAGTCGGTTTTCCCGAGCCGGCTCTTTTGCGTTGCCGCATCGAAAGTCTTGTGCGGGCGACGTGCGCGATCTTGCTCCGCGTTAAAATTGGGTTACCGTCACACACTTCACAGCGTTCGACGGCTCAAACTCGAGACAAGGTGTTCGCCATGTCCCAGACCATTCGCGTCAAGCCGACCCACGATGGAACCTACACTGTCTACCGTGGGACCGAAGTCTTGGTCAGCGGCCTCACCCGCCTGCAGGCCGAGCGTTACGAGGCAGATCTCGAACTCCTCACGGCCGTGGCCGTGGTGAATCAGTCCCACGGTCTCACCGTCTGACGGCGAGGCTCGCGTCGCCCGCATGCGGGCGACGCCCCTAAGCCGGCGTCAGCCGCAGGGGGCCGCGGTCGTCGATGAGACCCGCCTCCGTCAGGCCCCGCTCCCGTCCCTGGATGTCGAAGCCGCTTCCGTTCCGGGTGATGGTGTAGAGGTAGTAGCTCGCCCGCCGGTTCGGGCCGCCCTCGCGGGCCGAGGCCGACGTGCAGCCCACCACCGGGACCGGTTTGCCCCCCGGCCCCGCCGCGAAATGCACGCTGCCGAGATGGTTGTGGCCGTGCAGGATGAGGTCGGCCCCGGCCTCTGCGATCATCGCCATGAAAGCCGCCGCGTCCGTCAGTTCACGGCCCGACGACGCGCCCCCCGGATGCGGCGGGTGGTGGATCATCACCACACGGCACGGTGGCTCGGCCTCGGCGCCGAGGCGCTCCAGCAGGCCGCGCGCCGCCGCGATCTGCGGCGGCCCGAGGCGGCCGGTGGCGACGAACGGTTTCGTCGGTATCGCCGACGAGAGCCCGACGAGCGCCACGGGGCCGCGCCGGCGCAGGTAAGGGAACACGCCCGTGGCGCCGTCGTCGTCCGTGGTCCAGGCCCCGCAGGCGGCGAGCAGTCCGTCGAGGGAGCCCCGCACGTAGGCATCGTGATTGCCCGGCACGAAGCTGACGCTGTCGGGGCCGCCGAGGGCTTCGAGGAAGACTCGCGAGGTCGCCCACTCGCTCGGCAGGCCGATGTTGCAGAGGTCCCCCGTGCAGGCGATGTGGTCGTGCGGCTGCGTCTGCAGGTCGGCCACCAGGGCGGCGAGCAGGTCCATGTCGTGGGCGTTCTTGCGGCCGCGCCGCCAGTTCACGTAGCCCGTGGCCCGCTTGCTGAAGAGCTGACGCAGGCGTGGGCGCGGCAGCGGCCCGACATGCGGATCGGTGATGTGGGCGAGGCGGAACATGCGTGTCCGTTGCGGCTGGGAACGTCCCTCCGCATCGCCATTGCGGGCGCCGGGGTCAACCTTGGTCACGCACTGCCGATGGCGATGCCGGCGGCGAGCACCAGGGCGCCGCCCAGCACCACCTGCAGGGCAGCCCGCCAGAACGGTGTGGCCATGTAGCGCGTGCGAATGCCGGCGATGAGCACGAGTTCGACGGCGACCACCAGGATGGCGAGCCCCGTCGCCCACGCGAAGGCGTTCGGCCAGCGGTCGGGCACGAGATACGGCAGTGTGTGTCCAAGGCCGCCGAGCGTGGTCATCGCCCCGCAGACGAGGCCGCGCATCCCCGGCGTCCCGCGCCCGGTGATCGACCCGTCATCCGACAGGGCCTCGGTGAACCCCATGCTGATGCCTGCGCCGATGGAGGCGGCCAGCCCGACGAGGAAGGTCGCGGCGTTGCTGTGCGTGGCGAAAGCCGCCGCGAAGATCGGCGCCAGGGTCGAGACCGAACCGTCGATGAGGCCGGCGAGGGCGGGCTGGACGTAACGCAGAACGAAGGCCCTGTGGGCCTCCGTGGTCGCGTCGATGGAATTTGCGGGCGGGACCAGCTCCGAGGCATCGACGATCATGGCGACGATCTCCTTATTGGAATCATTCCAGGTTATTGATTGGAATAGTTCCAGACAAGCCGGTTTCTCGTGGTTGCGGTCCGATTTCGCCGCGCGGCCGATGTTTTCGGCATCGGGGGAGCGGGGGACCGGCGTTGCGTCGTCTCGGGCAACGGCGCTAGACACCGCCCGGCGCGGCCCCGGCCGTCCCTGCCCCGGCGAGCCCGCGCCGGGTCGGTCGCGAGCCATCGCGCGAAGGCGATTTCATGAGTGTCCTCAAGCGCATCGGCCGCGCTCCGGCGGTCCAGCAGGCCCTCGGCCGCGTGGCGGGCGGTTACCTGCGCCTCGTGCGCGCCACCAACCGCTTCGTCGTGGAGCCGCCCGCGCCCGATCCGTGGCTCGACGGACTCGGCCCGTTCATCGCCGGCATGTGGCACGGCCAGCACACGATGATCTCGTTCATGCGCCGGCCGCACGACCGCATCGCCACGATCATCTCGCGCTCGGCGGACGGCAACATCAACACCATCGCCCTCGAGCGCATGGGCGTGCGGGTGATCCGGGCGTCGGGCGCACGCGGCCGGGCCGTGCGTGACGTGAAGGCCAAGGGCGGTGCCGAGGGCCTGCGCGCCATGCTGCGCGCCCTCAAGAACGGCGAATCCGTCGCCTTCAGCGCCGACGTGCCGAAGGTGTCGCGCCGCTGCGACGCCGGCATCCTCACCCTCGCGCGCTTTTCCGGGCGACCCATCGTGCCCGTGGCCGTGGTGACGAGCCGGCACCTGCGCCTCAACAGCTGGGACCGCGCCTGCTTCGGGCTTCCCTTCGGACGGGGCGCCATGGTGTTCGGCACGCCGATCCTCGTGCCGCGCGAGATCGAGCCGGAGGCGTTCGAGGCCCTGCGCCTCGCCGTGGAGGCGGAGATGAACCGCGTCCACGACCGCGCTTACGGCCTCGTCGGCCGCCCCGATCGGGTGGGGAACCCCGCGTGAGGGCGACACCGCTCACGGCGTTGCTCCGGGCCTACCGCTACGGCCTCCTCCTCGGCGAGCCGGCGGTCACCGGCCTCCTCGCCTGGCGCTCCCGCCGGGGCAAGGAGGATCCCGCGCGGCTCTCCGAGCGCCGGGGCGTGCCGGGCCGCCCCCGGCCCATCGGCCCCCTCGTGTGGATGCATGGGGCCAGCATCGGCGAGGTCCTGTCCCTCGTCGGCCTCGTCGACGGCATGATCGCGCGGGGCTTCTCGGTGCTCGTCACCACGGGCACCCGCAGCGCCGCCGACCTCATCGGCAGCCGCCTGCCGCCGGGGGCCGTGCATCAATACGTGCCCCTCGACGCGCCGCGCTGGGTCGGGCGCTTCCTCGACCATTGGCGGCCGGACCTTGCCCTGGTGGCGGAATCGGAGATCTGGCCGAGCATCGTGACGGGGCTCCACGCCCGGGGCACGCCCCTCATCCTCGTCAACGGCCGGATGTCCGAGCGATCCTGCCGGGGCTGGGGCCGCACCCCGGGCACGGCCCGGGCCCTCCTCTCGCGCATCGCCGTCTGCCTCGCGCAGACGGAGGAGGATGCGGCCCGCTTCACGCGCCTCGGTGCCCCCCGGGTCAGTGTCGCGGGCAACCTCAAATACGATTCCGACGTGCCGCTCGTGGACGAGCCGCAATGCGCCGACCTGCGCGCCTGCATCGGCGACCGACCGGTCTGGGTCGCGGCGAGCACTCATCCCGGCGAGGATGCCGTGGTGGCCTGCGTTCACGCGGCTCTGAAGTCGCGATGGCCCCGGCTCCTCACCATCGTGGTGCCGCGCCATCCCCACCGCGGCGGCGACGTCGCCGCCCGCGCGGCGGCCGAGGGCTTGCGCAGCGCCCGGCGCTCGCAGGGCGGCCGCCCGGACGGGGACATCGACGTCTACGTCGCCGACACGCTTGGCGAACTCGGGCTGTTCTATCGCCTCGCCTCCGTGGTCTATCTCGGCGGCTCCCTGGTGGAGCGCGGCGGCCAGAACCCCATCGAGCCGACGCGCCTCGGGGCGGCCGTCCTGCACGGGCCCCACATCTTCAACTTCGCCCAGGTCTACCGAGCCCTCGATGCGGCGGGCGGTGCCCGCTGCGTCGCCGACGGCGCCGACCTCGCGGCGGCCCTGGACGATCTCCTCGCCGACCCTGCCCGCATCGACGGGATGGCCCGCGCGGGGGCGGCGGCCTTGGCGCCGTTCGAGGGTGCCGTCGAGCGGACCCTGGCGGCGCTCGATCCGTTCGTCGCGCAGATGCGACTCGCGGCCCTCGCCTCGGCCTCGCCCCCGGTAGCGCCATGAGCGCGGCCTGATGCGGCCGCCAGCCTTCTGGAACGCTGGGCCGGGGCATCCCGCCGCGCGGGCGCTGGCGCCGCTGGCCGCCCTCTACGGCTGGCGCAGCGCCGTCCGGATGGACCAGCCGGGAACGCCCGCGCCCTGCCCCGTCCTCTGCGTCGGCAATTTCACCCTCGGGGGGGCCGGCAAGACCCCGACCGCCCTCGCCCTGGCGACCCTTCTGTGCGACCTCGGCGCCGCCCCCGGCTTCCTGACCCGCGGTTATGGCGGGCGCCTGCCCGGCCCCATCCGCGTCGATCCCGACCGGCACGCCGCCGCCGAGACCGGTGACGAGCCCCTGCTGCTGGCCCGCCACGCCCCGACTATCGTCGCGCGCGACCGCGTGGCCGGGGCGCGCCTCTGCGTCGCGGCGGGCGCCGACATCATCGTGATGGATGACGGCCTGCAGAACCCGGCCCTCGCCAAGGATCTCGCCCTCGCGGTGGTGGATGCGGGGGCCGGCATCGGCAACGGCCGGGTGTTTCCCGCCGGTCCCCTGCGGGTCCCGATCGCCCGGCAATGGCGCCACGTCCACGGTGTCGTTCTCGTCGGGCACGGCGCGCCCGGCGAGGCCGTCGCCGGGGAGGCGGTCCGGCGCGGCTTGCCCGTCCACCGCGCCCGCCTGGTGTCGGGCGGCGATTGGACCGGGCGCCGGGTCCTGGCCTTCGCGGGGATCGGCCGGCCGGGCAAGATGTTCGCGACGCTGCGCGAAGCGGGCGCCGAGGTCGTCGGCACGCGCGCGTTTCCCGATCACCACCCCTACGCAGGCGCGGACCTCGCCGCCCTCGCGGCCGAGGCGGCGCGGCTCGGGGCCGACCTCGTCACCACGGAGAAGGACCATGTCCGTCTGCCGCCGGATTTTGCGCGCCGTGTCGCGGTCCTGCCCGTGACCCTCGCGTTCGACGACGCGGCGGCGATTCAGGCGCAGCTCGCGCGCCTCCCTCATCGCGCCTGACAGTCCGGGCTACCGAAGGGGTCACCCCTTCGGCGGGTGTCGGGCTGCGCCCGACCTCCCTCCAGGGGTTGGCCCTTCGAGACCCGAATGTCTCAGTTCGCCCCCAGCGCCTTGGCGAAGGCGGCCAGATTGTTGCGCATCATCGCGAGGTAGGTCGGCGCCGGGCCGCCGGGACCCGACAGGGCGTCGGAATACACCTTGCCGCCGACTGCCGCGCCGCTCTCGCGGGCGATCTGCTCCATGAGGCGCGGGTCGGCGATGGTCTCCAGGAACACCGCCGGGATCTTCTCCGCCCGGATCTGCCGGACGATGCGGGCGACATCGCGCGGGCTCGCCTCGCTGTCCGTCGAGACCCCCTGCGGCGCGATGAAGGTGAGGCCGTACGCGGCGGTGAAATACCCGAAGGCGTCGTGCGTCGTGATGATCCGCCGCCGCGCGGGCGGGATCTTCGCGATGGTGTCGCGGACGTCCTTCTCCAGGGCGTCGAGCTCGCCGAGATAGGTTTGGGCCCGCGCCGCGTACTCCGCCGCGTGAGCGGGATCGCGCGCCACGAGGCCGTCGCGGATATTGGCGACGTAGACCTTGGCGTTGGCGATGCTCTGCCAGGCATGCGGATCGGCATGGTGGTCGTGGGCGTGGTCTTGCCCGTGGCCATGGCCATGATCGTCGGCCTCCTCGATGGGCCTGATCCCCTTCGAGGCCACCACCACCGGTGCTTTGGTGCCGGACGCCTTGATCAGGCGATCGATCCAGCCTTCGAGCCCCAGCCCGTTGACGACGACGAGATCCGCCGCCGCGACGGTCCGGGCGTCGCTGGGCGCCGGGGCGTAGCCGTGGGCATCGGCGTCGGGCTTCACTAATGTCGTCACCGCCACCCGGTCGCCGCCGACCTGCGCCACGAGGTCGCCGAGGATCGAGAAGGTCGCCACCACCCGCAGTTTTTGCGCATCGGCCAGGGCCGGCGCCGCGCCGCACAGGGCAGCGAGCAGCAGGGCGAACGCCATCGGCAGTCCGGTCGAGGGGCGTCCACGCGGCATCGGCGAAGTCCTGAGGTCAAGGTGCCGCACGTCAGTAGTGTAACAGTATCACATTTCCAAGCCCCGGCCGGCGACTTGATCTCTCGCCCCCCCGGCCGCAAAGACCGGCCGGGCCTGTATGCAAGGGCGTTGGGACAGACGAGATACCATGGCGCGTCGGCCGCTCCTCAGGGGTGACACCCTCCCCCTCCTCGGCCGCGTCTGGCGCGAATGGCTCAGGCCCCACCGGGCGACGCTGGCCGTGGTGCTCGTGCTCATCGCCATCGTGGGCGCCGCCACGGGCTTCTACCCGGCCCTGATCAAGGGGGCGTTCGACGCCTTCGACAGTAAGGACACGGCGGCGTTGGCCTATGGCCCCCTCATCGTCATCGCCATCACGTCGATCCGGGGGTTCGCCCTGTTCGGCCAGACCGTGCTGACCAACCGGGTGGTGACGCGGGTCGAGGCCGACATGCAGGCCGCCCTCTACGCCCACCTCATCGATTCGGATCTCGCCCAGCTCGGCCGCGAGAGCCCGGCCGCCTTCACCCAGCGCTTCACCACGGATTTCGCCTTCATCAAGGAAGCGTTGACCCGCATCTCCACGGTGCTCCTGCGCGACATCGCCATGCTCGTCGCCCTCGTGGCGGCGCTGATCTGGATGGACCCGCTCCTCACCCTGGTGGCCGGAATCACCGTGCCGTTCGTCGCCGGCCCCATCGGCCGGGTCGGCAAGAAGCTGCGCCGGGTCTCGACGACGACGCAGGAGCAGATGGGGCTCACCGCGAGCCTCATCTCGGAGAGCCTGCAGGGGGCCCGCATCGCCAAGACCTATGCCCTGGAAGGCTATCTGAAGGGTCGGGCGGACAGCGCCTTCGACGAGGTCCGCCGCCTCAAGATGAAGGCCGCCAACGCGCGCGGGCGCCTCGATCCGCTGCTCGAGATCGGCGGCGGTTTCGCCGTCGCCGCCGTGCTCGTGCTGGTCGGCCAGCGGGTGATGTCGGGCGAGCGCACGGTGGGGGATTTCACCGGCTACGTCGCCGCCCTGCTGCTCGCCGCCCAGCCGGCCCGGGCGCTCGGCACCCTCAACGCCATCCTGCAGGAGGCGGGGGCCGCGCTTCAGCGCTACTTCGCCCTCATGGACGAGGCGCCGGTGATCCGCGAGGCGGCGGACGCGAAGGCGCTGCGGATCGACGGCGGGTCGATCCGCTTCAGCGACGTGCGCTTCCGCTACCGCCCCGACGCCCCGGCCCTCGAGGGCATCGACCTCGTGGTGCCGGCCGGGGCCACCGTCGCGTTGGTCGGGCGCTCGGGCTCGGGGAAATCCTCCCTCCTCAACCTCGTGCCGCGCCTCTACGACGTCGATGCCGGCTCCGTCGCCATCGACGGGCAGGACATCCGGGGCGTGACCTTCGCGTCGCTCCGCCGCGCCGTGGCGGTGGTGTCCCAGGAGGTGGTGCTGTTTGACGACACGGTGGCGGCCAATATCGGTTTCGGCCGCCCCGGTGCCAGCCAGGCCGAGATCGAGGCGGCGGCGGAAGCGGCCGCCGCCCACGGCTTCGTCTCGCGCCTGCCAGAGGGCTACGGGTTCCGCGTTGGCCCCGCCGGGGGGCGGCTTTCGGGGGGCGAACGCCAGCGCATCTCGCTCGCCCGCGCCTTCCTCCGGGACGCGCCGATCCTCCTCCTCGACGAGGCGACGAGCGCCCTCGATTCCGAATCCGAGCGTCTGGTCCAGGCCGCCCTCCTGCGGCTCATGCAGGGGCGCACCACCCTCGTCATCGCCCACCGCCTCTCGACGGTGCGCGACGCCGACCTCATCGTGGTGATGGAGGCCGGCCGCGTCGCCGAGACCGGCACGCACACGGACTTGATGGCTCGCGGCGGTGCCTATGCGCGCCTCCACCGCATGCAACTCTCCGGGGATGCCGCGGACGAGACCCTGGCGCCGTGACGCGAACCGGCGCGCCCCACGTTGATCCGGACGGATCGTCGATCAGGGAGGGCCACGCCCCATGACTCCGGAGCCCTACGGCCGCACGAAGGACGGCCACGCCGTTACCCGCCACACCCTGGCGCGGGGTAACCTCACCGTGCAGATCCTCGATTATGGCGGGATCGTCACGCGGATCGCGGTGCCCGACCGGGCCGGACGGATCGCCAACGTGGTCCTGGGGGCCGCCGACCTCCCCGGCTACGAGGCCAGCGACGCTCATTTCGGAGCCCTCATCGGGCGCTTTGCCAACCGCATCGCGGGAGGCCGCTTCAGCCTCGACGGGCGGGTCTACGACCTGCCCCGAAACGAAGGGCCCAACACCCTGCATGGTGGCAGGCAGGGCTTCGACCGCAAGGTGTGGCGGGTCGAGGCGGCCTCGGACACCGACCTGACCCTGGCCTACGATTCGCCCGACGGCGAGGAAGGCTTTCCCGGCGCGCTCGCCGTGCGGGTGACCTACAGCCTCCCCGACGACGAGACCCTGGCCATCGCCTACGCGGCCGAGACCGATCGGCCGACGATCCTCAACCTGACCAACCACAGCTACTTCAACCTCGCGGGCGAAGGCGCCGGCAGCGTCCTCGATCACCGGGTGACGGTGGCGGCCGACGCGTTCCTGGCCGTGGATGAGGCCCAGATTCCCACGGGCGAGCGGCGCCCTGTCGCCGGCACGCCCTTCGATTTTCGCGAGGCCACGGCTTTGGGCGCGCGCATCCGTGCGGCCGACGACCAGCTGATCCGGGGCAAGGGCTACGATCACACCTTCGTGCTGCGTGATCCCGGAGCCCTGCGCGTCGCGGCCACCGCACACGATCCGGGATCCGGCCGGTCCCTCACGGTCGCCACCACCCGGCCGGGCCTCCAGCTCTACACCGCCAACATGCTCGACGGCACGGTGACGGGTTCGGGCGGCGGCCTCTACCGGGCCGGGGACGCCGTGTGCTTCGAGGCGCAGGGGTTTCCCGACGCCCCGAACCATCCGGATTTCCCGAGCGCAACCCTGCACCCCGGCGAGCCCTTTTCCGCCGCCACCACCTACCGGTTCACCGTCCGATGACGGTTCTCATTTATGCCGCCGCCGCCCTGTTCGAGATCGCCGGCTGCTTCTCGGTCTGGGCCTGGCTGCGCCTCGGGCGCTCCGCCTGGTGGCTCGTGCCCGGCGCCGTGGCCCTGGCGCTGTTCGCCTGGCTCCTGACCCGCGTCGAGGCCGAGGCGGCGGGGCGCGCCTACGCGGCCTATGGCGGCCTCTACATCGTCGCCTCGCTCCTGTGGATGTGGGGTGCTGAAGGCCAACGTCCTGATCGCTTTGACGTCGCGGGGGCGGCCCTCTGCCTCGTCGGCGCCGGGGTGATCCTCCTCGGTCCGCGCGCCTGACGGAGCGTGCGAGGGGCGGGAGTGGGAACAATCGCACCGCAACATATAGGTGTTGCACTGCGGCATCTTGCGTCGAGGACTGGGTATAGGTGAGAAGGCCAGCCTATCGTGTCAGTCGAGCGAGATATATAATTCCGATGTCAAGATCAGACCAGCAGTCCAACGGTGGAGAGACTCAGCTCAGCCGCAGGAAACTTCTGGAATTTCTGTCCGCCAGCCCGATGCTGGCCCCCGGCGCCGTTGCCTTCGTGGCGGGCTTCCTCGGCGGTTCGTCCTCGGCCCTTGCCCAGAGCTACGACGTCCTGCGGCAGGCCCCCGTCCTCGACGGTGACCTCATCGCCAATCCCGCCCAGGCCCTCAACGTGTTCGATTTCGAGCTCGTGGCGAAGAAGGTCCTGCCCCCGGCGCATTACGGCTATCTCGCCAGCGGCGTCGACGGCGACGAGACCCTGAAGGCCAACCGCGACGGCTTCGAGAAGATCGCCATCCGCGCCCGCCGCCTCATCGATGTCCGCAAGATCGACACCACCGTGAAGATCTTCGGCGAGACCTGGGGCAGCCCCATCGCGCTGGCCCCCATCTCCAGCCAGGGGGCGTTCCACCCCGAGGCCGAGGGCGCCGTCGCCCGCGCCTGCAAGGCGAAGAACCACCAGATGATCCTGTCCACCGTGGGCAGCACCTCCATCGAGGACGTGATCAAGGAGCGCGGTTCGCCGGTCTGGTACATGCTCTACCCCACCGACGACTGGGCCGTGACCGAGGCCCTGGTGAAGCGCGCCGAGAAGGCCGGCGCCCCCGCCATCGTGCTCACCGTCGACCGCCAGGGCGGCCGCAACACCGAGACCCTGTTCCGTGAGCGCCGGGGTGACACCCGCACCTGCACCGACTGCCACACCCCCGGCTTCAAGAACGAGGTCAGCCGCAAGCCGATGTTCGACGACCTCGACGTGTCGAAGGTCACGAACCTCTACGGCACCGGCATGACCTGGGACTACGTGAAGCGCCTGCGCGGCGTCGTGAAGGGCAAGCTCGTCCTCAAGGGTATCGTCACCCAAGAGGACGCCAAGAAGGCCCTCGATTACGGCGTCGACGCCCTCATCGTGTCGAACCACGGCGGCCGCGCCGAGGAGAGCCTGCAATCGACCATCGGCGTCCTGCCGGAGATCGTCGGGGCCGTGAACGGCAAGGTTCCGGTCCTCATCGACGGCGGCTTCCGCCGCGGCACCGACGTGATCAAGGCCCTCGCCCTCGGCGCCACCGCCGTCTGCGTCGGGCGTCCCTACGCCTGGGGGCTCGCCGCCTTCGGACAGCCCGGCGTCGAGATGGTGCTGACGATCATGCAACGCGAGTTCGAGACGATCATGCGCCAGGTCGGTGCGACGAAGATCGCCGAGATCAACGGCACGAGCGTCAGCCGGGTGTGACGTCGTCGCGGCGAGGCGGCTTCGGTTCCGCTTCGCCGCCGGGGTTCCAGGTTCGGTCCAACCGAAAACCGCCCTGAGGGTTTCCCTCCGGGGCGGTTTTCGTTTGGGGCGGATGCCGGCGGGCCGTACTCAGCCGTCCGCCTCCACCAGGATCTCGCGCTTGCCGGCGTGGTTGGCGGGGCCGACGATGCCCTCGATCTCCATACGCTCCATGAGGGAGGCGGCGCGGTTGTAGCCGATCTGCAGGCGGCGCTGGATGTAGCTCGTCGAGGCCTTCTTGTCGCGCAGCACCACCTGCATGGCCTGGGCGTAGAGGTCGCCGCCGGCCTCGCCGAAGCTGCCCTGGTCGAAGACGGCGCCGTCCATCTCGACCTCGTCGGCGGAACCGCCCTTGGCGCCCTCGCCGTCGTCGGCGGTGACCGCCTCGAGGTAGGACGGCCGCCCCTGGCGCTTGAGGTGGGCGACCACGCTCTCGACTTCCGAATCCGAGCAGAACGGCCCGTGCACGCGCGTCGTGCGCCCGCCGCCGGCCATGAACAGCATGTCGCCCTGGCCCAGCAGCTGCTCGGCGCCCATCTCGCCCAGGATCGTGCGCGAATCGATCTTCGAGGTGACCTGGAAGGAGATCCGCGTCGGGAAGTTCGCCTTGATGGTGCCGGTGATGACGTCCACCGACGGGCGCTGCGTCGCCATGATGAGGTGGATGCCCGCAGCCCGTGCCATCTGGGCGAGGCGCTGGATCGCGCCCTCGATATCCTTGCCCGCCACCATCATCAGGTCGGCCATCTCGTCGACCACGATGACGATGTAGGGCAGCGGCGTGAGGTCCATCTCCTCGTTCTCGTAGACGGCCTCGCCCGTCTCGCGGTCGAACCCGGTCTGCACGGTCCGGGTCAGGATCTCGCCGCGCCCGCGCGCCTCGGCGAGGCGCGCATTGAACCCGTCGATGTTGCGCACACCGACCTTGGACATCTTCTTGTAGCGCTCCTCCATTTCACGCACGGCCCATTTGAGGGCGATGACTGCCTTCTTCGGATCGGTGACGACGGGCGAGAGCAGGTGCGGAATGCCGTCGTAGACGGAGAGTTCGAGCATCTTGGGATCGACCATGATCAGGCGGCACTCCTCCGGCGTCATCCGGTAGAGCAGGCTGAGGATCATGGTGTTGATGGCCACCGACTTGCCCGAGCCCGTGGTACCGGCCACCAGCAGGTGCGGCATCCGGGCGAGGTCGGCGATGATCGGCTCGCCGCCGATGTTCTTGCCGAGGCACAGGGCGAGGCTCTGCTTCGTCTCGGCGAAGTCGACGGAGGCGAGGAGTTCGCGCAGGTACACGGTCTCGCGGCGCGTGTTCGGCAGTTCGATGCCGATGGCGTTGCGGCCCGGCACCACGGCGACGCGGGCCGAGACGGCGGACATGGAGCGGGCGATGTCGTCGGCCAGCGAGATGACGCGGCTTGACTTGGTGCCGGGCGCCGGCTCGAGTTCGTACAGGGTCACGACGGGGCCCGGGCGCACGGCCAGGATGTCGCCGCGCACGCCGAAATCGCTCAGCGTGGCCTCGAGCAGGGTGGCGTTCTGTTCCAGCGCCTCCGAGGAGACCTGGGCCGAGGGCGAAACGAGGGGTGGCTCGGCCAGCAGGCCGAGGGGCGGAACGGCGTAGACGCCCGGATTGTGCGGCGGCGCCGGTGCGGGACGGCGCTGGGGCACGGGCGGCGCCGGAGGGGGCGCGACGCGCGAGCGCGCGTCCGGAGCGGCCACCGTCGGTTCCTCGGCGAAGATCGGTTCGCCGCCATCATCGGGCTCGTCGTCGTGAAGGATGGGGGCGGTCCGTCGCATCGCCGCGGGGTCCCGCCGCGCGGGAGCCTCCTCGCCGTCGAACACCGGCTCGCGGCGGGCGCCCTGCGGCGCAATCGCCTCCCAGGGCTGCGGCTCGTCCGAGAAGGCGCGGCGGGCGGCCAGGGCCGGCGAGGCGCCGTCATGCGACAGCTCCGCCTGAGCGGCACGTCCCTCGCGCCAGGTCTCGACGCGGGCGGCGACAGCCGCACGGCCTCCCATGAGCATTTGCGCCAGGGCGCCGAGGGACACGATCCCGAGGCTCGGCTCGTCCTCCTCGTACCGGCCGTCGGCCCGCACGCGCCGGGCCGGGCGGACGGGATGCAGGGGCTCCTCCTCCTCCTCGTCCGGCACGTCGCCGACGCGGCAGGCGCCCGTGAGGCTGAGGATGGCGATGCCGGCGAACAGGAACCCGACGAGCGCGGCGGCGGGCGACGCGACGATGCCCACGATGGTGCGGGCGGCATGGATCAGGGCATCGCCCGCGACCCCGCCGAGGCCCGTCGGCAGGGGCCAGCGCGCCGTCGACGGCAGGGCGCTCGCGACGGCGCTCGCCGAGAAGAAGCCGATGATCCACAGGGTGATGCGCAGGCCCCCGCGCGGCAGGGCGCGCGCTCGCATGAGCTGCAGCCCCCACAGGGCCGGCGGCAGCACGAGGGCGAGGGAGCCGAGCCCGAGGAGCTGCATGGCGAGGTCGGACATCACCGCCCCGCCGGTGCCCAGCACGTTGTGGGCGGCGTGATCGGTGGCGTGGTTCAGGCTCGGATCGTCGATGGACCACGTCGCCAAGGCGACGGTGAGCGCCGTCGCGCCGGCAAACAGGATGAGACCGCCCAACTCCGTCATCCGCTTGGCCAGGAAGGGGCGAAAGCTGTCGACGAACGTGTCGTAGGGCGATGCGGAACGGCGAAGCGAGCGCATGCTGTACCAGACGCGATGGGGGAACGATCCGGTAACGCTAACGGCCGCAAAGTTAATGTCGGTTTAAGTCAGCCGGCGGCCAGGGCCCCCAGGGGGCCAAAACGGGAGGCACACGAAAAAGGCCCCGGATCGGAGGATCCGGGGCCTCTCGCTTTTCCGATCCCGGGCAGGACCGGGGCGTGGACGATCCTAGTAGTTGTAGGCGCGCTCGCCGTGATCGGCGATGTCGAGGCCCTCGCGCTCCTCGTCCTGGGTCACGCGCAGGCCGATGGTGAGATCGACGAGCTTGTACAGGATGGCGGAGCCGATGCCGGACCACAGGATAGTGAAGCCGACGGCCTTGACCTGGCTGAGCACGGCGGCGGCCATCTCGTAGGGGCCGACCGCAAGTTCACCGGGCTTCGAGGCGTAGTCCGGCAGGCCGACGCCGCCGAGATCGGGGTTGACGAGGATGCCCGTCGCGATGGCGCCGAGGATGCCGCCGATGCAGTGGACGCCGAACACGTCGAGGGAGTCGTCGTAGCCGAGCGCGTTCTTCACCGTGGAGCACATGATGAAGCACACGGCGCCGGCCGCGAGGCCGAGGACGATGGAGCCCATCGGGCCGGCGAAACCGGCGGCCGGGGTGACGGCGACGAGACCCGCGATGGCGCCCGACAGCATGCCGAGGAGCGACGGCTTGCCCTTCAGCATCCACTCGACGAACAGCCAGGAGAGGGCGGCGGCGGCGGTGGCCACGAAGGTGTTAAGCATGGCCATGGCGGCGGTGCCGTTGGACTCGAGGTTGGAGCCGGCGTTGAAGCCGAACCAGCCGACCCAGAGCAGCGAGGCGCCGATGGCGGTCATGGTCAGGGAGTGCGGAGCGAGGAGGTCACGGCCGTAGCCGATGCGCTTGCCGAGCATGAGGCAGCCGACGAAGCCCGCGATGCCGGCGTTGATGTGCACCACGGTGCCGCCCGCGAAGTCGAGGGCGCCCCACTTGAAGAGCAGGCCGGCATCGGCGTTGACCGCGTCGAGGGCCGCCTGGGCGGTCGCCTTCGAGGCGTCGTCCGTCGCGGCGGCCAGCGCCTTGGCGGCGTTGCCGACGGCGTCCGGGCCGCCCCAGTACCAGACCATGTGGGCCATCGGGAAATAGATGAGCGTGGTCCAGAGGATCATGAACACCACCAGGGCGGAGAACTTCATCCGCTCGGCGAAGGCGCCGACGATGAGGGCCGGGGTGATCATCGCGAACGTCATCTGGAAGCAGATGTAGACGTATTCGGGGATCACGACGCCGTTGGAGAAGGTGGCGACCGTGGAGTTCGGGTCGATGCCCTTCAGGAAGGCCTTCGAGAAGCCGCCGACAAAGTCGTTGAGGCCGCCGCCGTTGGTGAAGGCGAGGCTGTAGCCGAAGATCACGAACAGGAGGCAGGAGATGCACGCGATGGCGAACACCTGCGTCAGCACCGAGAGCATGTTCTTGGTGCGCACGAGGCCGCCGTAGAACAGGGCGAGGCCGGGCACGACCATCAGCAGCACGAGGGCGCTGGAGATGAGCATCCAGGCGGTGTCGCCCTTGTTCGGAACCGGCGCGGCGCTCGCGGCGGCCGGCACGGCCTCCGTCGTCGGCGACTGCGCGAGGGATGGCTCGATGAACAGGAGCGCCAGGGCGGCGCCTCCCATCCCGAGGGCCAGGGCGTTGCGAAGCTTCATGGAAACAGGACTCCCGGTCGCTGTGTGATGCTGGGTTGAAACGATCAGGGCGGGGGCCGACGGCCCGGCTCTCCCCAGGCCCGGAAGCGGGCTGGACGCGCTGCCGTCGGCCTAGAGGGCGTCGACGTCGGTCTCGCCGGTGCGGATGCGTACGGCCTTCTCGAGGGGCAGCACGAAGATCTTGCCGTCGCCGATCTGGCCCGTGCGGGCGGCCGCCGCGATGGCGTCGATGACGCTGCCGGTGAGATCGGAGGCCACCGCCACCTCGATCTTCAGCTTGGGCAGGAAGCTCACGGCGTATTCGGCACCGCGGTAGATCTCGGTGTGGCCCTTCTGGCGGCCGTAGCCCTTCACCTCGGTGACGGTGAGGCCGTGCACGCCGATGCCGGTCAGGGCATCCCGGACCTCCTCGAGCTTGAACGGCTTGATGATAGCCATCACGATTTTCATGGGCGGCGCCCCCTTGTCCCGAGTTGGTGTCCGGCCGGCGCGCTCTCGCGTCGCGATCCGACCGGTCAGGCTGACAGCGCGGATCGGAGTGACCCGGACGCTTGGCCCGCATCATTCAAGGACTATGCCAACGGGAACTTTTCGCCGTCGTGCCCGCGTGCCTAGAAACTGCTCTGACACTGACTCGGATGCGTGCGAAATTACGGCCAAGTTTGCGCGATATCGAGGCATATTGGCGCGTGAAGAGGCAAATCATCGACCCGCGAGCCCTCTGGTCCCACACGCGGGCTCGTCCTAATGACTGGGTTATCCGGCTTACGGCGTCGCGTGGCGCGGTCGGATCAGGCCCTCCTGGGCGACGGAGGCCACCAGGGTGCCGTCCCGCGAAAAGATCTGTCCACGGGCGAAGCCGCGCGCGCCGTCGGCGCTCGGACTGTCCTGGGCGTAGAGCAGCCATTCGTCGGCCCGGAACGGGCGATGCAGCCACAGGGCATGATCGAGGCTCGCCGATTGGATCTCGCCGTCGAACACCGTCTGCCCGTGTGGGATCAGGGTGGCGTCCAAGAGCGTCATGTCGGAGGCGTAGGCGAGGACCGCTCGGTGGATGGCGGGGTCGTCGGGCAGGCGGTCGACGGCGCGCATCCAGACATGGAAGCGCGGATCGCGCGGGGCGCGGCGGAGATACCGCTCGATCTCGACGGGGCGCAGCTCGATGGGGCGCTTCTGGCCGAAATAGGAGAGGATCGGTGCCGGGATCGCCGCGCCGTCGCGGGCCGCCTGCGCGGCGGCGGCGGGGGCTTCGGCCACGGCCTCGGGCGGCGGCACGTCCGGCATGGCGGCTTGATGGGACACGCCCGTCTGGGCGTCGTGGTAGGAGACCGACATGGCGAAGATCGCTCGGTCGTGCTGGCTCGCCACGACCCGGCGGGTGGCGAAGCTGCCGCCGTCGCGGATGCGCTCGACGGCGTAGTCGATGGGTGCCTTCGGGTCGCCGCCGAGAAGGAAATAGGCGTGCAGGGAGTGGGGCGGGCGCGTCTCCGGCACCGTGCGGGAGGCCGCCACCAGGGCCTGGGCCACCACTTGGCCCCCGAAAACGCGGAACCAGCCCGTCTGCAGGCTGTGCCCCCGGAACTGGTCCCGCCCCAGGGGCGCGAGGTCAAGGATCTCGAGGAGTTCGGTGACGATGCCTGTCATGCGGCGTCCTCGGTCGCGAGGGAGGAAGGGGCCGGCTTTAGCAAGCCCCGGCGCCGCGATCCATGCGGGGGCCGGGCGGTGGCGTGCGAATCGGCGGGTGACGATGACGCTGCCCCGGGCGGTCGCCATGCGTTGCCCTCCGGCGCCGGGAGTGGCACTCCGGTGAGACACGAGACGGGGACCTGAGATGGACGGATCGCGGCAGCGCAGGGTGGTGGTGGCGGGCGCCGGGATCCCGGGGCTCAGCCTCGCCCTCGCGCTGAAGCAGGCTCACGGTCCCGCGCTCGCCGTCACCGTCTGTGATCCCGGTCTCGCGTCCGGGACGGCGCGCCATCGCGGCCGGGCCTACGCCGTGGCGGCCGGCGGGCGACGGATGTTCGAGCGCCTCGGGATCTGGGACGGGGTGTCGGCGGCGGCCGAGCCGATCCGCGACATGGCGGTGAGCGACAGCCGGCTCACGGATCCCGTCCGGCCGGTCTTCCTCACCTTCGCTCAGGATGCAAAAGCCGGTGAGCCCTTCGCCCATATGGTCGAGGCCGAACCCCTCGTCGCGGCGCTGCTCGCGGCCTGCGCGGCGGCGGGCGTGGCCCTCGATCCCGTCGGGATCACCGCCGCCGACCCCGTGGGCGAGACCATCGATCTCGTCCGGACGGATGGGACGTCGCTCTCCGCGAGTCTCCTCGTGGCGGCGGACGGCGCGCGCTCGCGGCTGCGCGAGGCCGCCGGCATCGGCTGGGTCGGCTGGTCGTATCCGCAATCGGGCATCGTCGCGACCGTCGGGCACGAGCACCCCCACGGGGGACGCGCCTACGAGCACTTCCTGCCGAGCGGACCCTTCGCCATCCTGCCCCTCGTCGACGGGGGGGCGCTCGGCCATCGCTCGTCCATCGTCTGGACCGAGCGGACGGCGGACGTGGCCGCCCTGCTGGGGGGCGGCCCGGACGAGACCCTGGCGGAGATCGAACGGCGATTCGGGCACGGCCTCGGCCGTCTCGTGCTCGAAGCGGGGCCGAGCGCCCATCCCCTCGCCTTCGGCCTCGCGCGCCGGTTCCGGGCCGAGCGGCTGGCGCTTCTGGGCGACGCCGCCCACGTCATTCACCCCATCGCCGGCCAGGGGCTCAACCTCGGTCTCGCTGGCGCGGCGTCCCTTGCGGAGGCCGTCACCGATGCCCTGCGCCTCGGCCTCGATCCCGGCGCCCCCGACGTGCTGCGGGCTTACGAGCGCGACCGCCGGTTCGAGACCCTCGCCATGGGGGCGATGACCGACGGCCTCAACCGCCTGTTCTCCACGGACGCCCTGCCGGTGCGCCTCGCGCGCGACCTCGGTCTCGGTCTCGTGGACCGCCTGCCCGGCCTCAAGCGTCTGTTCATCGGGCAGGCTTCAGCCCTGCGCGGCGACGGGCCGAGGCTGCTGCGCGGGCAGGACTTGTAGAGCCGTCCGCACCGTCCTTCGCATCCGGGATTCCGACGGAATCGTTCCGTCGGCGCGTGTCGGGGGAGCCTGCCGGCCCCCCCCCAGCTTGTGGCCCTCTCAGGCCTTCTGCGCCTTGGCGCGCTCGATGCCTTCGTGGATGAGGCGATGGGCTTCGGCCTTGTCGCCCCAGCGCACGATCTTCACCCACTTGCCGGGCTCGAGATCCTTGTAGTGCTCGAAGAAGTGCTGGATCTGGTGGATCGTGATGTCGGGCAGGTCGGTATAGTTCTCGACCCGGTCGTACCGCATGGTGAGGTGACGCGAGGGCACGGCGATGATCTTCTCGTCCTCGCCGGCATTGTCCTCCATCACCAGCACGCCGACGGGGCGCACGCTCATGACGGCGCCGGGCGCGATGGCGCGGGTGTTGGCCACGAGCACGTCGCACGGGTCGCCGTCACCCGAGAGAGTGTGGGGGATGAAGCCGTAATTGCCCGGATAATGCATCGCCGTGTAGAGAAACCGATCGACCACGAGGGCGCCGGATTCCTTGTCCATCTCGTACTTGATCGGGTCGCCGCCGATCGGAACCTCGATGATGACGTTCACGTCGTCGGGGGCGTTCTTTCCGATCGAGACATTGTCGATGATCATGGGCTGTTTCTCCCGTGGGCTTCGGGCCGCAGAGGCCTCTCCAGGCGTCTCTTAAGGCCGTTGTCGCACCAAGGAAATCACTCGCTCCACCGTACGGATACGTTTGGCGGGGATTATCATGCCCCCGGCCCCCGCCGCCGGAACCGCGCCGTCACCCGTTCCCAGGTCGCGACGATCCAGCGGGCGCTGCGCTCCAGGGGGACCTTCAGGCCAGGAATGTCCTCGCTCAGGAGTGCCAGCCCCACGGGCAGCATCCACAGGCCGAGGACCGGCAGGATCGAGAACACGCCGCCGAGGATGAATAGGAGCGCCGCCGCGATCCGTACGATCCGCCGGGACGGCTCGCGCAGCCAGGCCAGGGCCTTGGCGAGACTGGCCGGCATCTTTTCCGTGAGGCGCGCGACGCGCGCGTCCCAGTCCCGCGCGGTGACGGCCCGTTGCCCGTTGACGTCCATTGGCGCTCCCCCGGCCCGATGCCTCGGTGGGACATGGGGAGGACCAGCCGATTTCGCGAGTGGAGGAGTCAGGTGAAGCGGTAGCCGACCTTCGGCAGCACTGCGCCGGCGATGCTGTCCCTGACCTGTCCGACGATCGCGGCGCCGAGCCCGAGATAGAACGCTTCCGCCCGGTCGTTGCCCGCGAGCGCCCAGAGGCCGAGGCTGTGCAGGCCGTGGTCGTGCAGGTCGTTGCGCACGGCGCGGAACAGCCGCCGGCCGAGGCCGAGGCCCTGGTGGGTGGGCAGGATGTAGAGTTCGTCGATCTCACCCGCCGCGTCGAGGCCGCGCCCCCGGGCCGGCCCGTAGACGGCGTAGCCGACGACGCCCGCCCCCGTCTCTACCACCACGAGGGGACGCCGGCGCTGCGCCGCCCCGAGCCACCACGGCGACCCGCGCCGGGCGATCATCCGCTCCAGGGACACGCCCGGGATGAGGCCGCGATAGGCCTCGCGCCAGGTCTCCTCGAAGACATCCGACAGGCGGTCGGCATCCGTGGAGCGGGCGCGACGAATGCTGATGGTGCTCGTGCTCATGGCGGATCCCCGCGCGCGACGTCTTGGCTCCCAGGCCCACGCATCGGAGACGACGATCCGGGCGAAGGCAAGGCGGAACCGAGCAAGACCGATGCCGCGCCGTTTGCCCGGCCGGGGCCCGCCTGTTAGATGCCGGGTTCCCCCGCAGAGCCCCGACGTCCCCGCCCCGTGTTCAAGCGATTCCTGAAGCCCGAGACCCGCTATGCGCGCCGCATGGCCCGCATCGCCCGGTTCGAGCGGCCCATCGCCGGCCCGGTCTCGCGGGCGAAAGCCTGGGCGAACATGCTGCTGGTGGATCACGGCGTGTTCCGCCTCGCCTATCTCAACCGGCACCGGGTGGGCCAGGGCAAGCTGTGGCGCTCGGCTCAGCCGAGCCCGCACCAGCTCGCCTGGTTCAAGCGCCAGGGCGTGCGCACGGTGATCTCGCTGCGAGGCGGACGCGAGCACGGCTCCTGGCCGCTCCAGCGCGAAGCCTGCGAACGCCAGGGCCTGACCCTAGTCGAGTTCGTCCTGCGCTCGCGCGAGGCCCCGTCGCGCGAGACGATCCTGGCGGCCAAGGACTTCTTCGCGAGCGTCGAATACCCGGCGATGATGCATTGCAAGTCGGGCGCCGACCGGGCCGGCATGGGCGCCGTGCTCTACCTCATCCTGCACGAGGGGCGGCCCGTCGCCGAGGCCCTGGGCCAGCTCTCGGCCCGCTACGGCCATTTCCGCTTCGCCAAGACCGGCATCCTCGATGCGTTCTTCGAGCGCTACCTGCGCGAGGGCGAGGCGCGCGGCCTCGATTTTCTCACCTGGGTCGAGACCGTCTACGATCCGGAGGCGCTCAAGCGTGATTTCCGGCCCGGTTTCTGGTCCGACCTCGTGGTCGACCGGGTGATCAAGCGGGAATAGCCGACGGCCGGCGCTAAGCGTTTGTTAACCAAACCGGGTCGAACTGGCGCTTCCGCACAGTGATTGGACCCGCGATGGCTGCCTCCCCCCTCCGGCCGACCACGCCGACCCTGGCGAAGTACCCGATTCCCGTCGAGCTGATCACCGCCCTGTACCGGGCGCGCGGCGCCGACCTCGACACCCTCGTGGCCGGCATGACGGAATATGCCCGTGCCCGCGTCGCGGCCTACTGCGTCGAGCGGGAGCGCCTGCTCGACCTCGGCCTGCACATGGCCGCGACCTGCGGCGAGGCGACCCTGATGAAGGCCGCCGGCGCCAAGGCGGGGGCCGCCCTGTTTGCGCAGTCGCGCCCGGCGCCCGCACCGGACCTCGAAGCCGCGTCCGAGCCCGCGCACGTCCCGCCGACTGTAGACGAGCCGACCGTGGCCGAGCCGGTCCTGATCGAGTCGACCCCGGCCGAGCCCATCATGGCCGAACCGGTCCTGGCCGAACCGACCCCGGTCGAGCCCTCGGCGCCGGCCCTGCGCATCCTCGAATTCCCCGCCGTGGCCCCGGCGGCGGAGGCCGCCCCCGCCCTGGTCGGCCCCGTCCGGACCAAGGCCGCCTGAACCGGGCCGCGCCCGAAAATCACCGCACTCTCGGCCAAGCCTGGCCGTACGGGATCGCCTCCGCGCCGTGAGCCGGGCGAGCACACCATCATGGAGCGAGACGGCATGCAGGGTTCTTGGGCGCGGGGTTCTTGGATACGGGATTCTTGGGTGACGAAAACAGGGGCTGTCCTCGGTCTTCTCCTGACGCTTCCGAGCCTCGGCGCCTGCCACTCCCCCACGACCACCGGCTCCCTCGCCACCGGCTCCCTCGCGGCCCGGCCCGTTGCCGCCACCGATGCGGAGCGCGACTGCCTCGGGCGGGCCATGTATTTCGAATCGAACCGCAGCGACCGCGACGGGTTGCTCGCCGTCGGCACCGTGGTGATGAACCGCGTGGAGGCGGCGCCGCCGGGGTCCGGGATCTGTTCGGTGGTCGGTCAGCCCCGGCAATTCGCCCCGGGCGTGCTGACCAAGCCCATGGCAGCCCGGGACCTGCCGAAGGTGGCAGAGGTGGCCGACGCGGTCCTCGACGGGCAGCGTCACCCGAAGGTGGGCCGGGCCATGCACTTCCACACGGCCGGCCTGCGCTTCCCCTATCCCAACATGCACTACGTCGCCGCAGCCGGCGGCAACGTCTTCTACGAGAAGCGCAAGCCCGGCAGCTTCGACAGGCCGGGCGCCCCCGAGCCGAGCCCGTCCGCCACCGTCCTGGCGTATGCGTCGGCCGCCGCGCCCTCCCCGATCCAGAGCCGCATGACCGGGCGCGACGTCCCGGCGGCGCAAACCATCCTCAACGAACCCGCCAGGGACATCTGCCGCACTGCCGGCCTCGCCCTGACGAGCCGGGGCGGCTGATTCCTTTGCCCGCCGGCCTCGGCCGGCGTGCGGACCAATGTCGGTGGCCGGGGCTCGTTCACGCCTTGGGGGCGACGTCTCGCGCCCCGTCGATCCGTCCCTGCTCGCGTGCCGCGACGATCAGGGCCGCGATCTGCTGGGCGGTGGCCTGATAGGTCGGCGTGTCGCCCACCTGGCGGAACCCGTGAAACAGGGCGGCCTCGATCATCAGGCTCTCGGCCTCACTGCCGATGGCCGGCGGCGCCAACGGCGTCAGTCCGCTATCGCGCAGGGCCCGTGCCTCGCGCAAACCGTTGTAGATGCGTTCGATCAGAACGTGTCCGCTCCAATCGTCGGCGATCCGAAGGACGGTCGAGCCATGGTGGAGCTCGAACAGGTAGGGCGTCGTGTCTGACGTGTCGGGCATCTCGCTTGGTCCGGTTCGAGGGGGCTGGTTCTCGGAGTCCCCTACTCCGCCGCCAGCCGGCTCACCTCGCGGTAGGGATCGGCCGGATAGGTGCCGATGATCCGCACCTCCCGCGTAAAGTACGCGAGTTCCTCGAGGGCGCGGGCGAGGCCCGGCTCCTCGGGGTGGCCGTCGACCTCGGCGTAGAACTGGGTCGCGGAGAACTGGCCCTCGACCATGTAGCTCTCGAGCTTCGACATGTTGACGCCGTTTGTGGCAAAGCCGCCGAGCGCCTTGTAGAGGGCCGCCGGGATGTTGCGCACCCGGAAGACGAAGCTCGTGACGCAGGGAGCCGCGTTCGGCTCCGGCGTCTCGGGTTCGGGGGCGAACACCACGAAGCGCGTCGTGTTGTGGCTCTCGTCCTCGACGTTGCGCGCCACGATCTCGAGGCCGTAGACCTCGGCCGCCAGGGCCGGGGCCAAGGCGCCGCGGGTCGGATCGCCGGCCTCGGCCACCTCGCGGGCGGCCCCCGCCGTGTCGCCGGCCACGACGGCGCGGAGCCCGAGGCGCCGGATGATCTTGCGGCACTGGCCGAGCGCGTGGACGTGGCTGTGCACGGTCTTGAGCGCCTCCGCCTTCGTCCCCGGCAGCACCATCAGTTGAAAATGGATCGGCAGGAAATGCTCGGCGACGATGTGCAGGCGCGCTGTCGGGATGAGGTGGTGGATGTCGGCGACCCGGCCCGCGATGGAGTTCTCGATGGGGATCATCGCGCGGGCGGCGCGGCCCTCGTTCACCGCCGCGAAGGCGTCCTCGAAGGTCGCGCAGGGGAGCGGGGTCCAGTCTGGATAGGCCTGGGCGCAGAGGATGTGCGAGTTGGCGCCGGGCTCGCCCTGATAGGAGATGGTGCGGTGGGACATCGGAGACTTCCGGGTAACGGTGTTCAGTTCAGGCGCCGGGCGGACAGCACGGACCGGGCGCGTTCGAGGTCGGCCGGCGTGTCGACGCCGAGGGGGAGGTCATCGACGATGATGGCGTCGATGCGCATCCCGGCCTCCAGGGCCCGCAGCTGCTCGAGCTTCTCGCGGACCTCCAGGGTTCCGGGCGGCAGCGCCATGAACTTCGCCAGCGCCCGGCGGCGATACGCGTAGAGGCCGATATGGTGGTAGTGCGGCCCCTCCCCCCACGGCGCCCGCGCCCGGGTGAAGTAGAGCGCCCGCAGGCGGTGCGGGCTGATGGGGTGGCCGACGAGCTTGACCACGTTGGGGTCGTCGCGCTCGGCGTCGTGGGTGATGACCGCGCACAGGGTGGCGATGTCCACGGCCTTGTCGGCGAGCGGCAGGATCGCGGCGCCGATGATGGCCGGGTCGATGGTCGGCAGGTCGCCCTGCACGTTGACGACGACGTCGTGGTTGCCCTGCGGATCGACGATTTCCAAGGCCTCGGCGAGGCGGTCGGAGCCGGACGGATGGTCGGCCCGTGTCATCACGGCGATGCCGCCCTCGGCCTCGATGACGTCGCGGATCGCGGGGGTGTCGGTCGCCACCACGACGGGGCCGATACCGGCCTCGACGGCCCGACGCCAGACATGGACGATCATTGGCGCGCCGCAGAGGTCGAGCAGCGGCTTGTCGGGCAAGCGGGTCGCTGCGAGGCGCGCGGGAATGAGGATGAGGGGATCGGACATGGTTCGCCACTCGCTCCGATGGCCGGCCGCCGCATGGCTCCCGGGGCGTCGCCGGCGGTCGAATGTCTCTCGGCCCCGCGCGTCGTGTCTCTCACGAAATTCCCGCTGCACCGCCGTGCCCGAAGCGAGGGCCTGCGGCGACCGGGAATTTCGCGAGGCACGCTTAGCAGCGGGCGTGCGCCTTGTCATGGCGACACCGTCGCGGCCACACCGCCGGGGCGGCCCCTCTCCAAAGAGTGACGGAACAGCGTCTGCGACTACGCGGACGGCGCCGCCGCCATTGTCAAGATCGGGCTGCAGCGGCTAAGCACTCTCGACCGTTTCCAAAGTCCGATGCGCCCCGCGTCGGGACCCGCCCCAAGCGCGTCCGAACGGACGCACCGGAGTTGTCGAGAATGGACTCTTTCGAGCTGAACAAGGTCGCGGGTGCTGCGCTCGGCGCACTCCTGTTCGCCGTGGGGTCCGGATTCGTCGCCGAGCTGATCTATCACCCCAAGCCCGCCGGGGCCGCGGGCTACGCCCTGCCCGAGCCCGAGGCGAAGGCCGCCGGGGCCGCGCCCGAGGCCAAGGCCGAGCCCCTGCCGATCCGTCTCGCCAGCGCCAGCGCCGAGAAGGGCCAATCGGCCACCAAGAAGTGCGCCTCGTGCCACAGCTTCGAGAAGGGCGGCCCGAACAAGGTCGGCCCCCACCTCTGGGGCGTTGTCGAGCGCCAGAAGGCCCATGAGAGCGGGTTCGAGTATTCCGCCGCCCTCAAGGAGAAGGGCGGCACCTGGACCTACGACGACCTGGATCACTTCCTGACCAACCCGAAGGCCTATGCCGCCGGCACCAAGATGGCGTTCGCCGGCATCGCCTCGCCGACCGAGCGCGCCGACGTCATCGCCTATCTGCGCACCCTGTCCGACAGCCCCGCCCCCCTGCCGGCGGCCGAGAAGAAGGCCGAGGCCAAGCCGGCTGACGCGAAGCCGGTCCCGTAAGGCCGTCTCCCGCCGATCGGATCGGCGTCCGGCGAACGTGGAACACTTCTCCCGGATGTCTGCTGGATACCCACGTTCCCGCGCGGGTGCTTTCGGGGGCCTCGACGGATTGGCGTAGAGCACGACCGGCCCCCTCTCCTCCCGGGAGCGGGGGGCGGCGCTGTTCGCGAAACCTTTTGACTGCGGTGGCCTTGGCGTTTTCGGCTCGAAGCCTTTGCGCCGAGCCTTTCCGAACCGGATGCGCGCCCTCCTCGCGCCGTCCTTGCGCGGATGCGCACCCTTGGCGCCGCCCCTCCGTCCGTCCTAGAACAGCCCCCTGCCGTCGTCGCGCGGACGACACGCGGAAGGCCCTGGACGCACTCGGAAAGACCGCCCCATCGTGATGCGACACGCCCTGATCGGACGATTGCTGGCCGCCTCCCTGGCCCTCTGCACGCTCACCCCGGCGGCACGCGCCGCCCCCGATCCGGTGGGTCAATCCGCCTCCGAGAAGACCCCGTCCGGCGCGTGGCGCCACGCCGTCACCCTCATGGGCGAGCCGAAATACGGGCCGGGCTTCACGCATTTCGACTACGCCGATCCGGCGGCCCCCAAGGGCGGCCTCGTGCGCCTCGGGGCCCAGGGGGGCTTCGACAACTTCAACATCGTTGTGGCGGGTCGCAAGGGCGACCTCGAGAACGGCATCGCCCAGATCTACGATACCCTGATGACCGAGTCGGCCGATGAGCCGTTCTCCTCCTACGGCCTCCTCGCCGAGGGCTTGCGCCTCTCCGACGACCTCTCCGCCGTCACCTATCGCCTGCGCGAGGGCGCGCGCTGGCATGACGGCCAGCCGATCACCCCCGAGGACGTGGTGTGGTCCTTCACCGTGCAGAAGGAGAACAGCCCGTCGCTGGCCGCCTATTACCAGACGGTGACGAAGGCCGAGGTGACGGGGCCGCGCGAAGTGACCTTCACCTTCGCGGAGGCCGGCAACCGCGAGCTTCCCCAGGTGATCGGGCAGTTGCGCGTGTTGCCCAAGCACTGGTGGACCGGCACGGACGCGCAGGGGCGTCCCCGCGACGTGACGCAGACCACGCTCGAAATCCCCCTCGGCTCCGGCCCCTATCGGCTGGCCAAGTTCGAGCCGGGCCGCAGCGCCACTTATGAGCGCGTGGCCGATTACTGGGGCAAGGATCTGCCGGTGAATGTCGGCCGCAACAATTTCGGCACCATGCGGTTCGAGTATTTTCGCGATGCCACCGTGCAGATCGAGGCCCTGAAGGGCGACCTCTACGACTTCCGGCCCGAGAACATCGCCCGCAACTGGGCCACCGCCTATGACGATTTCCCGGCCGTGAAGGAGGGCCGCCTCGTCAAGGAGGAGTTCCCCGATCGCGGCAACGGCAACATGCAGGCCTTCGCCTTCAACACCCGCCGGGCGAAGTTCGCCGATCCGCGCGTGCGCCGGGCTTTCAACCTCGCCATGAACTTCGAGGAGATGAACCGGTCGCTGTTCTACGGCCTCTACAAGCGCATCGACTCGTATTTCTACGGCTCGGAACTCGCGTCCTCCGGCCTGCCCCAGGGCGAGGAGCTGGCGATCCTCGAAAGCGTACGCGACAAGGTTCCGGCCTCGGTCTTCACCACCCCCTACACCAACCCCGTCGCCGGCACGCCCGACGCCGTGCGGGCCAACCTGCGCGAGGCCGTGCGCCTCCTGAAGGAGGCCGGCTACGAGCTGCGCGGCGGCCAGATGGTCAACGCCAAGACGGGCGAGCCGCTGACCGTCGAGTTCCTCGAGTTCCAGAGCGTGTTCGAGCGGGTGATCCTGCCGTTCGCCGCCCAGCTCAAGCTCATCGGCATCCAGAGCAACCTGCGGGTCATCGATCAGGCGCAGTACCAGAACCGCATCCGCGCCTTCGATTTCGACATCACCACGGCGTCCTGGCCCGAATCCCTCTCGCCCGGCAACGAGCAACGCGAGTTCTGGGGTTCGGCCGCCGCCGGCAAGGAGGGCTCGCGCAACCTCATCGGCATCAAGGATCCGGGCATCGACGCCCTGGTGGAGAAGGTGATCTACGCCAAAGACCGGCCCACCGTCCTCGCCGCCACCCATGCGCTCGACCGGGTGCTGCTCGCCCACGACTACGTGGTGCCGCAATGGGCCTCCAACGTCTCGCGGACGATCCGGTGGAACCGGTTCAATCGGCCCAAGGTCCTGCCGACCTACGGCAGCTCCGGATTCCCGACCACGTGGTGGTACGACGAGGCGCTCGCCGCCAAGACCGGAGCCCCCCGTTGAGCGGCGCGACCCGGCGCACCCTCGTTCTCGGCGCCGGCGCGCTCGCCGCCGCCGCCGCGCTGCCGAGGCGGGGCGTGGCGGAAGGACAGGCCCGCCACGGCCTGTCGAGCTTCGGCGACCTGAAGTACCCGGCGGACTTCCGGAACTTCGACTACGTGAACCCGGAAGCCCCGCGCGGCGGCCGATTCTCGGCGCAGCTGACCTCGACCTTCGGCAACCAGGCCGGCGACACCTTCAACACCCTCAACGTCTACGTCCTGCGCGGGGACGGCGCGGCGGGCATGAACCTCACCTTCGATTCCCTGATGGTGCGGGCGCTGGACGAACCCGATGCCCTCTACGGACTCGTCGCCCGCGCGGTGGAGGTCTCCGACGACGGCCTGACCTACCGCTTCGCCCTGCGGCCCCAGGCGCGGTTCCACGACGGCTCCCGCCTCACCGCGCGGGACGTGGCGTTCTCCCTCACCCTCCTGAAGGCGAAGGGCCATCCCGAGATCGCGCAGGTCATCCGCGACATGCGCGAAGCCGTGGCCGAGGGCGACGAGACCGTGGTGGTCCGCTTCGAACCCGGCCGCAGCCGTGATCTGCCGCTGTTCGTCGCGACTCTGCCAGTGTTCTCGGCGGCCTACTACGACAAGCGCGACTTCGAGGCGTCGTCCCTGGAGCCCCCGCTCGGCTCCGGCCCGTATCAGGTCGGACGCCTGGAGCCCGGCCGCTTCATCGAACTGCAGCGGGTGGCCGATTACTGGGGCGCCGATCTGCCGGTGAACGTCGGCCAGAACAATTTCGACGCCATCCGGTACGAGTATTTCCGCGATCGGCAGGTGGGGTTCGAGGCGTTCAAGAGCGGGGCGTTCACCTTCCGCGAGGAGTTCACCGCCCGGGTCTGGGCAACGCTCTACGACTTTCCCGCCGTGACCGAAGGCCGGGTGCGCAAGGAGGTGCTACCCGATGCGCGCCCCTCGGGGACGCAGGGCTGGTTCCTCAACACCCGCCGCGAGGCGTTCCGCGACGCCCGGGTGCGCGAGGCGATCGGCCTGTGCTTCGACTTCGCATGGTCGAACAAGAACCTGTTCTACGGCAGCTATCTTCGTACGGCCTCGTTCTTCGAGAACTCAGACCTCAAGGCCACGGGGACGCCCGACGCCGCCGAACTCGCCCTCCTCGACCCCTTGCGCGCCGACCTGCCCGCGGAGGTGTTCGGCGAGGCCTGGAGCCCGCCGGATTCCGACGGGTCGGGCCAGGACAGGGCCAATCTCAGCCGTGCCGTGGCCCTCCTGCGCGAGGCCGGCTGCACCCGCGAGGGCGGCGTCGTGCGGCTTCCCGGCGGCAAGCCCCTTGAGATCGAGTTCCTCGACAGCGACCCGGTGTTCGAGCCGGTGACGCATCCGTTCATCCGCAACCTCGGGCTCATCGGCATCAAGGCGCGGATCCGCCTCGTCGATGCCTCGCAGTACCAGTCCCGCCTCAAGGATTTCGACTTCGACGTCACGGCACGGCGCTATGCCAGCGGGATGAATCCAGGCGCCGAACTGCGCGAATCCTACGGGTCGCGGAGCGCCGGAACCCCAGGCTCCAACAACCTCGCGGGCATCGCGAATCCGGCCGTGGACCGGCTCATCGACCGGGTCGCCGATGCCCGGACCCGGGCCGACCTCGTCACCGCCTGCCGCGCCCTCGACCGGACCCTGCGGGCCGGCCGCTACTGGGTGCCCATGTGGTACAAGGCCGATCACCGCCTCGCCCTATGGGACGTCTACGGCCGTCCGCAGAAGGGGCCGGCCTACGACCTCGGCGTGCCGGGCGTGTGGTGGTACGATGCGGAACATGCCCGGCGCATCGGCCGCAACTGAGGTTTGTCCGCTTGTTCGCCTACATCCTGCGCCGCCTCGCCCTCATGGTGCCCACCATCCTCGGCATCATGCTCATCACCTTCGTCATCGTGCAGTTCGCCCCCGGCGGCCCCGTCGAGCGGGTGCTGGCCCAGCTCCAGGGCCAGGGCGAGGGCAGCCTGTCGCGCGTCACCGGCGGGGCGGGTGATCTCGGTGGCGCGGCGCGGGCCACTTCTGGCGGGGGGGAGACCAACGCGCGCTATCGCGGGGCGCAGGGGCTCGATCCGGCCTTCATCAAGAAGCTCGAGCAGCAGTTCGGCTTCGACAAGCCGGCCCCGGAACGCTTCCTGAAGATGATCTGGGATTACGCCCGGTTCGATTTCGGCAACAGCTACTTTCGTGACGTCTCGGTGCTGCAGCTGATCCGCGAGCGCCTGCCGGTGTCGATCTCCCTCGGGCTGTGGATGACGCTCATCTCCTACGCCATCTCGATTCCGCTGGGCATCCGCAAGGCCGTGCGGGACGGCTCGCGCTTCGACCTCTGGACCTCGGGCGTCGTCATCGTCGGCTACGCGATTCCGAGCTTCCTGTTCGGCATCGCCCTCATCATCCTGTTCGCCGGCGGCTCGTTCCTCCAAATCTTCCCCTTGCGCGGTCTCACCAGCGAGAACTTCGACACCTTGAGCCTGTGGGGCAAGGCCGTGGACTACGCCTGGCACATGGCCTTGCCACTCACGGCCCTGGTGCTCGGGGCCTTCGCTACCTCGACCCTCCTGACGAAAAACTCGTTCCTCGACGAGATCCGCAAGCAGTACGTGCTCACCGCCCGGATGAAGGGCCTGTCCGAGCGCCGCGTGCTTTACGGGCACGTTTTTCGCAACGCCATGCTCATCGTCATCGCGGGCTTCCCGGCGGCGTTCATCTCGGCCTTCTTCACGGGCTCGCTCCTCATCGAGACGATCTTCTCCCTCGATGGCCTCGGGCTTCTGTCGTTCACCTCCATCGTCGGGCGGGATTACCCCGTGGTGTTCGCGACCCTGTACATCTTCTCCCTCGTGGGGCTGGCGGTGAACCTCCTCTCGGACCTGATGTACACCTGGATCGACCCGCGCATCGACTTCTCGGCCCGCGGCACGTGACTGCCCTGCCGCTGATCCTGCGCACGGAGCATCCGGGCGACACGCACGGCATCGAGCGCCTGCACGCCCGCGCCTTCGGGCCAGGGCGCTTCGCCCGCACCGCCTACCGCTTGCGCGAGGGCAGCGCGCCCGTGGCCGACCTGTGTTTCGCGGCCCTCGTCGGCTCCTACCTCGTCGGCTCCGTACGCCTGTGGCCGGCGCAAGCCGGCGGGCCGCTCCTCGTGCTCGGGCCCCTCACCGTCGATCCGAGCTTCGAGGGACGCGGCATCGGTGGAGCGTTGATGAACAAGGCCCTCGACGCCGCCCGCGCCGCCGGCCACGGCCTCGTCGTGCTGGTCGGCGACGCACCCTATTACCGCCGTTTCGGCTTCACGCCGGTGCCGCCCGGCCGGTTGATCCCGCCCGGCCCCGTCGATCCTGCCCGGTTCCTGTGCTGCGAACTCGTGCCCGGCGCCCGTGAGACCGTGGCGGGGAACGTGAGTGCAGTGCGCCCGCGTTGACGCTTCGCGCGGCGACCGCGCGGAGGTGACAGATGACGGACAGCCCCTCGACCATCCGCCACGAGACCGTGCGGGCCAACGGCATCACCCTTCATGTCGCGCGCATGGGACGGGGCCAGCCCCTCCTCCTCCTGCACGGCTGGCCTGAATTCTGGCTCACCTGGGAGCCGGTGATGACCCGGCTCGCCGACCGGTTCGACCTCGTCGTCCCGGATCTGCGCGGCTTCGGCGCCAGCGAGAAGCCCGATGCCGGCCCCTCCGATAAAGCCGGTGCCGAAGTGCACGCCGCCGATATGCTCGGCCTCCTCGACGCCCTCGACATTCCGCGCGCCGGCCTCGTCGGCCACGATGTCGGCGCTTACGTCGGGCAGGCGCTGGCCCGCGCGGCGCCCGAGCGGCTCACCGGCCTGCTCTTCTTCGATTGCCCCTATCCCGGCATCGGTCCCCGCCTCGCCGCACCCGAGATGCTCGCCGAGATCTGGTATCAATCGTTTCACGTGAAGCCGTTCGCCGCCGCCCTCGTCGGCTCGTCGCGCGAGGCCTGCCGGCTCCACATCGGCCACTTCCTGCGCCACTGGGCCGGCGGCAACCCGGCCGCCTTCGACGCGGTGCTCGAGGCCTTCGTCGACACTTTCATGGCCCCGGGCAATCTTCAGGGCGGCTTCAACTGGTACGTGAGCGCGCAGGGAGGACGCCTCGCCATGATCCGGGGCGAAGCCCCGCCGCAGCCCGCCATCGCCGTGCCGACCTGCATCCGCTGGGGCACCGCCGATCCACTGTTCCCCTATGCCTGGACTGACCGCCTCGGCGAAACCTTCGCGGATCTTGACCTCGCGCCGTTCGAGGGCGTCGGCCACTTCCCGCATCGCGAGGCGCCGGACCGCGCGGCGGCGGAGATCGCGCGGTTCTTCTCCGGCCGTGGGGCGTGAGGCTGCGCGGGGCCGCCGAGGGCAACCGACGGGTCAGGCCGCCGCGTCGAGGGTCTCGAGGCGCACCAGCGCCCGTTCCAGGGCCGCGAAGCACGCCGGATCGAACGACGTTCCGATCTCGTCCCGCATGATCTCCAGGGCCTTGGGGATCGGCATCGCCGCCCGATAGGGGCGATGGGCCGTGAGCGCGTCGAACACGTCCGACACCGAGACGATGCGGGTCTCGATGCAGATGGCCTCGCCCGCGAGGCCACGGGGATAGCCCTTGCCGTCGAGGCGTTCGTGGTGCCCGCCGCCGATGCGGGCCATGTCGCGGAACGCGACGACCCGGCCAAGGATGTTCTCCGAGAGCGACGCGTGATTGCGCATCGCGATCCATTCGGACTCGTCGAGCTTGCCGTTCTTGTCGAGGATGGTGTTGGAGACCCCGAGCTTGCCGATGTCGTGCAGGAGGGCCGCCCGCTTGAGCCAGCGGCGCCGCTCGGCTTCGAGGCCGAGCTCTTCCGCGATCAGGTCGGCATAGACGGCGACCCGCTCGGAATGACCGGAGGTGAACGGGCTCTTCGAATCGATCACCTGCGCGAAGGCGCGGGCGATGTCGTCGAGGTAATCCTCATCGACGACGATCTGGCGCTGGGCCGGTTCGAGGGCGAACACCGCGTCCTCGACGCTGTCGGACGCCAGGACCGTCCAGAACGCCTCGGAGGCGGCCACTCCCTCGAAGGCCGCCACCACCTGCGGATCGAACCAGCTTCCCGTTCGCGAGCGGATCTCCGCCATGGCGGCCTCGCGACCGGCCGAACGGTGGAACACGTCCACGATCTGCGCGAGCAGGGCGATGCGCGCGTAGAGCGGAATCGCCGGGCCGGCGAGCTTGTTCGGCTTCCCCTGCCCGTTCCAATGCTCGTCGAGGGCGAGGATGCCGCCGCAGACGGCCTCGGGAAACCGCATCTGCCGGGCGATGTCGGCGCCGCGCTGGCAGCGGGTCTCGATGAGTTCCTGAGCGATCTCGCCGCCGTTCTGCAAGATGTTGAGGATGGCGCGAAAACGGTCCGCGAGGCCGGCCTTCAGGCCCGTATGCGAGAAGACGAAGCCGAGCACCTGGGGCAGCCGGTCGCTGACGGTCTTGTAGTCGTGTTTGAATTGCAGATCGTCGGCCATGTAGAGCTGGCAGATGCGCGCGGCGTTGGACGAGCAGCCGAGGTCCTTCAAGAGGATCGTATAGTACAGTTCCCAGAGTTGCAGGTCCGGCAGCCCCATGGCGCGGCCGATATGGGTGCCGATCCAGCAGGCGCGGACGCAATGCCCCTCCGGCTGGCCCTCGGTCAGGTCGAGGGCATGGCTCAGGGCCCCGAGGAGTTCCGAGAGCCGCATGCTGTCCGCATCGGCTCGGGTGGGTGCGGCGGGATCGACGAGGGAGAGGGGCATCGCGTCGCTCGGTCCGGACTGCGCAGGGCGGTGGCCTTGACTTATGCGATACTCTTACCTGAACGGACCTTAACTGCCGCGCCCCATGACGGAACGTGGTTTCCCATCCCTCACGATCGACCTCCTAGTTGATCCGGTCGATCCTTTCGGGATGGCGGATCCGGGCTTTGCGCAAGCGCCGCGCGGGCTTCGTGATCCGGTCTCCGCTTCGCCCGAGCGGACGCCTGATCACGCGGCCCGGCCGCGCCGCCCCTCCACCAGCCACATGGCGAGCACCGCCGCCGCGAGGGCCGCGAGGGCCCATAGCCCGAGGGCCAGGGGATAGACCGCGACGCCACGGATGTTGGCGCTGTCACTTGGACGGAAGCCGATCCAGTCGGCCCCGCTCGCGCGCCCGCCGCGCACGGTCTGGACGCGCGGCACCACCGTGCCGCCGGCCTCCGCGACCCGGCGGATCGAGCCGCCCGTGGCCTCGGCCAGAGCCTTGAGCCGGTCGGTGTCGCTGAACACGTCGGTGAGCTCGCGCGGGTTCGGCGGGCCGACGCTGACGAAGGCGACGAGGTTGCCCGAGCGCAGGGTATGCAGCCCGAGCTGCTCGGCCTCGAAGGTCGCCGAGAACAGGCCGGGTTCGGCCTGCGTCAGGGCCAGGGTCCGCTCGCTTCCCGTGGGGCCCGTGACGGTTACGGGCTCGATGGTGTCGGCCATGGTCTGGCGCTCGACGCGGACCTCGCGGCCGTGCCCCGTGGTCTGGGCGCGCAGGGCCTCCTCCTCCAGGGCCGGCTCCTTCATCAGCCAATGGCCGAGGCGGCGCAGGAGGTCGAGATAGGGACCGCCCTCCTGGTAGCCCCGCGCCCACAGCCAGGCATGGTCCGAGAGCAGGAGGGCGACGCGGCCCTTCTCCTCGCGCGAGAGGGCCAGCAGCGGCAGGGCGTTCGGGCCCTGGAGGATCGGCTGGATGCCGGGCTTCACCCCCGCCGAGACGATGCGCAGCCAGTCGCCCCAGGCCGGCGGCGACGCCTCCGAACCCGGAAGCGCCCGGGTGACGGGATGGCGGGTGCCGGTGGCGGTGAGGCCGGCCTTGTAGGGCTGCTCGACCACGCGGCCGTTGGGCTCGCCCGGCAGGATCGCGGCGAGACGCGTGCGCGCAAGGCTCGCCTGACCGGCGAATTCCGGGCCCGCCGCGATGAGGAGCGCGCCGCCATCACGGACGTAACGGACGATGTTGTCGAAATAGGCCGAGGGCAGCACGCTCTGGTTGGCGTAGCGATCGAAGATGATGAGGTCGAAGTCCTTGATCTTCTGGACGAACAGCTCGCGCGTCGGGAATGCGATGAGCGACAGCTCCGAGATCGGCGTCCCGTCCTGCTTCTCCGGCGGCCTGAGAATCGTGAAGTGTACGAGGTCGACGTTGGCGTCGGATTTGAGAAGGTTGCGCCAGGTGCGCTCGCCCTGGTGCGGTTCACCCGAGACCAGCAGCACCCTCAGCTTCTCGCGGATGCCCTCGATGGGCAGAACCGCGCGGTTGTTCACGACAGTGAGTTCGCCGGGCAGGGGCTCGACCTCGACCTCGACGACGTTGGGGCCACCGTGCTCGATCCGCATGGTGAGGGAGAACGGCTTTCCCGTGGGGAATGTGCGCCGGCCCACCTCCTCGCCGTCGCGCCGGACGGTGACTACGGCGGTGCCGGTGCCGCCGCGCTCCATCACCTCCGCGCGGATCGTGAGATCGCGGCCGACGATGCCGAAGCGCGGTGCCTCGATGAGCTTGATCTGACGATCGCGTTCGTCCGGGTGCCCGGTGACGAGGACGTGCAGCGGCCCCTTGATGCCCAGAGCCGCGGCGGAAGCCGGAATGTCGTGCACCACGCCGTCGGTCAGCATCACCACCCCGGCCACGCGCTCGGGCGGCACGTCGGCCAGGGCCTGCGACAGGGCGGTGAACAGCTTGGTGCCCTCGTCGCTGTCCTTGGCGTCGGGCACGTCGACGAAGCGCGGCTCGATCCCCGTGAGGGCGCCGAAGCGGCGCTGGAGTTCGGCCCGCACGGCATCGGTCATGGCCGGCCGGTCGCCGAGCCCCTGCGAACCCGAACGGTCCACCACCACGGCGACGACGTCCTTGACCGGTTCGCGGTCCTCCCGGACCAGCGCCGGATTGGCGAGGGCGAAGAGCACCAGGGCGAGCGCCAGGGCGCGCAGGATCGCCGTGCCGCCGCGCGCCAGGATCGCCAGCACGGCGAACACGGCGACGAGCACGCCGAACCCCGCGAGGACCGGCCAGGGAACGAGGGGCGTGAAGCTGAGGCTCAGCATCGGCGCGCGGCCTCCCGCAGTTTCGGTGTCGCTGTGTTCATTGGCCCAAGCGCTCCAGTAGGGCCGGAACGTGGACCTGATCCGCCTTGTAGTTGCCCGTGAGGGTGTAGATCACGACGTTCACGCCGCCGCGGAACGCCATCTCGCGTTGGCGCTCCTCGCCGCCCACCACGGGGTAGAGGGGCTCGCCGCGTCGGCCCACGGCCCAGGCGGCGGCGAGATCGTTGCCCGTGATGATGATGGGCGAGACGCCGTCGCCCGCCCGCGCCGGGCGACGTTCGGTGCCTTCCGCCGCCGGTGGCAGGGCCTCGACCCAGGTTTGGCCCGTGGCGTAGCGGCCGGGAAAATTGTCCACGAGGTAGAACGCCTTGGTCAGCACGTGGTCGGCCGGCACCGGCTCCAACTCGGGGACTTCGAGGGTGGACAGCATGGTGCGCAGATAGAGCGCCTCCGGTGTCGGCGGCCCGCCGGGGCGGGCGGTGAGCGCGTCGCGGGTGTCGAACAGCACGGTGCCGCCGTTGCGCATGAACGCGTCGATGCGGCGGATCGCGACGGCGCTCGGCTGGGGCCGGCCGGCGACGATGGGCCAGTAGATCAGGGGAAAGAAGGCGAGCTCGTCCTTGGCCGGATCGATGCCGATGGGCTCGCCCGGCTCCAGGGCGGTGCGGTTGGCGAGCACCTGCGTCAGACCCGACAGGCCCGCCCGGCTCGCCTCATCGGCCGCCTCGTCACCGGTGATCACGTAGGCGAGGCGAGTGACGAGGGCCGATTCGATGCCGTTCGGCCGGCTAGGGGCTTGGGCCTGCGCCAGGGCTGGGTTCGGGATGAGGCCGGGCGCCGAGAGGCAGACCAGCACGAGGGCGGCCACCGCGGCCCGCCCGCCGCCCCGGCGCAGGAAGCCACCGAGCCAGAGGCCCGCTAGGGTGTCGAGGAGGAGGAGCATGAGGGCCAGGGTGAAGAGCGTCGCGCGGAGATCCAGGGTTTCGGCACCCGCGAGGGACCCCGTGCGGGCGGTGGCGAGGGGGGCGAAGTCGAGGGGTTTCAGGCGGTCGGCCGCCGTCAGGGCGTTGACGGCGATGCCGCCCTCCGGCGGGCCGTACAGGCCGGGCGGATGCTCGAACGAGCCGCGCTCGGCATAATCAGCCGGAACTGCTGTGGCGCCGGCGGGCGGGGTTCCGAGGGCGCCGAATCCGTCGAGGGTCAGGCGCGGGGCGAGGATCGCGGCGGGCGCACGGGCCACCTCGCCGGCGGGGGCCGCACCGGTGCCGGCAAGCGCCACCACCCGGCGCAGCATGTCGATGAACAGGCCCGACAGGGGCAGGTTCGACCACGTGGTGTCGGCGGTGACGTGGAACAGAACCACGAGCCCCTGCCCCCGCTTCTGCGCCGTGACGATGGGCGTCCCGTCCTGCAGGGAGGCCCAGGTGCGGCCCGGCAGGTCGCCGTCCGGCTCGGCCAGGATCTGGCGGCGCACCCCGATATCAGCCGGCGGCGTGAGGCCGGCGAAGGGGCTTTCGGGGGCGAACGGCGCCAGGGTCTTGGGGCTGTCCCACGACAGGGTTCCTCCCAGCGTGCGCCCGCCACGACGCAGGCGCACGGGCACGAGGGGATCGTTGCCGGCGGCCAGACGCGGGCCGGCGAAGCGCAGGAGCAGGCCGCCGGCATCGACGAAGGCTTCGACCCGCTCCAGGGTCGCGGCGTCGAGGGCGCCGACATCGGCGAGCACGAGGACGGAGACCTGTCCGTCGAGCATCTGGGCGATGGATTCGGCGACCCCCTTGGCGCCGCGTGGCTCCTGAACGTCGGCGAACGGCGTCAGGGCCTTGGACAGGTAGTGGGTCGGCGCCAGGAGCGGCTGGGCCTGATCGCTGGTGCCGCCGAACACGAGGCCGACGCGGCGGCGCTTGCCGCGCTCGTCCACGAGGGTGACGGCCCCCGCCGAACGCTCGTTGAGAATCTCGAGGCGGCTGATGCCGTTGCGCAGTTCCACCGGCAGGTCGAAGCCGATCTCGGCTTCGCTGGCGCCCTCCGCGAAGGTGAAGTCCTGCGCGGCGAGCGGCAGACCCTTCTGGTCGAGGGCCCGCACGGTGCCGCCGTCGCGGCCGTTGGCCGCCGCCCGCAGGGCATGGGCCGTGAGACGTCCGCCGGATTCCGCCGCCGACAGGGCGAGAGCTGGCGGCTGGGCCGCCCGCAGGATGGTCAGCGCCGTGCCGTGCCGGGCGACGAGATCGGCCAGCCCCTTGGCGAAGGTGTCCTCGCCCGAGAGCGTGACGCCGTCGCTGATCCACAGGGCGGAGGCCCTCGGCGTGCGTTCGAGGAACGCCGCCAGGCCGGGCAGATGGGCGGACCGCGCGGCGAGATATGGCCGGGGCGCGATGGCGCGCAGGCGTTCGAGGGCGTCGGCTGGAACCCGTGCCTCGATCGGCGCCACCGGTTCGGCGAGAGCCACCAGGGCGACGGGGCGCCCGTCCCGCGCGGCGGTCTCGACGGCGTCGTCGGCGACCGCCAGGCGCTCGCGCCAATCGTGGGCGGCGGAGAATCCATTGTCGATCAGCACCAGGAGGGGCGTGCGGCCCGGATCACCCCCGAGGCCCGAGGGGTTCCAGACCGGGCCGGACACGGCGAGGATGAGGCAGGCGGCGGCGAGCAGGCGCAAGATGAGGAGCCAGGGCGGCGTGCGCGCCGGCGTCTCGCGGCGCGGCAGCAGGTCGGCCATGATCCGCAGGGGCGGAAAGTCGATGCGGCGCGGGCGCGGCGGCGTCACCCGCAGCAGGAACCACAGGGCCGGCAGGGCGACGAGGGCGGCGAGCGCCAGGGGGGCGGCGAAGGTCAGGGGCAATCCGAGCACGGTGTCGATCCTCAGCCGGTCCCGCGCGCGGCGGCCACGAGGGTGAGCAGGCGAAGGGCGGCTTCGCTGGCCGGTCGGTCGGTACGGTGGAGGGTCAGGGTCCAGCCTTGGGCGCGGGCGATCTCGGCGAGACCCGCCCGGTGCGCGGCGAGGCGATCCCGATAGGCTTCGCCCCAGGCCCCGGCATCGCCGATGGCGAGGCTTCGGTCGGTCTCCGGATCGTGCAGCACCGCTTGCCCCGAGAACGGAAACGTCTCTTCCACGGGATCGGCGATCACCACGAGGTGGCCGTGGGTGCCGTGTGCCGCGATGGCGTCGACGGTGGCCTTCACTTCGGCCAGGGGCGAGAGGAAGTCGCCGACGAGGATCGCCTCGTCGAAGCGGCCCGGCGTGGCGCGGGGCGGCGCATCCTTCGTGAGCCCGTCCCGATCCTCGACGAGGGCCTGCGCCAGGGTCTCGACGATGCGCCGCGAGGTGACCGCGCGGGTGAGGCCGAGCAGGCCCACGCGTTCGCCGCCCTCCACCAGGGTGTCGGCGAGGGCGAAGGCCAGGACCAGGGCGCGCTCGACCTTCGGGGCCTGGGCGAGGTGCGAGGCAAAGCCCATGGAAGCGGAGCGGTCGACCCAGAACCAGATGTTGTGGGCCGCCTCCCACTCGCGCTCGCGCACGTAGAGCCGGTCGTCGCGGGCCGAGCGGCGCCAGTCGATGCGCGCGGCCGCCTCCCCGGCCACGAAGGGGCGGAACTGCCAGAAGCTCTCGCCCGGTCCCGCCCGGCGGCGGCCGTGGAGGCCGTGGGCCAGCGTCGTCGAGACCCGCCGGGCTTCAAGGATCAGGCGCGGCATCCGCTCGGCGAGGCCAAGCGCACTCTCGGTCTCGCGCCGACCCGGCGTGCGGGCCTCTGCGGGGAGGACCCGCGTGGGGGCCATCCGCGTGGGGGCCTTGGCCATGGCTTACAGCTTGGCCGCGAGCCCGGCGATGAGACCCGGAACGGTCTCGCCGTCGGCGCGTGCGGCGAAACTCAGGGCCATGCGGTGCTTGAGGACGGGTTCGGCCAGCGCCTTCACGTCGGCGATGGAGGGCGCGACGCGGCCCTCGATGAGAGCGCGAGCGCGCACCGCCAGGGTCAGGGCCTGGCTGGCACGCGGCCCGGGGCCCCACAGGAGCTTGCCCTTGAGGGACGGATCGCCGCCCTCGGGCCGGGCCGAGCGCACGAGGTCGAGGATCGCGTCCACCACCGCGTCGCCCACGGGCAGACGGCGCACGAGGCGCTGGGCCGTGAGAAGCTGTTCGGTGTCCATCACCGCCTGCGGCTTGTGATCGTCGATACCCGTGGTCTCGATGAGGATACGGCGCTCGGCGGCGCGGTCGGGATAGCCGACGTCGATCTCGAGGAGGAACCGGTCGAGCTGGGCCTCGGGCAGCGGGTAGGTGCCCTCCTGCTCGATGGGGTTCTGGGTCGCGAGCACGTGGAAGGGGCGCGGCAGGTCGTGGCGCTCGCCGGCGACCGAGACGAAATGCTCCTGCATCGCTTGGAGCAGGGCCGACTGGGTGCGCGGGCTCGCGCGGTTGATCTCGTCGGCCATGAGGAGCTGGGTGAAGACCGGCCCCTTCACGAAGCGGAACGAGCGATGTCGGTTGGCGTCCTCGTCCAGGATCTCGGTGCCGAGGATGTCGGAGGGCATGAGGTCGGGGGTGAACTGCACACGGCGACCGTCGAGGCCGAGCACCGTGCCGAGGGTCTCGACCAGCTTGGTCTTGGCGAGGCCGGGCAGGCCGACGAGCAGGCCGTGGCCCCCGGCGAGGATCGTGATGAGCGAGAGATCGACCACCTGCTCCTGGCCGAAGATCACCCGGTGGACCGCCTCGCGCGCCTTGCCCACGGCCCCGAGACACGCTTCCGCCGTGGCGACGATGCCGTCGTCGAGAGCCGTGGCCGGCTGGGAGCCTTGCGTCATGCGGTGTCGGTCCTCGCGGGGCCGCCTCGACCTCTCGCGGGTCGATGGCGGTGTTCTAGGAAGCCGGAGTGTGGCGCCGTTTGCGCCGCCCTGGCAAGGTCGGCGCGACGCCGCAGGCGCATCGCCGGATTTGACAGTGCCTTTCGGGCCGCGAATCGACCCTGTCCCGGGCGCTCGCGAAACCCTATCTTGCTCGCCATGACGCCCACCGAATCCGACCCCACCATCGATCGCCTGAGTGCCGCCCTCGGCGACTTGCCCCGGCGCGGTCCCCCGCCCGTCGAGCAGTGGAATCCGCCCTATTGCGGGCCCATCGACATGCGCATCGCCGCCGACGGCACGTGGTTCCACGATGGTGCGCCGATCCGGCGCCCGGCCCTGGTGAAGCTGTTCGCTTCGATCCTGCGCCGCGAGCCCGACGGCCGGGTGGTGCTGGTGACGCCGGTGGAGAGCGTCGGCATCACCGTCGAGGACGCGGCCTTCGTCGCCGTCGAGATGGCGGTGGAGGGCGAGGGCGAGGGCCGGCGCATCGCTCTGCGCACCAATGTCGACGACCTCGTGGCCGTCGATGCCGACCACGCCCTGCGGTTCGAGCAGGACGAGGCGGGGGGCTTGCGTCCCTACGTCCATGTCCGGCGCGGCCTCTGGGCCCTGGTGACGCGGGCGCTGACCTACGATCTCGTGGCCCTGGCCGAGGAGCGCGACGGCTGGCTCGGCCTCGCCGCCGGGGGCGCGTTCCACCGGATCGCCCCCCTCTCCGAGGCATGAGGCCCGACGCCGTCGCCGACCTTGTCGCCCGCGCCGCCCGCTATCTCGACACGGCCCCACCGGGACCCGGCGACCCGACCGCGAACCCGCGGGGCGACCACGACCTCGACGGCATCGACGTGGTGCCGCCCGGCCCGCACCGCCCTGCGGCGGTGCTGGTGCCCGTGGTGCCCCGCCCCGACGGGCTCGGCGTCGTCTTCACCGTGCGCTCGGCGCATCTGCGCGACCATTCCGGGCAGATCGCGTTTCCGGGCGGCAAGATCGATCCCGCCGACGCCACACCCGCGGCGGCCGCCCTGCGCGAGGCCCACGAGGAGATCGGCCTCGAAGCCCGGGCGATCCGCACGCTCGGCTACCTCGATCCCTACCTCTCGGCCACGGGCTTCCTCGTGATCCCGGTGCTCGGCCTCGTCGATCCGGACGCGCCCCTGCGCCCGAACCCCGCCGAGGTGGCGGCGACCTTCGAGGCCCCCCTCGCCCATCTCCTCGACCGCAGCCTGCGGCGAATCGAGAGCGCGGACTGGCGGGGACGCACTCGGCGCTACTATGTGATTCCCTATGGCGCCCACCGGATCTGGGGCGTGACGGCCGGCATCGTGAACAACCTTCACGAACGGCTTTATCCCTGATCCGGCGTACCGCACGCCGGCCCGCGTCGAGACTCTCATGCTCCGTAAGCTCGTTGAGGAAGTCGCCCTCTTCCTCCTGCCGTTCCTGCTGTTCGCCGGTTACCTCGCCCTGAGCGGACGGCATCCGCATGACAAGGTACATTGGGAGGGCAAGATCTTCCGCCTGACCATGACGGGCCTCGTTCTGGCGATCCTCGCCCTCGTGGCGGCCGGCCTGTTCGGCGAGCGCCACCGCGGTGGCTACGTGCCGCCGCATTTGGAGAACGGCGTCGTGGTGCCGGGAGAGTTCCGGTGAGACGTCTCGATCCGGACGGCCCACGCCGTCTCCTGCTAATGCCCGGCGTCGCACGGGTGCTTGCCGCCCTGGCGGCTCCGGGTGAGGAGTCACGCTTGGTCGGCGGCTGCGTGCGCGACGCGCTCCTCGGCCGCGCGTCCGACGACATCGATCTGGCCACCACGCTCACGCCCGAGACCGTCGTCGCCCGCGCGGCGGCGGCGGGCCTGCGCAGCATTCCCACGGGGATCGAGCACGGCACCGTGACGCTGATGGCGGGCTCCGCCGGCTTCGAAGTCACGACCCTGCGCGAGGATGTCGAGACGGACGGCCGTCACGCCGTCGTCCGGTTCGGCCGCGATTTCGCCCGTGATGCCGAGCGGCGGGATTTCACCATTAACGCCCTTTCGGTGGACGGCGCCGGCACGGTGCACGACACCACGGACGGGATCGCGGACCTCGCGGCGGGGCGCGTGCGTTTCATTGGGGAGGCCCGAACTCGGATCCGCGAGGATGCGTTGCGCATCCTGCGGTTCTTCCGGTTCCACGCCCGCTACGGCGCCGGCGCGCCCGATCCGGAGGGGCTGGCCGCTTGCATCGCCGCCCGTGACACCCTCGACGGCCTGTCACGCGAGCGGGTTCGCGCGGAACTCCTGAAGCTGTTGCTTGCGCCCGCGAGCGTGGCGGCCGTCACGACCTTGAGCGAGACCGGGCTTCTCGGCCGGCTCATCGCGGGGATCGGTGACCTGTGGCGGTTCGAGCGCGTGGCCCAGGAGCCCTCCGATGCGCCAGCGCGGCTGGGCGCCCTCGCGGTGTTCTCCCGCGACGATGCCGAACGGCTGGTCGGCTGCCTGCGCCTGTCGAAAGCCGAGCAGGCCGATCTGGGTGCCTATGGACGCGCGCTGACGGCGGTGAAGGACCGGGTGGAGATCGACACGGCCGGCATGCGCGGCCTTGCGGCGATCCACGGGGCGCGATCCCTGAATCTTGCACTTGCGGCCCTGGGAGAAGGGACACGTCCGGCGGTCGCGGATCCAGCACGCGATCTCCTCGCTCGGATGGTGCGGGGCGAGACCCCCATCCCGGCCTTTCCCCTCACCGGGGCGGACCTCGTCGCGCGGGGGATTCCGGCGGGGCCGCAGATCGGTCGGCGTCTCGCCCAGGCGCGGGGGCACTGGCTCGCGGCCGGCTGCCCGGAGGGGGCCGAGGCGCGGGAAGCCCTGCTCGCCCGCGCGCTCGCGTGATCAGAAAGCCAGGGCGACCTTGGCGTCCTGCAGCTGGACGATCTGGCCGTTCAGCTCTTCCTTCTTGGCGAAATCCGTCGTCGCGTCGCGCTGGAGCTCGATGGCGGCGATGTCGCGGTCGAGGGATTCCGGCGTGATCTCCTCGAACGGGTTGGCCCGCTCGGCGATGACCGTGACGGAGGTCGGCCCGATATCGGCGAAGCCGCCGCGCACGAGCACGCGCTTGCCGGCGTGACCGGCCTCGTTGATCACGATGACGCCGACCTTCAGGGCCGTCAGCACGGGCGCGTGGCCCGGCAGGACGGTCATCTCGCCCTCGACGCCCGGAAGCTGCACGGCCTCGATGGGGCCGGAATACACCGTCCGCTCGGGGCCGACGAAATCGAACTGGAAGGTGGCCATGACGTCGCGAATCCCGGTTCGGGTGTGTGGCTATCAAGAAACGACGCGCGGCCCGGGGCCGTGCGCCGTGGACGTGTTCAGGCCCGGCCGCGACCGGCGACGAAGCCGATCCCGAGGCCGAGCGCCGCGCCGATGACGGCGAAGATGCCGATGTGCTGCATCTGGCCGGTGGTCAGGGCGCCCCCGGACGTACCGGCCGGCTTGTCGCCCTGAACCTCGAGGCTGAAATCGCCGATTCTGATCTCGGCGGCCTGGGGCCGGGTGAGATACCCGACCAAGCCGCCGACAACGAGGCCGACGAGGAGGAGCCCGATCCTGGCGTTCAAGATCAGGCGGCCGCCGCGATCTTCTTGGCCTTCTCCTTGGCGTCCTCGATGGTGCCGACCATGTAGAACGCCGCCTCCGGCAGATCGTCGTAGTCGCCGTTCACGAGGCCCTTGAAGCCCTTGATGGTGTCGGCCAGCGGCACCTGGATGCCGGGCGAGCCCGTGAAGATCTCGGCCACCGAGAACGGCTGCGAGAAGAAGCGCTCGATCTTGCGGGCGCGGGCCACGGTGAGCTTATCCTCTTCCGAAAGCTCGTCCATGCCCAGGATGGCGATGATATCCTGCAGGGCCTTGTAGCGCTGCAGGGTCTGCTGAACCTGACGGGCGACGTTGTAGTGCTCGTCGCCGAGAACGGCGGGGTTGAGCATGCGCGAAGTGGAGTCGAGGGGATCCACGGCCGGGTAGATGCCCTTCTCGGCGATGGAGCGCGAGAGCACCGTCGTGGCGTCGAGGTGGGCGAACGAGGCGGCGGGCGCCGGATCGGTCAGATCGTCGGCCGGCACGTAGATGGCCTGCACCGAGGTGATCGAGCCCTTGGTGGTGGTGGTGATGCGCTCCTGCAGGGCGCCCATGTCGGTGGCGAGCGTCGGCTGGTAGCCCACCGCCGAGGGGATGCGGCCCAGCAGCGCCGACACTTCCGAGCCGGCCTGGGTGAAGCGGAAGATGTTGTCCACGAAGAACAGCACGTCCTGGCCCTGATCGCGGAAGTCCTCGGCGATGGTGAGGCCGGTCAGCGCCACGCGCGAGCGGGCACCGGGGGACTCGTTCATCTGGCCGTAGACGAGGGCGCACTTGGAGCCTTCGGCCGAGCCGTTGTGCTCCTTCGGGTCCATGTTCACCTTGGACTCGATCATCTCGTGGTAGAGATCGTTGCCCTCGCGGGTTCGCTCACCCACGCCGGCGAACACCGAGTAGCCCGAGTGCACCTTGGCGATGTTGTTGATGAGCTCCATGATCAGCACGGTCTTGCCGACGCCGGCGCCGCCGAACAGGCCGATCTTGCCGCCCTTGGCGTAGGGAGCGAGGAGGTCCACCACCTTGATGCCGGTGACGAGGATCTGCGACTCGGTGGACTGCTCGGAATAGGCGGGCGCCGGCTGGTGGATGGCGCGCAGGGTGTCGGACTGGATCGGGCCGGCTTCGTCGATGGGCTCGCCGATGACGTTCATGATGCGGCCGAGGGTGTTGAAGCCCACCGGCACCTTGATGGCCTCGCCGGTGTCGGTCACTTCCTGGCCGCGGACGAGGCCCTCGGAGGTGTCCATGGCGATGCAGCGTACGGTGCTCTCGCCGAGCTGCATGGCGACTTCGAGAACGAGGCGGCTGCCGTTGTTCTTCGTCTCGAGGGCGTTCAGGATTTCGGGAAGGTGGCCGTCGAAGTGGACGTCGACGACGGGGCCGATGACCTGGGTGATCTTGCCGACCTTGTTCGAGCCGGAGCCGGGGATCGCGGTGTTCGCCATGTTACGGGTCCTTGAGAGATGTTGCGGTCAGGGCGTCGGGGAGCGCTTAGAGCGCTTCGGCGCCCGAGATGATCTCGATGAGTTCCTTGGTGATCATGGCCTGACGCGTGCGGTTGTAGATCTGCGTCTGCTTCTTGATCATCTCGCCGGCGTTGCGCGTGGCGGAATCCATGGCGCCCGTGCGGGCGCCCTGTTCGGAGGCGGCGTTCTCGAGGAGCGCGCGGAACACCTGAACCGTGAGGTTGCGCGGCAGCAGCGTGTCGAGGATCGTCTCCTCGTTCGGCTCGAACTGCAGGGCCGCGTCGGGCGCCGTGGCGCCGGCCTGGGGGAGTTCAGCCGGGATCAGCTTCTGTGCGGTCGGAACCTGCGCGATGACCGAGCGGAACCGCGAGTAGAACAGCGTCGCGACATCGAACTCGCCCGCATCGAAGCGACTGATGATGCTGTCGGCGATCTCGGCGGCGAACTCGTAATCCACCGGCTTGTTGCCGCGCAGGTCGCGGTTCTCGATGATCTGGTCGCGGTACTGGCGGCGCAGGAGGTCGTAGCCCTTCTTGCCGACGGTGACGATCTTCACCGTCTTGCCCTCCGCCGTCAGGCGGCGGATGTGCTCGCGGGCGAGGCGCACGATGGACGAGTTGAAGCCGCCGCACAGGCCGCGATCGGCAGTGCAGACGATCAGGAGGTGGGTCTTCTCGGCGCCGGTGCCGGAGAGGAGCCGGGGTCCCTGGACGCCGCCGACGAGGTTCGCCGCGAGGTTGCCGAGCACCTGGGACATCTTCTCGGCGTAGGGACGCGCGCTCTCGGCGGCCATCTGGGCGCGCCGCAGCTTGGCGGCGGCGACCATCTGCATGGCCTTGGTGATCTTCTGCGTTCCCTTCACCGACGCGATGCGGTTACGCAGATCCTTCAAACTCGCCATGGGTGTCTTCCAGATCCATCCGCTACGGCTCGGGAGGGGGCGCCCGGCCTTCCGGGCGCCTCACTGACTGGGGCCGGTCCCCGTGGGACCGGCCAGGGCTCGGTCAGGTCGGGGCTTAGGCCAGCGACTTGGCCACGCCCTCGACGACGCCCTTCAGCGTCTTGGCGCTGTCGTCCGACAGGTCCTTCGAGTCGCGGATCTTGGTGAGCAGATCGGCGTGCTTCGTGCGCAGGGTCGAGAGCAGGGCGTCCTCGAACGGACGGACCTTCGAGACCGGCAGGTTGTCGAGGTAGCCGTTCACGCCGGCATAGATCACCGCGACCTGCTCTTCCATCTTCAGCGGCGAGAACTGCGGCTGCTTCAGGAGTTCGGTGAGACGCGAGCCCCGGTTCAGGAGCTTCTGGGTCGAGGCGTCGAGATCCGAGCCGAACTGCGCGAAGGCGGCCATCTCGCGATACTGGGCGAGCTCGCCCTTGATCTTGCCGGCGACCTTTTTCATGGCCTTCGTCTGGGCCGAGGAGCCCACGCGGGAGACCGAGAGGCCGACGTTCACCGCCGGGCGGATGCCCTGGTAGAACAGGTCGGTCTCGAGGAAGATCTGGCCGTCGGTGATCGAGATCACGTTGGTGGGGATGTAGGCCGAGACGTCGTTGGCCTGGGTCTCGATGACCGGCAGGGCGGTCAGCGAGCCGTTGCCGGCGGCGTCGCCCATCTTGGCGGCGCGCTCGAGGAGACGCGAGTGCAGGTAGAACACGTCGCCGGGATAGGCCTCGCGGCCCGGCGGGCGGCGCAGGAGCAGGGACATCTGGCGGTAGGCCACGGCCTGCTTCGAGAGATCGTCGTATACGATCACGGCGTGCATGCCGTTGTCGCGGAAGTACTCGCCCATGGCGCAGCCGGCGAAGGGCGCGATGAACTGCATCGGCGCGGCGTCGGAGGCCGTGGCGGCGATGACGATGGAGTATTCGAGCGCGCCGTTGTCCTCGAGGGACTTCACGAACTGCGCAACGGTGGAGCGCTTCTGGCCGATGGCGACGTAGACGCAGTAGAGCTTGGCGTTCTCGTCGGTGCCCGCATGGGCCGGCTTCTGGTTGAGGATCGTGTCGAGGGCGATGGCGGTCTTGCCGGTCTGGCGATCGCCGATGATGAGCTCGCGCTGGCCGCGACCGACGGGGATCAGGGCGTCGATGGCCTTGAGGCCCGTGGCCATCGGCTCATGGACCGACTTGCGCGGTATGATGCCCGGCGCCTTCACGTCGACGCGGCGACGCTCGGTGGTGGCGATGGGGCCCTTGCCGTCGATGGGGTTGCCGAGCGCGTCGACGACGCGGCCGAGCAGCGCCTTGCCGACGGGGACGTCCACGATGGCGCCCGTGCGCTTGACGGTCTGGCCTTCCTTGATGTCGCGATCCGACCCGAAGATCACGATGCCGACGTTGTCCTGCTCGAGGTTGAGGGCCATGCCGCGCACGCCCGACTCGAACTCGACCATCTCGCCGGCCTGGACGCTGTCGAGACCGTAGGCGCGGGCGATGCCGTCACCGACGGACAGAACCTGACCCACCTCGGTGACTTCGGCTTCCTGGCCGAAATTCTTGATCTGATCCTTCAGGATCGCGGAGATCTCGGCGGCGCGGATGTCCATCGTCGGGCCTCTTGTCGTTGATTGAATGAATGGGTCTGGGAACGGGAAGGGTCGGGCCTGTGAAGGCCCTTACCGGGCTTCCCGCATGGCAAGGCGAATACCGTTGAGCTTGGTCCGCAGGGACGCGTCGACCATGCGGCTGCCGATCTTGACCACGAGGCCGCCGATCAGGCTGGGGTCGATCCGTAGATCAAGGTCGATCTCGGAGCGTGCGACGTCGCGCAGGCTGGCCTTGATCTCCTCGACGACGGCGTCGGACGGCCGCTCGGCGACGGTGACCTCGGCGCGCACGATGCCCCGCGACACCTGCACGAGGCTGCGGAAGGAGCGGATCATGTCCGGCAGGGCGAACAGGCGGCGATTGGCGGCGGCGAGGCGGATGAAGTTCGCGCCGAGCCCGCCGATGCCGGCTTTCTCCAGCAGGGCGCCGATGGCGGCTTCCTGCTCGGCGCCCGAGAAGACGGGGCTGCGCACGAAGCGACGCAGATCGGCGCTCTCCTTCAGCAGCGCGTCGAACTGATCGAGGCTCGCCGCGACACCATCGATATCGCGCTCGTCGCGCGCCAGTTCGAACAGGGCCGACGCGTAACGCGCCGCCACGCCTGCAACCGGAGAACCCGCCTCGGAACCGTTCTGCGCCACGCGCCGCTCTCTCTTCAATCCGGCCCTAGGGTTCCGGCCGCCGCGTACCGCTGGAGCGGCGAGGCTTCGGGAACCGTCAGGATTGGGAACTGCCGGTCTGCGCGGGCCACATGAAAACCCGCCCTTCCGGCGCGGCGAGGGCCTAGCATGCGGGTTCTGGGGGCGCAAGACGATGGGCCGCGCCGGTACGGGACAGGCGATCGGCGCACGGGACGGCCGGCCGAGCCACCCGCCGGGCGTTGTGCGGTGCGGCAGAATCCGGAGCACGATCCGGTCGCGCCAAACGGTGGCGAAGGTGAGGCGGAGCCTCAGCAGGCGATGCGATCGCAGCGCCGCATGGCGGCGATCATCCGGGCGAGGGATTTCGCACCCGGATGGCCGAGGAGGCCGGTGTTGCCCAGAACGTAGGACGGCGTGGCGGCCAGCCCGAGATCGGCGGCCATCCGCATCTGGGCCTTGAGGGCGAGGCGGACTTCCTCGCTGTCGCCGATGGTCTCGAGTTCGGCCGCGGGCACGCCGAGCTTGGCCGCGGCCTTCAGGGCGCCGGTTCCGTCGATGGAACCGCGTCCGGCGAGAAGCGTGCCGTAGAGGCTCCACGCGGCGGCCGAGCCGAGCTTGCGCTGCACGGCCAGCGCGACCTTGGCCGCCTGGGCCGATTGCGGTGATAGGATCGGATTGTTGATGAGGCCGATCCGCAGGGTGGGGTCGCTCCCGGCGAGGGACACCATGTCGGCGGCCGCCTTGCGGCAGTACGGGCAATTGTAGTCGAAGAACTCGTACAGGGTCGTCTCGGCCTCGGCCGGCCCGACATAGGTGATGCCCTTCAGGGCCGGAATCTCGCCGACGATCTCGCCGGGCAGGCGCATGTTGGCGACGGGGCGGCCCTCGTCGCTCTCGACCTTCCAGGTCTGGCCGTAGCCCTGAGCGAGGGCCCGGCCGGTGAGGCCGATCCCCAGGACGGAGAGGAAGTGCCGGCGGTCGAAGCGCATGGGATAGGGCCCGAAAAGCGAGTGCAAGGTCGGGCAGGCTCTTAAGCGTGTTGCGCCCGGGTGACCATCGGCTGGCGCGCGCGTGACAGGGGAAGTCCCCCTACTCGCGCATGGCGCCGGGTCGGTCGCCGACGGCCCAGGCGAGGGCCTGTTCCAGGCGGTCGTTGCCCCAGAACAGCTCGCCGTCCCCCGTGAGGAAGGTCGGCGCCCCGAAGATGCCGCGCGAGCGCGCCTCCTCGCCGTTGACGCGCAGGCGCCCCTTGTTCGTCTCGGCCGCCGCCTGCTTCAGGATGATGGTGCCGTCGAGGCCGAGGCCGTTGAGGATCGCGACCACGGCCGCGGGCTCGGCGATGGATTGTCCCCGGGCGAATTCCGCCTCGTAGACCGCTTTCGAGAACGGCACGAGCCAGTCGTGATCCATCCCGTAGGTCGCCGCCCGCGTGGCGCTGAGGCTGTTCTGGGGAAACGGATTGGGGCGCGTCACCGGCGGCAGTCCGAGGCGCGCGGCCTCGCGCTCGACGTCGCGCCACATGTGCCGGCCCTTGGCCGGATAGAGGTTGAACGGCGATGAATTCCACCCCTGCGCGGCGAAGATCGGGCCGACGAGGAACGGGCGCCAGCGCAGCTCGACTTCGGCGGCCTCGGCCAGCGCCTCGATCCGCATGGCAGCGAGGTAGGAATAGGTGGAGGCGAACTCATACCAGAATTCGAGGGTCGGCCGGCGCGGCATACGTCGAAACTCCGGATTGTGTGAGAGAGCCATTTTCGCCGCCCGGGCCCCCAGGGGCAAGGTCGCCGACAAGGTTACCGGGCGATGACCTTCGCCCCTGGGATGAGCGGGGACAAGGCCGCCGGCTGCCGTAACGACATGAGGCGAACGCATCCGGCGGCACGGCGGTTGCACGGCCCATCGCTCCGCTGTTAAGCCGCCGCCAGACGCCCGCCCCCCATGGCCGAACCCGAGCGAGTCCGATGCCCGACGCGAACCCGAAGCCCGTCAACAAGGTCGTGCTCGCCTATTCGGGCGGCCTCGACACCTCGATCATCCTGAAGTGGCTGCAGACCACCTATGGCTGCGAGGTGGTCACGTTCACGGCCGATCTCGGCCAGGGCGAGGAACTGGAGCCGGCCCGCAAGAAGGCCGAACTCCTCGGCATCAAGCCGGAGAACATCTTCATCGAGGATCTCCGCGAGGAATTCGTGCGCGACTACGTGTTCCCGATGTTCCGGGCCAACGCCGTCTACGAAGGCGTCTATCTGCTCGGCACCTCCATCGCCCGGCCGCTCATCGCCAAGAAGCAGATCGAGATCGCCGAGCGCCTCGGGGCCGACGCCGTCTGTCACGGCGCCACGGGCAAGGGCAACGACCAGGTGCGGTTCGAACTCGGCTACTATGCCCTCAAGCCCGACGTCACGGTGATCGCTCCGTGGCGCGAATGGGACCTGAAGAGCCGCGAGCAGCTCATCGCCTTCGCCGAACAGCACCAGATCCCCATCGCCAAGGACAAGCGCGGCGAGAGCCCGTTCTCCGTCGACGCCAACCTCCTGCACGCCTCCTCCGAGGGCAAGGTGCTCGAGGACCCCGCCGACGAGGTGCCGGACTACGTGTTCTCGCGCACGATCTCGCCCGAGCAGGCCCCCGACACGCCGACCATCATCACCATCGGGTTCGAGAAGGGCGACGCCGTCTCCATCGACGGCGAGACGCTGTCTCCCGCGACCCTGCTCGCGAAACTGAACCAGCTTGGCCACGACAACGGCATCGGCCGCCTCGACCTGGTGGAAAACCGCTTCGTCGGCATGAAGAGCCGCGGCATGTACGAGACGCCCGGCGGCACCATCCTTTTGCCGGCCCACCGCGCCATCGAGTCGATCACCCTGGATCGCGGCGCGGCGCACCTCAAGGATCAGATCATGCCGCAATACGCGGAGCTGATCTACAACGGCTTCTGGTTCAGCCCCGAGCGCGAGATGCTCCAGGCCCTCATCGACAAGAGCCAGGAGATGGTCACCGGCGAGGTCCGGCTGAAGCTCTACAAGGGCGGCGTCCACGTCATCGGCCGCACCAGTCCAAACTCCCTCTACGATCAGGACCTCGTCACCTTCGAGGAGGGTGCCGTCGCCTACGACCACCGCGACGCGGCGGGCTTCATCAAGCTCAACGCCCTGCGCCTGCGCACCCTGGCCCAGCGCAAGAAGAAGCTCGGCGCCTGAGCGACCGTTCTCCCCTCCCCCCGCGGGGGGAGGGTCTTTGGGGCTTTGTCGTCAGGCCGCGACCCAGCCGTCCGCACCGCGCCGGAACAGGCCCGGCCCGAGGTCGGCGTACCGCAGGAAGATCTGCAGGGCCGGCTGCATCTCGTGGTGCAGGGCCGGCGGCTCGGAGGCCGTGCCGTAAGGGCGGGCCGGATCGATGGCCGGCACGTCGCGGGCCTCGTCCCAGATCACCGCTAGGGACCGGATCAGGGCGATGTGCTCGGCGCCGACGTCGAAGGTGACGTGCTCGGGGGTCGCGCCCGTCGCCTCGTCGCGGAACACGTCGCCGACATCGCCCGCATCGAGCTTGGCCAGGGTGTTGTGGTAAGCGTAGCGGCCCGGCTTCAGGACCGCGCTCGTGCAGAACACCGCCAGTGCGTCGCCGAGCGCCCGGTGTTCCTCGTCCGCGCCCTCGTCGTCCCCCGTGACGTTGAAGATGTCGCCGTCCCGGTCGGTGCTGCCGTAGGGCGCGTCCGGATGCACGATGGGCGCGCCGACCCCGTCGCGGTTCCAGGCCACCACCATCCGGCGGATCAGCGCGATGCGCTCGAGGGTGAGTTCGAAGGTGTTCGCGTCGGCCAACGTGGTATCCGCCCCTGATGCGGCCCGTCCGGGCCGGGTCCCCGGTCTCGATCGGCTCTATGACACGACTTTTCCCCCGGCGACATGGGGAGCGCCGGGCCGGAACTTCGCCCCGAAAGCCGGAGGCTACCTTTCGCAGCGATGCGCTAGCGCTTCACGCAGCCCATCAGGCCGGCCACCCCATTCATCCGGGTTTGGATCCGGGCCGCCGCCGCCCGCACGCCGCGCGACGGCAGGGCCGGGTTGCGCAGGATCGGGTTGGGCAGCACGGCGGCGAGCAGTGCCGCCTCCCCCCGCGTCAGGTCGCGGGCGGGTTTGCCGAACCAGCGCCGCGCAGCGGCCTCGGCCCCGAACACCCCCTCGCCCCACTCGGCGACGTTGAGGTAGACCTCCATCATCCGGCGTTTGCCCCACAGGGCGTCGGCGGCCATCGCCAGGGGGATCTCCAGGCCCTTGCGCAGGACGGAGCGGCCTGGCCACAGGAAGACGTTCTTCACCGTTTGCATCGAGATCGTCGAGGCGCCCCGGCTCGGGCCGTCCTCGTCGTCGACGACTTCGCGCAGGGCGCCCCAATCGACGCCGTCATGCAGGCAGAAGCGCTGATCCTCCGAGGCGATCACCGCCTGGACGAGGTGGGGCGAGATCGCCGCCAGGGGGACGGCTTGGCGGTCCACGGGCTTCAGGGTCGCCCATCGCCCGAGCATCAGGGTTGAGGGCGGGGGCACTGCGCTATAGACGAGCGCCATGACGAGCAGCACACCAAAGGCGAGGGCCGGCAGCAGCAGGACGAGTCCGACGATCCGGCGCGGGCGCCAGCCCCGTGTCGATCCGGGCGCCGTCTGCGTCGACCTGCGGCGCAGGGGCCGCTCGGCGCTCTCCGCTCCCTCCCGAATCTGATCCTCCTCCGCTCGCCGCACGCTCACCCTTCCGAAGGCCCGCCCGACCATGACGTCAACGCAAGGATCCCACGCTTCGGTCAAGGCGGATGCCCCGGTCGACGCGTTTACCCACAGGCTTGCCACGGTGGCCGACGCCGTCGAGGCCTGGCTCGCCGAGCGTCTCACCCCCGAGACGCAGGCCGGCGAGATCACCCGGCCGGTGCGCCTGATGGAGGCCATGCGCCACGCGGTGCTCGGCGGCGGCAAGCGCCTGCGTCCGTTCCTCGCCGTGGAGACGGCTCGGATGCTCGGCGGGCCCGAGGCCGGGGCGCTCGCCGCCGGATCGGCCATCGAGCTCGTGCACTGCTATTCCCTCGTCCACGACGACATGCCGGCCATGGACGATGATGACCTGCGCCGGGGCAAGCCCACCGTCCACAAGGCCTACGACGAGGCCACCGCCATCCTGGTCGGCGACGCGCTTCAGACCCTGGCCTTCGAGGTTCTGGCCGACGCGACCTGGCAGCCGGACGCCGCGATCCGGGCCGACCTCGTGCTCGGCCTCGCCAAGGCCTCGGGCCTCGGCGGCATGGTCGGCGGCCAGCTCCTCGACCTCGGGGCGGAGGGGCGCTTCGGCCCGGTGTCGCTCACCGTCGACGACACCCTCCAGCTTCAGGCCATGAAGACCGGCGCGATCCTCGCCTTCTCGGTGGAGGCCGGCGCCATCGTGGGCGGCGCGAGCCCCGACGAGCGCCGCGCGCTCCTGCGCTACGGCCACGCCCTCGGCCAGGCCTTCCAGATCGCCGACGACATCCTCGACCGCGAAGCCTCAGCGGAAGCCATGGGCAAGGCCACCGGCAAGGACAAGGACGCCGGCAAGGCCACCCTCGTCGACCGCCTCGGCCTCGACGGGGCGCGAGCCGAGTGCGACCGTCTGGTGGGCGTCTGCGAAGACGCCGTATCAGCTTGGGGCGACAAGGCGCAGATTCTTCGCGATGCGGCGCGGTTCACCGTGGCGCGCAAGGTATGACGCGCCGGCAAGCCCGGCCGCACCGTAGATCGAACCGCGTCCATCGGGACGAATGAAGCGAGTTGACCCCATGACCCCCTACAAGCTCCTCCTCCTGCCCGGCGACGGCATCGGCCCCGAGGTGATGGGTCAGGTCGAGAAGGTGATCGGCTTCCTCGCACAGGCCGGCATCGCTACGTTCGAGACCGAGCACGATCTCGTCGGCGGCAGTGCCATCGACGCCCACGGCGTGCCCCTGACCGACGCCGCCCTGGCCCGGGCGGACGCCGCCGACGCTGTACTCCTCGGGGCCGTCGGCGGTCCGAAATGGGCCGATGTCGCCTACGAGATCCGGCCCGAGGCGGGCCTGCTGCGCCTGCGTAAGGACCTCGGCCTGTTCGCGAACCTGCGCCCGGCCATCTGCTATCCGGCGCTTGCCGACGCCTCCGCCCTCAAGCGCGAGCTCGTCGAAGGCCTCGACATCATGATCGTGCGCGAGCTCACGGGCGGCGTCTATTTCGGCGAGCCCAAGGAGATCACCACCCTGCCCGACGGCACGAAGCGGGCCGTCGACACCCAGGTCTACACCACGGGCGAGATCGAGCGCATCGCCCACGTCGCCTTCGATCTCGCGCGCAAGCGCTCGGGCCGCGTCGCCTCGGCCGAGAAGCACAACGTGATGAAGTCCGGCGTCCTGTGGAAGGAGGTCGTGACCCGCGTCCATGCCGAGTACACGGACGTGGCCCTGGAGCATGTGCTCGCCGACAACTGCGCCATGCAGCTCGTGCGTCGTCCAAAACAGTACGACGTCCTCGTCACCGACAATCTGTTCGGCGACGTGCTCTCCGACGTGGCGGCCATGCTCACGGGGTCGCTGGGCATGTTGCCGTCGGCGTCGCTCGGCGCCGTCGACGCCAAGGGCTCGCGCAAGGCCCTCTACGAGCCGGTGCACGGCTCGGCCCCCGACATCGCCGGGCGTGATTTCGCCAACCCGCTGGCCATGATCGGGTCGCTGGCCATGGCCCTGCGCTACTCGTTCGGCCTCGGCGAGGCGGCCAACCTCCTCGATGGCGCCATCACGGATGCCCTGGCGAACGGTGCCCGCACCCGGGACATCGCCGCCGAGGGAACGCAGGCGTTGGGCACCGCCGGCATGGGCGATGCCGTCGTGGCCGCCCTCAAGGCCCGAATCGGCTGAGGAAAACCCCGGTGCCACGGCTTCGCCACAAGCGAAGCCGTGTTGTCGCCACATCTGTCAAGATAATCTGTCCCCGTAGTTACCAGCGGCGGGAAGAACAGAGCACATGCAGGGTCGCACGGTCGGATCGCCACGGACTGCCCTCGCCAAAGGTCCCGTCAAGGGTCCCCTCCGCGGGCGGTCCACCGCCGGCACACCGTCGCCAACCTCCGATGCCCTCACCCTCGGTGGCCGCGTCGGCCGCGAGCACGGCAGCCGCAATGCGCTGATCCGCTCCGTCCTGTCCGTGTCGCTGCTCGCCGGTGGCCTGAGCGCCGTGCTCCTCAAAGGCGTCGGGCCGAGCGAGGCGAGCCTCGGCGGTGTCGTGCAAGCGGCCCAGGCGATGACCGCCGTGGCGATGCCCCGCCCCCGCGTGCAGAGCGCCCCGCCGGCCATCCTCGGTACGCCCGCCGGCGTCCTCACCGCCTCGGCGGCCTTCGCGCCCATCCACGACCTCGACACCGAACTCGGCTCGAACGCCGTCGACCGGGTCTCCTACGACTTCCTCATCACCGAGAGTGCCGTCGGCGATCCCAACGACATCCTCGAATTCGGGCCGATGAAGATCCGCCGCCACCTCGTGCAGAAGATCGTCCGCGCCGCCCAGGCGGTGCAGACCGATCCGGTGCTGCTCATGGCGGTGGCCGACAAGGAGTCGAGCTTCAAGACGGAGGTGCAGGCCCAGACCTCCTCCGCCACGGGTCTGTTCCAGTTCATCGAGCGGACCTGGCTCGGGGTCGTGCGCGATTTCGGCCCGAAATACGGCTTGACGCAGGACGCCGCCCTCGTGGTGACGGGCGACAATGGGCGACCCGTCGTCAACGACCCGGCCGAGCGAACCCGTATCCTCGAACTGCGCCGCGACCCCTACCTCTCCGCCCTCATGGCCGGCGAGATGCTCAAGCGCGACGCCGCCCGCATCGCCCTGCGCATCGGCCGCGACCTGTCGCTGGGAGAAATCTACCTCGCCCACTTCCTCGGGCCCGACGACGCCGAGGCGTTTCTCGCCACCGTCGTCGACAAGCCCAAGGCCGCCGCCGCGCAGATGCTGCCGGGGCCGGCGCGTGCCAACAAGACGATTTTCTTCGCCGCCCAGCGCGGGCGCCGCAAGGCGACGAGCCTCTCCGTGGCGCAGGTCCACGAGAAGTTCGAGGCGATGATGAGCGCCCGGGGCGCCCGCTACCGCGACGTCCGGTCGGTCGCCGGAATCATGGCCTACGCGGACGCCTCCGTCGACTGATCCCCACGATCGCCCGGCGCGACGTCACGGATTTCTCGACAAACCGGTTTCTCCGGCAACTCCGCGCGTCGTCCCGGCTTTTACGTGTGTGCGTCCGACCCCCGGCGCACCGCGACACACGAACGTCGGAGGCTTCCCTTGGCCGACCCCGAGGCCGATCCCAACGGCACCCCGCCCCGCAGCCGCCGCGATGGCCATGGCGGTCCCGCCGATACCCTGACTCCGAGTCTGTCCCTCGACCGGATCGGGCAGGCCCTCGCCTCGTTCTACGACGACCTGATCGCCGAAGGCGTGCCCGAGCACCTCGCCGCCCTCGTCCGACAGGTGCGGGCGCCCGAACACGCTCCGCGTGCCGCCGCGCCTGCCGCATTATCCGCCAAATCCGGCAAGTTCGCCCTCGTCGTCGAGGACGAGGCCACGGTCCGCGCCATGGCTGAAGCTCTCCTCGAGGAAACGGAGCTCGGCGTGCTCGGCTGCGACAGCGCCGAGGCCGCCATCGAGATCATGCGCCAGCGGGGCGGCGACGTCGCCCTGGTCTTCGCCGACGTGCATCTGGCCGGCGTGATGGACGGGGTCCAGCTCGCCTCCGCCATCGCCCTGCTGTGGCCGACGACCCGCCTCGTCGTCACCTCCGGCCAGCGCGCCGAACGCCCGAGCGCCCTGGCCCCCCAGGCGGTGTTCATCCCCAAGCCCTGGCGACCCCTGGACCTCCTCGGCGAGGTGGAGCGGGCCCGCGTCGCACCGCAGCCCCTCCTGCCGTAAGCACGCGCGGGCTTTTCGAGGCCCGTGACCTCACTCTTTTCGGCGTCTGCGGCCTCGCTTGGGCGCACCTCTTGCATTAACCGGAGCCGAGACCGCGCCGGCCGGCGCGGCGGAGCCGATCCGTGCCGATCCTGTCCGTCCGCCACGTCACGACCTACCGCTACCGTCAGCCCGTTGCCTTCGGTGAGCACCGGATCATGTTCCGGCCGCGCGACAGCTACGACCAGCGCCTCATCGAGGCCCGCCTGACGATCACGCCCGAGCCCGTCACGCTGCGCTGGCTGCACGACGTGTTCGGCAATTGCGTCGCCGTGGCCACCTTCCAGGGACGGGCGTCCACCCTCGTGTTCGACTGCGCTATCACCCTCGAGCACACGCCCGAATCGGCGCCGGACTTTCCCCTGGCACCGCACGCGGCGTTCTATCCCTTCGGCTACGGCGCCGACGACATCGCCGATCTCAGCCGATCCATGGAGCGTCAGCATCCCGATCCGCGCAATGAGGTCGATGCCTGGGCTCGCAGCTTCATCCCTCCGACCGGACGGATCGCGACCCAGGACCTTCTCGCCGAGATGACCCGCAGCGTCCGGCGCAATTTTGCCTACCTCGCCCGCTCGGAGAAGGGCGTACAGGACCCTGTCACAACCCTGCGGCTCAAGCGCGGCAGCTGCCGCGACTTCGCGGTGCTGATGATCGAGGCCGTGCGGGCGCTCGGCATGGCCGCCCGATTCGTCTCCGGCTACCTCTACAACCCGCGCGGCGATCGTGAGCGCCATGTCGGCGGCGGCTCCACCCATGCCTGGGTCCAGGTCTACCTGCCGGGCGCCGGATGGATCGAGTTCGATCCGACCAACGGCATCGTCGGCAACCGCGACCTCATCCGTGTCGCCGTCGCCCGCGATCCGCGCCAGGCGGTGCCGCTCCACGGCTCCTTCTTCGGCTTCCCCGCGGACGACCTCGGTATGATCGTCAGCGTCGCCGTCGACGAGATCGAACCGAACGGCCTCGACGCACGGGGGCCGAATGCCACACCGGCGCGTTGACGGTCCGATTACTGCATTCGCAGTCCTTTCCCCCGGATTTTGTCCGGGACACGGCTTTTCATTTTCACAGATCGGGTGAGCGTCATGAAGATCAGGACTGGGTTCGACATCGCCTTCGAATCGGTTCAGCCGACCCCCATGATCCTGGCCCTGAGCGTGCATCCCTCGCGGATGCCCGACCTGCTGACGCCGCACACGATCGCCTTCGATCCGCCGATCCCGTCGCAGGAGTACCGCGACGTGTTCGACAACGTCCTCACGCGAATCGTAACGCCGCCGGGGCGGCTCACCATCTCGGCCGATTTCGTGGTCCAAGATTCCGGCCAGCCCGACGTCTACGCCCCCCATGCCCAGCAGATCGAGGTGCAGAATCTCCCGTCGGACGTGCTCGTCTACCTCCTCGGCAGCCGCTATTGCGACACCGACAAGTTATCCGAGACGGCGTGGTCCCTGTTCGGTGGGACTCCTATGGGTTGGGGCCGGGTGCAGGCGATCGTCGACTACGTCCACGACCGCATCCGCTTCGACTACATGTGCGCCGACGCCACGCGCACGGCATGGGACGGATTCATGCAGCGTCAGGGCGTGTGCCGCGATTTCGCGCATCTCGCCGTCGCCTTCTGCCGCTGCATGAACATTCCGGCGCGCTACTGCACGGGTTACCTCGGGGATATCGGTATTCCCCCCGTACCGGATCCGATGGACTTCTCCGCTTGGTTCGAGGTCTATCTCGACGGAGGCTGGTACACGTTCGACGCGCGCCACAACACGCCGCGCATCGGCCGCATCGTCATGGCCCGAGGCCGCGACGCCACCGACGTGGCGATCACCACGAACTTCGGTTACGCGCACCTCGCCCGCTTCGACGTACACACGGATGAGGTCTTCTGAGGAATGCTCGGCCAGCGCGAAGGCGAAATCTTTCGCGCCAATGGAACCGGCTACCTACGCTTACGCTTGTATAGCAAAGGTTACGCTCCAGGTAAGGCATCCACGATGAAGACCTTGGCATCCACCCTCGCGGGCATTCTCGGCGTCTGTGTTCTCGCAAGCAGCCCGACGCTGGCAGCTCCCTATGATCCCTTCGGTAGCGAGGCCGGAGAGGACTATTACTCCGATCCGGCCTACGGCCAGACCGGAACCAGCCCCTACGGCTACCAGGGTAGCTACGGCGGCCAGGGCGCTTACCAGGGCACCGTCGGCCAGGGCGTGCAGGCCGCGCCCCAGGCTCAGGTCGCCCCGATCCCGCGCGAGATCGTCGCCTTCCGTGGTGACTACAAGCCCGGCACCATCGTGGTCTCGACCTCCGAGCGCCGGCTCTATTTCGTGCTGCCGGGCGGCGAGGCGATCCGCTACGGCGTCGGCGTCGGCCGCCCCGGCTTCACGTGGTCGGGCACCAAGACCGTGACGGCGAAGAAGGAATGGCCGTCGTGGACCCCGCCGGCCGCCATGATTGCCCGTCGTCCTGATCTGCCGCGCTACATGGCCGGCGGCGTCGAGAACCCCCTCGGGGCGCGGGCCATGTACATCGGCAACACCGAGTACCGCATCCACGGCTCTAACGAGCCGGACACCATCGGCCAGGCCGTGTCCTCGGGTTGCATCCGCATGACCAACGACGATGTCACCGATCTCTATGAGCGGGTCCGGGTCGGCGCCAAGGTCGTCGTCCTGAACTGAGCGAGCGCGAGCAACGGGGTCTCGGCGGAATTTGTCCCGAGGCCCGTTGCCCGAGCGCCGAACGAAAAGAGCCGCCCCTTCGGCCGAGGGGGCGGCTCTTTTGCGATCACGGTGGAGTGTCCGTTAAGGCACCACCCTGCCGACGGCGGTCTGCGGCCCGCTGAAGGACGCGATGGGCATGTTGCAGAAGCAGCGGACCCCAAGGGGGCGCGGCCCCGGCAGCGGGCAGGAATACGGCTTGTAGCCCGTCAGGCCGGACTGGACCGCGTCACAGTTGAAGCCCGTCGCGACCCGGCGCGGGGCCGGGCGTTCATAGGGCTCGTCGTAGATGCGGCGCGGCGGCGGCGGCGGTCCCCGGTCGTCGTAGTAGCGGCGCGGCGGCGGCCGGTCGTAGCCATCGTCGTAATATTGCGCGCTGGCAGTTTGAGTCCCGAGCGCGGCGGCAAGTGCCGCGACCATCACGCTGATTCGGTAGGCAGGTCGCATTCGATTACGCGCTCCTCGATCCATCCGGTCCGCCACGGGCGGAAGGTCCGCCCCTGGCGAGATGTCCGGGCGGGGCGCAACCGTTAAGGCATCGCCGCGCGAAGGGGAATCCGGTTTCGGCCGGCGTGGGGCGAAAGCGGCGTCTCGAACAAAAGCGGCCCGCCCCGCTGGAGCGGGACGGGCCGTTCGGCATCGCCGTTGGTTCGGAGAACCGTGGCTCAGTTGTTGGAGGCGTTGCGCAGGGCCTGCTCGGTCTCGGCGCCGGCCTTGCGTGCGGCCTCGGCCCCCTGCTCCATGGCCTTGCGGGCATGCTCGGCCGATTCCTGCATGACGCCCTTGGCCTTCTCGGCGCTCTGCTGCATCGCCGTCTGGGCGAGGCCGCCGAACTCCTTGGCCTGCGCCTGGATCGCCGCGAACTGGCTGCGGACGAACTCGGCCTGATGCTGCATGGCCTCCTGGAGGTCACGCGAGCGGACGAGCTTCTGCGCGAGGTCGAACGCCGCGGTCACGTTCTGCTCGGCGAACTCAAAGCCACGGGCGGACACGTCCTGCGCGCTCGTGCGGGCGGTCTCGGCCGAACCGTGAACGGTGTCGGCGGTGCGGCGGGCCGCGCTGATGAAGGAGTCGAACGCCTTGCGTGCCTGATCGACGCTCTTCTCGGCGAAATCACGCATCTCGGCGGGAACTTCGTAATTCGGGGTGCTGGTCATTATCCTCTCCTCATCGACGGCTTGTTGATTCGCTCATTGTGCAGTGCACAATATCACATCGTCCGCCCTATGCCACCCTCGGTCGGCGCATTAAGATTGACAACAGGTAAACGCGTGGCGCCAACGATTAGTGTCCCCTCTCCGGCCCGCTTGAGGCTAAGTGTCGTTCACGAACCGTCTACTGCAAAGTCCGCCTGTGTGGCGAGGGCTGAGGGCGGCCGGCCGTTTCGTGGAGCACTCCGAGGGGGAGCGCTTCTTCCATAAGCTCGCCGTGTGAACTGGGTGCGAATGTTCGAGAACGGGGTCGAAGGGCCTGTCCCGGGTGACGATGGTGTGTTGGCGGCGCTGGTGGCCGGCCTGAGCGACGATCCGCGCTTCGGGCCGCTCCTGCGCGGGCCCGATGCCGTCCTGCTCATCTTCGACGAGGCCGGCACGCATCTCCTCCATGCTTCGCGGGCGGCCGCCCCCGTGGCCCGCGCCGTCGCGGGTGCGAATGGCCAGGTGTTGCCGACGCTTAGGCTCGGCGCGCAGGTTCGGGCCGCGGCCCAGCCCAGCCTCGCCCGCATCCGGTTCGACGGGCGGGGCCTCGCCACACCCACCACCTGCCTCGTGGCGCGCCGCGCCCTCGCCGACGGCCGCGGCGTCCTCGTCCTCGTGCCGACGGAGCCGGTCCCCCGCCTGCGCCCCGCTGTGGTCGCTCCGTCCGAAGCCGGTGCCGCCGCATTCGGTCCGACGATCGTGTCGGACGCGTTCGATGCGGCGTCGGTGTTCGAGCCCGGCGGCAACCCGCGCTTCACCTGGGCCACGGATGGCGCGGGCACCCTGGTGCGGGTCGACGGTCCGGCCGGGGCACTCCTGCGCGGAACGATCCTCGGCCGCTCCTGGTCCGCCCTGTCGCGGGCGGGCATCGCCCGCGACGCGGACGGGCTCCTCACCGTTCTCGACGCGCACCGCACGTTCCGGGCGATCCCCCTTTGCATCGGTCTTGCCGCCTCGGCGCGGCTCGTCGACCTCGACCTCTCGGGCGCCCCCCTCGCCCGGGCCGGACAGGCGCCCTGCGGCTTCGCCGGCTTCGGCATCGTCCGACGCATCGAAACCGAAACCGTCACTGAATCCAGAAGCGACGCGGAGCCCGTTGCGGCGTCCTCCCCCGAACCCGTGGCATCCGAGGCCATCGGACCGCCGCTCCCCCTGGATCCGGTGCCGGAAGCGTCGCCCGTCCTCGCCGAGGAGCCCGCGTCGCAGCCGTCCCTCACGGTTCACGAGCACGCGGCCTTCCGCGAGATCGCCCGTGCCCTCGGGGCACGCTTCGCCGGCGACGAATCCGACGCGACGCCGGAGGAGGAGTCCGCCGGGCCGGGTGGGGCCGTGATGCCGTTTCCCGGCGCCGCGCTCCCGGCTCCGGAGCCGGCGGCACCGAACGCCGCCGTGATCGCCACCCTGGAGCGGATGCCCACCGGAATCCTCGTCTATCGGGACGACGAGGTGCTTTTCGCCAACTGCCTCCTCCTCGATCTCGCCGGCTTTTCCGATCTTACCGCCCTCGTGGCGGCCGGGGGCATCGCCCACCTGTTCCGTGGCCTGCCCCCCCACGAGCGGCCGGCGGAGGCGTCCACGATCCTCACGGGTCGGGACGGCGGCCATCGGGGCGTCGATCTCCAGCGGTCGGCCATCGATTGGTGCGGGCGTCCGGCCGAGCTTCTGCTGGCGCGCGACGCTGTGGCGGACGAACCGGCCCGCACGGCGGAGCGGATGGCGCAGGATTTCGCCGCCCACCGCGCGCACGAGGCCCTCGGTATCCTCGACGCCCTCGACGACGGCCTCGTGACCCTCGACGAAAGCGCCCGCATCCTCGGGCTCAACCGGCGCGCGGCGAGTTTGTTCGGCACCGACCCCCGCGAGGTGGTGGGCGAGAGCATCCTCGGCCTGTTCGCCCTCGAGAGCGCCGTCGACGTCCTGGCCGCGACCCACGGCGTTCCGGAATCCGGTGCCGCGACCGCCGACGAGGCGCGCCTCGTGATCGGGCGCGGGCCCGACGGCCCCCTCCCCCTCCGGCTCACCGTTCGCGCCGTCGCCGGTACGGCCGAGACCCGGTTCTGCGCGATCCTGCGCACCGCGTCGGACCCGGAGGCGCGGCCCGGCGACGGCCTGCGGACCTCCCATTCGGAGGCCCTGCGCATCGCCGAGATGGCGAGCATGCGCAAATCCGAATTCCTCGCCCAGGTCAGCCACGCCATCCGCACGCCGATGAGCGGCATCCTCGGTTTCGCCGATCTCATGCTGACCGAGCCTTTCGGCGCCCTGGGAAGCGAGCGCTACCGGACCTACCTCGGCGATATCCGGCAATCCGGCACCGAGATCCTGAGCCTCGTCGACGATCTCATCGACCTCGCGCGGATCGAAGCCGGGCGCCTCGATCTCGCTTTCACGGAAGTTCCCTTGAACGACATTGTCTCGCGCTGCGTCGCCCAGATGCAGCCCGAGGCCGCCCGCGAGCGCATCGTCGTGCGCACGAGCTTCTCCACCGATCTCGCGCCCCTCGTCGCCGACGAACCCTCCCTGCGCCAGGCGGCGCTGACCGTCATCGCCAACGCGATCCGCTTCACCGAGGCCGGCGGGCAGGTCATCGTCTCCACCACCATGGCCGACCGGGGCGAGGTTGCCCTGAGGGTGCGCGACACCGGCATCGGCCTGACGCCCGACGAGATCGATACCCTGCTGGAGCCGTACCACGCGGCGCCGGTGCTCGGTCCGCGCCCGGGCGGCGGCACCGGCCTCGGGATGCCCATCACCAAAGCCCTGGTGGAAGCCAATCACGGTGAGTTCCGCATCACCAGCCGGAAGGACGAGGGTACCCTGGTCGAGATGCTGTTCCCGCCCGCCCAGGCCAGTCGCCGCGCCTGAGGCGACACCTGGAGACGGCGGCGTCGACGACGGGTATCGGCACAGAACCTCCGGTCAACTCATGCGTTGGCGGAATTTGGGAGGCCACCATGTCCCCGACCATCACGCCCCGCACCGCTGCGGGCCGCCTTCTGCTTCTCCCCAGCCTTCTCGTTTTGTGCGGCGCCTCCGCCCTGGCTCAGGAGCCGGGTGCCGCACCCATGAAGAACCTCGAATCCGCGCGTGAGTTTCGCAACATCACCGCCACGGGGGTGACCAAGCCGCCGGGCCGCGCCCAGGGCGGCGACCGACTGCGGGAATCCGACGAGCCGACCCGCAAGGAGCGCACCCTGGACCGCCGGATCGGGTCCGGAATCTGCACCGGCTGCAACTAGGCGCCGTGATGCAACCATCTTCGTTGCAACCGTCCAGAAGTATAGTGTTCCGGGCGCTTGCGGTGGATATCTCCTTGCGCTTAAGAAGGTTTTAGGAAGCCCCGGCTGCGCGGATCATCGCGATACGATCGGGCACCGCAAGGGAACACGCCATGGACGAGAAGGTGGTGGAAGTCCGCGCCGAGTGGGCTGAGGGCGCCCACGTCGACGACGCCAAGTATCTGGCGATGTACAAGGCTTCCGTCGACGATCCCGCTGCGTTCTGGGGCGAGCACGGCAAGCGGATCGACTGGTCCACGCCCTACAGCACGGTGAAGGACACCAGCTTCGCCCCCGGCAACATCTCGATCAAGTGGTTCGAGGACGGGCGCACCAACGTCGCCTACAACTGCATCGACCGTCACCTGGAGACCCGTGGCGATCAGGTCGCCATCATCTGGGAAGGTGACGATCCGACGGAATCCAAGCACATTACCTACCGTCAGCTTCATGCCGAAGTCTGCCGGATGGCGAACGTGCTGCGCAATCGCGGCGTCTCGAAGGGCGACCGGGTCACCCTCTACCTGCCGATGATCCCCGAGGCCGCCTACGCCATGCTCGCCTGCGCGCGGCTCGGGGCGATCCATTCCATCGTGTTCGGCGGCTTCTCGCCCGATTCTCTGGCCGGCCGCATCGAGGGCTGCGCCTCCAAGCTCATCATCACGGCCGACGAGGGCCTGCGCGGCGGTCGCAAGGTGCCGCTCAAGGCCAATGTCGACGCCGCCATCGCGCGCCTCGGCAAGGACGCCGTCGATCACGTCGTCGTGGTGCGCCGCACGGGCTCCGAGGTCGCCATGGAGGCGGGCCGCGACGTCTACTACGACGAGGCCGCCGCCCAGGTCACCGACGAGTGTCCGGCGGAGGCCGTGGAGGCAGAGCACCCCCTCTTCATCCTCTATACGTCCGGCTCGACGGGCCAGCCGAAGGGTGTGGTCCACACCACCGGCGGATACCTCGTCTACGCGTCGATGACGCATCAGTACGTGTTCGATTACCGCGAGGGCGAGGTCTACTGGTGCACCGCCGATGTCGGCTGGGTCACGGGCCACAGTTACATCGTCTACGGGCCACTCGCCAACGGCGCCACGACCCTGATGTTCGAGGGCATCCCGACCTATCCGTCGAACTCCCGTTTCTGGGACGTGGTCGACAAGCACAAGGTCAACATCTTCTACACGGCGCCGACCGCCATCCGCTCGCTCATGGGCGGCGGCGAGGCGCCGGTGAAGCGCACCTCGCGGTCCTCCCTGCGCGTCCTCGGTTCCGTCGGCGAGCCGATCAACCCGGAAGCCTGGGACTGGTACTTCAAGGTGGTGGGCGATTCCCGCTGCCCCATCGTCGACACCTGGTGGCAGACGGAGACCGGTGGCATCCTCATCACCCCCCTTCCGGGCGCCACGAAGCTCAAGCCCGGCTCGGCCACCCGCCCGTTCTTCGGCGTCCAGCCGATGATCGTCGATGCCGAGGGCAAGACCCTGGAGGGGCCGTGCGAAGGCAACCTGTGCATCAAGGATTCCTGGCCCGGCCAGATGCGCACGGTCTACGGCGATCACGAGCGGTTCGAGCAGACCTACTTCTCGACCTATCCGGGCACCTACTTCACCGGTGACGGCTGCCGCCGCGATGCCGACGGGTATTATTGGATCACCGGCCGCGTCGACGACGTCATCAACGTGTCGGGTCACCGTATGGGCACGGCGGAGGTGGAATCCTCCCTCGTCGCTCACCCCAAGGTGTCGGAGGCGGCCGTGGTTGGCTATCCGCACTCCATGAAGGGACAGGGCATCTACGCCTACGTCACCCTCATGGAAGGCGAGGAGGGCTCGGACACCCTGCGCAAGGAACTCGTGGCCTGGGTCCGCAAGGATATCGGCCCGATCGCGTCCCCGGACCTGATCCAGTTCGCGCCCGGCCTGCCCAAGACCCGCTCCGGCAAGATCATGCGCCGCATCCTGCGCAAGATCGCGGAGGACGAGTTCTCGTCGCTCGGCGACACCTCGACGCTCGCCGAGCCGGCCGTCGTCGACGATCTGATCGAGAATCGCCAGAACCGGACCCACTGAACGCGGCCGGACGGCGGAGAAGGCGGGCGTCCCCTCGACGCTCGCCGAACCACCCACTCGCGAGACCATCATCAACATCGGAGTCAGGTGTCCTGGAGAAGGGGCCGGCTCACGGGGAGAGTTGCGCCATGTCTGATCCAGTGACTGCGCGGATCGCGCAGAATCCGCGGTTCAAGGAACTCGTGCACGAACGCACGCGCTTCGGTTGGATCCTCACCGGCGCCATGCTGGTGGTCTATTTCGGCTTCATCGGCCTCATCGCCTTCGACAAGGCGCTCCTCGCCACCAAGGTCGGGAGCGCGACCACCTCGCTGGGGCTCATCCTCGGCGTCGCCGTGATCGTCTTCGCCTTCATCCTCACGGGCATCTACGTCCAGCGCGCCAACGGCCGCTTCGACGCCCTGACGGCCGAACTCAACCGGGACCTTGCCCGATGAGCCGCTTCAACAATCCCCTTCTCCTCGGAAGCGCCATGGCGGCGCTGGCCGTGAGCGCCGCCTTCGCCGCCGGCCCCGATCTCGGTCCCATCGCCCAGCAGGCCACGAACTGGCCGGCCATCGGCATGTTCGGCTTCTTCGTCATCTTCACCCTCGGCATCACCTACAAGGCCGCCATGGGGACGAAGTCGGCCTCCGACTTCTACGCCGCCGGTGGCGGCATCTCGGCCGGCACCAACTCGCTGGCCATCGCGGGCGACTACATGTCGGCAGCGTCCTTCCTCGGCATCTCGGGCCTCGTCTACACCTCGGGCTTCGACGGCCTGATCTATTCCACCGGCTTCCTCGTCGGCTGGCCCATCGTGCTGTTCCTCATCGCCGAGCGCCTGCGGAATCTGGGCAAGTTCACCTTCGCCGACGTGGCCTCGTTCCGCCTCGACCAGACCTCCGTGCGCATCATCTCGGCGACCGGAACCCTGGTGGTGGTGGCCTTCTACCTCATCGCCCAGATGGTGGGCGCGGGTAAACTCATCCAGCTCCTGTTCGGCCTGCCCTACCTCTACGCCGTCATCATCGTCGGCGTGCTGATGATCGTGTACGTCGCCTTCGGCGGCATGAAGGCCACCACCTGGGTGCAGGTGATCAAGGCCTGCCTGCTGCTCGGCGGCGCCACCTTCATGGCCGGCGCGGTGCTCTTCAAGTACGGCTTCAACCCCGAGGCCCTGTTCTCGGCGGCGGTGGCGACCCACCCGAAGGGCGATGCCATCATGGCGCCCGGCGGCCTGGTCAACAACCCGATCGAGGCGATCTCGCTCGGCATGGGCCTGATGTTCGGTACCGCCGGCCTGCCGCACATTCTCATGCGGTTCTTCACGGTGTCGGACGCGCAAGCCGCTCGCAAGTCGGTGTTCTACGCCACCGGCCTCATCGGCTACTTCTACATCCTCACCTTCATCATCGGCTTCGGCGGCATCGCCCTGCTCATGTCCGATCCGGTCTACTTCAAGCTCGGCCCGGCCGGCGCCTTCGACAAGATCAAGGACATGGTCGGCGGCACCAACATGGTGGCGGTGAACCTCGCCAACGCCGTCGGCGGCCCGTACTTCCTCGGGTTCATCTCGGCGGTGGCCTTCGCCACCATCCTGGCCGTGGTGGCCGGCCTGACCCTGGCGGGCGCCTCGGCGGTGAGCCACGACCTCTACGCCAGCGTCATCGCCCGCGGGCGCACCAACGAGGCCTCCGAGGTGCGGCTCTCGAAGATCTCCGCGGTGGTGATCGGCATCGTGGCGATCTACCTCGGCTACGTCTTCGAGAACCAGAACGTCGCCTTCATGGTCGGCCTCGCCTTCTCGGTTGCGGCGAGCTGCAACTTCCCCGTCCTCACCATGTCGATCCTGTGGCGGGGCACCACCACCTGGGGCGCCCTCATCGGCGGCTTCGTCGGCCTGTTCGCAGCCGTCGGCATGGTGGTCCTGTCGAAGGCCGTCTGGGTCACCACCTTCGGTAATCCGGTGGCGATCTTCCCCTACGACAACCCGGCGCTGTTCTCGATGCCGCTCGCCTTCCTCACGATCTACGTCGTGTCGAAGCTCGACAACACGGCTCGGGCCAAGCGCGAGCGCGCCCTGTTCGACGCGCAGTTCGTGCGCTCGGAGACCGGCATCGGCGCCTCCGGCGCTCACGCTCACTGATTGGCCGGGGGCGCTTCGGCGCCCTCGAACAGGAAAAGGCGCGGGAGGATGCCTCCCGCGCCTTTTTTCGTGGCCGTACCTGGAAAGATCGGGTCTCGAAGGGCGAGCCCTTCGCGGGTCCAGGTATGAAGCTCGAGCAGCCGGCCCTGGGGCCTCCATCGGGCTCTGCCCGACACCCGCCGGAGGGATGACCCCTTCGAAATCCCGGACGATCAGGCGTCCTGCGCGCAGAGTGCGGCGTGGTCCGCCACCGTCTGGGCCGCGTAGCGCATGGCGAACTCGGCCACCGCCTCGTCGAAGACCGAGCCCTTGCCGAGGTACCCCGTGATCATCGCGGCATCGCCCGAACGGGCATGGGCGCGGGCGAGGGTGGTGCCGCAGAGCTGCGCGTAGGTCTTCGCCCCACCCTCGGCGAGGAGTTCGCCCACGGCCGAGAGTTTCTTGTTCTTGAGCTGCCGCACGTAATAGGAGCGCCCACTCACCTCGGAATACGCCGTGCCGAGGAACGGATCGCTCGCCGCCTGCATGATCCGCTGCCCGTCGATGACCCGCTGGCCTTCCGAGATGAGGGAGAACGGGCGGAGCGCCAGGGGTGCGAGGACGGAGGGTCGGGCCTCCTTGATCTGCAGGAACAGCGGTGCCCCGTCGGCATCGGCATAGACGCCGACGGCGCAGACCGTGCCGACGGAGCCGATCCCCACCACCTTGAAGGCGACGTCGCGCTGGGCGTAGCGCAGGACCAGGGTGTGGCGCTCGGCGCTGAGACTCCTCGGATAGGCGAGCAGGGCTTCGGCCGCCTCCTCCACCACGTCGGTCAGACCGTTGGGACCTTCGTGGAAGATCGTCGGGGCCTTGTCGGCGATGCGCCACTGCGCAGGGTGCCCCTGCGTCGTGGCCGGGTCGAGGTCCGGGGCGTCGCCGTGGCTGAGGCCGTCGGACGTCTCGATCGCGGCCTTCTTCAGGAGGTGCCGGCACAGGTCGCCGTCGCCGAAGCGGCCGATCTCATGCTCGAGGTCGATCCGGCTGTGCCAGATCGCCAGGGGGCCGAGATCGGCGAGATCGCGCATGTGCTCGCGATAGGCCCGCACCCCGGCGCGCGCCGCCCGGCGCGCCTTGTCCTCGCCCTGGCCCAAGGCCGCGACGGCGATGCTGGCGGCCAGACGCTTCACGTCGACGGTGAAATCGACGTTCCACAGGGTCTCGTCGAAATCGTTGATGTCGAACAGCGTCAGTCCCTCGGGGCTGCGGTACACGCCGAAATTGCCGATGTGGCAATCGCCGCAGGCCTGGACCGGAATGCCCGGTACGGCGACGCTGGTGAGGTCGGCCGCCATCACGGCGGCGGCGCCCCGCAGGAAGGCGAACGGACTGGCGCGCATCCGTTCATGGCGCAGGGAGACGAGTTCGAGGAGCCGGCCGACGTCGCCGGCGCGCAGGACGCCTAGGGGATCGCGGTCGGGCGCCGACGTCCAATCGGCGTGGGATTCACGGGGCACGGCCTCGCGCAGGCGCTTGCCCGCCGCCCGGCGCTCGGCGCGGCGGGTCGAAGTTGCAGAATCGGTCATGGTGGTCAGCCTCGGTCAGGAGCCGGACGCGGTCCGCACCGGACCCGGCCTTCGTCAGTCCCGGGCACGGCATCGGTGCCGCGGGATCTGTGTCGCAGGATCAGTGGCGGAAATGGCGGTGCCCGGTGAACACCATGGCTAGGCCCGCCGCGTCGGCGGCGGCGATGACCTCGGCGTCGCGCATGGAGCCGCCCGGCTGGATCACCGCCGTGGCCCCGGCCTCCGCCGCCGCCAGGAGGCCGTCGGCGAAGGGGAAGAACGCGTCCGAGGCAACGACGGCGCCCTTGGCGAGGCTCTCCGCCGCTCCGATGCGGGCCGCGCCCTCGGCCGCCTTCCAGGCGGCGATGCGGGAGGAATCCACCCGCGACATCTGCCCGGCGCCGATGCCCACCGTGGCGCCGCACCGCGCGTACACGATGGCGTTCGACTTGACGTGCTTGGCGATGCGGTAGGCGAAGCGCAGATCCGCGTATTCCTGCTCCGTCGGGGCGCGCTTCGTCACCACGGTAAGGGGCATGTCGTCGATGACGGCGGCGTCCCGGCCCTGGACGAGGAAGCCGCCCGAAAGGGTTTTCACCGTCTCGCCGGAGGCGCGCGGATCGGGCAGGCTACCGGCCAGAAGCAGGCGCAGGTTCTTCTTGGCCGCCACGAGCGCGATGGCCTCGGGCGTCGCGTCGGGGGCGATGATCACCTCGGTGAAGATCTCGACGATCTTCGCGGCGGCCTCGGCGTCGAGGGTCCGATTCAGGGCGACGATGCCGCCGAAGGCCGAGACCGGGTCGCAGGCGAGCGCCCGCTCGTAGGCGTCGAGCAGGGTCGCGCCCTCGGCGACGCCGCACGGATTGGCGTGCTTGACGATCACCACCGCCGCGCTGCGGGCGGGATCGAACTCGGCGACACATTCATAGGCCGCGTCGGTGTCGTTGAGGTTGTTGTAGGACAGTTCCTTGCCCTGGAGCTGGCGGGCGCTGGCGATGCCGGGGCGGACCACACCGGGAGCCCGGTAGAACGCGGCGGCCTGATGCGGGTTCTCGCCATAGCGGAGCGTCTGCGCGAGCTGGCCGCCGATGGCGCGGAACGGCGGAGCCGACACCGCCTCGGGCGTCCCCTGCCCCGCCATCCAGTTGGCGATGGCCGCGTCGTAGGCGGCGGTGCGGGCGAAGGCCTTGGCGGCGAGCGCCCGTCGGGTTCCGACGCAGAGGGACCCGGCTTGGGCCTCGAGCTCGGACAGGATGGCGCCGTAATCGGCGACATCGACCACCACGGCGACGTCCGCATGGTTCTTGGCCGCCGCGCGGATCATCGCCGGGCCGCCGACATCGATGTTCTCGACGCAATCGTCGTAGGACGCCCCGCGCGCGATGGTGGCCTCGAACGGGTAGAGGTTGACCACCAGGAGATCGATGGCCCCGATGCCGTGGGCGGCCAGCGCCGCCTGGTGCTCGGGGTTGTCGCGCACGGCGAGCAAGCCGCCATGCACCGCCGGGTGCAGGGTCTTCACCCGCCCGTCCATCATCTCGGGGTAGCCGGTGAGATCCGCCACTTCGGTCACCGGCAGGCCGGCGGCCTGAAGTTCGCGGTGGGTGCCGCCGGTGGAGACGAGGGCGATCCCGCTGGCATCCAGGGCTCGGGCGAATTCGACGAGCCCCGCCTTGTCCGAGACGGAGAGGAGCGCGCGGGTCACCCGCACCTGATCATGCGACATGAAGATTCGTCCGGTCGAAAGGCGATGGAACTGCCCGGCGCCTAACACGAAATCCGGTCTGCGGGCCAGGGACGCCCGCCCCGTCACGTGTCCCCTGGCGCATCGCCTTTTCGCGAAAGCCGGACACAGCCTCTCGTAACGCTGCCCTATGCCCCGGAGGGCAAAGCCCTGGCGAAGCGCCAGCGGACCCGGGTCTCTTCCAGGACCGTGAGATACAGCACGATCTGGTCCGTGCGCCGCGCGCCCGTGAGGCCCGCGAAGTAGACGCTCTCCTCGATGGCGATCTGCGCGCCCTCTGCCTCGACATGCCAGACCTCGCCGATGGGCGAGACGAGTTCGAGGCCGCCCCCCGCCCGGCCGTGCGCGGCGATGGCGGGGTGAAGGTGGAAGCGGATGGCGACTTCGTGCGCCCTCGGCCGCGCCGTTCCTGTCCGCACGAAGGCGTCCTCGCCCTCCACGGTGGACCCGTCGGCGGCGAGGCGCCAACGCCGCTCGTGGACGATGCCGAATTCCGGCCCGTAGCCGTCGTGGCGGGCGGCGAGCACGCGGGTCCCGTCCGGATCGAGGGTGCGCTCGGCTTTCACCGATCTGGGGCCGCGCAGGATCACGGGTCCGATGCGCCTGGCGAGCCAGCGCACGGCCCACCGCTCGTGCCAGGCTTCGCCACCCGTGAGGAACCGGCACGAGGAGGTGTCGGCGACGGTGGCGGTGGAATGGGCCGCCGTGCTCCGGGCGAGGCGCCGCAACTCCGGCCCGCTCGCCGGCAGGCCGCAATTGACGACGATGCGTTGCGGGCCGCTGGAGAACTCGAAGGACAGGCAGCCCGCCCCGGCATTGATGGAATCGACGAGGGGGGGCGGCGCGCCGACATCGGCCACGAGGAGGACGCGGCCGGCCTCCAGGCGCTCGTAGCCGGAATTCGGCGCATGCATGAGCGGCTGCGCCAGGGCCCCGTCATAGGCGAGGAGGGTGGCGAGGTGATCGGCCGCCGTCTCGCCCATGCCGTTGAAGTGGCTGAGCGAGGCGTCGGCATGGCGTAGGAGCCGCAGCAGGGGCAGCATCCGGTCGACGGCATGGAGCAGGGCCTCGGGCGGATCGATGCCGCGCCCGAGGAAGCTCTGGCGCAGGGGCAGGAGATCGAGGAGCAGCTCCATGGCGAAGCGCGGATCGCGGCTGCGGTGTCCGCCATCCGGCATGATCTGCCGTTCGAGCTCGCGCGCGAGGATGCGGGTGGCCCGGCGCAGGATCGGCTGGATGCCCTCGCAGCAGAGCCCGGCGTAGCAGAGGGCCACGGCGGCGAGCAGGCGGGTCTGGGGCGAGATCCCGCGCCGCAGGTCGCGCTCGAGGTCCCGCGCCGTCCGGCCGAGGGTCTTGAGGAAGTTGGCGTAGAAGATGCGGTCCGTCCCCTCCAGCACCAGGGGCGATTGGCACAGGAACGAGATGAGGCGCCGCGCCGCGACGGGAGTCGGCTTGGCGAGGTCGGCGTCGCCGCGCCCGGCCATGAAATCGGCGACGAAGGCGCGGGCATTGGCCCGGGCCAGGGCCGTGTCGGCGGCGCGCAGGTGGCGCAGCCAGCCGAAGCCGTAGAGGGCATCGGCCCATTCGGGCGACGGCGGCGCGTAGTCGAAGGGCGAGCGGCCGCTCACCGACAGGGATCGCCCGGCGAACACGAACAGCCCGGCATAGATATCGTCGGCGAAGGTCGCGTCGCTGGTGCGCAGGTCGTGCGGCGCGATGACGAGGCCGGTGACACGGGCGCCGGCCAGGATGTCGGGCCGGCCCGTGGCGCGGGCATAGAGGTTTCGCGCGGTCTGACCGACCTCGCGGCCGATCAGCCGATAGAACCGCCAGCGATCAGCCCCCCAACGCACGCCGTCTCCCTTCCCGACGGGATCGACGCCGCGCCGGACTCTCTTGCCTTCAACCTAGGCCGTGCGTCTTAAGGGTTGGTTAACCTCATCCGGGCGCGCGGTCGAGGGGCGAAAGGACAGCCTTCCTGTTGCGCTGATCGGCCTACGCTGCGCGACGATGGCTCGTCGGACCGCAAGGCGCGCCGCAGCAGGCCAGCCCCCGGTCTCGGAGCCAAGCGAAGCCAACGAACCGCATCGTTTGCTCGGGTGAAGGCAAATGGTGAGCGCGCTGGGGCTCGAACCCAGGACCTACAGATTAAAAGTCCGTTGCTCTACCAGCTGAGCTACGCGCTCGCATCCGTGGCGGGGGCTCGTGGGCCTTTGCGTCCGCCGGGAGGCGACGCCCGCAATAGGGGGTCGACGGGTGGGGGTCAACCGCGCCACATCGCCTTCATGTGGAGGGGCAGTCGGCGCACGATGGGTGAGACGGAGGAGGAGGATCGGGCGGCCGGCGCGTGGCGCGGGTTCGCGACGGCGTTCGGGCTTTCGGTGGCGGGGTTCGGGCTGGCGGTCATCGGGTTCGTTGCGGTGGTCGATCCCTACGGTCTGCGCGTGGGCCCGAGCCGGCCGCCGGGCGCCCTGATGGATGGCAACCAGCGGTTCATGTACCCGCAGGTGGCGCGCAGCCGCCTCTACGACGCGGCCGTGTTCGGCTCCTCCACGGTGCGGCTCCTCGATCCCGATCTGCTCGGGCCGGTGCTCGGGGGGCGCTTCGCCAATCTGGCGATGAACGCCGCGACCCCGTTCGAGCAGACGGCCCTCGCCCGGGTCTACCTGCGCCACGCGACCCCGAAGTCCATCCTGTTCGGCATCGATACCAACTGGTGCGCCGCCGACGCCGACACGAAGCGCCTCACCTTCCGGCCCTTCCCCGCTTGGCTCTATGCCGACGGGACGCCGTGGAATCTCCTGCGTCAGGTCAACGGACAGAGCGTCGCCACGGCAGCGCGGGTGCTGCTGCATCGCTGGACCGGCCTGCCGGCACGCCTGCGGGGGGACGGCTATGCCGTGTTCACGCCGCCGGAGGCGAGCTACAACGCGGCGCGCGCTGCCGCTTACATCCACGGCGGCCCGGGCATACCCGACCCCGCCGCGCTGGAGCCGCCCCCCGATCCCGTTGCGGCGCCGATGCCGGCCCTGGACTGGCTCGAGGCGCTTCTCGCCGACCTGCCGTCGGAGACGCTGCGCATCCTCGCCTTCATGCCGGTGCACGTGGCGGCGCAGGGCCTGCCCGGCACGGCCAAGGGCGCGCGCGAGGCCGCCTGCAAGGCGCGCGTGGCCGAGATCGGCGCGCGGCACGGAGCCACCGTGGTGGATTTCCGCATCCCCTCCCCGGTGACCACCGACGACACCCGCTACTGGGACGCCCTGCACTACCGGCTGCCCGTCGCCGGGCGCATCGTCACGTCCCTCGGCGCCGCCCTCGCCACGGGCGCCGACGATCCGAACGGGTTCTACCGGGTTCTGACGCCGCCTCGGTGAGGTCGTGGGCGCTCACATCCATTGGGATTCTAAAAGGATCATCCCGTTGGCGGGTATCGGGCAGAGCCCGACGAAGACCCCAGGGCTTTGCCCCGTGGACCCGCGAAGGGCTCGGCCCTTCGAACCCGATTCAGGCAGCGCGCTCGGCTTCGGCCTTCGCCCAGGCCGCGCGGGTTTCGTCGCAGAAGTCGCTAAGGCGACCCTGCGCGATGGCCGCCCGCATCCCGGCCATGAGATCCTGGTAATAGGAGAGGTTGTTCCAGGTGAGCAGCATCATCCCCAGGATCTCGTCCGAGCGCACGAGGTGGTGGAGATAGGCGCGGCTGTAGTCCCGCGCCGCCGGGCAGGACGAGGCCTCGTCGAGGGGCCGGGTGTCCTCGCCGTGGCGGGCGTTGCGCAGGTTGATCCGGCCGTGGCGGGTATAGGCGAGACCGTGGCGTCCGGCCCGGGTCGGCATCACGCAATCGAACATGTCGATGCCGCGCGCGACCGAGCGCATGAGGTCGTCGGGGGTGCCGACGCCCATGAGGTAGCGCGGCTTATCCGCGGGCAGGTGCGGCGCCACCGTCTCGATCATCGCCAGCATGACGCCCTGCGGCTCGCCGACTGCGAGGCCGCCGATGGCGTAGCCCTTGAGGTCGAGATCCACGAGGGCGCGCGCGCTCTCCACCCGCAGGGCCGGGACGTCACCGCCCTGGACGATGCCGAACATCGCCTTGCCGGGCTGTTCGCCGAACTGGATCCGGCAGCGCTCCGCCCAGCGCAGGGACAGGTGCATGGCCTTTTCGATGGTCGCGTGGTCGGCGGGCAGGCGCACGCACTCGTCGAGCTGCATCTGGATGTCGGAGCCGAGCATGCCCTGGATCTCGATGGAGCGCTCGGGGCTCATGTGGTGCGTCGAGCCGTCGACATGCGAGCGGAAGGTCACGCCCTGCTCGTCGAGCTTCCGCAGCGCCGACAGCGACATCACCTGGAAGCCGCCGGAATCGGTGAGGATCGGGTGCGGCCAGTTCATGAACCGGTGCAGGCCGCCGAGCCGCGCCATGCGCTCCGGGCCGGGGCGCAGCATGAGGTGGTAGGTGTTGCCCAGCACCACGTCGGCGCCCAGATCCCGGACCTGACCCGGATACATCGCCTTCACGGTCGCGGCCGTGCCCACCGGCATGAAGGCCGGGGTACGGATTTTTCCGCGCGGCATCGTGATGGCGCCGGTGCGGGCTGCGCCGTCGCTGGCGTCCACCCGGAAGGTGAAGTCTTTCGGGAGTTCGGGGGGCTCAAGATCGGACATCGGCGCTCCTTAGCACCGGATCGGCCGAGTGGGCAGGCGGGAGGCCGAACGTCCTAACGGCCGGCCGGAAACAGCAGGCTCGAATCCCCGTACGAATAGAACCGATACCCGCTCGCGATGGCGTGCGCGTAGGCGGCCCGCATGGTCTCCAGCCCCGAGAACGCCGAGACCAGCATGAACAGGGTCGAGCGCGGCAGGTGGAAGTTGGTCATGAGGGCATCGACGGCGCGGATCGGCGTGCCGGGGGTGATGAAGATCTCGGTGGGGCCGGAGAAGGCGTGCAGGCGGCCCTCGGCATCGGCCGCGCTTTCGAGGAGGCGCAGGGCCGTGGTGCCCACCGCCACGATGCGTCCGCCGGCCGCGCGGACCCGGTTGAGGGCGTCCGCCGTTTCGGCCGAAAGGACACCGATCTCCGCGTGCATGCGGTGGTTGTCGGTGTCGTCGGCCTTCACGGGCAGGAAGGTGCCCGCACCCACATGCAGCGTGACCCGGTGGCGCTCGATGCCGGCCGCATTGAGGTCGGCCAGGAGCGCTTGCGAAAAATGCAGGCCCGCCGTGGGGGCCGCGACGGCGCCCGGCACATCGGCGTAGACCGTCTGGTAGTCCGTGGCGTCCTGCGCGTCGGTCGGACGCTTGCCGGCGATGTAGGGTGGCAGCGGCAGGTCACCCGTGGCGGCGATGGCCGCGTCGAGAGCCGGTCCCGCGAGGTCGAACCGCAGGATGATCTCGCCGGCCTCGCCCTTCTCGACGAGGGTCGCGTCGAGGCCGCCGAGATCGCACGGGTCGCTCGCGCCGTGGCGGCCGAACACGATGCGGTCGCCGGGCGCCAGGCGTTTGGCCGGCCGGGCGAAGGCGCGCCAGGTGTCGGGCGCCGCACGCAGGTGCAGCATCGCCTCCATCCGCAGGCCCGGGGCTCCGAGACGGTGGCGCACCCCCTTCAGCCGGGCGGGGATCACCCGGGTGTCGTTGAACACGAGGGCGTCGCCCGCCCGCAGCAGGCCGGGCAGGTCGCGCACCGTTCGGTCCACCAGGGGGGCGCCCGGCCGCACCACGAGGAGACGGCCCGCATCGCGGGGCACGGGGGGCCGCAGGGCGATGCTCGCCTCGGGCAGTTCGAAATCGAAGAGGTCGACGCGCATGGCGCGCCAACAGCACGGTTTTTCGCCGCCGATCAATGGCCGGGCGCGCGACACGGGAACCGGAGGCCGTGGTTCCGGTTGCCGCTTCACCCACGCGTTGGGCGTGGGCGTCCGTAGGAGCAGAGTCTCGCATGGCCTGGTACGCATTGAGCCCCCGCGATCCCGCCGATCCGCGCTGGCCCCTGCCGGACAGCCCGAGCATCACCCTCAAGGCCGACGACCCTCAGGCGGCGCGCGACAAGTTCTCGGCGGCCTACCCCAGCCGGCCGTTCGGGACGCCGGGCTCACCCGTCGCCGATGCCGGGGATTCCGGGTTCCGTAATGATCCCGACGCCCTCGTGGTCACGCCGGCTTCCGCGCCGCCGAGCCCGCCAGCGGCTTAACGCGCCCCGCCTCTCGTCCCCGCATCGGAGCGTTGCGCCATGTCTTCGAGCCACGCCATGTCTTCGTCCGACCGGAAATCCCGCCCGCCGCGCCGACGGGTGACCCTCGATTCCCAACTCCTCACCTATTGGGAGCGGGAGGCGGCCCGCCTCGATGCCCTCGCGGCTGCCGCGCGCTGGGGCTGGATGGCCCGCAGCTATGCCCGCAAGGCCGAACGCGCCCGCGCGCAGGCGGCGCGCAGTGCCGACCGGGAGGCCGCGCGGGAGCAAACCCCAGAGCCGGCGCCTGCAGAGAGCGACCAAGCGGCTTGATCCGCCGCCGGTGCGGTGCGGCCCGGCATAGCCGGGCCTGAATCGTTCAGCGGCGGGTTCAACCTTTGCCGTGGCCTTGTGGGGTGCGCGGGGCTTAAGGCCGGGGCATCGAACCTCGGAATCCCGCCATGGACCGCACTCAGAAAGCCGCCCTCGCGAGCGCCGGCGTCGGCGCCGTCGTCACCGGCATCAAGTTCGCGGCCTTCGCTCTCACGGGCAGCCTCGCCCTCTATTCCGACGCCCTGGAGAGCATCATCAACGTGGCGGCGGCGGCCTTCGCCTTCGTGGCCCTGCGGGTGGCCGCCCGCCCGGCCGACGACGACCACCCCTACGGCCACCACAAGGCCGAGTACTTCTCCGCCGTCATCGAAGGGGCGCTCATCATCGCGGCGGCGATGCTGATTCTGCGCGAGGCGTTCCACGGCATCCTCGATCCGAAGCCCCTCGACGCCCCGATCCTGGGCCTCGCGGTCAATGGCGTCGCGACGGCGATCAATGCGGCCTGGGCGTTCTATCTCCTCGGGCGCGCCAAGGCATGGCGTTCCCCGGCCCTCGACGCCGATGCCCGGCACGTCTTCGCCGACGTGGTGACGTCGCTGGGCGTTCTGGTCGGCCTCGGCCTCGTCCTGCTGACGGGGGCGGCCGTGCTCGATCCCGTCATCGCCGGCCTCGTCGCCCTCAATATCCTGTGGTCGGGCTGGACCATGGTGCGCGATTCGGTGAGCGGCCTCCTCGATCGGGCGGCGCCGAGCGAGATGGTGAACCAGATCCGCGAACTCATCTCGCTGCATGGCGCCGGCGCCCTGGAGGCGCACGACGTGCGCACGCGGCACGCGGGACAGGCCACCTTCATAGATTTTCATCTCGTGGTGCCGGGTGAGATGACCGTGCGGGATTCTCACGAGATCTGCGACCGCCTCGAGGCGGCCATCGAGGGCGCCATCGAGGGCGCCGTGGTGGTGATCCACGTGGAGCCCGGCGAGCAGGCCAAGGGGCGCGGCGTCCCGGTGGTCTAAAGCATCGTCCCGAAAGGTGGCCTTCGGCTTTTGGACAAAGACGATGCTCTAGGGACCGGAGCGCGGTCGCTCGGCTCCCGCGAGGGGCCCGATCCGCTCCGCCGCGAACCGCGCGCGGAGCCAGGCCGCGGCGGGGCCGCAGGGGCGCTGCTTGTGCCAGACCAGTTCCAGGGCGATGGGCCAATCGCCCTCGTCGAACTGCAGGTCCGGCGTGACGAGGTCCGGCGCGGTGAGGGAGGCGGCGATGACGTGGTCGGTGACGAAGGCCCAGCCGATCCCGTGCTTCACCATCTCCAGGATCACCCAGTGGCTCTCCACCCACCACACCTCGGCGGCCACCCGCAGGCGGCGTTTTTCCGGGCCGTCGCCGCGCGCGGCGACCAGGATCTGCCGGTGGCGCTTCAGCTCCTCCCATTCCACCCGCGCCTTCGCGAGGGGATGATCGCGCCCGCAGACGAGCTTGAGCGGCACCCAGCCGATGGTCTGGAAGCCGAGCTCCGTGGGTAGAACCTCCTGCCGCCACATCACGCCGAGGTCGGCGGCGCCGGATTGCACCATGCGGCTGACGTCCTCCATCAGAGGAAACAGCAGCTCCAGTTCCACGAAGGGGAAAGCCCGGGCGAAATCCGCGAACAGGCCGCCCAGGGCATGTTCGGGATAGAGTTCGTCGATGGCGACCACGAGCCGGTTCTCCACCCGGCGCTCCAGGCTGCTCGCGACCCCGATCAGGTGCTCCCGCCGGTCGAGCACCACGCGCGCCTCCAGCAGCAGCCGCTCCCCCGCCGGGGTGAGGACGGGGTTGCGGCCCGCCCGGCTGAACAGCACCACTCCGAGATCCGCCTCGAGGTTCGCCACCTGCGTGCTGACGGCGGATTGCGCTTTGCGCAGCACACGGGCGGCGCCCGAGAAGGAGCCGGCCTCGGCCGCGGCGACGAAGGCCTGGAGCTGGTCGAGGGAGACGCCCATCGATCTGATTTCCCGATAGGTCCTAACTTGGCCAACCGGATATCGCAGATAGAAGGCGGGAAACCCAAACCGACTTTCCGGGACAGATCATGCGCACCACACGCGACCGTATCCGCCACGCCCTTCTGTTCGAGGTCCTGGGGCTCGCGCTCATCGTTCCCCTCGGGACCGTGCTGTTCGGCCTGCACGCCTCGGAGATGGGGGTGATCGGTCTCGGCAGTGCGCTTGCGGCCACGGCGTGGAACTACGTCTACAACCTCGGCTTCGACCGGGCGATGCAGCGGCGCCTCGGCCACACGCGCAAGAGCGTTCCGCTGCGGATGGCGCACGCCGTGCTGTTCGAGGCCGGGCTGCTGACGATCCTGCTGCCGCCCATCGCCTGGTATCTCGGCATCAGCCTCGGCGAGGCCTTCGTGATGGATCTCGCGATCGCCGCCTTCTACGTGGCCTACGCCTTCGTCTTCAACCTCGCCTACGATCGGGCCTTCCCGCTCCCGGCCTGGAGGACGGAAGAGGCGCCGCGCGCCGGAGCCGGCGTCGCGTCCTAACCCTCTGTCCGGGTCGGGCCGAAGATCGCCTCGAACCGCGCCCGGAGCTGCATGTCCACCTCCGGCAGGGTGACGAGGTGGCCGAGGTCGACGAGGCTGGTGACGCCGTGGCCGGTGATGCCGCAGGGTACGATGCCGGTGAAATGGGTGAGATCCGGCTCGACGTTGAGGCTGATGCCGTGGAAGCTTACCCAGCGCCGTACCCGGATGCCGATGGCGGCGATCTTGTCCTCGACGGCCTCGCCGTTCACCGCGCCCTTCTCCGGTCGCCGCACCCAGACGCCGACGCGATCCTCGCGCCGCTCGCCCCGGACGTTGAAGGCCTCGAGGGTGGCGATGATCCATTGCTCGAGGGCGGCCACGTAGGCGCGCAGGTCCGTGCGCCGCCGGTTGAGGTCGAGCATCACGTAGGCCACCCGCTGGCCTGGGCCGTGATAGGTGTACTGCCCGCCCCGGCCCGTGCGGTGGACGGGAAAGCGCTCCGGATCGACGAGGTCGCCCGCCTTGGCCGAGGTCCCGGCCGTGTAGAGCGGCGGATGCTCCAGGAGCCAGACGCACTCGTCGGCGCGCCCCGCCGCGATCTCGGCTGCCCGCGCCTCCATGCCGGCGACGGCGTCTTCATACGGCACGGGGGCGTCGCTGATCCGCCATTCCACGGGCGCCGACCCCGGCCGCGCGAGAAAGTCCCCCGATGCGACGCCGAGGCGACGGGTGATTAGGGGTTCGTTTACCAAGATTTCACCATCGCGGATGACAGTCGGATCCAAGGGACGGATGCGGTCGGCGCGGCCTGTCCCACAACGAAGGAATGGGTCGCGTGGCGGTTCTCGAAGATCTCAAGGTCGATCTCAAGGTGGTGCTTGGGCGCCGGCACATGCCGTTGCACATCCTGCTGCGCATGGGCCGGGGCGCCGTGATCGAACTCGAAGCCACCGAGACCGATATGGTCGAGATCCTGGCCAACGACCACCCGATCGCCCGCGGCCAGATCGTGGTGACGGGAAACCGCATCTCCATCGAGGTCACGGAGCTGATCCAGAAGGAGGAGGTCGTCCGCACCCCCGGCGTCACCATCGGCGACGGCGCGGTGCCCATTCTCGAAGACGCGGAATTCGCCTGAAATGCGCTTGTGGCCCCCGGATCGATCTGCTAATTGCTGCGCCGCGCCGGAAGAAACGGACGCCACGCCCCACGGGCCGGCGCCGCGACTGAGGTGACAACGATGCGGCCATGGCGGAATTGGTAGACGCGCTAGCTTGAGGTGCTAGTCCTGCAAGGGGTGGAGGTTCGAGTCCTCTTGGCCGCACCAACTCGATTGAGTTGGTGCATTCGAACTCGGTTCGCTGATGTGGTTAAAGGTGCGGACCGACTGTTGCGAGATCGATCGCAACCCATGCTATCCCGGCTTTGTTCCGGTGAGCATTCAGCTTGATCGGGGGACTTCCCGAGCAAGACTTGGATGGAGCGAGACCAGCCTTCCGATTTTTGTTGAAGCCGTCTCCCATCGATGATGTTTTTGGCGCGTTGTCGTAGGCTCTTCAGCCGACTCTCTCAGAGTGTCGTGATTGCCGCCTCGTACCGATCGCCGATAGGCACATGACCGCAGGCTTGAAAGCCACCCAGCGGGGCCTTGGCATCGACGCCGCCGTTCTCGCATCCCCAAAATTCCGCCTTGCCCAGGCCGGCATGGGCGGCGTCGTGCTCGACTCGACTGTCAGCCGATGACACGTCACCCATCGAGCGACGGTCACACCGCCTTGCAAAAAAATACAGGGAGCGGGACGCCCGTCTTCGACCCGCCCTGTGGACCGATCGAAGGCTGGGCCGACGGCCCCGTGCTCCGTGCCACCGGCATTCCCTATGCACGCGCCGCCCGTTTCGAGCAGCCGGTGCCCGTGCCGGATTGGACGCTTCCGTTCGCCGCGACGCAGTGGGCGCCCGCCTGCCCGCAGCGACCGCTCCCCTTCATCGACGAGGCGCTGGGCGGAACGTGGGGAAGCCTGCCGCAGGACGAGGACTGCCAGCGCCTCTCCGTGACCCTGCCGGCCGACCGGGCGGCCGACGAGACGTTGCCCGTGATGGTCTGGATCCACGGTGGCTCCTACACGAGCGGTGCGGGCGACGCCCGGTGCTTCGATCCCGCGGCCCTCGTGGCGGAGCAGCGCGTCGTCGTCGTCAGCGTGACCTACCGCCTGGGGCTGTTCGGCTATCTCGGCGACGGCGCCGACAGGCCGGCCAACCTCGGTCTGCTCGACCAGATCGCGGCGTTCCGCTGGGTCGGACGCAACATCGCCGCCTTCGGAGGCGACGCGCGGAACGTGACCGCGTTCGGTCAGTCGGCCGGCGGCGATGCGATCGCGCACCTCATGGCGACGGACGGCGCCGAGACTTTGTTTCACCGGGCCATCATCCAAAGCCCGCCCTTGGGGATCGCCCTCGGGCGCAGGCGAATGAATGCGGCGATGGCGCGTGCGGCCACGGCGGTGACGGCCGACATGACACCGGCGGAGGTGCTGGCCCTGGAGCCCGCCGTCGCCCGCGCCGGCAGGTCCTTCGGGCTTCGCGGAGCCATGCCCTTCGGAACACAGTACGGATACGCGCCGCTCGTCGCCGAGCGCGATGTCGAAGCGGCGTGGGATGCCGTCGCCCCCCGCATCGCGGTGCTCATCGGACACACCGCCGAAGAGGCGCGGCTGTTCCTGCCGACCATACCGTCCCTGCAGGTCTGGTTCGGTCGCCCGCTCATCGGCCCGCTGCTGCGTCGCCTCGCCGTCGGGGTCGTGACCGAGATCGTCTATGCCCGCGCGATCCGTCGTTTCGCGAAACGTCACGCCCGGGCGGGCGGCTGCGCGCACCTCTACACCCTGACCTGGGCCGCGCCCGGCAACGTATTCGGCGCCGCTCACGCCATCGAACTGCCTCTGCTGTTCGGTACCGAACGCGTATGGAAAAACGCCGCTTACCTGGCGGGGGCCACCTGGCCCGAGATCGAGACGCAGGGACGACGTCTGCGACGGTTCTGGGCGGACTTCGCGCGGGGGGAGAGCCTCCCGGACAGCGGTGAAGTTCCGGACGTCCTCACGTATTCCCGGCCGAACTGAGTGGGATCCAGGTCCCCGTCGTTCCTTCCGTAACAGCCCGCGCCCATCCCTTCACCCACGCGGCCGTTCGACGGACTGATCTCGAACGCCGCCGGTCGACCGCCGCTCCATCCGGCTGTCGTCAGGCGACCTCGAGGGGCACGGATCGGCCGGGCGCAGTGCCGGTGAGAGGCGGAGGGCACTGGGTGGATGCGCCCCCAGCGGGCTCGATCCATCAGACCGACACCGGCGTCGTCATGGCAGATGGTCTCCACGAACCGTGACGCGCCGGGTGCGTTGGTTCGGTGACTCTCCATGACCCTGGACGCCTCCCGATGACCGACAGCCCGACGCCCGATCCGCACGCCCCGAAAACCGTGAACGTCGCCGAGCCTTGGACGCGCGCCTATTGGGCTCGCTACTTCGAGGTGCCCGTCGAGGAGATCGAAGCCGCCGTCGCTGCCGTGGGCGAGGCTCCGTCCGCCGTCGCGGCGCGATTGGGCAAGACTTGGCCGTCGCGGGACGGCGGCGGCATCGTCTAGGATCGCGCCCTCCCCCGCGTCGGATCCGATCCGTCGCGGGCCGGATCAGGCCACGATGCCGAACAGGTCCACGGTGACGAAGCCGCGTGCTTCCAGGCGCTCGGCCAGGACCCGTCGGTGGCAGCGGGCCGGGTCGCGCTCGAAGCACAACAGGCAGGTCGGGCTGCGCGCCGCGAGGTCGCACAGGGCATCGAGGGCGAGACCGCCATCGGCGGTGTCGAGGACCTCCTCGCAATAGATCTTGCGCATGAGCGCGGCGTCGTCCGCTCGCGCCGCCTGGCGGCCAGCCTTCGGGGTGCCGAGGATTCGAGCATGTTCGTAGGACAGGCCCGCCGCTTCCAGTCCGGCCTTGAGGGCGCCTTTCGAGAAGCCGCGCTTGCGCGAGTTCGCCACGGCGCGGACATCGGCCAGGGTCGCCACCCCGGCATCCGTCAGGGCGACGGTGAAACGCTCGGGGTCGAGGCCTTCGTACCCGATGGTAAACACAGTCTTGCGCATCCGGTCTCCTTCAGCAAACAACGAGGGCTGACCGAGACTTACGCCGATCCGCCCGGTGGGCTGCGGCTCTCGGCAGTGCCACGTATGTGGCTGTGGCGCCATGGCTTCCCGAAAAGCGCCGCAATGCCGTCAAAGCTCTGTTAACTGCGCACCGGCAACCGTGGTCCCATGTTGCGGGCGTGGAAAGAGATGGGTCGGGCATCGATGTCGCTGACGAACGGGACCGCGAAGATCCTCGCCCCGCGCCGCGACGGCCGGAACGGCCGTGTCCGCTGGATGGGACGCGCGGCCTGTCTTGCCCTCGTGGCGGGCCTCGCCGCCTGCTCCGGCACCACGGATTTCTACCCGACCAAGGGCGACGTGAAGCCCCATCCGGGGGTCGCCCGTGCCAAGCAGCACCCGATCCAGGGCATCGACATCTCGAAATGGCAGGGCCCCGTCGACTGGGCCTCCGTGCGCGCGGCCGGCACTCAGTTCGCCTTCATCAAGGCGACGGAGGGCGGCGACCACGTCGACGAGCGGTTCCGCGTGAACTGGGACGGCGCGGCGCGGGCCGGCGTGCCGCGTGGCGCCTATCACTTCGTGTTCTGGTGCCGTTCGGCCCAGGACCAGATGGCATGGTTCAAGAAGAACGTCCCGGCCGATCCCACCGCCCTCCCCCCGGTCCTCGACGTCGAATGGAACGGCCATTCGCAGCTCTGCCCGAAGAAGTTGCCGAAAGCCCAGGCCCTGGCGATGATCCGGTACATGCTCGATGAGATGGAGCGCTACACCGGCAAGCGTCCGATCATCTACACCGACATCACCTTCCACAAGGACGTCCTCGAGGACGAGCTTCCGGATTATCCGCACTGGGTCCGCTCCACGGCCGCCGAGCCGGAGCAGCGTTTCGCCAAGCGCCGGTGGATGCTGTGGCAGTTCACCTCCACGGGCCGGGTACCGGGCGTGCGCGGCGACGTCGATCGCAACGCCTTCTACGGCACGACGGCCGAATGGGCCTCGTTCCTCGCCACCGACTGCGATCCGCGCGACCACAGCTCCCTGGCGAACCGCGGTCTCTGCGCCGGGAAGTAGCCCCCGGCATTGGCCTTCCTCGGGGTCGGCCCCGGTCTTTGTGCGGGCTCGCACGGCTGACGCATGAGAAGCGCGAGTCCCCTTTCCCAGAAAGGCGGGGCGGTTCGGGTTGGCTCTACCGGTGATTCTGCGGCGCGCGCCGACCGAACCCGGACCCGAAGGGCCGCGACGAAGGCGTTCAAATCCGGGCCCGCCGACAGTCTGAAGTCAGGAACCGCTTGTCTTTCGGGATCCCGGGTTCCGCTACGCGGATCTCGGATGATGGCGCTCAGACGATAAGCCGGTAGAGATCAGGCGCCGGCCTGGATCACCGTGCCCAACACCGCACCGAAATGGCAGGCCGTCGCGGCGAGCACGAAGGCGTGCCAGATCGCGTTCTGGAACGGTAGACTGCGCCAGACGTGGAACACGACCCCGAAGGAATAGAGCAGGCCGCCGGCGGCCAGGAGCCATAGGGCGTCGGGCTGCAGCCGTGCGATCACCGAATCGTAGGCGGCGAGCCCGCTCCAGCCGAGGAGCAGATAGAGACCGATGGCGGCGCGGTCGAACCGACCCGGCAGCGTCAGTTTGAGGGCGATGCCGATACCCGCCACGAGCCACACGCCGCCGAGCAAGCTCCAGGCAACGGTGCCGTTGCCCACCAGGGCCACGAGCGGCGTGTAGGTGCCGGCGATCATGAGGTAGATGAGGGCGTGGTCGGCCCGGCGCAGGAGCCACTTCCGTCGGCCGACGGGCCACATGTTGTAGGTGGCCGAGACACCGAGCATCGACACGAGGGCGGCGGCGTAGATGGCCACGGCCCCCTGCTCGAGGGCTGGAAGCCGCGCGAGGGCCGCCAGGATGACGATGGCGATGGCTCCGGCGACGCCGAAAGCGACACCGAGGAAGTGAATAACGCCGTCGGCGAGGATTTCGCGCCGGGTGTAGTCCCATCTCAGCCCTGTGGGGCGCCCATCCTCTGCCAGGAACATCGCTGACTCCCATCGGTCATGGGAAAGCTACGCTTGGACTGATCCAAGCGTTCCCAAGGAAAACTACCGAGGTAGCTCCGTCCACAGGCAAACCTACGCCGCGCCGCACGCGGCAGCGGCAGGAAGAACGAAGGTCAGCCGGCGACGAGGCCCGAATAACGGCTCGCGATGACGACGGCCCAGGCGACGCCGAGCACGCCCGTGAGGCCGAAGACGATCCGGCGGGAACGCCGATCCAGCTTGTGGCGTCGAACGACGGGCTTCGGCTGCGCGGTCTTCACGGTCGGGGGTGTACCAAGCGTCATGCGGTCGTGGTCCTCGTTCGTTGTGCGCGGGCGAACGCGGCGTCCCGAGCGTGGCTACGGGACTAACGTCTGACCATCCATCCGGTTCGCTGCAACGCAATAAAGCGTGATGCCGCGACGATGAGGCCTTCCGACGACGATGGGAAGGGTGGTCCGCCGGGCTGCGTGCGCCGCATCACCCGGCGCGCATATCGGCCCGGATGAAACCAGGATCGTGTCCCGCCGTGGGATCAGGCCGGGCGGCCGGTCAGGGCCTCGAACCCGAAGGCCGGGGCCGCTTCCGGCCGCATCGGGCGGGCCGTCACGGCCGGGCTGAGCCGGGCGTGCACGGTCGCCATCACCAGCACCGCCATGGCGAACACCTGGTGGCTGAGGCCGGCCCAGAGCGGCACGGCCAGCAGCAGCGTCGTCACCCCGAGGGCGGCCTGCGCCAGGACGAGGCCGGCGACGCCCGTGGCGCGCCGTGCGGCGCCGCTGCCCGGCAGGGTCCGCCGTGCATCGAAGGCGTGCAGGAGCGCCACGGCCAGGAGGAGATAGGCTGTCAGGCGGTGGTTGAGCTGCACCAGGGCGTGGTTGTCGACGAAGTTCTCGATCCAGGGGCGGACGGCGAAGAGTTCGCCCAGCGGCGGCGCGAAGGCCCCGTCCATGCCGGGCCAGGTGTTGTAGACGAGACCGGCCTTCGATCCGGCGACAAGGCCACCGAGGAAGATCTGGCCGAGGGCCAGCACCACGAGGACCACGGCCGTCCGGCCGAGCCGGGCCGGAACCGGCGGCGACGGTTCCGCGCGCAGGCCGGCGGCGAGCCAGACGAGGCCGGCGAGGATCAGGCTCGCGGTGGTGAGGTGCAGGGCGAGCTTGAGGGGCGCCACCGCGGTCATGCCGGGTTGGAGTCCGGACGCCACCATGATCCAGCCGATGGCGCCCTGAAGGCCGCCGAGGATGCCAAGACCGAGGAGGCCGAGGCCGAGGCGCCGGGTGAGGCGTCCCCGAGCCCAGAACCAGATCAGGGGCAGGAAGAACGCGAGGCCGACGAAGCGCCCGAGCAGGCGGTGGCCCCACTCCCAGGCATAGATCGTCTTGAAGTCCGACAGGCCCATCCCCTGGTTGAGGATGCGGTATTGCGGCGTGTCGCGGTACTTGTCGAATTCCGCCGCCCAGGCCTCGGCCGAGAGGGGCGGAACGGCGCCGGTCACCGGCCGCCACTCGGTGATGGAGAGCCCCGAGCCGGTCAGGCGCGTCGCGCCGCCAACCGCGACCATGCCCACCACCAGGGCGGCCAGCACGTAGAGCCACAGGCGCACGGCGCGGTGCCCGCCATCACGGACGGCTGCGTTCCTCGGCATCATCGCGCTCCCATCCCCGTCATCCGGCCGCTGTCATCGCTCGGCCCGGGGTAGACGTGCGCTCGCACGAGGGCAACGCCCTCCGGCGACGCAGCCGCTCTGTGGAGGGCGCTACCCGTTGGCGGCGAGCTCGCGGCTCCGGTTCAGGGCGAGGAGATCGAGGAGTGCGATCACGAGCCAGGGGCCAGCGATTCCAATGAAGAAGGCCATCCGTGTCGCCCTGTTCCCGCGCGAAGGTGCCCGATGATAGGCGAGTCGCGCCACGCCGCAAGCGATCAAACGGGGCCACTGCGGGAAAGGCCTATCCCCGCCCCGACACCCCGGCGAGCCACCGCAGGGCGAGGGCGACGAGCATGCCGGCGCCGAGGAGGCGTCGCCATGGATTGACCCCCCGTACGAGTTCGTCTGCGGCCCAGACGATCAGGGCCGCCGTGCCGACGCCGCGCAGGATCGTGCCGGCTTGGCCCGCCGGCGCGAAGGCCCAGTCGATCCCGGCGCAGAGGCCGAACAGCGTCAGCGACGCGTTGGGCCACTGCCCGATGGTGATCTCACCGGTGCGGCGGTTGCGCAGGAACCAGTCGAGGATGTTCAGATGCCGCGAGCCCCGTCGGCGTCACGCATGGGCTGGCACAGCTTCGGGCTCAACTTGTCGAGGTGCTCGCAGGCATTGGCGAGATACCAGCTTCGCAGGTCGGGCTGCGTCGGGGCGATGTAGAGACCGACGAGGATGAAGCCGACAGCTCCGAGAATGACGAGGGTGAGGATGTTGCGCATGGCGTTGCTCCGGGAGCGCTCTCGAACGAGGGAGGCGGGCGGCATCGGCCCCACCATGCTTTCCCATCGCACGAACGCTCCAAAAAAATCAGCCTGTCGCCGCACGAGGGGCTGACAGGCTGTGAGAGGCTCGGGAGGAATCGAGGCGTTGAGACCTGCTTCGACAACCTTCGGTCGGAACGACCGGTTCCTGCCGAGCTGGCTAAAATTGCTCGGCCGGTGGCGCGTCCCGTCCGACGCCCCCGCGGCCGCCGATTCGTCTTGCCAACCGGCTCCCGCGATCCCATTTAAACCTCAGGCCGGTCGCGACCCTCGTCGCTCGACCGGAGACGGCCACGAGACGGTTTGGGGTGACGCCGGATGTACGCGCACCCCGCGCCGCTGCGTGGCCGTTGGCTTTCCAATCTCTCCGTTCCAGCGTCCGAGCACCGTCCCGTCATGGCCAAGCGCACGAAATCGAAACCGCAGGAGCGGGGTTCCGTCCTGTTCGACGTCCTTTACGAGGATGAGTCCCGCGCCTCGAACCGGCGCGTTCCCATGGAGATCCTGGGCGGGCTCGACGGCGATGCGCCGGCCCGCGAGATCATCGAGGAGCAGGATCGGGTCATCGCCGAGAAATCCGGCCGCCCTCTGAAGCCGATCCGAAGCCTGACCCGCTCGCCCATCCGCGTGCCGAGCACCGTGACGAACGATTGACACCGCCGGCCGATCCGCCCGGCGGTGTCGGCCCACGGTCTGCCTTGGCTTCACCGCCGTCGGGGAGAGACGACTCCGAGACGCACGCTCCCCGGGGCCGTCGCGCGTCAGGCCTTCTTGAGGAACTGGGTCTTCAGCACCAGGCCTTTGACCTTCTCGGCGTTGCACTCGATCTCATCGGGGTCGCCCGTGAGGCGGATGTTCTTGATCAGGGTTCCGCGCTTCAGGGTGGTCGAAGTTCCCTTCACCTTGAGGTCCTTGATTAGGGTCACCGCATCGCCATCGGCGAGCTTGGTCCCGTTCGAATCCTTCGTGTCGTCCATCGTCGTCTTTCGGGGTCGAGCGTCTGCTTAGGTCATGGGGGGTGTGTAGGGCCGGCCGGCATCGGTGAGCGCCCGGTCCACGGCTTCGATGGCGAGGAGGATGCGCGTGAGATCCTCCGCGGCCGAGGCGGCGGCGAGTTCGCTGGCCCCGATCCGCTTGGAGAGGGCGCTGCGCTGCCGGGCCAGACTGGCACGGGCCCGGTTCAGGTCGTTGATGTCTTCGGGCGTCATGGTTCGTCCCCTTCTTGAGCCGTCGCGCGAAGCCGGACGCTCGGCCCGCCGGGCCCGGTTCGAGCGATGCCGCCTTTGGGCCGAAGACGCAATGCCGGATCATCGGAAGCGCCCCCGGTCGTGCGCCCGCGCGAATCGTCAGAACAGCATGCCCTGCCCGTCCGCCTCGCCGGAGCGCGGCCGATCCTTCGGTGGCGTCAGGGGCACGACGAGGTCCGGCCCGTCGTTGCGGGCGTCGTTGACGCGCGGGCTCACGGGGTCGAGGGTGAGCCAGTCGTCGGGACACGGCCGGCATAGGGCGGCGGCGGCCTCCGGTTCGACCCCGCGCATGTCGAGCCAGGGTTCGACCTGTTCGGACGACAGGATCGCCGGCATCCGGTCGTGCACCGCCGCCATCGTCCCGTTGGCCCCCGTGGTGACGACGGCCGCCGTGTCGATCTCCGACCCGTCGGCCCCGAGCCAGTTCTCCCACAGGCCGGCCAGCGCCGTCGGGGCGCCGTCGGCGCGGCGGATCATGAACGGCGTGCGCGTCGCGGCTCGGCCCGTCCCCTCCCGGCGCCACTCGTAGAAACCGTCGGCGAGGAAGACGCAGCGACGGTGGCGCAGGGCGCCGCGAAACGTCGGCTTGTCCCGCATCGTCTCGACGCGGGCGTTGATGACGAGGGGAAACGCCTTCGGGTCCTTGACCCAGCTCGGCCACAGGCCCCAGCGCACGAGGCGGAACCGACGCCGGCCGTTCTCATGCACGACGACGGCCACGGGCTGGGTCGGCGCGATGTTGTACCGGGCCGGAAAGTTCGGCTGCTCGGCATAGCCGTAGGCCTGCCGATAGATCTCCGGTGCCTGGGAGGCGAAGTAGCGACCGCACATGGGAGAACCATCGGGATTGCAACGGGCCGGAGCAAGGCCCGTCGGGGGAAGCCCATCCTTAGAGCCACCGCTTCCAGCGGAAGAAGACGTAGGGCAGCACGGCGGCCACCACCATCATCACCACGGCCATGGGATAGCCGAGGTTCCAGTCGAGTTCCGGCATCGCCTTGAAGTTCATGCCGTAGATCGACGCGATGAGGGTCGGCGGCATGAACACCACCGCCATGACCGAGAACAGCTTGATGATGTTGTTCTGTTCGAGGTTCACGAGGCCCAGCGTCGCGTCGAGGAGGAACTGGATCTTCGAGGACAGGAAGGTGGCGTGCTCCTCGAGCGATTGGAGGTCGCGCAGGGTCGAGCGCACGTCCTCGCGCAGTTCGCGCGGCGCCTTGGTGGTGCGATAGGTCGCCGAGAGCGAGAGCAGGATGCGCTCCATGGAGACGAGGCTCTCGCGCTGCTTCGAGATGAGGTCGCCGTGGCGCCCGAGCGCCCGCAGGGTGTCCTGAAGAGCGGTGTTGCGGGCCGACGGATCGGCCTTCTCCTCGAAGATCTTGCCCGACAGGCGGTCGATGCGCTCGCCCTGGAGCTGGAGCACGTCGGCGGCCCGGTCGATCACCGTCTCGATGAGGCCGGCGAGGATCGTCTCGCCCGACGGCACGGTGGCGGGGCCGTTGCCCGTGGAGCGCCCGGCGCGCTGGGTGTACATCCGGAACGCCTGCGGTTCCTCGTAGCGCACGGTGACGAGGCGGTTGCCGCGCAGGATGAAGGTGATGCCGGCGAGCCCCGGCTCGTCGCCGTCGCTCACCTTGCTCAGGACCCGGCCGGTCATGTAGCGCGCCCCGTCCTCGACGTAGAGGAGTTCGGAGGGCTCGATGTCCTTCATCTCCTCGCGGGTCGGCACCGAGATGCCCATGAACGCCTCGACCTTGAGGTCCTCCTCCCGGGTCGGGCGGATCATGTCCAGCCACACGGTGTCGTCGGGAATCGGGTCCTGCAGTTCGAGGGAGCGGCGTTCGAGCAGGATCTGCCCGGCACCGGAAACCGGCTGGTGGATGAAGATCACGGATGGCGTCTCAGGCGAAGGCCCCGGGAGGCGGTGAACTCGCTTCCGGCACGAAGAAGTCCGGAGCAAGGGGGACGTCGGGTGTGACGCGGTATTTTGTAAAGTCCGTGACACCCTGCTCGGCGAGGAAACTGTCGTCGATGAGGAAGCGCCCGGTGGTCTCGCGGGCGGGCAGGCGGAAGAGGGCGTGGGCGGCGTCGGCGATGATGTCCGGTGTGCGGCTGGCCTGCATCAGGGCCTCGCCGCCCAGCAGGTTCTTCACCGCCGCCGTCGCGATGGTGGTGCGCGGCCACAGGGCGTTGACGGCGATGCCCTGGCGGCGCAGCTCGCCGGCGAGCCCGAGGACGCACAGGGACATGCCGAACTTCGCCATGGTGTAGGCCAGATGCGGCGCGAACCACTTCTCCGCCATGTCGAGGGGCGGCGACAGCATGAGGATGTGGGGATTTTCGGCCTTCTCGAGGTGCGGGATCGCGTATTTCGAGACCATGTAGGTGCCGCGGGTGTTGATCGCGTGCATGAGGTCGAAGCGCTTCATCTCCGTCTGCGGCGTGCGGGTGAGCGAAATGGCGCTGGCGTTGTTCACCACGATGTCGAGGCCGCCGAAGGTGCTCGCGGTTCTGTCGATGGCGGCGGCGACGCTGTCCTCGTCGCGGACATCCACGATCAGGGGCAGCGCCCGCCCGCCTGCCGCCTCGATGGCGGCGGCGGCCGTGTGGATGGTGCCCTCGAGCTTCGGGTGGGGCGTGTCGGTCTTGGCCGCGATGGCGACGTTGGCGCCGTCGCGGGCCGCCCGCAGGCCGATGGCGAGGCCGATGCCGCGCGAGGCACCGGTGATGAACAGGGTCTTGCCGCGCAGTGACATGCCGTCCTCTCAGGGTCCGATGTGGAATCGCGCCGGCTGGGTGCCGTCGGCGTCGGTGAAGCCGTACCGGGCGGCGAGGTCGCCCGCGTGCAGAACCTGCCCGGCCTGGGCCGCGACATCCGGATCGGCGGCGAGCGCCGCCAGCGCCCGCCCGGCATAGAGCGGACTCTCCGTGGCCAAGTCGCCGTGGCCGAGATCGAGCACCCGCTCCGTGCGCACGAAGCCGGGCGACAGGGCCAGCGCCGTGACGCCGTGGGGGCTGAGCTCCTGCGCGCAGGCGAAGGCGAGGCGGTTCGTCGTCGCCTTGGCGAGGTCGTAGAACACGTCGCCGAGGTAGCCGGGCGCGGTGTCGAAGGAGATGAAGGCGAGGAGGCCCGCTTTCGCCGCCACCATGGCGGGCGCCACCGCCCGGGCCAGGAGGAGGCCGGGATACGGCCCGCTGCCGAAGAACTCCGAGAACGGCTCGGCCGAGCGCCGCCAGAACGGCGTGCCCCAGGCGGCGCCGTCGGGATAGCGCTCGCCGTCGTAGCCCTCGCCCCCGCCCCAGACGCTGGAGACGGCGACATCGATCCGGCCGAAGCGGCGCAGGGCCCAGTGGACCAGGGTGTCGACGGCCCGTTCGCTCGTGTGGTCGCACAGGTAATGGTGGCCCCTGCCCCCGGCGGCGTCGACGATCCGGGCGGTGTCCTCGATGGTTTCGCGCCGTCCGTCCGTGCGCGGGCCGGCCTCGCTGGAGCGCGCGGTGACGACCACCGTGGCGCCGGCCTCGCCCAAGGCCCGCGCGATTCCTCGCCCGACGCCCCGCGACGCCCCGGCGACGAGGCAGACCTTCGTGCGGAGGTCGGGCGGCCGGCTCACGCCTTGCGCGACCGGTTGAGGAAGGCCGCGAAGGCGTCCTGTGCCTCCGGCGAGCGCAGGCGCGCCTCGAAAGCCACGGCCTCCGCCTCCACGGCCGCTTCGAGGGCGGCCTGATCGCCCCGGATCAGGGCACGGGTCGCCTGCAGCGGTCCCGGCGGCAGGGCGGCGAGGCGGGCGGCCTTGGTGAGGGCGTGGTCGAGGAGGAGGTCGGCCGGGATGACGGCGTTGGCCAGACCGAGGCGCACGGCCTCGTCGGCATCGTAGGCTTCGCAGAGCAGCAGGATCTCGGTGGCGCGGAGCAGGCCGACCCGGCGCGGCAGCAGATAGCTCGACCCCGCCTCGGGCACGAGGCCGAGCTCCACGAACGGCATGCGGAAATTCGCCGCCGGGCTCGCGTAGACGAGGTCGCAATGCAGGGTCAGGGTCGCGCCGATCCCCACGGCGATCCCGTCGACCGCCGCCACCATCGGGGTGCGGGTGCGGGCGAGTTGCCGGATGAACCGAAGGGCCGGGGATTGCTCGAACGGGTGCCGCGCGGCCGCGACGAAGTCGGCGAGGTCGTTGCCGGCGCTGAACGCCCCGGGGGAACCTGCGAACACCACGGCGCCGATGACGTCCGACCGGTCGGCCTCCGCCAGGGCCTCGCGCAGGGTGTCGTACATCGCCCCCGTGAGAGCGTTCTTCTTCTCGGGCCGGTCGATGCGCAGGAGACGGACGCGGCCGGTGTCCTGAATGACGACGTGTTCGGTCATGGGTGTGTCCTGGTCCGTGTCGTCCGCATAACTCGGTCCTCTCGGGGCCGTCGTCTTCGTGCAACCCGCCGGTCGCGCGGGTCCCCTCTCCTTTCAGGAGGGGGGGCCTGTCGTGGTCTTCGCCGAGCTATCGAAGCTTGTGAAACCGTCCTCAACGAAGGTGCGAATTGCATCGCCGGTGCAGGGGGGATTCACCCCACCAACGCCAGGGCCGCCGTCTCGGTGAAGGCGCCGCCATCCATCACGGTGTCGGCGAGGCCCGCCGCCGCCGTCAGTTCGTTCTCGGCGAAGAACCGCGCCAGGGCGATGCGGCCGGCATGCCCCGGATCGGTGTCGCCGGCCTGGAGGGCGGCGCGGGCCGCGCGCGCGCCTTGCGCGAGGCAGGCCGCACCCTGGACGAGGCCGAACAGGCGCAGATACGGCGTTGCCCCGGGCAGCGCCGTCTCCGGCCGGTTGGAGGCGAGGGCCCGGAGCTGGAAGCTCGTCGCCCGGTCGAGGGCCTCGATCCCGGCGCGCAGGCGCGCGCCCATGTGGCCGTAGGCGGGGTCGGCGTCCTTGAGCAGGCCCTCGGCCACCCGGCGCAGGGACGCGAGCTGGGCGCGGACCGTGGCGCCGTCCCGCAGCGGCAGCTTGCGGGTCACGAGGTCGATTGCCTGGATGCCGTTGGTGCCCTCGTAGATCCCGAGGATGCGCGCGTCGCGCATGTGCTGGGCCGCGCCCGTCTCCTCAACGAAGCCCATGCCGCCATGGACCTGCACGCCCAGCGACGTGACCTCATTGGCGATGTCCGTGGAGAAGGCCTTGGCGACGGGGGTCAGCAGGGAGGCACGGTCGTGTGCCGCCTGGCCTTCGGCCCCGCGCGCGGCGTCGAGGGCGGCGGCCGTGAGGTAGCAGATCCCACGCGCCGCCGCCGTGTAGGCTTTCATGGTGAGCAGCATCCGCTGCACGTCGGCGTGTTCCACGATGGCGCTGGTGCCTTGCGCGCCCGGCGCTCTGCCCTGCCGGCGCTCGCGGGCATAGGCGAGGGCGCCCTGCGTTGCCCGCTCGGCGATGCCGACGCCCTGGAGCCCGACGCCGAGGCGGGCCGCGTTCATCATCGTGAACATGCAGGCGAGCCCCCGGTTCTCCTCGCCGATGAGCCAGCCGATGGCGCCGCCATCATCGCCGAACGCCATGGAGCAGGTGGGCGAGCCGTGGATGCCGAGCTTGTGCTCGATGCCCGAGCAGCGCAGGTCGTTGAGGGTTCCGTCCGGTAGCACCTTGGGCACGAGGAACAGCGAGATGCCGCGCGTGCCGGCCGGCGCGTCCTTCAGCCGGGCGAGGACGAGGTGGACGATGTTGTCGGCGAGATCGTGCTCGCCATACGTGATGTAGATCTTGGCGCCGACGATGCGGTAGCGGCCGTCGCCCACGGGCTCGGCGCGGCTGCGCAGGAGGGCGAGATCGGAGCCGGCCTGGGGCTCGGTCAGGTTCATGGTGGCGGTCCACTCGCCCGACACGAGCTTTCCGAGGTAGCGCGCCTTCAAGTCCTCCGAGCCATGCTGCGCCAGGGCCTCGATGCCGCCGGCGGTGAGCAGCGGGCACAGGCCGAAGGCGATGCTGGCGCCGTTCCACATCTCCGTGCAGGCGGCGTTGAGGAGGAGCGGCAAACCCTGCCCGCCATGGTCGGGGTCGGCCGACAGGCCGTTCCAGCCGCCGTCAATCCAAGTCCGGTAAGCTTCGCGCCAGCCGGGCGCCGTGGTGACGGCGCCGTCCCGAAGGGGGGTGCCGTGGCGGTCGCCGGCCCGGTTCAGGGGGGCGATGACGCCGTCCGCCACCCGCGCGGCCTCTTCCAGGATGGTGCGGGCGTCGTCGGCCGTGAGGTCGTCGCCCAGCACCGCATCGAGCCCGGCGACGTGGCGCAGGGCGAACAGCATCTCGGAGACCGGGGCACGGTAGGTCATGGGGCTCCCTCGAACCGTTTTCTTGCGTCGCGCCTTTTGGATGGCGCGTCCGACCCTTGTTTGACGCAAGCCCCGCCCCGGCGCTAGAGCACCCCCCTGCCCCGGCGGGGCGCCGGGCTGGGTAAGTTTCGACCGTGCAACGACTTAGTGGGGCCTCCGGACCGGCGGCGTTCGACCGTCTTCAAGCGCAAGCGGGCTCGACGGCACCAGCCGTTTCCATCCGCTTCCCAAAGATAGTTTAGATATGAACGATCGTCGGTCAAGCCTGCGTCTGCTGCCCGATGCCGCCGGGCTCGCCGAGGCCGCGCGCCTTCTGTCGGATGGGCGTACCGTCGCGTTCCCCACGGAGACCGTCTACGGCCTCGGGGCCGATGCCTGCGATCCGGCGGCCGTCGCCCGCATCTATGCGGCGAAGGAGCGGCCTCGCTTCAACCCGCTCATTGCCCATCTCGCCGACGCCGACGCGGCGCGGATGCAGGGGGTGTTCGACGCCGACGCGTCGCGCCTCGCCGCGGCGTTCTGGCCCGGTCCCCTCACCCTCGTGGTACCGGCCGGTCGCGGCTGCACCGTCTGTGACCTCGCGCGTGCGGGCCTCGCCAGTGTGGCCTTGCGGGTGCCGGGCAACGGACTCGCCCGCGATCTCCTCGCCCGTGTCGGTCGCCCGGTGGCGGCGCCCTCGGCCAACCGCTCCGGCCGGGTCAGCCCCACCTGCGCCGCGCACGTGCTGGCCGACCTCGACGGGCGGATCGATGCCGTGCTCGACGGCGGCACCGCTCCCGTGGGGGTCGAATCGACGGTGGTGGCCTGCCTCGGCGGCCCGCCGCGCCTGTTGCGGCCGGGCGGGATCACGCGGGCCGATCTGGAGCGGGTGCTGGGCCGCGCCCTCGCGGGCCCTGAGGCGGGGGGCGAGGCGGTCCCAGTCGGGCCGGGCCTCCTCGCCTCGCACTATGCGCCCCGCGCCCGTGTGCGCCTCGACGCCGTGACGGTGGAGCCGGACGAAGCCGTGCTGCGCTTCGCCCGAATGCCCGAAAGTCCCGGTGCCCCGGCCGCGTTCGATCTCAGCCCGACCGGCGATCTGGCGGAGGCCGCCGCGAACCTGTTCTCGGCGTTGCGGCACCTCGACGCTTCGGGCGCCGCGACCATCGCCGTCGCGCCGATACCGCCGGACGGCCTCGGCGAGGCGATCAACGATCGCCTGCGCCGGGCCGCCGCGCCCCGCTGAATCTTTTTCGCGGAACGACGGGAACTTATCGCCCGATACCCCGTTCGACCTCACGAAGGCCGATTCAGCCCCCAGATGGCCTTCAGCCTTTCAAGGCTCGGAGAAATCCGAGCCTTCTTCTTATGCGGTCAGCCCGCGAGCTTGGCGGCGATGCCGGCGACGTGGCGACCCTGGTAGCGGGCCCCGGCCAGATCCGTGGCGCTCGGCTGGCGCGAGCCGTCGCCGTCTGCCAGCGTGGTGGCGCCGTAAGGCGAGCCGCCCTTCACCTCGTCGACACCCATCTGGCCCTGGAACGCGTAGGGCAGGCCCACCACCACCATGCCGTGGTGCAGCAGCACCGTGTGGAAGCTCGTCAGTGTCGTCTCCTGGCCGCCGTGCTGGCTCGCCGTCGAGGTGAAGGCCGAGCCGACCTTGCCCACGAGGGCGCCCTTGGCCCAAAGGCCGCCGGTCTGGTCGATGAACTGCTTCATCTGTGCCGCCATGTTGCCGTAGCGGGTCGGCGTGCCGAAGATGATGGCATCGTAACCGGGCAACTCGTCCACGGTGGCGATGGGGGCGGCCTGGTCGAGCTTGTAGTGGGACTGCCGAGCGACCTCCTCGGGCACCAATTCGGGCACGCGCTTGATCGTGACCTCGGCCCCGACCTCCCGTGCGCCCTCGGCGACGGCCTCGGCCATCTTCTCCACGTGACCCCACGACGAGTAGTACAGCACCAGAACCTTGGTCATCGCAGCGTATCCCTTTGGTGTCGTTGCCGGCGCCCTCGGCGCGTTTCGGTCGGTGCCTTATCGCCCGGATCGGCCTTTGCGAAAATGCCCTGTCGTGCAAGATCGATCTTGCAATCCTGCAAGAGGGGGCGGCATGGACTGGGACGACTTTCGCCTCGTTCGGGCGGTGGGCGAGGCCGGTGGCTTGACGCGGGCGGCCGAGGAGCTCGGCATCAACCCCTCGACGGCCTTCCGCCGCCTCGCCGGGATCGAGGCGGCCCTCGAGACCACACTGTTCGACCGCCACCGGGCCGGCTACGCGCCCACGGCGGCGGGCCTCGTGATGATGGGTGCCGCCGCCCGCATGGCCGGCGACGTCGAGCGCTTCACCCGCGAACTCGCGGGACGCGACCGCAATCCCGTGGGCGACTTGCGGATCACCGCTCCGGCGAGCCTCATCGCCGATATGCTGATGCCCTCGCTCGCGCGATTCAGCCGGCGTTATCCGGGCATCCGTCTGCACGGCATCGTCGCGGAGGAGGCCCTGAACCTGTCCCGCCGCGACGCCGACGTGGCGTTGCGGGCGAGCGACGCCCCGCCCGCGACCCTGGTGGGGCGGCGCCTCGCCACCATCGCGTGGGCGATCTATGGGCGATCCGACTTCGCGGAACGCGATCGGGCGGCATGCCCCTGGGTGGTGCCGGGAGAAAGCGTCGCAGGCGGCCGCTTCACCCGGTTCGTGGAAGCCCGGGCCGTCGCCGATCGAGTGGTTCTCACCCTCAACACGGTACTGGGCCTGCGCGAGGCGGTGGAGGCCGGTCTCGGTATCGGCCCCCTACCCTGCTGGTCGGCCGATGACCGCCCCGATCTCGTGCGGCTGTCGGGCGTGGAGGCCGAACTCGGCGCCGGCCTCTGGCTCCTCGCCCATCCGGACCTGCGCCAATCGGCGAGGGTGCGGGCGTTCATGGATTTCATGGCCGAGGAAATCGCCGCCCTGCGCCCCCGGATCGAAGGCGAGGCGACGGCATCACGATGATCCCGACTTACTTGGTCTCGACGATCTCGATCTCCTGACCGTTGACCTCGACGGTGTCGCCGACGCCCTTGCCCGTCAGCGCCCGCGCCATGGGGGAGACGTAGGACAGGCTGCCCTGAGTCGGGTCCGCCTCGTCCTCGCCGACGATTCGGAAGGTCTGGCGGCTGTCGTCCTCACGCAGGATGGTCACGGTGGAGCCGAACCGCACCACGTCGCCGGGTTCGACCTCCACCAGCTGGGCCGAGCCGAGCCGCGCCGTCCAGTAATGCAGGTCGCGGGTGACGCGGGCCTCGTCCGCCTTGGCGTCGGGCGTCAGGGCCGAGAACGCCGCTTGCAGGCGCGCAACTTCCGCCTCGATCTGCGCCAGTCCCTCGGGGGTGACGAAGTTCGGATGTTCGGAGATGGTGCGGTCGGGAAGGTCTTCGAAGGCCTCGCCGCCCTCGGTCTCTTTGACGAATGCTCTGCTCATAAAGCCAGAAATGCGCCGGAGGGCCGCACGGTTCCGCCTAAGGAACCGTCACGACCGTCCGGCCCCGCACGCCGCCTGCGAGAATCGCCTCGGCGAGGCGGTCCACCTCGGCGAGGGGCACCGTGGTGGTCATGGCGGCCAGGGCCGTCCGATCGAGGTCGCGCGCGAGGCGGTCCCAGGCGGCCCGGCGCTTCGGCAGGGGCGTTGTCACGCTGTTGATGCCCAGCAGCGAGACGCCCCGCAGGATGAACGGGGCCACGGAGGACGGCAGGTCCATGCCCTGCGCGAGGCCGCAGGCGGCCACGGCCCCGCCGGCCTTGGTGGCGGCCAAGACGTTGGCGAGGGTGTGGGACCCGACGACATCGACGGCCGCCGCCCAGCGTTCCTTGGCGAGGGGCTTGCCGGGCTGCGAGAGTTCGGCGCGGTCGAGGCATTCGGCGGCCCCGAGGCCTGACAGGTAATCAGCCTCCTCCCCCCGGCCCGTGGCCGCGATGACGTGCCAACCCGCCCGCGCCAGGAGCGCCACCGCCACGGAGCCGACGCCGCCCGACGCGCCCGTGACCAGAGCCGGGCCGTCGCCGGGGCGGGCACCATGGTGTTCGAGGGCCATGAGGGACAGCATCGCGGTGTATCCGGCGGTGCCGATGGCCATGGCCTCGGCCCCACTCAGGCCCTCCGGCAGGGGCACGAGCCAGTCGCCCCTCACCCGCGCCCGTTCGGCATAGCCGCCGAGGTGGGTCTCGCCGACGCCCCAGCCCGTGAGGATCACGGCGTCGCCGGGCGCGTAATCGGGATGGGTGGAGGTCTCAACCACTCCGGAGAAATCGATGCCGGGAATCATCGGGAATCGGCGCACGACGGGCGAACGCCCGGTCATGGCGAGGCCGTCCTTGTAGTTCACCGTGGAGTGGGTGACCCGGACGGTGACGTCGCCGTCCATGAGGTCGGAATCGTCGAGGGTGCCGAAGGTCAGGGATTGCCCCGTCGCGGCCTTGTCGACCACCCACGCGTTGAACCGGCCCATTCGCGCCTCCCATCTCCGACACGGGTAGGTGTCGCGCGGCCGACGCGAATCAAGCGCCCCGGCCGGCAGGACCGGCCGGGGCGATGCCGGCTTCAGTAGCCGTCGTAGATGCTGCCCGAGGAGAAGCCGAGGCCGACGCCGATATCGGCCGAGCTGGCGCCGGCGATGCCGAGGGCGTCCGGAATTGAGCCGATGCGGGGACCGTAGCCGCCCGTGCTGTGGCCGGCCGGCACCCAGCCCGCGCGGGCCGGCTGGACGAGGACGCGACGGCGCACGTTGGCGTATTGCGGCGGGATCGTCTCGGGGATCGTCTGGGCGGGCTGCACCAGCACCCGGCGCTGGCGCACGGCATATTGCGGCGGCACGTCGACCCAGCAGCCGACGAGCTCGCCATAGGCGTCGCGGCGGGTCTGCCAGACGCGGCCGCCGGGGCTGACGAGGACGCGCTCGGCCACGGTGTCGTAGACGGGCGGGACCGTGCGGTAGACCGTCTCGGCCGGACGCACGAGAACCTGTTCGTTCACGGCGCCGAAGACCGGCGGGGTCGCGACGTAGCGGTAGCACTCGGCGCCGCCGCACCCGCCCGCCTGGGCGGAGGCTGCGAACAGAACGGCGCCGGTGATGGCAAGGGCGATGGGGGTCGTGAATCGGGTGACCGGCGCGGTCATGCGGGCTTCCTCGGGCTGGAACGTGGATACGGTCGGAATGGGCGCCGTTCGATTGCGCACATCTCGACGTATCAGAGGCAGCCTTGTTGCCGTTCGAGCAACCCGAATTCAGACTTAGGGTAAAATTAACCTAGGCTTAGGACTACTTAGCTGTAGCGATGCTTAAGTAGAATGCGAGCGAATCCGCTAAGATTCAGGTCTGTCCGCGCTTGAGCTGGTAGAAGATGTGCCGGCCGATGACATCCATCTTGCGCAGGCGCCGCGACCAGCCGGGTCGCACGTAATCCGCATGGTAATGGGTCGCGTCGCCGACCTCGGCGAGGTAGGTCCGCCCCTCGATCACCGCGCTGGCGATGCGGGTGGCCGATTGCCAGGACGGCCCGTCGGTGATGCGCAGGGACTTGCCCTCGCAGGCGAAGGAGAACTGGCAGCCCATGTAGCGGTGGCGGTTCTGGTAGACCACGCCGCAGACGTTGCTCGGGTAGAGCCCGCTCTTCACGCGGTTGAGGACCACCTGCGCCACGGCGGCCTGCCCGTCCTCGGGCTCGCTGCGGGCTTCGAAGTACACGGCTTCGGCGAGGCAGCGCTGTTCGCGGTCGAGGGCGTCGGGTCCGATGAGGTCGGCGTAGCGGTGGCGGGCATTGTCCAGGACGGAGGCGGCGGGCGTCTCGGAATCGCGGCGGGGCGAGAATCCCGGGATCGCCAGGCTCGCCGCCGCGACCTCCACGGGGGTGGCGTCGGCGGGCGCCGGCGTGGTGGAGGACAGGGCCACGGCGCGGGGAATCGCCGGCGTCGAGCCGTCGCCGGTCTCCGCGGTCCCCTCCCCTTCAACGGTGGGTGGGACGAAGCCGGCCTCCGCATCGAGGTCGGGATTCCAGGTCGCCGGTCCGGGCAGGAGAACGCCCACGAGGGACCCGGACAGATTCGCCGTGAGGATGGACGCGGCCCCCTCGAAGGCTGGCCCGCCGTTCACGGAGGCGCGCGGCCGTGCGCCCACGAGCGGAACGGCGGGACCGATCCGCGCCTCGTGCACGATGAGGTGCTTCCCGCCGTCCGTCCCGGCGCTCGCCGTGAAGGAGACCAGGAGGCCCATGCCGGCGGCCCAAGGCGCCATGGCGGCGCTGAGCCAGCGCAGGCTCGAATCGCGTCGTACCCGTTTCGTGCCCACGACCAACCGACTCACGCTACGCATCAACACCCCGGCCCGCCGCGCCCGGGGTCAAGGTTCCCGCGTTCGGCATCCGATGGGCACATGATCGCGTGGCATGGTTGCGGAGCGGTTAAAGCCGCTCCGCCGCCGGTGGTTCAGAATGTGCCGGGGCGCCCGTGGGCAGCCGCGAAGGCGTTCACCAGGGTTGCGGGTGCCGAGGCGGCACCGTCCCGCAGGCCGGTGATGCGCGTGGCATCGGCGTCGCTCTGGGTGGCGACGGCGAGGACGAGGAGCGCAAGGGTCACGAGACCGCCGAAGGCCCAGACATAGGCCTGCTGGACGACGCTTGGGATCGGGACCGCGGCGGGATTTTCGTTGAGAAACAAGGGGGTGGGCGTCGTATCGATCATGGCCGGCGTTCCCACGCGAAGGCAGCCACTCCAGTGAGCAGGGAAACTCGCGCAATGGATTGGCACTAGCATCGAACGTGCCGGGGCGAAATCGGTTCGCCGTGTTTTCGACAATTTGTTGAACGGATTTCGCCATGCGCTTCCCGGGCGGCAGGGAGCTGCCCGGGAAGGGTCCGATCAGGACTTCTTACTCAGGACTTCTTGGCGGTGTCGCGGGCGGCGAGGGCGGCCTGCGCGGCGGCCAGACGCGCGATCGGCACGCGGTAGGGCGAGCACGACACGTAGTCGAGGCCGACCTCCTGACAGAAGCCGATGGAGGCCGGATCGCCGCCATGCTCGCCGCAGATGCCGAGCTTGATGTCCGGGCGCACGGCCCGGCCGCGCTCGACACCGATGCGCACGAGTTCGCCGACCCCCTCCTGATCGATGGAGATGAACGGGTCGGCGGCAAGAATCCCCTTCTGGGTGTAGGCCCCGAGGAAGGTCGCGGCGTCGTCGCGGGAAATGCCGAGCGCCGTCTGCGTCAGGTCGTTGGTGCCGAACGAGAAGAACTCCGCCGTCTCGGCGATATCACCCGCTCGCAGGGCCGCGCGCGGCAGCTCGATCATGGTGCCGACCTGATAGACGACGCTGCTGCCGGTCTCCTCGGAGACGGCCTTCGCCATAGCATCGATGCGCGCCTTGACGATGTCGAACTCCATCTTGGTGAAGACGAGGGGCACCATCACTTCCGACGTCACCGGGGCGCCGGTCTCCTTGGCGGCCTGGACGGCGGCCTCGAAGATGGCCCGCGCCTGCATCTCGGCGATCTCCGGGAAGGCGATGGCGAGGCGGCAGCCGCGGAAGCCGAGCATCGGGTTGAACTCGTGCAGCTCCGTCATCCGGCGGCGCAGCTTGTCCTCCGACACGCCCATGCTGGTGGCGACGTCCTGCACCTCGGCATCCGTGTGGGGCAGGAATTCGTGCAGCGGCGGATCGAGCAGGCGGATCGTGACGGGCAGGCCCGACATGATCGTGAACAGCTCCGCGAAGTCCTGGCGCTGGTAGGGCAGGATCTTGGCCAGCGCCGCGCGGCGGCCTTCGGCGTCGTCGGCCAGAATCATCTCGCGCACGGCGACGATGCGGTCGCCTTCGAAGAACATGTGCTCCGTGCGGCACAGGCCGATGCCCTCGGCGCCGAAGTTGCGGGCGGCCCGCGCATCGGTGGGGGTGTCGGCGTTGGTGCGGACCTTCATGGTGCGGACCTTGTCGGCCCAGCCCATGAGGGTGGCGAACTCGCCGGACAGGGACGGCTCCAGCATCGCCACCTCGCCGAGCAGCACCTGCCCCGTCGAACCGTCGATGGTGATCCTGTCGCCGGCCTTCAGGGTCGTGCCCGCCACCGTGAGGGTCCCGGCCTTGTAGTCGACCCGGACGGTACCGGCGCCCGAGACGCAGGGCTTGCCCATGCCGCGCGCCACCACGGCCGCGTGGCTCGTCATGCCGCCGCGCGTGGTGAGGATGCCCTCGGAGGCGTGCATCCCGTGGATGTCCTCCGGCGAGGTCTCGATGCGCACGAGGATGCACTTGCGCTCGGCCTTGCGGGCGGCCTCGGCATCCTCGGAATTGAACACGATCTCGCCCGTGGCGGCACCCGGCGAGGCGGGCAGGCCCGAGGCGATGACCTTGCGCTCGGCCTTCGGATCGATGGTCGGGTGCAGGAGCTGATCGAGGGCCGCCGGCTCGATGCGGCCGATGGCTTCTTCCTGGGTGATCAGCCCTTCGGCCGCGAGGTCGACGGCGATGCGAAGCGCAGCCTTCGCCGTGCGCTTGCCGTTGCGGGTCTGAAGCATCCAGAGCTTGCCCGACTCAATGGTGAACTCCATGTCCTGCATGTCGCGGTAATGGGTCTCGAGGAGACCGTAGATCCGCACGAGTTCGGCGTAGGAATCCGGCATCGCCAGTTCCATGGACGGACGGTCGGATTTCGCCTCGATGCGGGCTTTCTCGGTGATGTCCTGCGGCGTGCGGATGCCCGCCACCACGTCTTCCCCTTGCGCGTTGATGAGGAACTCGCCGTAGAGGGCGCGCTCACCCGTCGAGGGATTGCGGGTGAAGGCGACGCCGGTCGCCGAGGTGTCGCCCATGTTGCCGAACACCATGGCCTGGACGTTGACGGCCGTGCCCCAGCTCTCGGGGATGTTGTTCAGTTCACGGTATTTCTTGGCGCGCGGGATCATCCACGAATCGAACACCGCTCCGATGGCGCCCCAGAGCTGGTCCTCGGCCCCCTGCGGGAAGTCCGAGCCGTGCTCGGCCTTCACGATGGCCTTGTACCGGGTCACGAGCTGCTTCCAGTCCTCGGCGCCGAGTTCGGTGTCGAGGCTGACGCCCTTCTCGTCCTTGTAGTGCTCCAGGGCCTCCTCGAAGGCGTGATGCTCCACGCCGAGGACCACGTTGGAATACATGGTGATGAAGCGACGGTACGAATCGTAGGCGAAGCGCGGATCGCCGGCGCCCGTCGCCAGGGCCTCGACGGTGACGTCGTTGAGGCCGAGGTTGAGCACCGTGTCCATCATGCCGGGCATCGAGGCGCGGGCGCCCGAGCGGACCGAGACGAGGAGCGGGTTCTTCGGGTCGCCGAAGCCGCGGCCCGTGAGCTTGCCGACGGCCTCGAGGGCGGCGGCGACCTCATCCTTCAGCTCGTCCGGGTAGGTCCGGCCGTTGTCATAGTAGGCTGTGCAGACTTCCGTGGTGATGGTGAAGCCGGGGGGGACCGGCAGGCCGAGATTGGACATCTCGGCGAGATTCGCGCCCTTGCCGCCGAGCAGGTTGCGCATGGAGGACTGACCCTCCGCCTTGCCGTCCCCGAAGGAATAGACCCACTTGCCCATCGTGATCCGCCCGATTGCTGGAGGACATCGCGCATAGCGCGCCATCGTATCCGGCGGGTTGGACCATCTCCTCCCGCAACGCAAGGTGAACGCCGCGGCGAGTCCGTGCGAGCATGACGGAATTCACGGGTTGTCACATGCCGCTGGTGCGCCGACTCGGGAGAATTCCCGCCCGGCCCCCGCGCCCGGGCGGGCGCGATTCAACTCAGGCGGTCAGACCCGGTATTTGCCGTTGCGCTTCACCAGCACCTGGGTGCCGACGGGGACGCGCTCGTAGAGGTCGACGATGTCCTCGTTGAGCATCCGTACGCAGCCGGACGAGAGCTGTTCGCCGATGCTCCAGGGCTCGTTGGTGCCGTGGATGCGGAACAGGGTGTCTCGGTTGCCCTGGTAGAGATAGAGTGCGCGGGCGCCCAGGGGATTGTCGAGGCCGCCCTTGCGGGTGCGCGGCAGGTCGGGATTGAGGGAGACCATGGTGGTGGTCGGGCTCCAATCCGGCCACACCCCTTTACGGGCGATGTGGGCCTCGCCCTTCCACGAGAAACCCGCCTTGCCGACGCCGACCCCGTACTGGATGGCGCTGCCGTCTTCCTGCACCAGGGCGATCTGCCGGTTGTCGATATCGACCACGATGGTGCCGGGCTTCTCGGGGCCGGTGTAGCGCACCACCTGGCGGCGATACTTCGGATCGAGGCGCGACTTGTCGACGAGGGGCACGTCGAACGGCTTGTCCGGCATGGTGCCGGTGTACCAGGCGGCATCGTCGGACGCGACGTTCACCGGGCCGCGCGCGTTGCAGGCGGCCAGGGGGGCGATGAGGATCAGGCCGAGGACGATGCGGCGGATCGGCATGAGGGGCTCCACGGACGCGGGATCGGCACCTGGGTGTCGGATTCGTCCCTTGAGTAGCCTCCCCGGCGCGCAGAGGGTGTCTCTTTCCCGCCGCAGGTGCCGGGAAGCGTCATGTGCGCCGGCCCTCCTCCGCCGGAGTTGATCCGGCGGCGGCCCTGGCCGAAGGATGGGGCGCACGGAACGGGGATCTCTCATGGCCGATACACAGACGTTGCCGGTTTCCGACATGGAGGATGCGCTGCGGGGCCTCGGTCCGGCGATCCACCTTGACCATTGCGTGATCCACGTCTCGGACTGGGCCCGGTCGACGGCGTTCTACCGCGACGTCCTCGGGGCCGAGATCGTGGAGCGCCCCGTGGGGGCCGCCTTTCGCTTCGGCGGGGTGCAGCTCAACGTCCACGGACCCGGCGTCGCGGCGACGCCCCTCGCCGAGAAGCCAGTGATGCCGGGCAACAGCGACCTGTGCTTCCGGTGGTCCGGCCCCATCGAGGGGGCGATGGCGCATCTCGCGACGCACGGAGTGCCGGTGGAACTCGGGCCGGTGGCACGCAACGGCGCGGCCGGGGCGGGGCTGAGCGTCTACTTCCGTGATCCGGACGGCTCGCTCTTGGAGTTCATCACCTACCCGGAGGCGTGAGGCACCCTCAGCCCTGGCGCTGCGCCAGTTGCTGGTTGGTCTGCTCAAGGCGCAGGGCGAGTTCGCGCATGACCGCGATGCCGATCTGCGGGAACTGCGCCAGGAGTTCGAGGAACACCGTCCGGTCGATGCGCAGGGCGGTGAGCGGCGTCAGGGCCGTCACCGTGGCCGAGCGCGGCTGCTCGGCGAGGATGCCCATCTCGCCGAGCAGGGCGTTCGCGCCCAGCAGGGCGAGGCGAAACGGCCCCTGCGGCCCGTCGATGGAGACTTCGGCCTCGCCTTCCAGGATGAGGTAGGCCGCGTCCGCCGTATCGCCGCGGGCGAACAGCCCCTGGCCGGCCTCGAAATGCACCCGCTCGCTGGTGAAGGCGAGGAGCTTCAGGCGCGACGGTTCCACGCCTCGGAACAGCGGCACCTGACGCAGGGACGAAACTTCGGTCTCGAGGGTCATCGGCCCGGCATCGGCGTGATCGGTGGTATCGCGACATACTCCATGGCGCATCCATGCGACTCGCGCGCGGATTGTCCAGCCCCGGCCTCCGCGCGGGACGGGATGGCCTGTGGGACGATCTCGACATGCGCGCGCTGCGCTTTGTCGCGGGCGATACAGCCTCGGTACGGTATCGTCGCCCTATACCGAACTTATAGCCACGCTTGTTGGCGATGCTTTCACTGGCGACCGTCTTGGACAAGGAACCATCGATATTGGTGAAGGTTGTCTTGGCAGTGAGAGCAATTCTGAGGAGGCGCTGATGGCATCGAACTCCACCTCGAAGCGAGGCTTTGCCTCGATGGATCTGGAACGGCAGCGCGAGATCGCGAGCAAGGGTGGGCGCAGTGTGCCCGCCGAAAAACGCTCCTTCTCGCAGGACCGCGAACTGGCGTCTTCCGCCGGCCGCAAGGGCGGTCAGTCCACGGGCACGGGCCGTCCAGGCGAAGATTGAGCGTTGCGGCGCGAGGCTCCCGATGGAGCCTCGCGCTTTTCGAGCAATCGATCGACAAACGAAAACAGGGGCTTCTCCACGCGGGAGAAGCCCCTGTTTTCGTATGAGAAGGATCGAGTGATCCGTACCTTTGCAAGGTCATAACGATAGACCTGTTCACAACCGCCGATTTGGAGCGAGCTACTGCTCCGGTCATCGATTGAGTTGCTCGTACGCGAATTGAATCCGCCCCGGGAAGACGTCGGCGCAGCTCGTTACGAGATGCACCGTCCGGGTAGCATGCGGCGGGCCTCGGGGCCGGCCAGGGAGCTTATGGCGCCTTCGCAGCCTTCACGCATCAGGCGTCGCACCTTCGGCTGATCCTTCTCGCTCGCGGTGCGGCCGTTCTGCCCAAGAACGGGTGATTCGGTCCGCGAAGCCGGCCGCGTGATGGAGGCCGTCCGGATCGGGCTGATCGCCGTAGGGGCGATGCGCTGGCCGGGAAGGTTCGTCTGAAGCACGACCGGAGCAGGGGCCGACCATTGGACAGCGACTTTCTGCACGGTCGGCTGGATCAGGACGGTCAGAATCGCTGCGGGGCCGCTGATGCTGAGAAGGAAGCCTGACCGAAACATCGCCGGTGTCTCCGAAAGGAGCTTGACATGATTTCATTCAAACGCCGATCGACCTCCAGGGTTCCTTGACTGTTTCGAATTGAGCCATGGTCAATAATCAGACCCTCTGAATTCCTTAAAAATTGAACGAATGGCGGGGCAATCGAGGCTCCCAGGTGTGGCGAAAAAACAGCAGTGTTCGCAAGAGAGTGGCTCTCAGGCGGGGCGTGGGAACGGGCGGGCGGCGAAACCGTTGTTCGATCACCCGGCCGCCTGGTCCTCCCCCCGCATCCCCTTGTGTAGAGGCCGGAACCTTTTCGACGGGCTGGAGAGCGATCTCCGGCCCGTTTTTTCGTGGGCGGCTCCCATCGTCCCGACACTGGCGCGGTCATGAAAAAAGCCCCGGCGCTGCCGGGGCTTTTGTTCGGTCACGACCCCGTTGCCTTGGACTGTCAGGCCGACTTGACTTCGCGACGGCGTGCACTCTGCTGGAAGAACAGAGCTTGGCTGATGACCGCCGAGACGTTGGCGGGCTGGAACGGCTTGGCGATGAGGAAGGCCGGCTCGGGGCGCTCGCCCGTGAGGAAGCGCTCCGGATAGGCGGTGATGAAGATCACCGGCACCTCGAAGGTCTTCAGGAGGTCGTTCACCGCATCGAGGCCGGAGCTGCCGTCCGCGAGCTGGATGTCGGCCAGGATCAGGCCGGGGCGCGTACCCTCGGAGGCGATCTTGATCGCTTCCGTGCGGGTGCGGGCGACGCCGATCACGTTGTGGCCGAGACCTTCCACCAGGGCTTCGAGGTCCATGGCGATGAGCGGCTCGTCCTCGATGATGAGGATTTCGGTGGCCATGTCGGCGGCGAGCTCGCGCCCCGCTTCGTCCACGAGGTCACGGACCTGGCTGACGTCGACGTCGAGGATGATCGCCGCATCCTCCTCGGAGAAGCCCTCGAGGCAGGAGAGCAGGAAGGCTTGGCGCGGCAGCGGCGTGATCTGGCCGAGGCGGACCTCCGCCGGCAGGTCGTGCTGCACCTGTTCGCTCTGGCCGTTCACTGACAGGGAATTCCAGATGCGCGTGAACACGCGAAAGAGGTCGGCTTTGACGTTGGCGCTGCGGCCGAGGGTCTCGGGCTCGTTCACGAGGGTCTCGAGCGTGGCGGCGACGTAGGCGTCGCCCGCGACTTGGCTGCCCGTAAGCGCCCGTGCGTAGCGGCGCAGATACGGCAGGTGCTGCACCACGAGTTGGGCTGTCGACATACTATCCCCTTGGCTTTGCCGTGCTGGCCGCCTCTTGGCCGTTCCGCCACAACGCGGAATGAAGTGCTCCGTTCCGCTGTGCGGGAACCGACGGTTCGCATCGGCGTTGCAGCTGCAGCCATGACCTAAGTCAAGCCGCAAGACAATTGCGGCGATGCCGATGCGGCATCGAGGGGAACCGACGTATGACAGACCACGACGAGGGCGGTTCCCCGCCGGGGGAGCGAGCCCTGCGTGCCGAGGACGATGCCCGTGGGCGCGGCTTGAGCGACCATACGCAGAAACGAATCGGTCTTCATCTCAGGGCGCTCTACGACACTGTCGTCCAGCAGCCCGTTCCGGATCGATTCCGTGACCTCATCGCACAACTCGAGGCCTCTCCATCCGACGAAACGGGCCCCTGAGACAGGAACGTCTGTCGCGTTTTGGACCCTGGTAGTAAGAAGGGCCGCCCGGCATGATGCTGGCGGCCCTTCTGGCGTTCGCGGTTACCCGGTTTGGGCGGGCCACCGGCCCGCCCGATCCAGATTTCCCGTTACAGCGTCGGCGAGCGGCCGCGCATCAGGCCGATGACGGCCGAGATGGCGAACAGAACGATGGCGACGAAGAAGACGAGCTTCGCGGCTTCCATGGCGGTGCCGGCGATGCCGCCGAATCCGAGCAGAGCAGCCACGAGGGCGACGACGAGGAAAGTAACGGCCCAGCCAAGCATCTGACTCTATCCTTCGAAAGATCCGGTGCAGCGTCCGGCTGCGACCTCATTGCACCGATAACGCCAAGTTTTCGTCCAGGTTCCGGCGTCTTTCGGCCGGGTGCGACGCGGAGCGAAGATTCTTCATCGTGGGCAGACGGTGAGGAGCGGTCCGTCGCAGGCCGAGGTGCGGCAAAGGAGGCCCGACGGCCCTGAACCACATCCTTGCCAGCCGGGCATCGGACTGGCAGATTTCCTGTACCGCCACGGTTCGCGAAGCATTGGGTTCGCGACGCAGGCGCGAGGGGCGGGTCACGGTGCGACGGATTGACGTTCCAGCCTGCGCAGAGATGCCGACGATCGTTAGGTTCGCGTTAACCGCCGCAGGAACCGGCCCGTCGCGGCCTGCGTTCGCCATCCGTCGTTTGATCAAGGAGTCCGCCATGAGAGAATCGTCCGTCGGATCGATCGCGCGGCGGCTCGTGAAGGCGGCGAGCTCGATGGGCGAAGCCATCGTCCGTGGTCTCGGAAGCCTCGTCGAGGGCGCATCCCCGGCGCCGCAACTCGTGCCGGTTCGGGTCCGCGCGGCACGTCGTCGATCGTAACGGTTGCGATCCCGCGGCGGTCTGGTCAGTAGACGACCGTCGACCGCATGCCGAGGACGACCCCGCCCTTGATCCGCGTTCCGGGCCGCGAGGAATTCTCGATCCCTCCGCCCGGATCGAACACCATCTGCACATCGGGTTGCACGGTCCAGCCGGGCACCACCTGCATCTGGTAGGTGAATTCGAGGCTCGCCTCCGCCTTGCGGACCGGCCCGGCTCCCATGCCGAAGGCCAGCCGGTCGCGGTCGAAGGCCCGGGCCGCCTCTCCGATCCGCGCGTAGATGAAGCTCGCACCGAACAGGTCGTCCGGCCGCCCCGGCACCAGTCCGGCGACGACGATGCCGCCATCGGCCCACAGGTCCACGAGGTTGCGGTCCGACGGGCTTCCCGACAGGCGTGCATAGACTGAAACCCCGCTCGATGGCCCGCCTCCTTCCGGCCGGTACAGCTGATGGTCGGCCACGGCGTAGAGGCCGCTGGTGCCGCGCAGGGCGCGCGCCGTGCCGAGGCTCGACGGGTCCGCGAGGTGCAGGCCCTCCGTGTCGAAGCGCGGGTCCGCGAACCGGCCGAAATGCCGGTAGCCCCCGAGCTTGAGGCTTGCCGCGAGGCCGGCCGTGTCCGGCTCCTGGTTCCGCCGCCACTGCACTTCGGCCATCACCAGGGGCGGGTCGCCGAGGCGGAAATTCGTGCCCCGGCGGTTCGCCACGCGCTGGTCGCCCGGATCGCCGTTGAAGACGGCCACGAGGGCGGACAGACCGGGTGTCGCATCGTAGCGTAGGCGCAGGCCGGGCGTGGCGAGGGGATAGGCCGGGCCGCCGCTCGGCAGATTGGCCCCCGTTATGGTCGGCCAGTCGTTGCTGAGGAACGGCTTGCCCGTGTCGGAGGCGAAGAACTCCCCGTCCGCCGCGAGCTGCCCGATCCGCAGGGCGAGGCCCGAGTCCCAGCGTCGTTCGAGCCAGAGTTCCGACAGGCGCGTGGTGGGATAGGCTTCGATGTTGCTCACCGTGATGAGCCGCCGGAAGCTGCGGTCGCGCAGGCCGCCGGTGTCGTGGATCTGGAACGCGTTGGCGAAGGCCGTGAGGCCGGACCATCCCATCATTCGCTCGAGATCGACGGCGAGGATCGCCTCGAACTTGCCGGCATAGATCGGCCCGGTGCGGATGCCGCCGTTGGGATTGCCCAGGACTTCGTTGGTGGACAGGACGGTGAGGTCGATCCCCCGGTCCCGCAGGGCGCTGCGCAGGCCGCCCGGATCGCCGAACGGCCCGAGGGTGGCGGCGATCGAGACCGGAAAATCCCCCTGCGGCTCGGCGGCGGCCGATTGCGGTGGCCGTTCGGGGAGCGCGGCCTCTTGTGCCGCCGCCCCCCAGGAGGCGGCGAGCAGCACCAGGGACAGGCGCGCGGCGAGGGAACGTCCTGGCATCACGCTTGGCATTGAGCCTCCGCTGAAGAGTTGAGCCATGGCTATATTTTGGGCGCGAGTTTGCCCTCGGCGCCCGGTTCGGTGTCCGGGACCGCGTGGTCGGCTCGGGGGAGATTCGGGTGCGGCGCGCCTCAGGCGACGCGCCGCCGGGTCAGGTGCCGGTCACGGTGTCGACGAGGAGCTTCACGTTGAGCGCCACGATAAGGGCCGCGATGGCCCAGGACAGGATCTTCAGCCACGTCGGGATCACGAGGGCACCCATCTTGGATCGGTCCGAGACGAACCGGACCAGGGGGATCACCGCGAAGGGCAGCTGCATCGACAAAACCACTTGGCTCAGCACGAGGAGCCGGGCCGTGCCGGCCTCGCCGTAGAGGGCCGTCACGCCCACCACCGGAACGATGGCGAGGCCCCGCGTGATGAGCCGGCGCGCCCAGTCCGGGATGCGCAGGCGCAGGAAACCCTCCATGACGATCTGGCCCGCGAGGGTCGCCGTGACGGTGGAGTTGAGGCCCGAGGCGAGGAGCGCCACGGCGAACAGGGTCGAGGCGATGCCGGCCCCCAGCAGCGGCGACAGCAGCTCGTAGGCCTGCTCGATCTCCTGGACCTCCGTGCGGCCGTTGGCGTGGAACACCGACGCCGCCAGGATGAGGATCGCGGCGTTGACGAACAGCGCCAGCATCAGGGCGATGGTGGAATCCGTCACCGCGAAGCGCAGGGCCTCGCGCCGACCCACCTCCGTGCGCGGGTAGGCGCGGGTCTGCACGATGGAGGAGTGCAGGTAGAGGTTGTGCGGCATCACCGTGGCGCCGATGATGCCGATGGCGATGTAGAGGGCGGCCGGATCGGTGACGATTCCGGGCGTCGGCAGGAAGCCGCCGAGCACCGCCTGCAGCGGCGGGTGCGCCAGGGCGATCTGGATGCCGAAGCACACGAAGATCACCCCCAGCAGGGCGATGACGAAGGCTTCCAGCGCGCGAAACCCGCGGCGCATGAGCAGCAGGATGAGAAAGACGTCCAAAGCCGTGATCGTCGCCCCGACGATGAGGGGCAGGCCGAACAGCAGCTTGAGGGCGATGGCGGTGCCGATGACCTCGGCGAGGTCGCAGGCGATGATCGCCGCCTCGCAGGCGAGCCACAGCACGAGGCCCACGGGGCGCGAATAGTGGTCGCGGCAGGCCTGGGCGAGGTCGCGGCCCGTGGCGATGCCGAGCCGCGCGGACAGCGCCTGCAGCACGATGGCCATGAGGTTCGACAGCAGGATGACCGAGAGCAGGGTGTAGCCGAACTGGGCGCCACCCGCGATGTCGGTGGCCCAGTTGCCCGGGTCCATGTAGCCCACCGAGATCATGTAGCCCGGCCCGAGGAAGCCGAGGAGGCGCCGCAGCCACGAGCCGGTCTGCAGCACCGGAACGCTGCCGTTCAGGGCACCGAGGCTCGGCTGCTCCTGCGTGTCGCGGTGGAAGCGCCACGCTTTGTCTTGATAGCCCATCGGTTCGAACGATCCCCATGCGGCGGCCCGGACGCCGCGCTTCAGCTTCGGTGTCCACGATATAGTATCGGCTATAATGAAAATAAAAGGCTTCATTCGCTGGGCGTTGTCGCCTGCCCGGCGATGGCGTAGGGGCGGGGCCGATCCGCCCTGCCCTCGGGGCCGCGAGAGCGAACGCCATAAGCGAAACTCGATGAGCGAAACGCGATGAGCGAACCCCCCGACCGTCCGGAACTCGACGGCGCCCTGCCCCGGAGCGGCGAGACCCGGCAAGTGTCGCCCCTCGTGCGCCGCCGCGTCTGCGCCAACGCCAGTCCCTTCACGGCGAGCGGCACCTGCACGTACATCGTCGGTGAAGGGACCGTGGCGGTCATCGATCCCGGGCCGGAGGATGCCGGGCACGTCGATGCCCTCCTGGCCTCTATGCCGGGCGAGCGGGTCGGCGCCATCGTGGTCACCCACACCCATCGCGATCATTCGCCGGGTGCGCGCCTGCTCCAGGCGCGGACGGGGGCGCCCATCGTCGGCTGCGGCCCGCACCGGGCGGCGCGGGACCTGGCGGAGGGCGAGTTCGCCCATCTCGATGCCAGCGCCGACCGCGCCCATGCTCCGGACCGGCTCATGCGCGAGGGCGACACACTGGAGGGCGACGGCTGGACCCTCGCGGCGGTGGAGACGCCGGGCCACACCATGAACCACCTCGCCTTCGCCTTGCCCGAGGAGGCGGCCCTGTTCTCGGGCGACCACGTCATGGCGTGGTCGACGAGCATCGTCGCCCCGCCGGACGGTTCCATGCGCGCCTACATGGCCTCCCTCGACAAGCTGCGCGAGCGCGGCGAGACGGTGTACTGGCCGGGCCACGGCGGGCCGGTGCGCGATCCGCGCCGGTTCGTGCGCGGGCTCGCCGCCCATCGGCGCCAGCGCGAGACCGCGATCCGCGCCCGCGTCGAGGCCGGCGACCGCGATGTCCGCGCCATCGTGGCGGCGATCTATCAGGGCCTGAACCCCGCGCTGCACGGCGCCGCCGCCCTCTCGGTCTTCGCCCATCTCGAGGATCTGGCGGAGCGCGGTCTGGTGCTCACCGACGGGCCACCCCGTTTGGAGGGACGCTACGCGCCGGCCTAAGATCGAAGCCCGATCGGCTCGAGGCTTCGAATGGCTGTTCGAGGGTGATTCCAAGATGATCCGTGATGATCCGCTCGAATGCGGCGGCTCAAGGAAGTGGACTTCGCCGCACTGTCCGCCCTCGACCCGCTGCGGGTGTTGGGGGAGTCTGCTATCGCGCGGGTGATGCGACGGGCCAGTACGACTTGACCGGATCGAGCATATCGAGCCCAACTCGAACAGGCCGCCCTCGTCTCCGATGGGAAGCATTCTACTTCGCCCAGGCGGCCGATCGCACGTGTCGCAATCACTCCCCAGAGAGGTACAGATGTCGGTCTTACGGTACGCGCAGTCTGCGGTCGCAGGCGTCGCGCTGGCGCTCGTCATGGGAGTACCAGCCATGGCGCAGGACGCTTCGACGGCCGAGCAGACCATCGACGTGATGAACACCCTGTTCGGCAAGCACTCGGGCAAGCGGGCCAATCACGCGAAAGGCGTGGTCGCCGAGGGCAGCTTCACCCCCTCTGCCGACGCGGCCAAGATCAGCAAGGCGTCCCTGTTCCAGGGGCCGGCTGTCCCGGTGACCATCCGCTTCTCGGATGCGACCGGTGTCCCGACGATTGCGGACGGCGCCGCCAATGCCAATCCGCACGGCATGGCGCTCAAGTTCAAGCTCACCGACGGCTCGGAGATGGATGTCGTCGTGAACGCCCTCGCCTACTTCCCCGTCGCCACCGGCGAGGAGTTCCGCGACCTCCTCAAGGCGGTGTCCGAGAGCGGCCCGGACGCGAAGAAGCCGACCGCCCTGGAGCGCTTCGTCGCCACGCACCCCGCCGCCGCCACCGCCGGCAAGACGGCCAAGACGCCTTCGAGCCTCGCCCGGCAGACCTACAACGGCGTGAACGCCTTCGTCTTCGTCGACAAGGACGGCAAGCGGCAGCCGTTCCGGTTCAAGTTCGTGCCCGTCGACGGTGAGGAAATCCTGCCCGCCGAGGAGGCGGCCAAGCGGGATCCGAACTTCCTGATGGATGAGATCGGCCCCCGCATCGCCAAGGAGCCGGCGAAATTCCGGGTTCTAGCGCAACTCGCCGAGGCGGGCGACCCGACCAACGACGCCACGAAGCCGTGGCCCGAGAGCCGCAAGACCGTCGACCTCGGCACCCTGACCGTGAGCAAGGCCGTGCCGAACAGCGCTGAGGCCGAAAAGCCGCTGCTGTTCATGCCGAACGCACTCACCGACGGCATCGAGGTCTCTGACGATCCCCTCATCGACGCGCGCGTTCAGGCCTACGCCGTGTCGTTCGGCCGGCGCTCGCAATAAAGAATCACTTCAGCGGGATCGCCGGTCCTAGCGGGCGGTCCCGGCAGCGGGGGCGGAGGAACCCGCGGGGCGGGACGACTCGGGCGTTCCGGTACGGGCGCCCTCCTTCGTCGCGGCCGAGCCGGTCAGCCCTCCGGCGCCGACGCTTCCCGTCGCCTTGTCGGCGTCCGTGCCGCCCCGTGTCGGCGGCTTGGCGGCGCTGCCCGCGTTCTCCGTCGCCCCGGCGCTGCCCGCGAGACAGCTGAGGAGCGTCGCCCCGAGGAAAATGGCGCGTTGAGACTTGCCCATGTTCGGTCCGTTCCTGGCTGCACCGATGCTGCTGCGTGACCAACGAAAGGCCGGTCGTCAGCGTTCCAGGGGGGATGTCTGGCTGGAGGGGAGCATCCGGTTCGAGGCACGGACTCTTCGAAAGCCTCCCGCAAACCACCCGGTGACCAGTGGCGCGGAAAATCGTCACTTCCTCAGTGGGATGCCCTTCGTGGTGAAGCGCGGCGCGCCCGGATGGCGCATGGGGCGCGGCTGGCCTTGCCCCTTGCCCATCCCCGTGCCCGGCGGCTGCGAGGCCGGCACGAGCTGGTCCGGCCTCGGCCCGATGAGATCCGCCCGGCCCATCGCCCGCAGCGCCTCGCGCAGGACGGGCCAGTTCTCGGGATCGTGGTAGCGCAGGAACGCCTTGTGCAGCCGGCGCTGCCGCAGCCCCTTGATCGCGTCGACTGGCTCGCTGCCGCCGCGCCGCACGCCCTCCAACGGGTTGATCTCGGTGTGATACATGGTCGTGGCCGTCGCCATGGGCGAGGGCAGGAACGTCTGGACCTGATCGGCGCGGTAGTCGTTCTTCTTCAGCCAGATGGCGAGGTTCATCATGTCCTCGTCCGTCGTGCCCGGATGCGCCGCGATGAAATACGGGATCAGGTAGTATTTCTTGCCGGCCTTCTTCGCAGCGGCGTCGAACATCTCCTTGAAGCGGTCGTAGGTGCCGATGCCCGGCTTCATCATCAGGTCGAGGGGGCCGCGCTCGGTGTGCTCGGGCGCGATCTTGAGACGGCCACCGACGTGGTGGGTCACGAGTTCCTCGACGTATTCGGGGCTGCGCACCGCCAGATCGTAGCGCACGCCGGAGGCGACCATCACCTTCTTGACGCCCTCCACCTCGCGGACCTTGCGGTAGAGCCGGATGAGGTCGTCGTGCGAGGTGTTCAGGTTCGGGCAGATGTCGGGAAACACGCAGGACGGCAACCGGCACGCGGACTCGATCTTCGGGTCCTTGCAGGCCATCCGGTACATGTTGGCCGTGGGGCCACCGACGTCGGAGATCACGCCCGTAAAACCCGGCGTCTTGTCGCGGATCAGCTCGATCTCGCGCAGGATCGACTCTTCCGAGCGGTTCTGGATGACGCGGCCCTCATGCTCGGTGATCGAGCAGAAGGTGCAGCCGCCAAAGCAGCCGCGCATGATCGTCACCGAGAACTTGATCATGTCCCAGGCGGGAATCTTCGCATCGCCGTAGGCGGGATGCGGCGCGCGAGCGTAGGGCAGATCGTAGACCGCATCCATCTCCTCGCTGGAGAGCGGGATCGGCGGCGGGTTCAGCCACAAATCGCGGTCGCCGTGGCGCTGGACGAGGGGGCGGGCGTTGCCGGGGTTGGCCTCCCGGTGAAGCACACGGCTCGCGCGGGCATAGGCCTCCTTGCAGTCCTTCACCTCGTCGTAGGCGGGGAGCCGGATCACGGTGTCGCCGGGCTTGCGGGCGGCGGCCTCGTCGGCGGAATCGAGGTCGTCGGCGGGCAGCTCGACGTAATGCTCGGGCACGCGGCGGAACAGGGCGACGCCCCGGACGGAATCGAGGTCGCGCGGCGCCTCGCCGGCCGCCAACCGGTTCGCCACCTCGACCACGGCGCGCTCGGCATTGCCGTAGAGGAGGAGATCGGCCTTCGCGTCCGCCAGGATCGAGCGGCGCACCTTGTCGGACCAGTAATCGTAGTGGGCGATGCGACGCAGGGACGCCTCGATGCCGCCGAGGATGATCGGCACGTCCTTGTACGCCTCGCGGCAGCGCTGCGTGTAGACGATGGTGCAGCGGTCCGGGCGGGCGCCGCCTTCCCCGCCCGCCGTGTAGGCGTCGTCGCTGCGCAGGCGCCGGTCCGCCGTGTAGCGGTTCACCATGGAATCGAGGTTGCCGCCGGTGACGCCGAAGAACAGCGTCGGCTTACCCAGGGCCTTGAACGGCTCCGCCGACTGCCAGTCGGGCTGCGCGATGATGCCGACCCGGAAGCCTTGCGATTCGAGCAGCCGGCCGATGATGGCCATGCCGAAGCTCGGGTGATCGACATAGGCGTCACCCGTGACGAGGACGATGTCGCAGGCGTCCCATCCGAGCCGGTTCATCTCGGCGCGGCTCATGGGCAGGAACGGCGCCGCCGGCCTGGAACCGGGCAGCTTGGTGACGAGGGGAGCCGAGAATCGGCTTGCGGACACTTCGAGGTTCATGGGTTCGGTGCATAGACCGCCGGGGCCGCGATCTCAACGCATGGCGGCGCGGGGGCGGGCGCCGCGACCGCGACGAAGCGGCCGCGACTTTCGTCCGTGCCGGAAGGCGGATTGCCGAAACGCCGAGGCGGCCGGGTCTTGGCCCCCGTCGTTACTTCACCGCGATGGCGAGGTTGGCGACTTCGTCGAGATAGGCCCGGATGCGGTCGGCGTTGGCGCCGAAATCGTGGCCGCCGAGGCGCGAGGCCGAGCGCACGTCGATGCGGGCGCCGTCGGCCCGCGGATGGACCCGGACGGTGACGTCGTCGGCGAGGTTGAGGAGAAGACCGCGCGACACCGCCTCGATCCGGCCGTTGCCGATCCGGCCACCGGGGCGGATCGCCTCGACGATCTGCCAGCGCCGGTTCACCGCCGCCTTGCGGGCGAGCTCGAAGGCGACGTCGGCGTCGAGGTCGAGGGTCAGGGGGGCGATCTGCGGATAGGCCGCGCGCTGGGCCGCCCGCGCCGCCGGGCCGGGTTCGGGCGGATAGCGCCCGTCCCGAGCGGCATAGGCGGCGTGCGAGCGCGAGAAGGCCGGCGGGTTGTCGATATCGGTGGAGATGTCCGTGAGCGCCGGCTGGCGCAGGGCGCGCAGGCCCACGAAGGCCGGATAGGCCAGCAGCGCGCAGGCGACGAACAGGCCCGTCAGCGCGGCGCCGAGACCGCGCGCACCCTCGCGCCAGACCCGCACGAAAGCGAAGACCGCCAGCGCCACGGCGACCAGGGCCAGCCCGAGCCCGGCGCCGAGGGTGACCAGGGCGGGGCCGGCCTCCGCCCGTGGATCGCGCACGAGGAGCACGGCGAACAGGGTGACGAAGAGTGCGAGGAACGCCACCGTGCGGGCGAGCGGGCCGGCGCGGGTGACGGGATCTTCGAAGGGCAGACGACGCATGGGCTGGCGAACGATCCCTGTCGGGCGGGCTGCCCATCACACGGCCCTGCGGGACGAACCCGGCGGGCGCCCAAGCTTTACCGGGCGCGGGCACGGCGCGCCACCCGTGCTTCCGCTGGCGGTCGGTTCTGCTATAGCGGGCTGATCATGAGCGCGACCGCCCCCGACCGTTCCGAGGCGTTGCCGGAGACCGAGGGCCCGGACCCGCTCCGGGTCTGGTTCCGCTTCATCCGCCTCAACCGCCGCGTCACCGCCGCCATGGCCGGCGAGCTGCGGGGCCTCGGCCTGTCGATCCCGCAATTCGATGCGCTCTCGACCCTGACGGAGCGCGAGGGCCTGACCCAGCAGGATCTCGCCGCCCGCCTCTACGTCACCAAGGGCAACGTCTCGGGCCTCGTCGACCGCCTCGTGGAGGCCGGCTGGGTCGAGCGCCGGGCGATTCCGGGCGACCGGCGCTCGCACGCCCTTTACCTCACCGTAGCCGGGTCCGACCTCGCCGCCCGAGGCATCGCGGCGCAGAAGGCCTATGTCGCCCGGACGCTGGGCCGCCTTGCCCCGGACGACATCGCGGCCTTCGAGGGGTTGGTTCTGCGCTGGCGCGACGTCGCCCGCGCCGATGCGGCCGAGGCCGCGCCCTAGGGCATCGGACCGAAAAGTGGACCCACTTTTCGGAATGATCTGATGCAAAATTAAAGACTTAAAGCGTCGGATCGGATGTCTTCGCCGGTCCGACGCTTTAGGGGCCCGACCGGATCGGCCGATGCTGCGAGAGGGGCGGCGTGCCCGCCGTCCCGGTCCAGAAGTCAGAACTTCGTCCCGCCCGAGAACCGGAAGGATTGGGTCTGGTCCTTGCCGACCCGCCCGAGATAGGTGCCATCGGTGGCGTAGGTCCGCACGCCCTCGTCCTTGGTCAAGGCGTAGGCGTAGTCGAAGCGGATCGGACCCAAGGGCGAGTTCCAGAGGATCGAGGCGCCGATCGAGGAGCGGATCGTCATCTTGTCGCGCACGTTCACGCATTCGGGCTCCACGCCGACCGTCGAGGCGCTGTAGCTGCATCCCGTCGTCGGACTGTAGCCGTTGATGATCCCGTCGCCGTTCACGTCGAAGGTCCGCTTGCCCTTGTAGCCGAACAGGGTGCCGGCATCGGAGAACAGGGCCCCCTTCAGGCCGAGATCGCGCGGGATGCCCGGCAGGGGGAACTGCACCTCGGCGGTGCCGCCGAAATAGGTGGAGCCGCCGAGTGCGTTCGAGCGCGAATCCGAGGTTCCCACGTCGCGCGGGCCGATGCCGTTGACCGCGAAGCCACGGACCAGGGACGGACCCAGAAAGAACTGGTCGGTGATCCGCAGGGGGTTGCCATCGGTGGCGCCGATATGGCCGCCCTGAAACTTGAGAAATCCGACCACGTCCTCGGCGAATTCCCTGTAGTAGCGTGCCTCGCCGGTCACCCGGTAGAAGTTGGAATCGCCGCCGAGGCCCGCGATGTCGGGCTTCAGTTCGGCGTAGAAGCCGTTCCTGGGCGCCGCCAGATTGTCGAGCGTGGAATAGGCCAGCGTCGCGCCGATCAGCGAGGTCAGGGTCGAGCCCTGCGACGACTTGATGGCGATGGAGGCTTCGCCATCCGCCGTGCAGGTCGGGTAGACGGCGCTGCCGCTCGCGTTGACGGTGGTATAGCCGCTGATCGGGTTGGTGCAATCGTCGTAGGGTTGCTTGAGGGTGTTGGGCACCTTCAGCTCGGTGTTGTACAGCGAGTAGCGGAAGGTCACCCCGAGTTCTTCCGTCACGGGCAGGCCGACGCGAAGCTGGCCGCCATAGACCGTCGTGTTGTATCGCGAATAGCGGGCTTGATTGGAATACTTGTAGAAGACGTCGAAGCCGGCGGCCATGCGATCATCGAGGAAGTACGGCTCGGTGAACGAGAAATCGACACCGCGGGTATACTGGCCGGCGGTTCCGGCGACGCGGACGTACTGGCCGCGGCCGAGGAAGTTCGACTCGGAGACCGAGACCTCGCCGATGATGCCGTCCTGGGTCGAGTAGCCACCGGCCACCGAGAATGAACCCGTGGGCTGATCCTCGACGTCGATGTTGATGATCACCCGGTCGGCGGCCGAACCCGGCTCGTTGGAGAAGCGGACCTTCTTGAAGAAGCCGAGGCCGTTCAGGCGGCGCTCGGCCCGGTCCGTGAGCACGCGGTTGTAGGCATCGCCCTCGGTGATATCGAGTTCGCGGCGGATGACGTAGTCGCGGGTGCGGGTGTTGCCGCGGATGTTGATGCGCTCGACGTAGACGCGCGGCCCGTCTTCGACGACGAAGCCGAGGGCGACCGTGTGGGTCGCCGGATCGCGCTGTCCCGTGGGGCGCACCTGGGCGAAGGGATAACCCTGGCGGGCGACCTGATTGGTGACGCCGCTGAGGGTCCGTTCGACATCCTCGGCGTTGTAGACGTCGCCGACCTGGGCGCGGACCTCGCCGTCGAGGCCCCGGGCATCGAGGCCGGGCAAGCGCGAATCGATGGCGACGGCGCCGACCTTGTACTGCTGGCCTTCCTCGACGATGACGTCGATGACCCAGCCGGCATCGGTTTCCGCCTCGACGTAGCGGGCATCGGCCTTCACGACGCGGAAGTCGGCGTAGCCGTTCTTGAGGTAGAAGCGCCGCACGAGGTCGAGATCGTTGGTGATCCGGTCGGGATCGTAGACGTCCGAGGTCTTGATGAACGACAGGAAGTTCATCTCCGACGAGGACATCAGCTCCTTCAGCTTCGAATCGGAGTATGCCTGATTGCCGGTGAAGTTGATCGCCTTGATGCCGGTCTTGTCGCCTTCCTCGATGACGTAGATCACGTCGAGGCGGCCGTTCGGCAGGTCGACGGTGCGATACGTCACCTTGGCCGTGCCTCGCCCGGCCTGCTTGTAGAGGGCGCGGATCCGCTCGACATCGCCCTGGGCCTGCGCCGGATCGAGCGGTGCGTGATCGCGCGTCACGATGGCGGCCTTCAGCGTCGCCGTCTCGACCTTCTTGTTGCCCTCGAAGACCACGCGATTGACCGATGCCCGTTCGCGGACCCGGATCACCGTCCGGCCCGCCTCCGTCGCGACCGTCACGTCGGAGAAGTATCCGCTGGCGAGGAGCGCCTGACGGGGCCTGTCGGGGGCACTCGCCACGATCGAACGGATCACATCCGCCTCCACGCGGCGGTTGCCTTCGACGGCGATTTCGGCCGCGTGGGTGGCCGTCGTGGACGAGAGCAGCGCGAGGGCGATGAGGTGGAGACCACCCGGTATTCGTGACGGCGACATCGATACGCTCCGGGGCAAGAACTCCGGCACCGCTATCTGTGGGAAATTTTCACACGTCAATCGACGGCGCGGCGTGCTGGTGTGGGTCCACACGCCGAGAACGTGATCGGTCGCTTTCGGCCGGGAGGCGAAACGCGGCCTTCCGAAGGATGGCGCCTGCCCGATCGGGCGCGCGGGGCGCCGCGACCCGATCCCCGATGGGTTGCAGTCCCTCGGCTGGTCGCTGCGGTGGATCCCTCAGCCGTCGATGGCGGCCAGGAGCGCCGGCAGGTCGTGGATCGAGTCGATGAGATGGTCGGCGTGGGGCCGCATGGCGTCCCGAGCGTCCGTCCCCATGGGGCCGCTCAGGACCACGATGGCGACGGCCCCGGCGCTGCGTGCCGCGCCGGTGTCGGCAGTCGTGTCGCCGACGAGGGCGATGCGGCCCGGCGCGACGCCGACATGCTCGGCGAAGGCCAGGACCATGCCGGGTCCGGGCTTGGCGCCGTGGCCGGTATCGTAGCCCGCGACGAATCCGAGATGCGGCGAGAGGCCGAGGCGGTCGGCCTGGGCGCGGGCCGAGGCTTCCGCGTCGTTGGTGGCGATGCCGAGTGTATAGCCGGCCGCGCGAAGGTTCGCGGCGAGAACGGCCGGCGCGCCGATGGGGTGGAGGGAGCGCAGCGCCGCCTCGCGGAACAGGCGGTCCATCTCGGCGTAGAGCACCGGCCCGGCGGGGCGGCCGAGCGCCGCCGCCCAGAGCGGTCCGTAGACGGACGAGGCCCCGGCCAGCAGCGGCGAAGTCGGCAGGAAGCGTCGCTCGGCCTCGACGTAGTGGCTCACCCGCACGAGGTCATCGAACCGCGCGCGGTCGCCGTCCGCCAGGGTTGTCATCACCGCATGGGCGGCCGGCCCCCAGGTGCGGTCGAAATCGATGAGCGTCCCGTCCTTGTCGAACAGGATGCCGCTGAGGCGCTGTCCCATCCTCAGGCCGCCGCCGAGATCTTCTCGACCTCGACCACGAGGCCGTTCGGCGTCATCCGCTCGCGCGCCACCATCCGGTCGCCGGGCGCGAACACCCCGAGATTCACGTCGCGGTCGGGCAGTACCACAGTGGTGATCTTGTTGAGGTGCACGAGGACGTGGCGTTTCTGGGCGAGCGACGACACGGCCCAGCGCTTGAGCTGGCCGTAATACGGCTCGCGCCGCCACGCGTTGGGCTGGCCCGGATCGACCTGCACGTTCATGTGGCGCGACACCGGATCGAGGCTGAGCACCATCTTGGCGCGGTCGGGCTTCCATTCGGGGCCGAGCCAGGCCTCCGTCATCCAGAGGCAGTGAAAGGCGCGACAATGGTCGGGCCGCGTCGCGTGGATGGCGCAGCCCCTCCCCTGCTTCGTGTGCCGGCACCATTGCCCGGCCGCGCTCTCGACGGCGGGGACATCGTAGACCTTGCAGCACAGGGTGCACGACCCGCAGGCCCGGCCGGGGGCCGGGGTCGCGACGACGCTCGCGGGATCGAGGGTGGTGGGCGAGAGCATGACGGGGACGGTCCGGTGCGGCGCGGAACGGGTTTGTGCGGCGGCATCGGGCCGTTAGTGTGACGGCCCGACCGGCGCCGCGTGCGGCCCGCTTCATGAAACGGAGTTCCGATGCTCTCGAACCTGGCGGCCCGCGACGTCGAGACCCTGATCCATCCCTACACCAACCTCGCGACGTTCCGCGAGACGGGGGGGCTCGTGCTGGAGCGCGGCCACGGCGTCTGGGTCTACGACAGCGACGGTCGCCCCTACCTCGAGGGCATGGCGGGCCTGTGGTGCACGGCGCTCGGCTATTCCAACGAGGAGCTGGTGGAGGCGGCCAAAGAGCAGATGTCGCGCCTGCCCTTCACGCACCTGTTCTCCGGGCGCAGCCACGACCCGGCCATCGAGCTCGCCGAGACCCTCAAGGAGCTGATGCCGGTCCCGACCTCGAAGATCTTCTTCACCTCGTCGGGTTCCGAGGCCAACGACACCCAGGTCAAGCTCACCTGGTACCTCAACAACGCCCTCGGGCGCCCGAAGAAGAAGAAGATCGTTTGCCACGTGAAGGGCTATCACGGCGTCACGGTGGCCACCGCCTCGATGACGGGGCTGCCCGCCAACCACGCCGACTGGGATCTGCCCCTGCCGGGCTTCCTCCACACGGGCTGCCCGCACCATTACCGGTTCGGACAGGAGGGCGAGACCGAGGAGGCGTTCTCGACGCGGCTCGCCGCCGAACTCGAAGCCCTGATCCAGCGCGAGGGACCGGAGACCGTCGCGGCCTTCGTCGCCGAGCCGGTGCTCGGCGCCGGCGGCGCCATCGTGCCCCCGGCCGGCTACTACGCCAAGATCCAGGCGGTGCTGGAGCGCCACGACGTGCGCTTCATCGCCGACGAGGTGATCTGCGGCTTCGGACGGCTGGGCACCTGGTTCGGCTCGGAGGCCCTTGGGATGCGGCCCGACAGCCTGTCCTTCGCCAAGGCGGTGACCTCGGGCTACATGCCGCTCGGCGGCATCTCCATCGACGAGCCGCTCTACCGCTACATGGTCTCGCAGAGCGCCAAGCTCGGCACGTTCGGCCACGGCACCACCTATTCGGGGCACCCCGTCGCCTGCGCGGTGGCCCTGAAGACCATCGCGATCTACCGTCGCGACGGCATCGTCGAGGGCGTCGCCCGCAAGGCGCCGCACTTCCAGGCCCGCCTGTCGGCCCTGGCCGATCACCCCATCGTCGGCGAGGCACGGGGGCTCGGCCTCATCGGCGGCCTTGAGATCGTCGCCTGCAAGAAGACCAAACGCCAGTACGATCCGAAGGCCGGCGTCGCCGCCCGCTGCGTCGCCTTCGCGCAGGCCGAGGGGTTGATCGTGCGCTTCCTCGCCGGGGACCGCGTCGCGGTCTGCCCGCCCCTCGTCATCGCGCCCGACGAGATCGACACCCTGTTCGACCGCCTCGCCCGCGCCCTGGACCGGACCCAAGCCTGGATCGCCTCGGAGGGCTTGGAGCCCCTCCCCGCCCCGCGTGGCTGAGACGCCGCAGGCAAGCATCAATCGAAGTAGAATTCGCATTGCAGCGAGATTTGTTGCGGTGCCGCGCCATCAATCACGAGTTTGTCAACTGCGGTACTCGTGATGAGAAACAAGGCTGCCGTTATTCCAGGCAGCCCAGTAGTCTTAATCCTCCGTTCATGTTGCCACGACCCTTATGGTTGCTGTGATGCTCGAGCGTGTCCGGGTCGAACCGAAAGGTGCCCGAACGGCGCGCCGGGCGAGCCGGGCGACGAGCGCCCGGCGCCCGCGAAAAGAGCCTTCAGCAGGACACCCGTTCCATGTACGCCCCCGATCAGAACCAGAGCCCCGCCCCTGCCCTGGACCGTCGCTCCACCACCACCGGACGCTCGACGGAAAGCTTCCGGCCCGTTGCCCTGCCGGCCTTGGCTGCAGCGGTCCTCGTCTCGGCCGTGGCGGGCAAGGCCATGGCCGCCCGGGCGAAGGCCGCCCGGATCGCCGCCCGTTTCGAACACGAGGACGCGCCCCAGGTCTGAAAGACGACGTCTGCTACGGTTTCCGGCTGATCCGTTCGGTGACACGGTGAAACGCGGGTCCCCTCTCCTGAAAGGAGAGGGACAGGATGAGGTGTGTGCCTTTTCCGGAGATGGACCACACCTCACCCCAACCCTCTCCTTTCAGGAGAGGGAGTCCGTCGCGCCCGCTCGATCCGAAGTGATCGAGTGGGCGGCGTCCGAACGCGACCGGTCTCGATCGCGCGGAGCCGGCCCCGTCCGAACCGACCGCTGCGGCGCCGCGTCGTCAATTCGTCAAGATTGACGACGAGGAAGCCGGCGTCGATCCGCGACCCGAGGGCCCCACCGATGCTGATCCTGCCGAGTCGCCGGCAAGTCCTTGGCGGCCTCGGCGCCGGAGCGGCGCTGGGATTCTCGACGGGCGCCTACGCCGTCGTCATCGAACCGCGCTTCCGCCTCGTCGTCACCCACTACAGCCCGGTGCTGCCGCGCTGGACGCCGGGCCTTCGCCTGCGCGTCGCCGTCCTGGCGGATTTCCACGTCGGCGAGCCGTTCATGCCCCTCGACCGCATCGCCGAGATCGTCGACGCCACGAACGCGCTCAAGCCCGACCTGATCCTGATGCTTGGCGATTACCCGGCCGGGCCTGCCGTCACCTTCCGCAAGGTGCCCCTGCGGGAATTCGCCCGCGTGGTCGAGGGCCTGCGTGCGCCGCTGGGCGTCCACGCCATCCTGGGCAACCACGATTGGTGGGAAGACCTCGCCGTGCAGGCGGGCGAACGGGACGTGACGGAGGCCCAGCGCACCCTCGAGGATCGCGGCATTCCCGTGATGGAGAACGCGGCCCTGCGTCTCGAGAAGGACGGGCATCCGTTCTGGATCGCTGGGATCGGCGATCAGGAGCCGTTCGTGAAGATCGGGAACCACGAGGGCCGCGATGACCTGCCCGGCACCCTGGCCCAGGTGACGGATGCGGCGCCGGTGCTCCTCATGGTGCACGAGCCGGACATCTTCCTCGAAGTGCCCGACCGGGTCTCTCTGACGCTCGCCGGCCACACGCATGGCGGCCAGGTCCGCCTGTTCGGCTACTCGCCGGTGATCCCGTCCCGGCGAGGCAACAGCTTCGCCTACGGCCACGTGGTCCTGCAGAACCGCCACATGATCGTCTCGGGCGGTTTCGGGGTGAGCCGGGTGCCGGTGCGCTTCGGCGTCCCGCCGGAGATCGTGCTCCTCGACCTCGGAGGTCCGGCCGATCCCGTCGCCGAGATCCCCGGCCGCACCGTGCAGGACGGGGGCGGCCGGCTCGGCTGAAGGTATCGGGCGTTCGTCGCCCGGTTGGTTCGTCGGTCTCGGCTTATTTCTTGGCGTTCTTCACCGCCGCGCTGACCATGTCCTTGGTCGAGGCCGCCGCCGCAATGGTCTTCACCACGGGCTTCTTCGGCTTCTTCGCTTCGCGACTGCCGCGTTTTTGTTCGGTCGCCATGATGGCCTCCTCGATTATTCGAGGTGCGATCATCGCACGACTTTCGAAAACTACGGCATGGAAAGTCCGAGACCGCGCCTCGCCGGCTCCCCCGGTGCGGCCGGGGGAGCCGTCCCGTCAGAGCGGGATGTTGTCGTGCTTCTTCCAGGGCTGCTCCATCTCCTTGGTGCGCAGCATCCCGAGCGCGCGGGCGATGCGCTTGCGGGTGGAGTGGGGCATGATCACCTCGTCGATGTAGCCGCGCTCGGCCGCGACGAACGGCGACAGGAAGCGGTCCTCGTACTCGCCCGTGCGCTCGGCGATCTTGTCGGCGTCGCCGATCTCACTCCGGAAAATGATCTCCACGGCACCCTTGGCGCCCATCACGGCGATCTGGGCGGTGGGCCAGGCGTAGTTGAGGTCGGCGCCGACGTGCTTCGATGCCATCACGTCGTAGGCGCCGCCGAAGGCCTTGCGGGTGATGATGGTCACGAGGGGCACGGTGGCCTGGGAATAGGCGAACAGCAGCTTGGCGCCGTGCTTGATCAGGCCGCCGTATTCCTGGGCGGTGCCCGGCAGGAAGCCCGGAACGTCCACGAAGGTCACGATGGGGATCGAGAAGGCGTTGCAGAAGCGCACGAACCGCGCCGCCTTGCGCGAGGCGTCGGAATCGAGCACGCCGGCCAGCACCATGGGCTGGTTGGCGACGAAGCCGACGGTGCGGCCCTCGATGCGGCCGAAGCCCGTGAGGATGTTGCGGGCGTAGGTCGCCTGGATCTCGAAGAAATCGCCCTCGTCGGCGACGCGGCGGATGAGCTCGCCCATGTCGTAGGGCTTGTTCGGATTGTCGGGGATGAGCGTGTCGAGGCTCATGTCGAGGCGCAGGGGATCGTCGAAGCTCTCGATCTCCGGCACGCCGTCGATGTTGTTGGCGGGCAGGAAGTCGACGAGGCGGCGGATCTGCAGCAATGCCTCGACGTCGTTGTCGAACGAGCCGTCGGCGATGGAGGACTTGGTGGTGTGGACCTTGGCGCCGCCGAGTTCCTCGGCCGTCACCACCTCGTTGGTCACGGTCTTCACCACGTCCGGACCGGTGACGAACATGTAGCTCGTGTCGCGGACCATGAAAATGAAGTCCGTCATGGCCGGCGAGTAGACGTCGCCGCCCGCGCACGGACCCATGATGACGGAGATCTGCGGGATCACGCCCGAGGCCGCGACGTTGCGGCGAAAAACCTCGCCGTAGCCGCCGAGTGCGGCGACGCCTTCCTGGATGCGGGCGCCGCCGGCGTCGAAGATGCCGATGATCGGGGCGCGCATCTTGAGCGCCATGTCCTGGACCTTGACGATCTTGGCCGCGTGCGTCTCCGACAGGGAGCCGCCGAACACCGTGAAGTCCTTCGAGAACAGGAACACCGTGCGGCCGTTGATGGTGCCCCAGCCGGTCACCACGCCGTCACCCGGGATCTTCTGCTTCTCCATCCCGAAATCGGTCGAGCGGTGCTGCACGAACATGTCGAATTCCTCGAACGACCCGTGGTCGAGGAGGAGTTCAATGCGCTCGCGGGCCGTGAGCTTGCCGCGCTTGTGCTGGGCGACGACGCGGTTCTCACCGCCGCCGAGGCGGGCCTGGGCGCGACGCTCCTCGAGCCGTTCGAGAATGTCCTTCATGCGGGAAACGCCTTGCCTAAAGAGAGATGACGGGACCCGCGCCGGGGGCATGCCCACGGCCACGGTTTGAAGCGGCCTTAGCACGCGGCGCTTTCAGCGAAAATGGATTTCAAAGGCTGCCGCGTGACGCTTGCGCGATCAGCCCGCCAGGGCGGCGAGGCGCGCCGCCGCCTCGAACTCCCCCATGCGCAGGGCGTGGCGCGCCGCCGCTTCGGCGTCCAGGCCCCACACGCTCGCCTGATAGGTCTCGTCCACGTGGGCGGCGGCCCAGGCTTCGGCGGGGGTGAGGTGCCCGTGCAGCACGGCGAGCGCCAGCACGAGGGAACCCGTGAGGGTCGTCAGCGTGTGGAGCGCCGCGAGGCGGAACGGGCCGTCCGTCTCGGCGATGGCCCGACGCAGGGCCGCGATGGTGTCCTCCGGCTGGGCGACGTGCATCACCCCCTCGCCGAGGATGAACCGGGCGCCGAACGCCGCGCGGGCCCAGTCGAGCACCGGATCCCAGGCGACGCCCTGCGCGGCGACGAGGCGTTCGGGATCGCCGGCCCGGTAGGCGAGGAGATCGGTGCCCGCATAGGCCGAGAGATCTTCGATCACCGCGTCGCGCCGCGGCGCGACGCCGTCGATGGCGGTGTTGGACAGCCGCGTCAGCGGCATGGTCGCGGGATCGATGACGCCGACCTGCGCCTCCCATTCCGCCGCCACGGCCTCGGCGAGGCCCCGGGTCGGCAGGGCCAGGGGATTGCGCGCGGGCGTATGGGCGGGCCGCCCATCGAGGGTGAGGCGCAGGCCGCCCTCGGCGTCCGCGAGGCCCGCCGCCGCGTAGAAGCGTTTCGGCAGGGCCGGTTTGCCGGGGCCTCGGGCGGAGGCGGTGGGATCGGGCCGGGGGGCGTCGGCGTCGCCGAGCCAGTCGGAGGAGGAATCGTCGCTCATGGCTGCCGGGATAGCCCATCGGCGCGGCGCCTGCGAGGCCGCCGCCGCTCTCCGGGATCACAGGATCGCAGGATCAGGGAGTGGGAAACAGCTCCCCCAGGGCCTCCGCGCTGTCAACGACCGTGGCGGCGCCGGCCCCGAACAGGGCGCCTGCCGGATGGTAGCCCCACGCGACCCCGATGGCGGCGGCCCCGGCGCTCACCGCCATCGCCATGTCGTAAGTGGTGTCCCCGATCATCACCGTGGTGGCGGGCGTGGCGCCGGTCTCCGCCATGGCCTGGAGCAGCATGGCGGGATCGGGTTTCGAAGGGGCGTCGTCGGCCGATTGGGTGGTGGCGAACCAGCCCTGCCAGCCATGAGTCTCGATGAGGCGGTCGACGCCGCGCCGGGCCTTGCCGGTGGCGATCCCGAGGCGGACGTCGTCGCGGGCGTGCAGGCGCCGCACGAGGGCCTCCATGCCGGGAAACAGCGGCTCTTCGTAGGACGGATCGAGGCGCAAGGTGTTGAAGGCGCGGCGGTAGCTCTCCGACAGGCCGTCGATGGGGCCCTCTTCCCCGACGAGGCGGCGGAACGCTTGCGGCAGGGACAGGCCGACGACGGACAGGGATTCGGCCCGGCTCGGCGCGGCTAAGCCGTGCTCCGCGAAGGCGAGCCCCTGCGCCGCCACGATGAGGTGCTGGCTGTCGATGAGGGTGCCATCGACATCGAAGACGATGAGGGTCACGGGCGGGCGCCCGTCATGGCTGGCGGGCCGGTGCGGCCTGGGGCGGACGCGGCGTTTCGTAGCCGAGCTTGCACCGGATGAGGAAGCGACGCCGCGCGCCCCCCCGCAGGCCGCGCGCATGGGCCTGGCGGTTGCAGACGGCATAGGGCACCCGGGCACGACGCCCGGCGCCCCGCCTGACGGGTGCGGGGGCCTGCGCGGCCTGACCGGAGGCCTGTCCGGGGCTCGCCTGGCGCGGTGCCGCCGGCGTCGTGGCCCGACCGGGGTTGGCCGGGATGGGATTGGCCTGGGTGGGATTGGCCTGCCGCTGGGCGGGGGCTGGCGTAGGCGCAGGCGCGGCTGGACCGGGCTGCGGCGCCGTCTGCGCCAGGGTCGCGGGCGCCCCGGCGAGGGCCGACAGGGTCAGGACGGACAGGGCCAGGAGCGCGCTGCGGACGACGGTCGCGGGGGTCATGGGTGTCACCTTCGGGACGGCGTGACGGGAGGCGGCACCGGTGTCCGGCGGCGGCCCCGAGCATCGGGTGAAGGATAAGGCACAACGGCCGATTGCCAAGGTCGCCCGTGCGCGCGTCTCACGCTTCGGGCGCCTCCACGATGGGGTCGTAGCGGGACGCGTCGAAGCCGAGGAGATTCCAGCTCTGGGCCATGTGCGGCGGCAGGGGCGCCGTGACGTCGACGGGCTTGCCCGTGCGGGGATGCGGGATCACGATGCGGCGCGCCAGGAGGTGCAGGCGGTTCTGGATACCACCCGGCAAGGCCCAGTTCTCGATGCTGAAGTATTTCGGATCGCCCACGATGGGGTGTCCGATATGGGCGGCGTGGGCGCGCAACTGGTGCGTGCGCCCCGTGACCGGCTTCAGGGACAGCCACGACACCTTCTGGGCGGCGTTGTCCACCATGGCGTAGTAGGTCAGCGCGTGCGAGGCGCCCTCGTCGCCGTGCTGGGCCACCCGCATGCGCGCGTCGGCGTCGGTGGGCTCCTCCTTGGCGAGGTAGGTCGAGATCCGGCCCTGGTGCACCCGCGGCACCCCGGCGGTCAACGCCCAGTAGACCTTGCGGGCCGAGCGCGAACGGAAGCTCTTGGCGAGCGTCGCGGCGGCGAGCCGGGTCTTGGCCACGATGAGGCAGCCGGCGGTGTCCTTGTCGAGGCGGTGGACGAGGCGCGGCTTCTGCCCGTCCGGACCCGCCAGGGCCTCCAGCAGGCCGTCGACGTGCCGCACGGTGCCGGAGCCGCCCTGGACCGCGAGGCCGAAGGGCTTGTTCAGCACCATCATCTCGGCATCCTCGTAGAGGATGAGGGAGCGGATGAAATCGGCATCCGTGGCGTCGCGCTGGGGACTGCGCGGCCGCTCGCTCACGGCGTCGAGCTTCAGGGGCGGCACCCGCACGCTCATGCCGGGCAGGAGCCGGTCGTTGGGCTTGGCGCGCTTTCCGTCGACCCGGAGTTCGCCCTTGCGCACGATGCTCTGGACGCGGGTGAAGGGCAGTTGCGGGAAGCGCGTGGTCAAGAAGCGGTCGATGCGCATCTCCGCCTCGTCCTCCTCGACCACGAGGGTCTGAACGCCCGAAGCCAGGGTGGCGGAGGCGGCCGCCCGCTGCTCACGGCGGGTCGGGCCCTCCGTGGGCGCGGCGGGGGCGTCGGGACGGGGCGCGCGGACCCGGCGCGGGGCGTCGTCGTTCTCGGCGCGCGGCGTGCGGGTGCGGGGGGCACGGGCCGGCGGGGCCTCCGCCTCGTGGTCGTTGTCCGGTGCGTCGCCGGGGCGCCAGGGCGCGCGCTTGTCGGCTTCGCCGCGCAGGGCGGCCGCGCGCTGGGCGGCGTCGAGGGCGCTGGTGCGCGGTCCCGTGCGCTCGCGCTCGGGGCCCTTGGCGTTGCGGAACGGCCGCTTGCCGGCGAACGGAGCCTTGCCGGCGGGGCGCTTCCCCGGCCCGGCCCCGGAGCCCTTGCGTCCTGAGCCGCCGCGTGAAGGTGGTCGTGTGGTCATCCCCGCTCGTACCACCCGCACCCGCCGGGGCATAGCGCGCCGGGCGCAAGGCTCTTCCCGCCAACAGGAAATCGGAGGGCCTCGCGAAACGACCGCAACCGACCGGCGGCGCGGGCGTGTCCGCGAGGGACGCTCAGGCTGCGCGGCGGGCCGCCTCGATGGTGAGGCCGGTGCCCACCGAGCCGAAGGTGTCGCCGTCGACCACGCGAGCGTGTGGCACGCCGGCCGTCAGGGCCGCCCGCACGTGCGGCAAGCCGGTGGAGCCCCCCGTGAGGAACAGGGCGTCGATGCGGTCGGCCGTGAGGCCGGCCTGGGCCAGGCAGCGGCCGATGCGTTCCGCGATGCGGCGGGCGAGCTCGTCCGTGTGGGTGACGAGGCCGGTGCGGTCGATGTCGGCGACGAGGCCGCGCTCCACCCAATCGAGGCTGATGCTGCCCTGGCCCGCCTCCGAGGTGGCGATCTTGGCGCCCTCGACCTCCATGGCCAGGGAATGCCCGCGTTCGGCCTCCACCACGGTGTAGAGCCGGTCGATGAGCTCGGGGCGGCGCGCGTCGCGGCGCACCTCCTCGATCTCCCTCAAGGTACGGGCGTTGTAGAGGCGGTTGATGCTCGACCAGGTGGCGAGATCGTGGAAATAGGCGTTGGGTACGTTGATGTCGCCCCGGCTCATGGGGCTGCCGAGGCCGAGCAAGGGCATCACCGTGCCGAGGCTGAGGCGCCGGTCGAAATCGGTGCCGCCGATGCGCACGCCGTCATTGGCCAGGATGTCGTCCGCCCGCTCCGCCTTGGCGTGGCGCTCCGCCGAGAGCCGCACGATGGAGAAGTCCGAGGTGCCGCCGCCGATATCGGCGATGAGGGCGATCTCCTCGGCGCGGACCTGCTGCTCGTAGTCGAGGGCCGCCGCGATGGGCTCGTACTGGAAAGAGACGTGCTTGAAGCCGATGCTGCTGGCGATCTCCCGCAGGGCGTTCTCGGCCTTGGCGTCGCCCTCCGGGTCGGCATCGACGAAGTGCACGGGCCGCCCGTGCACCACGGTGTCGAACTCCGTGCCCGCCGCCGCCTCGGCGCGGGCCTTCACGGCGGTGAGGTAGCGGGCGATCACGTCGCGGAACTTGATGCGTTCGCGCCCGACCGGGGTGGTTTCCTCGAGGAGCGAGGAGCCGAGGACGGATTTGAGGCTGCGCATCAGCCGGCCGGGCGTGCCCTCGACGTATTCGGCCATGGCGGCGCGGCCGACGACGGCGGGCTGGCCGGGGGGGAAAAAGATCGCGCTCGGGATCGTCACGTGCCGGCCTTCCAGGGGCAGGAGGCGCGGGCGTGCCTCGGTGACGAGGCCGAGGGTGGTGTTCGAGGTTCCGAAATCGAGGCCGCAGGCCGCCATGGTGGGTCTCCGGCGAAGGGTCGGATGGGCTGGGCCGGCTCACCTACAGGCTCGCCCGCCTCCGGTCCACCGCCTTTTGTGCGCTGCAATGGACAGAGTGACGCGACCCGGGCGGCGCGGGTCCATCGGGCTGTGGCGCGAGCCATTCTCGCCTGCAGCGCGGGTCCCCTCTCCTGGAAGGAGAGGGAGCACTGTCGCGCTTCACGACGATCTGCCGGGACCCGCAAGCGCCGCCGCAGGCCAATGAAACATGCAGTGTTCTGAGGTGGTGAACCCGTCACCCCTGTTCGATCGACCGGTCTCTCACTCCTCCTCGCCGCGCCGGATCGCGCGCAGGCGCTCCCAATGGGCGAGGCGGTCCGAGTAGCGCTGTTCCATGCCCCGGTCGGTCGGTTCGTAGAAGTGCTGGCGGCCGAGTTTCTCCGGCCAGTAATCCTGCCCTGAGAAGGCGTCGGGCTCGTCGTGGTCGTAGCGGTAGCCCTCGCCGTAGCCGATCTTGCGCATGAGCTTCGTCGAGCCGTTGAGGATCGTGCGCGGCGGCGGCAGGGAACCATGCTCCTTCGCCACTCGGGTCGCGGCCTTGTAGGCGGTGTAGACGGCGTTCGATTTCGGCGCGCAGGCGAGGTAGACCGTGACCTGGGCCAGCGCCAATTCGCCCTCCGGCGAGCCCAGGAAGTCGAACGCATCCTTGGCGGCGGTGGCCACCACCAGGGCCTGGGGGTCGGCGAGGCCGATATCCTCCACCGCCATGCGCACGAGGCGCCGCGCGATGAACAGGCGGTCTTCGCCGCCGTCGAGCATCCGGCAGAGGTAGTACAGGGCCGCATCCGGGTCGGAGCCGCGCACGGTCTTGTGCAGGGCGGAAATCAGATTGTAGTGGCCTTCTTGCGACTTGTCGTAGATCGGCGCCCGGCGCTGGATGATCCGCTGCAGGCCCTCGGCATCGAAGGTCTCATCCGCCTTGGCCGAGCGCCAGACCTCCTCCGCCAGGGTGAGCGAGGCCCGCCCGTCGCCGTCAGCCATGCGTACGAGGACGCCGCGCGCCTCTTCGGTGAGGGGCAGGGGCCGCCCCGTCAGGTCTTCGGCCCGAACCATCAGCTTGGCGACGGCCTCGTCGTCGAGGGACCGGAACAGGAGGACGCGGGCGCGCGACAGCAGGGCGGCGTTGAGCTCGAAGGACGGGTTCTCCGTGGTGGCGCCCACCAGCGTCACCGTGCCGTCCTCCATCACGGGCAGGAAGGCATCGAGCTGCGCGCGGTTAAAGCGGTGGATCTCGTCCACGAACAGCAGGGTCCCCTGCCCCATCGTCCGGCGCTGGCGGGCGGCCTCGAATACCTTCTTCAGGTCGGCGATGCCGGAGAAGATCGCCGAGATCTGCTCGAAATGCAGGCTGGTCTCGTGGGCGAGCAGCCGCGCCACCGTGGTCTTGCCGGTGCCGGGCGGCCCCCAGAACACCAGGGAGCCGAAGGATTGCCCGGCAAGCAGGCGCGTCAGGGCGCCGTCAGGCCCGGTGAGGTGCTCCTGGCCCACCACCTCGGCCAACGTCCGGGGGCGGAGGCGGTCGGCGAGCGGGCGCGGCGCGGCGTTCTGGAGGCCGGCGGAGGCGAAGAGATCGGACATGGGCGCATCAAGACGCGGGGGCGCGGGCTTCGCAACAGGGGAATGCATCCGATCACCAGAACAGACGGGCGATGGCGGAGCCGGCAATATCCCGGACACATGCTGGGCTTATCGCCCCCACCTCTCGAACGACCGTGAGACGAGACCATGCCCCTACGAACCGCCCTCTCCCGCCGCGCGGCCCTCCTCGGCCTGACCGGCGCCGCCTCCGCCGTGCGCATCCCCGCCGCCCTGGCGGCGCAGCCCGAGGCGGGCGCCTGCCTCCTGATGCCGGAAACCGTCGAGGGACCGTTCTACGTCGATCCCCATCTCGTGCGCGCCGATATCCGCGAGGACCGCACGGGCCTGCCCCTCGCCCTGCGCCTGCGGGTCATCGAGAGCGGCCCCTGCACGCCCCTGTCGCGAGCCCGCGTCGATGTCTGGCACGCCGATGCCCAGGGGCTCTATTCGGGCTACGATGGCCAGGGCGATTCCCGCCGCATCTCGACGCGGGGACAGGCCTTCCTGCGCGGCACGCAGTTCAGCGACGGCGAGGGCTGGGCCGGGTTCCAGACGGTCTATCCCGGCTGGTACGCCGGCCGCGCGACGCACGTGCATTTCAAGGTGTTCCTCGACACCCGCACCCTCGTCACGGGGCAGATGTACCTGCCCGACGCGACGAACGCCGAGGTCTACGGCACCGATCCCGCCTATGGCGGCCGCGACACCAAGCGCCGGATCACCAACGGACAGGATGGGATCGCCCGGAGCGACGATCCCCGCCAGGTCGGTGTGGCCGCCGTCGAGCGGACGGACGAGGGCCTGCGCGCGACCCTGACCATCGGCGTCGACCGGAACGCCCGGACGAAGTCGCGGTTCTGGCCGTTCTGATCAGCCGCCGAACACCGAGGTGAGCACCTCGCCGCCCCGGTTGATCGACACCTCCCACATGTTCAGGCTGTTGCGGGTGACCCGCTCGAGGTCCTTCGTGGTGGCGATCGGCAGGCCGTTGATGGCGACGATGATATCGCCCTTCTGCAGGCCGGCGCGGGCCGCGATGGAATTCTCGTCCACGCCCGACACCGCGACCCCCTCGGCGGGCAAGTCCATCTGGATTTCCTCGGCCACCGCCGGCGAGGTGTTGACGAGGGTCGCGCCCATGAAGGGCGAGCGGGTGCGGACCTTCAGGGTGTCGCGCGGGCGCGTCTCCGGGGCGGGGCCGAGCTTCACCGCCACGGTGGTGCGGCCGGTGCCGCGCAGAATGCCGAACTTGGTGGTGCCGCTGAGGCCCTTGAGGGCGAAGCGGTAGCCGAACGCCTCGGGGTCGTCGACGGTCTTGCCGTCGACGGTGAGGATGAGGTCGCCACGCTTGAGGCCGGCTTCCTCGGCGGGGCTCTTGGCCTGAAGGCTCGCCACGAGGACGCCGGTTGGGTGGTCGAGGCCCATGCTCTCGGCGATGTCCGGCGTCACGTTCTGGACGCGGGCGCCGAGCCAGGGCCGGCGCACGGCGGTGGCGCCGCCCTTGGCGGTCTCCACCACGGCGCGGACCATGCTGGCGGGAATCGCGAAGCCGATGCCGTGGCTGCCGCCCGATTGCGAGAAGATGGCGGTGTTGATGCCGACGAGCTGGCCCTTCAGGTCGACGAGGGCGCCACCGGAATTGCCCGGATTGATCGCCGCGTCCGTCTGGATGAAGAACTGGTAGTCCGAGGAGCCGACCTGGGTGCGGGCCAGCGCCGAGACGATACCCTGGGTCACCGTTTGGCCGACGCCGAACGGGTTGCCGATGGCGAGGACGAAGTCCCCCACCTCCAGGGACTCGGAATCCCCGAATGGCATTGCCACGAGGCCGCCCGTCGGACTCTTGATCTTGATGACGGCCAGATCCGTGCGCGGATCGCGCAGCACGATGGAGGCCTCGAACTCGCGCCGGTCGGCGAGCGCGACGCGGACCTCGTTCATGTTGTCGATGACGTGGTTGTTCGTGATGACGAGGCCGGATTCGTCGACGATGACGCCGGAGCCGAGGGATTTCTGCGCCCGCTCGCCCGGCGTGCCGCCGCGCCCCCGGCCACTGCCCTCGCCGAAGAACCGGCGCATGAACTCGTCCATGGCGCTGCGGCTCGAGCTGCGCGTCTCGACATGGGAGGCGTAGACGTTGACCACCGAAGGGGCCGCGCGCTTCACCACGGGGGCGAAGGAGAGCTGCACCTGCCCCTTCGACTGCGGCACCGCCTTCTCGGCGAGGTCCGGAGCGATTTTCTCGGGCGCGGTGTGGTCCGGCGTCTGCGCCATCTGGGCGCCGGCCGGCGCGGCGATGAGCAGGGCCGCCGCGAGGGGCAGGAGGGTCTGGGACAGGCGCGGCATCGAGAACTCCCGAGTGACGGACGCACGGACCCGCCGGCCAGGGGCGGCGGGTCCGTGAGGCGAGATCGGGTTTATCTAGACGCGCGGCGGGTCCGGCGCGAGGGCCTGAGCCCGTCGTTCAGGGCCGGCCGATGCCGGCGGCCAGCCGCCCGGCCCGGCGGGCCAGGGCGGTGAAGCAGGTGAGCGACGCGTCCGCCACCCGCTGCATCTCGTCGACCTGGATGCGCAGGGCGTCGGCCGGGGTCTTGGCACCGGACAGGCTCTGCCAATGCGCCACGGCGGCGCTGCCCTCGTTGCGCAGGAAGGCCAGGAGCGTGGCGTTCGCTTCCGCGATCTCGCCGATCATGTCGAGGGAGGTCCGGCTCGACCGCGCGACCGTCTCGGGAACGGCCGTGAGGGCCGTGGCGGCTTCCAGGGTCGCGGTGGCCTGCGGCGCGACGGCGGCCGCGATGGGCGCCGGGGGGGCGATGTCGGACGCAGGCCCGTCGGGCGCGGTCTCCAGGGCCTCGGGCGGTTCCATCACGGCCGAGGGGGCGTCCTCCGCCATGGCGGTCTCGCTCGCCGGTTCGTCGGCGGCGGCGTGCGCCGGCTCGGCCGGTTCACCCTCGGGCTGCGGGGGCTCGTCCGCCGCGGCGGCCTGCGGGGAAACCGCCTCGCCGGTGCCGGCCTCGATGGCCTCGGGAGACACCGTCTCCATCAGCGTCTCGTGGACCGACGGGGCATGGTCCTGCGTCGCCGGGATCGCGGTCGCGTCGGGCTGACCGTCCGGGGCCGTGTGCGCCTCGGCGGGCGGGGTTTCGCTGATCACCCCGGCCTTGTCCGTCTCGTCCCGCGCCGCGCTCGGCCGCGCCGGCGGCCCCTTACGCCGTTTGGTCATGGCCACCGTCTCCTCGATTCGTCATACCGCATACTAGCCCCAACCGGCGCGTCTTGCCGACCCGTGCGGACGGGCCGGAAGCGCGCAGGGGCCTCGAGGGGCGGAAAAGCGGTCCCCCGCCCCCCGCCCATCGGGTTCGATCAGGCCGAGGGACGCAGGGCGTTCTGGGCCAGGGCGCCGAGATCCTTGGCCTGGGTCTGCAGGCTGGCGATCCGGTCGCGCAGGAATTCGGACTGCAGCTCGAAGGCCTCGCGCACGTCGCGGGTGCGGACGAGCTTCTGCGCGAAGTCGAACGTCGCGGTGGCGTTCTCCTGGGCGTGGTCGAAGCTCTTGGCGATGGCGGTCTGCATCGACGCCTGCACGGTCTTCGAGGAGGTCTGGAGCTGCTCGGCGGTCTTCGATGCGGTGCCGAGGAGGCTGCCAACGGCGCTGCGCGCCTGGTCGACGCTCTTCTCCGCGAAGGCGCGCATCTCGGTCGGGATCTCGAAGGTCTGGCCGCTCATGACGATTCTCTCTCCGTGAGGACTGGGGCGTCGGCATACCGCGCCGCGACAGCTTTATGTTGCGGTGCAATATAAACGTCAAGTCCGTCGCGGCAGGAAAATGCCGGTTCGCCATGCGCCGCCACGGCAGGAAAAGTCACGCGGCTCGGCCGAGATCCGCCCGGGCCTCGCGGATGCGGGCGTAGACCCCGCCGAGGGCGGCGGCGTGGGCGGCGAGCGACATCGGGGCCGTCCAGTAGCGGTCGCTCGCCGCCCGGCCGAGGGCGCGCAGGTCCACGTCGTCGGACAGCCGCCGCATGGCGCCCGCCAGGGCCTCGACCTCGGGCGCGACGGCGAACCCGTTCACGCCATCGACGATCTTCTCGGCCGCCCCCGCGCGCGTCGAGGCGATGACCGGAATCCCGTGGGCCAGGGCTTCGTAGACCGTGAGCGGACCGGTCTCGTACCAGCGTGACGGCGCGACGAGGGCACGGGCACGGGTTCGGACGGTGTCCCACACCGCCTCGGGGCTGCGCCAGCCGACGACCTCGACCCCCGGCATGGCGCGCAGCTCCGCCTCCAGGGGGCCGCTGCCGATGAACAGGGCCGGCAGGCCGGCCCGCGCGGCGGCGGCGGCCACGAGGTCGGCGCCCTTCTCGCGGGTCAGGCGTCCAACATAGGCCACGGCGTCGCCCCGCGCCGGATCGGCGGGGGCCATGCGCGCCACCCGCACGGGGTTGTCGACGCGGTGATGGGAGAGGTCGAGGTGGGCCAGCAGGCCGCCCATCCGCGCGACGCTGGCGTCGCTGACATGGATCACGTCGAGGCGCTTTCTCCGCAGCGTCGTGCGCAGGACCGCGTTCCGGCCGGTGCGGACGAGCTTGTGCAGGCGGCTGCGCCCGTCGCAGGGCGCGGCGAGGCAGCTGGGCGACAGGGGCGTGAGGGCGCAGGGTGCGGTGGTGTCGAAGCGGTAATAGACCCCGTTCGGGCAGGCCATGAAGTAGTCGTGCAGGGTCACGACCACCGGCAGGCCACGGGCGAACAGCACCGGGAACAGGCTCGGCGACAGGCTGCGAGTCCATTGATGGACGTGCACGAGGTCCGGCCGCACGGGCAGGCCGTCGAGGGCGGCGCCGAGGCGGGCGGCGGACGGCCCGTCCCAAAGCCCCGAGAGGGCGGCCCGGTGGGCCGGCCGGTCCCAGATGTCGGTGTTGTGGAGGGAGATCCGGGCAATGTTCGGATGGTCGAGGAGGGCATCGGCCGGTCCGTCGATGGCCTGGAGATAGGTCACGGCGTGTCCGGCCTCGGCCAGACCCCGGGCGGATTCCACCGCCACCTTCTCGGCGCCCCCGCTCGCGACGGCGAATTCGGCCAGGATTGCGATGTTCATGCCGCCGGTGCTCACCGTATTGGGATCGAGAAGTTCGCGTGCGAAGCGAGTTTACCGGAGATCAACGGAACGGGCGGTAAACGGTGAGGGCCGCGAATCCTCGGCGAAAGCGTCCGCCATGCATGTCGTTCTCGTCGTCGACCACGCCTTCATCAACGGCGGACAGGCCAAGGTGGCCCTGGATGCCGGCCTCGGCCTCAGGGCGCGGGGGCACCGGGTGACGGTGTTCGCCGCCGTCGGCCCCGCCGATCCGCGTCTGGCCGAAGCCGGTATCCGGGTGGTGTGCCTCGGCCAGGACGACATCGCCTCGACGAAGAACAGGTTCGCCTTCGCCGTCCAGGCGATCTGGAACACCCACGCCGCCCGGCGCCTCGCGCAGGAGCTGGCAGGGCTCGATCCCGCCGACACGGTGGTGCACGTTCACGCCTTCGCCAAGGCCCTGTCGCCCGCCATCGGCGTCAGCCTGCGGGCCTCCGGCCTGCCGCTCCTCTACACCGTGCACGAGTTCTTCCTCGTCTGCCCGAACGGCGGGTTCTACGACTATCCGGCGAAAGCGATCTGCCACCGCACCCCGATGTCGGCCGCCTGCATCGCCACGAACTGCGATGCGCGCAGCTACCCGCGCAAGCTCCTGCGGGTGGTGCGCCACGCCGCCCTCGACCACGTCGCCGGGATGCGCCGGCTGTTTCCCCACATCGTCACCATCAGCGCCCTGCAGGAGAAGGTGATCGCCCCGCACCTGCCGGCGACCACGGTGTTCCACCGGGTCGACAACCCCATCGCGGTGGCGCCCGTGCCGCCGCGCGACGGCCCGCCGGGGGACTTCCTGTTCGTCGGGCGCATCTCCGACGAGAAGGGCGCGCCGGTCTTCGCCGAGGCGGCGCGCCGGGCCGGGGTGCGCCCGGTCTTCGTCGGGGACGGCCCCGCCGCCGCTGAACTCGCCGCCCGCTACCCCGAGGCGGTGATACTCGGTTGGAAGGACGAGGCCGCCGTCCACGCCCTCATGCGGCAGGCCCGCGCCCTGGTGTTCCCGAGTGTCTGGTACGAGGGCCAGCCGCTCACCGTCTACGAGGCTCTGGCCTGCGGCGCGCCGGTGATCGTCAGCGACGCCTGCGCCGGGCGTGAGGCGGTGGAGGATGGCGAGACCGGGTTCTGGTTCCGCTCCGGTGATGCCGATGCCCTCGCGGCCCACCTCGTGCGGCTGAAGGACGACGCGCTGGCCGCGCGCATGAGCCGGGCGGCCCACGCCCGCTACTGGGCGGCTCCCCTCACCCGCGACAATCATCTCGACCGGATCACCGCGGTCTACGATCTCGTCCTGCGTGCCGCCGGGGCCGCGGCCCGCGGCCGCACGCCCCACCGTCCCGCCGTCGCCGCCCTGCCCTGATCGGCCGGGCGCGTGGATCGGGCGCGGGACCCCTGCGTTGACCCTTCAAGGCGACGCCCTCGAAGGGCCCGCATCGAGGAGGATCACATGGCCGAGACCCCCAAGACACCCGACACCGACACCATCGCCACCACGGGCGCCCCCGCCCCGAAGGGTTCCGACAAGAGCCGCCCCGAGAACCAGCAGGGTGAACTCAGCGAGCGCCTCGACGAGGCCCTGGAAGAGACCTTCCCGTCGAGCGATCCGGTCTCGGTGAAGATCACGAAGTAGGGTTTTCCGGATCGAAAACGAAGAACGCCGGGGCCCATGGCCCCGGCGTTCTTCGTCGTACCCGTCCAGCCCTCTCCCAGTAGCTGGAGAGGAAACCGCAAGGTGCGTCATACCGGTTCCCGGTGATCACCTCGGGTCGACCGGGCGAGACGGGCTCCCCTTCCTTTCAGGAGAGGGAGCCCGCGTTTCACCCCGCTACCGAAACCGTATCAGGCGGCTTCGAGCAGCCGCCGGGCGATGACCTGGGCCTGGATCTCGGCCGCGCCCTCGAAGATCGAGAGGATGCGGGCATCGCACAGAACGCGGCTGACCGCGTATTCGAGGGCGAAGCCGTTGCCGCCGTGGATCTGCAGGGCGTTGTCGGCCGCCGCCCAGGCGACGCGGGCGCCGAGCAGCTTGGCCATGCCCGCCTCGAGGTCGCAGCGCTTGCCCTCGTCCTTCTCGCGGGCCGAGAAGTAGGTGAGCTGGCGGGCGATGTTGATCTCCACGGCCATCATGGCGATCTTGTCGGCGACGCGCGGGAAGTTGATGAGCGCCTTGCCGAACTGCACCCGCTCCTCGGCGTAGCGCAGACCCAGATCGAGGGCATTCTGGGCGACGCCGATGGCGCGGGCCGCCGTCTGGATGCGGGCGGACTCGAAGGTCTGCATGAGCTGGGTGAAGCCCTTGCCCTCGACCTCGCCCAGCAGGTTCGCCGCCGGCACGGCGAAGTTGTCGAAGGCGAGCTCGTATTCCTTCATGCCGCGATAGCCGAGCACGTGGATCTCGCCGCCCGACAGGCCCTCGACGGGGAAGGGATTCTCGTCGGTGCCGCGCGGCTTCTCGGCGATGAGGAGGGAGAGGCCCTTGTGGCCCTTCTCCTCGGGCTTGGTGCGCACGAGACAGGTCATGATGTCGGCGCGCACGGGGTGGGTGATCCAGGTCTTGTTGCCCGAGATCCGCCAGGTGTCGCCGTCCTTCACGGCCTTGGTGCGGAGCGACGCGAGGTCGGAACCCGTGTTCGGCTCGGTGAACACGGCGGTGGGGAGCGTGTCGCCGGACGCGATGCCGGGGAGGAAACGGTGCTTCTGCTCCTCGGTGCCGCCGCAGAGGATGAGTTCGGCGGCGATCTCGGAACGGGTGCCGAGGGAGCCGACGCCGATATAGGCGCGCGACAGCTCCTCGGAGACCACGCACATGGAGATCTTCGGCAGGCCCATGCCGCCGTACTCCTCCGGGATGGTGAGGCCGAAGACGCCGAGTTCGGCCATCTTCGTCACGATCTCCATGGGGATGTAGGCGTTCTGGCTGTGCCACTCGTGGGCATGCGGCACGACCTCGGCCTGGCCGAAGCGACGCATCTCGGAGCGGATCGCCTCCATGTCCTCGTCGAGGCCGGACTTGCCGATGGTGGCGGCGCCGCCGTTGTCGCGGATGCGGGCGACGAGGGCCGCGCGGTTCTCCGGGGTGTTGCCCTCGGCAATGAGGGTCTCGACGGCGGCGTTGCGGAACTGCGCGACCTCGCGGGCACCGAGGCCCAGCGACCCCGTGGGGCGGACCATCTCGCCCTGGCTCATGGGAATGCCGGAGAACATCTGGTCGAGGTATTCGCCGAGGCCGATCTTCACCAGCAGGGCTTCGGTCTCGCCGAACTCACCCGTCTCCGTGAGGCGGGCGGCGTAGGCCCCGAGCTCGCGCACGCCCTCGGCGTAGGTGGCGATCCAGGCCAGACCATGCGTGGCGTGCTGCTCGGCCTCCATCTTCTCCGCCGAGATCTTGCCCTCGGGCGAGAGCACGCGGGTCCGGACCCGGCGGGTGGCCTCCGCCACGAGGGCCTTGGCGGCCTCGCCCGCCTCACGGGCGAGGGTCGGGAGATCCTGCGGTTCGGCGGCGATGACGGGGGAAGCGGACATGCGAACGCTCTCTTTCGAAAAGAGGAAGGGTTGCCGCTCATTATAGGCAGGTTCGGCCGAGCTGTAGAGGCGTCTCGCCGCAGATCGGCACTTTCCCGCCTGAATTCATTATTTATGCGAAGAACGGCCGCTGTTTGCCCGCCATACGGGTGCGACGTCTAATTTAATTGCCTGCCCTCGAAAAGAAAAACTTCACGCTGACCCGTCGATCCTTGGAGCTGCGCCGGCCCGATCAAACCCGGCCCGCCACGATCGGGCGGCGGTCAGCCCCGGCTCGCCAGGGCGACCCCGGCGGCGGCCAGCGCCATGCCGGCGAGCTGCACCGGGACCAGGGCCTCGCCGAACAGGCCGTAGGCCATGAGCGCCGAGACCGGCGGCACGAGGAACAGCAGCGACGCGACCCCCGCCACCGCCCCGCGCCGGATGAGGACGAGGAGGAGCAGGATGCCCGCCACCGAATTGACGAGGACCGACCAGGCGAGGCCGAACCACGCCGGAAGGGTGGCGTCGAACCGGCCGGTGCCGATGAGCAGGGCCACGGGGATCGCCAGGGCCGAGGCGCCCACGAACTGCACGGCGGCGTTCGTGAGGAGGTCGGTGGTTCCACCCCGGCGCTTCTGCCACAGGGTGCCGGCCGTCATGGCCACCATGGCGCCGAGGCACGCGGCAAGGGCGGCGGGCGGGATGCCGGAGGGGTCGCTGACGCCCACCTTCGGAGCCAGCACCAGGGCGGCGCCTGCGAAGCCGAGGCCGATCCCGCCCCAGCGGCGGCGGCTCACCCGTTCACCCAGGACCGGCCCGGCGAGCAACGCCGTGAGCAGGGGCTGGAGCGAGCCGACGAGGGCCGCGATGCCGGCCGGCAACCCGTGCTGGACCGACCAGAACACCCCGATGACGTAGAGGCCCTGCATCAGGATGCCGGCGATCCCGGCATCGATCCAGGCCCGGCCACCCTTCGGCCAGCGGGCCCCGAGGAGGACGGACAGGGCCGCCAGCACGGCGGCGACGCAGACCACGCGCAGGGCGACGAACGTCACCGCATCGGCATGAGGCGCCACGAACCGCGCCGCGACGAAGCCCGTGGCCCAGATGAGGACGAAGACGGCCGGCACGGCAGCGGTGGGAGCGGGCGAGGATGTTGTCATGCTGGTGGCGCAGGCACCACAGGGCGGGCGGGAAGACAACCCGCCGTGGACGGAGGGGGCCGCGCGGGGCCGGAACGACACCCTTGTGCGTTGCGCCACGGCGCGACCTCGCGTTTAGAAGACGGCCGATTCATCGCCCGAGGAGAAGCCCGCCCCCGTGAGCCGCCTCATGTCGCTCCTCGAGATCGCACGCGTCGCCGCCCAGCGCTTCATCGCCCATGACGGCTGGGCCATCGCGAGTCATATCGCGCTCTCGATCCTCATCGCCCTGTTTCCGTTCCTCATCCTGCTCGCGGCTTTGGCGGGCCTGTTCGGCACCAAGTCACTGGCCGACGAGGCGGGCGTGCTCATCTTCGACGCGTGGCCGCGCGAAATCGCCAAGCCCGTGGTCAACGAGATGCATCGGGTGCTGACAGAGCAGCGTGGCGGCGTCCTCACCGTCGGCGCGGTGCTGGCCCTGTACTTCTCCTCGGCGGGTGTCGAGAGCCTGCGGGTCGGGCTCAACCGCGCCTATGGCCTGCGCGAGCAACGGCCGTGGTGGCTCACGCGGCTCGAATCCATCGCCTACGTGATCTGCGGCGCCTTCGCGATGCTGGCCTTCGCCCTCCTCGTGGTCCTCGGGCCCCTGATCTGGCGCAACGTCCTCTACGTCGCCCCCGGCCTCGAACCCTTGAGCCTGACGGTGGCCATCGGGCGCATCGGCATCACCGCCGTCCTTCTGGTGAGCGTGCTGACCATCGCCCACAAGTTCGTCGCCACCGGCCGGCGCTCGATCCTCGCGGTGATTCCCGGGGTCGCGGTGACGCTGGGGCTGTGGTTCCTCGCCGGCCTCGGCTTCGGCTACTACCTCGATCGTTTCTCGAACGCCTACGCCTCGACCTACGGGAGTCTGGCCACCGCCATGGTGGCCCTGGTGTTTCTCTACTGGCTCGCCGCGATGTTTCTGTTCGGCGGCGAGATCAATGGCACCGTCATTGCAGCGCGGCGGGTCCGGCTCCAGGCGCGGATGCGGGAGAAGCAGGCGCGGGCGCACGGGCTCTGAAGGCCGCTCGAGGAGACCCCCGTCGCCGCCGCGTTCCCTCCCGGGCCGGCGGCGCGGTGGATGTCCCGGGAGCGGCACCGGAGGCCGGCGTTGTCACCGCCCGCTTCATCGGCGCGCAGGGGGCGCAAACACGGGGCGTGTGGCCTTCCCGGTCTAGTCTCGCCCGCGAGGGGCGGGCATAGGCGGAGGGCGGCGCGATGACCGGCCGGAGAGGGCTCCCATGCGGATCAGGTTCGGCTGCGAGATGGGGTACGAGTTCGCCCATCCGACCCCGCTGATCGCCCGACTCAACGCCTATCCGGCCAAGGGTCTCGCCGCGATTCCCCCCGATCGGTTGCAAGTGGACCCGCCGGTTCCGGTGAAGACGTTTCGGGACGTGTTCGGCAATCGCGCCGTCCGGTTCGTCGCCCCGGCCGGAGCGGTCGTGCTCCGGGTCCGGGCCGAAATTCCGGACGATGGCGGCCTCGATCCGGTGGTGCCGTACGCTGTGGAGCATGCCATCGAGGACCTGCCCGAGGAGGCCCTGCCCTTCCTCGTGGCGAGCCGCTACTGCGAATCCGATCTTCTCTCGAACGAAGCGTGGGACCGGTTCGGCCACGTGGCGCCGGGTTGGGCCCGGGCGCAGGCGGTCTGCGACTTCGTCCACGCGCACATCACCTTCGGGTACGCCTTCTCGCATGTGGACCGCACGGCGGCCGATGCGCTCGCGGGCGGGCGCGGGGTGTGCCGGGACTACGCCCACCTGTTCGTGGCGTTCTGCCGGGCGCTCAATATCCCGACCCGCTACTGCACCGGCTATCTCAGCTTCATCGGCGAGCCCGAGCCGCACGGGCCGGGGGATTTCGCCGCCTGGACGGAATGCTACCTCGGCGGGGCCTGGCACGTGTTCGACCCGCGCAACAACGCGCCCCGCCGGGGCCGCATCCTCGTGGCGCGGGGCCGGGACGCTGCGGACGTGCCGCTGACCCACACCTTCGGCCCCAACCGCCTGACGAAGTTCCGGGTCTGGGCCGAGGACGCGACGCTGCCGCATCAGGAATAGGGCTTCGGCGCAACGTTTCGAAAGCCGGACGGGACGATGCCGGCAAGCGGGTCCATCCCTTAAAAAACCCTCCCCCTTTGACGGGGGAGGGTCGGGGATCACGCCGCGAGGGCGAGGTCCACCGGCTCCTCGGAGGCCATGAACTGGGCCCGGGCGAGGTCGGCGAAGCGGCCGTTCTCCGCCACGAGGTCGTCGAAGGTGCCCGCCTCGACGATCCGGCCCTCGTGGAAGACGAGGATGCGGTCGGCGTTGCGGATCGTGGCCAAGCGGTGGGCGATCACGAAGGTGGTGCGGCCCTCCATCACGGTCTCCAGGGCACCCTGGAGCTTGCGCTCGGTGGTGGCGTCCAGCGCCGAGGTCGCCTCGTCGAGGATGAGCACGGGCGGGTTCTTCAACAGCGCCCGGGCGATGGAGAGGCGCTGGCGCTCGCCGCCGGAGAGCGAACGGCCGCGCTCGCCGATCACCGTGTCGAGGCCGTCGGCCTGACGGGCCATGAACTCCGTGGCCTGAGCGCGCTCCAGGGCGTCGAGCATCTCGGCGTCGGTGGCGTCCGGCCGGCCGACGAGGAGGTTCTCGCGGATGGAGCGGGCGAACAGCATGGGCTCCTGGAACACCACGCCGATGTTGTGGCGCAGGGACGACAGGCCGATGTCGCGGATGTCGGTGCCGTCGATGCGGATGGCGCCGTGGTCGGGATCGAAGGCGCGGTGCAGGAGGCCGAGCGTCGTCGACTTGCCCGAGCCCGTGGTGCCCACCAGGGCGACGGTCTCGCCGGCCCGCGCCGTGAAGGAGACATCCTCCAGGGCCTTGCGGCGGGCATTGTAGGAGAAGCCGACGCCCTCGAAGGACACGGTGCCGTCGAAGCGGGCGACCTGGGTGGCGCCGGGGCGATCGTGCACGGCGGGGGCCGTGTCGAGGATCTCGAAATACTCGGCGATCTTCGGCATCTGCTGGAACAGGCCGTTGATGCAGGTGGCGACCTGATCGAGGCGCGACACCAGCATGGTGGCGAGACTCATGAACGCCACGACCTCGCCGACGCTGGCCTGGCCGTGCTGGTGGAGCGCGATGCCGGTGATGAAGATCGCCGTCATGGTGAGCGTCGCGGAGGCGCGGGTGGCGACGTTGGCCAGAGCCCACCACGACAGCACCGGGATCTGGGCGGCCAGCAGGTTGCGGATGATGCCGTGCATCGCCTCCTTCTCGGCCTTGGCGCGGGTGAAGGACTGGATAACGGCGACGTTGCCGAGGGCGTCCGAGGCGTGGGCGGCGAGCCCCGACTGATACGCTTCGACCCGGCCCTGCAGGGTCTCGGTGCGGCGCATGACCAGGGTGGTGAGCACGGTGAAGGCCGTGACGAGGACGACCAGGATCGAGCCGAGCTGCCAGTTCACGAACAGGGTCATGGGCAGGAGGACGGCCAGCGACACGAAGGCGACGAAATGGTCGCGGAAGAAGCCGAGCCACAGCCAGAACATGCCGTTCGAACCTTCCAGCATCGCCTTGAGGACGCGGCCGGAATGGTTCGTGGAATGAAAGGCGAGCGGCAGTTCGAGGACGTGCTCGAAGTAGTTCGCCATGGACGACAGGCGGTTGCGGTGGGCCAGCCGGTCGGCGTGGAGCGCGATGGTAACGCCCGCCGCGATGGTGAACAGACCGAAGGCCACCCAGGCGCCGATGAGGGGCGCCAGCGTCGCGAAGGCGTCGGCGCGGGCGGTGAGATGCGTGAGCTGGTCGATAATCCGGCCCATGAGCAGGGGCTCGGCGAAGGCGGCGACGGCGAGAGCGACGTTGGCGGCGGCCAGGACCGCCGCGAGGCGCTTGTCCGCCCCGAGGAGACCCATGACCCGAGCATAGAGACGAATCAACGACATGAGACCGTTCGCTCCGAGTGCCAAACCTGACGCGGCCCCGTTCCCGGGGTCGGTCGCGCCACGACACGTCTCCGGTTCGGCCTCACCCCGCGACGTGCGGAGCGGCCAACGCCTTGACGTGGCGGCGTTATGGCGGTCGCTCCCTGAACGGCGAATGACACGATCTTCACGCGTCGGCGAGGGCTTTTACGGTTCGTTCAACCTGATTCCTTAAATCTGGCCGCGACGCCTCGTCCCGCGGCGTCCTCGCGGCATCGAACGGCCGCCCAGGCTCGGTGATCATGGACCTCGCAACTGGTATCGGCCTCCTCGGCGGCTTCGGCACTGTCTTCGTGCTCATCATGATCGACGGCGGTAATTTCGCCGCGTACTTCGACAAGCACGCGGTGATCGTGATCTTCGGCGGCGCCACCGCCGCCACGATGATCCGCTTCCCCTTCACCACCATCATGCACGGCCTGCCCATGGGCATGCGCTATGCTTTCTCGATGCGCGCCATCAAGCCGCGCGAGCTCATCGAGGAGATCACCAAGATCGCCGACGTGGTGCGCAAATCCGGCCCGATGGCCCTGGAGAGCATGGAGATCTCCGATCCGTTCCTGGCCCAGGGCGCCCGCTACATTGCCGACGGCTACGACCGCGAGTTCATCCGGGACACGATGGAGCGCGATCGCGACAACTTCCTCATGCACCTCGACGAGGGCTCGAAGATCTACCGCGCCTTCGGCGACTGCGCGCCGGCCTGGGGCATGATCGGCACGATTCTCGGCATGGTGACCATGTTCGCCAACATGTCGGATCCCTCGAAGCTCGGCCCCGCCATGGCGACGGCGCTTCTCGCGACCCTTTACGGCGCGCTCATCGCCAACATGATCACCCTGCCCATCGCCGACAAGCTCCACCTCAAGCTCGAGGAAGAGGACGTGTCGCGCTCCCTCATCATCGACGGCATCCTGCTCATCCGCGACGCGAAGAGCTCGTCCCTCGTCCGCGAGATGCTGGTCGCCTACCTGCCGCAGCACCACCGCGACGAACTCGCGGCCGAAGCGGCCTGATCGGCCCGCAGAAGAGGACCACGCCATGGCCAGGAAAAAGCGCGCCGCCCATGGGGGGCACGGCTGGTTCGTGACCTTCGCCGATCTCATGGCGCTGCTCATGAGTTTCTTCGTGATGATCGCCGCCTACTCGACTCAGGACCAGAAGAAGCTCCAGGCGGTCGCCGGCTCCATGCGCGAGGCCTTCGGTGTCAACAAGGATTCGCGCCTCGCGGGCCTCATCGAGAAGGAGGGCCTGCCGGCGGCCGACGCCGTCTTGAACAAGCGCGACATCCCGCCGGAGAAGGCCACCGACCGTCCCAAGACCGTGATGAAGGAAGTCACACCCGATGCCGGCCTGCCGGATTCCGGTGATCCGGCCGCGTTCGGTCTCGCCGCCGCCAGCCTGCGTCAGGCCCTGCAGGACATGCCGGACATCGCCGAGATCTCGAAGAACGTCATGATCATCCCCACCGCCAAGGGGCTCGACATCGCCATCGTCGACCAGGATGGCGCGGCCATGTTCCCGGACGGATCGAGCCGGCCCAACGACAAGACCCGCCGCCTGCTCGAGCGTCTCGCGCCGACCCTGGTGAAGATGCCCAATCGCATCGCCATCTCGGGCTTCACCGCCACGGACCGCCCCGGCACCCGCGCCGCCGCGCCGCCTTGGGAGCTGTCGGCCAACCGCGCCATCTCCGTGCGCGAGATCCTCGCCTCGAATGGCGTGCCCGACGATCGCTTCGCCTCCGTCACGGGCAAGGCCGACACCGAACCGCTGTTTCCCGACAACCCGTTCCAGGCCGCCAACCGCCGGGTGACGGTGACGCTCCTCTCCGAGGCCCCAGCCCTGCCGAAGTCGATGAAGTTCCCCTGACGGGGGCGGGGCAAAAGAACCGATCGGATTCAGGGCGGGGGTCTCCCCCGCCCTTTTTCGTGCGCGAATGCCCGTCCGGCGTGTCACCGGCGCGGCGACATCATCCTTCCTTGCGCGGCGGCGCCCGGAGTTCACGCGCGATGCCCCTGAGATCCGTCTGGGATGCGGTTGCCGCTCTGTCGCGTGTAGTCGTTCCGAACAACGCACCGGCGGCGGTTCTCCGAAGCCTGGTTTTCGCATCGTCTTGCCCGAGGGTCGGAGGTTGCCTTTCATGGCGATGCTCCGAAACACTGCGACTGTCGCCGAGCCCGCGTCGAAACGACACCGCGCGACCGATCTTTCTCATGTGCGTGCCGAAGATGGTGGTCGGGCGTCTCGTGTGAGACTTCATTTACACATTGCACTGACTTTGAGACCGCTGCGGGAACCAATGGCGAGTGTTCGAATCCGGCAGCGTTTCTAGAGACTGGACGTCCCATGCGCGCATCCCTGAAAACCGTTCTCATCGTGATTCTCGGATTGCTGGTCACTGGCATTGGCGCGCAGGGCGTGTTGGCCATTCGACAGCTCGGGACCATCGCCGAAGCGACGCAGAGCATCGGCGACAACTGGCTTCCGAGCGTGCGCGCCATCGAAGACGTGAAGTACGCTCTCACACGCCTGCGCCTCGTGGATGCCCGGTTCGCAATCGGGAAGGAGCCCATCGCCGAACTCATGCGGGTCGGCGCGGATCGCAGCGAGAGCGTCGCCGCCACCCTGCGGGTCTACCAGCCCCTCGTGAGTTCGCCCAAGGAAGAGGCGCTCTACCGACAGTTCATGCGCGGGTACGACGCCTACAACCAGCTCCGAACCGAATTTTCCGCTGCCGCGATGACCGGCAATGCCGCCGGGATGTTCGCTGCGTTCGAGCGGTCGCGCTCCGTCTTCGGTGAGATGATCGATATCCTCGAGAAGGACGTCGAATTGAACTATGCCGGTGCGACGCAGGCTCAGGCCACGTCGCAAGCGGCGTATCGCCGGGCGATCTGGCTCGCGGTGTCCGTCTGCGTCGGCGGGATCCTGCTCGGCCTCGGCGGCATCGTCTACGTCCTGCGCGGCGTGACCGGGCCCATCACCCGCATCACCCGGACCATGCAGGCCATTTCGGGTGGCGATCTCATGACGCCGATCCCCCATGCCGACAGCCACAACGAGATCGGCTCCATGGCCGCCTCCCTCGCAACCTTCCGCGACGGCCTCGTCGAGGCCGAGGGGCTCCGGGCGGAGCAGAAGGCGGGCGAGGCCGCCGTCGAGACGCGGCGCAGGGCGGCGATGCGGGAGATGGCCGACGCCTTCGAGGGCGCGGTCGGCGGCATCGTCGGGATGGTGGGCTCCTCCGCCACCGAGCTTCAGGCCACGGCTCAGACCATGACGGCGACGGCGGCCCAGACCGCCTCGCAATCCGCCAGCGTCGCCTCCACCGCCGAAGAGGCCGCCATGAACGTCAACACAGTGGCCGCCGCCGCCGAGCAGCTCAGCGCCTCCGTCCTCGAGATCGGCCGTCAGGTCGTGGGCTCCGCCACCCTCGCTCAGGGTGCCGTGGTGCAGGCCGACCAGACCGCCGCTCTCGTCGAGACCCTGTCCCAGGCGGCCGCCCGCGTCGGCGACGTCGTCGGCCTCATCGCCACCATCGCGGGCCAGACCAACCTTCTTGCGCTCAACGCCACCATCGAGGCGGCGCGGGCCGGCGAGGCCGGTCGAGGCTTCGCCGTCGTCGCGGCCGAAGTGAAGGAACTCGCCAATCAGACCGCGAAGGCGACACAGGACATCTCGGGCCAGGTCGCCCAGATCCAGACGGCGACAGGCCAGGCCGTGTCGGCCATCGCCGACATCACCAGCCGCATCCGCGAGATCGACGGTGTCGCCACCTCCATCGCGGCGGCGGTGGAGCAGCAAGGGGCGGCGACCCAGGAGATCGTCCGCAACGTCTCCGAGGCGGCAGCGGGTACGGGTGCGGTAACGAGCAACATCGCGGGCGTCGCCGAGGCAGCCGGCGAAACCGGTGCCGCGGCGAGCCAGGTGCTCGGCGCCGCCTCCGAGCTGTCACGCCAATCCGAGCATCTGCGCACGGAGGTCGGCCGCTTTCTCACGACCGTGCGCGCTGCCTGACCGGATCGCCGCGCCGCGACGGGCAGTTCTCTCGGGAATCAAGGGCGGGGACCGGTGACATCGCCGGGCTCCGCCCGCCCCGAAGGAACAATCCCTTCGGGAATCCGCATCCGGGAACGCCTCAGCGCAGCGTCAGTCCAGGCAACGGGCGAAGAAGATCTGCCGAATCCGTTCCAGGGCCGCGAAGCCCTCGGCGCGGGGGTTGAGCAGTTCCGGCCCATCCGGGACACGACCGAAGAATCGGGTCGCCGGATCGACGACGAAGCCACGCTCGCCGAGATAGAGGCCGTCGCGGTTCTTCACGTTGACGGCTCCGCAGATCCACCCGCCGTCCACTGCGCGCAGGGACGTCACCTTGGGATCGAGGGCCTTGAAGCGCTCGGCCACGAGGTCGAGCACCAGGCGGGCATCCGCTTTCCCGATCTGCGCATCGGATCCGTCCTCGACGACCTGCGCCTGCGCCCCGACGGAGACGAGCAGAAGCAGGGCTGTGCAGGCGCCGGACCAGAGCGCGCTGCGCCCAGGCGCACGACGGGGCATCAGGCGCGCGATGGGCCGCCGGTCCCGCTCCGGGCGGAGGACGGGGCTTCGGCGATGAGGATGTCGAGGGACCGGCGCACGATTTCCACGGCGTCGACACCCTTCGCCTCGGCTTCCGCCTGGACCTGCGCCCGTTCCGCCGGCGCGAGGCCGTCGAGCAGAACCTGCGCGACCGCCACGGAGGCATCCTTGTGGTGTTCACTCATCTGGCACGGACCAATGGATCAATTGCGCAACTGTCGGGGCAGTCTTAAGATAAATAAATCATAAGACTAGTTCGCGGGCGCAAGGTATTGCGGGACGTTCGACCGCCAGGAACCACGTCGACGATCGCATCGTCAAGGGACCGTGTTCCGGGATGGATCGGTTCATCGGGGTGAGGACCGTATCGCCAGCGATCCGCGCGGTCGCGTTCCCGCCGTCATCGCCCGGCCGTCGATGCGCGAGGATCGGAGCGCATCGTCTTCGCCTGGCGAGAACCAACGAAAAGAGCCGCCGGGCGCGATGCCCGGCGGCTCTTTCAATGTTTCGGACGCCGCGCGGGCGGTCCGGTCTCATCCCAATGCCTCGTCGCGTCCTCGGCGATGGCGGCGCCCGGGGGGCACGGCCATCGCCTGGATCGACGGAGGCGGTCTCAGGCCTCGCCCTCGTCGAGGTCCTCTTCCGTCGGCTTGGCCGTGTCGAGGATCTTGTCGGCGAGGATGCCGGAATTCTGGCGGATCGCCGCCTCGATCTTGGCGGCGATGTCGGGATTGTCGCGCAGGAACCCCTTCGAGTTCTCGCGGCCCTGGCCGAGGCGCTGGCTGTTGTACGAGAACCAGGCGCCCGACTTCTCGACGATGCCGGCCTTCACCCCGAGGTCGATGAGCTCGCCGACCTTCGACACGCCCTCGCCGAACATGATGTCGAACTCGACCTGCTTGAACGGCGGCGCGACCTTGTTCTTCACCACCTTGACGCGGACCTGGTTGCCGATGGCCTCGTCCCGATCCTTGAGGGTCGAGACGCGGCGGATGTCGAGGCGCACGGAGGCGTAGAACTTCAGGGCGTTGCCGCCCGTGGTGGTCTCCGGGCTGCCGTACATGACGCCGATCTTCATCCGGATCTGGTTGATGAAGATCACCATGCACTTCGAGCGAGAGATCGAGCCCGTGAGCTTGCGCAGGGCTTGGCTCATGAGCCGGGCCTGGAGGCCGGGCTGGCTGTCGCCCATCTCGCCCTCGATCTCGGCGCGCGGCGTGAGCGCCGCCACGGAGTCGACCACCAGGACGTCGATGGCGCCCGAGCGCACGAGGGTGTCGGTGATCTCGAGCGCCTGCTCGCCGGTATCGGGCTGCGAGATGAGGAGATCGTCGAGCTGCACCCCGAGCTTGCGGGCGTAGATCGGGTCGAGGGCGTGCTCGGCGTCGACGAAGGCGCAGACGCCGCCCTTCTTCTGGGCCTCGGCGATGGTGTGGAGGGCGAGCGTGGTCTTGCCCGACGATTCCGGGCCATAGACCTCGATGACGCGGCCGCGCGGCAGGCCGCCGACGCCGAGCGCAATGTCGAGGCCGAGCGACCCCGTGGAGACCACCTCCACCTCCGCCACCTGGGCATTCTTGCCCAGGCGCATGATCGAGCCCTTTCCGAAGGCCCGTTCGATCTGCGACAGCGCGGCGTCGATCGCCTTCGCCTTGTCCTTGTCCACCATCGGGGCTTCCACAACTTTCAGCGCGGGCTGGGCCATTCGTCGGCATCCTTATGCATGGGGTGGGAGCAAGGCTCAATGCGCCCCGGATGACGCTGTATGTACCTGTTTTGTTCTCATTGTGCAAGGCCGGCGTCCACGGATCGTCCGTGAACGCCGGGGAGAACGGCGTCGAAACGTCAGCGCGCGATGGTCTCCTTCACCGTCTCGACGAGCTGCTTCAGACTGAAGGGTTTCGGCAGGAAGTTGAAATCCTCGCCGTCGGGGAGGTTCTTGCGGAACGCGTCCTCGGCGTAGCCCGAAACGAAGATCACCTTGAGGTCGGGGTGGTGCTTGCGCAGCTCCCGCAGCAGGGTCGGCCCGTCCATCTCGGGCATCACCACGTCGGAGACCACGAGGTCGATGGGCTGGTCCGTGTCCTCGATGATCTTCAGGGCGTCGAGGCCCGAGGCCGCCTCCAGCACGGTGTAGCCCCGGGCCGAGAGGGCGCGGCTGTTGACGGCGCGGACGGGATCCTCGTCCTCGACCAGCAGGATGACCCCCTGACCGGTATGGTCCGGGGCGGGTTTTCGCGGGGACGGGGCGGCCAGTTCCGGAGTGCCCTTGAGGCGATGGGCGGCGATCTCGCCGGTGTTGCTGCCGGTGGCGGGCGGCAGCACGGGCTCGGGCTCGGCCGCCGGGACATGGCGGGGGAAGTAGATCCGGAAGGTAGTGCCCTCCCCCACCGTCGAGCGCACGTCGATGGTGCCGCCGCTCTGCTTCACGATGCCGAACACCGTCGAGAGGCCGAGGCCGGTGCCCTTGCCGATCTCCTTCGTGGTGAAGAACGGCTCGAAGATCTTCTCCATGACGTCGGGCGGGATGCCCTGGCCGGTGTCGATGACCTCGATGAGGACGTGGTCGCCGTCCGGCATGCCGAGGCGGGCCTCCGCCGGTGCGGAGTCGTGCAGGACGTTGGCCGTGCGGATGAGGAGGCGCCCGCCTTCCGGCATGGCGTCGCGGGCGTTGACCGCGAGGTTCACGATCACCTGCTCGAACTGGTTCACGTCGGCCTTGATCGGCCAGATTTCGCGGCCGTGCTTGAGGTCGAGGTCGACCCGTTCGCCGAGCAGGCGCTTGAGCAGGAGGGTGAGGTCGGAGAGCGCCTCGCCGACGCTCATCACCTCGGGCCGCAGGGTCTGGCGGCGGGAGAAGGCCAGCAGCTGACGCACCAGGCTGGCCGCCCGGTTGGCGTTCTGCTTGATCTGCATGATGTCCTGGAACGCCGGGTCCGTCGGCCGGTGGCTCGCCAGCAGCAGGTCCGAGTAGCCGATGATCGCCTGCAGCACGTTGTTGAAGTCGTGGGCGATGCCGCCGGCGAGCTGGCCGACCGTGTCCATCTTCTGGGCCTGGGCCACCTGCTGTTCGAGCTGGCGCTGGGCGGTGGTGTCGAGGGCGTAGAGGATGACGCCCTCGCGGTCGCCCGGCTCGTCCCCGGCGCCGCCCGTCGGGCCGTTGCCCTCGACGCCGGCCGGGCTCAGCCAGACACGGGCCGAACGGTTGCCCGGTCCCGTCAGCATCACCTCGATGGGTTCGATCACCGCGAGCCCGCCGGAGGCCTTGGCCAGGGCCGCCTCGAGGGCGGGACGGTCGCGCTCGACCAGGGCGTCCCCGACCACGGGCTCGGCGTCGAGGCTCCCCTGCCCTTCCGGCATCGCCTGGCGGGCGGTGCCGCCGAACAGGCGGGCGAACGAGGCGTTGGCGCGGGCGATGTGGCCGCCGCGATCCACGGTGGCGATGGCGATGGGACTGTTGTTGAGGAAGCGGGCGAGGCGCACCTCCGCCGCGCGCTGGGGCTCGTCGGTCTCGGCGCCGGCTGAGCGGTTGAGCACGATGGTGCGCGAGGGGCCGGGCTTGCCGTCCTGCCCGAAAGCGACGCGGTGGTAGAGGCGGGTCGGCAGCGGGTGGCCGTTGCGCCGCCGCAGGTCGAGGTCGAACCGGTCGGTGCGGACTTCGCCCGGCAGGCCGCCGGAGGCCGTGAGCACGTCGGCCCCCGGCGCGATCTCGGGCAGGCGTAGGCCGCCCGAGCCCACGGTGGCGAGGTCGTAGCCGAGCCAGGCGGCCAGCGTCGCGTTCATGTAGACGACGGACCCGCCCGGATCGATGGAGAGGAAGCCGGCGGGCGCGTGGTCGAGGTAGTCGATGGCGTGCTGGAGTTCCTGGAAGACGTTTTCCTGGCGCTCGCGCTCGTGGGTGATGTCGGAGACGCTCCACAGGGCAGCCGCCCGGCGCGGCCGGTCGATGGGGCGCACGGCGATGCGGTACCAGGCGAAGGCCCGGTCGCCGGCCCCGTCGGGGGGCGGCGCCATGCGGATCTCCTCGCCGTGGCTCAGGCCCTCGCGGGCGGCCTGGGCGAGGCGGTAGACCGCCTCCGACACCTCCGGGGAGCCGACGAACACCCGCTCCACGGCGCGCAGGTTCGCGAAGGTCTCGCCACCGACGATGCGCAGGTACGCCTCGTTGGCGTAGATGAGCCGCCCGCCCTCCTCGACCACGATGGTGCCTTCCGGTGCGGCGTCCACGATGGCCTTGGTGATGTCGTCGCGCCCGGTCTGGCCCGCGAGCTGGATCGCCCCGATGGCCAGGGCGAACAGGCAGAAGACCCCCGCCATGGCGAGCAGCGCCAGGAGGCCGAGGATGAGGGGCTGGGCCTGCTCGTTGGCGACGAAGGACAAGCCGACGGCCGCACCCACGAGCAGCCCCGCCAGGACGAGGAGCAGGCCGACGCGGCCGGGCCGCTCGGACCGGTCGATCGCGTTCGGCGCGGCCTTGTTTGGTCCGCTGAACTCAGCCATCCGGGGTCGATCCACCTATCCTCGGCGCCGGGAGAAACGCCCGGCCCGCGCGTGCGGCAAGGGTTATCCCGCCACGGCTGCGGGCACGATACAGGCCAAAAGGTGCACAAACCGTGGCGCCGGCGCCACGCCTCCGCTCCCGGCGTCACCGGGTCGCGTGCCCGCCGCCGGGGTCACGCCGTCCGGCGATGCCGGCACGGGGTCACGCCGCACGGCGGCGTAGGCGCAGGACGAAGCCGATCACCTCGGCCACGGCGCGGTAATGCTCCGTCGGGATCTCGTCGTCGATGCTCACGGTGGCGTGGAGGGCGCGGGCGAGCGGCGGGTTCTCCAGCACCGGTACGTTGTGTTCCTTGGCGAGCGCCCGGATGCGCAGGGCCAGGGAGTCGACGCCCTTGGCGACGCAGACCGGCGCCTGCATGCCGGGCTCGTAGCGCAGGGCCACGGCGTAGTGGGTCGGGTTCGTGATCACCACGGTGGCTTTCGGCACCGCGGCCATCATGCGCTTCTTCACCCGGGCGGCCCGGATCTGCTTCATGCGGCCCTTCACCTCGGGGCTGCCCTCGCTCTCCTTGTGCTCCTGCTTCATCTCCTCCTTGGACATGCGCAGCTTCTGGCGCCAGCGATAGCGCTGATACACGGCGTCGCCGAGCGCGATGGCGACGAACACCGCCAGCATGCCGGCCATGAGTTTGAGGGACAGGGACAGGACCCCCTCGAGGGTCGAGGCGGGATCGAGACGGGCGAACACGTCGAGGCGGTCGCGCTCGTTCCACAGGATTGTGCCGCCGACCACGCCGACCATCATGAGCTTGGCCAGCCCCTTCACGAACTGGAACAGGGCCTCGACGCCGAAGATGCGCTTGGCGCCGGCCTTCGGCGACACCCGGTCCCATTTGAAGCCCAGGGTCTCGGTGGAGAAGACGAGGGGGTGCTGGAGGAAGCCGGCCGCCAGGCCGGCCACCACCACGAGACCGATGGGGACGGCGAGGGCCTGGGCGTAGATCACGAACATCCGCAGGCCCAGCGCCCCGTAGACGTGCGGGTCCGACGGCACCTGATAGGCGTTCATGAGGTAGCCGCGCAGTCCCGCCACGAGGTCGCGCGCGATGGTCCCGGACGCCATCGCCATGGCGAGGGTGAAGGCCCCCAGGATAAAGAAGGTGTTGATTTCGACGCTGTTGGGGACGTTGCCCTGCTCGATGGCCTTCTCGATGCGCCGCGCGGTCGGGTCTTCGGTCTTGTCTTCCTGTTCTGCGCCCTCGGACATGGTTCAGGACCTTTCGCGCGCGGTCGCTGCGGGCACGACCCGCCTCATCGCCCGGCCAGATCGGCGAGATAGCGGCCGATGTCGTCCAGGAAGACGCCCATCATCACGCCGAGGCTGCCCAGCAGAACGATCATGCCGATGAGCACGGAGGCCGGAACGGCGACGAAGAACACCTGCATCTGCGGCATCAGGCGTGCCAGTACCCCGAGCCCGACGTTGAACAGGATGCCGAAGGCGATGAACGGGGCGGCGATCTGCAGCCCGAGGGAGAAGCCCCGCGCGACGGCCTTGAGCGCGAGGCGCGCGGCCTCTCCCATGCCCAACACACCGTCGGGCGGCAGCAGCGCGTAGCTGCGACCGATGGCCAGGATGGAGACGTGGTGCAGGTCCGTCGCCAGGATCAGGGTGATGCCCATGAGCGACAGGAAATTGCCCAGAGCCGCCTGCTGGCCGCCCTGCATCGGATCCACCGTCATCGCGTAGGAAAGGCCGAGCTGCTGCGAGATCACCATGCCGGCCGTCTGCAGAGCGGCCAGGACCATCCGGACGCTCAAGCCCAGCATGAGGCCGACGAGAATCTCTCCGAAGAGCAGCCCGATGAGCGCCGGTCCGGCGATGGCCCCGCCCTGCATCGGCAGCAGCGGTTTCACGGTGGGAAACAGCACCAGGGTGAGAAGGACCGCGAAGGCGAGCCGCAGGCGCGGCGACACGAGCTGGTCGCCGACCCCCGGCATGAGCATCACCAGGGTGCCGACCCGCGCGAAGGTGAGGAGGAAGGCCGCCGCGATGCTGGGCAGAAGCAGGTTCATGGCCCGTCATAGCAGGCTCCCGGGGGTTGGGGAGGGGGAGCGCGCGGAAGGGAGCGTGCCGACGCCCCGTCGGTGACGCCGGGCCGATCGGTCGTTACCCGCCGGAGACGATGCGGGCGGCGATACGGGTCATGTAGCTGCCGAGGGCATCGCCCATGAACGGCAGCATGAACAGCAGGGTGGCGAACACGGCCACGATCTTGGGCACGTAGATGAGGGTCTGTTCCTGGATCTGGGTCAGCGCCTGAAGTAGCGAGATCGCGAGACCTACCACGAGGGCGACGAGCATCACGGGGCCCGCGACCTTAAGGAACACGAAGATCCCGTCGCGGGCGACGTCGATGATGGCGAGGCCGGTCATGGGATCACTCTTCACGATAGTCGGGGCTTAGGGGAACCGGCATCCGTCCGGCTCAAGCTTGGCCGAGGGATGGCGGATCCGTCGCGGGGGCGCGAGGGCGGGGGCGGCCCGTGATGCGAGCAGGCCCCGTCTCGTCCCCCGTCGGCATCGTCCGGCCACGGGTTCGGTGGCCGAAAGGGAATGTTAAATCTGCATGCGCATGATCTCCTCGTAGGCGGAGATCACGCGGTCACGGACGGCGACGAGGGTCTGCAGGGCGGTCTCGCTCTCGGCCACGGCCGTGACCACGTCGACGACGTTGGCCTTGCCGCCGACCACGGCCATGGCCTGGCTGTCGGTGCGGCGCCCGGCCTCGCTGACGGAGTCGAGGGTGCTGGAGAGGAGCGAACCGAAGGTGCCGCCCTGTTGCGGGGTACCCAGAGGGGGGGTCTCGGCCAGGCCACCCTTGGTTCCGATGTTCTGGATCGCGGCATAGGTGCCGGCTGCAAAGGCGTTGGTAGCCATGGCGAAAGACCTTTTGTCAGAAAGAGGTTGGGGCGGGGTTCCGGCCCGAGGGAAATCTACGCCTTGAGAATGTCGAGGGTTCTGGACACCATCCGGCGCGTGGCGGTGACCATGTTCAGGTTGGCTTCGTAGGCGCGCTGGGCCTCGCGCATGTCCATGTTCTCGATGAGCCCATTGACGTTGGGGAGGCTCACGTCGCCCTGGGCGTTGGCGGCGGGATTGCCGGGGTCGTGCTTGGTGCGGAACGGCGTTGTGTCGCGGCGGACCTTGCCGGTCTCGACGAGGCTGGCACCGGTTTCGCGGTCGATCTGTGCGGTGAAGGTCGGGATCTTGCGGCGATAGGGTTCGCCGCCGGCCTTGGTCGGCGCCGAATCGGCGTTGGCGATATTCTCGGCGATGACCCGCATGCGGCTCGACTGAGCCTTGAGGCCCGATGCCGCTGTGGTGAGGGATTTCAGAAAGTCCATTTTGCTCTCAGTCGTTCGAGACTAGGCGGTTCAGCGCTTGCCGATGGCGATCTTTAGAGTTTCGAGACTCTTCTGGTAGAGCGAGGTCGCGAGCTGGTAGTCGGCTTGGTTGTCGCCGGATTTCATCATCTCTTCCTCGAGGTTCACGCCATTGCCGCTGGGGCGAACCTCGAATCCCTTGATCCGACGGGCGTCGGCTCCAGGCCCCTCCCCCGCCTGAGCGATGGTGATATGGGCCGGGCTCGTGACGGCGAGGCCGGCGCCGGACGCGCCCTCGGGCTGGGCCAGGGCGACGGTGCCGAAACCCGCGCCGCGGCTCTTCGCGCGGCCGAGCTCCGGGTTGGCAAGATCGCGGGGCTTGAAGCCCGGCAGATCGGCGTTGGCGACGTTCTCGGACAGCAGCTTCTGACGCGTCTGATGCCATTGCATCCGGGTGCGAAGAAGACCGAGAATCGGAAGGTCGGTGACGGACATGACTTGGCTGATGCCCCCGCGCCGGTCGGGAAGTGCCGGGCGATGGGTAAGATTTGCCGCCGACATGGTTAATGGCGAGTTAAGGCTTCTTCACAAAAGTTCAGATGCGTTGTCCCGCCTCGGGAAAGGTCAGCGCGCCGGGCAAATCCGTCACACGCGCCGAGGGCTTCGTCGAGGGCTTGGCCGGACGACGCTTGGCGTCGCTGCGTCAAGGAGCTGTTAACGAGATCTTAACAGTGTTGCCCGCGCCCGGCACGGGCGTGATAGTGCTGGGCCGAAGCGTTGCGTCGGGCCGGCGGCCCCCAGAAGCGAGAGACCGGACCTTGTTTTCGTCCTTCAGTTCAGACGGCTCCACGACGATCCAGTTCGCGATCATCTTCCTCGTCATTTTCGCGGTTCTGGCGATCACGGTGTTCGTCATCCGTCGCTTACCCGGGCGGGGCCAGCCCCTCTCCGCGAAGGGCGGCGGACGCGGACGGCAGCCGCGCTTGGGCATCGTCGACATCTACGAACTCGACCGGCAACGCCAGCTCATCCTGCTGCGGCGGGACAATGTCGAGCACCTGCTCCTCGTGGGCGGCCCCAACGACGTCGTCGTCGAACGCAACATCACGCGCGGGGCCGGCGCTCGTCTGGGCGAGGACGAGGCGGTTCGACCCGAGGCGGAGCCCGCCGTCCTCGATGCGGCCCGGTTCCAGCCGGCCTTCGAGGCCGCCTTGGCGATGCCGGTGGCGGTTCCCCCGCCCCTGCCCGATGCCGCGCCGCGGCCGGACACCGTCGGGCGGCCCCTCGACTTGCCCGCCCCCGATCTGTTCGTTCCGGACGAGACCGGGCCGACGACGGTGCGTCCGCCCGATCCGCGGCCGGCCTTCGAGACACCGGCTGAACCGCCGGCGCCGCCCGTCGCGGTCCCGGCCTCGCGCCCGGCCCGCCGCATGCCGCCCTCCCTCACCAATCTCGTGCCCGGCGCGGCCAGTCTCATGCCCGGTCTGGCCAAGCGCGGCCGATCGGACGACGCGGCCCCGGCGCCCGCCGACGCCGAAGGGCCGCCTCAGGGGGCGTCCAGCCCCGTCGATCCCGACATCCTCTCGGATATGGCCCGTCAGCTCGAGCAGGCCGTGCGCCGTCCGCAAGCTTCGGCGACCCCGGCTCGTCCTGTGCTACCCGAATCCGCCACCGAAAAGACGGACCAACCTGCGGCGGCGCACGTCGTCCCCGAGAGGCCCGGGACTTCCGTCGATCCGGTGGTCACCGCGCCCGTGGCGGCCCACGCCCCCCCCGTCGCGGCGGACGCCATCGACCCCATGGCTGCCGCCATGGCGGCAACGGCCGAAGCACCGGAGCGGGACGACGCGTTGTTCGACCCCGCCCCAGAGCCGGAGCGTCCCACGCCCGTCATGGACCGTCCCAACCCGGCCATGGGCCGTCCCACCCCGTCCTCCGATGGGACGGCGCCGCTTCCCGTCGCGCCGGAATCGCCGACCGCTTCAAGCTCAGTTCCGACCGAACCCGAGCCGCCCGTGCCTGCGGCAGCCCCCGTCAAACCCGCGGCCGAACGTGCGCCCCCCCCGGCCGATATTGCAAAGCCCGCAGCGACCCCGGGGGTGGCGGCAGCCAACCCGTTCTCCGTCGAGGAGATCGAAGCCGAGTTCGCCCGGCTGCTCGGCCGGTCCCTCGACAAGAAGGGCTGAACGCGCCAGCGGATTCGGCCGTCGCCCGCGCTTCGGTCATGACACCGACAGGTTTGGGGTCGAGGACGGCACGGGCCAGATCGGTAGCCGCTTCGGCCATCCTGCTATGCTATTGCGGATAAACGATGATTCGATTCAAAGCCCGTGCCGTCGCCCGCGTCGCGGCGACCTTCGGCCTGACGCTGGTTGCGGGCGAAGCCATGGCACAGAACCTATCCCTCGATCTCGGTACGGGCGGCACGACCGAGCGCGCGCTGCAACTCGTTGCCCTCATTACGGTTCTGGCGCTGGCGCCGTCGGTCCTCGTGATGGCGACCTCGTTTACCCGCATCGTCGTGGTCTTCTCGATCCTGCGCTCGGCCCTCGGTACTCAGAGCGCACCGCCCAACACCGTGGTCACGAGCCTCGCCCTCTTCCTCACGGCTTTCGTGATGGCACCTGTCGGTCGGGAAGCCTATCGAACCGGAGTCGAGCCGCTGCTGGCTGGGCAGATCACTCAGAGCGTCGCGTTCGAACGGGCGTCGATTCCGTTTAAAGCATTCATGCTGAAGAATGTCCGAGAGAAGGATCTCAAGCTTTTCCTCGATATGGCAAAGGTTCCTGTCCCGTCAGGTCCCGAAGCCATCGGCCTTGAGATCGTAACGCCGGCTTTCATGATCTCGGAGCTTCGTAGAGCCTTCGAGATCGGCTTCCTGCTCTTCATCCCATTTCTAATCATCGACTTGGTGGTGGCCTCGATCCTCATGGCGGTTGGCATGATGATGGTGCCGCCCGCCACCGTCGCCCTCCCGTTCAAGCTCATCTTCTTCGTGCTGGTCGATGGCTGGACCTTGGTGGCCGGCTCCCTGGTGCAGAGTTACGGAACCTGACGGGAGCGCGGACGAGTCATCAATGACTCGTCCGAAAGCTCAACCCGCCAACAGGCCGAGGCCCGGTCCCATCGATCAACCCGGCGGCGTCGCCGGAGCCTCGCCCTGCGCATCGGCGCGGGTCTCCCCCTCGCGTGTGCCGCGTTCCGGCATGGCCGCCTGCGGATAACGCTTGCGGTATTCAACGAGGAACGCCTGGAGGGTTTCGGATCTCCCGGCTTTCTGGGCGATCTCACGAAACCCCGCCGTGCGGACGGCATTGGGCTGCGTCAGCAAGGCGAAGGTGCGCGCATCCACGCTCTCCGCCATGGCATTGGCGAATTTCGTCCTGAGGCGATCCATGCTCAGCACTTCCCCCGCCAAGCCATAGGCGATCGCGGCCCGGATGACGTCGGCGCGCGCTTTGTCGTCGAGGGGCGTCCGCTGGTTCCAAGCATCACCGACCAGGAACTCGTGTGCCTCACCGGTCTCCCGCCAGCGCCGCGCGGACCAGAGGATATCGGCCCGCAACCGTGTCGCGTCGACGCCCGTCTCGCCCTCGACGGTCTCCAAGGCGAGCTCTGTCCGCGACAGGTCAGACAGGGCCCGTGCCCGCAGGAGTGCCCGCGCGCGACGCAACTCCTCGGGAAGTTCGGGGATGTAGGTCGCATCCAGAACCTGGAGCGCGGCCAGTGGCTTGTCATCCATGAGCCGAATGGTCGCTAGGCGGGCGGCCACTTCCGACTGGGCCGGTCCGGTCAGGCGATGATCCACCTGATGCTGAAGCAGATCGCCCGCCGGATCGAGGAGATCGAACTCGACGAGACGATCCGATAGGCGCCGGACGATCTCGTCGCCACGTCGTCCGATGGGGGCGAAATCCTTGAAGTCGAAATAGAGAGCCAAGGCTTCGACACCGGACAGTTTGGCTCCCCCCTCGCCCAGATAAAGCTCGTCGAACACATTCAGGGCCCATTCCTGAAGGTTCCGAACGATAGGAGATTCACTCTGCAGGGTAACGGCGCGACGAACGGCGGTGAAGGCTTCCCGCCAATGCCCGGCCTCCTTCTGTAGATGGGCCAAGGCGGACAAAGTCCGCATCTCGATCTCGTCACCGTGCCAGGTGAGGGACAGCGTATCGATTCGGTCGATGGCGTCCGCGAGCGGAAGTTTGCCGGACGCATGACCCAGGATCGCCGCCCGCAGGGAAGCCTCCGCGCCCACGGGGCCGTTTCCTTGCTCGGCCAGGCGCTTGTAGGTTTCGAGCGCGGATAGGCCCCGCCCCGTCATCTCGTCGACGCGCGCACGCAGCAACGCGAGATGATCGCGCATGGGATCCTCGGGAGAACGGGCACCCGCCAGGGTGATCTGACGGCTCGCCGAATCGTCGTCACCCGCCTCGATGGCAGCGTCCGCGGCGGCGCTCCGCAGGAGGACTTGGACATCGTCGGGGTAGCGCTCGAGGACGCCGGCGGTCTCCTTGTAGGCGGTCTTGGCCTTATCCCATTGCCCGGCCAGGGCACTCAGGTAGCCTAGCCACAGGCGCGCTTCGGGATCGGATCGTAGTCCATCACCGCCCAGGATACGTCGGGCATCGGTCGTATGCCCCATACGGGCCGCGGACACACCCATGAGAAGGGCGATGTCGCGGTGGCCGGCAGAGACGGGGTCTTCGATGGCCGCGACCTTGAGGACACCCATCGCTTCGCTCGTCAGATTGTTGGCGAGAAGGCTCTTCGCTAGGGCGACGCGCAGGGGACCCCGGGCCGAGCGGCTGGCTTCCGTGATCTCGTTGAGTCTTTGACGCACGACATCGCGAACCTCGCCGGTGCGCGCTGCCTCCCATTGGAGACGATCGATGACGAGATCCGGGACCACCGCGAGGGGTGCGGCGGTGGAACGCGGAACGCCTGAGATCGCCATCCCGCCATCGCGTTCGATGGTGATGCCATCGAGGTCTGGTCGAACCACCAGATCATCGGCTTGTGCCAGGACGGCGACGCCCTGCCGGCTCGCGAGCAGTTCGAAGTCGACAAAGGTCTGGCGTTTCGAGATATCTGCCGGCTCCGGCCCATAGCCCGTGACGATGGCGATGCGCTCGCCGTCAAGGTCGAGCCACGCCGCACCACCGGGGTTCGGAAGCTTTACGCTGACAACCGGTTGCCCATTCGCCGCAATCGTTCTGATCGCTGACAGGGGGGTGCTCGAGGCGACATCGCCACTGGCCACGAGTTCCCAGCCCGTCGGAGCATCGACAGGACCCGACGGAATGAGGTCGAAGAGGCGGTCCCGCGGCATCGGAAAGCGCAGGGACACGAAGTTGCCCGTACGAACGGGCGGACCGAGCGGCGTGAGGACCGGATCACCCGTGGGAACGGTGACGGTATCGGGTGTCTCGAACACGAGCGTGGCGACGCCTGCCCGCTCGAACAAGGCGGCGGCCGGGATCCGCGTGAAGGGAAACATGAGTCCCGGGCCCGCGGGGCGGGTTAGAGCCGGGCGTGGCTTGGCCGCGGGGGCCTCCGCCGAGGCCGGTTTCGTTTCCGGCTGCCCGTTCTGTACCTGGCCAGGGGGAGCCTTCGTATCCGTGGCGATAGTCTTTACGTCGGTTAGCGGCTCGGCGCCGCGCCCGGGGAGCGATTTCGCGCCGACGGACTTGGGCGATACGTCGAGGGTGATGCCATCCGCGTCCCGCGCCTGTTGGATCTCATACCCTTCCGCCGGGGTGACCAAGAGGCGGCTACCATCCACATCTCCCTCGACGGACAATGATGCGATGAAAGGCTTGAGGCGTCCGCGAGTCCCGGTCTCGTCGATCCGCCAGGACCCAGGCAATTCAAGACGAGTGGCTGCGCCGTCGCGCTCGAAACGCGCGGTGGCGGACTCGGGCAGGCGCAGGCTCAAGCGAGCGAGATTTGGACGGAGGGCGAGTTCGAGGGGCAGCCGCACGGGTTCGGGCGGCTTCGGACGAGCAGCCCGGAGGGCCGCCTCGGCGGCCTGCGTCCGTGCGAATAATTCAGCTACGACCTCTGGGGGCAGGGGCGGAGGCAGCCCCGCCCAATCGACCGGCAGAAGGTCGACGTAGGTCTTCTCGCCGACAGTCTGCACATTCACGCGGTAAGGGCGTTGCAGGGCGACGCGAAGGCCCGTGCCGTCAGGGTCGCGTCGGACCAGGGAGATGTAGTCCGGCATCTGGGTCGCCAGACGCTCGGCGAAGGCCTGGCTGCGTTCCGAGAATCCGATCACCAGAACCGTATCAGAGACACGGGCCTTGACCGTTACGACACCATCGAAATTGAGGACGATGCGGCCGTAACGGTCGGCCTGCGTCCCGGCCACGCTCGTCAGGCGTGCGGCTTCGACTGGGCCGCAGACGACCAGCCCAGCCAAGATCGACGCCACGGCGAGGCCGGCCCGGGGGCGGCGGCGCCGTGGGGTGATGTCGAGGCCCAAATCCATTGCGGGATACACCAAACTCGAGGGACGCCCTGTTCGCTGGGCGAACGGAGCGCCTTGCGCCACACAGTTCGAGCACTCTTTCAGATTTGGGCTAACGGGCGCTTAAAACCCTCCGTCACCTCACGGGGTCGTGCGCTTGACGACCAATCCGGGAATGGTCGTTCCCGTCGGACCGAAATTGGTGTCGGCCCGCGCACAGTTTGCTGGCGTGTCCTTGGTGTAGACCTCCGTGTAGGTCCGTGAACGCAACAGCAGATCGCCTGCGGAAAGGTCATCGAGGGATACGCCGAGGCCGGCCACGACATCCTTGAACCGAGTGTAGTCGGGCTGAAGGTCCGGACATGCGTTCTGAACGAAGTACAGCAGCCCGGCGAGCTTTGCGGCGCTGTTTCGCTGCCGCTCGGCCTTCGTTTCGGGTTCCGGGCTTCCGGGCGCAGTTGCGCCGGGTGGCGAGCCTTGCGGTGTGGTCTGGGCCAGAGCGGATGTCGCAGCAAGTGTTGCAATCAGGCAGGCTGCCGAAAAAATCTTCATGGGCGTTTCCTCGTGGCTGTTCTTGCACGGCGTCTTCGTTGCTGGAAGATTTTTGGGGACACGTACCGATCCGTTTCCCGCGTCGCTCTTATCCGGCCAGGGCCACAGCGCGCGCCATCGCCGGTCCGAAGCCACCGAGCGGCACGGTCACCACCAAAGGCTCCTTGGCATCGGGTCTCGTCGCCGTCACGCTGAGAGCCTTGGCGGACTTCATGGCGTCGGTGGCCATCGTCGGAAAGCTGACAGGGACAATGCAACCCTCTTGGCTGCAGCTCAGGAAAGGCGCTCCCTGTCCGAGAACCGCGTCGTCAAGCTTGAACTGGACACCACCCTCGATGTTCAAGCCGAGAGGCATGAGGATTAAGCCCGCCGCGCGGCCCTCGGTCGGTGTGCGGAGCTCGATGGCGAACGAGCGACGGCCATCGGTCTTGGACCCTTGTGCCTGCATCAAAGTGCAGGTCGCCGGGACGGTTCCCTCGCGGGCACATACCACGGTCCAATCCCCATAGACCTCGCTCACGGAACTGGCTCCGGCGGGCCAGGGCGTCGTGGGGGCCTGGGCGGCGATAGGGGCGGACTTGGCTGGTGCGGCAGGCTTGGAGGCGGGCGCCGGCTTCGGCTTCACCCTTGGCTTCGGCGCGGCATCGGCTGGCGCCTCCGCACCTTCCGTATCCTGGGCGTGGGTCGGATGGGTCGTGACGGATAAGAGCGCGAAAGAGAGAAACAGGCCGATCACGGCGGCACACGGATCGAACGGACGGTTCAGCGGCAAGAGGAGCCTCCAGGGGCGTCTAAGGAGCGTCGAACCCGGTCACGTGGTGTTTGTTCGCTCGTAGCGAACAAACACCACGTGAGGATTTCGTAGCCCGCCGCCTAACCTCGCCACCTCCCGGGTGCAACCATAAGACTTTCCTGAGGATGGTTCTCAGCGCTTGGGACCCGGCTTCAGCATCTCGATGGCAGGAAGTTCGTTGGGGCCGAGTCCGGCAATCGACGGGAGCTGCGAAGGCGACGTCTTGTTTTGAGCACGGTTCGCGAGGGCGATCGTGAGCTTTTCCGCTGGTTCCGATTGCATCAGGGCCAGGACTTCCGCCATCTTGCGCGGATTCATGATCAGAACGATGGGGACCAGCACATCGAGCGTAAGGCGATCGAACACCCGCGCCGCATCCTTCGGTTTCATCGTCTCGTACATGGTAACGATGTTCTTGATGGCGGCCTTCTCGGACTCGGCCCGCTCGGTATTGCCACTCTCGACCTTGCCTTCCTCCTGTTTCAAGGCATCGACGCCGGTCTCCAGCTTGCGCTCGGCTGTGCCGATGAGTTGTTCTCGCATATCAAGGGCGTCGCTGCGCTGCTTAAGGGTGTCGCGCCGACTTGCCAAACGTTCGAGAATGGCGCGTTCGGTTGCGGACATCGCCTCCTGCGGCGACGGGGGACGGGGCGGCGCCTTCTCAGGCTCCGGCGCTGCCTTCTCCGCTTCCTTCGGTGTGACGGAGCCGGTGGTGGCGGGATCGGATGGCTCGTACCCGGTCCGGGCCTTGGCAAGCACGCGGGCGAATTCCGGCAACGCTGCCCCGGGCACGGGCTTCGAATCTTCGAACGCGATGGACGCTAGCTTCAAAACCAGGAGGCCGGTTGCTGCAAGAGTGACGGCGTCGATCAGGCGAAGCTTGAGCGGGCGCGTCTGAGGGAACCGGACCCGTAAGCCCGTCTTCTGAAGGGCTGTCGGAGTCTTGAAGGAACCCGGAGTTGGGGGCGAAGTGGACTGGGTCATGCGGCTTTACTCCGTAGACGACCGAGTGCCCGCTCCGACATGGCGAGGGCGGCTGCCGCTGCAGCGCCGAGGCGTTCATGGTTCGGTGTCGACGGGATCTCGCCGGGGGCACGCGTCTGCGGCGCCACTTCCGTGTCGATACGAACTGGTATCACTTCGATCGACTGCGCAGGTTTCGCGCCTCCTGAGGCGTGCGCGACGATGGCGGAAATTTGTCCGATCACCGTTTCGCCGGCCGCAACCTGAAGCGACAGGTCCGTTGCGTAACGTTCCGCAGTGGCGAGACGATCGGCCAGCGTTCGGTCGCACTCGTCGAGGGTCGCACGCAGCCCAGCGACGGCCCGCTCCGCCGTGGCGCTCGCGACCACGAGGTCGCTGATGGTTTGGCGCATGCCGGCCTCATCGGCTTTCATGCGGGAGATGCGACGACTTAGTTGCATAGACGACACGATAGTTCCGATGAGGAGAACAGCCACCAGGATATCGGCCGTGAGGGTGATCGGAAAGCTCATGGCGAAGTCACCCGTCGTTACGATTGTTCATGGAGGCCTCGAAGGCCTGAAGTGTGGTCCGCGACCGACGCAGTGGCCGGGTCAGCTGTACGGCGATGCTGTCATCCACGCGGCCGATCCGGCCTTGCGTGAGGGCCCAATCGCCGCATCGTACCGAGATGAGATCAGAGGGTTTGGTGTCGAACATCAAGGTGTCGCCGACCTTGAGGGCCAGCACTTTCTTCAGCGGGAGCATCGTCTCGTGCAGGACCGCCTCCATGGTGGCGTCGGCCTGCCAGATCTCCGTGGCCAGATGGCTTTCCCAGACGTGATCACGGCCGAGCTTCTCGCCCATGAAGCTCTGCATGAGCAATTCACGGATCGGTTCGATGGTCGCATACGGGAAGAGGATCTGCAGCATGCCGCCACGCCCGTCCATGTCGAGCTTGAGGCTGATCAGGATGGCGGCATTGGCCGGACGCGTGATGGTGGCAAAGCGCGGATTGGTCTCGATCCGATCGATGGCGAAGCGTACGGGCGAGAGCGGCTGAAAGGACAGTTCGAGGTCGGAGAGAATGATCTCCACAAGGCGACGGACAAGCTGCATCTCGATGGCGGTGAAAGGCCGCCCATCGAGCCGCGTTGACGTGCCGCCGCGTTTGCCGCCGAGGAGGAGATCCATCGTCGAGTAGGCGAGATTCGATTCGACGGTGACGAGGCCCGAATTCTCCCAGGCGTCCGCGCGAAACACGCCGAGCAGCGTCGGAAGCGGGATCGCGTTCAGGTAGTCGCCGAACCGAACCGAGGTGATGTTGTCCAACGTCACTTCGACGTTGTCCTGAAAGAAGTTGCGCAGGCTCGTCGACAGCAACCGGATCATCCGGTCGAAGACGATTTCCAGCATCGGCAGGCGTTCGTATTGAACGACACCGGAGTCGACGATGGCCCGTACACCGCCGGCACCCGAAGCCGACAGCTCCCGCAGTGAGAATCCGAGAACGCCGTCGATCTCATCCTGGTTCAGGATGCGGTCATTGCCGGCGAGTTCCGGAAGATTGTCCGTTTCCCCGTCCTCGATCATCGTCGCCCATTCGGCGGCGACGTCGCCTGCATTGATGGTGGTCCCCTGCTCGGCAAGGGCCGCACCCCATTCGTCGGCGAGGGAGGCATCGCCCCCGCCTTCGTTCTGCTCGATGAGCGCTGCAGCCCAATCGTCCTCGTCGGCGTCGGCCATGGGAATCTCGAATGCCTGGGGTGGAAAGGAAGCCGGAGTTACTGGACGACGACGTCTTTGAAGAGGACCGCCTCGGCTCGTGCCGGGAAGATCGCGATGTTGACCCGCCGCAGGAGCTCTTCGCGGAGGCGGTAGAGGCCGGCCGAACCGGCCAGATCGCTGGCGCGCAGTTCGCGCAGGTAGACCTGGAAGGTATCCTCGATTCGCGGCATGAGTGGTTTTACCTCCTGCTCGACCTTGGCATCCTTCAGCTCGAGCGAGAGTTTTATCTTGGCAAAGCGAGCCTTGTCCTGACCGGCCTCATTGGAGAGGTTGATCAGCATTTCTCGCACTTCGAGAAATACGATAGGGGCCTTGACCTCCGCTGAGGCCGCCCCGTGGGCGGCGCTCTTCTTCATGAAGAAGACCCCTCCGCCGCCGAGCGCCAGCAAGGCTACGGCAGCGATGATGATGAGCTTCTTCTTCGAGCCAGCCGGGGCTTCGTCCTCTGCGCCTTCTGCAGCTGCCTTCTTGGGCTTTTTCGCCATCGGTTTCGCCCCGCCTACGATGCTGTCCGGAGCCACATGTTCACGCCCGGCTCGTGAGATAGAGCTATCGATTGTTAAGGTTAACGCGTCGTTAAAGCGGCAAAATCTGCCGGGTCGGATTTGCCCCCCCTACGCCGCCCTGCCGGAGTTTGCCGAGCGGGCCATGCGGTTCAAGTAATTGATTTCGAAGAAGAAAACTTATTTTCCTGAAATGGCACGACCCGTGCGGACCTTCTGTCTCATCACCGCTCGCCGCAGTTGGATCGTGTCATGCAGAACGCAATGTTAGTCGGGGTCTCCAGCCAGGTCGCGCTCCAGCGCGAGCTGGAGGTGGTCGCCAACAACATGGCCAACGTCTCCACCAACGGTTTCAAGACCCGTAATTCGCGGTTCCAGGAATACCTGATGCCGGTCGCGAGTGCCGACTCGTTCCAGAAGTCGGATCGACGCGTGTCCTATGTGATCGACCAGGGGACAGCCCTCGATCTCGGCCAGGGACCGATCGAGCAGACCGGCAATCCTCTCCATGTCGCGGTCCGAGGCGAAGCTTTTCTCGTCGTGCGGACGCCTTCGGGAGATCGCTACACCCGAAACGGTGCGTTCGAGACCAACAATCAGGGGACCCTCGTCACCAGTGACGGCTATGCCGTCCAGGGTGAAGGCGGTCCGATTCAGATCGGCCAGCAGGAGACTGGGCTCAGCATCGGTCCCGACGGAACGGTCTCGACCAACCTCGGCATCCGCGGCCGAATCCGACTTGTCACTTTCGCCAATCCGCAGGCGCTGACCAACGATGGCGCCAACCTCTATGCGTCCACCACCGCCCCGACTCCCGCAGGTCTCGCCGGACGTCTCGAATCGGGGGCCTTGGAGCGCTCGAACGTCAAGCCTGTCGTCGAGATGACCCGGCTGATGGATGTGAATCGTACCTACACCATGGTTTCCGGCGTGATCTCGCGCCTCGATGAACTTCGCGGCACCGCGATCCGCCGCCTTTCCGAAATCGCTTAAGGAACAGCACTCATGCGCGCACTCTATGCTGCTGCCACTGGAATGGCGGCCCAGGAACTCAACGTTCAGGTCATCTCCAACAACATCGCCAACCTTCGGACCACCGGTTACAAGCGCCAGCAGCCGCACTTTCAGGATCTACTCTATCAGAACCTGCGCCGTGCCGGCTCTTCGACTTCGGATCAGAACACGCAGCTGCCCGCAGGACTTGCCATCGGTTCGGGTGTGAAGACCACGTCGACGGCGCGTGTGATGTCGCAGGGAACTCTGACGTCGACGGAAAAGGATTATGACGTCGCCATTCGCGGTGAGGGCATGTTCCGCGTGATCATGCCCGACGGACGGACGGCCTATACCCGCGATGGTTCGTTCGATCTGTCGGCGCAGGGGCAGCTTGTGACCCGCGACGGCTATCTCGTCGATCCCAGCATCACAGTGCCGAACAATGCCACGTCGTTCACGATCAGTGCGCAGGGAGCTGTGCAGGCGATCGTGCCGGGGCAGACCGCCCCGCAGGCGCTCGGGCAATTCCAGCTCGCCCGATTCGTCAACAAGGTCGGCCTCGAGTCCATCGGCGACAACTTGTTCCTCGAGACGGCCGCGTCCGGGCCGGCGATCGCCGCGACGCCGGGGTCGGAAGGGTTCGGCAATCTGCAGCAGAGCTACCTCGAAGAAGCAAATGTGAACGCGGTCACCGAGATCTCGTCCCTGATCGCAGCCCAACGTGCTTACGAGATGAACTCCAAGGTCGTCACTGCCGCCGACCAGATGATGTCCACTACGTCGCAGATGTTCCGCAGCTGATTGGGAGCGATCGTATCATGTATGCCATTAAATACGTTCCCCTGGCCGTTCGGGCGCGCATCTCGACCGTGGACTCAGCGATGGTTGCGCGGGCATTCCTGACCGCCGTGGCGTTTGGACTGCTGACGCTGCCGGTCATGGCGGAGGGAGCGCCGCAGCGTCTGCGCCTGCGCGGCGACGTCACGGCGCGCGGCGATGTGCTGACGCTCGGCGATCTCGTCGAGGGGAGCAGCGCCAATCTCTCGGCGCGTCCGCTGTTTCGTGCGCCGTCCCTCGGCACCAGTGGGACGATCCAGGCCCGGCGCATCGCTGAGGCCGTAACGGCCCTCGGCCTCGGTGAGATCGAGACGGGCGGTCGGGCGCAGGTCACGGTTCAGCGCGCGGCCCGGCGCGTCGGCCAGCCCGAGATCGAGGCCGCGCTGAAGCGGGCCCTTGAGACGACCCACGGCCTTGACGGTCGCAATCTCGCGATTCGCCTCGACGGCGATGCCCCGGTGCTGCTCGCCCCCGTCGATCTCGACGGACAGGCCACCGCCGTCGATCTCACCTACGATCCGCGGACCCGGCGGCTGGCCGCTCTCGTGACCCTCGGCGACCGTCAGGCCTCCCTGCGGGTTACCGGTCAGGCCCACGAAGTCCGCGATGTCGTCGTCATCGGCCGGGCGCTCAATCGCGGCGAGACCGTGACGGCGGCCGACTTCACCGTCGAGCGTCGGCCGAAGGAGGCGGTGCCCGCCGACGCCCGCTCCGGGGCCACCGACATGCTTGGTCAGGTGGCGCAGCGCGGCCTGAGCGTCGGTTCGGTTCTGCGGTCCGGCGACCTCGCCCCGCCCGATCTCGTCACCCGCGGCGAGACCGTGACCGTGGTGTTCGATTCGCCGGGCCTCGCTTTGTCCCTGCGCGGCCAGGCCAACGAAGGCGGACGCCTCGGCGCCATGATCACCGTCATCAACCCGGTCTCCAAGAAGGTGCTCGCCGCAACCATCGTCGGTCCCGGCCGGGTGTCCGTCGCCCCTGCCGGTGCACCGGTAATGCGTCAGGCCAGTGCCGCCCTCGACGGAGCCCGTTGATCCCGATGTCCCGAATCGTCCCAGGCACGGTCCCGATGACCCAACGCGTTCGCCCCACCCTCGCCGTCGCGCTCCTGTGCACGGGTCTCGGCGCCTGCAACACCGCCGACCGGCTGTCGCAGATCGGCGCGCAGCCGACTCTCGCGGCCATCGAGGACCCGACGGCCCAGCCCGGCTACAAGCCCGTGCGGCTGCCGATGCCCGAGGTCCAGCCGGTCTCCTACGCCCCGAACTCCCTGTGGCGTACGGGCTCGCGGGCGTTCTTCAAGGACCAGCGTGCCGCCCGAATCGGCGATCTCGTGACCGTGAAGGTCAACGTGACCGACAAGGCCAACCTGAACAACGAGACGAAGCGCTCGCGGAGCAACGCCGAAGGGTTCGGCCTTCCCAACGCCTTCGGCCTCGAGAACAACACCGCCGTTGCCGCCGCCGGCCTCGCCGCCGACAAGCTCCTCAACGCCACCTCGACCTCGTCGAGCGACGGCGCCGGTTCGGTCCAGCGCAACGAGACCGTCACCACCAACATCGCCGCCATCGTCACGCAGGTGCTGCCCAACGGCAACCTCGTGGTGGAGGGCAAGCAGGAGATCCGCATCAATTTCGAGGTGCGCGAACTCATCGTCGCGGGCGTGGTCCGGCCCGAGGATATCGAGTCCGACAACACCATCGACTCGTCGAAGATCGCCCAGGCCCGCATCGCCTATGGCGGACGCGGCCAGATCACGGACGTGCAGCAGCCCCGCTACGGCCAGCAGGTGATCGACGTCCTCCTGCCGTTCTGATGCGTCGACGATCGATCAGGCGCGGCACGGCACGGCGCCGGGCTGATGGTCCTGGCAAGCAGACGACCCGCGCCCCGGACGGGTCCGGTGGCGTGGATTCGAACGGATGAGCGTGTGATCGTTGTTCCCGGATCGGGCGCCGCTCCGGCGGGTCCGGGACCGATCGGAAGGGTCGACCACGCGTCACGCGACGGTCAGGCGAGCGAGGGCCTCACGAAACGCCCGGGTGCGTGCGGTGCTCGCCGGGACGCCGACGGTGCTTCGGGAGTTTCGTGAGAGAGACTCAATGCTCGGTGCCGGGCCGGTTCTGCCGCGGAGCTTCGCCATGGTCCTTGGTGAAGGCCGAGCGTTCCGGGTCGTTCTTCTTGCTCGCGACGCGGGCCCGCTGCCAAAGGGCCACGCCGATGACGATCCCGAGGGTCGTGATGGCGAGAATGAGGATAAGAACTTCGTTATTCATACTGATGATATCCTGACGAGAGACGTATCGTCAGGAAGCCGGGCTGGCGTCTCAAGGTTCCGCAGTCCGACATGAATGCTTCGTTAAGTTTCCGGCCAAGCTCGAACCGGCCGGAAAGTGCTTAAGCGGCGCCGCCCACTTCCGGTCCGCCCCGGAACGCTCCCCGTCGACGGTCTAATCGTCGCGATAGACCCGCTCGCGCCGCTCGTGGCGCTCCTGGGCTTCGAGGGACAGGGTGGCGATGGGCCGGGCGTCGAGACGCTTGAGGGAGATCGGCTCCCCCGTCTCCTCGCAATACCCGTAGGTCCCCTCCTCGAGACGCGTCAGGGCCGCGTCGATCTTGCCCGTGAGTTTGCGTTGGCGGTCGCGGGCTCGCAGCTCGATGGAGCGGTCGGTCTCGGACGAGGCCCGGTCGGCGAGGTCCGGATGGTTCTCGTTCTCGCTCTGAAGGGCCACGAGGGTATCCTGGGCCTCGCGCAAAATATCGGATTTCCAGCCCAGAAGCTTGCGCCGGAAATATTCACGCTGCCGATCGTTCATGAACGGCTCGTTCTCACTAGGTACGTAGCCGTCCTCAAGTGTGACTTTCGCCATTCGCGCCCCTCGCAAGTCTGTCGCGGCCAGTTTGCGGCGATATTTTGCGCCCCTATAAGGCAGGGATCGTTCCACGACAACGCGCGGATACCACAACGCGGCGCGATCGTAAGCGATGGGCGGTGCGATGCGGCAAACACGCAACGGATGCAGGCCGGCGGTCGCGCACCCGGATCGATGCCGCCGGAGCCGGGCCCGGCCTTCGCGTGTCAGAACTGAAAATAGATGAACGCGTAGTTCGCGTCCTCGCCGAGGCGCAGGAGGATCACGACCATGAGCAGGCCGAGGCCGATGGCGGCCGGCCGGCCCGGGCGCACCCGCCCGACGATCGCGAGGGCGGTGGGCCCGAGGCAGGCGATGGCGGCGGCCGGCGCCAGGGTACGCCAGGACAGGCTCGTACCGAGGGGCGCGTGACCCGCCAGGCTCTCGAGGATGCGCAGGGCGGTCGAAAGATCGGGCGCCCGGAACAGAACCCAGGTCGTGGTGACGAAAAGGAAAGTGAGAAGCCAGCCCAAGGCCGCCGGCATGGCCAGGCCGACTCTGCGCCACAGAAGGCCGAGGCCGAGGCCGAAACCGTGGGCGAACCCCCAAACGACGAAAGTGAGACCGGCGCCGTGCCAGAGGCCGCCGAGCGTCATGGTGGCCAAGAGTGCCAGGAGCTGCCGGGCCGTGCCGTGGCGGTTGCCGCCCAGGGGTACGTAGAGGTAGTCGCGCAGGAAGCGCGACAGGGTCATGTGCCAGCGGCGCCAGAAGTCTTGAAGGGACGTCGCCCGATAGGGAGCGTCGAAATTCGGCGGCAGGACGATGCCGAACATGAGGCCGAGGCCGAGCGCCATATCGGTGTAGCCGGAAAAATCGAAATAAATCTGGAAGGTGAAACCGAGGGTCGCCTGCCAGGCCTGCATCACCGTCACCGGCCCACCGGCCGCCGCGATCGCGAACACCGGATTGACGAGAGCCGCCAGGGGATCGCCGAAGAAGACCTTCTTCGTCAGGCCAAGGCAGAGCAGAATCAGGCCCTGGCCGAAGGCCGAAGGCGCCACCGGCGCGGTCCGGGCGAACTGGTGCATCACTTCGCGCCACCGCACGAGTGGGCCGGCCAGCACCTGCGGGAAGAATGCGATGTAGAGGGCGTAGTCCCGCAGGCCGAAGACCGGGGCCCGCCCGGCCCGAAGGTCGGCCAGATACATGCAGTGGTGGAAGGTGAAGAACGAGATGCCGAGCGGCAGAGCGAGGCCGACAGGGCCGATCGCGGAGCCGGAAATCCAGCCGACGAGCTCGGCGAAGAAGTCGAGGTACTTGAACAGCCCGAGTGCCGCGAGGTTGCCCGCGATGGCGAAGGGGATCAGTCCGCGCGCGCCGGTGGCGAGATGGAGACGGGACACGAGCCAGTTCGCCCCGATGGACAGGGCGAGGAGCGGCACGAACCGCAGGTCCCACCAGCCGTAGAACACGACGGAGAGGACGAGGAGGCACTCGCGCCGCAGGCGTGGGAACCACCGGAGCACGAGGCCGTGGAGTCCGAGGGCGACGGGCAGGAAGCCCAGGAGGAAGACCGTCGAGTTGAACAGCATGCGCGCCGGGTTACGGGTGCGACGGAACGCAACCCGTCCGCGTGTCCGGGGTCGTGAGCGCTTCGGTTTGTCGGGGAACGTGACGGGGGCGTCAATGCCGGAGGCGTGACCACGCGCCCGGGCCGTGGCCGACAGGCTTCAGGCATCCCCTCCCCGTTCGGAACGGGAAGCCTGCCCGAAGCACGCGTCCGTTGCATCGCGGGCCGGTTTCCCGCGCTGTTCGCGAGCCCCGAGTGATGCGCGCGTGGTGGGAGAGCCCCGTGGCAGAGGGTGGCGCGCCCGTGTGTCGGGCTGGGGGATCAGGCCGCCTCGCGGGCCTCGATCTCGCGGGCCTGAAGCTTGGCCAGCTCCACCGCCGCGCGCAGCTCGATGTCGGCGATGAGGGCATCGAGGCGGGGGTCGCCGCTCGCGCCGCGCTGGGCGAGGCGGCTGGCGATGGCCTGAAGGTCGCGTGCCGAGACACGGCCCATGAGGAGGGAGGCCTTGAGACGGTCGAGGGCGTCGAGGAGGTCGTGGCCGCGTCGCGTCGCCCGGCGGCGGCGCTCCTCGGGCGTGTCGGCCCGGGCCTGGAGGGTGAGGATCGCATCGAGCCCGGCGAGCGATGCGGCCGGGGTTGCGGCGGCGCTCGAATTCGCGGCCCCGGACTGGTCCAGGGCGAAGATCGCGCCCGCCTCGGGCCGGCGCGACGCGGCTCCTCCCAGGGCAGAGGCGGAGTAGTGGGTGTCGATACGCATGATGCGACGCTGTTCCAGCTCCGCGCGGTCCCTTCCCCACGCTCCGGACCCGCGCGGTACCGGAGGGCGGCCGACCCGGCTCCCCTCACGGAGAGCCGGATGCGGTGCGAGGCGGCAGAATCCGTCCGGTATGGTTAAGTGCGGGTAAACACCCCGGCAGAACCTGCCGGGTCGAAGCGGCGAATGGCGATCCCGGTCGGGCGTCGATCGACGGAGCTCCGAAGAAAAGCCATACTTGACAATGGCTTGAGAAAAACCGGCCGCTTGGCACGCTCCTGGCAATTCGAGGTGCGAAGAGTGCCTCGCCGATAGGCCCGAAGACGCCGCTCCCTCGGGAGCACCACGGCGCTTCGGGCGAACCGCCCGAGGACGCTCCGCCCTCCATCGAAGCGCGCCATGCGAATCCAGACGTCACGCCAGACCGCTCGGTCCTCCCGCCGCTCCCCCTGGAGCCTCGCCCGGCGCCTCATGGCCCTGGCCTGCCTATTCCTGTTGGCCACCCCGCACGGGGCCTCCGCCATGTCACGCGTCAAGGACATGGCGAGCATCGAGGGCGTGCGCCAGAACCAGCTCGTCGGCTACGGCATCGTGGTCGGCCTCAACGGCACCGGCGACACCCTCAACAACATCCCGTTCACCAAGCAGTCGCTCCAGGCCATGCTGGAGCGCCTCGGCGTCAACACCCGCGGCGCCATCATGCGCACCCAGAACCTCGCCGCCGTGATGGTGACGGCGAACCTGCCGGCCTTCGCCACGCAGGGCAACCGCATGGACATCACGGTGTCGTCGCTGGGCGACGCCAAGTCGCTCCAGGGCGGCACCCTGCTGGTGACGCCGCTGCTTGGCGCCGACGGCGAGGTCTATGCCCTGGCGCAGGGCTCCGTCGCCATCGCGGGCTTCTCGGCCGAGGGCGATGCCGCCAAGATCACCCGCGGCGTGCCCACCAACGGGCGCGTGCCCAACGGCGCGATGATCGAGCGCGAGATGGCGTTCAAGATGAACGACATGCGCTCCCTGCGCCTGTCCCTGCGCAACCCCGACTTCACCACCTCGAAGCGGATCGCCGCCGCCATCAACGACTTCATGGGATCCGACACCGCCGAGCCCACGGACCCCGCCACCGTCACCCTGCAGATCCCGCCGAAGTACAACGGCAACATGATCCGCCTCGTGACCGAGATCGAACAGCTCAAGGTCGAGCCCGACCAGACGGCGCGGGTGGTGGTCGACGAGCGTTCCGGCATCATCGTCATGGGCCGCGACGTGCGGGTCTCCACCGTCGCCATCGCGCAGGGCAACCTCACGGTCACCATCACCGAGACGCCGCAGGTGAGCCAGCCCGCGCCCTTCTCCAACGGCCAGACCACGGTGGTTCCGCGCACGGGTGTGAAGGTCGACACCGGTGACGGCAACAAGCTCGCCCTCGTCAAGGAAGGCGTGACCCTGCGCGAACTCGTCGACGGCCTCAATGCCCTCGGTGTCGGCCCCCGCGACCTCATCTCGATCCTCCAGGCGATCAAGGCCGCCGGTGCCCTGCAGGCCGACATCGACGTGATGTGACGAACGTCGCCTCGTTCCCTGACTCCTCCCCCGCCTCCCCTTCCAGTCCAAGAGGTTGACCATGTTGCTCGCTCCCCTCGCCCTGAACGCCGCCATGGGCGTCGGCAAAGCCATCCTGGGCGATATCGCCAAGACGGTCTCGGGCGTTTCCAAGCCTGCCGACGAGGCCTCCAAGTCCGCTGATGGGGCCTCCAAGACCACGGCCGCCGCCCTCAAGGGCACCTCCGCCAAGTCGGCGACGGCGCTCACTCCGGCGGAGGCCAAGGCGCGCAAGGCCGCGACGGAGTTCGAGAGCATGTTCCTCGAGCAGACCCTCGACCGGCTGACCCAGTCGGACGGGACCGAGGGGCCGCTCGGCGACAACGGCACGGGCGGCGGCGTCTACCGTTCGATGCTGACCAAGGAATATGCCGGTCAGATCGTGAAGAGCGGCGGCGTCGGCATCAGCGACCAAGTGTATCGGGAGATGATGAAGATGCAGGAGGCCAGCAATGTCAGCGCCAACTGAATCGCTGCGGATCGTCGATCAGGCCGGAGCCGGCGCCCTCGTCGGCCAGGTGATGGAGACCCTCCGGGCCCTCGAGAGCGTGCTCGCCCGGGAGAGCGACCACATCCGCGTCGGGCGCCTCGATCAGGGGCTGGCCGAGACCGGCGACAAGACCGGCTTGTCGGCGGCCTATCTCCAAGGGCTCGAGACGATCAAGGCCAACGCCACCGCCCTCATGCGGTTCGCCCCGGAGGGCATCGCGGCCCTGAAGGAAGCCCACCAGCGCTTCACGGAGGCGGTGACGTCAAACCAGGCGGTTCTGGCCACGGCCCATTCGGTCTCGGAAGGGCTGGTGAAGGCCCTGTCGCAGGAGATGAGTCGCGCCCACTCGGCGACGGTCTACGGTCGCCCGTCGCGCAATCCCTCGCCCTATATCCGGCCCGGGATGGAGAGCAGCCTGCCCCTCGTGCTGTCGCGCAACCTCTAGACCATCGTCTTGTTTCGAAAGCCGCAGGGCGACCGTCCGGGACGATGCGTCAGCCACAACCGGGTGGGCGGAGCCCGGTTCAGCGCTGCCCCGTGCCCATGCGCACGAAGGCGCGGACCGGGCCGGCCTCCGTCGCGGTGCGCGTGTCGATGGACAGGTGGCCGATGGCCGAGGGTGTCCCGAGGGGCGCGGACGATCCGCGCCGCGTCGCCGCCACCTCGCCGGCGACGCGCCCCGACACGCGCAGGCAGGTGTCGCTGCCCGGCACCGCGATGAAGCCGGCGCCCCGGGACGGGCACGGCCGCAGCGTCCCGGCGGGTGCCGCAACCCGCTCGCGGCCAGCGGCCGGAACCACGCCGAGGCCCAATGCGAGGGCGATCACGGCCCCCCTCCCCCGACTATCCCGCATCGATTCCTCTCCTTGCGCTCCGCGACGTCGCTCTCGCCTGTCTTTACGCTCCGTTATGTCCCTGTCGTCTAGGTTTAGCGAGCCGGCAGTACGAGTTTATGCGATGCGCCCCACCCCGCGGACGAGCCTACTCCATCTCATCTACTTCTCGCGCCTGAATCTCTCGGCCGACCCTTCCGCGCGCAGCCAGCAGATGGATGATCTCGCTCGTCAGTGTCAGAAGAAGAACGAGTTCCACGTCATCACGAGCTTCCTCTTCGTCGATCAGAACTTTGCCGTTCAGGTGATCGAGGGCGAGCGGAACGCCCTGATCGAAACCTTCAACCGGATCAACGTGGATCCCCGCCACCGCGACGTGAAGATCGTGGAGTGGCGCGAGATCGCCAAGCGGGATTTCGGGCAATCCTTCGCCCTGAGCGTGCGCGGCCCGGTCAACGACGCGTTGTACGCCAAGGCCAACCTCCTGCCGACTTTCCAACGCGGCACTCCGAAGGCCGCCGGCATCCTGTCCCTCGCCCAGCAGTTGCAGGCCGAATCCCTGTCGAGACAGGGCGGCGATCCCATGCTGGTTTGACGTCCTGAGACGCCCCTGCCCTTCGACCTCGAACCGGATGTGAACGGTCTCGTATCGTGATCCGAAGGCGCGCCACCGCGCGAGGCGTCCAGCCTGTCCTGGGCGACGGTCCAATGCCCATGTTGCGTTGGGCGGGGACCGGTGCGCTCGAAATCCCTTTCTTTTTTGCCGCAGGTGCCGATCGCCGGCACGCCTCTTCGTGGGCCCCGCCACCAAGCCTCGCGCCGTGTGGCGCGCCTGCGCATCACCGTGATTCCACCGAGGCCCTGACGTCACCGTAGGCCGCCGCCGGGTCGCCCCGTCCGCTGATCCAGGGATCCAAGGATCCTCATGCGATCCTTATGGGATCGCCCCCGTCGCTCTCTCGAATCCTCACGCGGTTCGCGGCCACATGGCTGGACGAGCGCGACCGATCACGGTCCGCCGAACGCGGGACCCACGCACCATGCTCGACCTCGCCTTCACCCTCGGGGGGCTCGCCGTCTTCGGCCTGACCGCCGCCTACGCCGCCCTGTGCGAGCGCCTGTGAGGCCACCGACATGACCCTCGATCTCGCGCTCGGCGCCCTCGTGACTCTCGGGCTCCTCACCTACCTCGCCTACGCCCTCGTCCGCCCCGAGCGGTTCTGACGGCCCCTGCAGGAACACTTCCATGACCCTCAACGGCTGGAGCCAGATCGCGCTGTTCTGCGCGGTCGTGCTCGCCCTCGCCCGTCCCCTCGGCGGCTATATGACCCGCGTGTTCGCGGGCGAGCGGACGATCCTCTCTCCCCTCCTCGCCCCCGTCGAGGGCGGGCTCTACCGCGCCGCCGGCATCGACGCCCGGCACGAACAGCCGTGGCTCGCCTATGCCCTCGCCATGCTGGCCTTCCACGTCCTCGGCTTCCTCGCCCTGTACGGCCTCCTGCGGGTCCAGGCGCTGCTGCCGTTCAATCCGGACGGGCAGGCCGCCGTCGCGCCGGACCTCGCGTTCAACACTGCCGCGAGCTTTCTCACCAACACCAACTGGCAGTCCTACGGCGGCGAGACGACGATGTCGTACCTCACGCAGATGCTGGGGCTGACGGTGCAGAACTTCCTCTCGGCCGCCACCGGCATCGCGCTGGCCATGGCCCTCGTGCGCGGCTTCGCCCGGGCCTCGGCGAAGACCGTCGGGTCGTTCTGGGTCGATCTCACCCGCGCCACCCTCTACGTGCTGCTGCCGCTCTGCGTCGTCTACGCCCTGTTCCTCGTCTGGCAGGGCGTTCCCCAGACGCTCTCCGGCGCCGTCGCGGCGACCACCCTCGAGGGGCAGGCCCAGACCATCGCCGTCGGCCCGGTGGCGAGCCAGGTCGCCATCAAGATGCTCGGCACCAACGGGGGCGGGTTCTTCAACGCCAACGCGGCCCACCCGTTCGAGAACCCGACGGCGCTGGCGAACTTCATCCAGATGGTCTCGATCTTCGCCATCGGCGCGGCGATGACCAATGTCTTCGGCCGCATGGTCGGCGACGAGCGCCAGGGCTGGGCGATCCTCGCCGCCATGGGCGTGCTGTTCCTCGCCGGCGCCACCATCGTGTACGGGGCCGAAGCTGCGGGCAGCCCGGTCCTCGATGGCCTCGGCCTCGGCGGCGGCAACATGGAAGGCAAGGAGGTCCGCTTCGGCATCGTCGCCTCCGCCCTGTTCGCCGCCGTCACCACCGCCGCCTCCTGCGGCGCCGTCAACGCCATGCACGACAGCTTCACGGCACTCGGCGGCATGATCCCGCTCATCAACATGGAGCTCGGCGAGATCATCGTCGGCGGCGTCGGGGCCGGCCTCTACGGCATGCTCGTCTTCGTCATCGTGGCGATCTTCGTCGCCGGGCTCATGGTCGGGCGCACACCGGAATACCTCGGCAAGAAGATCGAGGCCCGCGAGGTGAAGATGGCGATGCTCGCCATCCTGTGCCTGCCCCTGCTGATGCTCGGTTTCACGGCGCTGGCCACCGTGGTGGCGGCCGGCCTCGCGGGACCGGCCAATGCCGGCCCCCACGGTTTCACCGAGATCCTCTACGCCTTCACCTCGGCGGCGGCGAACAACGGCTCGGCCTTCGGCGGTCTCACGGCGAACACGGCGTTCTACAACACCACGCTCGGCCTCGGGATGCTGTTCGGGCGGTTCTTCGTCATCGTTCCGGCGCTGGCCATCGCGGGTTCGCTCGCGGCGAAGAAGACCGTCCCGGTCTCGGCCGGGACCCTGCCGACACACGGCGCCCTGTTCGTTGGGCTCCTCGTCGGCGTGATCCTCATCGTCGGCGGCCTGACGTTCCTACCCGCCCTGGCGCTCGGCCCCATCGTCGAGCACCTCGCCGGGGGCCTCGGCCAGACCTTCGCGACGGGTGGCTGAGATGGCCCGCACTCTCCCGCGCGCGCCGGGCTTCCGGCGCCCCGTCACCCACCGCGCCCGGTCACGTCCGCCGGTGAGGCTGTCCGGGGGGCGGCCCGCCGGCGATCTCCGGGGCTCGGACATCGTCCTCGTCCTCCTCGGCCTGACCCTGCTCGGCGGCCTCTGCCTCGTGGCCGGGCTCGCCCTCCTCGGCCGCTGCCTCACCGCCTGATCCGCCGGCGCGATCCCGCGTCGCCGCCGCCCCGCTTTCCTGATCCGGACACACGCCCATGGCCCGCCAGCCTTCCACACGCCCGTTCAGTGCCGCCCTCCTCGGGCCGGCGCTCCTGGGAGCCGTCACCAAGCTCGACCCCCGCAGCATGATCCGCAATCCCGTGATGTTCGTGGTCGAGGTGGTGGCCGTCCTCACCACGGTCCTGTTCGCCCGCGACGTCCTCGCGGGGGGCACCGACCTCGCCTTTTCCGGCCAGATCGTCCTGTGGCTCTGGTTCACCGTTCTGTTTGCCAACTTCGCCGAGGCCGTCGCCGAGGGGCGGGGCAAGGCCCAGGCCGACAGCCTGCGCCGCACCCGCACCGAGACCACGGCCCGGCGCCTGGCCGGCGCCGCGGAAGAGGTCGTGCCGGGCCATGACCTGAAGGTCGGGGACGTGGTGCGGGTCGCGGCCGGTGAGATCATCCCGTCCGACGGCGAGGTGATCCGGGGCGTCGCCTCCGTCAACGAGGCCGCCATCACCGGGGAGTCCGCCCCCGTGATCCGTGAATCCGGCGGCGACCGTTCGGCCGTCACCGGCGGCACGCAGGTGCTGTCCGACGAGATCGACGTGCGGATCACGGCCGCCGCCGGTTCCACCTTCGTCGACCGGATGATCGCCCTCGTCGAGGGCGCCGCGCGCCGCAAGACCCCGAACGAGATCGCCCTCAACATCCTGCTCGCCGGCCTGACACTCATCTTCGTCTTCGCCGTCGCCTCGATCCCGAGCTTCGCCGCCTATGCCGGCGGTGCGATCCCGGTCATCGTCCTCGTCGCCCTGTTCGTGACCCTCATCCCCACCACCATCGGCGCCCTGCTCTCGGCCATCGGCATCGCCGGCATGGACCGGCTGGTGCGGTTCAACGTGCTCGCCATGTCGGGCCGCGCCGTCGAGGCAGCGGGCGACGTCGACACCCTCCTCCTCGACAAGACCGGCACCATTACCCTCGGCAACCGCCAGGCCACGGAGTTCCGGCCCGTGCGCGGCGTCTCGGAGCGGGATCTGGCCGACGCGGCTCAGTTGGCGTCGCTGGCCGACGAGACGCCCGAGGGCCGTTCCATCGTGGTGCTGGCGAAGGAGGCGTACGGCCTGCGCGCCCGCGACATGGCGAGCCTGAACGCCACCTTCGTGCCGTTCACCGCCCAGACCCGGATGAGCGGCGTCGACCTCGACGGGTCATCCATCCGCAAGGGTGCGGTGGACTCCATCATCGCCTCGGTGAGCCCCCAGCCAATGGCGACGCGGGGCTCCGGCGCCGCCTTCGCGTACAGCCCCGGCATGGCCGGCGAGACCGTGCGCGAGATCCAGGCCATCGCCGAGGACGTCGCCAAGGCGGGCGGCACCCCCCTGGCGGTCGTCCGCGACGGGCAACTCCTCGGGATCGTCTACCTGAAGGACATCGTGAAGGGCGGCATCCGCGAGCGGTTCGCGGAGTTGCGCCGGATGGGCATCCGCACGGTGATGATCACCGGCGACAACCCGATGACGGCGGCGGCCATCGCGGCCGAGGCCGGCGTCGACGACTTCCTCGCCCAGGCCACTCCGGAGGACAAGCTGGCCCTGATCCGCAAGGAGCAGGCGCAGGGCAAGCTCGTCGCCATGTGCGGCGACGGCACCAACGACGCCCCGGCCCTCGCCCAGGCCGATGTCGGCGTCGCCATGAACACCGGCACGGTGGCGGCGCGCGAGGCCGGCAACATGGTCGACCTCGACTCCGACCCGACGAAGCTCATCGAGATCGTCGAGATCGGCAAGCAGCTCCTCATGACCCGTGGGGCGCTGACCACCTTCTCCATCGCCAACGACGTGGCGAAGTACTTCGCCATCATCCCGGCGATGTTCCTCGGCCTCTATCCACAGCTCCAGGCCCTCAACGTCATGCGACTGGCCTCGCCCCAGAGCGCCATCCTCTCGGCCATCGTCTTCAACGCCCTCGTGATCGTCGCCCTGATCCCCCTGGCCCTCCGGGGGGTGTCCTACCGGCCCGTGGGCGCCGGCGCGCTGCTGCGGCGCAACCTCGCGATCTACGGGTTCGGCGGCCTCCTCGTGCCGTTCGTCGGCATCAAGGCCATCGACCTCGCCGTCACCGCCCTGCACCTCGTCTGATCCGTCCGCCCCGGTCTCAGGAGCCTCCCATGCCGAATCCCCTTCGCCCCGCCCTCGTCCTCCTCGTCGCCCTGACGCTGATCACGGGCCTTGCCTATCCCCTCGCGCTCACCGGTCTGGCGGGGGTGATCTTTCCGGCCAAGGCCGCCGGGAGCCTGATCGAGCGCGACGGCCGGATCGTCGGCTCGAGCCTCATCGGGCAGTCCTTCACGGCGGACGCGTACTTCCACGGTCGCCCCTCGGCGACGACCGCCGCCGACCCGGCGGACGCGACGAAGACCGTGGCGTCGCCCTACAACGCCGCCAACTCGTCGGGCTCCAACCTCGGCCCGACGAGCGCCGCCCTGGCCGAGCGGGTGGCGGCCGACCTCGCCGCGCGCCGGGCCGAGAATCCCGGCGAGCCGGTGCCCGTCGACCTCGTCACGGCGAGCGGTTCGGGCCTCGATCCCGATCTCTCGCCTGAGGCCGCCCTGTTCCAGGTGCCCCGGGTCGCGAAGGCGCGTAATCTGTCGGAGGACCGGGTCCGCCGTCTCGTCGACGACGGGGTCCGGGGCCGGCTGCTGGGCGTTCTCGGCGAGCCCCGCGTCAACGTCCTCGCCCTCAACCTCGCCCTCGACGAGATCGACCGAAGGTAACCGCGCCGGATGCGTTTCATGCCCGTGTCGAGCCTGCCCGCCGAACCGTACCGCCCCTCCCCCGAGGCGCTGCTGGCGGCTGCGAAACGCGCGGACGGCCGGCGCGGGCGCCTCAAGATCTTTCTCGGGGCCGCCCCCGGCGTCGGCAAGACCTGCGAGATGCTGACCGTCGGCCACGCGCGGCTGAGGGCCGGGACGGATGTGGTCATCGGCGTCGTCGAGACCCATGGCCGCCCCGAGACCGAGGTCCTGGTCGAGGGCCTCCCCGCCGTTCCCCTCTCCGCCGTGCCGTATCACGGGGCGATGCTGCGCGAGATGGACCTCGACGCCGTCCTCGCCCGCCGGCCGGCCCTCGCCCTCGTGGACGAACTCGCCCACACCAACGCCCCCGGTGCCCGCCACCCGAAGCGCTATCAGGACGTGGAGGAACTCCTCGACGCCGGGATCGACGTCCACACCACGCTCAACATCCAGCACGTGGAGAGCCTGAACGACGTGGTGGCTCAGATCACCCGCGTGCGGGTGCGCGAGACGGTGCCGGACGGCATCCTCGACCGGGCCGACGACATCGCGGTGGTCGATCTCCACCCCGACGATCTGATCCAGCGCCTGAAGGACGGCAAGGTCTACGGGCCGGGCCATGCCGAGCGGGCCCTGCGGCACTACTTTTCGCGGGGCAATCTCACGGCCTTGCGCGAACTGGCGCTCCGGCGCACGGCCGACCGGGTCGACGACGAACTCCTGAGCCACATGCGGGCCAACGCCATCGCGGGGCCGTGGGGCGCCGGGGAGCGGGTCCTCGTCTGCATCGACGAGGACCCGCGCTGCGCCGGCCTCGTGCGCCACGCCAAGCGCCTCGCCGACCGCCTGCACGCGCCCTGGACCGCCCTCACGGTGGAGGGCGCCCGCAGCCTGTCCCTCGACGAAGCGGCGCGCGACCGCATCGCCGACACCCTGCGCCTCGCCGACCGCCTCGGCGGCGATGCCGTGACCCTGCCGGGCGGCCGACGCATCGCCGACGACGTCCTCGCCTACGCGCGGGCGGCCAACGTCAACCACATCATCCTCGGCAAGGCCGACCGGCCGGCGTGGTTCGAACTCCTGAACGGCTCGGTGGTGCACGACCTCATCCGGCGCTCGGGGTCCATCAGCATCCACGTCATCGCCGGGGACGCGGCCGAGGCGGACCGCGTGCCGCGAAAGACCGTGGCGACGGCCCCGGTGGCATCCCCCTTCGAGGCCCTGCCCTACGCCCTCGGCGTCCTGGCGACGGCGGCGGGCCTCGGCCTCGCCGTGCTGCTGGAGCCGGTCCTCGGCGTCGAGAGCGCCGACCTCATCCTGCTCACCGCCATCGTGGCGGTGGCGGTGCGCTTCGGCCTCGGCCCCTCGCTCCTCGCCGTGGTGACGGCGTCGCTCGCCTACAACTTCTTCTTCCTGCCGCCGGTCTACACCTTCACCATCGCGGACCCGACCAACATCGCCGCCTTCGTGCTGTTCACCGGGGTGGCGGTGGTGGTCTCGAACCTCGCCTCCCGGTCGCGCCGGGAGGCCGTGGTCTCGCAGGCGCGCGCCCGGGCGACGGAACGGCTCTACGGCTTCAGCCGCACGCTCGCCGCCTGCGCCACCCTCGACGACGTGCTCTGGGCGACCTCGGCGCAGATGGCCGCCCTGCTCAAGGCCCGCGTGGTGGTGCTGCTGCCCGAGGACGACGCCAGGGCACCCGTCTCCGTCCGGGCCGGCTTCCCGCCCGAGGACCGCCTCGACGCCGCCGACCTCGGCGCGGCGCAATGGGCCTTCGACAACGCCCGGCCGGCGGGCCGGGGCGCCGACACCCTGCCGGGCGCCCGGCGGCTGTTCCTGCCCCTGCGCACGGGGCGCGGCCGCGTCGGCGTCGTCGGCCTCGACACCGACGAAGCGGGGCCGATCCTCACCCCGGAAGCCCGGCGCCTGTTCGACGCCCTCGCCGACATGGCGGCCCTCGCCCTCGAGCGGGTGCGCCTCGTGGAGGACCTCGACCGGGCCGAACGCGCCGCCGAGACCGGCCGCCTGCGCCAGGCGCTCCTCACCTCCATCTCCCACGACCTGCGCACGCCGCTGGCATCGGTGCTGGGCGCGGCCACCACCCTGCGCGACCTCGATGCGGCCCTGCCGCGCGAGGCGAAGGCGGACCTCCTCGCCACGATCATCGCCGAATCCGAGCGGCTCAACCGCTTCATCGCGAACCTCCTCGACATGACGCGCCTCGAAGCCGGGGCGGTCGCGGCGAACCTCACGGCCCAGGATGTTGCCGAGATCGTCGACACGGCCCTGCGCCGGATGGACAGGATCCTCGCCCACCACCGCGTCGTCCTCGACCTGCCGGCGAGCCTGCCGGCCCTGCGCCTCGACCCGGTGCTGTTCGAGCAGGTGCTGGTCAACCTCCTCGACAACGCCGCGAAATACGCCCCCGAGGAGTCCACGCTCACCGTGGCGGGCGAAGCGGACGGGGCGCATGTCCGCCTGCGGATCTCCGACGAGGGCGAGGGCCTGCCGCCCGCCGATGTCGAGCGGGTGTTCGACAAGTTCTACCGCGTGCCCAAGGGCGACAGTGTCCGGGCGGGGACGGGCCTCGGCCTTGCCATCGCCCGCGGCTTCGTCGAGGCCATGGGCGGCACCCTCACGGCCGCCAACCGCGCCGACCGTTTGGGCGCCGTCTTCACCCTCGTCCTGCCGGTGCCGCCGGAGGGGCGCCGTCCGGACAGGGCCACGAGAGCAGCCGCATCATGAGCACCCGCATCCTCGTCGTCGACGACGAGCCGCCGATCCGGAAGCTCCTGCGCATGGGGCTCGCCACCCAGGACCACCATGTCGTCGAGGCCCCCGACGCCCGCACCGCCCTCGACCTCCTGGGCGGGACGCCCGTGAACCTCGTCCTCCTCGATCTCGGCCTGCCGGACATGCGCGGCCACGATCTCCTCGCCCGCATCCGGGCGAGCCATCCCGATCTGCCCGTCGTCGTCCTGTCGAGCCGCGACGACGAGCCGGGCAAGGTCGAGGCCCTCGATCTCGGCGCCGACGACTACGTCACGAAGCCCTTCGGCATGGGCGAACTCCTCGCCCGCATCCGTGCGGCCCTGCGCCACCGCCTCGCCGTCCAGGGCGAGCGGGCGGTGTTCGAGGTCGACGGCCTGCGGGTCGATCTCGTCCGCCGCCTCGTCCGGGTGCGCGGCGAGGAGGTGAAGCTCACGCCCCGCGAGTACGATTTCCTGCGCGTCCTGGTGCAGCACGCGGGCAAGCCCCTCACCCACGCCCAGCTCATGAAGGCGGTCTCGACCTCGTCCGATCCGCAATACCTGCGGGTCTACATGCGCCAGCTCCGCCAGAAGCTTGAACAGGACCCGGAGCGGCCCCGCATCCTCCTCACCGAAACGGGGGTCGGCTACCGCTTGCGCGCCCCGGAGGACAGCCTCCCGGCGTGAGCCGGTGCGACCTCGCCCGCCCTCCTCGACGGGGCGAACGCCACGACCCGCCTGTCGGCTCGCGCGGGTCGCCGGTCGGCGGAGACCTCACGAACGGGACTGGCTCTCGCGCCGCCGGCGATCCGGCGGTGAGGCAGCCGCATGCGCGAACGCCCGAGGGGGCGAGCCGAATCATCTTGCCAAATGAGAGGCGGCGTGGTTCTAGCGTGGGAATAAGTCCCACATAGATCGTCACGGATGCGCGATGTCCTCGCTCCAGGAACCTCTTCAGCCCACCCGCTCACGGGGGCGTTTCGTCCGCGGTTCGGCGGCGCCCGTGCTGCCGGTCAGGGCAACGCGGCGGGTCCGCAAGACGCGCGGGGCCGACCTCGGCCTGTGTGAAATCCTGTTCCTCGTCCTGACCGGCCTATGGATCCTGGCGATCCTCTTCACCGATGACGGGATCGCGGACGCGTGGCGGGATACCGATTGGAGCGGACCTGCATCGTCCGAGACATTCCATGCCGCCCGTCGGGACGGTTTGTCCCAGGACATCTCCCATGGGAGACGGTGAGGCGGCGTTGTCCCGTCGCAAGGGATGCCGCGTCCCGCACGGGCAACGGACGCTCGCCCCGCCGTCGGTTGCGCCCGATGCACCCGCCGCACCCTCGCGCTTCGGACGACGCCTCCTGTCGCGTCTCCCCTGCCTGCTCGTGGGTGCCATCCTGCTGGTCGGCGCGACGGGATTCGTCGCTTTCGACGTCGCCTCGGTCCTGCAAAGTCGCACGGTGCGTGGCTACGGCGCGGGGCGGGCCCATGTCGTCGCCTACATCTCGGGCAATCTCGCCGACGGCTACATTCTGCTGGCCGGCGATTCCCATGTCGAACTGGCGCGACCCGAGCCCGTGTCCTGCGGTCGCCGGATCCTCAATGCCGGCGTCTCGGGTGCGAAGGCCAGCGATTACAGCGCGTTCCTCGACATGCTGACGCTCAGGAGCCGCCCGGCCGTGGCGGTGGTCACCCTCGGCACCAACCACCTCAAGCGCAAGGTCACGCTCACGCGCCGCGAGGTCGCGGATCGCTACGAGGCGGAGCTCACGGGTGTCGTCGAACGCCTGTCCCGTCTCGCCGACCGGGTCGTCGTCGCGGCCGTTCCGCCCGCCAGCACGTCCCTCGACCGGTATCTCGACCGTGCGGGAATCGCCGCGTTGACGCGGCGTCAGGCCCGCGTCTGCGCGCGCCTCGGGTGTACGACGGTGGACCCGTATGCAAGCTATCGCGGCGCCGCGTTCGACATCGCCCGTCCGGGCGCGACGGAGGACGGCCTTCACCTCACCGACTACGCTGCGGCCTACAGGGCGATCGATCGGCTTCTGTGTTCGTGACGATCCGTGCCGGAACCGCTCGGCCCGGCTTCGGGGACCGCGTCAGGCGGCCCGCTTCTGATAGTCCTTGATGTCGGAGAAGCGCACTTCGGGGGCCCGCTCCTCCTCGTAGCGGAGCGAGAAGGCGGTGGTGGCCATGAACACCGGAGCCCCGTCGAGATCGCTCGCCAGGGCCGAGCCGTGGCTGCCGATGAATTTGTCGAGGTCGGTCTCCTTGTCGGCCGTGATCCAGCGGCAGATGGAGAATCGGGTCGGCTCGTAGTCGATGGGCAGGCCGTATTCCGCCTGGAGGCGCTCCTTCAGCACGTCGAGCTGCAAGGCCCCGACCACGCCCACGATGGCCTGGGAGCCGTCATGCGGGCGGAACACCTGCACGACGCCCTCCTCGCCCATCTGCTGCAGGGCCTCGCGCAGCTTCTTCGCCTTCATGGCGTCGGTCAGCTTGATCCGGCGCAGGATCTCGGGTGCGAAACTCGGCACGCCGCGAAACACGATCTCCTCGCCCTCCGTGAGGGTGTCGCCGATGCGCAGGGTCCCGTGGTTGGGGATGCCGACGACATCGCCCGCGAAGGCCTCGTCCGCGATGGCGCGGTCCTGGGCGAAGAAGAATTGCGGCGCCGAAAGCGACATCGGCTTGCCCGTGCGCACGAGCTTGGCCTTCATGCCCCGGTTGAGCCGGCCCGAGCACACCCGCATGAAGGCGATGCGGTCGCGGTGGTTGGGGTCCATGTTCGCCTGGATCTTGAACACGAAGCCGGTCATCTTCGGCTCGGTGGGCTCCACGAGGCGCTTGTCGGCGTCCTGGCCGCGCGGCGGCGGCGCGAACCGCGCCAGCCCGTCGATGAGGTCGCGCACCCCGAAGTTGCGTAAGGCGCTGCCGAAGAACACCGGCGTGAGATGCCCCTCGCGAAACGCCTGCAGGTCGAAGCGCTTGAGGCCGGTCTCGGCGAGTTCCGCCTCCTCGCGCCAGGTGGCGGCCTCGCCGTTCTCCGTCAGCAGGGTGTCGAACAAGGGATCGTCGATCCCCGTCACCGGCACGGTGCCGGCATCGTCCGCCGCATCGAGGCGGCGGACCCGGCCGTTGCCGAGGTCGTAGGTGCCGGCGAAGTTCCGGCCCCGGCCGATGGGCCAGGTCACGGGCGCCACATCCAGCGCCAGGACCTTCTCGATCTCGTCCAAGAGTTCGAACGGGTCGCGGGCCTCGCGGTCGAGCTTGTTCACGAAGGTGACGATGGGAATGTCGCGCAGGCGGCAGACCTCGAACAGCTTTCGCGTGCGCGCCTCGATGCCTTTGGCCGCATCGATCACCATCACGGCCGAATCGACGGCGGTGAGCGTGCGGTAGGTGTCCTCCGAGAAGTCCTCGTGGCCGGGAGTGTCGAGGAGGTTAAAGACGCAGTCGCCGTACTCGAACGTCATCACCGAGGTGACGACGGAGATGCCGCGCTCCTTCTCGATGCCCATCCAGTCCGAACGGGTCGAGACGCGGTTGCGCTTGGCCTTGACCTCGCCGGCGAGCTGGATGGCGCCGCCGAACAAGAGTAGCTTCTCCGTCAGCGTGGTCTTGCCGGCATCCGGGTGCGAGATGATCGCGAAGGTGCGGCGCCGGGCGACGGGGTCGCTTTTCGCGTCGGTGGGTTTGGTGTCTGTCTGCATCAGCATGGCGGGCAACGGCGTTCCGGTGTCCGCGAGGAAAGGCGGACGGCCTTGCCGGGAGCGGCGGGCCAGGGTGAGGCTGTGTAGGCGTTTCCGCCCCTGAGCGCAAAGCCGCCAGGGCGGCCTCAGCCCCGGCCGATATACGGCATCTTCGTCGCCATCACGGTCATGAACTGGACGTTGGCCGAGAGCGGCAGCCCCGCCATGTAGACCACGGCCTGCGCCACGTGGGCGGCATCCATCACCGGCTCCAGCCGGATGCTGCCATCGGCCTGCCGGGCGCCGTGGCCGAAGCCTTCCGTCATCTCCGTCGCGGCGTTGCCGACGTCGATCTGGCCGCAGGCGATGTCGTGGGCCCGGCCGTCCAGGGAGGTGGCGCGGGTGAGCCCGGTCATGGCGTGCTTCGTCGCGGTGTACGGCGCGGAGTTCGGCCGCGGCACCTGGGCCGCGATGGAGCCGTTGTTGATGATGCGCCCGCCCCGGGGGGCCTGCGCCTTCATCAGCCGGAACGCGCCCTGCGTGCACAGGAACGCGCCCGTGAGGTTCACGTCGACGCTTGTGCGCCAATCGGCGAGGCTGACCTCGTCGACGGGGACCCCGGGGGTGAACACGCCGGCGTTGTTGAACAGGACGTCGAGGCGACCATAGCTGTCCCGAGTCCGGTCGAACAGGTGCGCCACGGCCTCCGGATCGGCGACATCGGTCACGACGGCAAGGGCCTCCCCACCCCTGCCCCGCACGGCCTCGGCCACACCCTCGAGCCGGTCCAGCCGGCGCCCCGCCAGCACCACGGCGTAGCCCGCCTCCGCCAACCCGAGGGCCACCGCCCGGCCGATCCCCGACCCGGCCCCGGTCACCATCGCGATCCGATCCGCCATTCGCCTGCTCCCCGCACTCCACGCCGCTGATAAAGCCGCCGCCCCCCTGTTGCCAGCATCGGCTGCTGCGTCTAGACACCAGCCGGCCTGAGAGTGCCTCACCAAACTCCCGATCGCTGCTGGATCCCGTTCTGGAGATAGCGGCGCCGCGGGAGTTTCGCGGGAGACACTCAGCAGCGATGGGGCGTCGCCAAGTGGTAAGGCAGCGGTTTTTGGTACCGCCATTCCCAGGTTCGAATCCTGGCGCCCCAGCCAAATTTCCCTAGGGAAATCAGCACTTAGCCCTGCAGACAAATCGGACAAATTAGAACAGACGGTGTTTTCGGCCGCACAAAGGCCCGCACACTCTGTTCACGCCTCGTCCCGCCTGCCTGCTGGTAGGACGGCCGCCACCGCGTCGGTGGATTGAGTCGCATCGGCCTTACGCCCTGGCGACCCTAGGTCAGGCACATGGACCGCAGCTTCCCCCTGACCCGCGCCGCCGGCCTCGACAGCCTCTCCGATTTCCTCGCAGGCGCGGGCGCGGCCTATGCCGCCAACCGCAACACCGACCGGGGGCCGGAAGCCGAGGCGACCACCTCGGGCCTCTCGCCTTATCTCCGCCGGCGCCTGATCACGGAGGCCGAGGTGGTCGCCACCGCCGACCGGGCCTTCGGTGATGGCGGGGCGGAGAAGTTCGTCTCGGAGGTGTTCTGGCGAACCTACTTCAAGGGCCACCTGGAGACCCATCCCGCCGCCTGGGCGGATTATCGCACGCTGGCCGCGGCGGGCCATGACCGCCTCGCCGCCGAACCCGGCCTGCGGCGGACCTATGCAACGGCGGTCGAAGGACGGACAGGCATCGACGGCTTCGACGACTGGGCTCGCGAACTCGTCGCCACGGGCTGGCTCCACAATCACGCCAGGATGTGGTTCGCCTCCATCTGGATCTTCACCCTGCGCCTCCCCTGGGCGCTCGGGGCCGACTTCTTCCTGCGTCATCTCCTCGACGGCGACCCGGCGAGCAACACCCTGTCCTGGCGCTGGGTCGCGGGCCTGCACACGCGCGGCAAGCACTACGTCGCACGCGCCGAGAACATCCGGCGCTATACGGACGGACGCTTCGATCCCGTAGGGCTCGACGAATATCCGGACGCCCTGGACGAGGCGATGCCGCCGCGCGAGGTGCCGCTGCCACGGGGCGACGCCGCCCCGAGGGGCGAGATCGCGTTGCTCCTCCACCTCGACGATCTTCACCCGGAAAGTCTGCCGTTGGGGGATGCGAAGGTGGTTCGGCTCGGCGGCCTGATCGCCCATGCGGACGGCGCGTCCAGGCGCGTCAGGTCGGCGGACATGGCCGCCATGGCTGACGCCCTGGCCCGCGCCGAGGCGCATTTTGGGTGTCCGGCCGGCGATGTTGGAACCGACTGGAGCGGGGGGCTTCCCGTGGTGACGGCTTGGGCACCCGTCGGGCCATCGGCAGCTGCGCTGCCCCAGGGTAGCCTGCGGGTGCGACGGGCGTGGGACGAGGCCGCTTGGCCGAGGGCGACACGCGGGTACTCCCGCCTGCGCTCTGTGATCCCGAGCCTGCTCGGCGCCTGATCCCAGTAAAACCAGGGCTGTCACCCGGCGATCACGTGGCCCTCGGGAGAGGCCTTCACCCTCTCGGAGCCCGCCACCCAGCCGCCTTCGCTTCGTCCTCGGAGCAGAACATGCGTTCGCCTGAGCCGACGTCGATCACGGTCTTGTCGTAGTCTCGAGATCCGGGCACGTGATAGATCTGATCGCCCTTTCGGTTGATGTTGCCCTTGATCTGGCAGCCCGCCGCTGAAGCCGCCGGGGCCTTCGTCGTTGGAGAGGCAGGCGCCGGCGTGATGGCGGCGGCCCCAGGTGCATCGCCTTCCCGCTTGCCCTTGCGCCAATCCCACGGTGGCGTGAACGGGCCAGCCCAGATTCCCCGCTTCGCAGCCTTTGCCTCGTCTTCCAGCGAGACATAGGCCTTGGAGTATTGGCGGTAGGCCATGCCCCAGCCCTGGGCGACGAGCCAGCCGTTCAGATCTTCGGCGCCGAGATGGCAGATCGCGACCGAGCGACCATATCGATCCTTGTCCACGACATCGCACGCGACGTTTCCCGAGCCGATCTTGTCCGCGAGCGCGAAGGCCGCCTTACGCCCACAAGGGTAGTCCCTGCCAGCAGCGTCACCGCACATCTGCGAGCTCTCCGGTGTATCGACACCCTGAAGGCGGAATCGCTGCCCGCGAATGTCGAGCGTGTCACCGTCGATGACTGATGCTCGGCCCGTAACCGTTTCCGCCTCCGCCGCCGTGCACAGCAGCAGAATGGCGACTGCTCCGAATGCGGCCCTCAACGGGAACACTTTTTCTTCGAAGCGCTGATGCTGCCATCTTGGCAAAGGAACTTGCCGTTCTGGCATGCCTTGATCCCGCCCTTGCCCTGCGAGCACGGCGTGTTGCGAGCATCGGCCGTGCCGAGGGCTATGAGCAGAGCGCCGATCCCGATCAGAGCCAGCGTCAGTGCACGAATCATTGAGCATCCTCCCCTTTTGCGGGGAGGATGGCTTGTTCGTCCTAAGGTTGTCGAGCAGTTTGTTTGCGATCTTGGATGGTGAATGTGGATGGAGGATCGAGGCTTTGGCGATGGTCCTGCCACGATGGCTTCGTGACCGCCTCATGCCGACACGGTTCCGCTGGGAGGTCGCGGGCAAGGCCACCGATCTTCTCTCCGTCCACGGCGGCCTAGCCTACCGCGTCGCCCGCGAGCAGGCCCGAATGGAAAGGGCCGGCGGCCACTCCACCGAGTGCCGCTTCTGGAGCCGCGTCGCGGTCGAGATCGCCCGGCGCGAGGGACGGGCCGATCAGATCGGCGTGAAGGGTGGGGATCGGTGGCCAGATCCCTGATCTCGGGTCAAAATCCAATCTGCTTGACCATGCAGAGAGCCACCAGAAGAGAAGGAATCGTCGGCTCGGATGATGCCATGCCGACGCAATTCTGGAATCAGGCCACTGCGTTCGTATGCAGCTCGAACCTCAATCAAGGATGTCGGTCTGTTTGCCTACGACCACGGCGAAAAGGTCGTTGAGCGCGGCTAGGCTCGCCGCTTGAAGCTGCGCGGCTGGGACAATCGAACCGTCCAGCGCAGGCAGATCGCGAGTCGCCGTAGAAGAGGCAACTACGGTCGGCCGGAACCCAAGGCTGAAGGCGCCGCGCGCCGTGGAGTTGATGCACATGTGCGTCATGAAGCCTGCCAGGACGATGTCCTTCACCCCCGTCGCCTCCAACTGCGCCTGGAGGTCGGTTCCGACGAACGCATTCGGGTAGGCCTTCGTGATCACTGGCTCGCTGCCCTGAGGGGCCACCTCACTGCTGATCTGACCGATCGGTGCCGTGACGTCGTAGGGTGAGCCCGGTCCGGCATCGTGCCGGATGTGGATAATTGGGATGCCCGCATCCCGCGCCCGCACGAGCAGGTCGGCAGCTTCCTGAAGGGCGGGCTCGACACCTTCGAGTCGCATCACACCCTGGCGATAGGTCTCCTGCAGGTCGATCATCACGAGGGCCGAGCCCTTGAAGGATGGAGGCTGCGTGTCGAGACCGGACAGGCCGCGCAGGGTCGAAAGATCTGACATCGTGTTTTTCCTCCCGCACCGCTCGAATTTCGCGGTGTCATACGAGCGTGGTGCGGACCCTAGCACTTATAGACCGCAAGACACCTTGGCGGAAAGTTGGAGTGCCATCACCTCGGCACACTTCAACTCCCGTTCCCGTGTCGATCCATCTGGGGCGTGGAGATGGTGAACAGGCTACCCGTCGACGAGAGCCACTTCTCAAGCGTGCGCCGTCGGCAGCTCGGTCACCTGCGTCGTGTATCGGGGCGAGCGCATCTCGAACTTCGTCGACCACGTCCGCTTCTCGGTGAGCCCTGCGCGCGCCGGTACCACCGATCCCCGGCCGAACCGGCTGTTGCACGCGTCCATCGCCGCCATGAGCGGGCCGCTTCGCTCTCGGTTGAGCCCACCAATGAGGGCCCTCGGGCTGTAATTGAGGGGCATCAGGTCCGTAGTGATGACCCCAGCCTTGCTGTACCGCCACGGCCGGTCCCCCGGCGCCTCGCGCCAGGTCCGGGCAACGCCGAGCTGCGCCGCCTGGATCAGCACAAGCGAATCGTTTGTCGCCTCGGGCAGCGTCACCGTGGTGGAGACCGAACGCATCGGGTCACCGCGGTCGTGGGTCGAGGTATGGTAGAAGACCGTGAGCTGGTCGGTGCCGAGCCCCTCGCGCCGGAGCTTCTCGCCCAGGCGCGTCGCATGCGCTGCCACGGCCTGCTCCAGCGTGCCGCGGTCCTCCACCCGCCGGGAGAACGAACGGGTGACGGCGCAGCCCTTGCGCTGGGCCGGCACCAGCTCGAGGGGCAGGCACGAGAGCCCACGCAGTTCGTGGATGATGCGCTCGCCCACCACCGTCATGGCCTTGCGCACCGGCCGGGGATCGAGGTCGCGCAGGTCCGCCACCGTGTCGACGCCCATGGCCTCGATCTTCGCCGCCGAGGCGCGCCCGATGCCCCAGACCTCGGACGCCGTGATCCGGCAGAGCCAGTGGTCGTAGGCCACGGGGTCGGTCAGGTCGCACACCCCGTCCAAGGCCGGTTGGGTCTTGGCGATGTGGTTGGCGAGCTTGGCGAGCGTCTTCGTCGGGCCGATGCCGACGCAGGTCGGGATGCCGGTCCAGGCCCGCACCGTGGCGCGCAGATCGCGGGCCAGCTCGATGCGCAGATCCGGGTGGACGTCAGACAGGTCGAGAAATGATTCGTCGATGGAGTAGATCTCCACCCGTGGGGAGAAGTCCCGGTAGACGGCGTTCGCGCGCGAGCTCATGTCGCCGTAGAGGGTATAGTTCGAGGAAAACACCCGAACGCCGTCGCGCCGGCATTGCTCGCGGATCTTGAAGAACGGGTCACCCATCTTGATCCCGAGGGCCTTGGCCTCGGCGGTGCGGGCGATGGCGCAGCCATCGTTATTGCTCAGCACGATCACCGGCACGCGGGCGAGCTTCGGGTCGAACACCCGCTCGCACGAGCAATAGAAGCTGTTGCCGTCGATGAGGGCGATGGCTCGGCTCATCGGACCAGGCCGGCGCGGGCGATGTGCCAGCGGATCGAGAACCGCACCACGCCCCAGATCTCGCCTTCGGCCGCCTCCTGAACGGCGAAGGTCGGAAGATCCGGGTTCTCGAAAGCGAGGCGCGCGACGCTGCCCTCGATGCGCAGGCGCTTCACCGACATCTCGCCGTCGATCGCGGCCACCACCACACTGCCGTTTCCGGCTTTCAGGCTGCGATCGACCACTGCGAGATCGCGGTCGAAGATCCCGGCCGCCCGCATGGAATCGCCCGAGATGTTCCAGGCGAAGGTCGCGGGCGGGTTCGGAGCAAGCCACCGCGGCAGCTCCAGGGCGCCCTCGAGGAAGTCGTCGGCCGGCGACGGGAAGCCGGCGCAGAGCGCCTGCCCCATGATGGGGATGCGGACGAGGTTGTCGCCCTCCCGAACCAATTCCGAGACCCGAAAAAGGCCCACCGCGTGCTCCATTCGTGTTAGAACGAAAAGAGAACAAGCGCGCGTTCGGTTCCACGGTCAAGCTCGCAGATGCCGCTTGTTGATAACGGGGACGGCGCCCTTCGGCGCCTGTGCATGGAGTGTGGTTCGATGGCGATGAAATCGACGTTTCTGGTGCAGACGTTCGTGATCAAGCGGAAGCGGCTGGTGCCGGGCGATCGCGAGGTGTCGCCGACCGAAAGTGGTGCGCTGAAGAAGGCCGAGGCCATGGCCGGCCGGATGCCGGGCACGGCTGCGCTGAAGGTCGTTGCGGATGACGAGACGGGCGAGCTCGAGGCCGCGACGATCTTGGGGCAGTTCGGCGAGGTGCCGGAAGATTTTGCGGAAAGCCTGCAAGGTGGGTAGGTCGGCGCTTGGTGGAGTTCGCGCACCGCGCTGTGTGCCGAGTGGCCTACAACTCAATTGTTGGGGCGCTCCCAAGTTAAAAATTAGATAAATATAAGATTGATGGTGTGTGAATATCGGTGATATCTATTTGTGATGGCATGGAAATTGATAATTAGTTGTATGGCGCAAATTTTTTGGAGACGCGCCATGCAATTTGAAAAAGACGAGGCACCTGAAGTTGTGCCGCAGCAAATTTTTGTCGCCGGAATGGTCCGCATTGCGACCCCACTTGTTCCGCATTGGAAGAATGTATTGATGTCGCCTCTTAGCGATGCGGTAGATGAAATGATCCAGAAAGGAGACCTTCCGATCGCAATCGCCGACGCGTTCGATGATCTTGGACAATTTCTTGGGCGTCTTGCATCCGAGATCATAGCCGAGCGTCAGCGGCGCGGAATGCCGCTCCCCGACGGGCCAGACGATATCGCGGCAGGTTGAGGTAAACTGAAACGAAAAACCCGCCACGGCCGGAGCCGGGCGGGTTAAAGTGTTCCAAGTCCAGGAGAGGCTTGGATAGGGAGAAGCGATAGACTTTGCATAGGTCGTGCCAGCCTACCGCCTCACCACCCCGCCCGCGACAATCCCTATCGGGAGCGCTGGTAGGGAGCGCGGCACCTGTGACACCCGAGCCCTAGCCCCCTGCCCCGTGCGCGCCTATCCCGTCCGGCCACCACACGCCGGATCCCATGCCAGCCGCACCAGCCGTCATTCCCGCCGACCCGAAACTCTGGCGCCAGGGCTTCCTCGACCTTCGGCCGAGCGTAGTTCCGTGCCCAGGCTTCACTATGGCGACCTGGGGCACCACCCACGAGGTTTGCATCGACTTCCTCGACCGGAACGCGGAGGAGGCTGCAGCGCTGGGCTGGACGACGCTGCAGCTGTTTGGCGTTCACCCGCAGGTCGGGCTGATCCGCGTCGACTTCTGCGGTGGGGTCGTCATACCGGGCGACAAGCTGTCCGCGCTCACGGCCAACCGCATCGAGTTCGGCGATACGGCACATTACCGCGATACGCCGGGCCGGCCGACGGGCGCCGTGCCGATCTGGCTGTTCGGGCGGTGATGGGCGAGATCGACATCGTTGTGGGCCGCATGCTTCCGTTCGCGGCCGGGCTGGGCGTGGACGAGATCGCCCTGCGCCTCATCGTCTTGGTGGTCTGGACGGATAGCGTCGTGCGGACGGGCGAAGAAAAGGCCGCCGAGGTGCGGCGACGGTTGATGCGGGCGGCGGGGGTGTAGGACGCAAAAAGCCCGGCGCGCTGTGTGGCGGCCGGGCATGAGTTAAGCGAATCAGTAGCTATTTGGAAGGGCTGTCGAGTTGACTGACCCTTAGGTCTGCTCTGTGTAAGTTGATTATATTAATCGCCGAACTGAAAGTTAGCGCTGCTATGATGAACGCGCAGAATGCGTACCCAGCAGCGTCCTTTTTGGCGAAGTAAAAGCACGCGCACATAGATCCAACTATGATCGCAATGCACATAAGAAAGTAGATCATTTCCATTGACATGGTGCCATCTGGCCGTAGCGGCCCCTTCTTTTCGGTGAGGGGATGCTGCTTGACGAGCCCTCGCAATTGTCCGATCTTGGACGGGCGAAGCAAAGCGCGTCCCGCACAGCATCCTACCGGTGCGCGGGTCTACGGGAAGCCCAGGTTGCAGCCTGGGCTTTCTCGTATCGTCAGACTGGTTTGCCATACGCTTGCAAGGATGCAGGCGTCAGCCGATAGCTAGAGCCTTTTTAACTGCCTCTGGGTCTCTATCTATCAAGGTCAAAAGCACGCGCGCCGAAGTTTCGGGCACCCGCTTATCCTGTTCCCAGTTGCGCAAGGTTTCGAGCTTGAAGCCAAAACGCGCTGCGAACTGCTTTTGTGTCATTTGCATCTTGTTCCTGATAGAACGAACATCAACACTAGTCGGCGCCTGCCATTCATGAAAGGAGGCAGCCGCAGCATCACCTTGTTTCCAGGCAATTACGTCGTTTAGTCCGTCAATGATTTTCTGGCCGCTGCTCATGTTGGTTCTCCTGGGGTCTTGTTATTATTGTTAGGCGACGTCGTCTGGAGCAAGATCGCTGAGATAATCTTCAATTATTCCTTCAATCTTGCTCTCGATTTCGTCGAGTTGCTTCTTGCAGAGGTTGGCTCTCTCGTTCTTGGCATAGACTGCCAAGAGTAGGATCGGCATATTCAAATCCCGGAAGAAATAAATCACCCGAGCTCCGCCTCTTTTGCCAGATCCCTTTGCTTTCCAACGTGCCTTGCGCAGCCCTGAGGTTCCAGGGATCACTTTTCCATAGGCTGGATTCGCGCCTATGAAATTGGCAAATCCGGTTAATTCTTCTTGCGAGAATATTGCGGATGCTGCTCTCGTGAACGAGCGTGCCGCGAGTATCCGAATCGGGTGGGCCTCTGCTTTAAACAGGATGGCCTTGGCTGCTTGCGGCATCTGGAAATTCTCACGGTCGGACTGCACCAATCCCGACTTGAGCCAGGGCAATCGCCGGGATTAGTGATAGGTAGGCCAATGACCGACCCTCGTCAATGACTTAGTGGGCCAATGGCCTACTTTCCCGGGTGCGGGCTGGGAGAAGCCACCATCCCCAGGCTGATTTTGTGCAAGATGCTAGGCAAGCAAACGAAAAACCCGCTCGGATTGCTCCGGGCGGGTGAAGGTGGATTCCTCGGGGGGAATATGGTGGGTGAACGGCCAAGCGGCCGGGCGGTTCCGGTCTACCGCCGCACCACCCCTCCGATGATCAGGCACACAAGGCCGAGCAGTAGCGCGTATACCGTGCAGAGATCCTGCGGCTCGGTCGGCGGGCAGGTCATGCGTCCCGCCCGTGCGCGCGGTTCTCGATGGCCTGTTCCCGCTCGATATCGCTCAGGAGCTTCGTCTGCCGGCGGGCCTCTTCGAGGATGCCCCAGACGTACTCGCGGACATGGGCGCCGTCCTCTGCGGAGCGGCGAGCGATGTCGCGCATCTCCCGCATCAGGTCGAGGGTTTCGCGCGGCCCCTGCATGAAGGGCGGGGGCACGTCGGCCAGGGTCGCCGCCGCAGGCGCCGGCAGATGATCCCGATCCCCCTTGGCTCGCGTCACCATCCATCCGATGATGAGCATGGTGCACCCGCCGACGAAGATCTGAAGCGTCTCTTGGCGGGCGATTGTGTCCTTGAGAAATTCCAGCCACCCCATCAGCCAGCGACCTTCTCAAGCTGCGCGATGGCCTGTGAGAGGCGTGTCTTGCGCGCGACGCCGTCAAGGACGGCAATGTAGACGGAGAGGCATTCGAACGCGGCCAGGGTGCCAAAGACCGGAATGACGAAGCTCGGAGCGTAGGCCACGGTGAAGGCGTCCCAGACCAGGGCCATGGAGAACTGGCCCATGATGAGGCAGCCCACCGCCGCGCCGAAAGCCCTGGCGTAGGCGCCCTTCGGCCCCACCCTGGCGTTGTTGATGAAGCCGTTCATGAAGAGGGCACAGACGCGGATCGCGCCGACCGATCCGAACACCATCGCCATGTTGGCTTCGCTGAAGCCCATCTCGGCAATGGGCTTCAGGGCGGCCCGCTCCATCGTGTCGCCTGGCAGCGCGAGGGTGAAGGCGATCAGCACCATCATGGTCGCCATGCACCACTCGAACAGTCGATAGGTGCTGTACGGCCCGGCCGGGTGCATGGGCAGCAAGGGCCTTCGGGCGACGGAGGGATCCGAGCGCCAGGGCATCAGCGCCGCCCCGGCGTCTGCGGCCCGCCAGGAATCGCCCCAGGCACGCCGTTGACGCGCTCGTAGGACCGCTGGGCGCCGAGGCCGAGCAAGCCGAGCAACACTGGCATCAGGTCGCCGGTAGAGAGCGTCGGCGGCACGGGAAAGGCGATGCCCGCCGCCGTGCCGATGATCGCAGCGGCCCACGTCATGATCGGGGCGAACACGAACTGATAGGCGAAGCCGGCCACGCACACCCAGGCCGCCGCCGGCCGCCAGCGCGACGAGAAGCGGTCGTTGCCCTGCGCCTCCGCGAGGTTCACGGCGTTCTGAGCCGCGTTCTGTTCGGAGATCGCCTGCATCACGGCCGCTTCGCGGGCCGAGATCACTTCCTCGAGCTCCTTCTGCGCCTGGGCGCGCGCCGCCGGGTCCGGCACCAGCCGATCCACGAGGATCTTCGCTGTGTCCGTGATGGACGGAAGAACGCCGGGGAGCACGGCGCCGATGATGCCCCCTAAGATGCCGCCAGCCATGGGATCAGCCCTCGAACGGGTATTTGGTGCGGAGCCGGCCAAGGATGCGGGCCAGCAAGTTGGGTTGGGCGACGACGGTCGGCGGCGGGAGCACCTGAGCCGGCGGCAGCACGCCGCTCTTGCGGGGCGCAGGGGTGACGAGCGGGCCGATGGGCTTCGCCGTGACGGGCGGCACAGGAAGCGGCGCGGCGGTGGCCATCGCCAGGGCCTCTCGCAGCACGCCGTCACAGCGCGCCGTCCAGCCCTTGCCGAAGGTCGGCCACGTCGAGAGGCGCCGCAGGAAGGTCATGCGGTCGGCCATGACCCGCTCGATGGTGGCGTCCACCGGGCGGTTGGCGATGTTGGCGAGGGTGATGGAGCCGATCACGCCATCATCAGCCACGCCCACGGCGCGCTGGAGCGCCATGGCGGCGCGCTTGGGCCCGGAGTTCACCGCGAAGTCGAAGACGCAGTAGTCGAGCCCGGCCGGCAACTCGTCGGCCCGGATCGCATTCCAGTAGTTGGCCCGGTAGATCGGCGCCACAGTCGCTCGCGTAAGGGCCGCCACATCGGCCTTGCTCGCCGGGCGGCCCAACCAGGACGACAGCGTGCCGATGGTGACACCGAGGTTCGTCGCGCCGCCCGGGTCCTTCGGGTGGTCGACGTACCCACCCTCGTGCTTGAGGACGAGCGGAAGCGCCCGCTCGAAATTGGCAGCGGCCATGGTCTATCTCCGGGGGATTGGGATGCGCGGCGTTGCCCGGCCGGCGCGGGATCGTCAGCCCATCAGGGCGCGAAAGTTTCGCAGGGCTCGGGCACGCTGGGTGTGCTATCCGGCCCCATGCCTCGTTGGTTCTTCCTGCTCGTCGTCATCGCACTCGGCCTGTCCGTGGCCGGTGGCATCATGATCTTCCTGCGGTCGCCGACGCCGGTGGCGCAGAAGGTGGACTGACGGGCTTCGCCCTCACGCCCCGATCGCGACGACGGTCACCACCGTCCCGTTCGGCGCCGTCGTGAACGGCGCGGCGTTCAGGATCAGCGTCCCTTGCGACACCATCCCCTGGACCGTGCAGCCGGCGGCCGTGGTCGCCGTGACTGCGCCGCACACCATCTGCGCGCCGGCCCAGCTCTCGATGACGAAGGCCAGAGGCGTCGCCTTGAACGCCGGGCTGAACGTGACCTGCGCCACGCCCTGCCCGCCCGACACCGTGCCCGTGAAGGTCTGGTAGCGCAGGCCCGTGGCGAGGGTGTCGGCGGCCTGAAGCTGTTGCGGCAGCCCATCCGATCCGACGACGAGCGGCGTGCGTGCGGGCATGGCCGGGCCTACAGCAGGATCGGAAGCTCGACGTCGACCTCGAGCTCGGTGCTGGACAGGGCCGAGCCGATGCAGACGTTGACCTGTCCGGCCGTGGTCGGCGGGGTGGCGGTGAGCTTGCCCGGGTTGGCCGCGTCGAGGAAGTAATAGGCGCCGACGGCGAGGCCGCCGGTGGTGCCGGCCACCGCGTCCCACTGCGCCGTGGTGCCGGTGAGGATCCCTGACTGCGCGACGCTGCCCGCGGCGCCCGCGGCGATGGAGGCGTCGAAGACGAGCCCGACGACCTTCGCCGTGGCTTTGGCATTGGCTTGGCCGCGCTTCACCGTCGTGCCGGTCGCGGCGTAGACGGGCGTCCCGAACGGCAGCGTGGTCGCGCTCTCCCCGTTCGTCGTCGTGCGCAGCGACGGCGCGTTGGTCGGGACGGAGATGGTGTCGGGCGACTGCAGGACCTGCGGGAGGCCGTCATCACCGAGGACGAGGGGCTTGCGGATCGCCATGGGGTGTCTCCCTTCAGAGCTGGATCGGATCGGCCTGGACGGGCGCCAGGGTTTGCGGGCCGGTGGCGTTGCCGATGCGCACAAGGCAGCGGCTGGCGGTGAGGTCGGGGTAGGCCGCGATTCCGCCGGCGGCCCCGAGGAAGTACGGCAGACCGGTGGTGAGCGACGGCGTGCCGGCGATCGGCGTCCAGTCGCTCAGGGTGAAGGGCGCGAAGCAGGCCGAGCCGACGAAGCCTGCTTCCACCGGCGCGCGAACGAGCCCGACGACGAAGGCCTGCGTGTAGGTGTCGGCGCGGGCCGGAATCAGTGTCCCGTCGAGGCGTGAGATGCAGGCCGGCAGACCGGCCGGGAGATCGGCGCCAGCCACCGCGGTGACCGCCTCGGCCGGCGGGCGCGTGGCGAACACCCCCTCGAGATACGCCATCGCCGCATCCGGCGTCGGGAACGTCTCCCCGTCGAGCGTCGCCAGGGCCTCCCACGGGCACAGCAACTCGCTTTGCGCCGCCAGGGAGTGAACGCGGATTTGTCCGTCGTCGCGCAGATGCGCACTTAGGGTGAGCGGCGGGAACACCCCGCCCCCGACGATGACGATGACGCCGGCCCGATCGTCGAAGCCGACCCGCATCAGGCGTACCCCTGGGGCGTGATCTCGGGAGAGAACTCGAGCAGCGTCCCGCCGGAGGTCGAGAGCATGTAGATCTCGGCGCCGGACAGAGCGAAGCGGCGGCGGGTCTGGTTGATGAAGCTCACGGAGCCGCGCTCCTCGTCGCCGGCCTCGGCGGCTAGCACGAGGGCCTGGGGGCCGAAATCGAATTCTGGATTGCCGGCGGGCCGCACCGCGATCCGCAGGGCCGAGCCGCGCAGGGCCGGGACGATCCGGTAGGAGAACTTGTAGGCGTAGAGATCGCCGGGCGCGCGGGCGCGCAGGAGGCCATCCGACCAATGCACGAAGCCCGCCCACGGGCCCGAGAGCGGGTTGAGGTTGGCCGCCGAGGGCGCGAGGTTGCGGACGATCCGCACCCACTGGCCTGCGGCGAGCGTGATGGGCGTACCCCCGCCGTCGGACGTGACCGCGTCGAGGTCGCTGTAGTCGATGGAGCCGAAGCCATGGGCGTTGGCGCCGGGGCGGCCCTGCGGTGGAAAGGCGAGCGGCGTCGGCATGGTGCGCCTCGCGCAGGGCTGTAACGGCGGCTCTGGGAAGGCAACCCTATTCATGTTGGTCGAATTATCCCATTTCATCCGGGATGATCCGGCAATCGGTGGGGCGGCCTATGAACGACGAATTTGCGCCGACAGGCGTCCGTCACACGCCGCTGGTCTGGCGTGCCGTCGCTCGGATCGGGTTCTGGATGACGACGGCGGCACGTTCGCGTCGCTCGGCTTCGTCATGGTCGTGTCTTAGGGCGGCTAAAGGTAGGGGCCCGGTCAATCTGCGCGTCAGAACGCGCGAATGGCAGCTCTAAGTGCAGCCATGGAGAGCGAAGAACAGCTTAGGGCCAATTGGCAGCCGATCTCGACTGCACCGCGGGATCGTAAATTCCTTGGGTTCATCCAGAGTGATAGCAGCTCTTGGATTAGGGTCTGTGCATGGAGCAAACGGCACAGGGGATTCATGCCTGCGTCGCCTGTGCCTGACAGTGCATCGTGGCACTTAGACGGAAAGGCAAAGGGCCTCAGGATCACCCACTGGATGCCGCTGCCGAACTTTCCGTACGAAGCCTGAAGACGCGGCGCCCTTCTGGGTGGTGGGTATCTAGAACGCCCATGTCGTCACACCACCCACACACACAGGTCCATGATGGGTCTCCGGGGTGTTGGGGGACAGGAGCGTTCACCGGACCGCCCCCTGTGCGACCAGCGCGGGCTGAAGCAAGCCGTATGGCACTGCCGCCGCCTGGATGCCGTTCGCGATGGCGAGCGGCGTTGGCATGGTACGCCTCGCGCAGAAGTGTTGAGCCGGCATAGGAAACACCCCTTCCATACCGGTAGATTTGCATCAGGTTGCCTGGGAAGATCTGGTAACCGGTGCTGCGCGAATGGATGACGATCACGGACCGACCGGCGCTCGTCGCCGCTTTCTGGTTTGGCGCGCTTTCCTTCGGATCGGGCTATCAGCCCTAAGGGGCACAGGATCCAAGTGGATGTTCCGTAAGTTGCCCGCCTATACCCTCCCTCAGAACGCCCACGTCGGAACACCACCCACGATGCGCAGCGCCTTGCCTTCGTCGGTAAGGGGATCGAAGGCGGGGTAGGCCGGCGGCCCCTGCGGACCGATGAGCATCGGCGTCGTAACGATCCGTTCATCGTAAGGCTGGGCGTCGAGAAGGACGGGCGATTGCGCTGCGAGCGCGATGGCGGCCGACGACGAGCCCGGCAGAACCAGAAGCTCGGTGCGGCCGAGCCACTCGACTTGCCCCGGGTTCGAGGGATCCGGCCGGCGCAGGATGTCCCCGCGCACCGCCGTCGGCCGCTCGACGCGCCACACGCGGCCCGCCACTGGCAGATCAATCCGGAAGTACGGCGCATCCCCACCAACGAACGCCAGCGTCCCGTCCGCCGTCGAGGCCGACATGACCACCGAGCCGCCCCGGATCGGGGCGAAGTCAACGGACAGGGCCGTACCGGAGAAGTCGATGGATTCGCCGGGCCGGACCGCGATGGGCTGGGCCAGGAGAATGTCGGCTGTGTCGATGACGGCGGTGGCGTTCATGCAGTCGCTTCCGTCGCGAGGGCTCACGTTGCGGGGAACGGAAGCCCCTGCCGGAGGCTGCCGTGATTTAGGACGCCCCGATTGCGTGGAACACGTCAGGGGACCATTTAATGCTGGAACGCCCTGCCTTGGCCTGAGCGAAGTAGTCGCGCAGCGTTTTGATCTGCGCCTCGTCGGTGATGTTCCGATCGCCCACCTGGAAGGCCTGGATCTCGCCCAGAATGATCTCGTTGTTGCTACCCTTCGTGCCGGCCATGATGATGCGTGGCACATCCGTCATGTGCTCGACCATCCCGCGCGCTTCGGCGATCTGAAGCTGACCCTGCTCAAGTCGCCGCAATATTGAGGGCGTGGCCGTTAGGCAGTGGCTGCGAACCCTGGCAAGATCGAAGCCTTCAACAACTGTAATTTGCTCCGGCGTCAATCGCCGTTTGATCTGTTTCGCAGGCACACCACCGTAGATGCTGTATGCTCCGCAGTCGCCAACCGCGACGGCGCCCGCCGCAAGAACTGTTCCATCGCCGATAGTAACCCCATCAATGACAGTGGAATCCGCTGAAAGGATCACGCCATCCCTTAAGATGACGCCCTTAGCCTCCATTCGGACACAGCGCTTCTCATCATCGGGGAAGAGGTGCGTGAAGAGCTTCCCGTATACCCCGAACGAGTTGTGCAGGACGCTCGACACCCCGTGTTCGCCGCCGATGATGATTCTGCTTGACGCGTGCGCTTCGGTGAAAGCCCCTGCGCGGAACAGCACAGTTGGAGTGCTGGGAGGCTCCGAGAGAATGCTAAGCCGCCCGATCAGACCAATTGAGAAACGACCAAAGATGAATATTGAGGTGCCGATATGGATCTCGACTTCGTAGGGAAAAAATAGTTCCCCAACAAGCCGTTCAGCGGTCGGTCCCAAATCAAAGTTATAGAACGCATTGTGTGAGAGCTTCACGGATGGCTCGCATGTAGGGCGAAGGGGCACCTCGTATGCACCACGTTAAGCGGGACAGGGTCAACCGATGGTACCCCACCGACACCCTGTGTCTGTCCCCCTACCCCTCAAGCGGCCATACGCCCGACAGGTCGCCCTTCGACACCCGGTCGGCGCGCCACAGGCTTTCGTCCACGTCGGCCTCGGTGAAGCCGAACACGTCCTTCAGCTGGAGAAGCTGTGCGCGCAAGACGTTATTGCTGTACTCGACACGCTCCTGGGCCACGACGCCGAGCGGGTTGCCCGCGTCCACTAGGGCCTTGATCCGGGCCAGCACCTCGGCAAGGCGGCCCCAGAGCACCAAGGCCACGCGCCAGTCACCGAGCGTGGGGTTGTCGGGGATCGGATTGCGCGCCGCGATCTCGTCCGCCGTCAGCGCCACCACCTCCCGAACCGCCGGGATGGTCTTGGTCTTGGGGTCGGGCTTGCCCTCGACGGGATCGGAGAGGCGGTGGGTGTCGGGATCAAACGGGGGATCGTCGGCGATGGCGATGCGGAAGTAGCCCTGCCCCGTGCGCCCGGACCAGCCGAGGCCGGCGATCTGATCCTCGGACGGGTTGGCGGCCACGAGCCAGTCCGGAAGCGGGCCGGTGGGCTCCAGGGGCGTGAGGGTGGAGAGGGTGATGAGGCGGTAGTCGGTCATGCTGATCCGGCCTTGCGGTCGCGCGAGCGCCCGTGATGCGGTAGGCGATGCGGGTTGGCGGCTATGGAGTGCCGGGTGGCGGTGCGGATCGACCCGAAGCTGATCTACGAGATCAAAGTGCCTGAGGGATCGCGCTACTTCGGCGAGATCTACCGGCCTTACGCGGTGGACGTTCGGATCGGGCCTGAGCACCGACTGCGCTTTGGCCGATTTTCGAGCGGCCTCGTCGGCAACCTGCGGGTCTTGAACCTGCCCGACGACACCGACGAGGTGTTCACGTGCGGCGCGTTCTGTGAGGCCGACGTGGACGCGCGGATCATCGTGGGCGGCAATCACCGCAACGACACGCCGTGCAACATTACGATCGGCAGCTTCGGCGGCGCCTACGCCCTATTCCTGAGCGAAGAGGACAAGCTGACGTTTTCCTCGAACAGCCGCCCGGTTCGGTTCGGCGACAACGTGGTTTTGTCGTCCGGCGTGCGGGTCCTCGGAGGCGCCGAAGTTGGCACGGGATCGGTAGTCGCTGCAGGCGCCGTCGTGTCTGGCGTCTGCCCTGCCTTCGGCGTGTATGGCGGGGTCCCAGCCCGGCGCCTGAAGGATCGGTTCAATGCCGCCGCGCGCGAGAGATACGACGCACTGCGGCTAAGCGAGTTGAGGGCTCACTGCATTCCTCTGATTCCGGCGATGCTCGCTTCCGACTTACCGTCGGACGAGCATGGAGCGGAGTACGTCAACCGGGTTCCAAGGCTAGTTTTCGAGGGGAAAATCGGCGATGGCGGTTCCGTGCATTTGCGTCGAACGGACGAATATTTTATCGGAGACGACAGGGTTACAGGCGCTTCAATTGTCGAAAAGTTGTCTTCCTATTTCAATCAAGCTCGTGAAAAGCCAGCGTCGTTTAATTGGTCCGCAGACATATTCTACGATTTAGGAATTTCCTAAAACGATCAAGGCTTTGCGGTCCAAAACTCCAGAAACATAAGGCCGTCGCCGCCTGCCGCAGTAGATGTATCGCCGCCGCTGTTCGAATAGAAAAACTGTGCGCCGCCTCCAGGGAAGCCACCGCGACCGTTCCGGCAATCAGCTCCGAGCCCGCCGAGCATTAGCGCATCTGCTACGTTGCGTTCGCCAGCGGACCCACCCCCAGCCCCGCCGGGTGGGCCGCTGCCGCCGCTACCGCCGTTTGTCCCTGCCGCGCCGTTGCCGCCGAAATTACCCGCTCCCCCAGAAGCCTTGATTGTGCCCACACAGTTCGCGGCTAGGCCGGGCGTTTGACCCGTTTTGCCGCCCTCGGCCAAGAGGATCAGGATGCCGGCGAGCGTAAGCGTGCTATTGCCCCCGTTGCCTGCGTTTACTCCTGCGCCAACGACGGCGGTGTAAGCCTGTCCAGGCGTGCAGCTGCGATCCTCACGGGCAAAGGCGCCGCCGCTCCCGCTCGGGTTGCCGCTTGGATTGGCGCCCCCGCCCGCACCAACTGCACGGGAGGAAAGCCAGTTTGCCCCATCGGGGACGACGCCGTTCGTTGTACCCGCGAACAGAGGAATGCGCGCGATAAGCTTTGCCCCAACGGCGCCGCTCCGAAAATACGCCTGATTGCCGATTTGGTGCGGCTGCGGCCCCATCGCCCCGTAGGCCATCAGTAATCCCCGGCCAACGGGGTGATATCGACGTAGCCCCCAGACGAAACTGCCGACAGAAGCGCGGCGAAGTACCCGGAGCCGGGACCGACCGCGAGGGCACGGTTCGGCGTGGCATCCATGAACGGCTTGGCGTCGGTGAAGAGGTCGAGCGCGGCGGTGCCGGCGGTCGAGCCCGCGCCGGAGGCCAGGGTTGAGGTGCTGAGAAGATGCAGGCGCCAGAACTCGGCGTTGGCCGGCGGCGTCTCAGCGGTGAAGGTATTGGCCGCGAAGGTGAGGGTCGTGGCCGACACGGCGGTGATCTGAGCGTTGTCGACGGCGGCCACGTTCGCGGTGTTGCGCAGCCCGACGCTGTCGCCCACGAGCCAGCCATCGGTGATGAAGTTGCCCGTCGTCCGGGTGATCGTGTTCGTGGTGATCGACGCCGTGCCCATGTCGGACACCTTCGTGAGGCGACGAGCGGCGAACAGGCGGATGGAGAGAGCGGCCGGGGTGCTCTGAAACTGCGCGGCGGACAGGCCGAACAGCCGAGAGCCGCCGACTGTCGCTGGAGGGCCTGTCCCAACATCCGCCGACGAGAACACGAACACCGGCCGGGTCGCGTGAACCGGCAAGATCCGCGCAGGCGAAAACGGCCGGTATGACCCGACGTGGTTTGGATCAAGTGCCATTTGATTCTCTCAGGGGAAGGTCGAGGCGTTGATGAAGCGGGCGGTGCGGAGGGCGCGCTGGGCACCCGTCACGGTCGCGGCGTACTGAGGGTCACCGGAGACGGAGCCCGTGTCGCCCTTCTGAGCGACGAGCTGCCACCAGGTCGGCGACGTGTCGGGCTGGTGGCCCGTGTTCGCGTTCTGCAGGCTGACGTAGCTCGAGCCGTTGTAGGAGACGCCAGCATTCTTGGCGTAGGTCGTGCCGGCCGCGTAGGCGGCGCCGGTCCAGTTGGCGACGGCGCCCGCGAAAGATACCCCCGCTGGCCAGACGCCCCCGGCCTTCGGGCCGTAGATCACCTGGTTGGCGGTATCGATGTAGGTCTGGCCGTCGATCCCAACGCCCGCGCCTGGCGCGACGGTGCCGGTGATGACAGTGACGAGCGGCGTCTTGGTCGTCGGCCACTGACCGTTCGATTTCGGGCCGTAGAAGTGGGCCGCGACCGTGTCGAGGTAGGTCTGGCCGTCGTAGCCCTGGCTCGGGGACGGCGCCCCGCTGCCGACCAGCAGCCCGACGAGCGGGGTCGGTGCCGGCCAAGCGCCGTTGACCTTCTGCCCGTAGAAGACAGCGTTCTGCCGATCAAGGTAGACCTGCCCGTCGAACCCCGTGGTCGGCTGCGGCGGGCCCAGACCCATCACGAGGCCGATCAGCGGTTCCGGGTTGCCCCATGCGCCCGAGGTCTTGGGGCCGTAGAGCAAGGGACCGGCGTCGGTGTCACGCAGATAGAAGTCGCCATCGCGGCCGGCCGCCGAGGTGGGAGCCAGCGTGCCGGCGAGAAAGCCGAAGCCTTGGGGGCCGGGCAGGCCGTTCGGCCCGCGCTTACCGCGCAGCTCGAACTGCGGCTGCCAGATCCCGCTTTCGTCCTTGGCGAACAGCAGGGTGGTGTTGAGGTTGATGGCGGTGTCGCCGAAGCGCCCGTCTGCCGCGTTCGGATCCCGCAGGAACCATAGCAAGCTGTTGCCGTCGGCGCCGGGAGGGCCGCGCGTCGAGAAGTCGATCGCCATGCTGATTAGATCCGCGTCACGCCTTGGCTGATCACCACGGCTCCGAAGCCGGAATGGATGACCGAGCCGCCGTAGAGGATGAGGACGTCGCGCACATGGTCCGCAGGCTGCACCTGGGCCATCCGGGCGGCAGATATGCCGATCGCGAGGTGCAGGCCCTCGTCGTCGGTGACGAAACGCAACTCGCCGGTGAAGGTCGATGCCGAGAGGATGGCCGTGGTCGCACTGGCTTCGCGCCGCACCTCCATGCGGGCGCGCAGTTTTGCGACTTGGTACTCAGGTGCGAGGCCGATGACCGGGATCGTCTCCAACCAGTCGGCGTTCGTCCATGCCTGAAAGGGATCCAGCCCAGCCATCACCGGGCCATCGCGTCGCGCCAGAGGCCGTCGAACTGCTTGGCGGGAATACCGATAGCGCCGGCGATCTCGCTGAACAGCGGGTCCGTTCGATACCAGCGGGCGGCGTCGAACTTCGTCTGCGCGATCAGCCTCTCGGTCGGATCCGGAACGTCCTGGATGGCGCCGAGCACGCCTTCGTAGAGCCCGGCCGCGATGAGGGCGAGCTTGCCCTGGGTGCTGGTGACGCTATCGGGCAGCGGCGGCACGTGCTTCTTGGCCCACCCCTTATCGAGCCGGCGCGGGACGCCGCCCATGCGCCGACCCTCCTCGTCGAATGTGTCTTCGACCGGAGACGGCATCTCTGTCGCGTCGAAGAAGGCAACGGTGACCCCAGCACCATAGGCATCGTCGGCCACGGCCTGATCGTAGGGGTGGACCGCAAGAACGGTGTCCTCGGCCGACACGAACACCTTGTTGATCTGCGTCATGTCAGGCCACCCGGTTGTAGGAGTTGTTGTTGCCGATGGTGTTGGCGGCCGGGCTCATGGTCAGGGACGTCCCACTAGGGATCGTCGCCGTCGAACCGACGTCAGACTGGATGTCGACGCCACCGTTGCCGCCACCGGTGACGAACAGCGGGACCGACAGCAGGGAGGCCCACGAGTTCAGGACGCCGAAGGAGGCGTTATTCTTGATCTCCAGTCGGGTCGCATCGCGGAACTTTGCGTTGCCCATGTCCTGAGCGACGATGCCGATCGAGTTGCGGTTGAAGTAGCACTCGGCCCCGACCACCCCTTCGATGAAGCTGGTGTCGCGAACGGCGATGCCGGCGCCGACGTTGCGGACGGAGATGAACGCGCCGCCGACTTGGATGCCGCTGAGGTTGGCAGCGAGGAAGCCGGCGCCCCCGCAGTAGGTCGCTCCGAGGTTCTGGCCGGCGATGGCGGCGTTGTAGTTCGACCGCATGCCGTTGCCGCCGATGTTGTGCGCCCAGACGTTCTCGAGCTTGATGTTGCCCGACCCGATCTGGCCCACCCACTCGCCGATGCGAATGCCGTCCTGGGATGAGGTGCCGTCGCCGATAAAGGCGAGGTCCTTGATGCGCTTGATCGTGCCGGAGAGCAGGAAGAACCCGGGCACCGCGCCCGTGATGACGATACGGCTGGGGAAGCGCTGGCGGATGAGCTGCTCGACGGTGGTCCGGTTCGGCAGATCCACCTCGGTCGGCGTCGGGAACCCCGTGCCGGTGAGCGGCTGACCGACGATCTCGATGCGGCCGCCATCGGGATGGTCGAGGAAAAGTGGCCCCGTCGAAATGTCGATGGGGAAGTCACCGGCGCCGAGCTGGATCCGGACATTGGCGTCGCCGGCGATCCGGTAGCGCAGCAGGTACTGCCGCGCCGCGTGGATCGTCGGGTACTGTGCCGGCACGTAGAGGGTCATGTCCTCGGGGATGAGGTGGGTCCGGATGACCGCCTGATAGACCTGGGTCTGGTCGTCCTCGTCGAAAGCGAGGTCGTTGACCTCCACGAGGTATCCCAGCTCGTTCGCCGCCATGAGGCCACGCGCAGTGACCTCGTTGTGCAGCGGCTTGTCGGCAGGGCCGCAGGGGTAGCCCGCCGCGATCTCGGCGTTGGTCGGCACACGCCGGAGGTCCTGGCCGGCGCTGTCCTTGCCGTCCGCCCATGAGAAGAGGAAGCGTTCACGCATGTCAGTCGATCACCGATTGGGGGTTGTGCCAGACGCTGTCGCAGAGTCCGCCCCAGCCTTCGCCGAAGCCGAAGGGGCGGCCGGGGTCGACGTGGACGAGGCGGCGGATGCCAGGGGCGATCGGCAGGACCTTCACCGTGATGGGGAGGATCTGCTTCTCGACGTTGGAGAGGATGCGGCCTGAGGCCAGGGTGATCTGGCCGCGGTCCATCGTGGCAACGAAGGCCGAGGCGCCCCAGATGCCGCGCAGGGCGGCGTTCAGGGAGTCGAGGTCGTAGAGGCCGAGGATCTGGTAGCGGCGGACCTTCAGGTAGCGCCGATACAGCTCGTCGTCGGTGAAGGTGTAATCGTCGAAACGGGGGCCGTCGCAGTCGAGCCAGGACCCGTCCTCGCAATAGCCCTCCACCGGAATGATGCTCTCGCAGCCGAGGTCGCAGGGAGCGATCTCGCTGTCCGTGCAACCGAACCACGTGCCTTCTTCGCAGAAGCCGGATACGGGCAGGTCGCGGGGAATGTCGGTGGAGCACCCGAACCCGAACTCCGGCTCGCCGCCGTCGGCACAGAAGCTGCCGCCGCAGAAGCCGGTCACCCGGGCTTCGGGCGCCTCGTCATTGCACGGGAAGCCGAAGTAGGGACCGACCGACGGCGTGATGCCGGTAAAGCCGTTGGCGCCGAAACCGAACACCGGCCGGAACTGGCCCTGGCAGTGGCGCCGGGGGAACCCGAGGTCTTTGCCCAGGATGGTCAGTTGGTCGCCTACGGCCGTGTCGAGATCGAAGGCAGCGGGGATGCGGCAGAGGGCGGTCTGCGCCTCGGCGATCTGCCCCAGCACGTGCCGGAAGTAGGCGAGGAGGTTCGGGGACTCCCGGTATTGCGTCCTGATCCGGTCGACTTCCGCCTCGACGAGATCCCCAGCGGCCCGGCACGCCGTCATGTGGCGTAGGCCACGTTGTTGCTGTCGATGCTCACCTGCCCGAGCTCTCCGAAGGTCAGCCCGAACGGCAGCGGCGAAAACGCCCCGCCGGGCCGCATCGCCTCGGCGGCGACGAGCTCGACGTTGGGCATGGCGCTGAGCGCCACCGCGATCCGGTGCTTGGTCAGGTCCTCGCCGTTGATGAGCGGGCACGTCGCCAGCCCGGCCGCGATCGTGTCGCGGATCGCCAGGACGTTCGGCGGCTGGCAGGCGCACGGGCTTTCGATAGACCGGATCGTCACCTTCAGGGTGAGCGGCACAACCGTCGGCCGGGTGAACCGGATCGTGCGGCACAGGCCGTCGACGGACGTCTCAACGACATGGCTGCCCGAGGTCGAGATGCCAGGGACGACATAGCGCCGGATCGTAGCCGCCACCTCGGCGTCATCACCGCCCACGACGGCCACGGAGACGCTGTTCGCCGGCAGGCCGCGCGCGTCGACCGCGTCCTTCTCGTTCACGAACGGATAGCCGTAGGTGACGCCCGGGACAGACCGGACCGCGCGCGCGAGATCCTGGATGTCGATGTTCGCCCGGTCGAGATTCGTGATCGCGCGGCGGAGATCCAGGTCGCCTTCGTCCGGCGATCGTGCCAGGAGGCGCAGCTTCGCGATCCGGTCGAGGTTGTTTCCTTCGGACTGGTCGGCGTCGAGGGACGAGTAGACGTCCTCGCCCAGCTCCCACGTCCCGGCGATGAGGTTCGCCATAAGGCCGTTGAGCTGCCCCATGGGCGACTGCGAGGACTGGATGACCTCGGCGCCGAAGATCATGATCGCGCGCTCTTCGATCTCGGCCAGGATGACCGAGAGCTCCTTGCGCGCGAAGCCGATGGGGGTGACGCCGTAGGTCAAAGGGTGACCTCCAGGGATTCGTCGAGGATGGATCGGCCGACGGCTTCGAGGACCGAGATGGAGCGGCGGCGCTCGTCAATCTCGAGATCGAAGCTGTCGAGGCTGGCGACGCCGGGCGTGTCGAGGATCTCGCGCTTGATGAGCGCGTCGATGATCGCGGGGTTGTGCGGGCGCACGAAGATCTCCTGGAACCACGGCACGCCGGCCTCCGTGTCCAGGAACCACTCGCCGCGGTAGGACAGCAGCCGCTGCTTGGCGTGCTGAGCGATGGCCTCGTTGTCCGTGACCGTGGCGAGGTTGCCGTCGGGCGCCAGAAACAGGTCGTGCGTGGTCGCGTCGAGCGCGAGGCCGAAGAACGCCGCCATGCCGGGGTGCCTTAGAGCTTGATCTGGCCGAGGTGGGACTTCAGCTCAGCGAACTGCTGCTGGTACTCAAGGCCGCCCTGGGGGCCCGTGCCGGCGCCGTTGAGCTTGTCCTTGGCGAGGAAGTCGAGCATCGACTCGACGATGGTGAAGAGGTCGTACTTGCCCCCTGCCCCAGTCATTTTGAACTTGCCGTTCTTCTGATCGAAGGTGAAGGCGTTCTTGCCGTCCTCGGAGCGCAGCTGGGTGTGCTCGTTGTTGAAGTTGGCGAGCTTCTTGGTGCTCGGCTCCATGCCGAGATGGGCCACCGCATCGGACAGATCGTGCATCCGGGCCGTATCCGCCTCGGCCGCCTCCCCCTTTTCGTACCAAGCGTCCATGTTCCGACTCTGGAACGAGAGCTGGACGCCGTCGCCCTCCTTCACCGGCCACGTCAGGGCTGCGCCGCCGCCGCGGGGGAACATGACCGGGACCCCCAGGAGGTCCGGGATCTCCGTCGCCTTGCCGGCAAGCTTCGGCTTGTAGAGCACCTTCACCGTGGCGGTCTGGTTCTCGGGGTCGAACTTCACGATCCTGCCCGGCATCGACGTCCACATGTCGATCCGCTCGGATTCCGTGTCGGCGCTCGCGGCATCCGCGTAATTGCCTCGGACGGCCCGGGTTTCGAGAAGGCCTGCCATCACTTGCCCCCCTTCTTCGTCCCTTCGGACGCGCCCTTTACGGTCTCGCCCTGAACGACGGCGTGGAAGTCGCCGTCGCGATTGTCGCCGCTGAACGAGAGGCCGGAGATGCGGTAGCGCTGGCCCTTACCGTTCAGCTCGAGGATCTGGCTCTCGACCTTCACCAGCCGATTGCATCGAAGCTGCGGGTTCAGCAGGGTCGTCACCTTGATGCCGGCGTCGGTGACGCTCGGCACGCCGACCATGCCCGTCGCTTTCGAGATGAGGACCTCGTCTTGGAGGTTGCCATCTTTCGGGATGATCTCCAGCGCTCCGTCCTGCACGGACCAGAATAGCTTGTGCGAGCGCCCGATCTTGTCGAGCTCGCGCCAGCACGGGCCGCACATCGTCACCGGGCGCTTGTACTCGGGAAGGTCGTCCAGGCCCTTCCACTCGCCCTGCGCCACGTCGGGCATGTTCTTCAGGATCTCCTTGACCATGTCCTTCGGCTTCGTTTTGGCCGGGAAGGTCTTGGCGATCACGCCCTTGCGTTTGGCCTTGTCGCCGTCGCCGCATTCGATTTTGGTGACGATGTCGGTGTCGTCGCGGGAGTGGGTGACCTCGCGGACGTGCCCATCGAAGATGATGCCGATATTGCCGGCCTTCTCGTAGCCGGCCTGCAGGGTGACCCGATCAAACTCCTTGCCGATCCGGGACCGGTTACCGCCGGCCATATTCCAGATGGAAATCTCGGCTGCGTTCGGCGTGCCGGTGATGGTCTTCGACACTTCGAAAGAGATCTTGAGGTCCGTGACCCGGTACGAGCCACTGTCGCCCTTGAAGGTCGCGATAACGCGGCGAAGGTACTGCGTCATGGAAGGGCCCTCACCTCGGCGACTTCCTCGGGTTCGAGGTGGTAGAGGCGCACCTTGCGCGCCGGAAGCGTCCGGCGGTCCGGGACGTTGCCGCGCCCCTCGACGTCGAGAGCGACGATGGCGCCGATGCCCAGCCGGAACGGGCCGAGAAGATCCGTCTCCAGCACGATGCGCCGGCCGGCCAGGCGAGGCTCGTCGCCGATGCGTAGATCGAACGACCAACGGTCCGACGTTGGGTTGTAGCGGAACCGGAATGCGCAGCGCAGGCCGGTAATGATCGTCGTGAACTCCTGATCGGGCGCGTCCGAGATGATGAACTCTCGCATCAGAGCGCTCCGCGGAAGGCCGACAGCCCCACGTTCGTCACCGCCTGGGTGGCAGTGTTCCCGAGAAAGAGCGTCGGCGCCCCGCGATCGACCACGCTGGCGGCAAGGCGACCAGCGGTAAGGCCGGACTGCAGCATGCCGCGCCCGAACACGGAACTGACGGCACCGCCGAGGACGCCACCTATGATGCCGCCCAGGGCCCCACCGAAGCCGCCCAAGCCTCCGAGGCCCCCAGCGCCGGCGCCGGCCGACGCCGTATCGACCAGGATCACCTCGACCAGCTCGGCCGTGAAGTAGCAGATGCGGCCACGCCCCTTGAGCCGGTCCACCGTGATGTCCTCGATCAGCATGTTCCGGAACAGGCTGAAGCCGGCCACGATGTCGAAAGGCTCGAGCGTTTCCTGGAGGCGGACCAGGGCGGCATAGGCGGCCGATGCCCCTACCATCCCTGCGCGCGATCCGGAGATGGCCTCCATCGTGATGCGCTTGGGGTTGATGTAGGCGTGATCCGTCACGGCGGCGCCGACCTCCACGGGGTTCTCCGTGATGGTCAGGCTACTGTTGAGCTGCTCGTGGCCTGCCTCCTGAAAAGT